>NZ_JAHWFK010000049.1 GCF_019710575.1 Paractinoplanes polyasparticus | reverse complement strand
TCGCCCGCGAGATCTACCAACTCATCACCTCAGAGCACCCAAAACCCGCCACTTGAAATCCATAGGAGCATCCCGGGCGCTCAGGCTACGCGGTTCGAATAGGGCGAAACGCCTTATCCACAGGGGGAGTTCCAGACGTCGATCGCGGTTCGGCCGTGGTCGAAGCCCAGGATCGACAGCGTCGCCGTGCCCAGCTTCAACCGGCCACCGTACTCAGCCGGCAGCCCGACCCAGCGGGCGCCGACCACCCGCAGCGCGTGACCGTGCCCGATCAGCGCCACGTCACCCTGGTCGAGCAACGGCCGGACCCTCTCGAGTACGCGGTCGATGCGCTCGCCGATCTGGGCCGGCGACTCGCCACCGGGCGCGCCGTCCCGGAACAGCCACCAGTCCGGGTCGGTCTTGTGGATCTCGGCCGAGGTGATGCCCTCATACGAGCCGTAGTTCCACTCCACGAGGTCCTCGGTCGTCTCGGTGACCTTGAGGCCGGCCAGCTCGGCGGTGCGCAGCGCGCGATGGCGAGGGCTGGAGACGACCGCGACGAACTTGCGGTCCTTGACCCGGTCGGCCACGGCCCGGGCCTGACGCTCGCCCTCCTCGGTCAGGTCGAGATCGGTGTACGACGTGTGGCGGCCGTTGGCGCTCCACTCGGTCTGCCCGTGCCGGATCAGCACGATCTCGCCCATGGTGACTCCTTCGTCGGTTCGACTCTTTGTACCCCGCCGGAGCCTTCCAAGGCGGGAAAGGCCCTACTTCAGCAGATCTTCGAAACTGACCGTCAACGCGAAGGGGTCGGCCACCGTGGCCGGCTCGCGGCGGTCGATCTCGGTGGCGAGCTCGGTCGCACCGCGCACGATGCGGGTCTGCAGGAAGCCGTCGGACGAGTCGGCGCCCCAGTCGTCGCTGGCCGCGAAGACCGAGGTGGGCACGACGACCGCCCGCAGGTAGCCGAACAGCGGGCGCAGGGCGTGCTCGAGCGCCAGCGAGTGGCGGGCCGTCCCGGCCGTCGCGGCGATCAGCACCGGCTTGTCGGCCAGCGCGTCCTTGTCGACGACGTCGAAGAACGACTTGAACAGGCCGCTGTAGCTCGCGGTGAAGATCGGCGACACGGCGATCAGGCCGTCGGCGCCGGCCACCGCGTCCAGGGCCTCCTTCAACGCCACCGGCGGGAAGCCGGTGAGCAGGTGGTTCATGATGTCGTGGGCCAGGTCGCGCAGCTCGATCGTGCGGACGTGGAGCTCGATGCCGCGCTCGGCGGCGGCGGTGACCGCCGCCGCGGAGAGCTGGTCGGCGAGCAGGCGGGTCGACGACGGCTGGCTCAGGCCGGCCGAGACGACGACCAGGGTGCGCTGCTTCATGCGGAGACCTCCTCCTTGGCCTGCTTCTTCGCGAGCAGGGAGGCGTGGGTGGGCGCGTCCGGCACGTGGGCCGGCTTGAGGGCGGCGAACTCCTTGCGCAGCACCGGCACGACCTCTTCGCCGAGGATGTCGAGCTGCTCGAGGACCGTCTTGAGCGGCAGGCCGGCGTGGTCCATCAGGAACAGCTGGCGCTGGTAGTCGCCCACGTAGTCGCGGAAGCCGAGCGTACGGTCGATGACCTGCTGCGGGCTGCCGACGGTGAGCGGCGTCTCGCGGGTGAAGTCCTCCATCGACGGGCCGTGGCCGTAGACCGGGGCGTTGTCGAAGTAGGGCCGGAACTCCTTGACCGCGTCCTGGCTGTTCTTACGCATGAACACCTGGCCACCGAGGCCGACGATGGCCTGGTCGGGATCGCCGTGGCCGTAGTGGGCGAACCGCTGCCGGTAGAGCTCGATCATGCGCTGGGTGTGCGAGGCCGGCCAGAAGATGTGGTTGGCGAAAAAGCCGTCACCGTAGAAGGCGGCCTGCTCGGCGATCTCGGGGCTGCGGATCGAGCCGTGCCAGACGAACGGCGGCACCTCGTCGAGCGGGCGCGGCGTCGAGGTGAAGGACTGCAGCGGCGTACGGTACTTGCCCTGCCAGTCGACGACGTGCTCGCGCCACAGCTTGTGCAGCAGCGAGTAGTTCTCGATGGCCAGCGGGATCCCGGCCCGGATGTCCTTGCCGAACCAGGGGTAGACCGGACCGGTGTTGCCGCGTCCCATCATCAGGTCGACGCGCCCGTCGGACAGATGCTGCAGCATGGCGTAGTCCTCGGCGATCTTCACCGGGTCGTTGGTAGTGATCAGCGTGGTGGCCGTGCTGAGCAGCAGCTTCTCGGTCTGCGCGGCGATGTAGGCCAGCGTGGTGGTCGGCGACGACGAGAAGAACGGCTCGTTGTGGTGCTCACCGAGCGCGAAGACGTCGAGGCCGACCTCTTCCGCGTGCTTGGCGATGGTCACGATGTTCTTGATGCGCTCGGCCTCGGACGGCGTGTGCCCGGTGGTCGGGTCGGTGGTGATGTCGCTGACGCTGAAGATTCCGAACTGCATGACCGCTCCCTCTCCGCCGGGACTTGACGCATCCCGTTGACTGCCCTGCACAACCACGACTGCGGCAGAAGTATTTCAAAACTTAAGGACGTCCGCTGCGGCGGTCGTCACACCGAAGTATCAATGCGTTGCGTGAGACTAAAGTTACCTGCTGTGATTGTGGGTCATCCGGGCCCGGGAGATCTCATGCAGCTTCGCCTCAAACTTGTGGTCACGATCGTGGCCGGCGCGGTCACCTACCTCCTCACCCACGCCACCGAGCAACCCGAGATCTGGCAGCTCACGATGTCCATCTTCGTGGCCGGCGTCGTGCTGGTGGTCCAGTTCCTGCTCGACGCGGCGGAGCAGACCCGCATGCTGGCGCGGGCGATCGGCGGCGACGGGACCGATGGCGCACCGAGCCTGACCGAGAAGGTCGAGAGCATCAGCGAGGCCGCCAATCACCTCGCCCGGGTCGAGGGCCTGCTCGGCCGGGACAGCATTGTCCGCGTCGTCGAGTCCGCCGGACGGATGGACCCGAAGGAGGAGTTTCTGCTGCGGTTCACCCACCGGCAGCTGGAGGGACTGGCGAACCTTCTCGACGGGCTCCGCTCGGGGCGAGCGGACCACGAGGGCGGCACCCCCGACTGGCTGCTCGACCTCACCGACGCCGCGACGATCAGCATCGACGCGACGAGCATGAGTTCCTTCGACCAGGCGCCCGGCTTCGTGGACGACGGGGAGTTCTGGACGAGCGAGCTGGGCCTTCGCTATCTGGACCGGCAGCGGCAGGCCATCGCGCGCAAGGTGCGGATCCGCCGGCTGTTCCTGCTGGCCGGCGACGCGGACGACCCCGTGAAACTCCATCGGCTGCTCGAACCGCACCTGAAGATCCGGATCGAGGTCCGGGTCCTGCGCCACGACGACACACCGTTCCTGTTCCAGACCGGGCTCGAGGACTTCATCATCTTCGACCAGAAGGTGACGTACGAGCTGCAGACCGCCCGCGTGCTGAGCACCGACGTGACTCCGTCGATCAGCAACGTGGCGCTGGTGTCCAACCCGCAACTGGCAGCGAAGCGCCGGCAACGCTTCGAGGATCTGTGGGCAGCGGCCGCGGAACCCGAGAAGGCCGTGGAGGCGGCGCGGCGGATGCTGCGGGACAACAGCCCGGGCCGGTGACGTCGCACCGGCCCGGGCTCGATGGTCAGCGGCCCTGGAGGCGCTTCACGTTGTCGCCGAAGGTCCAGCCCTTGGAGCCGTCCCAGTTGATCGACCACGTCATCAGGCCCTTGATGGCGGGGACGCTGTTGACGGCCTGGGTGACCAGGGCCGGGGTCATGTAGCCACCACCCGCGCCGGGCTGGGCCGGCAGGCCGGGGACCTGCTTGTCGTAGGGGATGCGGATGGTGACGCCCTGGATGGTCAGGCCGTTGTTGAGGCACTGGGTCTGGACGGTGAAGCCCTGGACGGTGCCGGCGCCGTAGCTGTCGCCGCTGCAGCCGTACATCGAGCCGTTGTAGTACTGCATGTTGAGCCACCACAGGCGGCCGTTGTCGAGGTACTTCTTGATGATCGGCAGGTACGAGCCCCAGATCGAGCCGTACGTGACGCTGCCGCCGGTGACGTACGCGGTCTCGGGGGCCATGGTCAGGCCGAAGTTGGACGGCATGGCGGCGAGCACCCCGTCGATGATGCGGATCAGGTTGGCCTGCGAGGTCGACAGCTGGTTGATGTTGCCGCTGCCGGTCAGGCCGGTCTCGATGTCGATGTCGATGCCGTCGAAGTTGTACTGGCGCAGGATCGGCACGATCGTCGACACGAACCGGTCGGCGACGGCGGCCGAGCTCAGGTCGACGCCCGCGGTGGCGCCGCCAATCGACATCAGGACCGTGGCGCCCTGGGCCTTGGCCGCGCAGATCTCGGCGGCGGTCGGCACCTTCACACCGGAGTCCATGCCGTTCTCCCACAGCACCGTGCCGTCGGAGCGGATCACCGGGAACGCCGCCATCAGGACGTTGTAGCCGTGCTGGGTGATCCGGCTGTCGTTGATCGGGATCCAGCCCATTCCCGGGTGCACGCCGTTGGACGCGCCGTCCCAGTTCTCCCAGTAGCCCTGCAGCACCTTGCCGGCGGGCTTGCCGCGGACGGCGCAACCGACAGGCGGCGGAGTCGTGGTGGGCGGCGGGGTGGTGGGCGGGGGCGTCGTGGGCGGCGGGGTGGTCGTGGGCGGGGGCGTGGTGGTCGGCGGCGGGGTGGTGGGGCCGCCCGTGCAGGCGCCGAGGTCGCGCCACAGGGTCGGCGTGGCGGCCGGGTTCCAGCCCGTCCCGGCCCAGGCGGTGTGGGTGACGAGCGCCTGGTAGAGGCGGGCGCTGTAGGTGACCTGCTGGCCCGCGGCGTAGGTCGGGCCCTCGCTCCAGACCGTGCCCGAGCAGGCCACCGCGGCGGAGGCGACGCTCCCGCCGGTCACGGCGACGGCGAACCCGCCGGCGGCCACTCCCAGCGCTGCGGCCAGCGCCAACAATCGACGACGAACACCCATGGCGACTCCCTCGATGCGTGTGTGACCTCGGTTACGCACATCATGGAGTTCATCTGTATGAATATCAAGGGTTCTTAACAGTCAGCGCCAACTCCAGGTAGGCGGCATAGAACGCCAACGCGTCGGCGGCGCCGGAATGATCTCGCTTGGTGAAGGATGTCAATGGCTCGACGGTCACGGTGACGCCCTTGCGGGTCAGCGTCCGGGTCCAGGTGGCGCGCACGCGGCCGCCCTGCACCAGCGTCGAGCGGAAGACGCCGTTGCCGCCGGGAACGATCGCGTCGACGTCGTCCGTCATGAGCGACCGGTCTTTGTAGCCGAGCATGTATTCGTCGAAGCCCGGCAGCGCCAGCCACTCCCCCGGCCCCCGATCGGGAGCGTCGGCTGCCATGAACATCTCGACGCCGTCCACCTCGACCGGCTGCAGGGCGTCGCCGGCGACCGCGATGCCCGTGCGGCAGTCGGTCGCCGTCAGGCCCGTCCAGCCCACGAAATCCTTGCGGGTCGCCGGGCCGTGGCTGCGGAAGTAGCGCAGCGCGATGATGCCCAGCGCCTCTTCCCGCGAGGGGCAGTGGGGCGCGGGGACCCATTCGTCGAGCAGCACGAACGTCTGCTCCTTGCCGACGTGGGGCGCGATGGCAGTGACGCCGCGCTGCGACGCGTACCAGAGAAGGTGGTAGCCGCGCTGGCCGGTGACCTCGACGCCGCCGTCGGCCATCGCCGTCATGCACTCGGAGCGGGTGAGCCGGCCGCCGCCCTTGAGCGCCGCGCCCAGAACCTCGACCGCGCGGTCGACCGTCGACTCGTCGAGGCCCAGCGTGTCACGGCGTTTGGCCGCGCCGGCCAGCGCGCGGACGCCCATGAGGTCGAGCATCCAGTGGGCGTCGGCTGCCGGGACGAAGTGGACGGTGCCGCGCATCGGCCAGGTGCGCAGGACGGATCGGTCTTCGAGCGCCTCGTTGACCTGGGCCAGGGTCACACCGGGCAGACGGCACCCCAGCGACCAGAGGGCGCTGTTCACATCTTGCGCCTGCATCGCGCCGAACCACGCGACGATGCCGGCGACGTCGCCCGGGGCCTTGCCGCCCGGAGTGGTGCCGCCCGGAGTGTTGCCGCGCAGCAACAGGCTGGTCATTCGCAGGCCCAGGGCCGTCGTGGCATCCATACGACGACCCTAGGGCCCGGGTACGACAGAATCAGCGGCCGCGCTGCGACCGGTACAGCTTGATCAGGTTGTTGGTCGACGAGTCGTCGTCGGTGGCCGGCGCGGACGACGAGGTCAGCTTGGGCGCCAGCTGGTTGGCCATCACCTTGCCGAGCTCGACACCCCACTGGTCGAACGAGTTGATCTGCCAGATCGTGCCCTGGGTGAAGGTGATGTGCTCGTAGAGGGCGATGAGCTGGCCGAGCACGGCCGGGGTCAGCGACTCCGCGATGATCGTCGTGGTCGGGTGGTTGCCCTGCATCACCCGGTGCGGCGCGATCTCGGGCGCCGTGCCCTCGGCGAGCACCTGCTCGAGCGTACGGCCGAAAGCGAGCGCACCGGTCTGGGCGAAGAAGTTCGACATGAACAGGTCGTGCATCTCGCCGATGTCGTGGTTGGGCTTGCTGAACCCGATGAAGTCGGCCGGGATCATCTTGGTGCCCTGGTGGATCAGCTGGTAGAACGCGTGCTGGCCGTTGGTGCCGGGCTCGCCCCAGAAGACCTCGCCGGTCTGGAACGTGGCCGGCGAGCCGTCGAGGCGCACCGACTTGCCGTTGCTCTCCATGGTCAGCTGCTGCAGGTACGCCGCGAAGCGGTGCAGGTATTGCGAGTACGGCAGGATCGCGTGCGACTGCGCGCCGAGGAACGTGTCGTACCAGACATTGAGCAGGCCGAGCAACGCCGGCACGTTCGATTCGAGCGGCTGCGTGCGGAAGTGCTCGTCGACGGTGTGGTAGCCGGCGAGCATGTCGGCGAACTGCTCCTTGCCGATCGCGATCATGACGGACAGGCCGACCGCGGAGGGCAGCGAGTAGCGGCCACCCACCCAGTCCCAGAAGCCGAACATGTTCGCGGTGTCGATGCCGAAGTCAGCCACCCGCTGGGCGTTGGTGCTGACCGCCACGAAGTGCTTGGCGACCGCCGCCTGGTCACCGCCCAGGCCCGCGAGCAGCCAGTTGCGGGCCTCGGTCGCGTTGGTCAGCGTCTCTTGCGTGCCGAAGGTCTTGGAGACCACGACGAACAGCGTGGACGCCGGGTCGAGGTCGTGCGTCTTCTCGTACAGGTCGGTGGGGTCGATGTTCGAGATGAAGCGGCACTCGATCTCGGGCGTCTTGAAGGCCTTCAGCGCCTCGTACGCCATGACGGGGCCCAGATCCGAGCCGCCGATCCCGATGTTGACCACCGTCTTGATGCGCTGCCCGGTGTGGCCGACCCACTCGCCGGAGCGAACCTTGTCGCTGAAGGCGCCCATGCGGTCGAGAACCTCGTGCACCTCGGCCACGACGTCCTGCCCGTCGACCACGAGCTGGGCGTCGCGGGGCAGGCGCAGCGCGGTGTGCAGGACGGCACGGTCCTCGGTGACGTTGATGTGCTCGCCGGCGAACATGGCAGCCGTTCGCTCCCGCAGCTTGGCCCGCTCGGCCAGCGCCAGCAGCGCGCTCAGCACCTCGTCGGTCACCAGGTTCTTGCTGTAGTCGACCGTCAGATCGGCCAGCTGCGCGGTGAGGCGCTCGCCGCGGGTCGGATCGCTGCCGAAGAGGTCGCGCAGGTGCACACCCGCGAACTTCTCGGCGTGGCCCTGCAGCGTCTGCCATTCGGTGCTGTCGGAAACGTGATCGCTCATTGTCCTAGTCTCTTCCTCGAACCCGGACTCTCGGCCTAATCCTGGCACGAAACGTGTCAGGGCGACGGCGACGCAGTGGAGATCACCAGGCGGACGACGCGTTCCATGGCGGGCATCACCTTCTGGGGATCCTCCCCCGCCGTCTGCAGCGCCACACGGAAACACGCGATCCCGACCTGCGAGGCCAGCAGGGCCAGCTCGGGGTCGGCGCCACGGGCCCGGAGCACCTGTTCGAGCGCCTCGGCGATGCGCTGCATCTTGCGGCCGGACCGATCCTGCAGCTCGGGCACGGCGGCGATCAATCTCTGGCGTACGGGAAAACTGGCGTGATCGCCGAGAACGACCTCCCGCATCTCGAACGTCAGGCCCCACAGCTGCAGCAGTGCCCCGGCCAGGTCGCGCGGGGCGGGCACGGACGCGGTGGACGCGGCGGTGAACTCGTCGATCAGGCGCTGCTCGTCGGCGAACAGCACCTCCTGCTTGTCGCCGAAGTAGCGGAAGAACGTCGTGCGGCCGACCTGCGCCCGCGCGGCGATGTCGGTGACGGACACCTGAGCGAAGCCGCGCTCGGCGAACAGCGCGAACGCCGCCTCGATGATCTGCTCGCGGGCCTGCTGCTGCTTGCGTTCACGCAGGGTCATGCCGCTCACTCTAGCGGAACGGTACTCAGTACGTTACGGTACTGAGTACCAGTTAGTACCGAGTACCGAATACCAGGGAGTCATCATGCCGACGATCCTCATGAGCGGCGCCAGCCGCGGCATCGGCCTGCACGCCGCCCGGCGCATGCTCGACATCGACCCCACGCTCCGGCTGATCGTGCTGGCCCGCGGCGAACAACCCGCCCTGCCCCGCACCACCGTGCTGCGGGCCGACCTCACCTCGCTCGACAGCCTCCGCAAGGCGGCCGCGCAGATCAGCGAGCCGGTCGACGGCTACGTCGGCAACGCCGGCATCCAGATGACGAACGCGACGACGCCGACCGCCGACGGCTACGAGACGACGTTCGCGGTCAACGTGCTCGCCCACCACCTGCTGCTGCGCCTCGTGCCGCTGGCCGGCCACGCCCGCGTCGTACTGACCGGCAGCGACGCCCACTTCGGCGACCTCCGGCACAACCTCGGGCTGATCCCGGCGCCGAAGTGGACGAACCCCGACCAACTCGCGCGGCCCAACCCGGGCCGCAGTGGCCGCGGCGCATACGCGGACAGCAAGCTCGGCGTGCTCTACCTGGTGCATGCGCTGGCCCGGCGCGGATTCAACGCGTACACCTGGAACCCGGCTTTCACCCCCGGCACCGGGCTCGTGCGGGCCGACCGGATCGGCAATGTGCTGTTCCGCCGGGTGTTCCCGCTGCTGCCGGGCGTCAACACCGCCGAGCGCGCGGGCGACCAACTGGCCGCGGCCGCCACCGGCCCCCTGCCGGCGCCGAGCGGCAGCTACATCGACCGGGCCACCGTCACGCCCTCCTCCGCCGCGTCCTACGACGAGGCCCGCGAGGAGGAGCTGTGGGCAGCGGCTGAACGTTTGACCGCGTAGACCCCGCTCGCTCACTGAGCTTTACGCGCCCGCTGAGCGTTGACCCGTCGGAGACCCCGCTTGTTTGCTGACGCTCAGCGCGCCCCCTGAACGTTGACCGCCCGTAAACCCCGCTCGTCTGTTGACGCTCAGCGCGCCCGCTGAACGTTGACCGTCATAGACCCGCTCATTTGTTGGCGCTTTGGCCATTCGCTGAGCGAGTTGCGTCGTCGGATGCTGCTTGTGCTTGGCCGCCGATGAGCGATTGACCTCAAAGAGCCCGGGTCGAGAGCGTCCCGCCGAACGACAAGGCGCGGCAAGACGACACGGGAAGCGGTCAGACGGCCTGCATGCGGGCGCTGAGCCCGCGCAACTCGGTGCCCCCCGACTGGCGGCGCGAGCGGTCGAGCAGCGTCTGCACCGTCCCCCACACGTCGGTGGACCGGTGCACGTGCTGGGGCGCGATGCGCTCCGCGGCCAGCAACAGGCGGATCGCCTCCCGGTCGCGGTTCCGCAGGCTCGCCAGCGCCCGGGCTGTATCCGCGTAGTAATACACCTGGCGGAAACCGATCGGCAGGGCGCCCGGCGTGGTCCGCCGCGCGATCTCCACCGCGTACCCCGGGTCGCCGTCCTCGACCTCGATGCTGATCCGCCAGAAGTCGACGTTGGTCGGCCCGAAGTACAGCCCCTTCGAGCTGGTCTCGCCCGTTCGCCGGGCCAGCGCGGCCGCCTCGGCCGACCAGGCGCGGCTCTCGTCCAGCCGGCCGCCGCACTGGCTGGCCAGCGCGCACACCAGGTGCAGGCAGCCCAGCACCTCGGCTGCGCCGGGCCGGGCCAGGTGCCGCTGCAACTCGCCGGCCGCGCGTTCGGCCAGCGTCAGCCCGCGCTGGAAGGAACCGGCCTCCGTTGCCGCGTTGGCCCGCGCGTACGCCGCGTACCCCTGAAGGACGGGGTCCCCGCAGCTGTCCGCCGCCTCCCGGCATCGCTCTCCGGCCAGCCACGCGTCCGCCGGCAGGCCGAGAATGCGCAACACCGAGGACGCTGTCGAGGTCGCCGCGCACAGCAGCCGCAGCGCCCGCTGAGCACCCGGACCGGCCGTCTCGACGTGCAGCTCGCGCAGCAGACCGGGCAGAAGCCGGGTCACCCCGACGTAGTCGCACGCCTGCAACAGCGACTCGGCCAGATCCACGCTGCGGGCCAGGTCGTCCAGCGGGGGCGCGCAGCCCTCGGCGGGCTCACTGAGATCGATGTCGATCAGAGCCCGGCGTACGGCCGCCGCCCCCGCCACCGCGGCCAGGGCCGCACGGTCGGCCGTGGGCACGGGCGCCTCCGCCAGGTCGGCCGGCGAGCACTCGAGGGCCTCGGCGATGCCGGCCAGCGTGAACCGGTTGTCGGCCGCCTGGAGCCCCCGTTCGATCCGGCTCCAGGTGGCGTGCGACAGCCCGGCCCGGCTCACCGCGAAGCGCACGCTCCAGCCCCGCGTCAGCCGGCGCGCCCGGATCCGGCCGCCGATCCCGGGGTCCGGGCTTGGTCGTGGCGTCATGCGCCGACGGTAACCCCGGCCGTCGCCGGGGCGGTACATGCCTGTACCGCTATCGGGTCGCGGCAGTGGAAAGAGCCGGAAGCCCGGACTCCAGCAGACGGGTGGCCTCGACCGCCGGGACCGGGCGGGACAGGAAGTAGCCCTGGCCGAAGTCGCAGTTCATCTCGCGCAGGGCGGCGACCTGGGCCGCGTTCTCGATGCCCTCGGCCACTGTGCGCATGCCGAACCGTTGCCCGAGACGGACGATCGTGCGCACCAGCGTCTCGTCCTCGGCGTCGCCGCTGCCCAGGTGGTCCACGAACGACCGGTCGATCTTCAGGACATCCATCGGGAACCGGCGCAGGTAGGCCAGCGACGAATATCCCGTACCGAAGTCGTCCATCGCCAGCAGCACGCCCAGAGCCTTCAGGCTGACGATGCGCGCCAGGTTCTCGTCGGTGTCGGTGAGCAGCACACTCTCGGTCATCTCGAGGCACAGCTGGTCGGCCGGCATGCCCGTCTCGGCGAGCACCTCGGCCACCGTGGCGGCCAGGTCTCCCGCCTCGAACTGGCGCACCGAGACGTTGACCGCCATCTTGAGCGGGCGGCCCCAGGCCACCGCCTGGCGGCACGCCTCGGCCAGCACCCAGCGCCCCAGCGGCACGATCAGGCCGGTCGACTCGGCCAGGCCGATGAAGTCGAGCGGCGGCACCGTGCCGCGCTCCGGGTGGTTCCAGCGGACCAGGGCCTCGAAGCCGACGATCGTGCCGTCGGCCAGGTCGACCGTGGGCTGGTAGTGCAGCACCAGCTCGTCGCGTTCGAGTGCCAGGCGCAGGTCGTCGGCGAGCGACAGCCGCTGCACGAGCGCGTCGTGCATGTTCGGGTGGTAGGCCGCGTACACGCCGCCGCCGGCGTCCTTGGCCCGATACATGGCCAGGTCCGCGTTGCGTTGGAGCTGTTCGATGTCGCCGGCGTCGGCGGCCGAGGCGATGCCGATGCCGGCGCCCACGTGCAGTTCGCGGCCGTCGACGGAGAACGGCTCGTCGAGGTGTTCGAGGATCCGGGTGGCGAGCGCCTCGGCGTCGGCACGCGCGTCGGGCGACACGACGATCACGGCGAACTCGTCGCCGCCCAGGCGGGCCACCGTGTGCGGCGCCGGCACCGCGTGCAGCAGCCGGGCCGCGACCTGCACCAGCAGCTGGTCGCCGGCCGCGTGCCCGAGGCTGTCGTTGACCTCCTTGAAGCCGTCGAGGTCGAGGAACAGCACCGACACGTGCTCGGGGCTCGGCTGCCCGCCGACCGCCGTGGCGAGCCGCTCGCGGAACAGCGCACGGTTCTCGAGCCCGGTGAGCGCGTCGTGGTAGGCGTCGTGGCGGAGCTGGTCCTGCAGCTGCCGGGCCTCGCTGATGTCCCTGGTGTTGAAGACGAGACCGCGGATGTACGGGTCGTCGAGCTTGTTGGTGATGATCATTTCGGACAGGCGGTGGGTGCCGTCCTCGTGCGGCAGCCGCACCTCGATGGCCGTCATGCCGCCGGGCCGGCCGATCACGTCGTCGATGGCCGCCTGGATCTGCGGCGCCGCCTTGCGCCCGACGACGTCGACGAGGCGGTGGCCGACGAGTGCCGACACCGGGAACCCGAAGATCCGTTCGACCGACGAGCTCTGGTAGCGGACGGTCGAGTCGGCCTCGAGGATGGCCAGCGACTCGGAGCTCTGCTCGACGAGCGCCCGGAAGTGTTGCTCCCGGCTCGCCAGTTCGGCCGTGCGGCTGATGACCCTGCCCTCAAGCTTGCGAGCGAGCTGCTTGTTGTCGCGGGACAGCAGCACGCCGCGCAGCACGATCAGCAGGACGCAGGCGAAGCGGCACCAGGTACCGACGGGCGTGGCGTGCCCGCCCTGGGTCATCCAGAGCCCACCCACGACGAGGGTCAGGACCACCACGGCGTGCGGAAGGACGACGCCCACCGACCATCGGCCCGCCCGCGGCTGGTCGTCCGGCGTGTAGGTGGCGAGCGGATTGCGCACCGCGCGCACGGTGGCGAGCAGGATCAGCGTGAGCCCGGCGCACCAGCCGGCGCCGGCCAGGGAGGGCCCGACCCCGGCCATGGCCGCGCTGTCGGCCACGGCCATCGTCAGCAGACCGAAGCAGACCGGCGCGAGCGCCCGCGAGCCCGGGTAGTGCGCGCTCCACCGCGACAGGGCGGCGAGCGCGACAGTGGCCAGCAGAACGTCGGCCACCGGGCGCACGACGGCGTCGGCCCGGCCGGCCGCCAACGCCGGTTGCATCACGACGTTGTACGAGGTCACGAACAACGAGCAGCCGATGAGCAGCCCGTCGATCGCGGCGCGCACCCGGGTCAGCCGGGTGGTGCCCTTCGGCGACGGGATGGCGAACAGGCACAGCGCCGCCAGACCCACGAACACCAGCCGCCCCGGGCCCAACAGAGTGGCCAGGATGCCGGCGCCCAGGGTGATCCAGGCCAGCCGTACGCCGCCCGAGCGGCGCCGAGACACGACGACACAGGCCAGAGCGAGCACGGTTGTCACGAGGACGGTCAGCACGGCGATCACGGCCGGCGGCGCCGTCAGGCCCAGCACGACAGCGGTGACCAGAATGACTACGGGCAGCGTGGCGCCGGACGTCATCAGTTCCTCTCCCCGACAGGCATGACTGCAGAATCGGGATCCGCGGTCATCAGTTGAGAAAATGACTGCGGCGGCCCCCCGAGGGAGAGCCGCCGCAGCGCGGAAGAAGTGGGATCACTTCTTCTTCTTGTTCTTCTTGTCCTTTTTCTTGTCCTTCTTGGACTTCTTGGCCATGGTGGACCTCCCGTCGAAGTCGTCGGCGCCGTAGCCGGCGCTCGCGTCAACGATAGGGAAATTCACCCGGGCCGGAAGCCCAACGCGGAGGATCAGCACCTGTCAGGAAGCACGCTGGCCGTCCTGGGAAACGCTGGTAACTCCGGTCAGCCCAGCTTCACCTTGAAGATCGGGTCGGCCGCCAGCTTCTTGAAGGCAGCCAGCGCCGTGGCGGTGCTGTTGATGCTGATGTCGCGGTCGCCCTCGTCGTCCCGCTTGGTGTCGAAGTAGACGATCGCCTTGATGGCGCTGCGCTTGGCCAGCTCGGGCCGGACGCTGTTGAAGACCGGGGCCTTGTCGGCGATCTTGCCGACGCGGTGGTAGGCGCCCCACTCGGCCACCATGATCGGCTTGGCGGCGTGCTTGGTGACGGCCCAGTCGTAGAAGTTGGTGCCGCCGCCGGTCGGCGCGCGGTCGAGCAGGTCGTTGAACTTGCCGTAGTGGTAGTAGCCGGGCTCGGCGCTCACGTAGGAGTCGAGGCCCATCCAGTCGACGACGTCATCGCCCGGGTAGAGGTCCTTCCACCAGCTCTGCGCCATCCACTTCTCGTTGCCCATGTAGGCCATGACGTTGACGACGTTCGTGACGCCCTGAGCCTTCAGGCGCAGGATCGTGTGACGGTACATGGCGGCGAAGTCCTTCGCCTCGAAGCCGGAGCCGGCCTTGGCCACGACGTCGTTCTCGGGCTCGTGGTTGAGGACGAGGAAGAACTTCTTGCCGTACGCCTTGGCACGCGCGGCGAACGCGTCGATGCGCTTGTTCTGCTGGCCCTGGGCGACCTTGGCCCAGGTCGAGCCGTACGCGATCTTCCAGTTGGTCAGCAGCACGCGCGGGTTGGCCGCCTCGGCGGTCATCGCGATCTCGGACTTGGTGGGGAAGATCTCGTCGCCCTTGTGGTACGTGTGGAAGATCGTCGAGGTGCGGCCGCTGAGCTTCTCCCAGTCGCGCAGCGCCTGGTCACGCGGGGTGTCCGTGAAACCACCGGCCGCCGCGCCCCAGAGCACGCCGCAGGACGGCACGAGCTTCGCATCGGTCACACAATTGCCGTTGTTCACCGGCGCCGAGGGCACGGGCGGCGACACATCGCCCTGCGTGGTGACTTCGAGAACCGGGGCGCCGGTGGTGGCCTCGGCCGAGTGGAAGCGGACGGCGGCGCCGGTCGAGGACAGGGCGAACGCGTACGTGCCGGGGCCCTTGACGACCTGGCCGAGGTCGACGCTGAGGGTCGCGCCGGGCACGGCCGACATCAGCACCGAGCCGAGGGCCGGAGCGTTGGCCGCGGTCAGCTTGCCCTCCGTCCAGGTCGTGCCGGCCACCTGGCGCACGGCGACCGTGCTGGCCGTCGAGGCCTGCGTGGTCAGCTTGAGGCGCGCGCCGGCGACCTTGGTGCCGGCCGGGACGGCGAACTTGAGGAACGAGGTCTTGGTCTCCTTGCCGGAGACGCCGGCGACCAGCTTGGTCTCGGCGCCGAAGACGACACCGGCGCGGGCGCTCGAGACGTACGCGTCGTCGCCCGCTGAGATCTTCAGGGTCGCCGCCGCGGCGTCAGCCGGGCTTGCTGCCGTGACGCCGGCGGCACCCGCCAGCACCGCGGTCAGAACCGAATACTTCTTCAGCTTGGAACGACGCACTATCCCACTCCCCCGCTCTGTCCGGCCGTTGTCGGCCGGGCATGAGAAGAGATTGCGGGTCGTCCGGTGCGCGTACAGTGCCCGATCCGGTGCGGTCAGGTTGCGCGGGCCGTTTTCCTCAAGTCTTGCTTTTGGGCGCTGTCACGGGGTAGCCAGGCAGCATGGAACTGATCATCGACGGGCACAACGACCTGCCCATGCAGCTGCGTGGGCGCTACGGATACCGCGTGGACGGGCTCGACGAGCCGCGCCCCGAGCTGCAGACGGACATCCCGCGGCTACGGGCGGGCGGGGTCGGCGGGCAGTTCTGGTCGGTCTACGTGCCGGGTGATCTGAGCGAGCCCGAGGCGGTCGTGGCGACCATGGAGCAGGTCGACGCGGTCTACCGGATGGTCGCCGCCTACCCGGACGACTTCGCCATCGCCTGCAGCGCCGACGACGTCGAGCGGGCCGTCGCGGCCGGAAAGATCGCCTCGCTGATCGGGATCGAGGGCGGGCACAGCCTGGCCACGTCGCTCGGCGTGCTGCGGGCCTTCGCCCGGCTGGGCGTCCGCTACGTCACGCTGACCCACAACGAGAACCTGTCGTGGGCCGACTCCGCCGCGCGCGAGCCGCAGGTCGGCGGTCTCAACGACGAAGGTCGTGCGGTCGTCCGCGAGATGCAGCGCATCGGCGTGCTGGTCGACCTGTCCCACGTGGCGCCGGTGACGATGCACGCCGCGCTCGACACGGCGTTCGCTCCCGTCATCTTCAGTCACTCCGGCGTACGCGCCCTGCACGACCACCCGCGCAATGTTCCGGACGACGTGCTCGTGCGGCTGCGCGACAACGGCGGCGTGATCCAGCTGACCTTCGTCGCGCCGTTCCTGTCGGCCGACTACCGGGCCTGGTGGGCCGCCGCGGACGAACAGTGGCAGCGCCTCGGCCCGCCGCCGCGCCCCGCCGACTGGCCCCGTGCGCCGCGCCCGGGCGAGGATCTGTCGGCGCTGCCCGCATGGCCCGGCCCGGACCGCGTGGTGGAACCCGAATTCGCGTCGTGGCTCGCGGCCAACCCGCGCCCACCGGTGACGGTGGCCCACGTCGCCGACCATGTGGAGCACGCCCGCGACGTGGCCGGTATCGATCACGTCGGACTGGGCGGCGACTACGACGGCACGACCGACCTGCCCGAGGGAATGGGCGACGTGTCGGGTTACCCGCTGCTGATGACGGAGCTCTCCGGCCGCGGATGGTCGGACGAGGAGCTGGGCAAGCTGGCCGGCGGCAACATTCTGCGGGTGCTGCGCGAGTCGGAACGCCTGGCCGGGGAACCGCTCTGGCCCCTGTCACCCGCGCGATAAGGGCGGCCGGCGCTCTGCCCGGCGCGTCAGGCCCGACCGGCGTCGTGCACCAGGATGGCGACCTGGACACGGTTGTTCAGTTCGAGCTTGATCAGCAGCCGGGAGACGTGTGCCTTCACGGTGGCGATCGACATGTGCAGCTTCGTGGCGATCTCGGCGTTGGAGCAGCCTTGGGCGAGCGCGAGCGCCACATCGCGTTCGCGCTCGCTGAGCTGGTCGAGCCGCTCGGCCGCCCGGCTGCGGGACGGCGGAGCCGGGGCGGCCACGTGCGCGATGAGCTGGCGGGTCACCGTGGGCGACAGCATCGCCTCGCCCGCCGCGACCCGGCGGACGGCCCGCAGGATGTCGGCCGGCGGCGTGTCCTTGAGCAGGAAGCCGCTGGCCCCGGCCCGCAACGCCCGCAGGACGTATTCGTCGGCGTCGAAGGTGGTCAGCACGATCACCTCGGGCGCGCCGGGCCGCCTGCGGAGCGTCTCGGTGGCGGCGAGCCCGTCGACGCGCGGCATGCGGATGTCCATCAGCACGATGTCGGGCTGATGCTGGGACACCGCGCCGGGCACCTCGGCCCCGTCGGCCGCCTCGCCGACGACGGCCACGTCGGGCGCCGCCGACAGGATCATGCTGAGCCCGGCCCGCACCAGCGCGTCGTCGTCGACCAGGAGCACCCGCACCGGCTCGCTCACGCGGCTGCCCCCGCACGCTCGGCCGTCTTCTTGTCCGGCGGCCACGGCAGCCAGGCCGACAGCACGAACTCGTTCTGCGGGGTGCGGCCGTGGCTGAGCCGGCCGCCGGCCAGCAGCGCCCGTTCGGTGAGCCCGACCAACCCGGTGCCGGTGCCGGGGATCGCCCCGGACGGGCCGCCGATCGGCCACGGGTTGCGGATGTCGATGGCCAGACCGTCGGCCGGCGAACCGGCGACGGCGACCCGCACCGAGGTGCCCGGCGCGTGCTTGCGGGCGTTGGTGAGCCCCTCTTGCACGATGCGGTAGGCCGCGCGACCGGTGCCGTCGGGAACGGCGGCGGGCTCGATGCGCACGTCGAGGTTGACCTTGACGCCGGCCGAGCGCGATTCCTCGGCCAGCGCGGGCAGCGCGCCCAGGGTGGGCTGCGGCGGCTCGGGAGCGCCGTCGGACCGGTCGGCGCGCAGCACCCCGATCACCTCGCGCAGGTCTTGCAGGGCCTGGTGGGCGCTGGCCCGGATGACGCCGGCGGCCTTCGCGACCTCGTCGGGCGTGGCGTCCGGCTTGATCTCGAGCGCGCCCGCGTGCAGGCTCAGCAGCGAGATGCGGTGGGCGAGCACGTCGTGCATCTCGCGCGCGATGCGGGTGCGCTCGACCGAGCGGGCCTGCGCGACCCGCAGCTGCTGCTCGGACTCGGCGCGCTCGGCCCGGTCGCGCAGCGACACCACCAGCTGCCGCCGCGACCGGATAACCATGCCCCACAGGCACACGATGATGATGAAAGCCGCTCCCCAGCCCACCGTCTGCCCGTAGGGGCGCCCGTCCTCGGGGCGCAGGAGCGGAAAGATCGCGTTGCTCACCAGCCCGGCCACCGCGAAGGCGGCGAGCACGCCGAACCGGCGGTGGACGGCGACGGTGAACAGCACGATCAGGGAGGCGGGCCCGCCGGCGACGGTGAACACTGAGGCGACAGCGCAGAACACGGCGAGCGGAATCAACAGCCGCCCGCGGCGCCACCACAGTCCGACGCCGATGACGGTGCCGACGGCGAAGTCGACCCAGACCAGCCACGTGGGCGTGTAGTGCCACTCGGGCACGACGGTGACGTCGTCGCTCAGCAGGTCCCAGGTGGCGAGCACGCAGAAGCCGTAGCCGATCACGAAACAGAGTGCGTCGATCACCCAGTCGCGTGTCGAGCGCCGGGTGTGTGCCCGCGTCTCGAGCGCGGACGGCAACAACCAGCGGTATTCGGGCCTGAGCTTCCCCACGACGCCGACTCTACGGCCGGTCGGCGAGGCCGGATACCTACCAAAGTCGGTGGTCGGGCCCTACCAAGGTTCCGGGCCGCCGACCTCCGGCCGACGCGCCCCAACGGTCGCTCCCGGCACGCTGAGAAGCATGATCACGGTCGAACGACTCACGAAAAGGTACGGCGCCCACCCCGCGGTCGACGACGTGTCCTTCACCTGCGAGCCCGGCACGGTGACCGGATTCCTGGGCCCGAACGGCGCCGGCAAGTCCACCACGATGCGGATGATCTGCGGGCTCACTCCGCCCACCACCGGCTCGGCGACGGTCGGCGGAACTCCCTACCGCCGGCTCGGCAACCCCGGCCGCCACGTCGGCGTGCTGCTCGACGCGTCGGCCCAGCACTCCGGGCGTACGGGCCGGGAAGTTCTCGCGCTGGCCGCCCTCACCATGGGCATCGACCGCCGTGAGGTGCCCCGGGCCCTCGACCGGGTGGGGCTGAACGCGACGGCGGGCAAGCGCCGCGTCAAGGCGTACTCGCTCGGCATGCGGCAACGGCTGGGACTGGCCCTGGCCCTGCTGGGCGACCCGGCCGTGCTGATCCTGGACGAGCCGGCCAACGGGCTCGACCCGGAGGGCATCTACTGGATGCGCGGCCTGCTGCGCGACTTCGCCGACCGCGGCGGCACCGTGCTGCTCTCGTCCCATCTGCTGCGCGAGGTCGAGGCGGTGGCCGACCAGCTGGTCGTGATCGGCGCCGGGAAGGTCGTCGCCCAGGGCAGCAAGGCGGAACTGCTGGCCCAGACGGGGACGCTGGTGCGGGCGGCCGATCCGGCCGCGCTCGCCATGGTGCTCGAGCGCGCGGGCCTGACCGGCACGAAGACGACCGACGGGGGCGTCGTGGTGCCGGCCGGTTCCGAGGTGATCGGGCGGGCTGCCGCCGACGCCGGGCTCGTCCTGCTCGAGCTGCGACCGGCTGGTTCCGGCGGTCTCGAGCAGATGTTCCTCACCCTGACCGCCGGCGATTCCGTCAAGGAGGCAGTCCGATGACCGCCGTTCTCGAGAACACCCACACCCCGTCCGTACGGGCGGAGGGCAGCCGCACGGTGCCGCTGAGCCGGCTGACCGTGGTCGAGCTGCGCAAGCTGGCCGACACCCGGGCCGGGCTCTGGCTGCTGATCGTGATCGGCCTGGCCACAGTCGGCACGTCGGCGATCATGCTGGGCTGGTCGCCCGACGCCGAGCAGACCTTCGAGGGCTTCTTCGGCTTCGGCCTGCTGCCCTCGGCGGTCCTGCTGCCCGTGCTGGGCATTCTGTCGATGACCGCCGAATGGTCGCAGCGCACCGCGCTCACCACCTTCACGCTCGTCCCGGCCCGGGAACGGGTGATCGTGGCCAAGCTGGCCGCCGGGGTGATCATCGCGGTCGCCTCGACTGTCGCGACGCTGGCGCTCGCCGCGGCCGCGAACCTGCTCGGCGCGGCGCTGGGCGCCGACGGCAGCTGGGACATCGCCGGCTCGCTGATCTGGCAGGGTCTGGCCGTGCAGATCATCTTCGTCCTGATGGGCCTCGGCTTCGGCGCGCTGCTGCTGAACTCGCCGCTGGCCATCGTGGGGTTCTTCGCGCTGCCGATGGTGTGGACCATCCTGGGCTCGACGATCAAGGCGCTGGGCACGGCGGCCGAATGGCTCGACATCAACACCACCACGACGGCGATGAGCGAGCCGGGCATGACCGGCGGCGAGTGGGCCCGGGTCGGCGTCTCGGCCGCCGTCTGGGTGCTGGTGCCGCTCGTGATCGGCGTCTGGCGGGTGCTGCGGCGCGAGGTTTCCTAGGCTGAGGGATGCGGGGGTACCGTCGGGAACATGCCCATCGGTGCCCAGCCTCCCGGCCGGCGTGGCACGGTCGAAGAGCCGTACAGTCCGCTCAATCTGCGGCTGGTCCTGGCCGCTTTCGGGTTCGTCGTCTGCACCGTCCTGGCCGTCCTGCTCTTCCGGGCCGGCTGGACGGTGCCCGGCTGGTTGCTGCTGGCCTGGGCCGCGGTCGCCGTGGTCGACATGGTCGTGGTGCAGCTGCGGCGACGGGCCCGGCGTCGTGCCGAGGGCGGGCGCGACCACTCGCTCTTCGAATAGCGGCATGCCTGCGGCTTTTGGGTAGTAGCGTCCCGTTACATGAGATTTGCAGCCGTTCTGGCGTGCGTGCTGGTGGTCGGATTCCCGCTTCCGGCGCAGGCGCAGGAGGCTGCGACACCCTCCGACGTACGGGAACTCACCCGCACCCATCTCACGCTGGACGAGCCCCGCCCGCCGCGGCCGAAGGGCCGGTCGGCGGCCGGGCCGACGCCGCCGGTGGGAACGGTGCGCGAGTGGCTCGGGCTCGACGACACGACGGGCAAGCTCTATCGCAAGAACTACACGCTGAAGGCGGTCGGCCGGCACGTCGAGGTGTGGGTGGCGCAGGACCTCGCGTTCCCGGCCACCGACTGCCGCAAGAACTCGATCGAGGTCACCGAGGCCAACATCGCGGCGCTGGTCGCCGAGTTCGACACGACGATTCATCCGAAGGAGACGGCCGTCTTCAGCACGCCGCCCGACCGCGACGGCACGCGGGCGACGACCGAGGGCGACTTCACCGGGGACGGCGGCAGGACGGTGACGCTGGTCGACAACATCCGCGACGCGAACTACTACACCTTCCCGGAGGCGGTCACCTACATCGCGGGCTTCTTCTCGGAGACAGTCAACGAGCTTCTCGACCGCAACGTGCTGACGATCGACGCCTACGACTGGAAGCACCGGCTCGGAGCGCAACCGGCCGACGACCCCACCGACGACCTGTGCACCAGCCGGCCCGCGCGGCCCCGCATGTACGAGGCGACCTTCGCGCACGAATGGCAGCACCTGCTCGGGTACTACGCCGACCCGGCCGAGAGCACCTGGCTCGACGAGGGGCTGGCCGATTTCGCCTCGGCGTTGACCGGCTACACGGACGCCCGCGCCGGCGTGGACCAGCGCGGCAACGACACACACCTGATGTGCTTCCAGGGCCACGGGCCGGTGAAGACCCGGTACAACGCCAACCCGCGGGACTGCGGAGGGCCGCAGAACTCGCTGAACCTGTGGGACGAGGGCACGCCCAGCGAGGTGCTGGCCGACTACGGCAACGCGTTCCAGTTCGTGCTCTATCTGCGCGACCGGTTCGGGACGGACGTCGTGTCGATGCTGCACCGGGACAAGCTGCGGCAAGGCCTGGCAGCGGTGCAGGCGGCCCTGCCGGCCGGGGTGGCGCTCTATGACGTGCTGCACGACTACCAGCTGATGACGCTGGTCGACGGGGTGGTGGGCGAACCGGGCGGGACGGTTGCGGGCGCGCCGCTCGCTTCCGTGTCGGCGGCCGGGCTGCGGTCGTCGATCAACCTGGACAACAAGTCGGCCTTCGACGCCCCGGGCGCGGCGCCGAACGGCGCGGACTACGTGCCGCTGCCGACACCGCTCACGTCGGTGTCGTTCGCGGGAGCGACGCATCTCGACCCGCTGCCATTGGGCTGGACGATCGCCGGGAAGACCCTCTATTCCGGCAATCGCAACAACCTCGACTCGTACGCCGTCCGCCCCGTCACCATTCCGGCCGGCCGGCCGGAGCTGACGCTGGAGACGTCGTACGCGACCGAGGAGCGCAACGACTTCGGCTACGTGACCATCTCGACCAACGGGGGCCGGACCTTCCACTCGGTGACCGGGGACAGGACGACGCCCGGGCCGCTCGGGCCCGGCCTGACCGGCGCCAGCGGGGGCGTCGTGACGGTCAAGTACAACCTCACGCCGTACGCCGGGAAGGACGTGCTGCTGGGACTGCGGTATGTCACCGACGGGGCGGTCTCGAAGGGTGGCTGGCGGATCGGCGCCATGACCCTGGCCGGTCGCGCCCTGAGCGACGGCGCCACGCTGACCGGCTGGACGTCGCCGACCGCGATCGTGCCGACGCCGGTGCACAACTGGCACGTCCGGCTGGTCGGCCTGCGTGACCGTCACGCCGAAGTGGTGACCCTGGACGATGTCACCCGGCTCACCTCCTATCCCCAGGTCGTCGCCGTGGTCTCGCACGACGCTCCGTCCGAGACGGAGACCCGCTCCGCCCCCTACCGGCTGATCGCCAACGGCGCGCTCCAGCCCGGCGGATCGCCTCCTGCCGCAGGCGCTGCGGGTTACGCAGGCGCTCAGGCCTCCGCAGGGGCTCGGGGCAGTAAGCCGTAG
The DNA here is from genome assembly GCF_019710575.1 of Paractinoplanes polyasparticus. GTDB lineage: Bacteria > Actinomycetota > Actinomycetes > Mycobacteriales > Micromonosporaceae > Actinoplanes > Actinoplanes polyasparticus. Next base: position 71,924 of record NZ_JAHWFK010000049.1, on the reverse strand, counting down.
ATCAAGGCGGGGGAGCCGGAGCCGGCCCGGTTGATCTGGCCGCCGCACAGGATCCGGGCGCCCGCCGCGGGCAGCGCCTCGAGGTTGGCCAGCACTTCGAGGCTGATGCGATGGCGCCGGTAGATCAGGCGCGAGACCGCGTACGTGGCGTCGGCGCCGACGTCGGGGCTGAAGGCGTCGGTGCCGGTGCCGCCGCGCCGGCCGATACGGCCGGTGTCGACTAGCCAGCGGGCCGTCTCGATGCCGAAGCCGGGATGGTGCAGCGTGCCGTCGGCGCCGGCGTTGGCGAACGCGGCCGTGCCCCACCGGGCGTCCCAGCCTGTCCAGATGACGACCATGGACTCGTCGGGGATGCGGCCGTGCGCCTGTTCCCACCGTTCCAGGTCGGCGATCGTGACGGCATAGTCGGGATCACGGGCGCACTGCTCCCGTACGTCGATCTTCACCACCCCCAGATGCAGGTCTTCCAGGTCGAGCTCGTCGGCCAGCGGCTCGCCGGCGTTGAAGTGGCCGGGCGCGCCCCAGTGGGTGCCGGTGTGCTCGCCCTGCCGGATGAGGCGCAGGTAGAAACCGTCCTGGTCGATCGTGGCGACCGTCTCGAGCTCGAACGGCGGGTCGCCGGGATAGACCGCGGTCGTCGCCGGGTCGTTGACGTGGGAAAGGCTGATCAGTCGCATCGTTGCGCCACCCTAGCTCATTGACAGTGTCACCGTGACAGTGTCACAGTGGTCGGCATGTGGACGCTCGACGAGTTGGTGGAACGGGTGCGCGAGGCTCTCGAGGCCGAATACCCCGGCGCACCGAACGGACGCGTCCGCGATCTGCCCGATCGCCGCGCCATCCGGTGGTATTCGACGATCGGCCTGGTCGACCGGCCACTCGGCATGCGCGGCCGCTCCGCGCTCTACGGTCCCCGCCATCTGGAACAGCTCGTCGCCATCAAACGCCGCCAGGCCGAAGGGCTCACCCTCGCCCAGATCCAGGCCGAGCTCGTCGGCCTGTCCCCGTCCGCGCTCACCGACATCGCGCACGTCCCACCCGGCCTGCTGGTCATGGTCGACGACGAGGCTCCGCCCGACCACTCCCCCCGCCCGCGCTTCTGGGCCTCCCCACCGGTCCCCACCGCGCCGCCGGCCCCACCGCCGACCACGCCCGCGGCGCAACCGTTCACCGGCCTCCCGCTCGGCGGTGGCGTCCTGCTGCTCGTTCCCCGCGCCCTCACCGAGGCCGACCGCGACGCCGTCGCCGAGGCCGCCGCACCCCTGCTCGACCTACTCGCCGCCCGAGGCCTGCTCGTCGCCGAAGGCTCGATCGATGGGAGTCCGTCATGACCCTCTCCGTCACCTCGATGGATCCCGGGGAGATCAGCCGCATCAAGATCCTGCCCGACTCCGGCTTCGGCATGCTGCGCACCGACCGCGGGGCGCTGCCGCTCGACCGCCTCGACGTGCGGGCCCGCATCAGCGGTCTGGTCGCGCACACGGTTCTGCAGACCGATTTCGTCAACGTGCACGACATCGCGCTCGAGGCCACGTACGTCTTCCCGCTGCCCGACCGCGCCGCTGTCACGGGCATGACCATGACGGCCGACGAGCGCACGATCACCGCCGAGCTGCAGGAACGCGGTCAGGCCCGCGAGGCGTACGACCAGGCGATCAAGGCCGGTCAGCGCGCCTCCATCGCCGAGGAGGAGCGGCCCGACGTCTTCACGATGCGGGCCGGCAACATCCTGCCCGGCGAGCGCGTGACCATCGAGCTCAGCCTGGTCGGCCCGCTGCCCTTCGAGGACGGCGAGGCCACCTTCCGGTTCCCACTGGTCGTGGCCCCGCGCTACATCCCGGGCACGCCCCTGAGCGGCCCGGCGGTGGGCGACGGCTGGGCTCCCGACACCGACGCCGTGCCCGACGCCTCGCGCATCACGCCGCCGGTGCTGCTGCCCGGCTTCCCCAACCCGCTGCGGCTCAGCATCGCCGTCGAGATCGACCCGGCCGGGCTCGAGCTGGGCGAGGTGCGCTCCAGCCTCCACACCGTCATCGACCGCGACGGCGTGCTGACGATCAGCGCCGACGAGCGGGCCAACCGCGACTTCGTGCTCCGGCTGCCCTACGCCGGCGGCGGCCAGACCGCGATCGCCGTGCCCGACGAGTCCGCCGAGCAGCCCGAGGGCGTCTACCAACTGGTCGTGCTGCCGCCGGCCGAGTCCGCCGCCCCGCGCCCGAAAGACGTCGTCCTGCTGCTCGACCGCTCGGGCAGCATGGGCGGCTGGAAAATGGTGGCCGCCCGCCGGGCCGCGGCCCGCGTCGTCGACACGCTGACCGCCGCCGACCGTTTCGCCGTGCTCACCTTCGACCACCAGGTCGACCGTCCCGACGACGTGCCGCCCGGCCTGGCCGAGGCCACCGACCGGCACCGTTTCCGCGCCGTCGAACACCTGGCCCGGGCCACCGCCCGCGGCGGCACCGAACTGCTCGCTCCGCTCTCCGAAGGGCTGGGGCTGCTGCGCGCGAGCGAGGGCCGCGACCGGGTGCTGGTGCTCGTCACCGACGGCCAGGTCGGCAACGAGGATCAGATCGTCCACGACGTCACCCCGCTGATCGGCACGACCCGCATCCACACGATCGGCATCGACCGAGCGGTCAACGCGGGCTTCCTGGGGCGGCTCGCCGCCCTGGGCGCCGGCCGGGCCGAGTTGGTCGAGAGCGAGGACCGTCTCGACGAGGCGATGGAACACATCCACCGCCGCATCGGCGCGCCGGTCGTCACCGGCCTCCGGATCACGGCGTCCGGCGTGCGCCTCGTCGACGACGACCGGTCGCCCGCCCGCCTGCCCGGCCTCTACCCCGGCGTCCCGCTGGTGGTGAGCGGCCGCTACACCGGCCGGCCCGCGGGCGAACTCGTCGTCACCGGCCGCACCCGCGACGACCGCGAGTTCCGCACGTCGGTGACCGTCCAGCAGCGCAGCGAACCCGCCGTCCCGGCCCAGTGGGCGCGGGCGCGCCTCCGCGACCTCGAAGACGCGTACGCCGCCGGCGATCGCAGCCTCGAGGATCGCATCGTGGCGACGTCCCTGCGCTACGGCGTCCTGTGCCGCTTCACCGCCTACGTCGCGGTCGACAGCCGAGTCGTCACCGAGGGCGGCGAGACCCGCCGCGTGACCCAGCCCGTCGAACTCCCCGACGGCTGGGAGGCGCCCGGCGCCGTCGCGCCAGCGATGATGCGCCTGGCCGCAGCGGCGTCTCCGGCCCCGCCCCCGCTGCCGAGCGGCCCGCCCAGCTTCGCACCGGCCTCGGCCGACGAAAGCCTCGCCGCCGGCGGCTTCGCCGGTGCTCCCGCCCCCGCGTCCGGCTACGTCAACCGCGTCGGCACCCCCCGTTCCCGCCGCCCCGGCATCGCGGCGACCCCCGCCTTCCGCACAGGCAAAGCCATGGCCGCCAACGCGCTGTCCCTCGACGACGTGCGCGCCCTGGCCGCAACCGAGGCCCAGCGCCTGCGCGACGCCACCGCCCAGCCCGAGTGGCAACAGCGCGAACTCCTCGACGACCTGGCCAGCCGCCTGCACGTCCTGATCGGCGCCCAGACCGACCCCGCCTACACCCCCCTGCAAGAGCTGGTGACCAGTCTCCGCTCCGACGCCCCCGCGACCGAGCGGTGGGCAACAGCGCTCAAAGTCCTGACCTCCTTCGCGGGCACCACCGACACCGCGTCCTCGTCCACCGAAACCCCCGGCTCGCCCCCGTCCTCCCCCGACCGAAAGTCCTTCTGGAAACGCTGACCCCGCTCACCCCGTCGGTGGCCGGGCGCGGGCTGTCGTCGCGGGGATGCGATGTGCACGGGGCCGTGGGTAGCGTGGAAGCGGGCGGCCCGGTCGTCGACCACCAGGTCCGGCCGGTGTGATCATGTGTCAGCTCTTCCAGCCGACTCTGTCGCACTCGAAGGATCTGTAGATGACGCCAGCCAGCAACACCGAATCGATGGTCGATGGCCGCTTTGCCCGCACCGCCGTTCTTGCCCTCGTGTCCAGCGGCTTCGGATCGACTGTCTTCGAGAACGTCGATGACGCGCTGCTGTCCGCGCCGTTCTTCGTGTTGATGACGCTGGCGACCGCCGCCCTGGCTCATGAGGTTCGTACTCAGGCTCGCCGTCGTGGCGCGGACGGCGCGGCGCGCTGGGAGGGCACCGACACGGCGATCGTCGGGGTCCTGATCGGGCTGGCCGCGGTCAGCTCGGTCGCTCTGGCGGTGCGATCGTTCACCGCGCCGGAGCAGTCAGCGGGGCTGGGTTTCGCCGTCCTGTTCGTGGTGCTGGCCGGTCTCTTCGGATGGAATCGGAGGGCGACGTCGCAGGAGGCTTGAGCGTTCCCGAGGCGAGCATTGTGGGGCGACGCGCGCGGGGCGGATCGTGGCACGATGCCGCTGTGCCGACCTTCAGCTCGTACGACGGAACGACGCTCGCCTACCACGTCGAGGGCTCCGGGCCCGTGCTCGTCTGCCAGCCCGGTGGGCCCGGTCGCGCCGGCGTCTACCTCGGTGACCTCGGCGGGCTGACCCGGTCGTACACGGTGATCCGGCTGGACAGCCGAGGCACCGGCGACTCCGCGGCGCCGGCGGATCCGGCCACGTACCGGATGGACGCGCTGGTGCGAGACCTGGAGGCGTTGCGCGCTCATCTCGGGTTGGAGACGATGACGCTGCTGGGCCACTCGGCCGGCGCCAATGTGGTCACGCTCTATGCCGCCGAGCATCCGGGCCGGGTCGAGCGCCTGATCTTGCTCACCGGTCTCGTCCGCGCGGCCGGTCTCACGCCCATCGGGATGGAGGAGGCCTACGAGGCCCGCTCCGCCGAGCCCTGGTACGACGCGGCGGTCGCGGCCTGGACCGCGTGGGACGCGCTGCCCGAGGACGCGAGCGAGGCGGAGACCCACCCGCTCGAGTTGGCGTGGGCGCCGTTCGCGTACGGCCGGTGGGACGCCGCAGCCGCCGCGCATGCCGCTGCCGGGCTGAACGAGTTCGCGGCCGCCGCCCGGGACGGGTTCTTCGCGGGGTACACCCCGGATCGGGACGTGATCACGGCGAAGCTGGCCGCGCTGGCCGCGCCGGTGCTGATCATCGCGGGTGAACTCGACGCGTCGCCGACCCCGGCCGCAGCCGCCGAGGCGGCGAAGCTGTTCCCGTCGGCGACCGTGGTGACGATCGCCGGCAGCGGGCACTTCCCGTGGCTCGACAATCCGGTCGAGCTGGCGGCGGCGCTGGCGCGATAGGTTCAACCGCCCCGGAGTGACGAGCCCGCTGCGGCCGCCGACCGCTCGCCTCACCGGCTAAGGGCTGATTCCAGGTGCGATATCAGCCGGGCAAGGTCGCGGCGCCGGGAGTCCGCTGCCCAGACCGCCCAGGTTCGGCGAATCAGCGGTGTCCCGATCAGTGGGGCCCAGATGATCCCTTCGGGCAGCGGCTGAGTCCATTGCTGTGGGGCGAAGGCGAACGCCCGCCCCGAACTGACCGCGGCGAACTTGACCTCAGGTATCAGCGATTCGCCGGCTGCCGTGGCCGGTCCCGGATCCAAGCCGTGGCTGCGGAGTACGGCGGCGATTTCGTCGTACCAGGCCGGGCTGCCGTCGCGGGGAAAACCCACCCAGTCGAGGCCGGCGAGGGCGGCCAGACGCACGCCGTCCGGCCCACTGGGTTGCGACGCGGAAAGAAGAACACCCAGCGGTTCCTCGACCACCTCGATCGCGTCGAGCTCCCGATCCGGCGGCCGGCTGCGTAGCAGCCCGAGGTCGAGGTCGCCGTCGCGTAACGCGTCCAGCTGTGCCGCCGACGCCAGGTGGCGCACCGCCGTCCGGGTGCGGGGGTCCGATTCTGCCAGGGCCTTCAAGGCATGCGGCAACAGCGAGGGCGGAAACTCCAGGGGTACGCCGATCCGCAACAACGAGTCCCCGGCCGCCGCGAATCGCCCGACCGCCACCAGGGCCTGGTCGTAGCGGGCGAGCACCGCGCGGGCCTCAGCGGCCAGCACCGTGCCGGCCTCGGTCAGCAGCACTCCGGTGCTGCTGCGGACCAGCAGCTCGGCGCCGATCTGCTGCTCCAACGCGGCCACCGTCTGCGACACCGACGGCTGACTCACCCGCAGGCGGCGGGCAGCCGCCGACACGCTGCGCTCGGCTGCGACCGCGAGGAAGACCCGCAACTCCCGAAGTTCCACTCGTCCATCGCATCACGCCGCGTGTGATGACCGGCGATAAGGCACGCTTATCGCGGCCGGGATGCCGGTGAACCGGGCCTTCGCTTACAGCTTCCGGAACCCCGCTCGGGGTCCGGGACAGAAAAGGTGAGCGATACATGGCAACCGAACTCTCCGGCCGGACGGCCCTCATCACCGGCGGTAACAGCGGAATCGGACGGGCGACGGCCGACGCGCTGGCCGCTCTGGGCGCCACGGTGGTGCTGGCCGGACGCGACGCCGCCCGCGGCGAGCAGGCGGCACGGCGAATCGAGGAGGCCGGCGGGACTGCGTACTTCCTCTCGGCCGACCTGCACGACGAAGCTTCGGCACGGGCGCTGGCGGTCCGGGCGACCGGCGTGACCGGACAGATCGACATCCTGGTCAACAGCGCCGGAATCTTCCCGTTCGGCCCGACCGAGAAGACCACCGAGGACGCTTTCGACGATGTCTTCGCGGTCAATGTGAAGGCGCCGTACTTCCTGGTCGCCGAGCTCGCCCCGGCGATGGCCGCCCGCGGGCACGGCGCGATCATCAACGTCACCACGATGGTCGCCGAGTTCGGGGCGTCCGGCATGGGGCTGTACGGCGCGAGCAAGGCCGCGCTGGTGCTTCTCACCAAGTCGTGGGCGGCCGAGTTCGGGCCCAGCGGCGTACGGGTGAACGCTGTCAGCCCCGGCCCGACCCGTACCGAAGGCACCGCCGCCATGGGCGAGGCCCTCGACCAGCTCGCGGCGGCCGGACCGGCCGGGCGCCCCGGTAGCGCCGAGGAGATCGGGGCGGCGATCGCCTTCCTGGCCGGCGACGCGGCGTCCTTCATCCACGGCGCGATCCTCCCGGCCGACGGCGGCCGAATCGCCGTCTGAAAAGCCTCGTACCGACCGAGATGGACCACAACCAACCGAAGCCCCGCTCGCCGCTGCCTGCGCGGGGAGCGGGGCTTCGGGTCAGGCGTCGGTCAGCGGACGGGTGGCAGGTGCTTCGGGGTGTTCTCGGCGGGGAGGCCGTGGGCGGCGATCTCGGCGGGGGTGGCGGTGTTCAGGTCGAAGGTGTCCTCGGCCAGTTCGTCCGGCTCCTCGCTGAGGACGGTGCGGAAGGGTTGGGCGGTTCCTACGCATGTCGTGCCCTCGGCGGGCAGAGTGCGGGCCAGCAGGTAACGGTCCATGGCGGTGGTCACGCACGGGGACGTGCCGTACGCGGTGTGGCCCCAGTTGGTGCTGGACAGAAGGCGGCTGTTCGGCAGGAGCTTGGACGACGACACCGCGTCGGCGTAGTTCGTAGCCGGGTCCCAGTAGTTGCCGACGACCAGGACCGGGTTCTTGGTCTTGCGGGTGAACGGGCCGGTGTAGGCGTCCTCGTCGCGGACGGTCCACGTGGTGCGGGCGCACGACGCACTCGACCAGGCCCAGGCACGACCGAAGTACGGGGCTCGCTTGTCGGCCTTGGCGCCCGCCTTGACCCAGGCAGCGCCGGTGGCGGGGTGGCGGCCGTCGGTGCACAGCACTGCCGCGTAGGCGTCGAACGAATTGTCGTACGGGAAGGCGCGGCCGGCCAGACGCCGGTGAGCGCGAGCGACGGTTGCCTCGGCGGCGGTCACTTCCGCCGTGGCCGGCTTCGCGCCGGGGGTGGTCAGGCGCCACACTGCGGCGGCCAGTGCGGTCACGTCGGCGCCGGCCTCCACGTCGTAGAGCGAGCTGAGCACCATGCTGACGAACATCGCGTAGGTGATCTTCTCGCCCTCCACCGACAGGGGCTCGGCCTTCAGGCGGGTGGCGATCACGCGGAAACGGCGGATCGCCTGGCCGGAGAACTCGCACCTGGTGGCGCCGGCGACGTTGCAGCGGCGGAGGATCTCGTGCAGGGCCTTCCAGGCGCCGTCGGCCGAGCGGAGCCGGTCGTCCTGGACGGCGTTGCTCTTCTTGCCGACCCAGGCCACCGGGTTGATCACGCCGTCGACGGCGATCGCGCGGAAGCGGTCGGGGAACATGTTCGCGTAGTACTGCCCGAGCGCGGTGCCGTAGCTGAAGCCCAGGTAGCTCAGCTTGCTGTCGCCCACGGCGCGGCGCATGACGTCCATGTCGCGCGCGACCTCGGCGGTCGACATGGAGCCGGCCAGGTCACGCCCGGTGGTCGAACAGGCGCGGCCCTGCGCGGCTGCGGCCTTGAGGAAGGCTTTCTCTTCCTTCACCCCGTACGGGAAACCGGTGTTCAGCCTGGCCAGCACCGGCTGCTGGCGGCCGGCGTCGCCGAAACACGCGACGGGATCGCTGAAACCGATACCCCGCGGGTCCATGCCGACGATGTCGAAGCGCTCGAGCAGCGGGTCGCTCAGGAAGTAGGGGGCGGCGAGCGCCATCGCGACGCCCGAGCCGCCGGGGCCGCCCGGATTCACGAACAGGCTGCCGATCTTGCGTTTCTGGTCGCGCGCCTTGACCCGCAGCAGGGCGACAGTCACCTTCGTGCCGTCCGGGCGGTCGTAGTCGAGCGGGACCTTCGCAGTCGCGCACTGCGCCCATGAATAGCACGAGTACCAGCGCAGTTCCGGCGTGGCCACCGAGTCGACGCGGCGGCGCTCGACCGAACTGGTGCGCGCGTACGCGCCGGCGGCAGTCAGTTCGCCGGAGGGCGAGGCGGCTGGTGAGACCGCGGCTGCGAGGCTGGGCACGACGAGCGCTCCGGCCATCATCAGACCCGTGACACCGGCTGCGAGCAGACGAGAAGTGCGAGGTGGGGAGGGCAACGGCATGGGAACCTCTACTGGTCGCCGGTGCCTGAGTCGCGCCCGGATGATCAAGACGGTAGGTTCACGCGAGATCATCTCGGTTCTCTGCTGTGGAGCATGAAGGTTGCCGCACGATCGACTGTCGCCAAGCCGACGGAAGCTGGGCGTTCCCTGCCTGATCGGCCACAACGGGCGGAAAGTCGGATCTTCGGGAGGCGGCGAGATCGTGATCTCCGCGGGTAGCTTGGACCGCCGATCGTCTCTTGGCAGCTCGATGGCGGCGGGTGAATTGTGACGACGGACGGCGACCACGGCGACGAGCGGGATCCCCTGCTCGTGCGGCCCTTCGTGCTGCGCGATCCCGGCGCGCTCGACGACGACTCGGCCCAGACCTGGCCTGCGGCTAACCCTTCTGCCGTACGGGACCAGCAGGCCCCCGACAACGCCGAGGCGCCCACCGCGATCCTGCACCTGCCGTTCCGCCGCAAGCACGCCGCCGCGACGACCCCGGCCCGCAGCAACCGCCGCCGGCTGGTCGTCCTGGCCGGCACGGCCGCGCTGGTCGTGCTCGGGGCCGCAGCCGCCGGCTATGCGGCGCTGCGCGACGACGTACGCCCGGCAGTGACCACCGGCCTGCCCGGTGGGCCGCTCCCGGCGGCAACCGCCCCGCTACCGACGAGCGCCGCCGGCTCGCCGGTCCCCGGCACGTCCGTTCCGGCGGCCGGCCGCCCCGGCGCGGGCACCCGGACCGGAAGCCCCACCGGGCCCACGACCTCCCCTACCGGCAGCCCTTCGACGCCGGCCACCACCGCAACGAGCATCCCGTCCGGCAGCCCGACCGCCGGTGAGCCGATCTCCCTGGTCCCCGCTCCCACCGGCGACCAGACCACCACCTCGCCCAAGGCGCCCCAGGGTGTCGCTCCCGAGCGACCGTCGAGCGACCGCGTGGGCGTGATCCGTGGCCAGAACGGCCTGTGCCTCGACCTGAACGGCGCGATCGCCGTCGACGGCAACCACATCCAGGTCTACGACTGCAACAACACGGTGGCCCAGACGTGGACGCTGGCCACCGACGGCACCCTGCGGGTCCAGGGCAAGTGCGCCCTGGCCGTGGGCGACAACACCGTCGAGATCGTCAGCTGCGACGGCCGCACCCCCGCCCAGTGGCGGATCTCCAACCAACGCCTGATCAACGTCGCCACCAGCACCTGCCTGACCGACCCCTCAGCCGGCCGCCGCTCCGGCACCGGCGTCACGGTCAGCACCTGCACAGGCTCGGCGAGCCAACGCTGGTCCCTCCCCTGAGCCGTCGACCTGTGCTGCCGGGCGTCAGAGGGTCTGGGACAGGTGGCGGCCCGCGGCACGGCCGCTGAAGAGGCAACCACCGAGGAAGGTGCCCTCCAAGGCGTTGTAGCCGTGCACACCGCCGCCACCGAATCCGGCCACCTCGCCCGCTGCGTACAGGCCGGGGATGGGAGAGCCGTCGGCCGCGAGAGCTCGCGAGTCCAGGTCGGTCTGGATCCCGCCCAGGGTCTTGCGGGTCAGGATGTGCAGCTTGACGCCGATCAGGGGGCCGGCGGTGGGGTCGAGGATCCGGTGGGGCGCCGCTGTCCGGCCGATGCGGTCGCCCAGGTAGCGGCGGGAGTTGTGGATTCCCTGGATCTGAGCGTCCTTGGCGTACGGGTGGCCGATCTGGCGGTCCCGTGACTCGATCTGCGTGCGCAGGTGGGCCGCGTCCAGCAGAGGCTCATCGGTCAGCTTGTTCATGCCGGCCACCAGGTCGTCCAGCGTGGAGGCGACCACGAAGTCGGCGCCCTTGCGCTTGAAGGCCTCCACCGGGGCGGGAGCTCCCTTGCCCAGGATGCGTTCGCGGAGGAACGCCCTCTTGTCGTTCGCGGTGATGTCGGGGTTCTGCTCCGAGCCGGAGAGAGCGAACTCCTTCTCGATGATCTTCTGGGTGAGGATGAACCAACTGTGGTCGTACCGGGCGATGTCCGGGGTCGTGCGCAGGTGGCGCAGCGTGCTCATCGTGTCGTAGCCGGGGAAGCAGGGTGCGGGCAGCCGCCGGCCCAGCGCGTCGAACCACATCGACGACGGCGCGGGCAGGATGCGGATGCCGTGGGCCGGCCAGATCGGATCCCAGTTCTGGATGCCCTCGGTGTAGTGCCACATGCGGTCGCGGTTGACCAGCCGCGCACCGGCGTCGGCCGAGATCTGAAGCAGGCGGCCGTCGACGTACGCGGGCACGCCGGTGATCATGTGCCGAGGGGCCGTGCCCAGACTTTCGGGCCAGTACTTTCGTACCAGGTCGTGGTTTCCGCCGATACCGCCCGAGGCCACCACGACCGCCTGCGCCGTCAGCGAGAAGTCGCCGGTGGTCTCGCGGCTGGACGGCTCGCCGCGTGCCCCGTCCGAGGGCGCCAGGACCTTTCCGCGTACGCCGGTGACCGCGCCGTTCTCGACCACGAGCTCATCGACCCGGTGGCGGTAGCGGAACGTCACCAGCCCGCGAGCCGCCGCATCCTGGACCGACCGCACGAACGGCGCGACCACCCCGGTCCCGGTCCCCCACGTGACGTGGAAGCGGGGCACCGAGTTGCCGTGCCCGTCCGCCCGCAGGCTGCCACGTTCGGCCCAGCCCACGGTCGGCAGCCACGACATGCCGAGCGACGACAGCCAGGCCCGCTTCTCACCGGCGGCGAACTCGACATACGCCCGCGCCCAGCGCGACCCCCAGGAGTCCTGATCATCAAGCCGATCGAAGGCGGCGCTGCCCTGCCAGTCGCTCCAGGCGAGGTCGACCGAGTCGGCCACACGCATGCGGCGCTGTTCGGGCGTGTCGACGAGGAAGAGGCCGCCGAAGGACCAGAACGCCTGGCCGCCCAGGTTGGCCTCGTTCTCCTGATCGACCAGGATCACCCGCTTGCCGGCCGTGGTGAGCTCGTGGGCGGCGGCCAACCCGGCCAGACCGGCTCCGACAACGATGACGTCTGCGTCCATGGCCCGGCAATGTACCGGAAATCCTGAGGAAGTTTCAGCTTCTCACCGACGCGGTCAGCGCCAAGGCCGGCGGCGGTAGGCGCCACCGCCGGCGGCGGCGGCAGCGGTCGGCCTGGTCATGGGCACGCTCAACGTGGTGGGCGCGGCCGATCGGCGGTCGGCGCGGCCGACATGCTGGCATGGTCGGTCGGCGCAGTCGGTCGGCGCGGCCGACATGGTGAGTGTGGTAGGTCGGCGCGGCCAGGCGGGGCGGCCAGGCGGCGAGGCCGGTGAACGCAGCGCGCAACCGATGAGCGCAGCCCGGCCGGCATGGTAGGCGCGGCCGGTGATCGCAGCGCGCAACCGATGAGCACAGCTGGCCGGCGTAGTGCGAGCAGCCGGCGGGCGACCGGGCGGCCTCGTAGATGGGCGTGGCCGGTCGAGCGCCCTGGTCGGCGCGATCATTGGCACGGCCGGCGTGGTCGGCACACAGGCGCGGTCGGCACTGCCGCTTAGGTTGTAGCCGGTGCGCTCGGCGCAACCGATGTGGTTAGCGCAATATCTGGATCGGCACTGCCTATGCGGTCGGCAACATGGCGCGCAGGCCGGCAAAGGCTTCGCGGACGTGATCAACCAGGGGTTGGTTGTCCGTGCCGGATACCCAGCGGGTGAAGGCGACCTTGAATGCGGCCACCCCGGCCTCGGCGGCGAGCGCGGCAGCCAGGTCGTCGACCCCTCGGCTGCGCAGCGTGTCGGTCAGGGCGGCGGCGACGCGGTCGAGCTTGGCCAGCTCGCGTTCCTGCAGGGGTGGATTGGCGTCGATCACCCGCTGGCGCTGCCGCGAGTATTCGACCGGCGGAAAATAGTCAGCGGCGGCCGCCTCGAACGCCATAGCCACCGGTGCCAGTGCAGACGGCCACACAGGGTGAACCGAGAAAGCTACCCCCGGGGACACGACCACAGAGTCAGGGCCCGGCGACTCGACCGCAGACATAGCGCCGCCAGGCCGAACGGCCCCCGACGCGGAGCCTCGAAACACAGCGTCTCCCGACGCAGGGCCACCAGATACAGAGTCTCCCAACGCAGCGCCGCCAGATACAGCATCCCTGGACGCAGCGCCGCCAGATACAGCATCCCTGGACGCAGCGCCGCCAGATACAGAGCCTCCCAACGCAGCACCCTCAGGCACAGCATCCCTGGACGCACCGTCCGTCGACGCAGCCCCGCCAGGCGACGTGCCGCCGGACACAGCGCTGCCAGGCACAGCATCAGCGGGCGAATTGGCGGCGGGCTCAGCCGCTGCCGGAGCGGTTGGGAGCAGGGATGACGTGGCCACTGACTCGACGAGCATTTCGTGCAGGCGTTCGGAGCCGGCGAAGAGGACCTCGCGCTTGTCGGTGAAGTGGCGGAAGAACGTGCGCTCGGTGAGGCCGGCACGTTCGGCGATCTCGGCCACCGTCGTCTGGTCGAAGCCTCGCTCGGCGTACAGGTCCATGGCCGCCTGGCGGAGGCGGGACTGCGCGTTCGGCTCCCAGCGACCCATGCTCCCATCGTAGGCGAAGACAGTTCCTGACATCACTCGGCTAACTTGATGACAGCGGCTGACATCAGCGTGCTAGGTTCATGACAGCGACTGACATCAAGCGAAAGAAGGCCTGTCATGCGCATATTCGTCACCGGCGCTTCCGGGTGGATCGGCTCTGCCGTCGTTCCGGAACTACTGAAGAACGGCCACGAGGTCATCGGCCTGGCCCGCTCGGACGACTCGGCCCGGCGCGTCGCCGCGGCGGGGGCCCAGGTTCTGCGGGGCGACCTCGACACGCTCGACGTCCTGCAGGAGGGCGCACGTAACAGCGACGCCGTCATCCATCTGGCCTTCGTGCACGACTTCGGCGCGTTCGACGAGTCGCTGCGCAAGGACCGCGCTGCCATCGACGCGATCGGTGACGCCCTGGCGGGCAGCGGGCGGCCGTTCGCGATCGCCTCGGGCACGCTCGGCCTGGTTCCGGGGCGCGTTGCCACCGAGCGCGACATCGCCGACCCGGCCACCGCCCACCCGCGTCAGCAGTCGGCCGCTGCCGCTCTGGCTCTGGCCGACCGGCAGGTGAAGCCGATCGTCGTGCGCCTGGCCCCGACCGTGCACGGCGAGGGCGATCAGGGCTTCGTCCCCGCCCTGATCAAGTTCGCCCGCGAGCGCGGCTCGGCCGGCTACATCGGCGCCGGGGAGAACCGCTGGACGGCTGTGCACCGGGACGACGCGGCCACCCTGTTCCGGCTGGCCGTCGAGCAGGCGACGGCCGAACCGGTGATCCTGCACGCCGTGGCCGAGGAGGCCGTCACCGGGCGCGAGATCGCCGAGGCGATCGGACGCGGCCTGGGTGTGCCCGCGGCGCCGGCCACCCCGGAGGACCTGGGCTGGATCGGGCCGATGTTCGCGTCCGACAGCCCGGCCTCGAACGCGCTGACCCGCGAACGCCTGGGGTGGAGGCCCGTCGGTCCGACGCTGATCGACGATCTCGCGGTCGGTCACTACTTCAAGTAAGCCGTAAAAGAAATCCTTAAGAGACACTTAAGTCGGTCGATATCTTCTTGACCAGGATCTCCCGGGGTGGGAACTGTTAACTACCTTTCCGGTTCCCCATCCCCACCCCGGGAGATCCCCATGCGCAGACGCGCACTCCTGGCCGCGTTCACGGCACTGACCGCGGCGACCGCCACCCTCGGCGTACGCCTGGCCACTGCCGACGCCGCCACCGAAGCGGCCGCCAACGCTGCCGCCAGAACCGCCGCCGCAAGAACCGCCGCCGACGGAGCCTCCACCCACGCCGCCCCCGCCACGTTCACCCATCCCGGCGTCCTGGTCAGCCGCGGTCAGCTCGACTTCGTCAAGACCAAGATCAGCGAAGGCGCGCAGCCCTGGACGGCCGCGTACAACCAGATGGCGGCCAGCCGGTACGCGTCCCTCTCCCGTACGCCCGCCCCACGGGCCACGGTCGAGTGCGGCTCCTACTCCAACCCGAACAACGGGTGCACCGACGAGCGCGAGGACGCAATCGCCGCGTACACGGACGCTCTGATGTGGTATTTCACGGGCAACGCGGCCTATGCCCAGAAGTCGATCGCGTTGATGGACGCCTGGTCGGCCACCATCCGGTCGCACACCAACAGCAACGCCCCGCTGCAGACCGGCTGGGCCGGCTCGGTGTGGCCGCGCGCGGCCGAGATCATCAAGCACGCGTACGGCGCCTGGCCCAACCAGGCCCGGTTCGCCACCATGCTGCGCACCGTCTATCTGCCCGTCGTCATCGCCGGCAGCAGCAGCAACGGCAACTGGGAGCTGTCGATGATGGAGGCGGCTGTCGGCATCGCCGTCCACCTCGACGACAAGGCCAGTTACGACCGGGCCATCGGCCGCTTCCAGGCGCGCGCGGCGGCGTACGTCTACATCGCGGCCGACGGCAGCCAGCCCAGGTACCCGCCGGTCGGCAGCGTGGACACCCGGGCCGAGCTGATCAGCTACTGGCAGGGCCAGAGCACGTTCGTCGACGGCCTGTCCCAGGAGACGTGCCGCGACTTCGTGCACACCGGCTACGGACTCTCCGCGATCAGCCACGTGGCCGAGACCACCCGCATCCAGGGCGTCGACCTGTGGCCGTCGCTTTCCGAGCGGATGCGGCACGGGCTGGGCTTCCACACCAAGTTCGAGAACGGCACGGCGATCCCTTCGAACATCTGCGGCGGATCCGTGGTCAAGGGGCTCGGACCGGTGAGCGAGGTGGCGTACAACGCGCTCGCCAACCGGCTCGGCATCGGGATGACCAACAGCCGCACCTACACCGAGTCGCGCCGCCCGCAGGGGACGAACAACCTGTTCGTCGCCTGGGAGACGCTCACCCACGCGAACAACCCGGCCTGAGGCGAGGAAACATGAAGCGAAGAATCCTGGCCGCCGCCATCGTCGGCCTGGCCACCACCGCCGTGGGGATCATCGGCGTCACCGCGGCGGAAGCGGCGACGACCGGCACGATCACCAGCGCGGCCAACGGCAAGTGCCTGGACGTGACGAACGGCAGCACGGCCAACGGCAACCAGCCCCAGATGTGGACGTGCTCCCCCGGCGCCAACCAGACCTGGACGCTCGGCGACGACGGCTCGCTGCGCGGCCTCGGCAAGTGCCTCGACGTGGCCAACGGCGCCACCACCGACGGCGCGGTCGTGCACCTGTGGGACTGCTTCAGCGGGCTGACCAGCCAGCAGTGGACCCTCAACGCGGCCCGGGACCTGGTCAACGTCAAGGCCGGCAAGTGCCTCGACATCACGAACAACAACCTGGCCGACGGCGCGAAGTTGCAGCTGTGGACGTGCGGCGGCGGCGCCAACCAGAAGTGGACCATGAGCGGGACCGGAACCCCTCCGCCGACGACCGTGCCGCCGAACCCCGGCAACCCCGACCTCGGGCCCAACGTGACGGTCTTCGACCCGTCGATGTCGTCCGCGACCATCCAGAACCGGCTCAACACCGTCTTCAACCAGCAGGTCGAGAACCAGTTCGGGACGCAGCGGTACGCGCTGCTGTTCAAGCCGGGCAACTACACCAACGACGTCAACGTCGGCTTCTTCACCCAGGTCGCCGGTCTCGGCCTCAATCCCGATCAGGTCAACATCAACGGGCACGTGCACGCCGAGGCCGACTGGTGGCACGACGGATCGCAGAACGCCACCCAGAACTTCTGGCGGTCGGCCGAGGGGCTCAGTGTGACCCCGCCGGACGGGCTGGACCGCTGGGCGGTGTCGCAGGCCGCGCCGTACCGCCGGATGCACGTACGCGGGAACCTGGCTCTCTCCGACGGGGGCTGGTCGTCCGGCGGGTTCATCGCCGACTCGCGGATCGACGGGCAGATCCAGTCCGGCACCCAGCAGCAGTTCCTCACCCGCAACACGCAGATGGGCAGCTGGAGCGGATCGAACTGGAACCAGGTCTTCGTCGGCTCGCCCGGCGCGCCGGCCCAGAGCTTCCCCAACCCGCCCTTCACGACGATCGGCTCGTCGCCGATCGTCGCCGAGAAGCCCTACCTGTACGTCGACCAGGCCGGCGCCTACCAGGTCTTCGTGCCCGCCCTGCGCAGCAACGCGAGCGGCACCACCTGGGCCAACGGCAACCCGGCCGGGGCGAGCCTGCCGATCAGCACGTTCTACGTCGTCAAGCCCGGTGACACCGCCACGACGATCAACGCGGCCCTCGCGTCCGGCAAGAACCTGCTGGTCACCCCCGGTGTCTACAACCTCAACCAGACGCTGAACGTCACCCGGGCCAACACGGTGATCCTGGGTCTGGGCCTGGCCACCTTCGTGCCGACGGGCGGCGTGAACGCGATGCAGATCGCCGACGTCGACGGGGTCCGGCTGGCCGGGGTGCTCTTCGACGCGGGTACGACCAACTCGAACACTCTGCTGCAGGTGGGACCGGCCGGATCGTCGGCCTCGCACGCGGCCAACCCGACCGTGCTGAGTGACGTGTTCGTGCGGGTCGGCGGCTCGATCGCCGGCAAGGCCACGGTCAGCGTCGAGGTGAACAGCGACAACGTGATCGGCGACCACGCCTGGATCTGGCGGGCCGACCACGGCAACAACGGCACGGTGGGCTGGAACGTCAACACCGGCCGCAACGGGCTGATCGTCAACGGCGACGACGTGACGATGTACGGCCTGTTCGTCGAGCACTACCAGCAGTACCAGACGATCTGGAACGGCAACGGCGGGCGGACGTACTTCTATCAGAACGAGATGCCGTACGACCCGCCGAACCAGGCCGCCTGGATGAACGGCTCCACCCGGGGCTGGGCCGCCTACAAGGTCGCCGACTCGGTGAACACGCACGAGGCGTGGGGGCTGGGCAGCTACTGCTTCTTCAACGTCAACCCGTCGGTCGTGGCGGCGCGGGCGTTCGAGGTGCCGGTGAAGCCGGGCGTGCGCTTCCGTGACATGGTGACGGTCTCGCTCGGCGGCACCGGCACGATCACGAACATCATCAACAGCACCGGGCCGACCGTGAACAGCGCCCGGCAGATGGCCCCGCTCGTCAGCGGCCCGTAACCGGCAAACCCGCTCCGCGGTCCGGCACCGTCGATGACCATGAGGACATGCGTCCCCTGCTACGCGCGGAATCGATGGTGCCGGTCGCCGGCCTGGTGACCTTTCTGCTGGTCTTCGGGCTGTTCGGCGGCCCGTCCGACCCAGCGCCGGCCGCGCGCTGGGTCGGGCTGGGCGTTCTTCTGGCGCCCGCGGCCATGGTGTACGCCCAGCGGGGCGCAGCGGCCTGGGCCGCGATCCTCGGCGCGGTGCTGTGGACCCCGCTCGCGACCGGCTTCCCCGCCGTCCTCGCCGTCTGGGTGTACGCGGCGGTCGCCGTCCTGGTCGCCCGCCTCGACGCTGCCCCGGCCCCGCTGCCCGTCCCGCACCGGCGCCCGCCACCCCCGTACGCCCTTCCCCACGTCGCCGCCCCGGCTGAGGTCGGCGGCTTCGTGCTGCTGGTCGCCTCGGCGGCCGGGGTGGTGTGGGTGGGTGTCGACGACGCCGCGGTGCCCTGGCTGGCCGTCACCGTCGCCGCCTTCGGCCTCGGGTGCGCGCTGCTGACCCGGGCCGTCCGGGCCCAGGCCGCGCTGCGCCGCCTGTTCACGGTGCCGCAGCCCGTGCACGCGGTGCGAGCTGTCGAGCAGGAGGGCTACGTGCACGTGCTGCTCCCGTCCGAGGACGGGAGCACGGCCCGCGAGTTCGCCTTCGACGTGGCCGAACCGGAACCGCGGCACGACGAGGACGACGTCCACACCGAGGCCGCGGTGCTCTACGGCGACCCGCGCGAGGGCTCGTGGTGCGCGCTCGAGGTCGGCGAGCGGCTGCACGTGCCGGTGGGCCCGGTCGGCCCGGTCATCGAGGTGCCGTACGACGTGGTCGAGGGCCTGCCGCGCGAGATCGAGGACGACGAGGAGCAACTGGTCGACCCGGACGCGCTGCGCCCGGCCGACCGCGACGCGGACGCCTTCCAGCCCCGCGAGCACCGCATCTCGCCGCGCCGGGCGTGGACGGCCACCGTCGCCATCGGTCTGGGCGCGGCGCTGGCCGCGGCCGAGCTGTGCCGGTTCGCCGGGCTCCCCCGCACCACGCTGATCGTCGTGGCCGCCCTGGCCGCCGCGGCCGGCTACGAGTACGCGTGGCGCTCTCAGCTGCGGCCCCGGCTGCGCTGGCACGTGGGCGGCGTGGCGTCGGTCGGCTTCCGCGAGCGGACCCGGCAGCCGTGGGCGACCGACAGCGCGATCGTGCACGACGACGAGGGGACCGTGGTGCTGACCGCGGGCGAGGCCGTGCTCAACGTGCCCGTGCCGGCGCCGTGGCCGTCACGCTCCCACCAGCGCACGGCCGATCAGCTGGTGGCGGCCCTGCGCGACACCCGCATCCGCGCCCTCGAGATCAGCCCGCTGCCGCCTCCGCCGTGGATCGACGCGCCGCGCCGGCCGGCCGCGCTCTTCCTGCTGTGGGCGGCGACCGTCGCAGCAACGACATCGATCGTCAGGTAGCCGAAACACGACGCGCGTAACGTACGGACGTGGACCTGAACACCGTGGCCGAAGTGATCAGCCCAGCTCAGGTGGGCCAGTGGCGGCCGGGCGACGCGTGGCTGGGCGGCGGCACGGCCCTGTTCGGCGAGCCGCGCCCCCATGTGACGCGGCTGCTCGACCTGACGACCGCGGGCTGGGCCGCCCTGACCTGGCATGACGACGGCTTGGAGGTCGCCGCCACCTGTACCATCGCCGAGCTCGCCGCCAGCGGCAACGACATCGCCGAGAAGTGCTGCCACGCGTTCCTGGCCTCCTTCAAGATCTGGAACGTGGCCACCGTCGGCGGCAACCTGTGTGCCGCGCTGCCGGCCGGGCCGATGATCGCGCTGGGGGCCGCCCTCGACGGCACCGTGCTGCTGCAGGGGCCCGAGGGCGACCGCACGGTGAAGGTGGCCGACTTCGTGACCGGCGAGGGCGCGACCGTGCTGGACGAGGGCGAGTTGCTGCGCTCGATGCTGCTCCCGGCCGGGTCGTTGCGCTCCCGCACCGCGTACCGGCAAGGCTCTCTGCATGCCCACGGCCGCTCCGGGGTGCTGGTGATCGGGCGGGTGACCGCCGACGACGGGCTCGTCGTCACGGTGACCGCGGCGACCAGGCGCCCGTACGTGCTGACCTTCGCCGAGCGCCCCGGGGCCGAGCTGGTGCAGGTGGCGCTGGCCGAGCGGATCCCGGACGACGCCTACGTCGACGACGTGCACGGGCTGCCGGCGTGGCGGCGGCATCTGACCCGGCTCTACGCCGAGCAGGTGCGCGCGGAGCTGGCACCATGATCATAAACGGCGCCGAGCACGACGGCGCGCCCCGGCCCGGCCAGTGCCTGCGCACCTACCTGCGCGAACAGGGCTGCTTCGGGGTCAAGAAGGGGTGCGACACCGGCGACTGCGGCGCGTGCACCGTGCACGTCGACGGCGTGCCGGTGCACTCCTGCGTCTACCCGGCCTTCCGCGCGGCCGGCCGCAGCGTCACCACGATCGAGGGCCTGGCCGGCGACGACGGCCTGCACCCGGTGCAACAGTCGTTCCTCGACGCCCAGGGCTTCCAGTGCGGCTTCTGTACGGCCGGACTGATCATGACGACGGCCGCGCTCACCGAAGACCAGCGCGCCGACCTGCCGCGCGCCCTCAAGGGCAACCTCTGCCGGTGCACGGGCTACCGCGCGGTCGCCGACGCCCTCGCCGGCCGCGTCAATGTGGCCGAGCCCGCCCCCGGCGCGGCGGTCGGCGCCGACCTGGGCGCGCCGGCCGGACCGGACGTGGTGACCGGCCACGCCCGCTACACGTTCGACCTGGACGTCCCCGGCGTGCTGCACCTCAAGGTGCTGCGCTCCCCCCACCCGCACGCCCGCATCCTGGCCGTCCGCACCGAGGCCGCCCTGGCCGTGCCCGGCGTCGTGCTGGTGCTGACCCACGCCGACGCGCCGGCCAAGCTGTTCTCGACCGCCCGGCACGAGCACCCGACCGAGGACCCGGCCGACACCCGGGTGCTCGACGACGTGGTGCGCTTCGCCGGTCAGCGGGTGGCCGCGGTGGTCGCCACCAGCGAGGCCGCCGCCGAACAGGGCTGCCGGGCGCTGGCCGTCGAGTACGAGGTGCGGCCCGCCGTCCTCTCCCCGGCCGAGGCGATGGCCGAGGGCGCGCCCCAGCTGCACCCGCTCAGCGAGGGCAACGTCGTCGCCGAACGGCACGCCGAACTGGGCGACGTCGAGGCCGGTTTCGCCGCGGCCGACGAGGTGTACGAGGAGACGTTCCGGACGCCGCGCGTGCAGCACGCCAGCCTCGAGACGCACGGCGCGGTCGGCTGGCTCGACGACGACGGCCGGCTGGTCATCCGCACCAGCACGCAGACCCCGTTCCTGACCCGGCGCGCGCTCGCCGTCCTCTACGACCTGCCGGAAGACAGGGTCCGGGTGATCGCCGGCCGGGTCGGCGGCGGGTTCGGCGGCAAACAGGAGATGCTGGTCGAGGATCTGGTCGCGCTGGCCGTGCTGCGGCTCGGGCGGCCGGTCCGGCACGAGTACACGCGGGCCGAGCAGTTCACGTCGGCCACCACCCGGCATCCGTTCACGGTCACCGTCAAGGTGGGGGCGCGCGCCGACGGCACGCTCACGGCGCTCGCACTTCGCGTGGTCTCGGACACCGGGGCGTACGGCAACCACGGGCCCGCCGTCATGTATCACGCCTGCCACGAGTCGATCGCCGTCTACCGCTGCGCCAACATGCGCACCGACGCGTGGTCCGTCTACACGAACACCGTGCCTTCGGGCGCGTTCCGCGGCTACGGCCTCGGGCAGGTGTCGTTCGCCGTCGAGTCGGCGCTCGACGAGCTGGCCCGCCGGCTCGGGATCGACCCGATCGACCTGCGCGAGCGCAACGTCGTCGGGCCCGGCGACGATCTGACCGCGCCCGGCGACCACGTCGACGACCTGACCATCGCCTCGTACGGCCTCGATCAGTGCCTCGATCACATCCGTACGGCCGCGAAGTCGCCCGCGGAGCAGGCGCCGGCGGGCTGGCTGGTGGGCGACGGCATGGCGATCACCATGATCGCGGCCGGGCCCCCGGGCGGGCACTACGCGGACGCGACGGCGACGCTGCGGCCCGACGGCGGCTTCGAGATCGCGGTCGGCACGGCCGAGTTCGGCAACGGCAGCACGACCGTGCACGCCCAGATCGCGGCCGACGCGCTCGGCACCACCCCCGACCGCATCACCGTGCGGCAGTCCGACACCGACCTGGTGCGGCACGACACCGGCGCCTTCGCCTCGACCGGCGTGGTCGTGGCGGGCCGGGCGGTGCTGGACGCCGCCCGCGGCCTGCACGCGCTCCTGGTCGCCGGGGCGAAGGGGGCCGCGCTGACCGAGACGGTGCTCAAGGAGCTGGCGGCGCGGGCCGGTCGGCCGCTGACCGCACAGGGGCACTGGGGCGGCAGTCCACGGTCGGTGGCGTTCAACGCGCAGTGGTTCCGGGTCGCGGTCGATCCCGACTCGGGCGAGCTGCGGATCCTGCGCAGCGTGCACAGCGCCGACGCGGGCACGGTTATCAACCCGCTGCAGTGCCGGGGTCAGATCGAGGGCGGCGTGGCCCAGGCGCTGGGCGCGACGCTGGCCGAGCATGTCGACATCGGGCCGGACGGCCAGGTCACGACAGTCGGCCTGCGGCAGTACCACCTGCCGACGTACGCCGATGTGCCGCACACGGAGGTGCTGTTCGCGGACACCGACGACGCCATCGGGCCACTGGGCGCCAAGTCGATGAGCGAGAGCCCGTTCAACCCGGTGGCGCCGGCGCTGGCCAACGCGGTGCGCGACGCGACCGGCGTACGCCTGACCGACCTGCCCCTCACCCGGGACCGGATCTGGTGGGCGCTGCGAGCGTCGGGATCAGCGGCAGAGTCATCGTGAACGTGCTGCCCCGGCCCAGCTCGGAGCGCGCGGTCACCGTGCCGCCGTGGTCGCTGACGATGGTGCGGACGATCGCCAGCCCCAGCCCGTTGCCCTGCACGGCCTGATCCATCGCGTTGGCCGCGCGGTGGAAGGGCGTGAACAGCCCGGGCACGTCGTCGGCGGGGATGCCGATGCCGGTGTCGGTCACCGTCACCATGGCGCGCTCGGCGGTGCAGTCGAGACGGCAGTCCAGGCGCCCGCCGGGCGCGGTGAACTTGACGGCGTTGTCGAGCAGACTGCGCAGGGCCCGTTCCAGTTGGACCGCGTCGCCACGCACCCAGGCCGGCTCGGTGGCCAGCGTGCAGTCCAGCCCCTTGGCCCGCGCCGAGACCTCCAGCGCGGCGTGCACCTCGCCGACCAACCGGGCCAGGTCGACCGGAGCCGAGGCGCCGCCGCGCTCGACGGACCGGTCGAGCAGCAGCAGGTCGGACACGGTGGCTTCGAGCCGGTGCGCGTTGCGCAGGATCGCAGCGACGCCCCGGGCCTGGGCCGGAGTCAGCCCGCGGCCGTGCTCCTCGTCCTCCGCCAGCATCTCGCCGTAGCCGAGAATGCTGGTCAGCGGCGTGCGCAACTCGTGCGTGACGGTGGCGACGAAGACGTTCTTCTGCTCGTCGAGCACCCGCAGCTCGTTGATCAGCCGGGCCTGGCGCAGCCGCAGCCGCTCCTGGTGGGCGGCGTGGTCGATCTCCCGGGCCAGCCCGATGAGCAGCCGCCGATCCTCCTCCGGCCACTCCGGACGGTCCGGCCGCACCACGCAGATCAGGCCGGGCGGGCAGCCGGCGTCGCCGCTGAGCGGAACGACGAGCGCACCCGGCAGGCCGGCCGGGCGCAGCGAGCCGCCGGGCGCGCACGACCGCGCCTGGTCGACGACCGACCGGTCGAGCGGTCCGGCCCCGGCCGGCCAGTCGACCTCGACCGGACGCCCGGCCTGGACGGTGATCCGGCTGTGCACGGACGCGGCGTCCAGCGTCGTGCCGATCAGCTCGGCGATCCGGAGGCCGGCGCCCGACGGCTCCAGCGACTCCTGCAGCTCGTGGCTCACCGCTTGGCGCAGCTCGCTGCGGGCGGCCCGGGCCTGCTCGGCGCTGCGCAGGCGCTCGGTCTCGGCGGCCAGGTCGTTGAGGGTGCCGGCCACCGCGCGCAGCTCGCCCGGGCCGGACGGGACGGCGCGGGCCGACAGGTCGCCGTCGGCCAGGCGGCGCAGCGTGAGCCGGATGTGCTCGAGCGGCACGAGCACGTGCCGCTGATGCAGCAGGGCCAGGCCGAAACCGGCCAGCACGACCAGGGTGGCCAGGCCGGCGAAGAACAGGGCGGCCCATTGGGACCGGGCGCGGGCGGCGGCTCCGGCGCTCCGCTCGTAGCTCTCGACCGCGGCGAACACGTCGGCATTGGCTGTACGGAGGCGGTCGAACAGGTCCTTGCCGCGCAGCGCCCGGGTCCGGTCGGCGTCGGCGACGCCGGCGTTGACGATCGGGATCGCATATCCGTAGAGCCAGTCCTCGGCGGCCCGGCGCTCGAGCTGCAGCAGCCGGGCCGTCTCGTCGTCGAGCGGGTCCGCGTCGAGCCGCTGGAGCGCGCTGAACGCCCCGGCCCGGCCGCTGATGTAGGGCTCGAGGAAGGCTGTCTCGCCGGTGGTCTGGAAGCCGCGGACGCCCGTCTCGGCGTCGGTCATGTACTGCAGCACGGCCCGGTTGGTGTCGCGGGCGACGCCGACGCGCTGGGTGACCTGCTCGTACCGGACGCGCTGGCGCTCGGTGACGGCGAAATGGGCGACGAGCAGGGTGAGGAACAGCAGGAGCAGCGCGGTGAACCCACCGGCCACGCGGTACTTGAGCCGGGCGAGAGCTCTCATACCGGCGCGTCGGGAAGCTCGTGCTCGTGCCGGGCGGCCGGGCGTCGCTGCTCAGTGGCGGCGGTCACAGGCTTCAGTTCGGCAGGAGAGCGCCGCTTCCTGAGCGAATCACCTGCCGTACGCCGTGGTGCCGGCCGGTGGGGTGAAACCGTCGTATCCGGCGTTGCCGACCGCGGCGCGCAACGTTCGCCCGACGGCCGTGACCACGCGCGCCTCGACGCCGCTGCCGACCCGGTCGGCCGGGTTGACCGGGTCGTTGGCGATGCCGGCGGCCGCCACGGTGGGGGTGAAGCCGACGAACGTCTCGGTGCGGTTGTCCTCGGTGCTGCCCGTCTTGCCGGCCACCGCCAGGCCGCCGAACATGCCGGCGACCTGCTCGGCCGTGCCGCCGTCACATTTGCCGTACGCGCTCTGCTGGCCCACCGGGCAGCGGGCGGCATCGGCCGCCGCGCGCGCGATCTCCGGGTCGAGGACCTGCTTGCAGGTGCTGCTGATCGCCGCCCTCCGGCCGTCCGGCGCGGTTACCGAGGCGATCGGCAGCGGCGCGCAGTAGGTGCCGTCGGCTGCCACCGTCGCGTACGCGGAGGCCAGCTCGAGCGGGGTCGTGTCGATGACGCCGAGGGTGAACGCGCCCCACGAGTCCGGGCTCTCGGCCAGCTTCGCGTCGGACGGCGCACTGAAGCTGATGCCCAGCCGCCGGGCCATGGCGACCACGGCTGCCGGGCCGACCTGCTCCTCCAGGTGCACGAAGTACGTGTTGACCGAGCGGCCGAACGCGTCCCACATGGTGCGGTAGCCGTCCATCCAGCCCGGGTTGTCGTTGCCGGGGCAGTACCGGCCCCCGCAGTTGCCGGGCCCGTCGTCGGACCACTCGGTGACCAGCTTCGAGGGTGAGTCGTAGCCGGAGTCGAGGGGCAGGCCGGCTTCGAGCGCGGCCAGCATCGTGAACATCTTGAAGGTCGAGCCGGACGGATAGCCGTTGATGCCACTTCCCCCGCTGACCAGCGGGTTCACGGTATTGGTGATCGATTTCGCGGTGCCGAACCGGCGGTTGACGGCGAGCGCGAGGACCTTGCCGGTGCCCGGCTGGACGACGGCGATCGGCAGGGTCTTCCTGTTGTCGAGCCCGTAGACCTGGCGGGACTGCTCGGCCGCGACCTTCTGCACATCGGGGTCGAGCGTGGTGACGACGGTGTAGCCGCCGCGGCTCAGCGCGTTCTCGCGTTCGGCCCTGGTCGCGCCGAACTGAGGCTGGGCGTCCCACCAGCGTTGGAAGTAGTCGCAGAAGAAGCCCCAGCCGTCCGCCCGCCCGGTGGCGTCGACACATCCGTTGGGCTGGGTGGCGCCCGAGTAGGTGAGCTTCTCGGCGGCCGCCCTGTCATGTTGAATTCGGGTGATCTGGCCGGCCTTGAGCATCGCGTCGAGCACGTAGCCCTGGCGCACCTTGGCCGCGGCCCGGTCGCCGCCGATCGGGTTGTCGGCGTCGGGCGACTGCACGATGCCGGCGATCAGGGCCGCCTGGGCCAGGTCGAGCCGGGCCGGGCTGACGCCGAAGATCCGCCGGGCGGCGGCCTCGATCCCGTACGCGCCGTCGCCGAAGTACACGATGTTCAGGTAGTTCTGCAGGATCTGCTGCTTGGTCAGGCGGCTCTCGAGCTCCACGGCGTACTCGATCTCGCGCAGCTTGCGGCCCGGCGTGTCCTCGATCGCCTGGGCGCGCTCGGCAGCGGTCAGGTTCGGGTCCTCCTTGAGCACGTTGCGCACCAACTGCATGGTGAGCGTCGAGGCGCCCTGACCGGCGCGGCCGCTGCGGGCGTCGGAGACCAGCGCGCGGGCCACGCCCTTGAGGTCGACCCCGCCGTGCTCGTAGAAGCGGGTGTCCTCGGCCGCGACGATCGCCTTCCGCATCACCGGGGCGATCCCGGCCAGCGCGACGTCGTGCCGGTCCTCGTCGTAGAACGTGGTGATCAGAGTCCGGCCGTCGTTCGCGTAGACCCGGGTGAGCTGGGCCGCCGACGGCTTCAGCAACGGGGCCGGAAGCTCGGCACGCTGACGACGGCTCCACTGCGCACCGGAGCGCAGCACCGCCCCGACCGGGATCGCGGACAGCCCGAGCAGGGCTCCGACCAGCACCAACATGCCGCCGAGGCGGGCCGCTCTCATCATCACCACCAAGTCGTTAACACCGATTCCTGAAAGCGACCTGGAATTCGTGACCCCTGGCCGATCTGCCTGCGTGGTGACCCTCACACGCCCGCGGGTGTTCCGGTCGCCGTGCTGCTGATCGTCGCCCTGGCGCCAACGGTCGGTTCGGTCAGCGCCGTTCCCGCCAGGCGGCGACCACGCGGTCGGGGTCGAACGGCCGGAGCACGACCGGCGGACCGTCCATCAGGCCGACGTTGGCCTTGCCGATCCGCTCGTTGAGGTCGTCGACGTGGTCCCGCACCTCACGCTCGGAGCGCAGGCGGTCGACCTTGTCGTCGAGGTCTTCGGTCTCACGCCGCAGGGCGAGGGTGGCCGGGATGACGGCGGCGGTGGCGCCCTCGCGCTCCAGCCAGTCCTTCACCCACCAGTCGTCCTCGTACTCTCCGCCGTGCCCACGGAGTGGCTTGCCCTTCCCGGGCAGATCGTCGAACTCCCCGCGCTCAGCCGCCTCCCGCAGCTGCCGGTCGATCGACGACTCGTACCAGTACGCCATGAGCCCATCGTATTTCGTCGTACCCCTGGCGTAACTTGGCAAGAGTCACACCCCAGCCTTCCGGAGGTCGTCCGCCGTGTGCCGCAACATCCACCAGCTGCACAACTTCGAGCCGCCCGCCACGCGCGACGAGATTCACGCCGCCGCCCTGCAATACGTCCGCAAGGTCGCCGGCAGCACCCGCCCGTCCCAGGCCAACCAGGCGGCCTTCGACCAGGCCGTGGCCACGATCACCGCCGCCACCGCCGCCCTGCTCGACGAGCTGACCACCGCCGCCCCGCCGAAGAACCGCGAGGTCGAAGCGGCCAAGGCCCGCGCCCGAGCCGAAAAGCGCTACGCCAGCTGACGCAAGGCCGGCTGTCGCGGCCCGGTTTCGTTACGCCAGTTGGACCCACTGCATCGAGAGGCCGCTCACTTCGCGCTCGGTGCGGATCTCCATCATGGTGCCGAGGATGGTGGCCCGGTCGGCCACGAGCGCCTGGTCGTCGAGGCCGTAGGTGACCCGCTCGGAGAGGAACGCGGGCGTGCCCACGGGCTGGCGCAGCAGCGCGGCGGTGGCCTGGTCGAGCAGGCCGGGCCGCACGGCCTCGCTCGCCCGGTGGACGGCGATGCCGTGCTCGGCCAGGGCGGCATAGAGCGAGACCCCGCTGAGGTCGGCCTTGGCCAGCTCCAGTCCGTAGACCCAGGAGACCTGGTGCACGGCGGGATGACCGGCGAGCAGCCGCAGACGCTCCAGCCGCACGGCATGGAAGGTGTCGCCGAGATGCGCCGCCGCCCACGCGGGCGGCTGGGCCACGGTCTGCTCGAGGATCTGCGTGGTGACCAGGTGTCCCTGGGCGCGCAGGTCCTCGGCGAAGCCCCGCAGCGAGTCGAGCCGGTAGGCAGCGCGCGGCTCCGCCACGAAGGTGCCACGACCGGGCTGCTGCGAGAGAAGGCCATCGTCCTCGAGCTGCTGAAGGGCCTGCCGCAGCGTCGCCAGCGTGACGCCGTAGCGCGCGCTCAGCTCCTTCTGCGGGGGCAGCGCCGACCCCGGCGACAGCTCCCCGCCCCGGATCTTGGTGCTCAGGTCATCGGCGATCACCCGATACTTCGGCGTACGCGGTGCGGTCAGCGGAAGCCTCCTCGTCTGATGCGTCCAGGGCGCCGCGCAACGCTGCCACCTCAGCCCCCAGCTGCTGCGGCGTCGCCCCGTCCAGCACCCTACGCATCAGGGCCGACCCCACGACAACACCATCCCCCACCCGGCCCGCCGCGGCGACCTGCTCCACTCCCGAGATGCCGAACCCCACCAGCACCGGCAACCGCGCCACCCGCTTGATGCGGGCGACCACGGTGGCGGCGGACGCGGCGAGAGAGTCGCGCTCGCCGGTGGTGCCCATGTGGCTGATCGCGTAGATGTAGCCCCGGCTGCGGGCGGCGATCTCGGCGAGCCGGTCGTCGGGCGTGACCGGGGCGACGAGCAGAGTCAGGTCGATCCCGGCGGCGGCCGCGGCCGCCTCGACCTCACCGGCCTCGTCGAGCGGCAGGTCGGGCACGATCAGGCCGCGGAGCCCCGCCTCGGCGAGCTGCCGGCAGAAGACGGTGGGTCCCGGGCGGAAGACCAGGTTCGAGTAGGTGAAGGCAATCAGCGGGACGCGCACCCGATGCCGCACGGTGTGCAGCTCGCGCAGGATCCCCGCGACGGTGACGCCACGGGCGAGGGCACGGTCGGAGCTCTGCTGAACGGTGGCCCCGTCGAGCATCGGATCGGAGAACGGCAGGCCGATCTCGATCGCGTCCGCCCCGGCGTCCTGCATGGCGAAGAGATACTCGAGCCAGTTCTCGGTCACGCCGGCGGTCAGATACGGCACCAGCAACTTGCGCGGTCCCCGACCAGCGCCGGGCCTCGCCCGTTCCACCAGCGGATCGGGCGTCTCCGGCCGACCGGAGGCGGCTCGGTCGGGCGCACCGGCGGCCCGCCGGCTGTGAGGGCTCCTTGGCTCCGGCGATTCTGCCGCCGGGCGATCGTCCCCTCGGTCTGTCTCGCTCTGCTGCCGGCCGTAGAGGTTGCCCACCGCAGGCCCCCCGTCGAACTCGGGCGACGCCGCGCGCCCGTGGAACCCGCCCACCGCGCGCCCGCCACGAGTGCCGGACGCTTCCCGCAGCGCGGGGGCCGAGGGTTCGTCGAGCCGGTGGTTGGCCGGATGAGCCGGGCCCAGGAGGCTGCGACCAGCGGCGGGGGTCATGCGACTGCTCCCAGGGTGGCCATGTCTTTGTCGCCGCGGCCGGAGAGCGTGAGCACCACGCGGGAACCGGTGGGAAGCAGTGGCGTGCCGGCCTCGCGCAGCACCCAGGCCACCGCCTGAGCCGATTCGAGGGCGCAGATGATGCCCTCGGCCCGGGCCAGGCGCCGGACCGCCGCCACCACCTCGTCGTCTTTCACCGAGTGGTATTCGGCCCGGCCGATGGCGCCGAGGTGGGCATGCTCGGGGCCGATGCCGGGATAGTCGAGGCCGGCGGCTATCGAGGCGGCCTCGGCGACCTGACCCTCCGCATCCTGCAGGACCATCGAGCGGGCGCCGTGGACGACGCCGGGCGCGCCGGACGACATGGCCGCGCCGCCGGCGGCCTCGACGCCGATCAGGCGGGCGGAGGTGTCGGCGAAGCCCGCGAACGTGCCGGCCGCGTTGGAGCCGCCGCCGACGCAGGCCACCACCACGTCGGGCACCCGGGTGACCTGGCGGCGGGCCTCGTCGCCGATGACACGTTGCAGCTCGCGGACCATCCACGGATAGGGGTGGGGGCCGCCGACGGAGCCGAGCAGGAAGTGGGCTTCGTCGACATCGGCCACCCACGCGCGCATGGCCTCGTTCGTCGCGTCCTTCAACGTACGGCTGCCGGTGGTGACCGGGACGACGCGCGCGCCCAGCGTGGTCATGCGCAGGACGTTGAGCTGCTGCCGTTCGATGTCGCGCTCACCCATGTAGACGGTGGCCTCGAGACCGAGCAGCGCGGCGGCGGTGGCCGCGGCGACCCCGTGCTGGCCCGCGCCCGTCTCGGCGATGATGCGGCGCTTGCCCATGCGGCGCGCCAGCAGGCCCTGGCCGAGGACGTTGTTGATTTTGTGGCTGCCCGTGTGGGCCAGATCTTCGCGCTTGAGCAGCAGCTCGATGCCGAGCTCGGCGGAGAGGCGACGGGCCGGGCTCAGCGGGGTCGGGCGGCCGGCGTAGACGGCGAGCAGATCGTCGAGCTCGGACCGGAACAGTGGGTCGGCCCAGGCCGCCCGGAAGGCCGCGGCCAGCGCCTCGCAGGCGGGCACCAGGGACTCGGGAACGAACCGGCCGCCGAAGTCGCCGAAGCGACCGGCGGCCGGCTCATCGATCAAGGCGGAATCGATCAGGGTGGACATGCCATCGCCTCCAAAAGTTCTAGAACTCTCGAAGGCAGTGTTGCATAACGCCGACGAGAGTTCTAGAACTATCTGGTGTCGATGACTGTTACTTCTTGGCAGCCGCCGCGTAGAGCGACTCCGGCGCGACCGCACCGGCGAAGACCCGGCCGTCGTCCGTCAGCAGCACGCTGAAGAGCGATCCGCTGAAGATACGGCCCTTGCCCCAGGCGCCACTGGCCTCCGGCAGCATGCCGAGCAGGCCCTGAGCCTCCGAGGACGACGACGAGGACGCCGACGACGATTCGGCCGGCAGCTTGGCGGTCAGGATCGACGCCCAGCCCTCCCCGATCACCTTCGGCCCGTCGGAGGACGAAGCGCCCGCCGGCGGCAGCGCCTTGTCGTGCTCCTTGGCGGCCTTCTCGGCGTCCTTCTCGAGCTGGCCGACGTTCGACTCGGTCACCTTCGCGCCGGGCGGCGGGTTGAAGGCGAACTGCTGCGCGTCCGGCGTCTCGAAGCTGATCTGCGTGAACGCCACCCGGATGGCCGGGCTGGTCGCGTTCTTGGCGTAGACGTCGACCCGCAGCGGGATGTGCTTCTCGGCGTCGATCGCCAGCCGCACCTGCCCGACCAGCGACTCGGTCGCCTTGGGGCTCAGCACCAGCTCGTACGCGTCCCGGTCGGCGACCTTGGCCGCGCCGGTCGTGGTGACCTTGGTGCTGTCGTCGATCGCCGCCAGCGCCGCGTCCGCCGCGTCCTGCGGCGTCGTGGGCACGCCGGTCGGCAGCGCCTGCGGCTTCTTACCGGCCTCGGCCGGCACCTTCAGGTGCGTCGCCTTGTTGCCCTCGCTCTGCCAGAGCCACACGTCGGAACCGTTGCGGATGACGTCGGTCTCGCCACCGGTGCCGACCAGGGCGAGGCGCGCCCTGTCTTCCCCGGCGTACCAGACCCGCGCGGTGTTGCTGCCCGCGATGAGGCTCACGAGACCGGCGTCGGCCGACGCCCCGTCGGTGATCCCCTGGATCTTGGGCAGACCGAGATCGGCACTCTGCACGATGGTGCCGGACAGTCCGTCGACCTTGGCATTCTGCAGGTCGACGAGCAGTTGAGCCGCGCTGCGCTCGGGCAGCGAGGGGTCGGCGCTCGCCACGATCGTCCCCGCCGCGGCGCCGCCGCCGATGACGACCACTGCCGCAGCCGACGGCACGAGCCAGCGCAGTGCCGGCCTTGACCTGAACACGGACACGATGTCCACCTCCCGTTGATCTGCCACAAGAGTGCGTCATCGCCGCTGTGACCGGGCTGAGAGCCGCCCCTAGGGGTTGCCCCTCGCATGCCAAGGTAATGGGGTGCGGTTGCTGGTGGTGGAAGACGAGGCGCGCCTGGCGGCGGCGCTTCAGCGTGGGTTGCAGGCCGAGGGTTTCGCGGTCGACGTGTCGGGCGACGGGCAGGACGGGCTCGAGATGGCCCGGCACGGCGGCTACGACGCCATGATTCTCGATGTGATGCTGCCCCGGCTGAGCGGCTATCGGATAGTGCGGCAGCTGCGGGCCGAGCAGAACTGGGTGCCCGTGCTGATGCTGTCGGCCAAGGACGGGGAGTACGACCAGGCCGACGGCCTCGACTGCGGGGCCGACGACTACCTGACCAAACCTTTCTCGTACGTCGTACTGCTGGCCCGGCTGCGGGCGCTGCTCCGCCGCGGGGTGCACGAGCGGCCCACGGTGCTGAGCCACGGCGACATCGAGCTCGACCCGGCCGAGCGCCGGGTGACCGTGGCCGGCGCGGAGGTCCAGCTCACGGCGCGCGAGTTCGCGTTGCTCGAGTATCTGCTGCGCCGCCCGGGCCAGGTGGTGAGCAAGATCGAGCTGCTCGACCACGTGTGGGACGCGGCCGACGAGACCGCGCCCAACGCCGTCGAGGTGTACGTGGGCTACGTCCGCCGCAAGATCGGCCGGGAACGCCTGGAGACCGTGCGCGGCGCCGGCTACCGGCTGGCAGCAATGCCGTGAAGCGCCCGAGCGAGATCAGCCTGCGGGCCCGGCTCGTCCTGGTCTCGGTGCTCGGGCTGACCGCGGGGCTCGCCCTGGGCGGGGTCGTACTGGTCGGGGTGCTCAACTTCGCGCTGCTGCGCGCGGTCAACACCGAGGCGCTGGAGACCGCGCGCGGCGTGGCCAAGCTGGTCGACCAGAAGTCGCTGAGCGAGCGCATCGAGGTCAACCCGGCCCTGCAGGTGCAGGTCATCGACGCCCAGGGGCGGGTGCTGGCCCTCTCGCCGGGCGCCGACCGGCTGACGCCGATGCTCTACCCGGACGAGCTGCGCGACCTCGCCGACGGCCAGGTGCGCGACATCCCGGGCAGCCGGATCGGGCTGGTCGGCGGCGGCGCGCGGGTGGTGATGGTGACCGCGGGGCCGCCCACCGACCCGGTGCGGGTGCTGGTCGCACGGTCGACCAACGACCTGAGCCAGGGCGTGCACATCCTGCGGCTGGCCCTGGTGGTGACGTTCCCGCTGCTGATCGCGCTGCTGGCGGTCGTGCTGTGGCGGGTGCTGGGCGCCGTGCTGCATCCGGTCGACGCGCTGCGGGCGGGGGCCGAAGAGATCACCGGGGGTACGCGGGAGGGACGGCTGCCCGTGCCCGAGTCCCGCGACGAGATCCACCGGCTGGCGGTCACCCTGAACGGCATGCTGCACCGGCTCGAGTCGGCCCGGGTGCGGCAGCGCGCGTTCGTCGCCGACGCTGCGCACGAGCTTCGCAGTCCGCTGACCAACATGCGTACGGAACTCGAGGTCTCGCAGCGACTGCCGGACACCGACTGGCAGGCTTTGTCG
Organism: Paractinoplanes polyasparticus; assembly: GCF_019710575.1. Lineage (GTDB taxonomy): Bacteria > Actinomycetota > Actinomycetes > Mycobacteriales > Micromonosporaceae > Actinoplanes > Actinoplanes polyasparticus. The sequence goes on along the minus strand of NZ_JAHWFK010000049.1, from coordinate 38,202 downwards.
CACGACCTGCTGACCGACGTCGACCGGCTCAGCCGGCTCGTCGACGACCTGCTGCTGCTGGCCCGCGCGGACGACGGCGGCGGCCGGGCCATCTCGGCGCCGTTCCGCTCGGTCGACCTGGGCTCGCTGGTCGGCGACGTGGCCGACCGCTACCCGTCGGTGACGTACGTGCGGCCGTCGGCGCCCATGGAGGTCACCGGCGAGCCGGACGCGCTGGGCCGCGTGGTCGCCAACCTGCTCGACAACGCCGTGCGGCATGCCAAGTCGCAGGTCCGGGTGACCGTGACGGCACACGGGACGTACCGGCTGATCTCGGTGACCGACGACGGGCCGGGCATCCCGGCGGCCGACCGCGAGCGTGTCTTCGACCGTTTCACCCGCCTCGACGACGCACGGGCCCGGGACGCGGGCGGCTCCGGGCTGGGGCTGGCGATCGTCCGTGAGCTGGTACGACGGCACGGCGGCACGGTCGGGCTGGCCGACGCCGGCCCGGGGCTGCGGGTCGACGTACGGCTGCCCGCACTTCGGTGAAAATCGCCGGGAACTAATCCGCGGCGGGGAGCGACCAACTCCGAATGCCCTGAATCCCCCTGCGGAAGGTTCGACAAGGATGTCCCTCATCAAGCGCTCGGCACTGGTGGGCGCGGCCGTCGCCGGCCTCACCCTGGCCCTGGCCGCGCCGGCCGCCGCCCACGTCACGGTGAACCCCGACACCGCGGCCGCGGGCGGATACGCCAAGGTCACCTTCCGGGTGCCCAACGAGTCCGACACCGACTCGACCACCAAGGTCGAGGTCAGCCTGCCGGCCGACAAGCCGGTCGCCTCGGTGTCGGTCAAGCCGATCACCGGGTGGGACGTGGCCACCACCGTCTCGAAGCTGGCCAAACCGCTCGAGGCGCACGGCGCGCAGATCACCGAGGCGGTCTCGAAGATCACCTGGACCGCCAAGGCCGGCTCCGAGGTCAAGCCGGGCCAGTTCCAGGAGTTCGACGTCTCGCTGGGCCCGCTGCCCGAGTCGGGCGAGATGATCTTCAAGGCGCTGCAGACCTACTCCGACGGCACGATCGTCCGCTGGATCGACGAGCCGACCACCGACGGCACCGAGCCCGAGTCCCCCGCGCCGGTGCTGAAGATCGGCGCCGCGGCCGCCGAGGGCAGCGACACGGCCGCCGCCGCGCCCACTGCGACCGCCGTGGCCGACGCCGAGACCGCGGACGTCAAGGGCTCGGACGGCTCGAGCGCGTTCGGCATCGCCGGGCTGGTCGCCGGCGTGCTGGCCCTGATCGTCGCCATGCTGGCGTACGCCCGATCGGGCCGCCGCCCTGAGCCCGCGACCACGCCGGAGAAGCCCACCACCGGCAAGTAATCGACAAGACGAGGCGTCTCGTCTCGCCACCGCGCGCGAGACGAGACGGTCCGTCTCGCGGAGGCGGCGCCGGAGGGCCCACCGGGGGCGCCGTCATCCGTTGCCGCGAGTGGCGTCTCCGTCTTTCCACGTGTCGCGCAGGTCCTTTTTGGTCGTTCGCCACCACTCATGCAGTTCGTCGGCCCAGTCGCGCAACGCCTGGCGGCTGCCCGGGTCGTCGAGGCCCGCGCCGAGCAACTCGACCATGCTGAGCAGCCACAACACCGGCGTCGCGGCGAGCGCGAGCACAGGCAACGGCCACCAGGCGACCCCCGCGTACAGGGCAAGCAGCAAGACGGCCGTGCCGGTGAGCGCGAGACCCGCGATGCCGGCCCGGCGCATCAGGCGCGGCAACAGACGCAGGCAGCGCCACGGCAGCCGGCCGGCCGGGAGCAGCACCCGGGCCGCGAAGCCGGCCATCACCGCCGCGAGCACCGCCGCCACCAGCCGCGCGAACGTGCCGGCCGGCTCCCACCACCAGGCGCCGATCAGCAGCAGCACGCAGACCAGGGCCGCGCTCGCCGCCAGGCCGCGCCGCAGGCCACTCAGCACGCCGCGGATCGGCCAGGTCATCGACACGATGTCGGCCCGCCCGGGATGGTCGCGGGCCACCTCGCGCAGCGCCCGCATCGAGCGCCGGACCTTCAGCCGCTCGGCGTCCAGCATCGCGGTCAGCCAGCGTCCGTACGCGTTGTCGGGCTCGATCGCCAGGGCCGCCCGCGCCGCCGCCAGGGCCACCTCACGATTGCCGGCGTCCCGCTCCACATCGGCCACCGTGAGCAGCCCCTCGACCGACTGCGGATCGAGCGAGCGCCCGTGCGCAGCCGCAACCCGGGCCGCATCGAACTGTCGCCCCGCAGCCAAGGCTCGGGCCAGTACGAAATGTCCGGATGCCGACGATGGCGAAAGGCGCACCGCCTCGGTGGCCGCCTGAACCGCGTCTCGGGTCCGGACCACCACTATCAGGTTCTCCGCGCGTTCCAGGTGCGCGTCGGCCAGCGTCGGGTCCGCCGCGACGGCCGCGCCGGCCACGGTCAGAGCCCCCGCGTAGTCGCGCCGCAGCCGCAACACCGACGCGAGCAGCGTGAGCAGCCATGCGTCAGCCGGCGCGGCGGCGAGACCCGCCCGGGTGATCCGCTCGGCCTCGGCGTAGTGCCCGACCTCGGCCAGTTTCTGAGCCCGCCAGTACACGTCTGGCGGCGAGCTCACCGCCGGCGCTTCTTGAGGTAGGCGGCCAGGTCGTCGTACTCCCCGGACTCGTTGGCGAACATCGCCACGTTGCGGGCGGTGGCGAACCAGCCGTCGGTGGACGGGCGGATCTCGCGGACCGCGGTCAGCATGTCCTGCTGGTTGATCATGCGGATCTCGCCGCTGGTGATGGAGTCGCGCATGGCGAACTCGGCCGCGGTCTCGCACACGTGGGCCAGGTCGGCGCCCGAGTAGTTCTCGGTGGCGTCGGCCACCCGGCCCAGGTCGACGCCGGCCACCGGGCGGTCGCGCAGGTGGTACTGCAGGATGGCCGCGCGGGCGGGCTTGTCGGGCGGGAGCACCAGCAGCGTACGGTCCAGGCGCCCCGGACGGCGCAGGGCCGAGTCGACGTCCCAGGGGGCGTTCGTGGCGGCCAGCACGAAGACGCCGTCGTTGTTGCCGTCGACGCCGTCGAGCTCGGTCAGCAGCTGGTTGACGACCGTGCGCATCGACGACGAGTTGAGCTGGCTGCGCTTGTGCCCGAGCGCGTCGATCTCGTCGAGGAACAGCACGCACGGCGCGTGCCCGCGGGCCGAGTCGAACAGGTCGTGCAGGTTGCGCTCGGAGCTGCCGATCCACATGTTGAGCACGTCGGTGATCGAGAGCGAGATGAAGGCGGCGCCCATCTCACCGGCCACGGCGCGGGCGAGGAACGTCTTGCCGCAGCCGGGTGGTCCGTACAGCAGCAGACCGCCGCGCAGGGACTTGCCGAACAACGTACGCAACTTGGGGTTCTTCAAGGGGCCGAGGAAGGAGACCTCGAGGCGCTTCTTGACCTCCTGCATGCCGCCCACGTCGGCCAGCGTGACCGTGGACCGCTCGACGTCGAACGTACGGTCCTCGTGCCCCTGCACGGGCTCCGGCTCATGGGAGAAACGCGGCGGCACGATGTCGCCGAGATCCTGTTCCATGGCGGCCCAGTCGACGCTCTGCTGGACCGGGGCGGGCGTGCCGCGAGTCTCCTCAGCCGGGGCGGACTTACCGAGAGCAGACGTCATGAGCTTCTGCGCGGTGACATTGGCCGGCTCGCGCGCCAGCACCTGGGCCGCATGCCCGATCGCCTCGGCGCCCCGGCCCGCGCCCACCAGCAGCTCGGCCAGATGCAGGCGCAGGGTCAGATCATCGGGACGGGCCTCGACGGCCGCGGTGAGGCTGTCGATCAGGGGCGAGTCGCTCATGACAGCGAATTATGCCCGCGCCGCACAGTGAAGGGCCGCCGGGCAGACGCCCGACGGCCCCGTAGCGCTAGCCCGGTCGTCGATAACCCGCGATCGGACCGCGGTCGATCGTCGCCATCCGCACGTGGTCGCCCGTGTGCGGCGCGTGCACCACCATGCCGCCGCCGATGTAGAGGGCCACGTGATGGAGGCTGCCCGGGTAATAGAACACCAGGTCACCCGGTTGGAGCTCGTCCTTGGAAACGGGTCGGCCCTGGGTCCACTGGTCCTTCGTGTAGTGGTCCAGGTGCACCCCGACACTCGCCCACGCCTCCTGGGTCAGACCCGAGCAGTCGTACGAGTTGGGACCGGCCGAACCGAAGACGTAGGGCTTGCCGATGAGGTCGCAGGCCTTCTGCGCGGCCCGGCCACCCTTGTCGTTGGTGTAGTCGACGGGGCACGGACCGAGCCGGAACGGCCCGTCGTTGACGTCGGCCGTGCCGTAGGCCTGGATGCGCAGCTTCTGCAACGAGGTGATCTTCGACTCGATGGCGGTCTTGCGCTTGGCCAGGTCGACGTCGCGCGCGGCGACCGACTTGGTGACCACGTCCAGGTCGGCCTTGGTCGCGGTCAGCTTGTCGCGCAGCGCCGCCACGTCCGCGACCTGAGCCCGCTGGTTGCGGGCCAGCTGGTCGAGGTAGAGCAGCTTGTCGGTCAGCCCGGTCGGGGAACCGGTGACCAGCAGCGCGTTGACCGCGTTGGGCGCGCCCTGCTTGTACGCGTCGATCGCCAGCCCGCGCACCTGCTGCATGGCCAGGTCGACCTTCACCTGGAGCGGCGTGATCTGGGCGGCCAGCTTCTTCTGCTGAGCCCGGTTCTTGATCAGCTTGCTGTGCACGTCGTTGTACTGCTCGATGACCGGCTCGAGCTGGTTCCACTGCTTGTCGATCTGCGCCTCGACCGTTCCCGGTGAGGGGGTTGCCTGCGCCACGGCGGGGCCGGAGAAGATGACTCCGGCCGCGGCGAGGGCGCAGATCAGGCTGCGCACTACTGCGGCACGACGCACGGGGGTGTGGTGTCCTTTCTTCCCTCGGCCGCCGGTTCGACGATGGGGGCTGGCGGACCGGGGAACACCGTACTCCCGATCATGCGAAGACTGAAGCCACACCCCGGTGCTCTACGCAGCGTGACTACAGGGGCCACGCTTCGAGGGCCCGGTCGAGCCAGGGCACCACCAGAATCACGGTGGGTAACACCAGCAGACCCACCGCGCAGACCACCACGAGCGCGTTCAGGGTGACGGACGGATTGTGCGACGCCGACAGCCGGGCCAGCCGGCGACGGCGTGCGTCACCCCTGGGGTCGGGCTTCACGTCCTCCGACAGGGGGATTGCGTCGGACAGCCGCTCGAGCGCGGCCCGCAGCGGACCGGCGCCGACCCGGCGGCGAGCGACGTCGTCGGCGATCATCTCGAGCAGCAGGTGGACGGCGTCGAGCGGCAGCCGGCTGCGCAACGGCCGGGGCACCGCGCGGTAGAACGCGGTGAACGACTCCATGACGACCTCGTGCCGGTGCCGCAGGTGGGTCTGCTCGTGGGCGAGCACGGCGTCGACCTGCTCGCGGTCGAGCACCTGGAGCACGCCGTGGCTGAGCACCACCCGCGGCTCACGGCCGGGCACGCAGTACGCCAGCGGCAGCGGCCCGTCGAGCACGCGCAGGTGGTCGGGGCCCAGCTCGCGGTGCTGCTCGGCCCGGTCGAGCAGGTCGACCAGCAGGCGATGCCGGGCGCGGCGGGCCCGTGACCGGCGGCTCACCCCGATCAGCGACAGCAGGAGCCGCACGATGATCACGGCGGCCACCACAAGCGCGCCGATCACGGCCACCTCGGCCACCGGGCGGCCGGAGCCGGCCGCGCGGGTGACCTCCTCGGGGGCGGCCAGCACGACGCCGAGGGCGGCCAGGACGGCGGTCAGGGTGATCGACTGCCAGAGCACCACGGCGGCCACCGGAGCCCGGTCGGGCCAGCGCGCGTTCGCCAGCAGACTCGGCACGACCAGCGAAAGGGTCAGGCCGAGCGCACCCAGCAGAAGCGCCGTCACCGCTTCTTTTGTGCTGCTTCGATTGCCGCCGCCAAGGCGTCGGGCGGGAGCTGCCCGACGAAGTACGCGAGCGCGGCGTCCTGATCGGCGCTGGAGGTCAGCGCGTCGAGCATCACGGACGCGGTCATCTCTTCCCGGGTCTGCGCGGGAACGTACCGATAGGCACGGTCCGCCTTCTGCTGGGTGACCACGCCCTTCTTGGCCAGCCGGTCGAGCACGGTCATCACCGTCGTGTAGGCCAGATCGCGCTGACGGCTCAGGCGCTCGTGCACCTGCCGCACGGTGAGCGGCTCACCGGCGTCCCACAACTGCGTCATGACCTCGCGTTCCAGATCTCCGAGAGCCATGTGACCGAGCATACCGCCTCTACTGCGTAGCGTCGTACTACGTGACGTAGTATCTACTACGAGACGTCGTAGAGGGGCACCCACATGGACGTGCTGGACTGGACACGCCTGCAGTTCGCGGTCGTGACGATCTACCACTACTTCTTCGTCCCGCTGTCGATCAGCCTGGCCGCGAGCGCCGCCGGCCTGCAGATCGCCTGGCTGCGGACCAAGAAAGAGCAGTACCTGCACCTGACCAAGTTCGTCGGCAAGATCCTGATCGTCACGTTCGCCGTCGGCGTGGTCACCGGCCTGGTCCAGGAATTCCAGTTCGGTCTGGGGTGGAGCGCGTTCGCCCGCTTCTACGGCGACGTCTTCGGGCCGACCCTCGCCATCGAGGGGATGCTCGCGTTCTTCCTCGAGGCGACGTTCCTCGCGCTCTGGTATTTCGGCTGGGACAGGCTGCCGCGCGCGATCCACACCGCCTGCATCGTCATCGTGGCGGTCGGCACGCTGCTGTCGGCGTTCATCATTCTGGCCGCCAACTCCTTCATGCAGAACCCCGTCGCGTACGCCCTGGACCCTGTCACCGGGCGGGCCCGGCTCACCTCGTTCACCGAGCTGATGCTCAACAAGGTCAACCTGGCCGCGTTCCCGCACACCATCTCGGGAGCGATCATGGTGGGCGGCGCGCTGCTGCTGGCGCTCGGCGTGTGGCGGCTCGCGGCCGACCCGGCGTACCGGACCCTGGCCCGTCTCGGCGCCTGGCTGACACTGACCGGCGGAGCGTTGACGGCGCTCACCGGCGACCACCTGGGCAAGGTCATCACCGAGGTGCAGCCGATGAAGATGGCCGCGGCCGAGGCGCTCTACGCCACCACCGCCGGCGCGCCGTTCTCGGTGTTCGCCACCGGCAAGCCGCTGCCCGAGTTCTCGCTCGAGATCCCCTGGCTGCTCTCCATCCTGGCCAAGGGCAACCCCGGCGCCACCGTGCAGGGCATCGACGACCTGCAGGCCCAGTACGCGGCGGAGTTCGGGCCCGGCTCGTACGTGCCCATGATCCCGGTCGCGTTCTGGACGTTCCGCCTGATGATCGGCGTCGGCATGCTGGCTGCCGCCGTAGCGGCCTACTACCTCTGGCGTACGCGCAAGAGCCGTAACGCTCCCCGCTGGCTGACCCGCTGGTTGCCGCTCATTCCGCTGCTGCCCGCCGCGGCCAACACCTTCGGCTGGATCTTCACCGAGACCGCGCGGCAGCCGTGGATCGCGTTCGGCATCTCCAAGGTCGCCGACGGCATCTCCCCCGGGCTGACCAGCTCCGAGGTGATCACGTCGCTGGCCGGGTTCACCGTCATCTACGGGGTGATCGCCGTGGTCTGGCTGCGGCTGGTCCGCCACCTCGCGCGACAGCCCCTGGCGCCGGCCGCTGCCGCCGCCGACAAGCCCGAGCCCGCACCCGTCTACTGAGGAGCCCTGACGTGATCACCTTCTGGTTCTCGGTCGTCGTGCTGGCCTGGGTGCTGTACTTCGTCCTCGAAGGCTTCGACTTCGGCGTGGGCCTGCTCGGTCCCGTGCTCGGCCGCGACGACCACGAGCGCGGCGCCGCCGTACGCACCATCGGCCCGTTCTGGGACGGCAACGAGGTGTGGCTGGTAGCGGCGATCGGCGTGACGTTCGCGGCCTTCCCGGCCTGGTACTCCGCGCTGCTGGCGGGCCTGTACCTGCCGATGGTCGTCCTGCTGCTGTTGCTGGCGGTCCGCGGCGTGGCGCTCGAGTTCCGCGGCAAGGGCGACGGCGCCCGCTACCGCCGCCGGGCCGACGTGGCGCTGGCGGCGAGCTCGCTGGGCATCGTGCTGGTGTGGGGCGCCCTGCTGGCGGCGTTCGCCCACGGCCTCGCCATCAACGCCGGCGGCGACGTGGTGGGCGGCGGTTTCGACCGTACGTTCGGACCGGTGCTCACTCCGGCGGCCGGCCTCGGTGCTCTGGCCGCCCTCTACGCCGCGCTCCTGCTGGGGGCGACGTTCCTCGCGCTGCGGACGAGCGGCCCGCTCCGCCGCCGGGCGGCGAACCTGTCGCGGTGGCTGGGCACGGGCGGCGCGGTCGCGCTGTTGCTGGCCGGCATCGGCACGGGCTCGGTCATCACCCTGCTGGCGGCGGTGCTCGCCTTCGCCGCCGGCCTGCTCGCCCGCACCGGCCGCGAGGCCCTGGCCTTCGGCGCGACGGCCGCTGCGGTGGCCGGCGCCGTGGTGGCCGTCTTCACCACCCACGGCGCGGTCGTCCTGCACAGCACGATCGACCCGGCGTACGCCCTGACCCGCGACGCCGCGGCTGCCACCCCCCAGGCCCTGGAGCTGATCACCTGGGCCGGCGTGCTCATCCTCCCCGGAGTCATCGCCTACCAGGCCTACTCCTACTGGGTCTTCCGCCGCCGCGTAGCCAGCGAACGGGTTCCCTCATGACACCCATCTCCCCCGCGGCCTCCGCTCCTTCCGAAGCGCCGGCCGCTCTCGCCCCCTCAGCTGCCGCGGTTTCCGCGCTTCCCTCCTCTCCGGGTCCGGAAGCCGTGGCGTCCCAGCGATCCGCGCCGCCTCGCGGGCCGCTGGACCCCCGGCTGGTGCGGCACGCCCGCACCAGCCGGGGTGGCATCGCCGGCCTGGCACTGCTCGGCGCGGGCCAGGCCGTCGCCACGCTGCTCGTGGCGATGGCCCTCACCCTGCTCGTGACCCGGGGCCCCGGCTGGGCGGTCCTGCTGCTGGCCGGTGCGTACGCGACCCGGGCCCTGCTGTCGTGGGGCGAGCAGGTGGTGGCCCGCCGCACAGCCGCCCGCGTCACCGACGAACTGCGCCGCTCGATGCTGACCGCGCTGCCCCGGCGCGGCCCGGCCTGGGTGGCGTCGTTCGGCGCGGGCCGGCTGACCGCCGTGCTCACCACCGGCCTCGACGCCCTGAAACCGTGGTTCAGCGGCTACCTGCCCGCCCTGGTGCTGGGCGTGACGCTGCCCCCGCTGGTCATCCTGGCCATGGCCGCGGTCGACCCCGCCTCGGCCGTGGTCGCGCTGGTCACCCTGCCGCTGATCCCCCTGCTGGGCGCCCTGATCGGCTGGGCCACCCAGGCCCGGGCCCGGCAACGCTGGCAGGCCGACGCCCGCCTGGCCGGCCACTTCCTCGACGTGGTCCGCGGACTGCCCACCCTGCGCGTCTTCGGCCGCGCCACCCGCCAGGCCGAGGTCATCGAGAACCTGACCGACCAGCACCGCTCGGCCACCCTGCGGGTGCTACGCGTCGCCTTCCTCTCGTCCACCGCCCTCGACCTGGTGGCGACCCTCTCGGTCGGCCTGATCGCAGTCGAGGCCGGCCTCCGCGTGGCCGCCGGCAACCTGGCCCTGGCCCCCGCCCTCCTGGTGATCCTGCTGGCGCCCGAGGCCTACCGCCCGCTGCGCGAGATGGCCGCCCGCTACCACGCCTCCACCGACGCCACCGCGGTGATCTCCGACGTGGACGAGATCCTGTCCACCCCGGCACTCCAAGCCGGCACCGTCACTTCGCCGATCACCGATGCCTTCCCTGGTCCGGCAAGCGCAGGACCGCCCCACTCCCTTGCCACGGACGGCTGCCCCGCCACCCACGGCACAGCGACCCCGTTCAACGGCGCCTCGAAGCCCGAAGCCGCCTCTGCCGTACGCTCCCCCTTCGAAGACGCGGGAGTCAATGCGCCTGCCAGCTCTCAAGCCCACCCGGCCGGAATCGTCGCGCCCGCCGAATCCAAGGCCGAACCAAGGATCGTCGCGCCCACCGAATCCAAGGCCGAACCAGGGATCGTCGCGCTGGGCGTCCGTGCCCGCTATCCCGGAACCACCCGCGACGCCGCCGCGCTGGACCACCTCGCCGTGCGCCCCGGCGAAATCGTCGCGCTCAGCGGCCCGTCCGGCGCCGGGAAGACGACGATCCTCCGTGTCCTGGCCGGCCTGCAGGAAGCCCACGCCGGATCCGCCCGAGCGGCGAACCCGCTCTACCTTCCGCAACGCCCCGCGCTGCCCCACGCCCGAGTCGTAGCCGGCCTGTTCCCGCCCGGCACCCCCGAAGCCGACGTGACCACCGCGCTCGCGACCGTCGGCCTCGACACTGCCCTCTCCCCGACCACACCCCTGGGCGAGCGCGGCGCCGGCGTCTCCGCCGGCCAGCGCCACCGCTTGGCCTTGGCCGCCCTGCTCCACCAGGCCGGCACGCCCAGCACGCCCAGCACGCCCAGCACGCCCAGCACGCCGGAAGCGTCCCTCCTACAACCCCTAGCCAGCCCACCCGCCCGGGGATGGAGCCACCCTACTTTTTTGCCGACGAGCAGGCCGTCGTCGTCCACAGGGCACCCGGTTGTCCACAGCTCCGGCGGACGGTTCGACAAGACGCCCTTCGCCCTGCTACTCGACGAGCCGACCGCCCACCTCGATGCCACCACCGAAGCCCTTGTCATCGAGCGCCTTCGCGAAGCTGCTCGGGCCGGATGCGCGGTCCTCGTGGTAGCCCACCGCCCCGCGCTCCTCGCCGCCGCGGACCGGATCGTCCCGGTAACCTCGCCGCCCGCCATCGCGGACAGAGCCGTCCAAGGGGCGCCGCCAGTCGCCGCGGCGTCAGGCGTCACGGCATCAGGCGTCACGGCGCCAGACGTCACAGCGCCAGGCGTCACCCTGTCCGACTCGAGCTGGTCCACGCCCGCCGAAGCCCCCGGCCCGACCCAGCACGCTCCCAACGGCTCGGAAACGACCCCGCTCCAGCCCACCAACCCGGACGCGACCACACTCCAGCCCATCAGCGCCGAAACGGCCCCGCGCCAGCACGGCGACCAAGAAGCGACGCCTCTACCGGCGGCCAACGGGAAACCTGCGGCCCCATGGTGGCGCCGGACCGGCGTCGCAGTCGCGCTCGGCAGCGGCTCGTCGTTGGCCGGCATCGTGTTGACCGGAGCGGCCGCCTGGCTCCTGGTGCGAGCCTCCTTCCTGCCGCCCGTGCTGACCCTCTCGACCGCGGTGGTGCTGGTGCGGGGCAGCGCCGTCGCCCGACCCCTGCTGCGGTACGTGGAGCGGCTGGTAGCGCACGACGTCGCGTTCGCCCGGCTCGGCGCCTGGCGGGCCCGGGTCTTTGCCGATCTGGTCCCACGCGTGCCCGGCCCGAGGCTGCGCCGCCGCGGCGACCTGCTCAGCAAGGTGGCCGACGACGTCGACGCGCGGGTGGACGGCCTCCTGCGGGGCCGGATGCCCGTACTCGTAGCCGCCGTGACCTTCGCCGTGGCCGGCGCCGCTTCGGTTCTCCTGAGCCTGCAGGCCGCGCTTCCGCTGGCCGCCGGCCTGCTGATCGCCGGGATCGTGGCGCCCGCCCTGGCCGCCCGCCAGGCCGCGCGGGACGAGGCGGCCACCGGTGAGGCTCGGTCCCGGTTGCGCGACGCGATGGTCGAGACGGTCGACGGGCTGGAGGACCTGGCGACCGGGGCGGGCCTCACCGACGTGCCGCACCGGCGCAGCCGCGACCTCGCCCGGTTGGAGGCTCGGGCCGCCCACACCGCCGGGTGGTCCACCGCGCTCGCGCATCTCGGCTGGGGCCTTGCCGTCGTGGGTGTCGCGTTCTCGCTGGGCGGCCTGACCCCCGAGTGGGCCGCGGTGCTGCTGCTGGCTACGGTCGCCCTCGGCGAGAGCGTCCTCGCGCTGCCCGACGCCGCAGTGGCCCGGCAGCGCGCCACGGCAGCCGAAGCCCGCCTGGCCGCCGAACCGGTCATGGCCCCGGGCCCGAGCCGCACGAAGAGCCCGAGAGGTACGAACGACATCCGGCTGGAGCGGGTCACGGCCGGCTGGGGCGCCGAACCCGTCCTGCGCGACCTCGACCTCGAGCTTCCGGCCGGCTCCCGGGTGGCGGTGCTGGGCCGCTCCGGTTCGGGCAAGTCGACCCTGGCCGCCGTGCTCGCCGGCTTTCTGGGTCCGCGCGGCGGCGTCGTCTCGCCGGGACCCGCCCGGGTCGTGCTCGTCGGCGACGACACCGACCACATCTTCGCGTCGACGGTGCGCGAGAACCTCCGGCTGGCCCGTCCGGGTGCTTCGGACGGGGAGCTCCGGACTGTCCTCACCCGCGTACGGCTGGGAAGCTGGCTCGACGCGTTGCCGCAGGGCCTCGACACCTGGCTCGGCAGCGGTGGCACGACGATGTCGGGCGGTCAGGCCCGGCGGTTCGCCATCGCGCGTGCCCTGCTGGCCGAGCCCGCGCTGCTGATCCTGGACGAGCCGACCGAGGGCCTCGACGCCGAGGTGGCCGACGACCTCATGGCCGACGTGCTGGGCGCCACCGGCACCACGGTGCTGGTGTTGACCCACCGCCCCGAGGGCCTCGACCGGGTCGACCGGGTGCTGGAGCTCAGCGCGGGGCGAGTGCGTCCTGCAGGAACCGCAGTTGCGGCGTGAGCAGGTCGACGTCGGGTGGCATGTGGCTGGCGCCGGCCAGCATCAGCAGGCTGTGCGGCTTTCCGGCGGCGAGCAGGGCCGCGGAGAGCCGCATCGTGTGCGCCGGATAGACGTTGTCGTCGGACAGGCCGTGGATCAGCATCAGCGGCCGTTCCAGGCGCGGGGCGTCGGCGATCAACGACTCCTTCTCGTACGGGGTGGGGTCCACCCGGGGATCGCCGAGGAACCGCTCCTGCCAGTGGGTGTCGTAGAGCCGCTCGTCGGTCACCGGCGCGCCGGCCACCGCGGCGTGGAAGACGTCGGGCCGGCGCAGCACCGCGGCCGCGGCCAGGTAGCCCCCGTCCGACCAGCCGCGCACGCCCACCCGGCCCAGGTCGAGTTCGGGATAGAGCGCGGCCACGGTCTCGAGCGCCTCGATCTGGTCGTCGAGCACCTTGCCGATGCGTTCGCCGCGCGCCTCCCGCTCCCAGCGCGGACCCCGCCCGGGTGTGCCCCGGCCGTCGGCCACGATCACCGCGAAGCCCTGGTCGGCGAACCACTGCGAAACGTAGAAGTGCCGCCGGTCGGCGAGCACGATCTGCGCGGCCGGGCCACCGTACGGGTCGAGCAGCACCGGCAGCCGCTCGCCGCGCTGCCACACCGCCGGGAACAGCACGGCCGTGCGCAGTTCGTTCGGGCCCGCGCGCAGCAGCGACACCTTCGGGACCACCGGCGAGCTGAGGGCCAGGCTTTCCACCGTACGGCCGCCGAAGCTCACCGTGCTGCCGGTGAGCGTCGACGAGCTGATCACCGTCGCGCCGCCCGACCGCGTGCCGGTGTGCACGCCCGGCTCGGTGGTGAGCTGCCGCAGCCCTTCGGCCGCCGACCAGGACCACAGGTGTGACTCGGTCGGCTCCGACGAGCCGGTGAACAGCAGGGTGTCGCCGTCGACCCCGCACAACGAGGCGACCTGAAGGCCGGGCGGCGTCACCGATTCGCCGCCCACCGTCAGGTGCCGGGTCTCGCCGGTGTCCTCGGTCCAGATCAAAGAGCCTTCCGCCGTACGCCGGGGGAAGCCGGGCACGATGGTCGTCCACAGTGGGTCGGTGGTCTCGGCGAGCACGTCCCCGCTGTCGGTGGCGAGCACCCGCATCGCCGTCTGGGGCCTGTTCTGCAGCACGGCGAGCAGGCCGTGCTGGTCCCACACGACGTCGACCAGATATTCGTACGCGTCCCAGCCGAAGTCGATGCTCCGGCGCCCGCCGTCGAGGCCGAGCACGAACAGCTCGACGATCGCGTTGTCCGTGCCCGCCCGCGGGTAGCGCTGCGCGGTCGGCGGCGCGGCCGGGTCGGCCGGGTCGCTCAGATACCAGACCTCGAGCGGCGAGTTGTCGACCCGGGCCACGGCGAGCTGCTGCCCGTCGGGCGCCCACCAGAATCCGCGCGTACGTTCCATCGACTCGGCCGCCACGTGCTCGGCCAGACCGTACGTGATGTCGTCGCCCTCGGGCGTGGCCAGCGCGCGGTCCCCCGTGCCGTCGCTGTTGATCACCCGGAGCGCCCCGTCGTGCACGTAGGCCACGGCGGCGCCGTCCGGGCTGATGGTGGCGTCGGTCAGGGGCGTACGGGCCGGCAGCTCCCGCGCCTGCCCCGTCACCGTGTCGGCGAGGTAGAGCTTCTCGCCCGCCGTGTAAGCGACGACGCGCACGCTGCTGTCGGTGCTGTAGTCGGAGATGCCGGCCGACCTGTCCCGGGTCCTCTCCCGCCGCGCACGCTCGGCCGCCGACATCGGGCCCGCGTCACCCGGCGCCCCCGGATCACCGATTAGCCGCTCGTCGCCCGTGCTGAGGTCGAGCTCCCACAACAACCGGATCGGGTTCTCGCCGCCGAGGCTGCGCAGGAACAGCAACCGCTTGCCGTCCGGGGCAACCGTGAACCGATGCGGCCGTCCCAGCCCGAACGCCTGCGTCCGGGCCAGCAACGATGGATACGACACGAGCATGGCTGAGTCCTACTCCGATCACGGGTCACGCGGGGAACCGGTGTCGCGATCATGTCGTGTCCGGCCGCCGTGCGCACCACCGGGATTCCGTCATGTCGGTCTTTCCGGACAGCCAATCTTCGGAGGTGGCCGGACGGGCCCACCCTATGTAGAGTGCATACATGGGTGAGCCGCGGATCACCGCCTCGGTGCTGAAGGTGCTGGCCGGGCTGCTCGCCGAGCCCGGCGCACAGCGATACGGGCTCGAGCTGATGCAGGACACCGGGCTGCCCAGCGGCACGCTCTATCCGATCCTGGCCCGCCTCGAGCGGGCCGGTTGGGTCGAATCGCGCTGGGAACAGATCGACCCGGCCGCCGAGGGCCGCCCGAACCGCCGCTACTACCTGCTGACCGCCGACGGCGCAGTCGCGGCCCGGCGCGAGGTCGCCCTCATGCGACAGCAGATGTCCCGCGCCGCCGGCCCTCTCGGCGAAGCGCGGGAGGCATGATGCGCGCAGCCCAGCCAGCCCCGGTCGTCCTCGATCCCTCGCGGGAGGCGTGATGGGAGTGGTGGATCGGGTGGCGCGGGCCGCGGTCCTGGCCGCGGCCCGGCGCTGGCCGGACGATCTGGCGCCGCTGATGCGGGAGGAATGGCTGGCCGAGCTGGCTTCGATCACCGGCCGTCGGCGGGCCGCCCGGAAGCTGGCCTTCGCGGGATCGCTGGCGGTTTCGCCGGCCGTCGACGAGCCATCGTGGCGAGACCGCTCGGTCATCGTCGGACGTGGGGCCGCGGTGGCGGCCGGCGTCACGCTGCTGGCCGCGGTGGCGACTAATCTGGCGCGAGGGTCCGAGGCCCTGGCCCCCGCGATGCTGCTGCTGGGCGTGGCCGCGCTGACGCTGATCGGCCGCCGCGTTCGTGCTTCGATTGTTCCGGTCGCGGCGGCGTTGTTCGCGTTCCTGTTCGCGGGCAATCCGGTGCCGATGATGCCGTTCATGGGCGCGGCCGACATTGCCCCGGCCGTCATCACCTGGGCCGTGGGGATTGCACTCGCCTTGCGTTGGGCCGCTTCAACGGGCCGGCGGTGGGTCGCCGTGGCCGGTAGCGCGGTCGCGCTCCACCTCGCGACTGCAGCCGGGTCGGCGCATGCGGCGGCCGTTCTCGGCGTGCCCGCCTGGACGGCCCCGGCCTGGTTCCCGCTGGCCCTGCTGCCCGGCGACACCGTCTCGTTCGGCCCCCACTTCGGCGACGGAGCGGCGGCCTTCGGCGGGCTCCAGGCTTCCGGTCCGGCCTTCCACGCCTCCGAGATCCTGCTGGCCAACGCGGCCGTCTCGGCCGGGCCAATGCTGTTGTGCACCGCTTTCCTTCTCGCCCCCGCGCTCCGCCGGCCAGCCGCCGCGGTGCACTCGACGCGCAAGCTGACCCACGCACCCACCGGAGCCGTCGCGTCCATCGCGACCAAGCACACCGGCGCCCCCAGAGCGGCGGACAAGCTCGCAGCAAGAACACGCGGAGCGGCCACGCTCACAGCAGGAGCACGAGGAGCAGCCGCCCCCGAGGCACGAGCCAGCAAAGCAGCCACCCTCGCCGCACGAATGAGCGGAGCGGTCACTCTCATTGCACGAATGAGCGGAGCGGCCACCCTCGCCGCACGAACGAGCAGAGCCGCCACCCTCATTGCACGAACGAGCAGAGCGGCCACCCTCACTGCACGAACGAGCAGAGCCGCCACCCTCGCCGCACGAACGAGCAGAGCCGCCACCTTGGCTGCACGCATGAGCGGAGCGGTCGCCGCGGCGACCGCGCGACTTGGCGTCGGTGGGCGCAGGGTGGGGGCCGGGTTGGCGGCTGCGCTCGGAGCGCTGGCCGTGGCACCGGCGCTTCCGGTGGCGGGCCGGGACGCTGATGCCGTCCTGCCGAAGTTGCTCGACAATTCGGCAGCGTTCGGCTTCGGCTTCGTGGAGCACCCCGTCGGGCTGGGTGCGGTGGCCCTGCTCGCGGCGATCCTGGCCATGCGAGCCGTCGAGGCGCGCCTGCCGCACGGCAAAGACCCGCACAGCGAAGCGCCCACATAACGAAGCACCCGCGTCACCAAGCGCCCGCGTCACCAAGCGCCCGCGTTAGAAGCGCCCGCGTTAGAAGCGCCCGCGTTAGAAGCGCCCGCGTTAGGAAACGCCCGCATAACAAAGCACCCGCGTTAGGAAACGCCCGCATAACGAAGCGCCCGCGCCAGGAAGCGCCCGCATAACGAAGTCGACACCACCCCTTCCGCGCAGATCACCCCCTATGTAGCGTTTCGAGTATGGGTAAGCGATGGATCTGGGCCGTCACCGTCACCGCCGCTCTGGCCACGGCTGCCGCCGCCTTCGGGAAACCGGCCGACGCGAGGCTCACCGACCTCTCGGTCTATCTCGGCGCGGTGTCCGGCCTGGCCGACGGCGCGGGCCTCTACGACTTCAGCCGCGGCGCCGCGCCGTTCACCTATCCCCCGTTCGCCGCGCTGCTGGTCACTCCGCTGACCTGGCTCCCGGTCGGCGTCGTCCAGGCTGCCTGGACGCTGGCCACCCTGGCCACCGTGGCCGGCCTGGCCGCCCTGGTCACGCGGCATCGCCACTCCCCCGCGACAGCGGTCTTGGCGCTGGCGCTGATGCTGTCGGCGCCGGTCTCCTCCGACGTCAAGTACGGCCAGGTCAGCCTCTTCCTGGCCGCCCTGGTCGCGGCCGATTTCCTGGCCCTGCGCCGCACGCCCTGGCACGGCGCCCTTATCGGCCTGGCCGCCGCCGTGAAGCTGACGCCCCTGATCTTCATCCCGCTGCTCTGGTTCGCCGGCCGCCGGACCGCCGCTGCCGTGGCCGCCGCCACCTTCGCCGGTTGCGCCGCGATCGCCGCTGCCACCCTGCCCGGCGACTCCTGGGCGTACTGGACCGACAAGATCTTTCAGGTCGACCGGCTCGGCTACATCGACGGCGTGGGCAACCAGTCCCTCAACGGCGCCCTGCTGCGCCTGGGCATCGCCGCCGACGCCCGCTCCACCCTGGTCGTGGCCATCGGCGGGACCGTCGCTGTCGCCGCTCTGATCCGTGCCGTGCGGCTCGCCCGCCGGCACGACTGGCTCTCGGCCGTCATCGTCGTCGGCGCCGCAAGTGTGGTGCTGAGCCCCGTCTCGTGGACCCATCACCAGATCTGGCTGGTCCTGGCCGTCCTGCTTCCCGTCGCCGGCGCACAGTCGCTGTGGCGGGCAGCCGTCCTGATCATCATGATTCTGCCGGTGCCGGCGCTGGGCCCGCCCCTGTTCAGCGAATCCCGCCTGCTGCTGGCGATCACCGTCGCCGCCCTGCTCCCGATCGCTCAGGCTGCGAAGCCGGAGCCCGTCACCCCGCCCGCCCGATCAACCGTCGCCCCCGGCCCACGATGAGCAGCCCCGGACAACGAGGAGCACCACGGCCAACGATGAACAGCCCCAGCCAACAAGGAGCACCACGGCCAACGATGAACGGCCTCGCGACCAAGAGGAGCAGCACGGGCTCACGAAGAGCAACAAGAGCAGCCCCCGGGACGACGAGAAGCTGCACGGCCAACGACGAGCAACCTCGGGCAACGACGAGCAGCACGGCTCACGAAAAGGACAACGAGAAGCTGCACGGCCAACGACGAGCAACCTCGAGCAACGACGAGCAGCACGGCTCACGGTGGGCAGGCCGGACAAGGACGAGCCGCACGGCTCACGACGGGCGGCCGGGGTTCAGGGACGGCGCTGGGCGGGGATTCGCACGCCGGCCACCGCGACCGGCGGGCGCAGGGCGGTCACCGTCGCGTAACCCTCGGCCAGCAGGGCCAGGTCGGTGCCGGGAACGAGGGACTCGCCGGTCCGTTCGATCGTGGTGCGGACGTACCCCTCGCCCGCCTCGGCCAACGCGATGCCGGCCTGGCCGAACGATGCCAGCGTGGCCTCGCGCAGTTCCGGCTCGCGCGGCCGGTCGGGGACGTTGACGTTGAGCACCGTCCCGGCCGGCACCGTGGCCGCCGCGTCCATCAGCGAGGCCGCGATCGACGCCGCGATCGGCCAGTGCAGCACGTCGTCCGAGGGCAGGACGAGCGCGTTGCCACCGGAGGCAGCAGACCCGGAAGCGGCAGACCTGGAGGCAGCAGACCCGGAGGCAGCAGACCCGGAAGCGGCAGACCCGGAAGCGGCAGACCCGGAAGCGGCAGACCCGGAAGCGGCAGACCCGGAAGCGGCAGACCCGGAAGCAGCAGACCCGGAAGCGGCAGACCCGGAAGCAGCAGACACCGTGGCG
Organism: Paractinoplanes polyasparticus; assembly: GCF_019710575.1. Taxonomy (GTDB): domain Bacteria; phylum Actinomycetota; class Actinomycetes; order Mycobacteriales; family Micromonosporaceae; genus Actinoplanes; species Actinoplanes polyasparticus. Next base: position 19,275 of record NZ_JAHWFK010000049.1, on the reverse strand, counting down.
TCACCGTTGAGCACGTCGAGCGACACCGCCATCGCGCGCATCCCGTAGTTGGCCGCGGTGAGCGCGGCCCCGACCGTGCCCGAGTGCAGCACGGCGCGGCCGGCGTTGGCGCCCCGGTTGATGCCGGACAGCACGATGTCGGGGGGCGGGCCGAAAACACCGAGGGACGCCAGAACCACGATGTACGCCGGGGAGGCCGCCACACCGTAAGCCGTGATCCCGGGCAACTCGAACGGCGCGACCACGATCTGCCCGTCCGACACGACCGCCGTCAGCGCCGCGCTCATGCCGCTCGCCTCGTCCTGCGGCGCCGCCACGACCACGTCGTGCGAGCCGGCGACGGCCGCGGCCAGCGCGAGGATCCCGGGCGCCGACACGCCGTCGTCGTTGGTGATCAGCACCCTCACAGCGGCTCGATCCGCACGCGGCTCATCAGTTCGTGCACCGCTTCGGCCCGGCCCGTTCCCAGCCCGTGCCGGGTCACGTTCAGCGCCCCGGCCGCCGATCCGGTGCGCAACGCCTGTTCCATCAGCGAGGCGACGGGTTCGCCCCGGGCCAGCACCGATGCCACTCCGGCGGTCATCGAGTCGCCGGCGCCGCGGTGCTCGTTGACGCTCAGCGGCGGCGGGTGCACCTCGCACTCGGTGTCGGACCAGATGGCTAGCGCCGGCTCCGCGGCCCGGCTGATCAGCACCGCTTCCACGCCCTGGCCGCGCAGCTTGCGCCCGGCGGCCAGCAACGATTCCACGCTGTCGTCGTCGGCCAGGCCGTCGTCCAGCAACTCCTCGTGGCTCACCTTGACGAACGACACGCCACCTTCCAGTACGGCGGCCAGATAGTCACCGGACAGGTCGGCCACCACCCGGACGCCGTTGGCGGTCAGGTCCGCCGCCAGGCGCCGGTACACCGCGGGGTCGACCACCGACGGCTTGTGCGGTCCACTCAGGACGGCCACCGACGAGCGCAGGCCCTCGGTGAGCGCGACGTTGTGCAGCTCGTCCAGCTCGTGCCGGTCCAGCGCCCGTCCCGGATGTTCGGCCACCGACTCCCGCTGTCCTTCGCGGCGGTCGTGCACGTACCACCCGCTGGTGGACTGCCGTGGCACCGATCGCACGTCGAAGTCCTCCCCGGCCAGCACCGCTTCGAGCAGGGATCCCGGTTCGCCGCCCAGCGCCGCGCACAGCATCACCGGCACGCCGAGGGCTGAGATCATGCGGGCCTGCCAGACGCCCTGTCCGCCCGGATGGACGTGCAGGTCGGGCTCTCCGCTGCGCTGCTCGATCGTCACGGTCAGGATCGGCGCGGGGGCAAATACCATCACCCGGTCGGTCATGGTGCTGGCTTACCCCTCCGGGGCCGATTCAAGCGACCCGGCTCAGCCTCAGGTAGCGGCGGCCCACCGCGTGCCGGGCGCCGCGCGGTTCGACGCGCAGCCGGACGGTCGCCCCCGGTCCGAGGTGGACGCGCAGGTCGTCGCTGCCGGTCCAGTCGAGGCGGACGCGGACGGTGTGCGGCCCGGGCGGCAGCGCCAGCGACAGTTCCCGCCCGCAGCGCACCACGCCCTTGACCGCCCCGTCGACGACGACCTGGTACGCCCGTGCCCGGTCGATCCAGTGACCCGACGGCCGTTCGACGGTGAGCGTGGCGATGACGGTCATGCCGACGATGCTGCCATCAACCCGGCCCGCCCGCAGCGGTGATCATTCGTCGAGCAGCTCGAGGACGGCCTTCTCACCGGGCTCCTCCACGACCTCGCCCTCCTCGAACGCCTCGACCACGCGGGGGTCGACGTACGAGGCGCGCGCCACCGCGGGCGTGTTGCCGAGCAGGTCGGCGACCTCCTTCATCGCGTGTGAGACGGCCTTCTTCCGCTTGGCCTCGGTGGGCTGGGGACCGGCCTCGGCGAGGGCCTCGGCCGCCTTGACCGTGCCGTGCCACGTACGGGAGTCCTTGGCCGTCATCTGCTCGCCGCTGATCTCCCGCAGGTACTCGTTGATCTCGTCGGCGTGCAGGTCGCGCCATCGGCGGGCCGCCTTGTCGTAGTACGCGAAGAGCCTGTTCTCGCCCCGGCGGCGACGCTTCAGGTCCTTGAGCACCTGGCACACCTCGCCGTCGCCGACCGTGCCCGAGTGCTGCACGCCGGACTTGCCGGTGAACTCGAGCAGCACGCAAGCGCCCTTGGTGCGTACGTGCTCGGGCCGCAGCGTGGACAACCCGAACGACGGGTCGTCCTCGCGGACCGCGTACTGGTCGCTACCGATGCGGAACATGCCCATGTCGAGCAGCCGCACGACGGCTGCCAGCACCCGCGCCTTGCTCAGCCCGCGCTCGTCCGTGAGGTCGCCGCACAGCCGGTCGCGGATCTGGGGCAGGCGCTCGGCCACCTCCTTGGCGTGGTCGAACTTGGCTTCGTCGCGGGTCGTGCGCCAGTCGTCGTGATAGCGGTACTGCTTGCGCCCGGCCGCGTCGATCCCCGTCGCCTGGATGTGCCCGCGCGGGTCGGGCGAGATCCACACGTCCTTCCAGGCCGGCGGGATCACGAGCTTCTTCACCCGCTCGATCTCGGCCGCGCCGGTCAGGGCCGAGCCGTCGGTGTCCCGGTAGGTGAAGCCCTTGCCCGCCCGCCGCCGGCTGTAGCCGGGCTTGCTCAGGTCAGAACGCCGCAGCCGCATCGATGACCTCGCCGGGCTCGATGGCCAGCAGGGCCGGATGCACGCCCGGCTCCGTGCTGTCGCCGGGTTCGCTGCGGGTGCCGTGCCAGATGGTCCGGTGCTGGGGCCGGGCGGGCGGTCCCCAGCGCTCCGGCGACATCGGTCCGAAGAGCACGACCGACGGCGTGCCGTACGCCGTGGCGAGGTGGGCGATGCCGGTGTCCCCGCTGATCACGACGCGGGCCCGCGCCACCAGCGCGGCCAGCTCCCCCAGGCTGGTGCCGGGCACGGCCGCGCCGCCCAGACCGGCGCGCTCGGCCACCCGTACGGCCAGGTCGTGCTCGGCCGCGGAACCGGTGATCAGCACGCGGTGGCCGGCCGAGCTCAGCCGCCGCGCGACGGCCGCGTAGCGGTCGGCCGGCCAGCGACGCGACGGCGACTTGGCGCCGGGATGGATGATCGTCGCTCCGGCGACCGCGGGGTCACCCGGCGCCGCGAGGGTGAGATCCGCTTCGTCGCAGGCGACACCGTAATGGCGGACGAGCCGGCACCAGCGCTGCACCTCGTGCTCCTCTGCTTGCCAGGGCGGACCGTCGAGATGCCCGGCTTCGGCGTTCGCAAACGCCCACAGCTTGGCCGGTTGGGCCGCCTGCAGCAGGCGGTGCGACTCGGGGCCGCTGCCGTGCAGGTTCACCGCGATCCCGGCCGCCGGCAGGGGCGCCGCCGGCTGCAGGGACGCGACCGGCACGACACGGTCGACGTCGCCGATCAGCTCGATCAGCGGGGTCAGCCAGTCCGGCGCGGCGAGGGTGAGCCGGTGGTCCGGAAACGCGCCGCGGAGCCCGCGCAGGGCGGGCACCGCGGTCAGCAGGTCACCCACGCCGAGCGCCCGCAGGGCGAGGATCACGGGTACGAGCTCTCCTGCTCGGCCGCGATGACCAGCTCCCGCACGGCGCAGCCCCGCGGCTGGCCGAGCGCGAACATGATCGCCGAGGCGACGTTCGCCGGGTCGTTGAGGATCGCGTCCGGCCCCGGCTTGTACTGCGCGTCGCGGTCGTCGAAGAACTTCGTCCGCATCCCGCCCGGGATGACCAGGGTGACGTTGACCTGCCCGGCCAGCTCGGCCGAGAGCGCCCGGGTGAAGCCGACCACGCCGAACTTGGCCGCGCAGTAGGCGGTGGCGTCGCTGACCGCCTTGACGCCGAGGGTGGAGGCGACCGTGACGACGCCGCCGTGCGACTGCTTGAGGGCCGGGATCGCGGCCCGGATGACAGCCGCCGTGGAGAGCAGGTCGATGGTGACGATCCGGTCCCAGGTCTCGCCCGGGACGTCGGCCAGCGCGCCCGGCACGTCCATGCCGGCCGCGGTGACGACGCCGTCGATGCTGCCGCCGGCCTGCTCGATCGCCTTTCGGGTGGCGGCCTCGGCGGCGCGGGTGTCGGCCAGATCGCACTCGATCCAGGCCACGCCGTCGGCGGGCGCCTGGCGGTCGATGACGAACGGTCGGCCGCCGGCCTTGATCACGGCGTCGACGACGGCGGCGCCGAGGCCGCTGGAGCCGCCGGTGACGATCACTGCGTCCATGGTGTTCCTACCTCCGGGTGGTGGTGGCGGCTTGAGCCGCCGCGATGGTGCTGGTGGTCGAACGGCCGTCGAGATAGGGCACGAAGACGGTCTGGCCGCCCCAGCGCCGGACGAGCTCGGACTCCGGGACCGAGTCGTAGTCGCCGCCCTTGACCCAGACGTCGGGCCGCAGCCAGGTGAGCACGGCTTCGGGGGTGGCCTCGTCGAAGACGACCACGGCGTCGACGCAGTCGAGCGCGGCGAGCAGCCGGCTGCGGTCGGCCTGGGAGTTCAGCGGTCGCTCGGGACCCTTGAGACCGCGTACGGAATCGTCGCTGTTGAGACACACGATCAGGCAGTCGCCGAGTTTGCGGGCGGCCCGCAGCGTGGCGAGGTGACCGACGTGCAGCAGGTCGAAACAGCCGCCGGTGGCCACGACGGTGCCGCCCCGCGCGCGCACCTCGGCGGCGAGCTTGCCGGCCTCGTCGGCGCCGATGCGCTCCGGCGCCGGGGCTGCGGGCTCGGTACGCGGTTCCAGGGCCGCGGTCACCCCGCCCGACGAGACGTACGCCGAGGCGGCCGCGACCGCCTGCTGCACAGCCTCACTGACCAGGGCGCCGCCGGCGAGGGCGAGCGCCGCGGTGGCCGCGAACCGGTCACCCGCGCCGCAGGTGTCACCGTCGGCGACCTCGGGCGCCGGGACGACCAGCGGGGTCGTGCCCGAGTGGCAGAGCACGGCGCCGTCGGCGCCGCAGGTGACGACGACCGCTCCGGCCCGCCACTGCTGCCGCAACGCCTGCCCGCCCCGCTGAGCGACGGCGAGCGTGGATCCGCCGCCCCCGTCGCCGGAGAGCTTGCGCACCTCGGCCAGGTTGGGGGTGACCAGCCGGGCGTTGGGCACCGGCGACGGCCCGTTCGGGTGCGGGTCCCAGACGATCGGGGCCCGGGTCTCGCCGAGCGCCCGCCGCAGCCCGGGGTGCCGGGCCACGCCCCGCCCGTAGTCGCTGACCAGGACGGCCTTGGCGTCGCGGATCAGCTCCAGCACGGCGTCCGGTGCGTCGCCGGGCGGCTGCGGCTCGCCGCCGCGATCGAGGCGCAGCAGCACGTGGTCGCCGGAGCGCAGCCGGACCTTCTCGGGCGTCGCCCCCGGCAGCGGCAGCGCGTACACCTGCACCCCGGCCGCGGTGAGCAGCTCGCTCAGCCGGGCGCCGCCTGCGTCGTCGGCCAGCGCGGTCACCAGGGCGACCTCCTGGCCGGACTGCGCGGCGAGAAGGGCGGCCAGGCCGGCCCCGCCGGGACGTTCCTGGACCCGCTCCTCGTCGAGCACGGGCGCCGGGGCGTCCGGGGCCACCCGGCGGACGCTGCCCTGCACATCCCTGTCGAGCAGGGTGTCCCCCACGATCACCAGGCTCATACCCCGACCTCCACCTTGAAGTCGGCGAAAGGGGCGTCGCGGCGGCTCCCGAGCACCGACGGCAGCGCGCGGTCGAGGTACTCGCACATCAGGTGCACGGCGACCAGGTGCAGCTCCTGCACGACCTGGCTCTCCGGCGACGGGCAGCGCAGCGCCTCGTCCGAGGCGTCGGCCAGCGGGCCGGCCGGGCCGGTCATCGCCCAGGTGCGCATCCCGCACTCCCGGGCCGCGCGCACGGCGGCGAGCAGGTTGGGGCTGCGGCCGCTGGTCGACAGGGTGATCAGCACGTCGCCGGGGCGGCCGTGGGCGCGTACCTGGCGGGCGAAGATCTCCTCGAAGCCGTAGTCGTTGCCGATCGCGGTGACCGCCGACGAGTCCGGGGTGAGCGCGATCGCCGACAGCGGGCGCCGCTCGTCGCGCAGCCGGCCGACCAGCTCGGCCGCGAGGTGCTGGGCCTCGGCCGCGCTGCCGCCGTTGCCGGCCACCAGCAGGCGGCCGCCCTGGCCGAGGTGCCAGGCCAGGTCGGAGCCCCAGCGGGCGAGCTTGCCGGACATGGCCCGGAACGGGACGATCGCCGCGGCGAGCGCGGTCAGGTGGTCGTCGGTGGGGGTGAGATCGTGGTCCATCAGGCGACTGCCTCCCGGGTGGGTTCGGTGGCGACACCGGCGACGCCCGCGTAGACCGGGGCGAGCCGGTCCGCGATGCGGGGCCAGGCGTAGGTGTGCAGGGCACGGTCGACGGCGGCGGCGGCGTACGACAGGCGGCGCACCTCGTCGGAGGCGAGCCGGCGCAGCACGAGGCCGAGCCGGTGCGGGTCGCGGGGCGGCACGAGGTCGCCGGTGACGCCGTCGACCACGGTGTCGGCCAGACCACCGACCGAGGTCGCGACGACCGGCACGCCGCAGGCCATAGCCTCCAGCACGGTGAGGCCGAACGGCTCGTACCAGGGGGTGGCCGCCAGCATGTCGGCCGAGCGGTACCAGCGCGGCATCTCGTGCGACGGGACGGCTCCGGCCAGCACCACCCGGCCGGCGACGCCGCAGGCCTCGGCCAGGCGGGTCAGCTTCCGGGCGTACGGGTCATCGGCCAGCTCACGGGCGGGCGGACCACCCACCACGACCAGCTCGGCCCCCGGCACGGCGGGCAGAGCGCGGACGAGATCCTCCACGCCCTTGCGCTCGACCAGGCGCGCGACGGTCAGGATGCGGGTCCGCCGCGGCTCGCGGGCCACTGCGGGCCCGTCCGGGCTGAACCGCTCGACGTTGACGCCGGACGGCACCAGCGCCATCTGCGAGCGCGGCACGCCGAGGCGCAGCAACTCGTGCACCTCGTCCTGGCACTGCACGATCACCCGGTCGACGGCCCGGCCCAGCTCGCGCTCGTAGGCGATCCGGCGCGGCGGGCTGGTGTCGGCCGAACCCTGGTGGCGGCGCTTGACCGAGCCCAGCGCGTGGAAGGTCTGCACCACCGGCACGTCGCACCGCCGCCCGGCGGTGACCGCGGCCAGGCCGCTCATCCAGAAGTGGGCGTGGGCGACGTCCGGCCGCCACTCCGTGCGCCAGCTCTCGGCCAGCCACTCGGCGAAGGCGCCCATGAACGGCAGCAGCTCGTCCTTTCCCAGCACCTGGGCCGGCCCGGCGGGCACGTGCACGACGTCGATCCGCTCCGCCATCGGCATCACCGTGGGCAGGTCGGGACTGTCGCGCCGGGTGTAGACGCGCACCTCGTGACCGGCCGCCGCCAGGGCTCCGGCCAGTTCGGCGACGTGGGTGTTCTGCCCGCCGGCGTCGATGCCGCCCAGCGCCGCGAGCGGGCTGGCGTGTTCCGAGATCATCGCGATGCGCATGTTTCCTCCTCGAGCAGCCGGTCCCAGTCCGCGAGGAACCGGTCCAGCCCGTAGCGGGCGAGGGCGACCTGACGGGCCCGGGCGCCGAGGCTCGCGGCCGCGGCGTCGTCCGAGAGCAGCCAGTGCGCCGCCTCGACCAGGGTGGAGACGCGGGTGTCGAGCACCCCGGCGTCGGGTGGCACCGCGACGACCGCTTCGGTGGTGGCCAGGCCGATGACCGGCATGCCCATCTGCATGGCCTCGATCAGGCTCAGGCCGAGCGAGGTCCAGCGGCACAGGTGCAGGTAGGCGCGGCGACGGGCGACCTGCGCGTGCATCTCGTGCTGCGGCGGGTCGTCGTACGGGGTGATCCGCCCGCCGCGCAGCCCCTCGACGCCCATGCCGAAGACGTCCAGCGGCGCCACCGAGGCGAACCGCGGGAACAGGTCGGTGCCGGTGACCCGCTGCCGGCGCACGGGCTCGTTGGTGACCACGGCGAAGTGGCCGAGCTCGCCGCTCCAGCGGGCCTTGGGCTCGACGATGCCGTGCTCGATCACCGTCGTCCGGGTGCCACCGGCGTCCCAGAACAGGTCGTTGAAGTCGGTGACGTGGGCGATCACGAGGTCGTCGCGGTCGGCCATCGGGTGCCGGCTCGTGGGCACGTCGCCCTTGGGGGTGTTGTGCTCCACATAGATCACCGGCACGCCCCGGGGCACGAGCTCGAGTTCCTCGGGCCGCTGCACGATCGCCACGGCGACGTCGCGGATCTCCTCGAGCGGAAGCTCCTCGGCGTTGGCCGGCCAGTCGAAGGTGCGGGCCCGGCCGCGTCCCCAGGCGTCGCGGGCGTCGTTGACGGGGATCAGGTAGCGGTGCTTGCCCTGGACGAACGAGGTGGTCCAGGAGCCGTGAACGTGCCAGAGCAGGATGTTCACGCGGCGGCCTCGGCAATCTCGGCCGGGGCGGCGAGCCGCGCGACGGCGGCGACCACCTCGGCCGGGTCGATGGTGGACAGGCAGGGGTGGCCGTCGACGGGGCAGGTGGTGGCCCGGCTGTCGCGGCAGGGCGCCGCGGCCTCGCCGAGCCGGACGGACGGGACGCGGTAGGGACCCCACTGGCCGTACGGCACGGTGGGGGCGTAGAGGCTGACGACGGGGGTGCCGACCGCCGCAGCCAGATGAGCCGGGCCGGTGTTGGCCACGACCAGGGCCTTCGCGCCGGCCAGGACGGTCGCCAGCTCGGCCATGGACGTGCGGCCGACCTGCTCGCCGTCGGTCCCGGCGACGTACGCAGCCAGGTGCCGCTCCTCCGGACCGCCGGTGACCAGCACCCGGTGGCCGGCGGCGGCCAGCGCGTCGACGATCCGGCGCAGCGTCGCGGGCGGGCAGGACCGGGCCTCGCAGCTCGCGCCGGGGTGGACCACCACGTATTCGCCCGGTCCCCGCCTGGACGCGGCGGTGACCCGCAGCCGGCCGTCGTCACCGGCCGGCAGGGCGAACCCCGCGGCCGCGGCGACGCTGCGCGCCCGCTCGGGTTCGGGCAGGCCGACCGGCACGCCGCGGTGGCGCACGTCGAGCAGGGCGCCCGGGTAGTCCTCGCTGATCGCGGTGATCCGGCCGATGCCGGCCATCCGCATCAGCAGCGCGAGCGGCAACGCCGACTGGTGGAAGGACGTGAACACCACGGCCTCGTCGGCACCGGTCCGGCGCAGCAGGTCGATCAGAGCCGTCATCTCGTCCGTGTCGACCGGCCCGGGCTGCGGGTCGATCCAGGGCAGCCGCGACTCGACGATCTCGTCGACGCCCGGCAGCAGCTCGGCGGCGCGCCGGCCCCGGGGGCCGCAGAGCATGACCACGCGCTCGGCGCCGGCCGCGACGGCTCGGATCGCCGGCCCGGTGACCAGCACATCGCCGGCCGAGTCGGAGCGGACCACCAGGACTGTTCCGGCTTTCCGCCGCGATGACGGGGTGACCAGAGCGTCGCGCTGCAGAATCAGGTCGGCCGCCGCCTCGATCGTGGCCGCGACGGCCGGGGCCGCGGCGACCTCTCCGGGCAGCGTGACCGGCGTGGGCACCAGGATGGCGGCCGCGCCCGCCGCCTGGGCCGCCTCGATGTCGCGTCCGATGTCACCGACCAGCACACAGCGGGCGGGGGTGGTGCCCAGTGCTTCGGCGGCGGCGACGACCATGCCGGGCGCCGGCTTGCGGCAGGAGCAACCCGCCTCGTCGTCGTGCGGGCAGATCTGCCAGTCGTCGAACGGGCCGAGCAGCTCCTCGACGCGCCGGTTGACGGCGTCCAGCTGAGCCGCGGTGAAACGTCCGCGGGCCAGGCCGGACTGGTTGGTGACGACCCCGATCCGCAACCCCGCGGCGCGCAGCCGGTCGAGGGCCGCGCGGGCGCCGGGCATCGGCTCGACCAGGGCCGGGTCGCCGTTGTAGGGCACGTCGACCACGAGCGTGCCGTCCCGGTCGAACAACACCGCGTCGAACAGCTCGGTCACCGGCAATCCACCTCTGCCGGCACGGTGGGGACGGGCTGCGCGGCCCGCCACCGCCACCAGCCGCGCAGCCAGTGCAGCGTGGCCGCGGGCGGGATGATCGCGCTGGTGACGAGCATGGTGCCCACCTCGCGCGGGTCGCGCGGGCCGGGGGCGATGCGCGCGGCCGCGAACTCCGCAGTCCCGGCCGCCCAGATCAGGCCGGCGGCCGTGGCCCAGCCCGGCCGGCGGGCCGCGGCCAGCGCCAGCGCGGCCAAGCCGGCCGCGGTGATCGTCACGTGCCGCGGGCGGCGGCCCGGCGGGACCTCCAGCAGCTCGCGCCAGCGGGGGCCGTGGACCCGGCGCAGCAGCGCGTCGTCGGCGTTGCCGCGCTGCGTGCGCACGCTGACCCAGGGGCTCTCGGGTCGCACCGGGTGGGTGACCTGGCGGCGCCCGCGGCGCAGCTCCCAGCCGTCCCGGCGTACGCGGAAGGCCAGGTCGGCGTCCTCCCGGAAGGCCCGCGGCAGGCGCTCGTCGAACCCGCCGCAGCCCGCCAGCGCGTCCCGGCGATAGGCCATGTCGGCGGTGATCCAGGCGCCGTCGGCCAGTCCGGCCGTCACCCGCTCCCAGTCGGTGGGCCGCCGGTCGCCGGGCAACGGCACCCGCAGCCGGCCCTGCAGGCCGCCGACGTGTTCGCCCGCCTCGGCCAGATCGTCGAGCAACCGGTCGGCCCAGTCGGGGTCGGGCAGCACGTCGTCGTCGAGGAACGCGACCCAGTCGTGCTTCGCGGCCCGCCAGCCGACGTTGCGGGCCGCCGCGGGCCCCCGCGCCGGTCCGGGCAGGACGGTCCCGTCGACCTCGAGCGGCGGAACCGCCGCGGGACGGTCGTCGACGACGATCAGCTCGAGGCCGTGCCGCGCGATGCCCGGCGCCAGCGCGCCGAGCAGGGTGCGCAGGCTGGGGCGGCCGAGCGTCGGCACCACGACCGTGACGCTCATGCGCCGAACGCCTTCGCCCGGTGCACCGCGAACGGCCCGATCGCCAGCAGGTCGACCGGCGCCGAGCCGAACAGCTCCATCGCCTCGCGCGGAGTGTCCACCATGGGTCGTCCGGCCGTGTTGAGCGACGTGTTGACCACGACCGGCAGGCCGGTGAGCCGCTCGAACTCCTCGAGCATCTCGGCCACCAGCGGCTCGGTCTCGGTATGGACGGTCTGCACCCGGGCGGTGCCGTCGACGTGGGTGACGGCCGGGATGCGGTCCTTCCACTCCGGATTCACCCGGTGCACGAAGAGCATGTACGGGCTCGGGTAGACGCCGGAGAAGATGTCGGCGAACCGCTCAGCCCGCACCATGGGCGCGATCGGGCGGAACTGCTCGCGGCCCTTGACGTTGTTCATGCGGGTCTGGGTGTCCTGGTCGCCGGGGTGCGCCAGCAGTGAGCGGTGGCCCAGCGCGCGCGGCCCGTACTCGCTGCGCCCCTGATACCAGGCGACGATGCCGTTGTCGGCGAGCACCCGGGCCGCCTCGGCGGCGATCGACTCCGGACGGGTGTAGGGCAGCGCGGCCCGGCGCAGCTCCGCCTCGAGTTCCTCGTCGGTCCAGCCCCGGCCCAGGGCGGCGGTGCCGAAGGGCACGTTCTTCCCGTGTACGGCGAGGGCGGCGCCGAGCGCGGTGCCGGAGTCGCCGGCCGCCGGCTGCACCCAGACCCGCTCGTACGGGCCCTCGGCGGCGATACGGGCGTTGGCCACACAGTTGAGCGCGGTGCCGCCGGCCATGGTCAGCGTCCGGAGGGTGCCACCGGACGCCTCGAAGGTCCATCGGGCCAGGTCGAGCAGCACTTCCTCGAGCCGCACCTGCACGCTGGCGGCCAGGTCGGCGTGGGCCTCGGTCATCTCGCCCTCGGCCGTGCGCGCCTTCGCCAGCGCGTCCCAGTCGATGCGCTCCACGACGAAGCCGCCGTCGTCGGTCGGCCGCACCAGCTCACGCAGCAGATTCAGGAACTTCGGCTTGCCGTACGAAGCGAGCGCCATCACCTTGTACTCGTCGCTGGAGTGCAGGAAGCCAAGGTGGCGCGTCAGATCCTCGTAGAGCAGGCCGAGCGAGTGCGGCAGCTCCTGGCTCTTGAGCACCTCGAGCTCGCCGCCGCGGTAGGCCCCGGCCAGATGGCTGGCCACCTCGCCCCGCCCGTCGAGCACGAGCACCGCGCTGTCCTCGGGCACCGAGAGCCCGGCCGACGCGGCGTGGGCGACGTGGTGCGGCACGAAACGAACCTGCTCGGGGTCGAGCCCGGGCAGCGCCGCGGCCAGGAACTGCGGCGCCCGGCGCGCGTAGTCGACGCGCAGATGATCCGACGGGTCGTTCAGCCCCAGGCTCTCCGCGTCGCGGCTGAGGCCCGGATCGAAGGAGTAGGCGACCGCGTCGAGGTCGTCCGGGCGCAGACCGGCCTCGTCCAGGCACCAGGCGGCGGCCAGTTCCGGCAGCTCCCAGGCGGCGAACGGGACCGGGCGCTTGCCGTGCTTGCGGCGACTGAACCGCTCCTCCTCGGCCGCGGCCACCACGCGGCCGTCGACGATCAGCGCCGCGGCCGGATCATGGAAGATCGCATTGATTCCCAGCACTCGCATGGCGCGCCGGATACCCGGAGATCTTCGGGTTATTCCAAGATCGTTGACTTCCTTCAAATAAAATTCGCACCCGTTTCGAGCTGCACTGATAGGGGCGTTTGGTTTCCTTGCCGCCGGGCAAGCGCGTGTCATGTACGACGTGGAGCAATACGTGGATGGCGCCTGGAATCCCGGCAACTCGGGCCGCACTCTGACCGTTCTCGACCCGGCCGACGACACTCCGGTGACCGCGGTGCCGATCTCCGGTGAACAGGATGTGGACGCCGCTGTGCGATCAGCCCGGAAGGCCTGCGCGGAGTGGGCGGCGACCGCGCCAGCCGCCCGCGCCGCAGCCCTGCACGCGGCCGCGACCGCCGTGGAGCGGGCCGCGGACGAGCTGGCCGAGATCATGACGGCCGAGATGGGCAAACCGGTCGACGGATCCCGCGAGTCGATCCTGGCCGGGGTGGGCACGCTGCGGCAGTACGCCGAGCTGGGCCCGACCCACCGCGGCCGCACCCTGGCCGGCAACGACGAGGCGATCGACCTGATGGCGTACGGCCCGCGCGGGGTCGTCGCCGTGATCACACCCTGGAACGACCCGGTGGCGGTGTCGTGCGGCCTGCTCGGCGCGGCCCTCGTCACCGGCAACACGGTGATCTACAAGCCGAGCGAGCGCACGCCGGCCACCGGCTGGCGCCTCGCGCAACTGCTCGCCCCGCACTTCCCGGCCGGCGTGCTGAACCTGCTCAACGGCGACGGCCCGGTCGGCGCCGCGCTCGCGGCGTCCGATGTCGACGTGGTGGCCCAGGTGGGCTCGACCGCCACCGGCCGCGCGATCGCCGCCGCCTGCGCCCGCACCGGCGCGAAGGCCCTGCTCGAGAACGGCGGCAGCGACCCGTTGATCGTGGACGCCGGCGTCGACCCGGCCTGGGCGGCGGAGCAGGCCGCGCTGGGTTCCTTCGTCAACTCCGGCCAGATCTGCGTGGCGGTGGAACGCGTCTACGTGCACCGCGAGGTGGCCGACGCGTTCCTCGAGGCCCTGGCCACCGAGGCCGACAGCTGGGCGTCCCGGATCGGCCCCATGGTCGACAAGCGGATGCGCGACGCGGTCGACGAGCAGGTGCAGCAGGCCGTCAAGGCCGGCGCCCGCGCGCTACGGGGCGGCACGGCCCCGGCCGGCCCCGGCGCCTACTACCCGCCGACGGTGCTGGCCGACTGCACCGATGACATGGCGGTCGTCCGGGAGGAGACGTTCGGCCCGGTCGCGCCGGTGGTCCTGGTCGACTCGTTCGACGAAGCTCTGGAGCGGGCCGCCGACTCGCCGTACGGGCTGGCCGCGACGGTGCTGACCGCGTCGATGAGCAACGCTCAGCAGGCCTGGCGGCGACTGCCGGCCGGCACGGTGAAGGTCAACGCGGTCTTCGGGGGCGCCCCGGGCGGCGCCGCGCACCCGCGTGGCGGCAGTGGCCAAGGCTTCGGCTACGGCCCCGAACTGCTCGACGAGATGACGGCGACCAAGGCCGTGCACATCGAGGCCCCGCCCACCGGCTGGTGATCAGGACAAGCCGACCGGCTGGTGATCAGGAGAGCCGCCGCAGGTCACCCTCGACCTGCGGCGGCAGCGCACGACGCCGCCGCCAGGCCCAGCCGCCCTGGCGCAGCGCGTCGAGAACGCCGACCGGGTTCTCGCCCACAGCCCTGACCACAGTGCGTCCCACCACCGGCAACGGCCGCCGCAGCATCGCCGTCAACACCCGGTTGCGGGTCTCGACGCGGGCGCGCGCTCCGTTGTCCCGCCCACCGGGCAACGGCAGGTGGCGGACGACCAGATCCGGCACGTACGACAGCTCGTGCCCCGCCGCGGCCAGATCCATCGCCAGCAGCGCCTCCTCGCCGTACACGAACAGCCGCGGCTCGAACCCGCCGGCCGCGAGGAACGCGTCCCGCCGCACGACGACCGAGCAGGCGAGAAAGCCGAGAACCGACGGCCCGGCCGCTCCCGGCGGCGTGCCCAGCGGCGACTCGCTCATCGCCACCGACACCGGGTCGATCCGCTGCTCGTCCCCGACCAGCACCTTCGCCGCCAGCACGGCTGCGCGCGGGTGCTCCCGCAGGAGCGCGGCGGCCCGGGCCAGCGACCCCGGCGTCCAGTACGAGTCGTCGTCCGCGAAGGCCACGTACGGCGTACGCGCCCGCAGCACGCCGACGTTGCGCGCCGCCGCGCCCCGGTTCTCGCCGAGGCGCACCACGTCGACGCCCGGGAACAGCGGCTGCGGCTGGTCGGACGCGTTGTCGACCAGAATCGTGCGCGCGTGGTGGTGCGGGAACGTCTCGAGCAGACGGTCGGCCCGGTTGCGGGTCGCGACCACCACGGTCACGTCCTCGGTCTCGATCTCGGTGCCGTAGATCTCGGGGGTCAGGGTCACGAAGAGCGCGTATACCCCGTTGACCCCCGAGCACGCCTGCCTTACAGGTGATCCTTCAGTTCCTTCGCGAAGAAGTCGATGAAGCCGTCGGGGTCGGGACCGGCGTTCATCAGCACGATGTGGTCGTAGCCGGCGTCCTTGTACTCGCCGACCATCTTGACGTACGGCTCCGGATCCGGGCCCACGGCGAACTGACTGGCGATGTCCTCGGGCCGCACGGTCGCCGACGCGGCCTCGAAGTTGACCGGGTTGGGCAGCTCGGCCATCACCTTCCAGCCGGTCACGGCCCACCGCGTGGTCTCGTGCGCGGCCCGTACGGCCTCGTCCTTGGACGGCGCCCAGGCGACCGAGGCCTCGGCGTACTTCGGGCCCTGTCCGCCCGCGGCGGTGAACGTTTCGACCAGATCAGCGCGCGGCTCGGTGGCGAACAGACCCGAGCCGTGGGTCGCGGCCAGCTCGGCCGCCTGCTTGCCGCCGGCGGCGACGGCGATCGCCGGCAGCTTCGACGGCAGGTCGAACACCTGCGCGTCCTCCAACTGCAAGTGCTTCCCCTCGTACGACTGATAGCCGCCCCGCCACAGCAGGTTGATGATGTCGAGCGCTTCCACGAGCCGCTCGTGGCGCCCACGCACGCTGGGGAAACCCTGGCCCACGACGTGCTCGTTGAGGCGCTCGCCGGCGCCGATGCCGAGCGTGAAACGGTCGTCCGAGATGATCGCCAGCGTCGCCGCGGCCTGCGCGATGATCGCCGGGTGGTAGCGCACGGTCGGGCAGGTCACGCCCGTGGCCAGTTCGAGCCGGTCGGTCTTCATCGCGATGGCGCTCAACACGTTCCAGGCGAACGGCGAGTGGCCCTGCACGTCGAGCCACGGGTGATAGTGATCGCTGATCTCCACGAAGTCGAATCCGGCCTGCTCGGCGCGGACCGCCTGGCGGATCAGCTCCTTGGGTCCGAAGGCCTCCGCGGCCAGCTTGTATCCGAGTTTCATACCGGATCAGCTTCCCCGCCTGAACCGGTACAAACGCCTTCGAGCCGGCCCCCTGAGGGACCGGCTCGAAACGTGCGGGAAATCAGGAAGCGGCCGACTTGGCCTGCTCCTTCACGTCCTGCGCGTTGGACTGCGCGGTGTCCTTGGTCGTCTGCACGGCCTCCTGCGCGGTCTGCTTGACCTGCCCGACAGCCTCCTGGGCGGTGCCCGCGAGGTCGTCCTTCATCTCGGTGGCGACATCCTTGACCTTCTCGGTCAGCTCGCCGCTGTTCTCCTTGATCTGGGCGCCGGCGCGCTTCTCGACGTCGGTGACCGGGATCAGGGTCGAGGCGAGCAGGCCCACGCCGAAAGCGATGATGCCGGCCGCGAGCGGGTTGCCCTGGGTCTGGGCGGTGACCGCCTGCGGCGCGCTGCGCACGGCGTCGGCCGCCTGGTGCGCCTTCTCGCTCGCCACGTCGCCGACCTGGGACGCCTTGTCGCTGACCGTGCCGCCCACGGACGAGGCCGTGTCGCTCACGGAGCTTCCGACGGAGGATGCCTTGTCACTCACGGTGGAGCCCACCGAAGAGCTCGTACCCATCACTTTCTCCTTCACCGACGTCCAACGCCGCTGCGCGACCTTGGTCGGGCTCGTCTTCTCGGCCAGCAGGTCGACGTCGCGGGTGAGCGACGCCCGGGTGTTCTCGATCTGCTGCCTCAGCCGGTCGGGTTCTTCAGCCATTTGGCGTCCTCCTTCAGCGTGTCGACGGTGCGGTGCGGCACGGGGTCGACGGTCTTGAGCTTGTTCTTGCCGATGACGTAGAGAACGCCACCGATCACTGCCCACAGGACGGCCACGATGAGCGCCGCCCAGCCCGCGGGCATGACGGCGTCGAGGGCGAAGACCAGGGCGAAGCTGAGCAGCACGACGGCCAGGTAGGCGGCGAACGCGGCGCCGCCGAGCATGCCGCCGGCCTTGCCGGCCTTGGCCGCCTCCTGCTTGAGCTCGACCTTGGCCAGCTCGACCTCCTGCCGGAACAGCTGGGAGAGGTCGTTGCTGATGTTGCCGATCATCTCGCCGACCGAGGTCTCAGCGACCTCTTCGTCGTCGATCCGGCCGTGCGGGTGCGGCGCGGTCATCGGGGGCGCTCCGGGCTCTCGACCACGTACTCCTCACGGACGGCGGGCGTACCGGTGCCGGTGGAGCTGTACTCGGTGGTGCTGGCATAGCCGGGACCGGTCGCATACTCGGTGCCGGTGGTGCCAGTGGCGTACCCGGGCGTGGTGCCGGTGGTGTAGCCGGCGGTGGTGGTGGTGGTGCCGGTCTCGACGCCGGTGTAACCGGTGGTGGCCGGGTAGCCCGTGTCCGTGCCCGACACGAAGGAGTCGGTGCTCGGCTTGACCGAGGCGCCGGCGTCCGGGTCGGCCTTGGCGACGACCTTGCCCAGGCGGCCGACGACGAACCCCGCGGCGAGCGCCGTGGCCAGGAACGCGCCGGGACGACGACGGGCGAAGTCCTGGACCTCGCGCAGCACGCCGTCCGGGCCGTTGCGGTCGAGGTAGTCGGCGAGCTGGCGGCCGCCCTCGGCCACCCGCGTGACGACGGCCGAGGCCGGGGAGTCGCCGCGGTCGCCGCGCATCTCGTCGAGCTGGTCGGCGGTGCTGCGGATCTGGCTCACCAGCTTGTCGTTCTGGCTGCGGGCCTGGTCACTGACCCGGCCCTTGACCTCGGAGGCGAGGTTGCCGACCTGGGCCTTGGCCTCCTGGCCGACGCGGGCGGCCTGCTCCTTGGCGGTGTCCTTGACGTCAGCCGCCGCCTCTTTGGAAGCCTGGCCGGTCTGCGCCGCGACCTCCTTGGCCTTCTCCTTGGCGCCGCTGTCGCCGGCCGGCTCGGAACCGGTGTCGTACGCCGTGGTCGTGTACGTCTCGGCCGGGTAGCCCGGCGTGGGCGGCACGTCCAGCGGATAGGTGTCGTCCGGCCGGCGAACGCCCGATGGCACGTCACTCATGGGGATTCCTCCAAAGGGGATTCGTCAGTGTGCCTTCGCCGAATGAGCTACCCGTTGTGCGCCTCGACCATTCATACTTTCCGGAGTGCAATTAAAGTGGAAAGCGACGCGCATAAGGCAAGCGACAGCGGGTACGCACAAGCGCCCGTTTATTTCTCGCACCGCTCGAAAACCGCCTCCGGAGCCCTGCTAACCTGCACAATCGTGAATGAACAAGACCGCGTGCGGGTCATCGGCGGCCGCCCGTTCGATTTCTCCCGGCGCGTCGCGGTGATGGCGATCGTCAACCGCACACCCGATTCCTTTCACGACCGCGGCCGCACCTACGCCCTCGGCAAGGCGGTCGAGGCGGTGACCGCGGCAGCCGAGGCGGGCGCCGACTGGATCGACATCGGCGGCGTGCCGTTCGCCCCCGGCCCCGAGGTGAGCGTGGCCGAGGAGCTCGACCGCGTGCTGCCCGTCGTCGAGGCCGCCCGCGCACGCACGGTCGTCTCGGTCGACACCTTCCGGCCCGAGGTCGCAGCCGAGGTGATCAAGGCGGGCGCCGGAGTCGTCAACGACACCTCCGGACTGCGCGACCCGGCGATGGCCGACGTGGTCGCCGGCACCGACGCCCAGCTCGTCATCACCCACAGCCTGGCCGCCCCGCGCACACTGTGGCCGAGCCCGCAGTACGACGACGTGACCACCGAGGTGGCCGAGTTCCTGCGCGAGCGGGTGGCGGTGGCGCTCGACCGCGGCGTGCGGCCCGACCAGATCATCATCGATCCGGGTCACGACCTGAACAAGAACACCCGCCACACGCTGGAGGTCACCCGTCGGCTGGACGAGATCGCCGCGGTCGGCTACCCCCTGCTGGCCGCCGTCAGCAACAAGGACTTCATCGGCGAGACCCTCGGCGCCGAGCAGCCCGACCGCCTGGCCGGCACCCTGGCCGCCGTGGTCTTCTGCGTGCTCCACGGCGCGCGCATCGTGCGCGTGCACGACGTGCGGGCCACAGTCGACGCCGTACGCATGACCGAAGCGATGCTGGGCTGGCGGGAGCCCCTGCTGGCCCGCCACAACGTCTGACCCCGCCGCCCCCTGCCGAGCCGCCACAGCGCCCGGCCTGCTATCGGCCCCCGCGCCGACCCGCCACGACATCCGGCCCGCTACCGACCCATGCCGACCCGCCACAACATCCGGCCCGCTACCGACCCGCCACGACATCCAGCCCGCTACCGGCCCACCCTGCCGAGCCGCCACGACATCCGGCTCGCTGCCGGCCCACCCTGCCGAGCCGCCACGACATCCGGCTCGCTGCCGGCCCACCCTGCCGAGCCGCCACGACATCCGGCT
>NZ_JAHWFK010000048.1 GCF_019710575.1 Paractinoplanes polyasparticus | reverse complement strand
CGCTGCCGCGAGCGTCCCGGCGGCGCTCGCGGCGAGATCGGGCTAGATTTTCTTGTCCAGGCCCTCGAACGTGCCGAGCAGGTCGACGGACCAGGGCTGCGGGGGCACCGCGCCGGGGCCGAGCACGCGCATCGCGCCGAGGCAGGTGAGCAGCATGCCGTGCGCGAAGAAGTCCCGGGCCTCGGTGGCGGTGGCGCCGGTCAATTCCCGTACGACCTCGTAGAGCCCGCCGAAGCAGGCGCGCACCGGGTCGCCGATGGCCGGGTCGCCGGCGGCGGCGAAGCCGTGCAGCAGCATGGTGACCAGTTCGGGCTGCTGGAGCAGTTCGCCGTAGGCGTCGCCCAGCCCGGCCAGGGTGGGGTCGCGCTCGGCCGCGTCGCGCCACTTGGCCTCGATGCGGTCGCCGGCGTGCTGCACCGCGGCCAGGAAGAGCTCCTGCTTCGTCCGGAAAAGTCGGATCACGTACGGCTGGGAGACACCCGCCAGCCGGGCCACCTGATCGGTCGTGGTGCCGGCGTAGCCGTTCTGGCTGAAGGCGGTGACGGCCGCGGCGATCAGCTGCCCCTGGCGTTCCTCGGCGGTGAGGCGGGTTCGGGTCACGGTTGACAGGTTATCAGTCGATAACTAACGTGGCGAGCGAAGTTATCAGTGAATAACAACTAGGGGGACCTGATGACCGCCGTACAAGAGGCGCCCGCCGCGGCGCCCCGGCGCCGCACCCGCCCGCTGGGCTGGGTGCTGGCCGCCGTCGGCATCCCGACCTTCATGGTCACGCTGGACAACCTGGTCGTGAGCACGGCGCTGCCGGTGATCCGCACCGACCTGGGCGCCTCGCTGACGGACCTCCAGTGGTTCGTGAACGCGTACACCCTGCCGTTCGCCGCCTTCCTGCTCACCGCGGCCGCGCTGGGCGACCGCATCGGCCGCCGCCGCATGTTCGTGGCCGGCCTGATCGTCTTCACGCTGGCCTCCGCCGCGGCCGCCCTGGCCACCGAGTCGTGGCAGCTCACCGCGGCCCGGGCCGTCCAGGGCCTGGGCGGCGCCGCGGTAGCTCCCCTGGCCCTGACCCTGCTGGCCGAAGCCGTGCCCGACCGCTTCCGAACAGCCGCCGTAGGCATCTGGGGCGGCATCAGCGGCTTAGGCGTAGCGGTCGGCCCGGTCGTAGGCGGCGCGGTGGTCGAGGGCCTCGACTGGCACTGGATCTTCTGGCTGAACGTGCCCATCGGCGTGATCGCCGTCGTGCTGGCCCTGACGGTGCTCGACGAGTCCCGCGGCGGCGCCCGCCGCCTGGACCCGCTGGGCCTGGTGCTCTCGGCCGCAGGCATGCTGCTGGTCATCTGGGGCGTGGTGGACGGCCCCGAACGTGGCTGGACCTCCGCCCGCGTCCTGACCATGCTCATCGCCGGCGGCGCCATGCTGGCAGCGTTCCTGGCCTGGCAGGCGAGAAATCCCGCCCCCATGCTGCCGCTGCGCCTGTTCCGCTCCCGCGGCTTCAGCCTGGTCAACGCGGTAACCCTGACCTTCTCAGCCGGCGCGTTCGGCTCGGTCTTCCTGCTGGCCCAGTTCTTCCAGGTCGTACAGGGCCTGAGCCCGCTGGACGCCGGCCTGCGCACACTCCCCTGGACAGCCGCCCCGATGATCGTCGCCCCCCTGGCCGGCCTGTTCGGCGACCGCATAGGCCAGCGCGCCCTGATCTTCACAGGCCAGCTCTTCCTGGCCGCCGGCATCCTCTGGATAGGCCTGGCCACCGGCCCCGACGTGACGTACGGCAGCCTGGTCTTCGCCTTCGCCCTGGCCGGCATCGGCATGGGCCTGACCTTTGCCCCGATCAGCACGGTAGCCCTGGCCAGCGTCAAGGACACCGACCGAGGCGTAGCCTCCGGCGTCAACAACACGATCCGAGAAGCCGGCGTAGCCGCCGGAGTGGCCGTCCTGGCCTCAATCTTCAGCTCATACGGCGGCTACACCACCCACCAGTCCTTCGTAGACGGCCTACGCCCCGCCGTCATCGTCGGCGCCCTTATCGTCGCCGCCGGGGCCGTGGTGGCCCTATGGCTCCCCCGCCGCAAAACAAGTCAGCTCCCAGCAACCCCGGCCGAGGCCGTCCACTCCCCCTCCTGAGAACCAGTCGAAGAAGTCCCCCACGAAGCTCCGCCGGCCGCCGCTCCGCAGGCCCCGGGTCAATGGTCGTCCGGCACCGGTGGAAGGACGCCGACGACGAGGCGGTCTTCGCGCCTCCCCGCCTCGGCCCGCCCACAACAATTACATGATCAAGTGATCCAGCAGGCCAACGACCAGCGGACACTCAAGGCTCGAACCAGCGGGGCCCCCGAGGCTCAAGCAAGTTGGCCGACCTGGCGTCGCTGAGGACCGCCCTCCTTATCGGTGGGGCGGTCCTCTCACATCTCGCCGGGCCACGACGCCGGCACAACACCCGCGTTCCGAAGCACCGACAACCAGACAGGTCGCAGGTCACAGGTCACAGGTCACAGGTCGCCGGTCGCCGGTCGCCGGTCGCCGGTCGCCGGTCGCCGGTCGCCGGTCGCCGGTCGCCGGTCGCCGGTCGCCGGTCGCCGGTCAGGGTGGCTGGGCGAACCGCACTTCGCACCCGGGCCGGACACTGCCGACCACCAAGCGGCAATGACCGGACGGACGCCCATGCCCGCGCCCCACGCCGCCGCTGGATGCCGCCGGTCGCCGAGCAGCTGTGATCGGGCAATCCACGAAGCCCACCGTCGCGCCCACGCCCAGTACCGGACCGGATGCCACCGCTCGCACGGCGCCACAGCCAGGCACAACTCCAATCCCAGCCCCGCAGCCGGATGCAGCCAGCGGCCGACCAACGATGACCGGGCAAAACACGATGCCCACCGTCGAACCCACGCCGGATGCCGGCCGCCGGACGCCGCATGCTGGGCCGGACGCCGGACGCCGCATGCTGGGCCGGACGCCGGACGCCGGACCGGATGCCGGACCGGATGCCGGACCGGATGCCGGACCGGATGCCGGACCGGATGCCGGACCGGATGCCGGACCGGATGCCGG
>NZ_JAHWFK010000047.1 GCF_019710575.1 Paractinoplanes polyasparticus | reverse complement strand
ACCGGATGCCGCCGCTCGCGCGGCGGCGACAGCCAGCCGAACCGCAAGGCCCGCTGCCTCGCACCCCGGGCCGGACGCGCCGCACGCCAACTGACTGCATCCAGCCGAACCGCAAGGCCGCCTTTTCTACCCTCGGGCGAGATGCTGCGCCGTTCGTGCGGGTGACAGTGGCAGGGCAGTAAGGTCGCCGGCGTGCACAAGCTCGGGGTGGCAAGTGCAGCCTGGCCGGAGCTCGGGGTGGCAACTGCAGCCTGGCCGGAGCTCGGGGGTGGCAACTGCAGCCTGGCCGGAGCTCGGTGCAGCCTGCGCCGAGCTGGGAGCAGCCAGCCCGGAGCTGGGAGCAGCCAGCCCGGAGCTCGGAGCAGCCTGGCCGGAGCTCGGAGCAGCCTGGCCGGAGCTCGGAGCAGCCTGGGCGGACCTCCAGGCATGCCACGTCGGCGATCTGCTGGGACGGCGGCGTGGCGTACGTCGCCAGCCTGGACGGCACGCCGGTGACAGCGCCGACGGAGTCGATCTGTGCACGCGGGGCAGCGACCGGCTCGACGAACGGGAGCGGCACAGATGAGACAACGACCGGCCCGACCGGACTGAGCGGCACAGACGAGACAACGACCGGCTCCACTTGCGCCGCGGAGGAAGTAGTTACTGGCTTGGCCGGCCGCGGTGTTGGAGCCGGCGCCGGCGTGGCTTGGTGAGCTGCGGAGCTGGTCGAGGACTCGGACCAGTCGCTCCAATCCGACGCGGCAGCGGCGCGGCGCAAACGGCTCAGCTTGGCGAAGTGCCTTTGTTGAAGGCCCCAGGCGCGGTGCCGCTCGTGTTCGCGGCGAAATTCCTCACCTGCGGGCGAGTAGTTTCGGCGCCGGGTCCGGTCACGCATTTTTGCCAACTCTGCCGAATTGAACAATTGCAGCTGCCGCATGCCTATATTGTCCCGCGCCGGCTATCAGAATGGGCGCCCTCGGGGCCTATTGATCATGCCAAAGTTGGGTGATTAATCGACCACTCGACTAGGATTCGATCATCACCGACGACGCAACTGCCTACAATTTCGTCCCTATCCGCTCTCTCGACGGCGGGCACCTGCGCGCAGAAGATCAGCAAGCCAGCCTGCCTGCCTGCCTGCCTGCTTGGCGGCCTACCTGGCGGGCTGGCTGGCTGCCGGGCTGGGCGGCTGGCTGGCTGCCGGGCTGGTGGGCTGCCGGGCTGGTGGGCTGCCGGGCTGGTGGGCTGCCGGGCTGGTGGGCTGGCCTGCCCATTCAGATCATGCAGCAGCGGGGGTCGCCACGACGGTCTCAATCCGGGCGCGTTGAGTTTCGGCGCTCTCGCCTACGAGCCTGAACCTCTCAACATGTGAGCGTATCGACCGGTGACGGTTCATTGGTCACGCGTGACGGCCGAGAAGCCGAAGGGTGCGCGGAAATAAAACAGACAAGCACTTTCGGCTGACCGCCAATAGTCACCGGACGCACCGCCACACAAGATCGCGTCCGCCGAAGCGCGCAGATCGAAGAGCGATAAGTAAAAGCACCGCCACGTGGTTGTTGTCGTTAACTAACGCAACCACGACGCCTCGCTCGTTGCCAACCACCGACGCACCGCCACCGGCCGCACCTATCCGGACCACGACGACACACCGCCTGGCGAGCGCCCTAACCACCCACACACCGCCACCGGCCGCACGCGCCCCGACCACGACGACACACCGCCCGGCGAGCGCCCTAACCACCCACACACCGCCACCGGCCGCACCCACCCAGACCACGACGACACACCGCCCGGCAAGCACCCACACACCGCCGGGAACTACCGCACCAGCGCCGACCCACCCGGCCAAGACCTATCCGACCCCGGCGCTCCCATCCATCGCAGCATCTCGACGTGCAGAACCAGACCACCAAGGAACAGTCGCAGAGCCGAGCACCCCCAACTTCTCCGCATCGACCGTCCCGGCATCAGGGTGATAGACGACCAACATCACCCCGTCGGTGTCGCTGACGTGCAGCTTCTCCCGGTGCAGGGTCAGCTTGCCGACGGAGGGATGGTCGAAGCACACAGCAGCACCGCCTCGATGGCGTACGTCGTGGCGGGCCCACAGACGACGGAAGAGAGGGCTGGCCAGCGAGAGCTCAGCGACCAGCTCCACCAGGCGCGGATCGTCGGTGTCGGCGCCGGCTGCCTCGCGCAGGTGGGCCACCATCGTGGCCGCGGCCGCCTGCCAGTCGGGGATGAGGGCCTGTTCGCCCTCGTCGAGCAGCACGTCGCGCAGCCGGTTGGCGCCGGTCACCATGCGGGGGGAGAGGGCGGTGGCCAGGGGGTTGGCTGCCAGAACGTCCATGAAGCGGCCCTCGACGAAGGCCGGCAGCGGCAGCTGCGCGACCAGGGCGGCCGTGCTCGGTGGCACGACCTCGTGGCGGCGCGGGGAGCGGGGGCGGCGGGAACGTTCCGCGCCCAGGCTCAGCAGGTGGGCGCGGGCGTCGTCGTCGAGCCGGAGGACGCGGGCCAGCGATTCGAGCACCTGCACCGACGGGTGGCGGCCGCGGCCGCGTTCCAGGCGCAGGTAGTAGTCGGCGCTGATCCCGGCCAGCATCGCGACCTCCTCGCGGCGCAGGCCGGGCACCCGGCGCACACCGGCCGCGGGCAGGCCGGCCTCGTCGGGGGTCACCAGCGCGCGCCGGGCTCGCAGGAACGCCCCCAGCTGCCACTGTTCGGTCATGTGACCACGGTAGGTCGGTGCCGGGCCGCCTGCGGGGGTCTGCTGGACCCCTGCCTGTCCGCGGGCGGCCGGGCAACCATGGTCGGCATGACCACTGTTCTTGTCACCGGCGGGTCCGGCTTCATCGCCGGGCACTGCATTCTCCAGCTTCTCGACCAGGGGTACGACGTCCGCACGACGGTGCGCTCGCTGAGCCGCACACCCGACTTCGCGGGGGTCGGCTTCGCCGAGGCCGACCTGCTCAGCGACGACGGCTGGGCCGAGGCCGTCCGGGGCTGCGACCACGTGCTGCATGTGGCCTCGCCGGTCGCGCCCGGCCCGGTCGAGAACGAGGACGACCTGATCGTCCCGGCCCGCGAGGGCACGCTGCGGGTCCTTCGGGCCGCCCGTGACGCCGGGGTGGGCCGGGTCGTGCTGACCTCCGCCTTCCACGCTGTCGGGTGGGGGTACCCGCACGACGATCGCGTCTTCACCGAGCAGGACTGGACCGTGCTCGACGGGCCCGGCACCGACGCCTACGGCCGCAGCAAGACCTTGGCCGAGCGGGCTGCGTGGGACTTCATGGCGGCCGAGGGCGGCTCGACCGAGCTGGTCACGATCCTGCCCGTGGCCGTGATGGGGCCGGTGCTCGGCGCCCAGATCTCCGGCGCGAATCAGATCGTGCGGCGGATGCTCGACGGGCAGATGCCGGCCCTGCTCAATCTGTGGTTTCCGATCGTCGACGTCCGGGACGTGGCGAGCGCCCACGTCGCCGCCCTGACTGCCGACGGCGCGGCCGGGCAGCGTTTCCTGGTGTCCGACGGCCCGGCCATCCCGATGGAGCGGATCGGCGCCGTCCTGCGGGAGCACCTCGGCGACGGCGCAAAGCGGGTGCCGACCAGCGTCCTGCCCGACGATCAGGCGCCGGCGGCGGTCCAGCCCGATCTCGGTTACGCCCGGCGTATGTCCAGCGAGAAGGCGCGCCGCGTCCTGCGCTGGACGCCGCGCCCAGCCGAGGAGGCCGTCATCGCCGCCGGTCGCAGCCTGATCGAACGCGGCCTGGTCACCCTCTGACGAAGCCGCCGGGCACGAGCCGCCGAGCACGAGCCGCCGGCCCGGACAGGGGGCGGGCGCCGGCGGAAGTGCGCATCCTCCGTGCATCTTCTACCGTCGATGCTGTGGCGGAGGAGCCGAACATCGGTCGAGCGCCCGTCGGCCGCCGGTCCCGGGGGCGGGCCCGGGTCGGGCGCGCGGTCGGGAAGGCCCCGCTGCCCGAGCACGCACGGACGGAGGCGTTCGAGGTGGGCGGGCCGGCAGCACCGCCCGTGTTCGTGGATCCCTCCGGGGGCCGGCGGCGGTGGGTGCGCCGCACGGCGTACGCGATCGGGGTCCTGCTGGTTCTGGCCCTGCTCGCCATCTGGGTGACTCAACTGCTCGAACCGGCCCGGCCCCCGGCCCCCGCGCCGTGCCCGAGCGCCGCGAGCTGCCCGCGGTGACGGTCTACCGGTCCGCCCCGCCGCCGCACGACCCGGCGGAGTCGACCTCTCTGCTGCCGCCGCTGCGACGCCGGCGGCGGATCAGGCGGCGCCGGGTGTTGGCGGGCGCGCTCGGGCTCACGGTGCTGTTGCTGCTGGCGACCGTCGTGCTGGTCGAGGTCTACACCGACGCCGGCTTCACCCCGGACGGGACGACCCCGGCCGGGACGGCCGACACCGAGGTGCCCCGCGCGGTCCGCGAAGGCGGGCCGGTGATCGACCTGACCGGCGGGGGCGAGGTGCGGACGTACGGGATGCCCGCCCGGACGATCGCGCTGACCTTCGACGACGGGCCCGATCCGCAGTGGACGCCCAAGATCCTCGACGTGCTGGCCCGGCACCACGCGCCGGCCACCTTCTTCGTCGTCGGCTCGCAGGTGGCGAGGCACCCGGACCTGACCGGGCGGATCGCCCGCGAGGGCCACGAGCTGGGCGGTCACACCTTCACCCACCCCGATCTGGCCGGGCTGCCCGAGTGGCGGCGCGAGATGGAGAACTCGCAGACCCAGCTGGCGATCGCCCACGCCACCGGCCGGGCGACCCGGCTGATGCGCCCGCCCTACTCGTCGTTCGCGGACGCGCTGACGGACAAGGACTGGCAGACCGTGCGGGCGGTCGGCGGGCAGGGCTATCTGACCGTGCTCGACACGATGGACAGCGAGGACTGGAAGCGGCCCGGCGCCGACGCCATCGTCCGCAACCTCACCCCGAAGGGCGACGCCGGGCAGATCGTGTTGCTGCACGACGCGGGCGGCGACCGCTCGCAGACCGTCGCCGCCCTCGATCGGCTGATTCCCCAGCTGCAGAAGCGCGGCTACCGGTTCAGCACGGTGAGCGCGGCGATCGGGGGCCGGATCAACCCGCCTGCCGCCGGCGACGCGGTCTGGCGCGGACGAGCGCTGGTGTGGACCGTGCAGGTGGCCGACGCCGTGCTGGCCGCGCTGTGGGTCCTGCTGATCACGGCGGGCGGGTTGATCGTGATCCGGACGCTGATCCTGTTCGCCTTCGCGTGGCGGCACTCGCGGCACCGCCGGGGACCGGACTGGTCGTGGGGGCTGCCGGTGACCTCGCCGGTCACCGTCGTCGTACCCGCGTACAACGAGGAGAAGACGATCGGGCCCGCGGTGCGCTCGCTCGCCGCCTCGGCCCATCCCGGCGTCGAGGTGCTGGTGGTCGACGACGGCTCGACCGACGGCACGGCCGACGCCGTACGGGATCTGCGGCTCGGCAACGTCCGGGTCGTGCGCATTCCCAACGGCGGCAAGGCCGGCGCGCTCAACGCCGGGGTTGCCCTGTCGCGGCACGACCTGGTCGTCATGGTGGACGCCGACACCTTGGTCGAGCCGGACGCGATCCACCGGTTGGTGCAGCCGTTCGCCGACCCGCGGGTGGGTGCGGTCGCGGGCAACGTCAAGGTGGGCAACCGGCGCGGGCTGATCGGCCGGTGGCAGCACATGGAGTACGTGATCGGGTTCAACCTGGACCGGCGGCTGTACGACACGTTCGGGTGCATCCCGACGATCCCCGGGGCGCTCGGGGCGTTCCGCCGCGAGGCGCTGACCGGATCGGGCGGCCTGAGCACGGACACGCTGGCCGAGGACACCGACCTGACGATCGCGCTCCACCGGGCCGGGTGGCGGGTGGTCTACGAGGAGTCGGCGCGGGCCTACACCGAGGCGCCGGCCACCGTACGGCAGTTGTGGCGGCAGCGGTACCGGTGGAGCTACGGCACGATGCAGTCGATGTGGAAGCACCGCCGGGCGGTTCTCGACCGGGGCGCCTCGGGCCGGTTCGGCCGCCGCGGCCTGCTCTTCATCGCGTTGTTCAGCGTGCTGTTGCCGCTGCTGGCGCCACTGGTCGACCTGATGGCGATCTACGGCCTGCTTTTCCTCGATCGCCAGGTCACCGTCATCGGCTGGCTGGCCATGCTGGTCGTGCAGGTGCTGACCGCGGTGCTGGCGTTCCGCCTCGACCACGAGCCGTTGCGCCCGCTGTGGAGCCTGCCGTTGCAGCAGATCGTCTACCGCCAGGTGATGTACGTTGTGCTGCTGCATTCGGCGCTGGCCGCGCTCACCGGGCGCCGCCTCGAGTGGCAGACGATCCACCGCACGGGCGATCTCAGCTCCGCGCCCGTTCCCGGACGTTGACCGTGATCGTTGGACTGCCGCGTATGTTCTGATCAGCAAATGGGCAGAGGAGGTGGCATGCCATCCCCAGGAGAGTTGATCGGTGACCGATACCGGCTGGACGACCGGATCGCGGCCGGCGGCATGGGCGAGGTCTGGCGGGCCACCGACACGGTGCTCGGCCGCGACGTCGCGGTGAAGACCCTGCACGCCGACCGGGCCGGTGATCCGGGCTTCCAGGAGAGGTTCCGGCACGAGGCCCGGTCGATGGCGGCGCTGCACCACCCGGGGGTGGCCGACGTCTACGACTTCGGCGAGACCGCGGACGGCACCGACGCGTACATCGTGATGGCCCGGATCGACGGCCAGCCGCTGACCGAGCGGATCGCCGAGCGGGGCCGGCTCACCGCGGCCGAGACGATGTCCGTGGTCGCGCAGGCGGCCCGCGCGCTCGAGGCCGCGCACGAGGCCGGCATCGTGCACCGCGACGTGAAGCCGAGCAATTTGATCATCAAGGACGACGGCACCGTGGTGCTGGTCGACTTCGGGGTGGCCCGCTCGGCCGGCTCGTCGACGCTGACCGGCGCCCGCGAGGTCGTGGGCACGGCGATGTACATCGCGCCCGAGCAGGTCTCGAAGCAGACGACCGGCCCGCCGGCCGACATCTACGCGCTGGGCGTGGTCGCGTACCACTGCCTGGCCGGGCACCCGCCGTTCACCGGCGACAACCCGATCGCCATCGCGATGCAGCACCTCAGCGAGCCGCCACCCGACCTGCCCGAGGACGTTCCACCGGCCGTACGGGCCGTGGTCGTGCGGGCCATGGCCAAGAACCCGGCCGACCGCTTCCCCACCGCCGCGGCGATGGCCGAGGCGGCCGACCGGGCCGTCTCGGGCGGGGACACGACCGCGATCCTGGCTGCTCCCCGCTACGGTGCGGTGCCCACCCCGACGACGCTGGCCGAGCCGCTCGGCCCGGCCGGACCGGCCGGACCGCGCCGCAAACTGGTCGTGCTGGCCGGCGCCGGGGCGCTGGTGCTGGCCGGGGCGGTCGCGGCCATCGCCTTCGCGGTCGCCGACCAGGACAACAAGGCGCCCGGCCCGACCACACCCTCCGGTTCGGTGCAGGGCTCGGTCGGCTCGGGCGACAAGCCGGCCACCACAACCGGGACGAAGCCGCAGAACCGCCCGACCACCCCCGCCCCGTCCCGCACAAGCACCCAGCCGGCGCCGCCGCCGGACACGCCGACCCCGACGGTGACGGAGACCCCGAGCGTCCCCGATCCGGGCGAGTCGGAACCCGAAGCTCCGGAAACCACCCCCGAAGCCCCGGAGACCACGACCACGCCGCCGGGCGACGGGAACGAGGGCCCGGGCGGCGGGAACGAGGATCCCGGTGGCGGGAACGACGGCCCCGGCGGCGGTGGCGGGGACACCGAGGCCGGGTCGGTCAGGACGAGCGGCTCGCCATGACCTGGTCGCTGAGGTCGGCGACCTGCTGCGAGAGCTGCTCGACAGCGTCGCGCAGCTTGGGCAGGTAGTCGTTGGCGATCGCCCCGGCGCGGATGTTGGCCGTCACCAGCGCGCCGTCGGCCCGCTGCGACGCGCTGCCGGTCGCCTTGCCGACGTTGAACGCCCAGATGTCGTCGACCTGAGCCTTGACCTGCTTGGCGATCTCCGCGGAAATCCACTTCTTGTCGTCTGCGGTGAGTGCCACGGGAACGTCCTCCAGATGCCAGGAAGCCGTCGAGGCTTCGTGGGCCGATGTGTACGAGGAAGAGAAGTGCGCATGGTGGTCGTGCGGGTTGGAGCCGGTGTAGTTCTGCTGCCGCCAGCTGTTGCTGGCCGACCAGATGCGCCGGTTGTAGATGATGTAGCGCAGCCGCTTCTCCGCGCCCGAGCGGCACCGGGTCAGCAGGAACTGCACGACCTTCTCCATCGACAGCCCCGGCACCCGCAGGTTCACGTCGACGTCGATGGCGTGCACCTCGTTGACCCGGTCGGCGTCGCGGATCGGGACGTTGCCGGTCTCGTCGGGGTTGTGATCCGACTGGCTGTCCTGATGCGCCGCGTCGCCGACCGAACCGTCACTGGCCTTGTCACGGCTGGGCGCGATCGCGTTGAACTCGGAGCGCAGCTTCACCAGGCAGGGAACCAAGATCCAGCTGGCCATTCGTCAGCTCCTCACGCTGAGTAGACAACGGCGGGCAAGGCTATCAGTACCCGTACGCCGGGGTCATCACTCCGCTCAGGGATGGATTGTCCCTTGTGGGATAGTCAACTCCCCACTGTGATCATCACAGCCAGTGACCACCGCGTCATCCGATGTGGATCCACGCGTCGTCCAGAGCGCCGTGGAACTGGTCGTTGTTCGTGCCCACACCCTTGCCACCCAGGCTGAACGGCTGCTCGGAGTCGATCGACAGGGCCGCTGGCACGGCCGCCGTCGCCTGCACCTGATCGTCGACGGCGATGGCCAGCGTCGGTCCGGTGCGGCGGCATTCGACGGTGTGCCATTCGTCGTCCGCGATGGAGGTGCGACTCCGGACGATGTACGAACCCTCACCCGTACGGTCGGTCAGGACGCAGCTGGGCTTGCCGGAGACACCGTCCACCTGGAGCTTGTACTGACCACCGGCCGCGGCGTAGCCCTTCTGCAGGATGTTCTGCCCGTCCTGGCCCGTCGCGCCGGCCGGCGGGGAGGCCAGGCGCACGCTCGCGCCGTAGCGCAGCGGCTGGGCCTGCGGGTTGAGATCGTCCGTGGCCTCGGCCTGCAGCACCAGGCGGGGGCACGACGGCTCGGAGCAGCGCGGCGGGAAGGTGATCGCCTGGCCCGAGCCGTGCGGCTCCATCGCGACCTTGCCACCGTTGCGGGTCACCGCGCGCAGCAGGTGTCCGTGGCCCGAGCCGTCGTCGAAGGTGCCGTCGGCGATCGTCGAGTCGAAGTTGTACGAGGCCACCGGTCCGCCGGCCGGCGCCGACTCCGCACGCGGGGTCACGCCGGCGAACGCCACGTACCGCTTGCGCGAGGTCGCGCCGACCGTGGTGAAGTCGCCGACCGCGCTGATCGAGCCCAGGGACGGACTTGTCGCGATCTGGCGGGTGCCGGCCACGCCGTTGGCCTGCGGCGCCCACGGCAACAGGTTGCCCTGCGCGTCGATCGCGGCCAGCTTGCCGCGCGGCACCGAGCCGTCGGTGCAGACGCCCTTGGCGCCGTTGTTGGTGGTCGTGCACGCCTTGTCGAAGTGCCCGCCGACGTAGACCGTGCCGTCGAGCGTCGCGATGGCCTGCGCGTCACCGTCGAATACCCGCGTCCACCGGGTGGCGCCGTTCGGGGCGTACGCCACCGCGCGCCCGCCCTGACCGCCGAGCGCCGCATAGACGCCCGAGGGGTCCGCGGCCAGCGCGAACACCTGAGAGACCGGCTTGGCGCTGAACGTGGTGTCGAGCGCCCCGGTGACCGGGTCCACGGCCGACAGGCGAAGCGTCGAACCGACGTTGTTCGTGCGGTGGAACCGGCCGCCGACGTACACCCGACGGGCCGTGACGGCCATCGCGTTGACCACGTCGTCGGTCGTCGGCGCCCAGGCGTCCAGGGCGCCGGTGGACAGGGTGAACGCGGCCAGGTTGGTGCGCGGCGCCCCGTCGACAGCGGTGATCCGGCCGCCGACGTACAGGCGCCCGTTGCCGGTGACGAGCGCGTTGGGCTGGCCGAGCACCGTGTGCCGCATGGCGGTCAGCTGGCCGGTGGTCGCGCCGAGGCCGGCGACGGCGTCGCGGGCGGTGCCGTTGACGGTGTCGAAGTCGCCGGCCGCGTAGACCACATCCCCGGCCACGGCGAGCGCGCGCACGTTGGCGTCGGCGCTCGGCTTCCAGTCGAGAAGGGCTCCCGTGCGGGCGTCGAGCGCGGCCAGCCGCGTACGGGGAAAGCTCTTGGAACCGACGACG
Organism: Paractinoplanes polyasparticus; assembly: GCF_019710575.1. Taxonomy (GTDB): domain Bacteria; phylum Actinomycetota; class Actinomycetes; order Mycobacteriales; family Micromonosporaceae; genus Actinoplanes; species Actinoplanes polyasparticus. Next base: position 40,666 of record NZ_JAHWFK010000047.1, on the reverse strand, counting down.
GCGCTGGTGAAGTTGCCGCCGACGTAGACGGTCGAACCGCGGTAGGCCACCGCGTAGACCGGGCCGTTGAACGATGGCGAGGTCACCGGCTCTCCGGTGACCACCTCGGCGATCGCGGCGCCACCGGTGGCGATCACGACGGCCCCGAGGACGACGGTCAGGCTACGGCGGACGGCTTTTCGGATGTAAGGCACATTGCTCGTTAACTACGCTTCCATCCCGGAGATGCGCTCCCGATCAGGTGGCAAAAGCGACCGAACGGACGACGTTCCCCGCGCCGTCAGACGAAGACGCTCAACACCATCACGCAGGCGAAGCCGACCACCGAGATGATCGTCTCCATCACCGACCAGGTCTTGATGGTCTGGCCCACGGTCATCCCGAAGTACTCCTTGACCAGCCAGAACCCGGCGTCGTTGACGTGCGAGAAGAACAGCGAGCCGGCCCCGATGGCCAGCGCCAGCAGCGCCACCGTGGGCTTGTCGAGGGTGGTGGCCAGCGGTGCCACGATGCCGGCGGCGGTGATCGTCGCGACGGTGGCCGAGCCGGTCGCGAGCCGGATGCCGACCGCGACCAGGAAGCCCAGCACCAGCGCGTTGATGTTCGCGTCCTTGGCGGCGTCGGCCACCACGTTGCCGACGCCCGCGTCGACCAACACCTGCTTGAAGCCGCCGCCCGCGGCCACGATGAGAAGAATGCCGGCGATCGGCGGCAGCGAGCCGCCGATGACCGCCGAGGTCTGCTCACGGTCGAAACCGGCTCGCCTGCCGAGCGTCCACATGGCCAGCAGCAGGCCGAGCAGCAGCGCGACCACCGGCTCCCCGAGCACCTCGAAGAAGCCCCGGACGCTGTTCCCCTCGGTCAGGGTCAGCTCGGCGACGGCACGGGCGAGCATGAGCACGATCGGCACGAGGACGGTCAGGACGGCCGCCGCGAAGCCGGGATTGCGCCGGCCCGCCGGCAGCTGCTTGTCGACCAGTTCGGCCGGCTCGCCCGTCGCCGGGTTGGCCACGTCGTCCCGGTCGACGAAGTCCTGGCCCCCGGCCGGACCGGCGGCGGCGCCGACCAGGGCCGGCACGGGCACGTGCACGCGCTTGGCGATCCAGTTGCCGAAGACCGGCCCGGCGATGATGACCGTCGGGATCGCGCAGATCAGCCCGAACAGCAGGGTCAGGCCCAGGTCGGCGTTGAGGTTGGCGATGGCGACCAGCGGTCCGGGGTGCGGCGGCACCAGGCCGTGCAGCACGGACAGGCCGGCCAGCGCCGGGATGCCGATGCGGAGCAGGCCGATGTCCGTACGCCGGGCCACCAGCAGCACGATCGGCACGAGCAGCACCACGCCGACCTCGAAGAACAGCGGCAGCCCGATCAGCGCGGCCACACCGGCCATGGCCCAGGGCAGGGCCGAGCCGGTGACGCTGTTGACGATCCGGTTCACGATGCCGTCGGCGCCGCCCGACTCGGCCAGCAGCGCGCCGATCATCGAGCCGAGCGCGATCAGCAGCCCGACATTGCCGACGGTGCTGCCCAGCCCGGCCGTGAACGAGTCGATCGTGGCTCCCGGCGACGCTCCCGCCACGAGGCCCAGAGCCGCGGAGCCCATGATCAGAGCCAGGAACGGATGCCACTTCGCCCACGCGATCAGCAGCACCACAACCACAATGCCGAGCACGGCGGCGAGCACGAGCTGCCCGGTCCCCGCGTCGGTGATCGCCTCAGCGGCCAGCATCGTCATGATCGCGCGGTTACCCCGCCGAACGATCGTTCAACCGCCATGATCGAAAATGTCGGATGATTCAGAGCTCGAGGGGCGCCAGGTGCTCACGGACGCTGATCAGGGCCCGCTTGACCCGGTCGAAGTCGTCGGGCTGAAAGCCGGCCGTGTGTGACGGATAGAGGAACGCCAGCAAGACGCCGACCAGCGCGCCGGTCAGGGCCCGGGCCCCCGCGTCGTCGGCCGGCACGCCGAGGCGCTCGGCGATCACGCCGGCCAGCATGTCGACGGCGTCGAGGGTCTGTTGCTGCTGGCGGGCCTTCAGCTCGGGCACGGTGCGGAACAGTTCCTGGCGGCGGCGCTCGCTGACCCACTCGTCCTCGGTGAAGCGGTCGAAGACCTCCCGCATGCCGAGCAGCACCGCCTCGACGACCGGGGTCTCGGCGGGCTGGTCGCGGATCGCGGCGAGGATCAGCGGGTCGTAGTCGTCGGTGAGGACGACGTCCTCCTTGGTCGGGAAGTAGCGGAAGAACGTGCTCGGCGAGACCTCGGACGCCTCCGCGATCTGCTCCACCGTGGTCGCGGCGTAGCCCTGCTCGGTGAACAGGCGCATCGCGGCGTCGCGGATGGCCGCCCGCGTCTTCGCCTTCTTCCGCTCCCGCAACCCTGAGGTCATAGCAGTGATTCTGCCAGCACCTCCGGCTGCGGCTCGGCGGCGCGCTTCGGCATGACGGTCAGCGCGAGCACCACCCCGGCCAGCGCGAGCGCCCCGGCCACCAGCAGAGACCTTTCCATTCCGTACGCGAAAGCCTGCTGCACCGAGGCCAGGAGCCCCACATCGCCGGTTTGCCGCGCGACCGCCACACCCGAGGTGACACTGTCGGCGGCCACCGAGGGCACGCGTTCCCGGTACGCCGAGTTCAGCACCGTCCCCAGCACGGCCACCCCGATCGCCCCGCCGACCTGGCGCATCGCCTGCAGCAACGCGTTCCCGACGCCGCTGCCGGTCGGCGGCAGCGCACCGAGCGCCGCGTCCAGCGCCGGCGGCATGGTCAGCCCGAGCCCGAGTCCGGTGATCGTGATCCAGACGGCGATGTAGCCATAGCCGGTGGTCGCCGTGGTCTGCGCCCCGAGCAGCGACGCGATCGCGATCAAACCGAGCCCGCCCGCGATGACCAGCCGCGCCCCGAGCCGCCGGGCCAGCTTCTCGGCGAACCGCGCGCCCACGACCAGGCCACCGATGACCGGCAGCAGCCGCAGCCCGGAGCCGAACGCGTCGTGGCCGCCGACCGCCGAGAACAGTTGCGGCAGCGAGAACAGCAGGCCGAGCATCGCGAAGCTGGCCACCGTGGCCAGCACAGCGCCGCCGGTGAAGGCGCGGTTGCGGAACAGCGCCAGGTCGACCAACGGGTGGGCGGCGCGGCGCTGCCACAGCATGAAGCCGGCGAGCAGCGCGATTCCGGCCGCGATGGTGATCAGCGACCGGGCGTCGGACCAGCCGCGCTCGCCGGCCTCGATGATCCCGTACGTGACCCCGGCCAGCCCGGCCGCGGAGAGCACGATGCCCGGCAGGTCGAGACGGGAGCGCGCGCCGTGCGACTCGGGCAGCCAGAGCGTCAGCGCCAGCACGCCGGCCACCACGACCGGCACGTTGATCAGGAACACCGAGCCCCACCAGAAGTTGTCGAGCAGCCAGCCGCCCAGCAGTGGGCCGAGGGGGATGCCGAGCGCGCTCGCGGTCACCCAGATCGACATGGCCCGGGTCCGCTCCCCCGCCGGGAAGAGCACGGTGAGCACGGCGCCGGAGAGCGGCATGATCACGGCCGCGCCCAGGCCGAGCGCCGCGCGGGCGGCGATGAGCTGGCCCGACGTCTGGGCGTAGGCGCAGGCGACAGAGGCGGCGCCGAAGAGCATGAGGGCGCCGATCAGCATGCGCCGGCGGCCGAGCCGGTCGCCGAGCACGCCCGCGGGCAGCAGCGCCGCCGCCAGGACCAGCAGGTAGGCGGTGGTGAACCACTGGAGGTCGCCGGTGGTGGCGTCGAGATCGCGGGCGAGGGTGGGCAGCGCGACGCTGAGCACGGTGGTGTCGAGGCCGACCGCAAGCGTGCTCAGCGCCACGGCGGCGAGCGCGTACCAGCGCGAAGTGGAAGTCAGCATATTTTGATAGTAGCTGTCATTTGGTTGTTAGTGTCAATGCCTAGACTGGCGACGTGATCGAACGCCTCGCCCTGCCCGGCCTCGCCGACGTGCACACGCACTTCCTGCCGCCTCGCATGCAACGCCGCGTCTGGGAGTACTTCGACCGGGCGGAACCGGCGATCGGCCGCCCGTGGCCGATCACCTATCGCGGCTCCGAGCAGGAGCGCCTCGACACGCTGCGCGGGCTCGGCGTCACGATGTTCAGCGCCCTGGCATACGCCCATCGCCCGGCCATGGCGGCCGACCTCAACGACTGGACCCTCGCCTTCGCCGAGCGAACGCCCGGCTGCCTGCCCAGTGCCACCTTTTTCCCCGAGGCAGGCGTGGAGGCGTACGCGCGGGATGCTCTGGACCGTGGCGCCCGGATCTGGAAGCTGCACCTGCAGGTGGGCGGCTTCGACCCGCGCCTTCCGGAGCTGGACGCGGTGTGGGGCCTGCTCGCCGAGGCCGGCGCCCCGGTCGTCGTGCACGCCGGCTCCGGGCCGGTGGCCGCCGGCTTCACCGGACCCGGCCCGATCGGCGAGGTGCTGACCCGCCATCCTTCGCTGGAGGTGATCGTCGCCCACGCGGGCGCGCCCGAGTACGACGGCTTTCTCGAGCTGGCCGAGCGCTACGCCGGCGTCCGGCTCGACACGACGATGGCGTTCACCGACTTCTTCGAGCAGCTGGCGCCGTTCCCCCGCGCGCTCCGGCCGCGGCTGCGGGATCTCGGCCTGGCCGGCAAGGCGCTGCTCGGCAGCGACTTCCCCAACATTCCGTATCCGTACGAACACCAGCTGGAGTCACTGGCCCGGCTCGAGCTGGGCGACGACTGGTTGCGAGCCGTCTGCTGGACGAATGCGCAGGTGCTCTTCGCGCCGCGCGGGTGAAGGTGCGCCAAAGGCGTGCGCCGACGTGCCACGATCATGTAGGCAGACGCCCGCACCGGGAAGGGAGCCGGTCCCATGAAAAAAGCCCTCGGCTGGATCGTGCTCGTCCTCGTCATCTTCTACATCGGCACCAATCCCGGCCCGGCGTCCGAGATCGCGCAGGGCATCGGCGACGGCATCGCCGAGGTGTTCCGCAACATCGGTGTCTTCCTGCGCGAATTGTCGGACTGAGCAGCAGACTGGGTAAATGGCGTACTGGCTTCTGCAGCACAATCCGGCGCGGGGCGAGTGCGGCAGCGGCGACTGGACGGTCCGCCGCTACCGCGAGCTGATCACGGCCGGCGACGGCGTGGCGCTCTGGCTGAGCGGGCGCGACGGCGGGGTGGCGGCCGTCGGCACGATCACCGAGGCGCCGCACGACGGGCTGATCACCGTCGACTTCGCGCGCACGTTCACCGGGCGGCCCATCCGGCGCGACGCCCTGAGGGCCGACGAGCGGTTCCGCGACGCGCTCGTGCTGCGTATGCCCGGCGGCAGCAACCCGTTCCCGCTCACCCCCGCCCAGTGGCAGGCCGTCGAGGAGCGCGTGCCCGGTGCGGCGCCGGTCGCGGAATGATCCTCTGCGTCGGGCTGGCCACTGTCGACCTCGTCTACCGGGTCGGCCGGATCCCCGGCGCCGACGAGAAGGCCCAGGCCACGGCGTTCGAGGTCGCGGCCGGCGGTCCGGCTGCCAACGCCGCGGTCACGGCGGCCGCGTTGGGCGCCCCCGTCACCCTGGTCACCGCGATCGGCTCGCATCCGCTGGGGGCGCTCATCCGCTCCGATCTGCAGAACCACGGCGTACGGGTGATCGACACGGCCGCCGCCTCCGGGGCCCCGCCGCCGGTGTCGAGCATCGTGGTCGCCGGCCACGAACGCACGATCATCAGCCGCAACGCCGGTGAGCTGGAGTTCTCCGTACCGCCGGAGGGCTTGCCGGAAGCCGCGCTGACGCTGGTCGACGGGCATCACCCCGCGCTCGCCGTGGCCGCCGCGCGGGCCGCGCGCCGCCTGGTGGTCGACGCGGGAACGTGGCGGCCCGTGTTCGCCGACATCCTGCCGTACGCCGAGGTGGTCGCCTGCTCGTCCGCGTTCCGCCACCCCGCCGGCGTCGTCGAGGCGCCGCATGTCGTCGTCACCCACGGTCCCGCCCCCGTGACCTGGACCTCCGGCGGCGTCACGCGGTCGGTGGCCGTCCCGCCGGTCGACGCCGTCGAGACCTCGGGGGCAGGCGACGCGTTCCACGGCGCGCTCGCCTTCTTCCTGGCGGGCGGTTCCACCATGGAGGACGCGCTGGCCGAAGCGATCCGGGTGGCCGGGGTGCGTGTGCGGCACCCCGGCGCCCGGGACTGGCTGGATCGTCTTTAGACCATGCGTCTTCAGACCGTGCGGGCCAGGCGGTCCGCGAGGAGCTTGGCGAAGCGGGCCGGGTCCTCCAGGTCGCCGCCCTCGGCCAGCAGCGCCGTGCCGTACAGCAGCTCGGCCGTCTCGGGCAGCGCCGCGTCGTCGGCCCGCTGCTCGTGCGCCGAGCGCAGCCCACCGACCAGCGGGTGATTCGGGTTCAGCTCGAGGATCCGCTTGACCCGCGGGCCCTCCTGACCCATCGCCCGGTACATCTTCTCCAGCGCCGGCGTGATGTCGTCGGTGTCGCTGACCAGGCAGGCGGCCGAGGTGGTGAGCCGGTGTGAGAGGCGGACGTCCTTGACCTGCTCGGTCAGCTGCTCCTTGAGATAGGTGAGCAGCGGCGCGAAGTCGCCCTCGGGCGCCGGCTCCTCCTTGTCCTTGGGCAGGTCGACCGAGCCGCGCGCGATGGACTGGAACTTCTTGCCGTCGTAGTCAGGCACGGCCTCGACCCAGATCTCGTCGACCGGGTCGGTCAGGATCAGCACCTCGTACCCCTGGGCCTGGAACGCCTCCATGTGCGGCGAGTTCTCGACCTGGGAACGGCTGTCGCCGGTCAGGTAGTAGATCTCGTCCTGGCCCTCCTTCATCCGCTCGAGGTAGGCGGTGAGCGTGGTCGGCTCGCTGCCCGCGGTGGAGGCGAAGGTGGCGACGTCGAGGATCGCCTTCTGGTTGTCGGAGTCGTTGAGCAGGCCCTCCTTGACCGCCCGGCCGAACTCGCGCCAGAACGTCGCGTACTTCTCGGGATTGTTGTTCAGCAGGTCCTTGATCGTCGACAGCACCTTCTTGACCAGCCGCCGGCGGATCATCTGGATGTGCCTGTCCTGCTGGAGGATCTCGCGCGAGATGTTCAGCGACAGATCGGCCGCGTCGACCACGCCCTTGACGAAGCGCAGGTAGTCGGGGATCAGCTCACGGCTGTCGTCCATGATGAAGACGCGCTTGACGTAGAGCTGGAGGCCGCGGCGGGCGTCCCGCTGGAACAGGTCGTGCGGGGCCCGGGACGGCAGGAACAGCAGGGCCTCGTACTCGAAGGTGCCCTCGGCCCGCATGTTGATGATCTCGAGCGGCTCGGACCAGTCGTGGCTGATGTGCCGGTAGAACTCGTGGTATTCCTCGTCGGACACCTCGGATCGCGGGCGCGCCCACAGGGCCTTCATCGAGTTGAGCGTGTCGTCGCCCATCCGGATCGGGAACGAGATGAAGTCCGAGTACTTCTTGACGATCTCGCGGATCTTCGGGCTGTCCGTGTAGTCGTAGAGCGCGTCCTCCTCGTCCTTGGGGCGCAGGTGGACGGTGACGGTCGTGCCGATCGGCGCGTCGGGCGCGTCGTCGATCGTGAAGGTGCCCTCGCCGGTCGACTCCCAGCGGGTGCCGTGCCCCTCGGTGCCGGCCTTGCGGGTCACCAGCTCGACCTTGTCGGCGACCATGAAGGTCGAGTAGAAACCGACGCCGAACTGGCCGATCAGCTCGGGGCTCTCCTTGGCTTCCTTCAGCTTGGTGAGCAGCTCGGCCGTGCCCGACTTGGCGATCGTGCCGATCAGCTCGACGACCTCCTCGCGGGTCATGCCGATGCCGTTGTCACGCACGGTCAACGTGCGGGCCTCGGCGTCGGCCTCGAGCTCGATGTGCAGATCGGTGGCGTCCGCCTCCAGACCGTCCTGCAGGGTCGCCAGCCGCAGCTTGTCCAGCGCGTCCGAGGCGTTCGAGATCAGCTCGCGCAGGAAGATGTCCTTGTTCGAATAGATCGAGTGGACCATCAACTGCAACAACTGCCTGGCCTCGGCTTGAAACTCCAACGTCTCCATGCGCTGATGTTACGAAAACGCCCCGCCGGATCTCCGGCGGGGCGTCTTCAATTACTTCGATCGGTCAGCGCTTGTCGATCGCGACGAACTCGCGCTCGGCGGCGCCGGTGTAGAGCTGCCGCGGCCGGCCGATCTTGTTGGCCGGGTCGTTCATCATCTCGGTCCACTGCGCGATCCAGCCCGGCAGGCGGCCCAGCGCGAAGAGAACCGTGAACATCTTGGTCGGGAAGCCCATCGCCTTGTAGATGAGGCCCGTGTAGAAGTCGACGTTCGGGTAGAGCTTGCGCGAGACGAAGTAGTCGTCGCTGAGCGCGATCTCCTCCAGCTGGAACGCCAGCTCGAGCATCGGGTCGGGCCGGTCGAGCGTCGAGAACATCTCTTGCGCGGCCTTCTTGACGATGGCGGCCCGCGGGTCGTAATTCTTGTAGACCCGGTGGCCGAAGCCCATCAGCTTGACGCCCTTCTCCTTGTTCTTCACTCGCGTGACGAAGGAGTTGACGTCGCCGCCGTCCTTGCGGATCTGCTCGAGCATCTCGAGCACGGCCGCGTTGGCCCCGCCGTGCAGCGGGCCGGAGAGGGCGTTGATGCCGGCCGAGACCGACGCGAACAGGTTGGCCTGCGCCGAACCGACCAGGCGGACCGTCGACGTGGAACAGTTCTGCTCGTGGTCGGCGTGCAGGATGAACAGCATGTCCAGAATCTTCGCGACCTTGGGGTCGACGTCGTACTGAACCGTGGGCAGGCCGAAGGTCATCCGCAGGAAGTTCTCGACGTAGTCGAAACTGTTGTCGGGGTACGGCAGCGGGTGGCCGATGGACTTCTTGTACGCGTAGGCGGCGATGGTCGGAAGCTTCGCCATGAGCCGAATCCCCGAGATCTCGACCTGTTCGGGATCGAGCGGGTCGAGCGCGTCCTGATAAAACGTCGACAGCGCGGTGACGGCCGAGGAAAGAACGGCCATCGGGTGCGCGTCACGCGGGAACCCGGAGAAGAAGGCGCGCATCTCCTCCTGCAGGAGCGTGTGGACGCGAATCTTGTCGGCGAAATCCTTGAGCTGCTGGGGCGTGGGCAGCTCGTCGTGCATCAGGAGGTAGGAGACCTCGAGGAACGACGACCGCTCGGCCAGCTGCTCGATCGGGTAACCGCGGTAGCGGAGAATGCCGGCGTCACCATCGATGTAGGTGATCGTCGACGTGGTCGAAGCAGTGTTCACAAAACCCTGGTCGAGGGTGACGAAGCCGGTCTCCTTGAGGAGGGCGCTGACGTCGATGCCGCCCGGGCCCTCGACCGCCTCGCGTACCGGCATCGACAGCTGGCCACCAGGGTGGTCGAGCTTGACATCCGTCATGTATTTCCCTCACTTCACCGGCAGATGTCCCACAAATTTTGTAGTTCACCGTAAACCCTCAACCTGAATGGGTCATCAGGCGGATCCCTGCTGAGGGATTGATCACGAAGAGTGGCGCTCTTGTATAGATAATGGTTGTAGTCGAACGCGGAGGTGCGACCCGATGCCGAATCCGAGTCCGAGTCCTGTGGTGGTGGGGGTCACCGGCACCTCCGCGGGTCTGGCCGCCGTGCGGCTGGCCGCCCGGGAGGCCGTGTCGCGCGGCCGGGAACTCCGGATAGTGCACGCTTTCGCCTGGTCGCACCCCCGCCTCGATCAAGACTACGACCGGGCCCGGCGGGCCGCATCTCAGGTGGTCGACGCGGCCGTCGCCACTGCCCAGCGTTCCACACCCGGCGTCCGGGTGCAGGGCCAACTCGTCGACGGGCTGGCCGATCGGGTGCTGCTGCGCCTGAGCCGCACTGCTGAGCTTCTCGTGCTCGGCGACGACGACCTGGCCACCCTGCCCTGGCTGCCGTCCGGCTCGGTGCTGGTGCAGACGGTCGCCCGGGCCTGGTGCCCGGTGCTGGTCGCGCGCGGCCCGCGGCCGCAGGCCGGGCCGATCCTGGCCGCGGTCGACGGCTCGCACTCCTCGCTGCTGGCCCTGCGCCAGGCGGCCGAGGAGGGCGCCCGCCGCAACGTCGGCGTGATCGTCGCCCATGTCGTCGAGGAACCCGGCCCGGCGGCCGAGGCAGCGGGCCGCGACGTGCTCGCCCGGGCGGTCGAGGCCGTGCCCGAACTGGTCGACTACCAGACCCGGCTGCTCACCGGATCGCCGGCGGCCACTCTCGTACGGGCCTCGGGCCGCGCCCGGGTGACCGTGCTCGGGCCGCGCGGCACGCACGCCGCGGGCCTGCTCGGCTCGGTGGCCCGCACCGTGCTGCGCCGGGCGGCCGGCCCCACGCTCTTCGCCCACGGCGGCAGCATCCCGGCCCAGCGCACCCCACCCGCGCTGCGCCGCACGGGAACGGCGCTCGCCCGTTAGCCAACTGGCGGCGGCTCTCAGCCCCGGGCGGAAACGTCCGAAACGAAGAAGGATGACCAGGAACTGGCGGCTGTTCGCGTCGCTGGGTGTGCTGGCGACCGTCGTCTACACCGTGAACGTGTCGCCGGCGGTCAACGCTGCCTGCATGCTGACGGTCGCGGCGGGCTCGGTGTGGGCCTGCTTCGCCGGTCCCCGCCGGCACGGAGCGGAACCGCCCGGCGCCTGGCTGCTGCTCGGCGGGGCGGTGCTCGGCTGCCTGGCCGGGGTGCTGCTGCGCCCGGCGGTGGAAAATCTGCCGGGGCTGTGGCCGCTGCTGGCCGACTGCGCGACCATCAGCAGCTACGGCATGCTCTGCGCCTTCCTCCTCACCATGGTGCGGCTGCGGCAGAGCCTCGACCGGCATGCGGTGCTCGACACACTGATCGTCTGCGTGGCCGGCGCGCTCGTCGTCGGCCTGTTGCTGGCCGCGCCGGCGGCCGAGATCTCGGACCGGCCCGAGCCGGTGTCGTTCGTGGCCGGGCTCTATCCGCTGTTCGACGTGGTCGTGCTGATGCTGCTCATCAACCTGACCTTCACCGCCACCACCTGGCCCGCCAGTCTGGTCGCCCTGATGTGCGCGATGGCCTCGATGTTCGTCGGGGACACGGCGTACGCGATAGTCGGCGCCAACGGCATCACGTACGCCTCCCCGCTGTTCGACGCCCCGTTCCTGCTGGGTTTCGTGCTCATCGGCGTGACCGCTCTGCATCCCTCGGTGACCCGGTTCGGGCGGGCCGCCCGCCCACCCGTACAGGCCTGGTCCGCGCGTCGCATAGCCGTGCTCGCACCCGCTCTGGCCAGCCCGTTCGTGCTGCTGACAGTGCTGGACAGCCCGAGCGAGCGGGCCACGATCGCGGTGGCCGGCCTGGTGATCGTGGCGCTGCTGCTGGTGCGGGCGATCGGCGCCGTACGCTCCCAGGCCGCGGCCCAGCTGCGCGCCGAGCATCAGGCCATGCACGACGCGCTGACCGGCCTGCCCAACCGCCGCGAAATGGGCGAGAAGATCACGCGGATGCTGTCGCGCGGCCGCGGCCAGGTCTGGGTGCTGCTGCTCGACCTGGACGGCTTCAAGATGGTGAACGACGGCTGGGGTCATGACACCGGCGACCAGCTGGTCATCGAGGTGGGCCGGCGGCTGCGCGCGGCCCTCCCGGCCGCGGTTCCCGTCGGCGCGCTCGGCGGCGACGAGTTCATGCTGGCCGTGGCGGGTGACCGGGCCGACGCGGACGCGCTGGTCGACGTCGTCCGGAACTGCTTCTCCCGTACGTTCCCGGTGCGCGGCACCGAGCTGACCATCACCTGTTCCATGGGCCTGGCCTCCGCCTCGACCCCGGCCGCCTCGGCCGAGTCCCTGACGCGCGAGGCCGACACCGCGATGTACCGGGCCAAGGCCGAGGGCCCCGGCACCTGCACGATCTTCGACGCGGTCATGCACGACCAGGTGCGGGAACGGATCGAACTCGAGGTCGAGCTGCGCAAGGCGCTCGGCCGCGACGAGCTCACCGTGGCCTATCAGCCGATCGTCGACCTGATGCCCGGGGTGCCGGCCGGCGCCGAGGCCCTGGTCCGCTGGAACCACCCGGTGCGCGGACCGATCAGCCCGGCCCTGTTCATCCCCATCGCCGAGGACGCCGGGCTGATCGGCGACCGGGTCCGCCAGGAGTCGCTGCGCCAACTGGGCGAATGGCGCGCCGACGGCACGGTCGGCGACGCGTTCTACGTCTCGGTCAACGTGTCCGGCCGCCAGCTGCTAGACCCGAACCTGCCGCTGGTGCTGGCGGCCGAGATGCAGGCGTACGGGGTGCCTCCGCACAGCGTGGCGGTCGAGATGACCGAGACGGTGCTGGTCGACTCGACCGGCGTGGCCGGCCGGGTGCTGTTCGAGCTGCGCGAACTGGGCTGTCAGGTGCTCATCGACGACTTCGGCACCGGCTTCTCGGCCCTGGGCTACCTGCGCCGCTTCCCGGTCACCGGCATCAAGATCGACCGTTCCTTCGTCACCGGCCTGGGCAGCAACCCCGAGGACGACGAGATCGTCCGGGCCATCGTGGCCCTGTGCCACGCGCTGCGCCTGAGCGTGATCGCCGAGGGCGTCGAGACCCGGGTGCAGCGCGACGCCCTGGCCGCAGTGGGCGTGACCCGGGGCCAGGGCTGGCTGTGGGGCCCCGCCGTGCCCCCGGCGGAGTTCGCGCGTCACTGGCATGCGGCGAACGCCGCCGCCCTCGCCGGCCACGACCACGACTGATCTGTGGACAACCGGCTGCGCCCGCTTGACAGGCGATAGTCTCCCTTTCCTATCCCCTCTGGGCGGGTGGGGGCTCGGGATGGCCCGGCGCGGTGAAAAGATCGCTTTTCGGGCGGCCGGTCGGGAACGGGCAGGCCGGGTGCTCGCATGCTGAACAACCCGCGGCTGCCAACTGGCATCGCGGTCAGAAGTCGGGCATTATTCGCTGGCCGGGTTCGCTGGTAACGCGGATCACATTCGGCTTATGTTGGATGGCGGAAGGGAGACGGCATGGCGGCGCTGGTGGGCTCCGAGGGAGCTGTGGTCTGGATGGTCGCGGTGCTTCTCGTTCTCACGGGAGGCCTGACCGTCGCGCTTCTCGCCGCCACGCGATTCACCCGCCGTCCCTGACGCCCGACGGGCGGCCCTGACGCCTGCCGGATGCCCGGCGCTGCGTGACTCGCCGCGGCGGAAGAAGCGGTTCGGGCGCTGATGTAGCAGGGTGGGTGGATGCGCTTCGCTACGTGGAACGTCAACTCGGTCAAGGCCCGGCTGCCACGCCTGCTGGAGTGGCTGGACAGCACCAAGCCGGACGTGGTGTGCCTTCAGGAGACCAAGGTCGCGGCCGACGGCTTCCCCTCGGACGAGGTGCGCGAGCTGGGCTACGACACCGCGGCGTACGGCCAGGGACGCTGGAACGGCGTCGCCCTGCTGTCCCGGGTCGGGCTTGAGGACGTACGCCACGGATTCGACGGGGAGCCGGGATATCCCGAGCCGGAAGCGCGCGCGATCAGCGCCCGGTGCGACGGGATCCGCTTCTATTCGATCTACGTGCCCAACGGGCGTACGCCGGAGGACCCGCACTACGCCTACAAGCTGTCCTGGCTGGCCGCCCTGCGCACGGTGCTCGCGGCCGAGGCCGGCACGGGGCCGCTGGTGGTCGCCGGTGACTTCAACGTCGCGCCCACCGACGACGACGTGTGGGATCCGAGCGTGTTCGCCGGCTCGACCCATGTGACCGCGCCCGAGCGTGACGCGCTGGCCGAGATCCGCGCGGTGGGGCTGCGCGACATCGTGGCCCGTCCCATGAAGGGGGACCATCCCTTCACCTATTGGGATTACCGCGCCGGCATGTTCCACCAGAACAAGGGGATGCGGATCGATCTCGTCTATGCCACCCCATCGGTGGCCGACCGGGTCGCAGACGCGGTGGTGGACCGCGAGGCGCGCAAGGGAAAGGGCCCCAGCGACCACGCCCCGATCGTGGTGGATCTGAGCGCCGCCCCGGCCTGATCAACCACCTGGGCACGGCCGCCCGGCCCGTGAGCCCGTAGTCTGAGGGATAGAAGATCGTGTCAGGCGGGGAGAAGACGGGAGGCACCAATGACAGCGCCATCGCCGATGACAGCGCCGGTGTCCACCGGCGAACAGCTGGCAACGCTGCTCCGTGCCGCACTCGACGCCGCCAGTGAGGCGGTCGTGCTGTGCCGCGCGGCCGACGACACCATCCTGATGGTCAACTCCGCGGCTCAGACGCTGGTGCCCGGTTTGTCCGCGGGCGTCACCGCGGTCGACGGGCTGCTCCCCGGGCTGGCCGGCGCGCTGGCCGCCGGCGACGACACCTTCACCGACTTCTACGACGGCCGCCACCTGCAGGGTCAGCGTCGCCGGCTGGGCGACCACCACTACGGGTGGTATCTGCGCGACCGCACCGACGAGGTGGCCCGCGCCGACGCGTTGCGCGCCGAGCGGGCCCGCACGGCGTTCCTGGCTGAGGCCGGTCGCCGTCTCTCCTCCTCGCTGCACCAGGGTCGCTGCACCCGCATCACGGCCGAGCTGGCCGTGGCCCACCTGGCCGACGCGGCCGTCGTGGTGCTGCCGGTCAACCGCCGCCAAGCCCACTGGGTGCGGGTGGTGGCCGGCGAGACGCCCGTGGAGGGCCAGCTCCGCGAGCCGTCCCTGGCCGAGGTGCCCGGCCTGGTCGAGGCGCTCGGCGGCTTCCCACCCATCCCCAGCAAGTGGCTCGACGCGTCCCAGGCGCCCGAGTGGCTGCTGCCCGCCGGCTTCGGCCCGATCGGGGCGCTGCTGGTCACTCCCCTGCCGGGCAACGCCGAGCCGGCCGGGGCGCTGATCCTGGCCCGCCGCGGCGACGACGCCGAGTTCAGCCCGGAGGACGAGATTCTCGCCCGCATCTTCGCGGCCCGGGCCGGCGCGGCCATCTCGGCCGCCGGGCTCTACCGCGAGCAGGTCGACACCACGGCCGTGCTCCAGGCCGACCTGCTGCCGCCCGAGCTGCCCCAGCCCGACGGCATCGAACTGGTCGGTTCCTACCAGGCCGCCCGCGAGGCGATGCACATCGGCGGCGACTTCTACGACGTGTTCGGGCCGACCGACACCAGCGCCGACACCGTGATCGCCCTGGGCGACGTGTGCGGCAAGGGGCCCGAGGCGGCAGTGCTCACCGGCAAGGTGCGCCAGACCCTGCGCGCGCTGCGGCTGGTCGGCGCGGCGCCCGACGAGATGCTGCACGTGCTCAACAAGGCCCTGCTCGAATCGGGCCGCCGGCATCGCTTCGTCACGATGGTGGTCGGCTCGGTCAGCCGCGCCGATCACGGCCGGGTGCGGCTCAACCTGGCCACCGGCGGCCATCCGCCGCCGCTGGTGCTGCGGGCCGACGGCACGGTCGAACAGGTTCCCACCAGCGGCACGCTGATCGGGGCCGTGCCCCGCACGGTGGTGCGGCCGGCCGAGGTCGAGCTGGCCCCCGGCGAGTTGTGCCTGCTCTACAGCGACGGCCTCACCGAGGCCCGCGGCGGCCCGAGCGGCGACGAGCAGTTCGGCGAGGCCCGGCTGCACGACGCGCTGGCCGAGTGCCGCGGGCTGCCCGGGGTGGTCACTGTCGAGCGGGTACGCCAGCTCGTCAGCGACTGGGTGCACGGCGGCACCCGCGACGACATCGCCATGCTGGCCGTCCGCGCCCCGACCCGCGCCCCGCTGAGCCTGCGCAACGGCGACCGCCACCAGTCGCCGTTCGCCATCGACGCGCGGCGCGGCGACCGGCGCGTCCGGCAGCGCTCGTGAGCGTCGTCGCGCGGCGGTCGATCGACGAGCCGGGGCTGGCCGACGAGTTCCTGCGCCTGGTGGGCGAGGGCGACGAGTACGGCGCGGTCGAGATGGTCGGCGAGCTGCTGGACGGTGGGGTGGCGCCGCAGCGCATCCTGATCGACCTGATCGCCAGCACGCAGGCCCGGGTGGGTGAGTTGTGGGCGGCCAACGAGTGGTCGGTCGCCCGGGAGCACGCGGCGACGGCGATCAGCGAGCGCGCGGTGGCCGCGGTGGCGGCCCGGACGAACGTCCGGCCGACGCGGGGCCGGGTGACCATCGCCTGCGTCGACGGGGAATGGCACGCGCTGCCCACCCGCCTGCTGGCTGAGATGCTGCGGCTGGACGGCTGGCGGGTCGACTTCCTGGGCGCCAACGTGCCCGGCCCGCACCTGATCACCCACCTGCACCAGACCGGGCCCGACGTGGTCGCGCTGAGCTGCATGATCGCGACGCGGCTGCCGCGCGCGCACGCGGCGATCACGGCCTGCAAGGCGGCCGGGGTGCCGGTCATCGCCGGTGGGCGCGGCTTCGGTCCCGGCGGGCGCTACGCCCAGCACCTGGGGGCCGACGCGTGGGCCGCCGGCGCGGAAGAAGCGGTGCAGCGGCTGGCCCGCAACTGGCCGCCGTACAGCCCGGATCCGCAGCTGTCGGCCTTCCTGGGCGACGAGGAATACACGTACGTGGTACGCAACCGCGGCGAGCTGATCGGCGCGGCGATGCGCCGGCTGACCGAGTCGTATCCGGCCATGCGCGAGTACAACCAGCGCCAGCTCGACTCGACGGCCGAGGACATGGCCCACATCGTCGATTTCCTGGCGGCCGCCCTCTACGTGAGCGAGACGCCGATCTTCACCGACTTCGTGGAGTGGACGAACGGCGTGCTCCAGGCGCGCGGCGTGCCCGCGGTGGCCCTGCGGGTCGGGCTCGACTCCGTACGGTCCCAGCTGCGGGATTACCCGCGGGCCACGGCGATCCTGGACGCCGGGGCAGCGCGGATTTAATTAGGTGGCGTGCCTCCGGGCCGGCCCCTACTGTTGCGGCATGCGCTTCTGATGCTCCGGCCGTTGAGGCCGTTCACCGTGCTCGGTTCCGGGTGCTCCGGCGGGGTTGTCCGCCGTGGAGCCGCCTCCGTGCCCGACACCCGGAACATCACGTCTCACCTTTCCCCGGCTCCACCGTGCCTCGCCCTGTCCTGAGCAGGGCTCAGAGGAGGTCTGCATGCCTGGCCAACGTTTCACCGTCCGGATCGACCCGGATGATCTCGCCGTGAGCGAGCTCGCACCGGCCCTGCCCCGTGCCGCGGACTCCGCCGGCCGTAAGAAATCGGGGGCGGCCCATCACGGCGCCCGTGACGAGCGGCAGGCCGCCCGGCAACGCTCCGAGCAGGCTCGGGCCGGCCGTGCGGCCGGCGCGAGCGGCGGCCGCTCCTACGCCTTCCGCCGCAGCTAGGCCGACACGAAGGCGCAGCCGCGCCAACACGAAAACGCAGCTGGGCCAACACGAAGGCGCAGCCGCGCCAACACGAAAACGCAGCTGGGCCAACACGGAGGCGCAGCCGCGCCAACACGAAAGCGCAGCTAAGCCGACACGAAGGCGGACGGCCGCGACAGAACCGATCGGAACCGAGGCGCCCGGGCACAGCCCGGGCGCCTCGGTCCGTACGGCAAGTAGGGTCTTGGCATGGGAACCAGGCAGGAGATCAGCGCTTTGCCGCCCGAGGCCGACCTGGCCCAGGCCGACTCGCTGGCCCGCGAGATCTTCTCGGACGTGGCCACCAAGTGGTCGCTGCTGATCATCGAGTTTCTCGGGCAGCGCACCATGCGCTTCAACGAGCTGCGCCGCGAGGTCGGCGGCATCAGCCACAAGGTTCTCACCCAGAATCTGCGCACGCTCGAACGGAACGGCCTGGTCGAGCGGACCGTGCACCCCACCGTCCCGCCCAGCGTCGAATACACCCTCACCGAGGCCGGCCAGGCCCTGCGCAAGGTGGTCGACGGCATGTGTGACTGGACCCAGACCTATCTGTCGCAGATCAAGGACGCCCGCCGCCGGTTCGAGGCCGGCGCCTGAGGTACAGCTACTCGAGCACGGCTGTCGCCTCGACCTCCACCAGGTGTTCCGGGACGTCGAGGGCGGCGATGCCGAACAGCGAGGCCGGAGCCTCAATGGTCACGCCCAGCCGGGCCGAGGCGCGGGCGATGCCGTCCAGCAGCTCGGGCATGCGGTCGGGCTTCCAGTCGACGACGTGCACGGTCAGCTTCACGACGTCGGCGAACGTGGCGCCGGCAGCCTCGAGCGCGGTGGCCACGTTCAGGTAGCTCTGCTCGACCTGAGTGGCGAAGTCGCCGGAGTCCCAGGCGACCTGGCCGGCGACGTGGATGAGCCTGGTGCCGGTCGCGATCGACACCTGCCGGTAGACGTCGATCTTCGGCAGGCCGGGCGGGTTGATCAGGGAAACAGCCATGCCGATCACCGTACGAGCCGCGCCCTGGGCTCGGAAGAACGCACTTTTCCGAGCTCAGGGCACCTTCGGGTAACCGTCAGCCCAGCTCGGCGTAGACGTCGTCGAGGCGGCCGTGGAACATGTCGGTCTTGGTGTTGAAGTTCGGGCCGCCGATGCGCAGCGGCAACGTGTTGCTGATGGACAGGTTGGCCGGGACGGTCGCCTGACCGCTGAGCTTGTCGTCGATCCACACCTGGAGCGCGGTGCCCTGGCGCTGGCACACGACCTTGTGCCAGGTGCCGTCGGCGACCGAGGCCGACGAGCGGGCGATGTAGACGGTCGGCGAGCCGGCGCCGACGACGATGCACTGGGCCTTGCCGTTGGTCTTGCCGACCTGCATCTTCCACTGGCTCGTCGTGTTGGCCACGCCCTTCTGCATGACGTTGGCCGAGCCCGTGATCTGCGTCTTGACCGTCAGCAGCCGGGCCGACCAGCGGAAGTTCCGGGTGCCGGGGTTCAGGTTGGCCACGCTGGCCGTCTCCAGCAGCGCGCGCGGGCACGTGGTGGCGGTGGTCGCGCAGGCCGTCGGGAACGAGACGTAGCGGCCGCTCGGGGTGGCGGTGTCGAAGCGGAGAACGCCCGCGTCGGCGGTGCGGGTGGTGAGAGCGGGACCGCCGCGGCCCGAGGCGTCGGCCACACGGCCGTTGACGGCGCCGGCGTCGAAGGTCCAGCGGGCGACCAGCTGCGCGGTGGACGGAGCGGCGGCGGACGGAGCGGAGGCGGACGGAGCGGCGGCCGCGGGCACCGCAGGGACGACGAGGCCGGTGATCGCGGCGAGCGCGAGGGCGAGCTTCATACGTACAAGATGGCGTATTGACCGATTTCGCCGCAACGCACCCCTATAGGCGTTTCGGGCGAGCCTGAAAGTGGACGGCCCGCCCGGCGGCCCCGGGGAAGGTCAGAGAACCCCGTTCTCCTCGGCGATCATGCAGATCGCAACCAGGCGCAGCAGGTGCCAGTCGGCGGCCTTCCAGTCGGCCGGAGCGGTCGGCGCGAAACCCGGGTCGGGCAGGCCGCGGCTCATCCGCCGGGCGCCGGCGACGATCGCGCGGGCGTACCCGGCCAGACCGTCGGCGTCGCCGTCGCGGCCGGCCGACTCGAGGGCGTCCCGCACGGCGGCGGCGTGCTGGTCGACCAGAGCCAGCAGGCCCGGGTCGGCGAGGGCGGCGACGATGCCGTCGACCCCGACCCGCGCCATCATTTCGTCGAGCAGGCCGGTCGCCGGAGAGGCCGGAACGAGCGCGGAAATCGGGGCGAAGGCCAGGAATTCGTTCGTCATGGCCAGAACGCTAGGGCCTGCCGGGCACCCATGACAGGGGGGTAACCGAACGGCACCCGAGCGCCAACGAGCGCGCTACACCGGGAGCTGGTCCATCGCCTTGAAGATCCGTTTGTCCGATATCGGATAGGCGGTACCGAGCGATTGGGCGAAGAAATTGATCCGCAATTCCTCGATCATCCAGCGGATCTCCCGCAGCCCCTCCTCGGGTGCGCCGAGCCCGCGCAGCTCGCGGTACTCCGACTCGATCTCGTGGATCTGGGCCGTCAGCTGGCGGTCGCGGGCCAGGTTGCCACCGAGGCGGTCGAGTCGGTAGACCATGCCGCGCAGGTAGCGCGGCAGGTGGTGCAGCTGGCGCCAGCCGGTCTCGGTCACGAAGCCGGCGTGCACGAGGCCCTTGAGCTGCTGGCGGATGTCGGCCAGGGCGGGCAGCAGCGTCGGGTTCCGCTGCGACTTCAGGCGCTGCTCGATGTCGTACGCCGTCGAGAGCACCTGCCGCACCTGGGTGACCACATTGGCCACGGCGTCGACGAGATCCTGGCGTACGGCGTCGCGCAGCGAGGCGAACTCGATCGACGACCAGACCGGCCCGCCCGCGTCGGCCACCAGCCGGTCGACGGCCGCCCCGGCACAGTCGTCCAGCAGTTCGGCGATCGAGCGGTACGGGTTGCCCCGGGTCAGCTCGAGCTTGGCCTGGTTGTCGAGCCGCCCCTGCAGGTAGCGCGCGGCCGGCGGCAACGTCAGCAGCAGCAGCTTGCGGGTTCCCGCGATCATGGCTGTACGCTGCTCGGCCTCGGTCTCGAAGACCTTGACGGCCACGCTGTCGCCCTCGTCGACCAGCGCCGGATAAACGTTGACCTCGTACCCGCCACGCACCTGGGCCACCCGGCGCGGCAGCATCCCGAAGTCGTTGGTGGTGATTCCCCGGCGCTCGATGTCGCCGGCCGCCTTCGAGATGGTCTGCTGCACCTTGGGTGCCAGCGAGCGCCGCAGCACCTCGAGGTCGCGGCCCTCCCCCGCGACCTGGCCCTGCTCGTCGACCACCCGGAAGTTGACGCGCAGATGGTCGGGCACCTCGTCGGGGCGCCAGGCGTCGCGCGGCACGATGGTCCCGGTCAGCCGCCGCAGTTCGGTGCCGATCGCGTCGGGCAGCGGCCCGCGTCGCGCCGGCACCCGGTCGAGCACGGCGTCGGCCCAGTCCGGCACGGGGACGAAGTTGGTGCGCAGCGCCTTGGGCAGGGCCCGGATCAGCGCGATCACGACCTCGCGGCGGAACCCGGGCACCGACCAGCCGAAGTCGTCCGGGTCGAGCTTGTTGAGCAGCGCGATCGGCACCTCGACGGTGACGCCGTCGGCCTTCGTGTTCGGCTCGAACTCGTACGTCAGCGGCAGCCGCACCCCGTTGGCGAGCCAGGCGTCCGGGTACGCGTTGGGGTCGACCCCGTCGCGGCCGGCGTTCACGAGCATCTCGCGGGTGAACGTCAGCAGCTCCGGATCGTCGCGCCGGGCCTTCTTCCACCACGAGTCGAAGTGCCGCGCCGAGACCACGTCGGCCGGGATGCGGGCGTCGTACAGGGCGTACACGGTCTCGTCGTCGACCGCGATGTCGCGGCGCCGGGCCCGGTTCTCGATCTCCTCGATCCGGGCCAGCAGCTTCGCGTTCTCGGCGAAGAACTTGTGGTGGGTGTCCCAGTCGCCCTCGACCAGCGCGTGCCGGATGAACAGCTCGCGCGACACCACCGGGTCGACCTTGGAGTAGCCGACCTTGCGCCGCGGGACGATGGGCAACCCGTACAGGGTCACCTTCTCGTACGCCATGACGGCGCCCTGCTTCTTTTCCCAGTGCGGCTCGCTGTAGGAGTGTTTCACCAGGTGCGGGGCGAGTTTCTCGGCCCACTCGGGCTCGATGCGCGCGTTCACCCGGCCCCACAGGCGGCTGGTCTCGACCAGTTCAGCCGACATCACCCAGCGCGGCTGCTTCTTGAACAGCGCCGAGCCCGGGAAGATGGCGAACTTCGCGCCGCGGGCGCCCAGGTACTCGCGCTTGTCGCCCTCCTTGAGGCCGATGTGCGAGAGCAGGCCGGACAGCAGGGCGGTGTGCACGTGCTGCCCCTCGGCGACTTCCTCGCGGTCCTCCACGAGCGACAGTCCGAGCGTACGGGCCACCTGGCGCAGCTGCGCGTAGATGTCCTGCCACTCGCGTACGCGAAGGTAGTTGAGGAATTCGCTGCGACAGAGCCGCCGGAACTGGTTGCCGGACAACTCCTGCTGCTTCTCGCGCAGGTAGCGCCACAGGTTGAGGTAGCTGAAGAAGTCCGATTCCTTGTCGGTGAACCGGGCATGCTTCTCGTCGGCCTGCTGCTGCTTCTCGGTGGGGCGCTCGCGCGGGTCCTGGATGGACAGCGCGGCCGCGATCACCATGACCTCGGCCAGGCACTCCTGCCGGTCGGCCTCGATCACCATGCGGGCCAGCCGCGGGTCGACCGGCAGCTGCGCGAGCTGACGGCCGAGCGGGGTGAGCTTGCGGTCGTCGAGCGCGCCCAGCTCCTCCAGCAGCTTCACGCCGTCGGTGATGTTGCGGCGGTCGGGCGGATCGATGAACGGGAACTTGGCCAGGTCGCCCAGGCCCAGGTTGGTCATCTGCAGGATGACGCTGGCCAGGTTGGTCCGCAGGATCTCGGGCTCGGTGAACTCGGGCCGCGCCTCGAAGTCCTCCTCGGAGTACAACCGGATGCAGATGCCGTCGGCGACCCGGCCGCAGCGACCCTTGCGCTGGTTGGCGCTGGCCTGCGACACCGCCTCGATCGGCAGGCGCTGCACCTTGAGGCGGTGCGAGTAGCGGCTGATGCGCGCGGTGCCGGGGTCGATGACGTAGCGGATGCCCGGCACGGTCAGCGACGTCTCGGCGACGTTGGTGGCCAGCACGACCCGGCGCTGCGAGTGCCGCTCGAAGACCTTGTGCTGCTCGGCCGCCGACAGCCGGCCGTACAGCGGCACGATGTCGGTGTTGCGCAGGTTGCGTTTGCCCAGCGCGTCGGCGGTGTCGCGGATCTCGCGCTCGCCGGAGAGGAAGACCAGGATGTCGCCGTCACCCTCGCGACCCAGCTCGTCGACCGCGTCGGCGATGCCGTCGACCTGGTCCATCGGCTCTTCGGTGTCATCTTCCGTCATGGCGACCAGGGGCCGGTAGCGGGTCTCGACCGGGAACGTACGGCCGGAAACCTCGATCACCGGGGCCGGCTTGCCGTCCCGGTCGGCGAAGTGCTCGGCGAACCGCTGCGTCTCGATGGTGGCCGACGTGATGATCAGCTTCAGCTCGGGCCGCCGGGGCAGCAGCTCGCGCAGGTAGCCCAGGATGAAGTCGATGTTGAGGCTGCGCTCGTGGGCCTCGTCGATGATCAGCGTGTCGTACCGGTAGAGGTTGCGGTCGTTCTGGATCTCGGCCAGCAGGATGCCGTCCGTCATCACCTTGACCATGGTGTCGTCGGAGACCTGGTCGGTGAAGCGCACCTTGTAGCCGACGGTCGTGCCCAACGGGCGCCCGACCTCTTCGGCGATGCGCTCGGCGACGGTGCGCGCCGCGATCCGCCGCGGCTGGGTGTGCCCGATCTGCCCGCGGACGCCGCGCCCGAGCTCGATGCAGATCTTCGGAATCTGCGTCGTCTTGCCCGACCCCGTCTCACCAGCCACGACGACCACCTGATGGTCGCGGATGGCGGCCAGGATGTCGTCCTTGCGCTGGCTGACCGGCAGCGACTGGGGATAGCTGATGGGAGGCACGGTGGCCACACGCGCGGCGAGACGGGCCTCCGCCTGGTCGACCTCGGCCAGGATCTCACCGAGCGCCGCGGCCCGAGCGTCCTCGTCCTTGATGCGCCGGGTCCCCTCCAGACGGCGCCCGAGGCGCCGCTCATCCCGCGGGAGGAGGTCAGCTATGCGTTTACGGAGTTCCGGCAGGGCAGTTGTTGTCGACATCGCGCAGCAAGAATAGGCGGATTCAGCGGCAAACGCCTGGTGATTTAGCTCCCGGGCGCCTTCTGCGGGTGGGCCGTCAGCCACTCGTCGATCGTGTCCGCCTTGATCGCCGCGAACATCGCCGCCGACTTGACCTTGTCCAGTTGGACGGCGCTACCGGCCCGGGTCCTCAAGTTCGCCGAGGTGTACGGCACGGTCGCGTACTTGATCGCGGCGGGCCGGATGCCCCGGACGGCGAGCGCGAGCTCCCGCAGATCGAGGCTCTTGTCCACGGTGAGCGCCTCGGCCGCAGTGACCATCAGGTGGTCGAACTTCAGCGGATTGGTCAGCATGTCCCCGTGGGCCGCCTCGGCGATCACTGCTTTGACCACCAGCTGCTGGTTGTACATGCGCCCGAAGTCACCGCCCGGCACCTCGTAGCGCTGCCGCATGAACTCCTCGGCCTCGTCGCCGTCCATGTCGTGGCACCCCTTCGGCCACACCTTCCTGGAGAAGGTCGACCGCACGACGTACGGCACGCAGACGTTCACGCCGTCCACCGCATCCACCAGCCGATGCACGCCGGCGAAGTTCGCGATCATCGCCCCGTCCAGCGGCACCCCGGTCAGCTGCCTGACCGTGGCCGCGGTCAGCTTCGCCCCACCGAACGCGAAGGCAGCATTGATCTTGTTCTTGCCGCCCTTCCACGACCCGCCGGCCGGCACGTCGACGTAGCTGTCCCGCGGTATCGAGACGATGGTCGCCTTGTCCCGGTTGCGCGAGATGTGCACCAACATGATCGTGTCCGACCGCTCCCCGATCGGACTGACGCCGCCCGCCTCGCCGGCCCGCGAGTCCGACCCCAGCAGCAAGAGGTTGAGCGCCCCCGACTCCCAGTTCTCGTCCCGCTGTTCCTGGTCGGCGGCGCTCGCCGCGTCGGGCAGCAGATCCTCGCGCGCAACCTTGTTGTCGTAGCGCGAATAGAGGTAAAAAGCGCTACCGGCCAACCCGCCGCCGAGCAGGAGCAGCAATACGACAAGAACTGTCAGGGCCTTCTGCCACCCCGCGAGCCGTCCGAATCGCGATTTGCGGCGCGCCCTACGACGCCGGGTGTCGGTCACAACCATGGCATAACCCTGTCGCCAATTCACGACATGGTCAAGCCGGACCGTTAACTGTCCGGGGAACGTGCTCGAAATAACCTACAAGGGCATGCCTCTGTTGCCGGAATGTTTCACGCCGGACGGTGACCTAGGACACGCGAGGCCGGTGAACCCCACAAACATGCAGCTCATAGCGTCACTCCGTTTACGACATGTCCGATTCGACACTCGATTACGCGATCCGTTTAGCGCGATTTTGTCCCCTTGAGAAGCAACGGGAACACGAAGGTTCCGCTTGACCCGATTCGGCCCACGAGGGTCTTTCAACCGGCCGAAAGGGGGAGGCCGACATGTTTGTTCAACCTTTTAGGATCCCTCCGTTCCCAACTGAAGAACGCGGAGGAGACGTGTCCGGTGCTGCTTCCGCCGCCGCCCTTGCCACCGGGCGAAAGCACATTTACGGCGTACGCCCACCCCGCGCCTGGATGCTCATTCTCCCCGTCGACGCGCTCGCCATCGTCGCCGTCGTGCCGCTGCACCTGAACCATGCGCGAGCACTGCTCACGATGGCGGTGGTCTCGGTGGCGCTGTTCGCCGGCGCCGGCCTCTACCGCCCGCGGCTGCATCTGTCGTTGCTCGACGACGTGCCCGCCCTGGTGGCCCGCCTGCTGATCGCCGTCTTCTTCGTGGCCGCCGTGACCGTGTTCCGCCACGACTTCGACTCCGTCGACTCGCTGCTGACCGCGGTGGCGTTCGCCGTCCCCCTGGTGGTGGCCGGCCGTCTGGTCACCTACCTCTTCATTCGCGCGGCACGGCGTGCCCGCTGGCGCACCGGTCACCGCGCAGTGATCGTGGGCAGCGGCCCGGTCACGGCCGGCCTCGTGCAGGCGCTGACCCGGGAACGCAGCTACGGCCTGGACGTGGTCGGCCGCTTGGACGAGCCCGGCAACATCTATCTGTCCGGTGTGAAGTGGTTGGGCGACGTCACCGATCTGGCCGGTGTGCTGACCCGCCACCAGGCTGACGTCGTCATCGTGGCCGATGCTCGCACCTCCGAGGACCGGTTCGCCGAGATCCTCGAGGCGTCGATCGGTCGCACCTACGACGTCCTGGTCGTGCCGAGGATGCGCCGGTTCCCCACGCGCAGTGCCCGCCAGGACCACATCGGGGCGATCCCGATCCAACGCGTCCGCCTGCCCGTGCTGGAGGGGTGGCGGTGGCGCCTCAAACGCTCGGTGGACATCCTGGTCAGCGCGTTCGCCCTCGCGGTCCTGAGCCCTGTGCTGCTCTGTTGTGCCCTGGCTGTACGCCTCGAAGGCGGCCCCGGAGTCCTCTTCCGGCAGATCCGGGTAGGACGGAACGGCCGGACCTTCGAAGTGCTCAAGTTCCGATCGATGCGCCCCCGCGACGACAACGACTCGCAGACGACGTGGTCGATCGCGCAGGACGACCGGGTCGGCCCGGTCGGCAAGGTGCTCCGTCGCACGTCGCTGGACGAGCTCCCCCAGCTCTGGAACATCCTGCGCGGCGACATGACCATCGTCGGCCCCCGCCCCGAACGCCCCCACTTCGTAGAACAGTTCTCCGCGGTCCACCCGCACTACGCCCGCCGGCACCGGGTTCCTGTCGGCCTGACCGGCT
Organism: Paractinoplanes polyasparticus; assembly: GCF_019710575.1. GTDB lineage: Bacteria > Actinomycetota > Actinomycetes > Mycobacteriales > Micromonosporaceae > Actinoplanes > Actinoplanes polyasparticus. The sequence goes on along the minus strand of NZ_JAHWFK010000047.1, from coordinate 14,416 downwards.
TGGCCCAGGTGAGCGGCCTGCGCGGCGACACCCCGATCAGCGATCGGGCCCGCTTCGACAACTACTACATCGAGAACTGGTCCCTGTGGCTCGACGTGAAGATCGTCGTCCGCACCCTCAACGAGATCTTCTCCGCCGGAGGCCGCTGAGATGCGCGTTCTGCACGTGACCGAGTGCTACTCAGCCGGAACCGGCGCCGTCGTCAACCAGCTCGCCGAGGGTTTGCCGGGCGCGGAGCACCACCTGTTGTGGCACGCGGACAGCGACCCCTGCACACCGGCCGCCTTCGAGAGCATCGAACAATTGCCGGCCGGCGCCGGCGCGCGCATTCGCTCGGTCGCCGCACGAGCCGCCCGGATCCGGCCCGACGTCATCCACGCGCACTCGAGCTGGGCGGGCATCTATGCGCGACTGGCCCGAGCGGGCACTCCGGTGGTCTACCAACCGCACTGCTTCGGCTTCGTGAATCCGAGCGTCGGCCGGTCACAACGCGTCCTGGCACGCATCACCGAGCAGGTGCTGGCCCATCGCACCGCGGCCGTCGTCGCCGTCTCCCCGTACGAGGAGCGTCTCGCCCGGCGGGTGTCCCGCCTCGCCCGCACCCACGTCGCGATGGTGCCGAACCGTGCCGGTATCACCGAACGCCGGCCGCGCCCCCACCGGACGGAGCATCCGGTCGTCGCCATGATCGGCCGGCTCAGCCCGCAGAAGGACCCCGAGTTCTTCGCCGAGGTGTCGGCCAAGGTCCGCGCCCGCCGGCCCGATGTCCGCTTCCGCTGGATCGGCGGCGGCGCCGACGAGCGCTACCTACGCCTGCTCGCAGCAGCGAAGGTCGAGGTCACCGGCTGGCTGAGCACCGGCGAAATGGCGAAAGCCCTCGACGGGAGCGACCTGTATCTGCACTCGGCGGCGTCGGAGGGGTTTCCGATCAGCGTGCTGGACGCGGCAGCAGCGGGCTTGCCGGTCGTGGTGCGCGACATCGACGCCTTCGCGGGGCTGTCGCTGGTCAAGGCGGGCGACGTGGACGAGGCGGCACGCCGGCTCGAACAGGTTCTCGGCGAGCCCGCGCACCGCGCACACGCCCTCATGGGCACGGCCGACCTGCTGGCCGCGATGAACGAGACACGGCAGGCCGAAGCCCTGGCGGCTGTCTACCACCAAGTGATCGGGGAACGATGACGTTGCGGGTTCTCTATCCGGGCCGGATCGTCAACCGGCATGTAGGCGGGAACACCACCTACACCCGCAAGATCCGGGACGGGGTCACGGCGCGGGGCCTGGCCACCGGCACCATCCCGTCCGGCCCGCATCCCCTGCTGACCGCAGCCGCCGAGAACGCGTACTCGCTTCGCGGCTTGCGAAACACGGTGCTGCATTTCTCGGCCGACACCGGGCCCCTTGTCCGCCCCCGGACGCCGTCGGTGGTCACTGTGCACGGCGTGGCGAGCCGGTGGACGAAGGTCGCGCGCACCGAGTCGCAGGAGAAGGTGTGGCGCGCTCGCGTCGGCTCCGCGATCCGCAACACCGACCGCCTCATCACGGTGTCACACAGCAGCGCGGACGACATTTCCGAGGTCTTCGGGGTGAGCCGGGAACTCGTGCATGTCATCCCGCACGGCATCGATGCCGACGCGTACGCCCGCCCGGCCGGACTCAGCGCGGCGCTGGCTCGGTACGAGACCCGCCCCTTCGCGCTCTTCCTGGGCAACCTCGAGCCTCGCAAGAACATCGTCGAGCTCATCCGAGCCTTCGGCCGCCCGGCCGTCCGCGCCACCGGCCTGGAACTGGTCGTCATCGGCCGGCCGGCGTGGAACTTCGAGGAGATCGTCCGGGAGATCGACGCTTCGCCGTGGGTGACCCATCTCGGCTTCGTCGAGGAGTCCGACAAGATCGCGATGATGCAGCGCTGTACCGCCTTCCTCTTTCCGAGCCACTACGAAGGGTTCGGCTTCCCCGTGCTCGAGGCGATGGCGGCCGGCGCTCCCGTGATCTGCAGCGAACGCGGCTCTCTGGCCGAGGTGGCCGGACCGGCACTGCGCCTGTCCGACCTGGACGCCGATTCCATGGCGGACCGGATCGCCGGCTACCTGGCCGATCCGGCCGCACTGGAAAGCTGTCGTGCCGACGGCGCGGCATGGGTCCGGCGCTTCTCCTGGGAGCGCTCGGTCGACCAGCACATCGACGTCTATCGGGAGCTCGTCAAGTGACCAAGGTTGCCATCCTGCACGGATACAGCGCCGACAACATCGGCGACGGCTTTCTGGTCGCCGAGACCTGCGAGATGCTCCGCGAGGCGTTCGGACCGGACGTCGAGATCACGCTCTTCGCGCACAAGCCGGAGTCGTTCGACGGCTTCGGCGTGCGGCTGGTCTCGACCGCGCCGAGCCGGGTGCTCCTGCCCCGGCCCTCGATGCTCCGCGAGCTGAGCCGGCTCGACGAGTACGACCTGGTCGTCGGGGTGGGCGGCGGCTACCTGCGGATGGGCCGCCCTTCGGCCGCGGCCAAATGCGCGCTGGTACACGTGCCGCAGTTGATCGCAGCCGGGCGGGTCGGCCGTAAATCGGTCTACCTTCCGCAGTCTGCCGGCCCGTTCCGGATGGGCACCCGCCGCCCCATGCGGCGGCTGCTGTCCAAGGTCGGGCACTTCATGGCTCGGGACGACCGCACGGTCGCGGAGCTGGGTCTGCCGAACATCGGTCGCTACCCCGACATCGCTCTGCTGCGCAACGCCTCGCTCGAGCGGACACCGGCGGCGCCCGCTCATCCCGTCGTGCTCACCGTGCGCGGCTTCGACGGTGTCGTCCCGCCGGACGTGCTCAGCCTGGCCGAGCTGCTCCGGCCCTTCGACGGCTTCATCCAGTCGACAACCGGCAAGAACGACGACACCCGGGCGATGGGCTCGTTGCATCCCGGCCGGCTGCTCGATCGCGCCGAGATCCACGGTCAGGACGGCCCGCGCCGAGTCGTCGTCGCCGTGCGACTGCACGCGGCGCTGCTGGCCATGGGCGCCGGCCACTACGTCGTCCACCTGTCCTACGAGCGCAAGGGATTCGGCGCCTTCACCGACCTCGGGCTCGGCGAGTATGTCCACAACGTCTTCCGCTTCGACCCGGCCGCGGTGGCCGAGCAGGCCCACCGCCTGCTCGAGGATCCTGCGGCCCGCCGTAAGTACGACGACGCCATCGGCGCCGCCGCCGGCGCGATCACCAGCTCCCGCCAGCGACTCCTCACGGCGATGACGACGGCCGCTCGACAATGACACTCGATCGCACCACACGTCCGGCGCCGGCTGAGCCGGCGCGACAGAGCGAACCGGAGACTCCTCGCTGGCCGGCCTGGCTCAACCCGGCCGTCCTGGTCCTGGTCGCCATGTCCCTGCCGGCCGTCGCGGTGGCCCTGACTCCGGACCAGTTGTTCCTGGAGATCACCGGACTCTATCCGGCCTCCGACGGTTTTCTGCTGCAGCTCGCGATCGTGTGCGGCGGCGGTCTCGTGGGACTGGCCGTGTCGACATTCATCGCCCCGCGGGCCCGGTTCCGGCTCGTGGCCGAGACAGCTCGTTTCCGGCATCGTGCGCGCGTCCTCACCACGATCACCACCGTCGCCTACCTGATCTACGGCGCCCTGGCCGTCGCCCGCGGACTGGGTCCGGCCCTGGCCGCAAGCGTGTTGCGCGGTGAGCCGGGTGCGTTGCAGGCCAGCCGGGAAGCGTTCGCACCGGTGGCCGGCGTGACCACGTTGGTCGCCTTCGGTGGCCCGGCGGTCTGCGCGCTGATCGTGGCCAGCGCCGAACGGAAGCTCACCCGTCCGGAGCTCACGGCCATCGCGGTGATCGTCGTGGGCGCGTTCGCCCGCGGCTACCTCAACGCCGAACGACTGGCCATTCTCGAGGTGGCGATTCCGACGTTCTTCGCCATCGTTGCCAGGCGCCGCATACGCCTCGCCGCGGAAGGCGTCCGCACGCGTTCGGCCCCGGCGATGATCGCGGCAGCTGTCGCCGCGGTCAGCCTCTTCGCGACGGGCGAGTTGCTCCGGCCCAGCTACCAGGTCCGCGAGGGGACCGTGAACTTCGGGAGTTACATCTACGGGAGGCTGTCCGCCTACTACCTCTCGTCCACGGCCAACGGCGAGTACCTGCGTCACCTGATCGATGCGGTTCCCACACCGATGTTCACGGCGCAGGCGTTCTGGACCTTTCCCGGCGTCTCGGCGGTGCTCACACCGTCGGCCGTCTTCGGCTACGACCCGCAGGAGACGTTCTACGTCATGCTTTCCCAGCGGCTCAATCCCGAGATGAACACGGTCGGCCTCGCGCCGTCCCTGCTGGCCGAATGGGGCCTGGTCGCGGCCACGGTGATCGCGGCCGCGCTGACGCTGGTGCTTTCCCTGAGCTGGCGGTCCGGGCTGAACCGCCTCAGCGCCGGCGGGGTCGCCGTGCTCGGCGTGCTCATCGTCGCCTCGATCGAGTCCGCCCGGTACCCCTACTTCCTCCAGGGCCGGTTCGTCGTCGCCTTCTTCGGCGCCTGGTGGATCTACAGCTCGGCCCGCCGGTCATCGTCCGGGAAGGCCAGATCGTGAGCGCCACCGCGACGATCACGCGGTTCGCCCGGCCGGTCCTCCTGCTGGCCGGCTCGGGGATCTCGGCGATCATCCCGATCGCGACACTGTCGATCGCGACGCAGACCCTCGGCACCAGCGGTCAGGGGGTGGTCGCGTTGACGCTGGCTGTGGCGGCCTATGCCGCCCAACTGACCGGGGCCGCACTCATCGAGGGTCCGCTCGCGGCCGGCGAGCGGGAGCCCAGCCTCTCGTGGTGGCTGATCCTTCCCGCAGCGGTGGGCGCCGCGCTGCTGGCGTTCGGCGCCGTAAACATGATCTTCGCGGCGACCGGCGTTCTCCTGCTCTATCCGGTTCTCGAATTGACGCGAGTCTCGTGTGTCGTCCGGAACCAGGCACGGACCGAGGCCCGGTCGGCGGCAACCATCGCGGCCGCAGCCGTGGCCGCGCTGCTTCTGAGCCGTACCCCCGTCTCGGGCTCGGCGTGGGCGGTCCTCGCGCTCGGCGGTTTCGCTGCGGTGCTGCTGCGCCGGGGGACGCTGTCGGGCCGGCCCACCCGGCCGGCGCCGAAGGGCATCGGCCGCCCGATCATCGCCGAGACCGCTGTCACCGGGAGCGTCCAGCCCCTGCTCGTGGCCGTCATCTCGGCCGTCCTGGGCCCCCTCGCGGCCGTGGGCTTCCGCGCTCTCACCTCGTTGGGCAGCCTGATGAGCCCAGCGCTCGGCTTTCTCCGGCTACGCCTGCTCTCGCACAATGCCGGCCGCACGGACCGCATCGTCGCGCTGACACTCCTGGTGGTCTTCGGGGTGGCCGTTGTCGTCGTCGGCGAGACCCCGCTGTTGCCCGCGCTTTTCGGCGAGGCCTGGGAGTACAGCTCCTACTTCGTGCTGATCGTCCTGGTGGCCTGGCGTCTGGTGGTCGCGGCGGCGACGTTCCCGTTCGCACAGCTGCGACGCGAAGGCCGGACCACCACGGTCCTGGCAGTCCGGACCGTGACCTCGATCCTGCTGCTCGTCTTCTCGGTCGCGGGCGCGCACTGGTACGGCGTCACGGGGGCGTTCACCGGCCTGCTCCTGGCGGAGGCCATCTCTGTTCTTCTCTACCGGTGGGCGCTCGCCAGGAGCGATGACCGTTGAAGCTCACCGCTGAGTTCGCCCACACCCCCCGCTCGCACCTCGCTGTCACACCGGCCGGATCGAAGGAATGACCAGATGGTAGTCACCCAATACCTGCGTATCTTCCGCTCGCATTGGCTGGTGATCCTGATCGCCCTCGCGCTGAGCGCCGGCGCCGGGCTGGCGTACTCGCTGGCCGGCGAGAAGGTCTACAGCTCGACGGTTCAATTGTTCGTCTCGACCACGGGCGCCGGCCAGGACTCGAGCGACCTCAACCAGGGCAGCACCTTCACCCAGCAGCGCGTGAAGTCCTACATCGACTTCGTCGACAGCCCCGAGGTCACCACGGCAGTGGCTCAGGACCTCGGACTCCGGCTCACGCCGGACGAGATGGCACGGAAGATCGACGCCGTGTCGCCGCTCAACACGGTGCTGCTCAACATCACCGTGGAGGACGGCCGGCCGGCACAGGCTCAGCGCATCGCCGAGGCCGTCGCCCAGCAGTTCTCGGTCCTCATCGCCCAGATCGAGACGCCGACGGGCGGACGGGTCTCCCCGGTCAAGATCTCGATCACCCGTCACGCCGCGCTGCCGACGGAGCCGATCCTTCCGCGCACCGAACTCAACGTCGCCTTCGGTCTCATCGCGGGCCTCGCGCTGGGTCTCGGCGGCGCCCTGCTACGGCACAACCTCGACCGGAGCGTTCGCAGTCGGGACGCCATCGCCCGGCTCATCGGCGCACCGGTCATCGGCAGCGTGAGTGAGGATTCCGCGGCGTCGAGCCACAAGCTCATGCCCATCCAGGACGGTGGCATCCGGGGTGAGGAATTCCGCCACCTCCGCACCAACATCAGGTTCCTGTCGGTCGACCGGCAGATCGGCAGCTTCGTCGTCACCAGCGCGATGCCCGGGGAGGGCAAGACCTCGACGGCGTCGAACCTGGCGATCGCCCTGGCTCAGGCGGGGCAGCCGGTCGTCGTCGTCGACGCGGACATGCGCCGGCCCAGCGTCGCCGACACCTTCGGCATCTCCGGAGCGGTCGGACTCGCCGACGTGCTGCTCGGCGAGGTCAGCCTGCGCGACGCCGTGCAGAAGTGGCGACCCGACCTGCCGCTGTACATCCTGCCGTCCGGCCAGACCCCACCGAACCCCAGTGAATTGCTCGGCTCTCAGCAGCTCGAGAAGCTCATCCAGTCGATGCGCGAGACGAACATGATCGTGGTCTTCGACTCACCCCCGCTGCTGCCGGTCACCGACGCCGCCGTACTCGCCCGGGCGACCGACGGCGCGCTGCTCGTCGCGCGCGTGGGGAAGACTCGGACCGATCAGCTCGAAACGGCTGCGGAAGCGCTGCGCACGGCCAACGCGCCGATCCTCGGCACCATCGCCAATCGGGTTCGCCGCCGGAAGAAGGCGGACGGCTACGGCGCTTACACCTACTCGGCACAGGCGGGCGGGCAGCGCCGGGCGCGCTGACCACGAGCGAGCCGGATCTATCCGGCCATGACCTGGAGGATCGCGTCGACGGCCGCGTCGATGTCCGCCGCGGCCGTCTTGTAGTCGCGCCTCGGACCACCCATGGGGTCGGCCACGTCCAGCATGGACGGATCGGGTGGGGTGCGCAGACCCCGGCGGCCCTGAGCGAACTCGGCGAGCGCGGTGACGCGAGCGGACAGATCGGCGTCCGGCAGGTCGCCCGGTCCGGCGCCGGCGAGGAGCCAGCTCAGTTCCCGCCAGGTGAAGGTCTTCGTGCGCATGACGACCGGCGCCGCGGAGATGAGAGCGTCTCGCTGATCCCTGGTCGCGGTCAGGACGAGGCGGGCGCGGCCGAGGTCGAGGTCGGTGAGGACCCGCGACACGAAGCCGCGCGGACTCACGCCCCGGCTCCGAAGCTCCTCGGCCGCATGCTGTTGCATCGGACGGCCCGCCGGGCCGCGAATCCCCGCGCTGGCCACGGTGAGCTCACCGGCCTCCGCGCCGCGACGGGTGCGCAGACCGGCGATCATGAGGCGTTCCGCCATCGGTGAGCGGGCCTGGTTGCCGGTGCAGACGTGCAGGATCAACTGTGGCCCATGTTGTTGATCGCGGTCATCTCGTCGTCGGTGAGCACGAAGCTGTCGATGTCGGCGTTGCCGGCGATGCGTTCCGGGGTCTTGGACTTGGGGATCACCACGATCTCGTGCTGGACGTGCCAGCGCAGCACGACGCGGGCCGGTTCGACGCCGTGGGCGGCGGCGATGCGGGTCAGGGCCGGGTCGTGCAGGTTGGTCGTCTTGAACGGGGAGTAGCCCTCGAGGACAACGCCGCGCTCGCGGTGGGCGGCCAGGACGCGCGGGTCGTAGAGGGACGGACCGAAGCGGACCTGGTTGACCGCCGGGGTCTGGCCGGTCTCGGCCGTCAGCTCGTCGATCTCGCCGGTGTCGTAGTTGCTGACGCCGATGGCCCGGGTCAGGCCGGCCTCGCGGGCCTCGATGAACGCCTGCCAGACGCGCACCGACCGGCCACGGTGGGGCGGCCAGTGGATCAGCCACAGGTCGACCGCGTCGACGCCCAGGTCGCGCAGGGAGGCCTCGATCGTGGCCCTTTCCCGGCCGGCCCGCTCGGGCGGCAGCTTGGTGGTGAGGAAGACCTGGTCGCGCGGGACGCCGGAGTCCTTCAGGGCGCGGCCGACCTCGGCCTCGTTGCCGTACATGGTGGCGGTGTCGAGGTGCCGGTAGCCGGCCTCCAGCGCGTCCCGGACCGCCTGGTACGCGGAATCGCCGCGCAGCTGCCAGGTGCCGAAGCCGAGCAGGGGCATCTCGACGGGGGTGCCGTCGGCCGCCTGGGGGAGCGGCAGTGCGGGAATCGTCATGACTCTCATCCTGCCCCTCCTCCGGCGACGGGACACCCCACGTCACCTGGGTCACACCCCTACTCGACAGCGGGGTGGTGCTCCGGCACCGGGGTGCGGATGTCGGCCGCGGCCGGGTCGTGCGACGACGGGTCGGCTGCCGGCAGCGCGCTCAGGCCGGGCAGGCGGGAGTTCTCCATCGCGGCCCGCTCGGCCAGGGCACGTTCCAGGGCCGCTCGGGCCGCGGCATCATCGGTGTCTTTCATGTGCGGCTCCTCCTCGAGGACGACAACGGGCAGGGTGAAGTGGAAGCGCGTGCCGCCGCCGGGGTTGTCGGACACCCCGATCTCGCCGCCGTGGCGCTCCACGATGCGCCGGCAGATGGCCAGGCCCAGGCCGGTGCCGGCGTACCCGGCCTCGGCGTGGGCCCGATGGAAGCTGTCGAAGACGTCGTTCTTGGCGTCGTCGGGGATGCCGATCCCCCGGTCCGCCACCTCGACCCGGACCCAGGCGCCGGCGGTCGAGCCGGTCACCTCGACGCGCGGCTCGGTGCCGGGGCGCACGTACTTGAGGGCGTTGCCGATCAGGTTGTCCAGCACGTGCCGCAGCATCGCCGGGTCGGCCGTCACCGCCGGCAGCTCGCCGACGGTGATCCGCGGGTGGTCCTCGGGGCGCAGGTGGGCCGTACGGTCGTGGACCACCTCGCCGACCAGCGCGCCCAGGTCGACCCGGCGGATGCGCAGCGGCGCGTCCCGGGCCGTGCTGTACGCGAGCAGCGTGTCGATCAGTCCGGCCATCCGGTCGACGGCCCGGATGATGCGCTCCACGCTGTCCTCGACGCCCGTGCCCGGCGGCAGGTCCTCGATGACCGCCTCGCTGTGCCCGCGGATGACGGTCAGCGGCGCCTTCAGGTCGTGCGCGACCACCCCGGCGAAGACCGCCAGGTCGTTCTCGTAGCGGCGCAGCTCGGTGATGTCGTGGAAGACGGCCACCGCGCCGTGCCGCCCGGCGCTGGTGTGCAGCGGGCGCCCGTCCACGCTGACCAGCACCCCCTCGGGCCGCTGGTCGTTGCGCACGAGCATCTCGACGCCGTCGCACGACTCGCCGTGCAGGGCCCGGATCAGCGGCATCTCCGCCACCGGGAACGGCGTGCGCCCGTCCGGCCGGTAGAGGCCGTAGTGCTTCTGCCATTCGGCCGGGTCGTTCTCGTCCTCGGCCACCCCGAGCAGCGCCCGCGCGGACGGGTTGTGCATCAGGAACGCGCCGCGCTCGTCCACGACGCCGACCGCGTCGCTGATGCTCGCCATGATGGCGCCGAGCAGGCCGGCTTGACGGCGGCTCTCCTCCTCCGCCGCGCGCAGGTCCACGGTCGCCTTCTGCACCCGCGCCCAGGCTCGGGCCCGGCCGGTGGCCAGCACGTAGACCAGGCCGGCGAGCAACAGCGAGAGGGCGATGCCGGTGAGCAGCACTGTGAGCGGCAGCCGGCTCGAGGCGCCGGGCAGGTGCGCGGCCTCGGCCCGGGTGATCAGGGTCCAGCCCCGGTCGGCGACCACGAGGTCGGCGGTGCGCTCCAGGTTCGCCCGCCCGGGAACGGTGTACTCGGCGACGGCCGGGCGGCCGCCGTCGCGGTTGGTGGCGAGCAGCACGCCCCCGAGCTGACCCTGGCTGGCGGTCTCGAGCATGCCGGTGAGGAAGTCCTTACCGCGCAGGCCGAGGACGAGCCAGCCGCGGAACTCGGGCACGTTGGCCCGGGTCCAGATCGGGGCGGCGAAGACGAACGAGCGTTGCTGCTGGGCGGCCGGCAGATTGCGGTCGCGCAACAGCACGTACGCGTCGGAGACGCTGGGCTGGCCGATCCGGCGGGCGTCGGTGAGGGCAGCCGCGGCCTCCGGGGCGGCCGCGACGTCGATGCCGTTCATCGGCCGGCCGCGCGCGGTCAACGGGCGGGTGAAGATCGAGAAGTAGTGCTCGCCGGCGGTGACAGCCGGGCGCAGTTCGAGCCCCGAGGCCCCGCGCGAGCGCCAAAGCGCCTGCTGGGCCGCGATCTCACTCCTGGTGACCGGCACGACGTAGGCCAGGGAAGCCGCGCCGATCAGGTTGGCCGAGGCCAGCGGCGCGGTCGCCGCGTCGAAGTCGGCCCAGGTCAGGGTGGCGTCGGTGCCGATGCCGGCGGCGGCCGTCTCGACCAGCGACCGGTACCGCTCGGTCTCGGTCTGCACGGCCGCCCGGGCCATCGCCGTGCGCTGCTCCATCACGCGCTCGGCGTTCTCGTGCTGCGCCGAGCGCATCACGGCATAGACCGAGGTGACCACGGCGAGCCCGGCCAGCAGGACGACAGCCGCCAGAAGCAGACCGGTGAAGCTTCCGCGGCGGGCCTCCGCCGCGGCGGCCGATGGCTCCCGTCGCTTCACCGAAGTCAGCATAAGGTGCAAATCACCCCCGTCAGCCTGCTTCGGCCAACGGGGGTGAGTCTCACTTCCAGGTGTCGTACTGGTACAGCTTCTGCTGCGCCATCAGCGTCGTGACCTTGGTGTAGTAGTTCGGGTCGGTGGCGTAGCCGGCCTTCCACACGTTCCAGATGAAGGCGTTGGCGTTCTTCGTGTAGTTGAAGGCCGGGGCGTACCGCGGGTTGACCTTCAGAAAGTTGCCGTGGTCACGGAAGGAGTGCGCCATCGAGGCGTACGTCCGGAAGGTCGCCGTCGTGGTGAAGCAGCTGCCCGCCTTGGTGCACTCCTGCGTCCGGTAGTCGTGGCAGCCGTTGGCCAGCGTGCCGTAGCGCCCGTTCTGGCACTTGATGCCGAAGTAGTTGCGGTCGACCGAGGCCAGGCCGCTGCGGCCCCAGCCCGACTCGAGGATCGCCTGCGCGATCGTCACCGAGGCCGGCACGCCGTACTCGCGCCAGCCGAGCTGCGCCCCCGGCACGGCCGCCTTGATGAACTGCTCCGGCGTCTGCGAGACGACCGGCTTCGGCGCGGTGGCGGGAGCGCCCGGGCAGGCCTTGAGCGCGGTCGTCACGACGTACGCGTGGGAGATGTAGTTGCCGTCGGAGAGCTTGTTCCACTGCGAGGTCGTGCGGACCGTGCCGCTGACCGTCGAACCGGGCACGTAGCAGACGCCGGTCACCTTGGTGCCGCTGCCGACGACGCGCCGGACCGCCGCGGTGGTCGACGGGCCCGACCGGATGTTCACCTTGCCGTCGGAGCTGCGCACGGTGCCGACCCGGTTCGTGGTGACGGCCTTCCCCGGCTTCACCTTGACCGCCTCGGCCTGCGGCGACGAGGTCGCGCAGCGCTTGATGGTTCCGCTGCTCCGCACGTACGCGTGGGTGACGTAGCCGCCCGAGCTGAGCTTGTCCCACTGGGTCGTCGTGCGTACCGACCCCCGGACGCTCTGGCCGGTGACCGCGCAGACGGCGGAGACCCGCTGGTTGTCGCGCAGCGACCCCAGCACCTTGTCGGCCAGCGAGGGACCGGATCGCACCTTGAGCGTGGTGCGCACGTCGATCGTGGCCGAGACCGCGGCCGCGTTCGCCGCACCCGGCGCGGCCACCAGGCCGGCACCGACGGCGAACACCAGCAGCGGGCCGGCGAACCGGCGGGCGTACTGCCTCATATGGAACGTCTCCTTCTCAACGGGCGGCGTCCGTTAGAAGGTGGCGGCGGGGCGTTGCGGGACAAGTGCGCGCGAGGGTGCAGACAAGTTGCGACGCGGCGCACACGTGGCGGATGTGTCGCCGTGAAGCCGCTGGGACTTATGATTCGACGCGCTTAGAAATGCCGCCGGTTGGGCAATCGCCCTAGCGCCCTGCCCAGCCCATCCGAAGGACACGCCCATGACGGTCCTGGCGTCCCCCCAGCCGGCGACGGCCGCGCCTCCCCGCGCCTCGCGTCACCTGCTCGCGCCGTTGGCCGTCGCCGCGCTGGCCACGCTCGCCGTGCCGGCGCTCTACCAGGTCGCCGTCCGCACGACGCTCGGCCAGCAGGTCGACACCATCGTGATGCGCGGCGCCGACGTGCACCACGCACAGGTGACCGGGGTGCTCGAGCGCACGCTCAACAACACCTCGCTGGCCAGCCTCGTGCTGGTCTGCCTGTTCGCGGCGGTCTTCGGCGTGATCCGCCGGCGGCTCGACCTGGCGCTCGGCGCAGCCCTGCTGGTGATCGGGGCCAACCTGACCACGCAGCTGATCAAGACCCAGCTCCCCCGCCCCGACCTGGACGGCTCGGGGATGCCGAACTCGTTCCCCAGCGGCCACACCACGGCCGCCGCGTCGGTCGCGTTCGCGGTGATCCTGGTGCTGCCGCAGGCGCTGCGGGGCATGGTCGCCCTGGCCGGCTTCGCCTACGTCACGGTGATCGCCGTGGCCACCGTCTGGGCCGAATGGCACCGCCCGAGCGACACCGTGGCCGCGCTGATGGTCACGCTGGCCTGGGGCGCGTTCGCGGTGTTCGTCATCCGGCTGCTCAAACCCATGGACACCCGGCCCGCCAGCCGCGTGGTCAAGCTGCCGCTGCTGGCCGTCGGCCTGGTGACCGCCGCGGCCGGATCGTTCGGTCTGGCCTCGGTCGTCCTCTCCGAGCGGGCCATGCCCGACCTGGTCTCGGGCCGGTTCGCGTTCCTGGCCGGCTCGGCCGCGATCACGGCCGTCGCCGCCGGCGCCTTCCTGCTGTGGGCCCGGCTGGCTGCTGCCTTCCCACTGTCGGCGCCGCCTCCGGCTCCTCGGACCCGGCCGAAGCCCGCTCCCGCGTCCGTGCGAAAGAACTCCGGCGCTCCGGCATCCGCCGGCCGCCGCGTCAAGGGAGGTACGAAATGACCGCACCCACCCCCGATAACCCGACCACCGCCGGCGGCATCCCGCCCGGCCCGGGCGGAGTGCCCAGCCTGCCCGCCCAGACGCAGGCCGCGGGCGGCTCGCCGACCGTCGTGGTCGGCACCTACCCCGGCTACGCCCAGGCCCAGAAGGCCGTCGACACGCTCAGCGACAACAAGTTCCCGGTCGAGCGCACCGCCATCATCGGCACCGACCTGCGCCTGGTCGAGAACGTGCTGGGCCGCGTCACGGTAGCCCGCGCGGCGCTGGCCGGCGCGGCCAGCGGCGCCTGGTTCGGCCTGTTCGTGGGCCTGCTGTTCGGCCTGTTCAGCGATTCCAGCTGGTTCGCCGTCATCCTGGTCTGCCTGCTGATCGGCGCCGCCTGGGGTGCGGTGTTCGGCGCCATCGCCCACGCGGCCACCGGCGGCCGGCGCGACTTCGCCTCGCGCTCGTCGATCCAGGCCGGGAACTATGCGGTGGTTACTGATCCTGAGGTCGCTGACCAGGCGCGTTCGCTGCTCGTCTCGCTCAACTGGCAAGCGTCGGGCGCCCAATAAACAAGATCAAGAGCGCTCACTAAGAGCCAGATCAAGAGCAGGATGTCGTGGCGGGGTGGGTGGTTCGGACCGCAACTCCCGTCGAGGGCCGCACTGGGAGGAGCTGGGCGCCGGGGCGCCCAGAACGCTCCTCCCAGCACGGCGACGTGCGTGCGTGGTGACGCCCAACGGCAAAGAACAACCCCTCCGGGCCAGGGCCGGAGGGGTTGACTTTGTTCTTCGAGCGCAACCGATTACGCAGGTCGCGCGGGTGGGGTGAGCGCTCTGGGCGCGCCAGCGCCCTGCTCGCCCCGCCCGCGCCCTCGACGGGAGTTGCGGTCCGAACCACCCACCCCGCCACGACAGGACCTTGATCTTGACCTTGATTCGGAAGTTACCTGCTTTCGGCGTCAGAAGTCGTGGAGTTCGGTGCGGAGCTTCGTCAGCGCCTTCGTCAGCAGGCGGCTCACGTGCATCTGGCTGATCCCCACCTGGTCGGCGATCTGCGACTGGGTCAGGTTGCCGTAGAAGCGCAGCGTGAGGATCTTCTGCTCGCGCTCGTCCAGGG
>NZ_JAHWFK010000046.1 GCF_019710575.1 Paractinoplanes polyasparticus | reverse complement strand
TCATCAGCAGCGCACCGGAACTACTATCCAACATGGACAAAGACGCTCTGCGTCACCACCGAAAGAGCGCCAGAGCCGTTCGTGTTACGGACCCTGAAGCTGTCGGCCAGTCGTAGCATTTGATCTTGGTGGTTCGGTGGGACAGGATTCCCGCCGTGCGCATGATGTTGACGTTGTCCGACCGTGAGGAAATCTCCCGCGGTCTGGCGGAAGGCTTGCTGTATAAGGAAATCGGGTTACGGATGGGCCGGGATCCGTCGGTGGTCTCGCGGGAAGTGATCCGCCACGGCGGGCGGTCCGACTACCGGGCCACGACCGCTGACACGAGCGCCGGCATGGCTCGCGGCCGGCCGAAGCAGTACGCGGTCGAGCGGTCGATGTGGCTGAACGCCGTCGTCCGTGACCGGCTGCGCCACGGCTGGTCCCCGGCCTCGATCGCCGGGCGGTTGCCCTCGACCTGCTCGACTGCTACCCACCGATCGCCGGCCTACCAGGCCGGCAACGGCGCCGGTTCGGCACCCTGCTGGCCGACAAGGCCTGCAGCAGCGAGGCCTTCCGTCAGGCCTACCGTGAACGCGGCACCGAGCCGGTCATCCCCAAGCCCAAAACTGCCGGCGTGAAGGCACTTGGCAAGCTGCGCTACGTCGTCGAACAGACCTTCGCCCTGCTGCACCAGTTCCGCCGCGTCGCCACGCGCTGGAACGACGCCTCGACATTCACGACGGCCTTGTCAGCCTTGCCTGCGTTCTGATCTGCTGGCGCCGGTTGATCAACTGGACCGACCCGAGATCGTGTTAGCAGCTTTTTAGGCGCGCGTTCGACGAATTTTCTGCTGCGCCGTTACAACCCCTGGCACGGTGGAGATCATGACCGCAACGACCCTATCCGCGATGATCGACCAGTGGTGTGCTCAGCAGCAGCAACCACCTGAGGAGTTGGCGCGGCGGGCCAGAATGTACCCGGGCAGTCTGACCCGGTTGCTCGCCGGTCGGTTGACCTTGGACCGGCTGCGCGCGGACCGGCTGGCCGTTGTGCTGGACCGCGATGTGCAGGAGGTGCTGGTCGCGCACCGGCCGCACACCCTGGTGCCTGCGGTGCGGCCGGGCCCGCCGTGGCGGCGAATCGTTGACGAGGCGCTGGCCGCGCACCGGCAGTCGATTTGCGGGTTCGCCGACGCGATCGGGATGAGCCGGGGCGCGATCTTCGATGTGTTGCGTGGTGCCCGAGGGCTCAGCCCGGCGGTGGCTCGGCACCTAGTCGAGCAGCTCGGCATTGACCTGGCGGCACTACTCGACGCCGCGGGCATCGAGGTGCCCGAGGGACTGGCGGGCCGGGTGATGGTGCAGCGCTGGCGGAAGGGCTGGACGCAGGCACAGCTGGCGCAGCAGTCCGGCAGCACCAAAGCAATGATCTCGAAGCTGGAGCGGAGTGTGCTGCCGCGCCGGGCGGACCCGCTGCTGCGGGTGTGCGATGTCCTGGGCATCGAGGCCGCTGAGGCGGAGGCGATGGCGGCGCCCACACCGTTCGGCCGGGCTGTGCAGGAACGGATGCGCCGGCGGGGGATGAACATCACCCAGTTGGCCGCCGCGGTCGGGGTGACCAGGCTCGCCGCTGGGCGGTGGCTGTCCGGGGCTCATCCGCGGCCGCAGAAGATGGCTATGCTGGTCGCGGTCCTCGGCGACCCCGACGGTCGGCTGCGATGCACGTGGCAACAGCACCGCAGTCAACTGCCGCGCCCGACCGGGCGGCGCGCCGACGGGATGCCGCGCGGCTGGCGGCGCACCGCTGCGGCCTCAGCACGAATTAATCCCGCTTCCTAAACGCATCCCTCTGGGTGCAGCCGGTTCAGGCCGTCAGAACCAGTTGTGAATAGCGCACGTGCGCGAGGCCCCGCGTGCCCGAAGAGCGCCGGGCCTCGATGCCTGGACACAGGCGGCGGCCCGGAGCTTGATGCTCCGGGCCGCCGCTGATGACGTGTCAGACGGTGGTGCTTGATCTATCAGAAGGACGAGACGGTGAACGTCGAACCGCTGGAGACCAGGCTCTGCACGTAGTTCGGGTCAGACGAAACCGCGCCTACGGCCCCGTTGCTGACGAATGTCAGGTTGTACGCACCCTCAGGGACAGGGTTGTACTGAAGGTGCATGGTGGCGGTGTCCGTACCGGCGGTGGCGGCGTTTGCCGACAGGGTTGCGGCGGTGGAGCTCTGCACCGACAAGATTCGGGTGCCATCGGTGATGTTGGTGTGGCCGACGATCACCTTGCCGACGTCCGCCTGCGAGAACGTGCCGTCAGGAGCGGTGACCGCAGCGATGGTGTTCGTGCCGGTAGTGGTGATGGAGACGTTGGTGCGGTAGATGGGCACCTGGTAGGCCATGGTGAAGCCGTCGGCGTCGGTGCCGACCGCGGGGGTGGAGATCACTGCGGTCCTCGGGCCGAGGACATTGACGATCCTGGTGCCGGCCGGGATGTTGGTGTTGCCGGTCTCGGCGATGATCTGGCCGACGTGCAGCTCGGTGAACTCGTCGGCGATGGCCGTGATGATCCGGCTGCCCAGAACGGTGGTGACGTCGTTGGCCGCAGCGACAGGCGGGGTGTACTGCGCGACCTCCGCGTCACCCTCCAGGTCCAGCCGGCGGTGCAGGTTGAGGGTGCAGATTCCCTCGGTGTCGCTCAGGACCAGGACGTTGGCGCAGTCAGTGACCGGGGCGTTCGCGCGGTCACCGCCGGAGTCCGCCCCGCTGTAGGTGCCCTCAACGAGGTAGAAATGCGCCCCGGCGACCAGGTCTCCATCGGTCGGGAACGCTGCGCTCTGGAAGCCGACACCGCGCACGATGACAGAGACGGGACGCGTGTTGGGGGCGGTGTTCGGGGTCACCTTCAACGCGGCTGTGTACGAGTACGCGTTGGCCAGGGTGTGCTGACCCGAGGAGGTGGAAACCACAAGCGCGACGTTGTTCGCCGGGGCGTGCGCCGGCGTGATCGCCGAGAACGCGGTGGCGCTGATCGGCGTGATGTTGGTCAGCGGCGTGCCGCCCAGCGTCGCGGTGATCTCACCAGGAGTCAGCGGGAGGGCGGTACCGCTGACGACGATCCGGCTGCCGCCCAGGGCGGGGCCCGCCGACGGCGTGATCCCGGTCGCGGTGTGCACGGTGGTGGCCGTGTACGCGACGGACGCGATCAGAGGTGAGGATTCGTCGACGGCACCGTTGTACAGGCAGGAGAGCCACTCCGTCGCGGCCGTCGGAGCGGAGCTGTGCAGAGCAGGGATGGTCAGTGCCACCCGCTCGTCGGAGATTCGACGGACGTTTGCCTGCGTAACAGGCTTGAGCGTCGCACCACCGGTCTCTTCGTACGTCGTCTCGCACGCGGTCTGCTGGAATGCCACACCCACCGTGTCGATGCCGGCGAATAGCGGCGTCGCGCCCGTGATGTTGAGGGCGTTAAGACCCTGCCAGGGGCCGGTGTACTGGCTGAGAAGGACGTGACTGACGGTGTACCGGGCAGCTGAGATGAGCGCCGAAGTGGTGGCAGTGCCGTTGTACAGGCACATGAGGAAGCGCAAGGTTCCGGTGGTCGCGCTCGCGACCCCGGCCGGTACGGCGACGTTCACGCTAGCGTCTCCGACGCGGGTGACCGTACCCGCGAGATTCGCGGTCGGTGTGGCGTAGGTGGTCGGGCAGTCGTTGGCCGTCGTGAATTGAGCGCCGACGGTGGTGACCCCGGTGAAGATCGGGGTGCTTGTGGTGACCCCGACGGTGTTACCTCCGCCGCTCGGGCCAATGGTTGTGGTCAGTGTGGGAGGTGTACCCACCCACACGGGGTAGCCGGCCGCGAGGCCTTCCCGGGCGGTGCCGCCGGTGGGGTTGTAGACGCAGGCGAGGTACCGCTTGGCCTGACCGTTAGTGCCCGCTGTCGCAGTAGCGGGCAGCCTGAACGTCACGGTAGTGGTGGTGGACTCAGCCACGTTAGGGGCCGTCGTAATGTCGGCAGCCAGGACGGAGGCCGACGCCGCCGGCATCGGGGTGACACACGTCGTCCCGGTGGTGAGGAGCTGCACCCGGGACGCCGTCGCGCCGGTGCCGGCAGTGAAGGGCGACGAGTCGGTGTCAGTGATCGTGGCCACGCCGCCGGGCGCGACGACTGGTGGGGTCACGGTGGTGGCGGCGAACGCCGCCGTGGGTGCGACGAGCAGAGCTGCAGTGACTGCTCCAGTCGTCAGCCCGGCGGCCGTCGCCATCCGGGCTGTTGAGCGTGACTTGGACTTACGCATGCGAGGGTCCTCCTACGGGTCCTTAGGACCACGTCTCTGGATTGGGTGGGGCCGCACGTTCGGAACCCGAAGTGAGCCCATCTCGCGGTAGCGTAACCGTAAGTAAGTGACTGATTCCGCACAGTTGGAATATTCCGTGGAGCCGTAGAGTCCGCCTCATCGCAGCTACCGGGTCGGGCCATGATTCCGCTCGGTGCCGGTCGCGCGATAGCGGTTCAACAGATCAGCGTTCGGCTGACGCGGAAGGGGGTCTGAACGGAACTCTGTGGTGCGTACTTCGGCTATTCGCCATGATTCAGCTGCCGGAGCACTTATCCTGACGAGGCGAGGTCACCTACGTATGGTGACCGGGGCTGCCATCCGTCTCAGATGGCAGCCCCGCTTCGTTTTCTAGCCATGATTTCGGACGCCATCATGCTCGAAGATCTGTACCGGCACAGATCCATCCCGATTGTGCAACCCCGGGGTCACCCCATGTCGAGCCGGCACGGACGCAGGGGGCGGTGATATCCGGCGAGGCGCCCCAACCCGAGACAGCGCGTCGGTGGCCTGTGCGGAAGAAGCCGCGAGAGCCACCTGGACCGTCAGCCCTCGACAGCCCCACTACTTGGCCGGTCGGGAACAAAAGAACTCCGCCCGGGGCACACTCGACGCCCGAGGCATGCAGCGGAGGCCGGCCCCTGGCAACGAAGCGCCTCCACCTCAGACCCTTGAGGGCTCGCCGTATGTCCAAGCACTTACCGACCGCAGGCGCCTCGCACGCGTCTGCGCACTGCATGCTGATCAATCCAGCTTTTTCCATTCCGCGTTGATGGTGGCCACGCTCTTCTGCCTGGAAGGGTCGCCGTCGAGGTCCACCACTACGGTGTAGACGCTCTTCTTCGCACTGGTGCGCCAACAGATCAACAGGTTCGACTTGCGTTCCGGTTTCGTGCTGTTGGACAGCTTGATGGTCTGGGAACACGACGCTTCACCGACCCTATCGCCACGATCAGCTACCCAGGCGAGCTCCCGTTGCCCGGTCAGATCCCCTCGAGCCGACACCACGCGCATGGTCGCCTTGTCCTTCTGCACCGAGCCTGAGGTGCGTACCGTGACCGCTTCATCCGGCAGCTCAGCGACAGGAGGCGGCGGCAGCGGACGCAACACCGGAACACTGTCCTTGGCCGCGGCGGCGCGCGCCTCCGCGATGCGTTGAGTGGCGTCCTTGGGCAGCGACGGAGATGGCGCGGGAGACGCAGAGGCGGCATCCTGTTTCGGCGCCGTGCTCGCCCGCTCAATGGAAGGATCGGCCGACGCCGCATCGGCCGCTTTGACCGGTACAGCACGCTCGTCATTCCCGCTCCAGTGATTCACGGCAACCGTCGCACCGCTCAGCACGGCCGTCAGCCCTACCACTGCGACCAGTGCCTGCTTGCGACGCCGGGCCGCTCTCCCCGCCTCCGGGGCCTTCATGCCGTCGTCATCTTCCGCGTTACGCATGTAGAAATCCTTTGCGGGTCTCGACTGGGTCGGCCCGCAGAGGCAGCGGGCGGCTCTGGACCACCATGCTCCCAAAAAATCGGTGACCCTGGACCGGAACGGTGCCACTACGGCGATGGTGCATAGCCGCCGCCTGGTTGCTCAGTATGTGGTCACGCCCGGTCGCCGAGGACTGGGCCGAGGAACGCCGCCGCTCGCATCGCCGAGGTTCTCGGCGACCAGGAGCACCCCAACCTCGACCGCGGCGTCGCCGAGCTGTGGCAGGAGTTCGCCCGCCAGTTCACCAGCCGGCTCTGGGACAACCATGACCTGGCGCAAACGGTTCGCGCTGCGCTGGCGCACCAAGACCGCCGTCGAGGAGATCGCCACCGACCTCGTCTGGAACGTCGCCGGCGGCCTGCGCCGTATCGTCCCCATCAGCGACCTCGGGCACGCAGAGCGAGAAGAGCCAGGAGGTGCCGGGGGTGGTACACCGTGCACGACGCCGTGCTCTACCGGTTCGTCTACTGGCAGCGCCTCACCGAGAAGGACCCGGAGGACCTTACCGCACCCGGAGCGTTCCTGCCCCTCGGCCGGCAGGTCACGCACATGCTCGACTGGCTCATCCGCCACCACCACAGCCAAGCCGCCCACGTCGTCTACCCTGCGTGCCGCACTGAACCTCGCCGTACGGGAAGAACTGATCGAAACGAACCCGGCCCGGCACATCGAGATCACCGGCTACCGCAAACCGCACGCCCAGGTCTGGACCGAGGGCCGGGTCAAGCAGTGGAAACTGACCGGCGAGCATCCGCCCGGTTGCGGTGTGGACCGCCAAGCAGCTCTCCACGTTCCTCGGTGGGGTGGTCGAGGATTCGCTGTTCGCGTTCTGGTGGCTCGCCGCCCTGCGTGGGCTGCGCCGTGGCGAGCTCTGCGGCCTACGTTGGGCGGCGGTCGACCTGGACCGGGGGCTGCTGTTCGTCGAGCGGCAGCGGACCACGGCCGGTTACGAGGTGATCGAGGGCGACCCGAAGACCGCCGCCGGCCGCCGAGCCGATGCCCTCGACAAGCGCACCGTCGCGATCCTGCGTGAGCACCGCCACCGGCAACTCGAACGCCGGCACGCCATCAACGCTCAGTGGGTCGACTCCGGGTACGTGTTCACCCGCAAGGACGGCCAGCCGATCCACCCGAACTACGCCACCACCCGATTCCGCAAGCTGACCGACCGCGCCGGGCTCCCGCCGGTACGGCTGCACGACCTGCGCCACGGCGCCGCGTCGCTCGCCCACGAGGCCGGGGCCGATTTGAAGACCCTTCAAGATCTGCTCGGGCATTCCAGCATCGTGGTCACCGCCGACACCTACACCAGCGTTCTGCCCGACGCGCAGCGCCGCTGCGCCGACGCCACCGCCGCCCTGGTGCTGGCCGCCGACCGGCACACCCGCCACCGGATCAAGCAGAAGAGGCGAAGAACCGGCCCGCCGGACGCGACGAAAAACAAACCACCCCGGCCGATAAGCCCCGATCAGGGGAAGCGCAGTCACAGGTCACGAGGCCGTAACTAGCCGCACCGTCACGGAAAGTGACGACACCCATGTGCCGCCCACCCGCCACCCAACCTCCACAAAGTCCGGAACACGAAAGGCCCGAACCGCGTTCCGCAGATCAGGCCTCTCGAAACGCTGTGCGCCCGAAGGGACTCGAACCCCTAGCCTTCTGATCCGTAGGCCACTCGAACGTGCTGATTCAGTCGCGCCCGTACTGAAACGGTCGCCGACATCCGATCACCACCCGGATCACCACGCGGTCAACTCACTCTGCGTAGAACACGGCGTTATAACGCCGATTCTGCTGAAGGCGGCCTTGGCGACAGGCGTTTGAGCGGCACGCACAGTAACCAGTTGCGGCTAGCGATCGCCGGAGTGCGTCCGCGGCTGGGTGATCATCGGTGAGTCAAAGCATCTGACTCTTAAAATCCAGCTCGGCCGACTGGACCGGTACGGCAGGGCGCGCCGAGGCGCGCGGCGCCCTGCCGATGGCACGTGAACTGCTCGGCCCGGCTATCGAGGCCGTGATTCAGGCCCTGGCTGCGGAGGCCGCGGTGCCCACCGCCGAGCAAGCCGCCCAGCTACTACGCCTCGGCCGCCGGATACTGCACCCGGCGATAGCGCCACCGCCGATCCCGACACGGCGGGCCTACACATCCAGCAAACGGGGTGACGACGGTGGGGGCGTCACCGTCAGGACGCCCATGTGGTGCGGACGCGGCAGGGCGCGGGGGAGTAGTGCCAGGTGTGCCGGTGCCGGCGGTTCAGATGCGGAAGGTGGAGACCAGGCTGCTCAGTTCGGTGGACATGCGGGCGAGTTCGGTGGTGGCTTGCTGGGTTTCGGTGACGCCTTGGCTGGTTATGCGGGCGGCGTCGGCGACACCGGTGATGCTCTGCGCGATCTCCCCGGCTCCGCCGGCCGCTTCGGCGACGCTGCGGTTCATCTCGGCGGTGGTGGCGGTCTGTTCCTCCACGGCGGAGGCGATGGTGGTCTGGAACTCGCTGATCCGTTCGATCACCGTCGAGATTTCGTCGATCGCGGCGACCGCGCCGTTGGTGTCGGCTTGGATCGCCTGGACGCGTCGGGAGATGTCTTCGGTGGCGCGGGCGGTTTCCTGAGCGAGGTCTTTGACTTCGGAGGCGACGACGGCGAAGCCTTTGCCCATTTCGCCGGCGCGGGCGGCTTCGATGGTGGCGTTCAGGGCGAGCAGGTTGGTCTGTTCGGCGATCGCGGTGATGGTCTTGATGACGTTGCCGATCTCGGCGGAGGAGTCACCGAGTTTGTTCATGGTGGCCGACGTGTTCGCGGTGATGGTGACGGCTTCGGAGGCGACGCGGGCGGCTTCGGCGGCGTTCTGGGAGATTTCCCGGATCGAGGCCCCCATTTCTTCGCTGCCGGAGGAGACCGTGTCGACGCTGCGGGAGACTTGTTCTGCGGCGGCCGACACTGCGAGGGCTTGGCTCGACGTTTCTTTCGCGGACGCGGCGATGTTGGCGGCGGTGCTGCTCATCTGCTCCGATGCGCCGGCCAGCGAGGCGGCGGACCCTTCGATCGTCGTGATCGTCTGCCGTAGCCGGGTCAGGGCGGTGTCCAGGGCTCGGGCCATCCGGCCGGGTTCGTCGCGGGTGTCCAGGCCGGTGCTGCGGGTGAGGTCGCCGTCGGCGAGTCCGTCGCAGACGTAGGTGACTTTCGTCAGCGACTGCACGATCTTGCGGGCGACGATGACGCCGACCGCCAGGGCCAGGATCAGCCCGATGACCAGGGTGATGATCGCAGTGGTCCGGCTGGATTCATAGTCGGACTTCGCCGCGGCGGCGTTCTTGACCGCGTCCGCGGTCTCCAGACCGTCCATCGTGGTGAGAGTGCCGAAAGTATCCGTCAGGATCGGCAGGATCTCGGCGTCGCGGATCTTCGCCCATTCGGCCAGCTCGTCGCGTTCGCCGGCCGGCAGGAGTTTGTTCTCCGCGATGTCGGCGTAGGCGTCCCAGTTGGTCTGCAGCTGGTCGATCAGGGCGGTGTCTGAGGCCGGGTTGCTGGCTCGGTAGGCGGCCATCGCGGTGGTGAAGTTCTGCAGGTCTGTGGTGAAGGCGTCGGTGAACTTCTTGGTCGAGGCGTCGGTGACGGACAGCGCCTGGTTGGCGGTGTCGACCCGGGCCTGCAACACGACAGCGTTCAGCCGGCTGACTGCTTTGATGCTCGCGACGTTGCTGCTGGAGATCAGCTGCGGCGCGTTGCTGGCGTCACGCAACGCCAGCAGGCCGAGCACCCCGACGATCAACGCCACCAGCGCGGCGGTTCCCACCGCGGCGAGGACCTTCACGCTGACGCTCTCCTGGCGCACCACGACAAGGACATGACCATGGCGCATTCCATCCCTGGACCTGATCAGCGAACGGCAGGCCACCGTCGCCGCAGCCATCACCGACCTGCGCGAACAGATCGGCAAGCTCACCGACGAGCTCCGTACGGCCGAGATCGAACTGTCCGACCTCGCGACCACCCGCCCCACCCTGACCCGGCTGACCGCCACCAGCGACGCCCACTCTCCGAGCGGCCCGCTCGAGATCACCGTCTACCAGCAGATCCTCGCCACATTCCAGACCGGTGACAGCGGCAATATGCGCGCCAAGGACGTCTGCCACGCCCTCGGTATCGGCACCGAGCCCAAAGACTGCGAGGGTATCCGCGCCAAGCTGAAACGCCTGGTCAAGCGGCGGCAACTCACTGAACTCGAACCCGGCCTGTTCGCTCTACCGGCACCGCCCTCAGCAGCCGATCACGCCGTGACCAGCCACTCACTCACTGGTGAGACGTGTCAGCTCGTGAGGCTTCGTCGCCTGCCAGCCCTGCGGATCGTCCCCGTCCTCGCGCTTTGGCAGCTGCCACGCCTCAACGCCGGTAGGCGAAGTCCACGGCGGCGCCGGGACCGCATCCACGTACAACCTGTCGTACTCCGGAAACTCACCTGCAGACGGCGCGCCTAACGGGGTACACGAGTCTTGCCGTCAACCGGCGGGAACGCCTTCCTCAGAACACGCTCGAACTCGCTCAGCAGCGTGCTCGGCAGGACGTCACTGCCCACCTCGGTCAGCCGGCCGATCAGGCACCACGACGAGTCGAGAACCAGGCGGCAGGCGGGCACGCGACGCCACGAACCCGGCAGCGGCGGCGACCATTCCCCCGGGTGAGCTGGGTCACCCGGGGGGCGCCATGACGGCGAATATCGCCCCCTGCTGCCGGGTGTCAGCGTCTCCAGATCACGCATGGATCACTTGTTCGTCCACAAGCGACGGAAAGATGGCCCTGACCAGAGGTGAAACACCTGGTCAGGGCCATGATTACTGTGCGCCGCGTAGGACTTGAACCTACAACCCGCGGATTAAGAGTCCGCTGCTCTGCCAGTTGAGCTAGCGGCGCTCGTTGGCAACGACGAAAACGTTAGCACGGCTCCCGGTGATCTTGGAAATCGGGGGTGGTGGGGACCCGCGGACGAGGGCACCCACCCGGACGGAGGACTCGATCTCTTGCATTCATGAGGCAAGATGTCCCCGCAACTGGAACAACGGGACGGACGGACGGTCAGCATGCGGCGCACGCTCGTGGCAGTCATGGCGATGGCGGTGATCACGCCGGTCGCGCTGGCGGGGTGCGGCAAGGACGACGACAAGGGCGCGTCGGCCTGGATGGGTACGCCGTCGGCGGGCGCGAGTGCGGGGCCGAGCGCCGGCGCCGGGACGTCGCGGGAAGAGTCCGCCATCGTGCCGATCAGCCTCGCCGTCACTCCGGCCGCGGGTAAGACCGGGGTGCCGGTCAGTGCCGAGATCGGCCTCAAGGTCGCCGGGGCCAAGGTGACCACCGTCACGGTGAAAGATGCCGCCGGCAAGGCCGTGGCGGGCACGCTGCGCGAGGACGGTTCGGCCTGGGTGCCGAGCTCGCCCCTCAAGACGAAGCAGAAGTACGCGGTGAACGTCGTCGCCACCGCCGATGACGGCACCACCAAGACCGCCGGCACCACCTTCACCACGATGGGCAAGCCCGGCAAGAAGACCGGCACCGGCCTCTACCTCTTCGACGACCACACGTACGGCGTGGCCATGCCCGTCGTGGTCGAGTTCAGCCCGGGCATCAAGAAGGCCGACCGCGCCGCCGTGCAGCGCCGCCTGTTCGTCACCACCACGCCGGCTCAGCCGGGCGTCTGGTCGTGGACGCCGAACGGCACCCAGGCCTACTACCGCGGCCCCGAGTTCTGGAAATCGGGCACCACGCTCAAGGTCCGCGTCGCGCTCGGCGGCCTGCCGACCGGCGGCGGCCGTTACGGCGACCGGGACCGCTCGGCCACGGCGAAGATCGGCCGCAAGTTCGAGATGAAGGTCGACAACGCCACCAAGAAGATGACTGTGGTGCAGGACGGCAAGACGGTGAAGACGATGCCGGTGAGCCTGGGCAAGAAGAGCACGCCGTCATCGAGCGGCGTCATGGTGGTGATGGAGAAGAAGGCCGACACGATCTTCGACACCACGGCCGAGCTCGGCCCGGACGAGGGATACCGCACCGAGATCCAATTCGCGCAGCGGCTGACCTGGAGCGGGCAGTACATTCACTCCGCTCCGTGGTCGGTGGGTGACCAGGGGCGTCGTAACGTGTCCCACGGCTGTGTGAATGTCGCGCCCGGCAATGCGCGCTGGCTGTTCGACCGCACCCTGATCGGCGACCCGGTGACGGTGAAGGGCACGGGCGACAAGCTTTCGTACGGCAATGGCTGGACGCCGTGGGACAAGCCGTGGTCCGAGTTCGTCAAGGGCAGTGCTCTTCCGGTACCCGCGGAACTCAAGTGACCATTGTGGCAAATGGGTCCAAATCGGGCTGAATCGCACCGTTGAAATGTGCGGGCGGCACGATTCCGGGATTGGTGACCGGGAAAGATAAAGGCAGTATTGGCGCCGGGACGACCGATGCCGTGAGGGGACCATGAAGACCTGGGGAATCAAGAACGCCGCGATTGCGCTGGTCGCTGCGAGCGTCCTGCTCGCCTCGGGCTGTGGTGACGGCGACAAGAAGTCGTCGTCCTGGCAGGGCGGCGGCGAACCGGGCAGCAGCGCCGCGCCGAACGGCGAGGCTCCGTCACCCGAGGCGCTGCCCAGCACCGTCGCGGTGTCCTCGCCGGCCGCCGAGGCGAAGAACGTGCAGGCGATCGCTCCGATCAAGTACACGAGCGAGAGCCCCGGCGACACCACCGTCACGGTGACCGACGCCAAGGGCAAAGAGGTCGAGGGCACCCTCGACAAGGACGCCAAGACGTTCACCCCGGCCAAGGCGCTCGCGTGGGGCACCAAGTACACGGTGACCGTCACCGGTCCCGAGGCCGACGGCAAGACCAACACCGCCACGAGCACCTTCACCACGATGGCGAAGCCGGCCAAGCTGATCCGCGTCTCGAGCTTCCTCGGCGACGGCCAGAGCGTGGGCGTGGGCATGCCGCTGATCATCCGGTTCGGCCGCTCGATCCCCGAGAGCTACCGCGACGACGTCGAGCGCCGCATGAAGGTCACCGCCACTCCGGCCCAGGAGGGCACCTGGCACTGGACCAGCCCGACTGAGGTGCACTACCGCACGAAGGTCTACTGGAAGGCCAACTCGAAGGTCTTCTACAAGGTGGCGCTGGCCGGCGTCCCCTTGGGCAACGGCTACTACGGCCGGTCCGACCTCACCGTCGACCTCAAGATCGCTCGCGAGTTCATCATGACGGTCTCGAACAAGTCGAAGCGGATGACGGTCAAGCAGAACGGCAAGGTCATCAAGACCATCCCGGTCAGCCTGGGCAAGAAGAGCACCCCGTCCTCCAGCGGCACGATGGTCGTCATCGAGAAGAAGAAGCACACGATCTTCGACACGACGGACGAGCTGCCGGCCGGCGAGGGCTACAAGACCCCGATCGACTTCGCCCAGCGCATCACCTGGAGCGGCCAGTTCATCCACGCCGCACCGTGGTCCGAGGGCAAGCAGGGCAAGGTCAACGTCTCGCACGGCTGCGTCAACGTCTCCGAGAAGATGGGCGCCTGGCTCTTCGGCCGCACCCTCATGGGTGACCCGATCACGGTCACGGGCACGGAAGAGAAGCTGCAGAACGGCAACGGCTGGACCGACTGGAACATGAGCTGGGCCGAGTACAAGAAGGGCTCCTACCTCTGAGCGGTCCAACACCTGAGCAATGCGGGGCCCGGTCGGCGACGACCGGGCCTTTTGCTTCCGTACGAGGTGAGGCCCGCCTAGCCTGACCAAGTGTCACAATTCGTACCTTTAATTCTGGTGTTTATGCTTTTGGCGGGGTGCAGCGGCGTGGAAGAGAAGCCGGCCCCGCCGTCATCGCCGAGCGTGTCCCCGCCTGCCTCGGCGTCGCCGCCACCCGTGGACGATCCGCCCGGCACGCTCGCCTGTGCCGCATTGGCCGAGGCGATAGCCGACTCGTCGCTCATGACACCCGGGATCGTGGATGGGATCGCCGGGGCGAGCGCCACTGCGGATGCCCCGGTCGCCGACGCGGCCGAGCGCCTCGCCGTTGCGTACGCCTCAGCCTTGGCCGCCGCGGGCAAAGAGACAGAGCCGGATGCCGTCGCAGCGGTCGGAGCTGCCGCCTCGGACATGGCGAATGTCTGTTCGGACAGCGGGCTGCAGACCGTCGGGTGATCACGAAACCGCAGGCCGGGGATCTAATCGTTCGGCAAACCGCGGACGCCGATGACGCTCAGCGGCCGGTCCGTGACACAAGTTGGTCACGAACCGCCCGGATCCACGTCCGGCAATGCAGGATGCACTACCGGAGCGGGAGACATAGAAGGGGACCGCGATGGCGCAGATCCATCACTTCGACCATGGGTGGATCACGCCCACCATCAGCTACGTTCTCTCGGTGCTGGGCTCGATGCTGGGGCTCACGTGCGCCATCCGGTTCCGGAGTGCCGCCGGTCGTGGCGAGCGCGTCTGGTGGCTCACTCTGGCGTCGGTGTCGATCGGCGGCACCGCGATCTGGAGCATGCACTTCGTCGCGATGATGGGCTTCAGCGTCACCGGCACCGCCATCCGCTACGACATCGGCCTCACCCTCGCCAGCGCGATCATCGCGGTGGTCGCGGTGGGCGTCGGCCTGGCGATCGCGCTGCTCGGCAAGGGTGCGCAGAACATTCGCATCGTGAGCGGCGGGGTTGTCGCCGGCCTCGGCGTCGCCGCGATGCACTACACGGGCATGGCCGCCATGAGACTGCACGGCGAGGTGTCGTACTCGATGAGCCGGGTCGGCCTCTCGGTCGGCATCGCCGTGGTCGCGGCCGCTGTCGCGCTCTGGCTCGCTGTCACGGTGCGCCGGCCGCTGGTCGTCTTCGCCGCCGCGCTCGTGATGGGTATCGCCGTCAACGGCATGCACTTCACCGGCATGACCGCGATGTCGGTCGACGCCGACCCGTCAACCGTTCAGCTTCCGGGCGCGACCGCCGCCGGCATGATCGTCCCCATCGGGGTGGCCGTCGTCTTCGGCATCATCGGCCTCGCGTACGCCCTGATGTCCGCCCCGACCGAAGAGGACCGCGCCGCGTCCGCCTACCTGGCGCAGCGCCGGGAAGAGGCTGCCGCCCGGATCCCGCAGCAGGCGCCCCCGCCCACGCCGGGCAGCCTCGCCTCGGGCGCCTGGACCTACCGCGATCGGGACCGTTCGCCTCGTTGAGACGGATCTAACAAGAGGGGCCGGCCGCCGAGGCCGGCCCCTCTTGCGTCTCATGAGCCCCGCACGGGATTTCACTATCTGAAGATGTTGAAACCGCTTTTCTGGGCGGCAAATGCAACGCTCCTGGTGACGCTGCGTATCCTCTGCCTCGACGCAGCGAACGACCGCGGTGTATTTGGTTTCCACTTGTTACCGACCCGTTTCCGGCGGCTTCACAGGTGGGCCGATCGGCTGATGGCCGGGCACCGCCCGGTCGCTCGATCTTGTCTGACTGTCATAGCCTAAACCGGATAGCCTCTTTCCTCAGGGAGTGGGCGAGTTCGATCAAAGTGGGGGCGAAATGAGCGTGGGCATCCTGGGTACCGGCTCGTACCTGCCGGCCGAGGTGGTCACCAACGACGACCTGGTGCGTCTCGTGCCGGACGCTGACCCCGAGTGGGTCAGCCGGAAGACGATGATCCAGGCCCGTCGTTTCGCGGCCCCGCACGAGGCCGCTTCCGACCTCGCGGCCGAGGCGGCGCGAGAGGCGCTGGTCAATGCCGGGCTCGAGGCCGTCGACATCGACTACCTCATCGTTTCGACGTCCACCGGTGACTCTCCGCAACCGCCGACCTCCACTCTGGTGCAGCACAAGATCGGCGCCAACGGGGCGGCCTGCTTCGACATCAACGTCGTCTGCGCCGGCTTCGTCTTCGGCGTCGCGCTTGCCAACAGCCTCGTGTCGATGAACCCGACGGCCAAGGTGCTGGTGATCGCGTCCGACATCTACTCGCGCATCCTCGACTTCGGCGACCGCCGCACGGCCGTGCTCTTCGGCGACGGCGCGGGCGCGGCAGTCGTGGGCACGGTGGCCGACGGCTACGGCTTCCTCGACATGGAACTGGTGTCGCGGGGCGAGGCCAGCGAGCTCATCCACGTGCCCGGCGGCGGCAGCCGCCTGCCGGCGTCGGCCGAGACGGTGGCCAACGGCGACCACTACTTCAAGATGAACGGCCGCGGTGTCCGCGACTTCGTCAACATCGGCGTCCCGCCCGCGCTCGAGGCCCTGCTCAAGCGGGCCGACGTCGCCGTGGAAGACGTCACCCACTTCGTGCCGCACCAGGCCAACGGCATCATGCTGGCCGAACTGGTCGAGAAGGCGGGCCTGACCGAGGCCACCACCCACCTGACCCTCGACCGCTACGGCAACGTGGGCAGCGCGTCGGTGCCGGTCACGCTCGACGAGGCAGCCCGCAAGGGCGCGCTCAAGGACGGTGACATCGTGCTGATGGCCGGCTTCGGTGGCGGCATGTCGGTCGGCGCGTCCCTGATGCGCTGGGGCGGCACGCCGCGACGCTGACGTCTTTCTCGCACTGCTGAGCGGCGCGCGGCGGATTCTCGCGGCGCGTCGCTTTCCACGTACGCCCTGGCGGCGGCTTTTGCGCCTTCCCCGGGCGGCGTTGATATTCGCGCCGACGCCGACGCCGACGCCGGCGGTCGGCTTTCTGCTTTCGGGCCGGCTCTAGCGGGGCTGGATGAGCCAGTTCCACGCTCGCTTGAGCGTGTCCTGAAGGCCCTCGTCCGCGCTGTGGGCGGCCGGGTCCTCGCTCGGCTGGGGCAGGTCGGCGCCGGGAACGGTCAGGATCACGCCGTGCTCGAACAGGCCGCTGATCTTCTCGGCCGGGGCGAAGCGGTGTCCCTCCGGCGTCTTGACGATCAGCCCGTGAAAGACGTCCGACTGCTCGTCGTCCAGCACGTGCTCGACCTCACCGGCGCGGGCGCCCGACTCGTCGTACACGGGTGTGCCGTCCTTGAGCACAAGATAGGCGACCGGGGCGCCAAGGTCCTCGGGAGCTTCGTTCTGGGTCATGGCTCCCGCAGTACCCCCAGGTGGCGCGGCCTATGCTTCGCGGTCGGCCGGCAGCGTCGCGATCTCGCGATAGAAGCGGTCGATCTGGCGTACGGTCGCCTCGAACTCGTCCAGGCCGAACGGCTTGGTCACGTACGCGTTGGCCCGGTGCTGATAGCTGGCGACGATGTCAGGCGCCGCGCCGGAGGTAGTCAGAATCACCACGGGGATGGCCTTGAGCCGGTCGTCCGTCTTGATGGCGGCCAACGTCTCGCGCCCGTCCATCCGCGGCATGTTGAGGTCGAGCAGAATCAGGTCGGGCCGGCTCGCGTTGGCGTAGGCACCCTCGCGGCGCAGATAGTCCAGCGCCTCGCGCCCGTCGGCCACCCGGTCGACGCTGGTGTGCGTTGTCGCGTTCTCCAACGCCTCGGAAATCATGAGGGCGTCGGCGTCGTCGTCGTCGACGACGAGAATCTGCAGGCTACGCACAGGGGCCCCTTTGGTTGCTGTACCGCAAGCATAGGGGCAGGCGCGGACCTCAACTACGCCCGGGCAGTTCCAATTCGGCATCCTCGGCCGGTGCATCCACGAACCACTGCCTCACCTGCGTGGGAGCCAGGTCGTAGCCGGTGGCCCGGGCCCCGGACCAATTGACCCCCACCAGCATCCCGTCCTGCTCCAGCCGCGGCAGCCACCCCCGCAGCCATTCATCGACGTCGACCGCCAGCACCTCGAACCCCCGGTAAGCGGCCACCTGATCCACCACCCGCCCGGCCCGGGTCGCCTTGGACCAGAACGGAACCGCCCGCCGGCCGTCATCCCCCGCAGGCGCCGGCATCCCCTCCGGATCCCGGATCGAGAAGACACGCCCTTCCCGCGCCACCTCCCGCCGAAAGGCCGCCCGGTGCGCCCCACTGAGCGACATCACAGTTCCCCCATCCTGATCGAGCGCCTCCATCGTGCTGCATCCAAGAGCCGGACGAGGCCGAGACCGCCCGAAAACACCCCTTCCCACCGCGCTCCCACCCACCACTTGCCGTGGCCTGGCCAGTACCACTGCACCGTCGCGTGCCCGTTTGATGCGCCGCGCCACTCATACCCCCTGCCCCTCGCCGGCGTCGTCTGACCACGCCGCTCAATTCGGCAATGCCGCATCGCTGCACCGCCCACTTCGGGATGCAACTGGCCGCCCGCCGCATCACCGTCCAGCCCGTGCCGGCCGGCGACCCACCGTCCGGACATGCGAGTCCGCTGCGCCGGCCCCGACATTGCCTGTCCGTGCCGGCTGCTGTGCAGCGCCGCCGTGCCGCCTGTGCGTGCTGCCTGTGCCGGCCGTGCGGCCCGCACTGTTCGAGTGGGCCGTGCCGCCGTACCGTTCGGGTCCGCCGCGCTGCCTGTGCCGATCGTGCGGCCCGCACTGTTCGAGTCGACCGTGCCGCCGTACCGTTCCGGTCGGCCGCGCTGCCTGCACTGCCATGCCGTCTGGGCAGCCCACCCCTGACGTGCCGCTCGGGCTGGAGCTGCTGTTCTTGCCGGACGTGCTGTTCGCGTCCGACGTGCCCTTCATGCCGCGATGCCCGGTGGTGCCGTTCTGTGGTGGCGCGCCAACCACGCCGCCTAGCGGTGCTGGGCTGCTGTGTCGCCTACATCGCCCGGCGGTGTCGGTCAGCTGAGGGCATCGCCGAACCCGTGGCTGGGCTGGTCTGCGCGCTGCATCGTGCCGCCCGGCGGGCGGTCTGCTGTGCGGGGCTCCCGCGGTGCCGGCTTTGTCGGTTGTTGAGGCGCGCCGTCAGTACCGCCTGACCTGTGCCACCGACACCGCTCGACCCTGGCCGTCTGCTGCGCTGAGCCGCCAGCACCGCCCGGCCGTGCCGGTCTCGCTCCGCCACGCCGCCCGCCCTGGCGTGTCGTTTGGCTGCGCCGCGCCGTCCGCCGGCTCTGGTCGTGGGGTGGTGGTCCGTCAGGTGCGCGCTCCGGCGAGTGCAAGGGGTCTTGTAAATGTCTATAAACGCAGGTCGCCATGGATTCGTGCGCATTCTTGATCTTGTTATTGCGAGCATTCCGGGTACTTATTCGGGTTTCTGAGGCGGGGTGCAACCTCAGCTTTTCGGTCAATCCGGGCTAAACATTTAGTACAGGAAAGAGGAATTCATCCCGAAACGCGGGGGAAAGGCGGCGCAGGAGCGGCTCGTGGACATAGTGTCCGTTTTGTCGGTCGGCCATTCGCCGGGCAACCATCAGTAACTGGAGGAATTTCGATGAAGAACAATCGGCGCATCGGTGCGTTCGTGGCTATGGCCACGGCGGCGGTCGGCATGGCTACCGTGACCGCGACGGCACCCGCTGCGGCGGCGCCCGTCCGTGGGCCGCAGCCGGTCTCGAACTGGCTGGGCGCGGTCCGGGCCAACGCGGACAGCTGGGTCAAGATCTACTGGCGTACGGACCGCCCGATCTGCGACGTCGAGGTGCGGGTCGGCGGCGGCCGTGACGTCGACGTCGACTACCCGGGCCGCAAGCGCTTCACGTCCTTCATGCGGGGCGACATGCTGCGTCCGGGCCGCACGGACTTCACCGCCTTCGAGGTGAACCCCGACTACGACCGGGCCGGCGTCGCCCGCCTGCGCGCCACGATCTCGTACGACCTGTGCGGTCGCCGCGACCGCACCCAGTACAGGTCGTTCGCGCTGGCGCTGCCGGTGCTGCGCAACAACGGCCCCCACAGCGGCCCGGGCCGCCCCGGCAACGACGGTCGCCCCGGCCACGACGGTGGCCACGACGGCCGTCCGAACGGTGGCCACGACGGCCGTCCGAACGGTGGCCACGACGGTCGCCCGAACGGTGGCCACGACGGCCGTCCGAACGGTGGCCACGACGACCGCCGGAACGGTGGCGACAACAGCCGCCCGGCGAGCCCGAGCCCGTCGGTCAGCGCGTCCACGCCCGCCGCGTAAGCAGAGCGCATCCCCCGTGCCGCGGGTCCCGGGACCACCGATTGTGTCGGTGAGCCGGGACCCGCACGCGCGCCCTCGGCCCGCATGAAATGGGAACGGCCGGGCGATGCGAGAAAAGCGACATGAAAACCGGCCGCGGGGTTCGGAATCGCCGCCACGCCGGTGCCGGCCGCGACCACCGGCGAAGCCACCACCAGCGGCAATGCGGCCGCTGTCCCCAAAGCGCCGAAGAACCCACGCCCGATCGCGTGCATGTTCCAGGCGGTGGACCGGGGTGGGCCGGGATCGCTGGAATCCGACCGTCGCATCTGTGACGTGCGGGCCGGATCGGGGTCCGGGGCGGCGAAGAACTCGAGATCAACCACCGGCGACCGGGAGTTCGCGCGGCGACCCGCTCGGCGGGGGCAAAGTCTGGGCTGAGGCCAGCCACGACCTGGGCGGCCACGGTAACGATCAGCTGATACCCACCGAGGCCGCGACGCGCCGGCTCGGTCGAGAGACACCACCCTGATGCTCCCGAGCGGAGCTGCGAGCTGAGGGGCGGAGGCAAGCGGCACCGAGGTGCCGGAACATAGTGGGCGCCGTCCTCGCGGCGCCGGATGAACGAGGGCGGGGCAGAGCCGCCAGACACGAGCGGCGGTTGACGCCGGACATAAGTGCGCCCGGCCAGCAGAACTGGCCGGGCGCGGACGTTTCTCGAGGTCAGACGCGCGAGAGGATCTGGGTCTGCTCGTCCGACTCGCGCCGGGCGTTCATGATCAGGGCCGACGGGTCGGTCAGGACCATCTCCATCGCCTTCGAGATCAGGTTGGGGTCGAAGGTCGACGCGTGGAACGTCGCCTCGAGGTGGAGCACGCCGTTCATCTCGCTGGTGGTCAGCGTGACACCCTCGGGGCTGTTCAGCGTGGGCACGCTCAGGTTGACCCGCCACTCCGGCCCGACCGACCACGGCAGGTCGCCGAGCAGGTCGTGCCGGCCCTGGTTGCTGAAGGTCAGGCGGGGCCGCGGCGGGATGGCGAGCTCCGACGGGTACGGGTCGGGCATGCCGGGCGCGCCGTCCAGAGCGATCTTGCCTTCGCGCAGCACCATCATCGTGAGGATGCGGCCGGTGGCGAGCTCGCTCTTGATCGTCGTGTTGATCGACGCCGGGTCCATCATGTTCTGCGGGGAGAGGTACGGCCCCATGCAGAAGTTGCTGTCGATCCGGGTGTCCTTGTCGAGGAAGCGCCGGCCGTCGGCCAGGAACGTCGCGCCGCCGGTGTCGGGCTTGAGGCCCAGCTGGTGCAGCGCCGCGGTGAACGCCGCGAACGTGATGGCCGACGTGGTGACACCCGGGGAGTACTCGTCACGCCACTGACGCATCAGCTTGAGCGTCGTGGCCGAGCGGGCCGAGCGCACGGTCAGGTTGGGCTGCCACTTCCGCATGCGGGTCTCTTCGGGCTCCGGCGGGCGGGCGAAGCTGATGCCCTCCTTCCACCGGGCCGGCTTGGTGCCGAACTGCTTCCACCAGGCCTTGGGCAGCGCCATGCGGTTGCGCTCGAGCGGCGGGATCACCGCGGCCCGGCCCTGGCTGGCCGCGAGCACCAGCTCGTGCACCAGCGAGTTGACCGGTCCGGCGTCGCCGTACGCGTGGGAGACCTTGATCGCGATGTAGCCGGCCCCGACGAGGATGCGGATCGGGTGCACGCCGCGCGGCTCGGCCTGGAGCTTGCGGGTCATGCCGTCCATGTCGAGCGACCAGTCGCCGGAGTCCTGCACGGCGCGGTGCACGAACTGGGCGAACTCGGCCCCGTCCATGTGTTCCCAGCGGGCGCCGACGCGGTCGAGCTTCGAGACGGCCCGGTGCTTGGGGTCGGCCGCGTGCAGACCGATCAGAGCCCGGCGTACGCCGTCGACGGTCACGCCGTACAGCGGGCCGACGGTCCGGATGTATTCGAGCGGCAGCCAGGCCCGCTCGTGCAGCGTCATGGTCGTCGTGTTCGCGCTGTCACCCCGGCGCTTGCCGCCGCCGAAGACGACCCGCAGGACGGTCGGCGCGACCAGCACGGTCTCGACGCCCATCACGATGGCGACCCACATCACCAGGTCGGTCAGGCCGCCGGTGCTGCCGCCGTACCAGGCGCCGCCCAGCTCGGCGAGGCCCGCGAACAGCGAGAAGATACCGGCGCCGCGCACCCTGTCCTGCACGCGGGAGATCGCCATGAAGAAGTGCAGGAAGACGAACGGCACGTACGTCAGAGCGAGCAGGCGCAGCGCGTCGCCGGCCGTCTCGGCGTACTGCGCGCCGAAGACCGACATGATCGGGTTGGCCAGGAAGAACACCAGCGCCGCGGCCGGCACGCCGCCACCGAGGCAGATCAGCAGGCCGACCCGGACCTTGGAGGTCAGGGCCCGCTTGTCGCCGCTGGCCACCGCGAACAGCGTGAGGGCCACGTTGCCGGGCACCATGGCCAGGAACGACAGCACCATGAAGGCGGTGTAGAACGACGCGTTGGCCTCGGCCGACAGCGTCGCGGTGACGACCAGCGGCAGGGCCGCGCGCGGCAGGTAGGTCGCCAGGTTGAGCAGGTTGTGGTCGAAGGTCGACTTGCCGCGGCCCTTGAGCAGCGAGAACCGGGGGCGGGCGGAGTCGATGACGCGGCGTCGGCGCAGGGCGACGCTGAGGATGGCGGTCGACAGCACGATGCCGGCGACCCAGGTGAGCAGCAGCTCGTTGCCGGTCAGGGTGATCGGCGCGAGGGCCAGGCCGCCCAGCAGCACCAGCTTGATCACCGAGAACCAGGCGTTGCGCATCAGCTGGAGCGGGCCCTTGAGCAGGCCGACCAGAGCCTCGTCGAGCACCAGCGTGACCGAGTTGAGCGCGATGCCGACGACCAGCAGGACGGTGCCGAACGTGCCGCCGAGCGCGGCCTGCAGGCCCGGGATCCACAGCTGAGCGACGACCACGTAGATGATGCCGCCGACCGTGGCGACGCCGCCGGCCACGAGCAGACAGGTCGTGATCAGTTCCCACTTGGGACCGCGCAGCTGCGACAGGTCGGAGATCAGCATGGTGCCCATGCCGAACATGCCGATGGTGCCGATCAATGTCATCGCCGACACCGCGGCTGACGCCTGGCCGACCGCCTCGGGCGACGCCGAGCGTGCGGCGACCCACCAGAAGGCGAACCCGAACAGGGACGTGATCGCCGTCGTCGCGATCAGCGACCCGGCGTTCAGGAACAGATCGACGTGCCCCTTGAGGGCGGTAATGATGGTGCTGCGGCGTTTGGCCGGCTTCGGCACCGAGCCTTGCGGCACTCTGACCTCGGTCGCGGTCACACAGCCTCCCCACGGAACGACGATGAAAGGGTAGTTACTCGCCGGTTTCGGGTGCTACGGGAGAGCGGCCGACCCTGTGCGTACTGTCCGGTATGGACGATCAGTGAAGCGGCGGATCGGAGTGGCCGTTCGGTCGATACTTGATACGCCTGGAGTCCCAGATGAATCATCCGGTCACTCCCGGTGACGTGGATCATCACAACCAACCCGCTCGTTTGAAACGCCAGAAGAGGCCGCTACAGACGAGAACAACTATCACAATCGTCGCCGAGAACCCGTACCGGGAGTCAAGACCGGGCATATTTGTGAAGTTCATCCCGTAAATTCCGGTGCCGACGGTCGCGACGGCCGCGATGCCCGCCCAAGCGGCGATCATGCGCATGTCGTTGTTCTGCTCGAGCGTGACCTGCGTGAGCCGTGCCTGCAGCACCGAGTTGAGCAGGTCGTCGAAGCCGGCCACGCGGTCGGCGGCCCGGGCCAGGTGTCCCCGCACGTCCTCGAAGTAGGGCCGCAGACTGGGCGGCACCGCGGGCAGCTCCAGCACCCGGGTCAGTGGCTCCTGCAGGGGCAAGACGGCTCGCTTGAGCTCAACCATCTCGCGTTTGAGCTGGTAGAAGTGCGCCACGTCGGCCGAGCGGCGGGTGGCGAACGTCTCCTCCTCCAGGCGCTCGAGGTCGTGCTCGATCTCGGTCGAGACGTCCAGATAGTCGTCGACCAACCGGTTCGCCACCGCGTACGCGACCGCCCACGGGCCGGCTTGCAACAGCTCCGGCCGCTTCTGCAGCTCTTGCCGCACCGGCCACAGGGCACCCGGCGCGCCGTGACGCACGGTGATGACGAACCACGGTCCGATCAGCAGGGTCACGTCACCGGTGTCGACCACCTCACTGGTCGCCGTCAAGGCGTCGTGATCGACGTACCGGGCCGTCCGCAGCACCAGCCGCGTCACGTCGCCGATCGTCTCGACCAGCGGCCGGTGCCCGCCATCGGTCGTCTGCTCGACGATCAGCTCGTGCAGGCCGAACGTCTTGGCGACCGTGCGCATCGTCACGAGGTCGGGCTCGTGCAGCCCCAGCCAGAGGAACTCGCCCCGGCGCCGGTGCGCGGAGGCGTAGCGGACAGTGCCGGGTTTGCGCCGTCCACCTCGATAGACGGCGCAATCAACCACAGCATCCGGATTGTGACTTCGCGCTTCGGGGTCGGGGCCCGTGGCACGTGGGGCGATACCTTCGACGAGCCGGCCCAGGAGCTTGAACACCAGCCGACGGTAGCGGGTAGTTGGCGACTCAGTCGGAGCGGCGCATGGCGCGCACGCCGGCCCACAGCCCGAGTGCCGCCACGGCGGCCGCGGCGATCAGCCCGCTGAGGGTGGCCGAGGTGAAGATCTCACCGTTGAACAGCGCCCGTTCGGCGTCCACCACATAGCTCAGCGGATTGCCCTTGGCCAGCGCCTGCAGCCAGCCCGGGCCGTTCTCGATCGGCAGCAGCACCCCGGCCAGCAACAACAGGGGGAAGAGCAGGGTCTGCTGCACGGTCCAGAACAACCACTCCTGGTTCTTCGAGGCCAGGGCCAAGGTGTACGAGAGAGCGCCGAGCCCGATGCAGAAGGCCGCCAGGATGAGCAGCCCGAGCACCGCGCCCGCGAACTCGAAGCGGAACCCGAACGGCACGCAGACGGCCACGATCAGGGCGGCCTGCGCGAACATCGGAACGATCTCCTTGAGCGCGCGCCCGATCAGCAGGGCCGGCCGCCGCAGGGGAGTGACCAGCATCCGTTCGTGCGAGCCGGTCTGGATCTCGAAGAGCAGGTTCGACCCGGTCATCGAGCACGCGAACAGGCACGACATGACGATGATCCCGGGCACGAACCACTGCAGGGAGTTGTCCGGCAGCAGCGGGGCGAACAGGCCCAGGAAGACGAGCGGCTGCACCATCGAGAAGATGATCGTGAACGGGTCGCGCAGCAGCGGGCGGAGTTCGCGGCTGAAGACGGTGCGGGAATCGGTGATCAGCGTGGTCACGGCTCAGACCTCCACGAGTTCGTCGGGATTGTCGGCGGGCTCCTGGGCGGCGCCGCCCTCGCGCAGGCTGCGACCGGTGAGCTTGAGGAAGACGTCGTCGAGGGTCGGGCGGGTCACCTCGACCTCGGCGGCGGGATGTCCGGCGGCTCGCAGGTCGTCGAGGATTCCCGGTACGCGCCGGGGTGCGCCCTGGGCGGCGATGACGAGCCGGGCGCCCCGGCGTTCGGGGTGCAGCGCGGCCAGCGCCGAGGCGGCCGCGGCGGCGTCGGTCTCGTGGTCGAATCCAAGGGTGATGTGATCGCCGACGTGCTCGGCCTTGAGCCGGGCCGGGCTGTCGTCCGCGATGATCCGCCCGTGGTCGATCACGATCACCCGCTCCGCCATCGAGTCGGCCTCGTCGAGATAGTGGGTGGTGAGCACGATCGTCGTCTCGTGCCGGGCGCGCAGAGCGAGGATGTGCTCCTGCAGGTTGGCCCGGTTCTGCGGGTCGAGGCCGGTCGACGGCTCGTCCAGGAAGAGCAGTTCGGGCGAGTGGATCAGGCCCATCGCGATGTCCAGCCGCCGGCGCTGGCCCCCCGAAAGGGTCGAGACGCGGCGGTCGGCCACCTCGGCCAGCCCCAGTGATTCGATCAGGGTGCCCGCCCGGTTCCGGGCGTCGCGCACGCCCAGCCCGTACGCCCGGCCCTGACTGATCAGTTCGTCCCGGCCGCGCTGGCTGTGCCCGGCGCCGTTGCCCTGCCCGATGTAGCCGATCCGCAGGCGAACCTCACGCTGTTGACGCACCACGTCGAAGCCGGCCACCCGGGCTGTTCCCGCGGTCGGCGGGATCAGCGTCGTCAGCATGCGCAACGTCGTCGACTTGCCGGCGCCGTTGGGGCCGAGCAGCGCGACCAGTTCGCCCGGCGCGACGGAGA
This sequence comes from Paractinoplanes polyasparticus, assembly GCF_019710575.1. Taxonomy (GTDB): domain Bacteria; phylum Actinomycetota; class Actinomycetes; order Mycobacteriales; family Micromonosporaceae; genus Actinoplanes; species Actinoplanes polyasparticus. Next base: position 129,443 of record NZ_JAHWFK010000046.1, on the reverse strand, counting down.
GGTCGATGCCGTCGACGGCGCGCACGTCCTTGAAGTGCTTGGTCAGCCCTCGTGTCTCAATCATGAGTACGACGCTAGGGTGACTTGCGGACACTTTCTGACCTCAATACGGCGGAGTCTGGATTCATGGCGAACACGAGTGCCCGGATGCTGCGACTGCTGTCGTTGCTGCAGACCCACCGCTACTGGCCGGGGTCCGAACTCGCCGGCCGGCTCGAGGTCAGCCCGCGCACGCTGCGCCGCGACGTCGACCGGCTGCGCGACCTGGGCTATCCGGTCGACGCGAGCCGCGGGGTGGCCGGCGGCTATCAATTGCAAGCGGGCGCAGCCGTGCCGCCCCTGCTGCTCGACGACGAAGAGGCGGTTGCGATCGCCATCGGGCTGCGGACGGCGGCGGCGGGGGCGGTGGCCGGCTTCGAAGAGACTTCCGTACGAGCCCTGGCCAAGGTCATCCAGCTGCTGCCACCCCGCCTGCGGCGTCGCATCGATGCCCTGCGCGAAGTGACCACGCCCGGCGTCCTCGGTGGCGGGCCCACCCTCGACGCGGGCGTGCTGACCACGATCGCCCTGGCCTGCCGGGGCGAGGAGAGGCTGCGCTTCGACTACACCCCGCGCGACGGCGAGACCGCCGCGCGGTTCGTCGAGCCGCACCGGCTGGTGCCGCTCGGCCGGCGCTGGTATCTGGTGGCCTGGGACCTCGACCGCGGCGACTGGCGCAGCTTCCGCGTCGACCGGTTGGGCTCACCGGCGCTGACCGGCGCCCGCTTCCTCCCGCGCGAGATCCCGGGCGGCGACCCGGCGGCCTGGTTGCGCTCGCGCATGTCGCAGATTCCCGCCCGGTACGACGTCTCGGTCGTGTTCGAGACCGGCGCCGACACGGTGCGCGCCCTGATCGGCCACTACGGCACGACGGAGGCGCTGACCGGCGAGTCGTGCCGCATGCGCATGAGCATCGACGACCTCGGCTGGCCGGTCATGGTGCTCGGGGTGCTGGCGGTTCCGTTCACCATCGAGTCGCCACCCGAGTTGCGCGATCGAGCGCTGGAGACGGCTGACACCCTGCGCCGGGGCGCGGCCTGAGCCGCTGACCTCTATGGACGGATCGGCGCCCCCGTGGCGCCGATCCGCACGGAGAAAGCTATCGGCCCCCTCCGACACTTTTCGCGTCCACCTAAGCCGGTGCTTATATAAGACTGAATGAATTTCAGTCGGGGGTTCGGCGCCGCCGGAAAATGTCGGGGGTGGCGGGCAGAATCGGCCCATGACCACGATCGGTGCGATCTTCCTGCCATCGAACCCGCCCGAGACCCTGCGCTCCGTCGCCCAGGCTGCCGATCAGGCCGGCCTGGAAGAGCTGTGGATCTGGGAAGACTGCTTCCTCAACGGCGGCCTCACCGCGGCCACCGCCGCCCTGGCCTGGACTCAGAACCTGCGCGTCGGCATCGGCATCATGCCGGTCCCGTTCCGCAACGTCGCGTCGCTGGCGATGGAACTGGCCACGCTCGGCCGCATGTTCGGCGACCGCGCGCTGCCCGGCATCGGCCACGGCGTCCAGGAATGGATGGGCCAGGTCGGCGCCCGCGCCGCGTCGCCCCTCACGCTGCTCAGGGAGTACGCGACGGCGCTGCGCGCCCTGCTGCACGGCGAGTCGGTCACGGTTGCCGGCAAGTACGTCACGCTCGACAACGTCCGGCTCGACTGGCCGCCCGAGGTGCCGCCGCTGCTCTCGGTCGCGGCCGGCGGCCCCAAGACGATCGCCCTGGCCGGTGACGTGGGCGACGCGGTCGTGCTCGCCGGCGGCACGTCCCCGGCCAAGGTCGCCGAGGTGGCCCAGGTGGTCACCGACGCTCAGCTCACGGTCTTCGTGCCTGCCATGACCGGCCCCGACGCCGAGGCCAAGCTGCTGGCCGACATGGAGAAATACAAGGCCGACTGGCCCGGCCTGTGGGGCACCCCGGCTGAGATCGCGGCCGGGGTGGCCGAGTTCGCCGCCGCGGGCGCGAGCAAGGTGATCCTGCAGACCGTGGCCGGCGAAGACCCGGAAGCCTATGTGCGCTGGGTCGCTGAAGAAGTGCGGCCGCTGGTCGGTTGAGCGGCCGGGCAAGGGGAATGCGGCCGCGCAGCGGAAAGCGGGCCGGTATGACTCTGGTCGCGGAAGCGGGCCGGCCTCGTCCCCGGTCCGTTAGCCTGCGCCGAGGTGCCAGTGAGAACGACGGGGGCAAGATCACGGTGACGACGAGGTACGTGGCGATCGGCGACAGCTTCACCGAAGGCGTCGGCGACGAGTTGCCCGACGGTTCGGTGCGCGGGTGGACGGATCTGGTGGCCGCCGGGCTCGCGGCCGGCAAGGGCGAGACGGTGCAGTACGCCAACCTCGCCATCCGCGGGCGGCTGCTCGAACCGATCGTCAACGAACAGCTGCCGGCCGCCTTGGCCCTTTCCCCGCCGCCCACGATCCTCACGCTCAACGGCGGCGGCAACGACATGTTGCGCCCCGGCGGTGACATGCTGCGGCTGGCCGCACTAACCGAGCGGGCGATCCAGCGCTGCCTCGAAGCCGGCGTGCGCATGGTGCTGCTCAGCGGGGGTGACCCGTCCGAGCGGCTGCCGCTGGGCGCCATGATGCGCCGCAAGGGCGAGGCGCTCACCCAGTCGGCCATCGACCTGGCCAAGCGCTACGACATCACATTCGTCGACGTCTTCCACGACGTCGAGATCCGCCGGGCCGGCTACTGGTCGTCCGACCGCCTCCACCTCAACGCGGCCGGCCACCGCCGGGTGGCCGGCCTGGTCCTGAGCGCGCTGGGCTACGAGGGCGCGGCCTACGTGATCGACCCCAGCCCCAACGAGAGCCGCCGCGTGCTGGCCGAGGCCCGCTACTACCGCGAGCACGTGCTCCCGTGGCTCAACCGCCGGGTACGTGGCCGCTCCTCCGGCGACAACCGCACCGGCAAGTTCGTCGACTGGGTCGACATCAACCCGGCGCAGAAGAACTAGGCGCGGAAGAGTCAGGGCAACGGGCGGCGGCGGATGTGGTCGTCGTGCCACCCCGTGCCGACCAGGAAGCGTTTCACGCCGATCACCTCGAAGCCGTGCTTGGCATAGAACTTGCCGGCCCGCACGTTCTGCTGGTTCACGCCCAGCCAGCAGAATGCGGCCCCGGTGGCCGCCGCTGAAGCCAGCGTGGCCTCCATCAGCGCCGCGGCCGCCCCCGAACCATGCCTTTCCGCCGCCAGATAGAACTTGCTCAGTTCGACGCTGGCCTTCTCGTCGACCACGGCGGCCACGTCGGGGTCCTTGATCGGGCCGCTGACCAGCATCGAATAGCCCAGCGGCACCCCGTCGCCGAGCACCAGCAGCAGCACCCGCTGCGGGTCGGCGAGGTAGCCGCGGAAGCTCGCCTCGGAGAGGTGGGTGGCGACAAAGTCGTCGATGTCGGATTGGAGAGTGCCGGGCGGACAGGCGAGGCCGAAGGTCCGTTCGGCCAGATCGTGCAGCAGTTCGGTGTCGGCAAGTTCGGCGCGACGGGTCGTGATCGACATGGAAAGACAGTTTATTGTTTGCCCGTGCACGCTCCCACGATGAAACACCTCGGCGACGTCATTCCGCTGCCGGCTTCGGTCCGGCCCGACCCCGCCGCCGACTTCCGCGTCCCGGCCGACGTGTCGGTGAGCGGCACTGCGGCCGCCACCGCCGTGGCCGACGAGCTGGCCGAACTGCTGCGTGAGGTGACCGGGTTCCCGGTCCCGCGGGCGGCCGGTGGGGCGATCCGCCTCGAGGTCGACGACGTTCCGGACGAGGCGCGGTCGCCCGAGTCCTACCGGCTGGCGATCACCGCCGACGGCGTGACCCTGGGCGCCCCCACCGAGCAGGGACTCTTCGCCGGCCTGCAGACGCTGCGGCAGCTGCTGCCCCTGAAGGGTGAGGTCGTCCTGCCCGGCGGCCACATCGAGGACGCGCCGCGTTTCGCCTACCGCGGCACGATGCTCGACCTGGCCCGGCACTTCTTCCAGCCGGCCGACATACGGTCCTACATCGACACGATCGCGCAATTCAAGATCAACCACCTGCACCTGCATCTCACCGACGACCAGGGCTGGCGCCTCGATATCGAGGGCTGGCCGCGCCTCACCGAGGTCAGCGGGGGCGAGGGCACCGGCATCGACGGCGCCGGGCCGGGATTCCTGACGGCCCACGAGTACGCCGATCTGGTCGCGTACGCCGCCACCCGCCACATCACCGTCGTCCCCGAGATCGACCTGCCCGGCCACGTCAACGCGGCCCAGGTGGCGTACCCCGAGCTGACCTGCGACGGCGAACCCGTCCAGCCGCGCACCGACCCCGAGGTGGGTTACAGCTCGCTGTGCGCCGGCAAGGAGGAGACGTACGCGTTCGTCGAGGACGTCATCCGTACCGTCGCCGCGCTGACCCCCGGCCCCTACCTGCACATCGGCGGCGACGAGGCGCTCAGCACCACCGCCGAGGACTACCGGACCTTCATGACCCGGGTGCTGCCCATGCCCGGCCGGTACGGCAAGCGCGCGATCGGCTGGCACGAGATGGCCGCCGTCGACCTGCCGGCCACCGCGATCCCGCAGTACTGGCGGATCGAGCCGACCGACGACGGCGTGGCCCGGGCCGCCGCGGCCGGCCACCAGGTGATCATGTCACCGGCCGACCGCAGCTACCTCGACATGAAGTACGACGAGTCGACCCCGCTCGGCCTCGACTGGGCCGGCCTGGTCAGCGTCGAGCGGTCCTACGACTGGGAGCCCGCCGACCGCCTGCCCGGCGTGGGTGAGCAGTCGCTGCTCGGCGTCGAGGCGCCGCTGTGGTCCGAGACCCTGCGCAGCCTGGCCGACGTCGAGTTCATGGTGTTCCCGCGGCTGCTCGCGATCGCCGAGATCGGCTGGACGCCGCGGGCCGCCCGGGACTGGTCGTCCTTCCGCGACCGGCTGGCCCGGTTCGGGCCGCGCTTCGAGGCCCAGGGCATCAACTATCACCGCTCGCCCGAGATCGACTGGAGTTAGGACAGCACGATCCGAGGCCCGCTGCGCACGCGGGCCGGCACCCGGCTCAGGTCGATGGCGGTGTTCTGCGGCGGCAGGTAGTAGTCGAGCTTGGCCAGCCGCTGCACCAACGTGCCGAGAACGGCGACGGTGATCTTCTCGCCGGGGCAGCGGTGGCCCGAACGCGGGTCGCCGCCGCCCTGCGGGATCAGCTCGAACGCGCCGACCCGGCGGCCGAGGAAGCGTTCGGGCCGGAAATCGTACGGGTCGGGCCAGACCCGCTGGTCGTGGTGCTGGCCGTAGATGTCGAGCAGCACGAGCGCTCCCGCCGGAATGCTCGTGTGCTGGAAGGTCAGGTCGTGGCGGGCCCGGGCGCCCAGGAACGGCGCGAACGGATAGAACCGGCGCAACTCGTGCACGAAGGCCAGGGTGTATTCGTCGTCGCCGGCGCGCAGCCGGGCGCGGGTGCCCGGCCACCGGTCGAGCGCGTGCCCGGCGAAGGCCACGAACCAGGTCACCGCCGTGGTGGGGCGGATGATGTTGATCAGTTCGACCGCGGCCGTGCGGGCGTCGAGCAGGTGGCCGTCCTCGCGGTGGTGCGCGATCCGGGAGAGCGGCGTGTCCGTGGGCTCCTGCCGCCGTACGGCCTCGATGATCTCGGCGAACCTGCGCTCGAGGCGCACTCGCGCCACGCGGGCCCGCACGTGACGCGGACCCCGCGTCGCGAAGCCGTCCACCATCGCCAGCAGGTCGGCCGTCAGGGCGTCCAGGTCGAACGCGTTCTCCGGTACGCCGGTCCAGCGCGACACCGCGTCCGCGAGCACCTTCGCCGTCCCGTCGAACAGCGACACCGGCTTGCCGCCGCGCCAGCCGTCGGCCGCCTCGTCGAAGATCTTGCCGGTCAGCGCGGCGAGCGTGTCGATGCCGTCCTGGTGCATCAGCAGCGCCACGAACAGCGCCTTGCGGGCCGCGTGCGCCTGGTCGTCGAGGGTGTGCACACCCTTTCCGAACAGCGTGTCGACCACCGGGGCGGGCAGGGCGTCGTGCCGTTCGAGCTCGTCCTCGTCATAGAAGAAGCGGGCGGCATCGGGACCGCTGACTGCCACTGCGTGCTGCCCGCCGAACCGCATCGGGATCGGGCGGCCGTGATTCCGGCGACGCAGGTCGGGCAGCCATGCGTACCCCTTGGTCGCGAACGGCAAGGTCTGGTCTGCAAACGCCATGGCAGTCCGTATCCCCTTCGGTGACGCCGCGAAACCGGCTCGAAAATCTTCCTTATTTTTCCCCTCGGCGGACTGTCCGTCTGGGGTTTCTGTCGGAGGACGGCCCTAGTCTTGGGCGCGTTCGAGTGGTCCACGAGAGGCCGGAGGCAGTGGTGCGACCGAGTGCGGGGGCGTCAGGTTCCCAGACGTACGAGGATCCGAGCGTGCCCGGTCCGGCCGCCGGCCCGCCCGAGCCCGCGGCCGGTGATTCCGGCGGCTCGTCGCCGACGGCGCTCGCCGGGTCGGCCGGGCGGTCGGCCGCGATGCTGCTCGGCTTCCTGGCCCTCGCCTGGCTTCAGGTCGGCGTGGTGCTGCTGGTCGTGCTGCTGATCCTGCAGCCGCTGCCCGGGTCGCTGGCTCTCGGGGTCGCCGTGCCGCTGGTCATCGCCGTGGCCGGGCTGTTGTGGTGGGCCACCGTGCGGGCCCTGCGCCTGCGCCGGTCCACTCCGGCCGGCGTGCCGGTGCTGCGTCAGCACGCGCCCGCTCTCTGGGCGATGCTCGACGACGCGTCCGTCGCGGCCGGGGTGAAGCCACCCGACGGCGTCACTGTCGTGGCCGGCGCCACGGTCGCGCTCTTCCAACCGCTGCGCCTCGGCGGCCTGCTGGGCGGCCGCCGCGAGCTCCACCTCGGGCTGCCGCTGCTGCAGGCGTGGGACGATTCGCGCCTGCGGGCGGCCGTCGTCCACGAGCTGGCGCACGGCTCACCCGCGCTCGGCGGCCGTTTCGCCCCGCTCGCCCGCCGTGGCCGGGTCGCCCTGGGGCGCATCGTCCCGCGCATCCCGCGCCACAGTCCCGCCGGCCCTCTGCTGCGCGCGTGGGCGCGGTTCTACCTGCGCGCCGACACCCCGTTCAGCCATGCTCAAGAGCTGGCCGCCGACCGCGTGGCCGCCTCCTTCGCCGGCCCCCGGGCCGCCGCCGCGGTGCTGCGCGACCGCCCCGCGCTCGAGGCCATGCAGCAGCTGTTCCACGCCGAATACCTCAGCCCCGGCTGGCAGACCGGCCTGATCCCCGACGACGTCTTCGGCGGTTTCCTGCGCGTGCTCGCCGCCCGCAGCGACGACATGGCCGCCCTGCGCTCGCGCGAGCCCGAGCCGCCCGGCGAGTGGGATCCGCACCCGCCACTGGCGGCCCGCCTGGCCGCGCTGTCCGCACTCACCCCCGAGGGCCCCGAGGCCGCCGAGAAGCCAGCCGGCGACCTGGTGCCCGACCTGCCCGGTCTGGGACGGGCGTTGCAGGCGGTCGCGTTCCCGGTCGGCGGCCGCGCCGTCGTCAGCTGGGACGAATTCTTCGACGTGGCCCGCGTCGCCGAGATGGAACGCGAGGCCGACGCCTCCCTGCGTGCCCTGTCCCGCGCCGCGGGCGCCCCCGTGACCAGTGCCGCCGAGGTCCTCGACCTGTCGGCCGACGGCCGCCTGCGCAAGATCGCCGAGACCGTCTTCGGCGACCTGCCGCCCGACGAGGTGACGGGCCGCATCACCGACCTCATCGCCCTGCTGCTCGCCCTGGCCGCCCTGCGCAGCGGCGTGGCCCGCTGGCGCCACAGCTGGATGGGCACGGCCGAGCTGGTCGCGATCGACGGCTCCTACCTCGAACTCCAGGCCCCGGCCGAAATGGCCGGCGACCCCGCCACCGTCACCCAGGTCCGCGAGTGGCTGACCGCCGTCGGCGTCGACCTCAACGCGGCCACCGACACGGCCCGCCACCATTCCGCACGCGTCCCCGTGCTGGGCGGCGTCGTCGGCGTCCAGGTCGACGGGGCCCGCACCGACCTCCTCGTCCTAGAGACCGGCCTGTTCCTGGTCCCCGGCCTGCCCCGCTCCCGTCATCACGAGGCCAAGCGCCGCCTGACCCGCCTGGCCGCCGACGGTGTCCTTCCCAACGGCACCCCGGCTCCGGATTCACCGCCCCAGCAGCCGCCCCCGGCCGGCGCGCCGCAGGGAGCCGCCGCAGCCGGTGCTGGTGACGGCCCGGCCGTGGCCGATGCGGGTGCGTCCCCAGCCTCACCGCTCGGCGCATCCGCGGCTCCGGCTGCTCCACAACCGGCCTCCGCCGATCCCGCGACAACAAATGCCGCGACCGCCGCACCACGGCCGGCCGACCCCACCGCGGGCAGCCGCTTCGTGCCCTTCGCCGACGTGGCCACAGCCTCGGCCACACGCAACGGCCGCCGCTCATGGGCGATCAACCTCCGCGACGGCGGCACCCTGAACGTCCGCACCACCCTCGACAGCGAGGAACTCCCCGGCGGCTGGGCCGCCCTGGACGACGCCGTGGCCTTCCTGACCCGAACCCGCTGAGCCGCCGGCCTTCGCTCCGCTCACCGAGTCGCTGCCTTCGCTCCGCTCACCGAGCCGCCTGACTTCGGTCCCGACGTCGGCCGTTCGCAGGTGCGGCCGAGACCACGGCCGAGACAATGTCCACACAGGACTGGCTCGGCCGGCCGAAGACGCTCCGGCGGAGCGGTTGACCCGGTGTTTCGTGATGACGGCCATTCGCCTTGCGTTCGCTCGACCGTGTCGTTGCTCACCCGATGGTTGCGCCGAGCCGGGCGATCACCGCGGCCGTCACTTCTCAATTCGGTTACGGCTGATTGCGGCCACGTCAATTTTCCCCGGGTGGACCTTGCCGTCCGGAAGGCGTACACCTATCGGGTTTTCGCAGGCAGGAGGGATGATCAGCACGTTCTGGGGGACTGCGGGACGGATCTTGCGTGAGGGGGCGGTTGCAGATTGCGCAGAAAGGGGCAGCACGCTCGGTGAACTTCCTAAGAGGACGACCCGTGCTACCTGGCGGGACGGGTCGCATGGGCGACCGAACGGTGAACGGACTGTCACCTCAAGTAACAATAAGCTTGCGGAACGTTCGCTTTATCGCTTTCGATAACGGGTAGGAAAGTGCCTGGACCGGCGGGATGATCCCATCGAGGCAGGGGAGGCCAGACATGGAGCGGGGGCCGTTGGCGCTCTTCGGAGCGATCATCGCGGTCGGGCTCGGGCCTGCACTGTGGATGGGCGTTCAGCTCGGGCCGTCTCCGCAGCCGGGGCCGGCGCGTCCGCCCGCCGGGGTCAACGAGCAGGGCGCCGAGAAGGCCGGGCAGCTGCTGGGCGGCACGGGCGCCGGTGCGGAATCGAGTGACAACAGCCTCGACCCCGCCCCGCGCGGCAACGTCATCCCGCTGACCACGTCGCCCGCGGCCAAGCCGTCGCCCAGCACGGGCACCACCACGGAGCCTTCCGCAGCCACGACCTCGCCGACCCCCGAGCCGACGCCGACCACCACCGACCCGACGACCCCGGCCGACCCCGGCACCACCGCCCCGCCCGAATCCACCACCGTGCCGGTCCCCGATCCGACCGAGGCCACCACGCCGCCGGTCGACGACGAGACCACCGACCCGACCGACCCCACCGACCCGTCGGACAACGACCCGGCGCCGCTCACCGGCAGTTTCGGCGTCCACATCTCATCCGAAGACAGCTAGGTTCCGTTTCGTAGCTGGATCGTGCCGCAGCCTACGAAACGGCCCCTACGAGCGCCGGTCCGCACCCTGGGGTGACTCGGGCACTGGCAGGTAGGTGGCGGCCAGGGCTCGGGCCGTTTCGGTGAAGACGGCTCGCAGTTCCGGCGGGTCCAGGATCTCGGCGTCGGCGCCCAGCTTCAGCAACTCGATGTGGCCGTGGCGGATCGATTCGATCGGCACCCGGGTGATCAGGCGGCCCGTCTCGTCGGGTTCGCCGGCCTCGGCTCGAGCCACCCGGGACATCTCCGGCGGGAAGATGAACGCCATCCGGTCGAGGGCGGCCGCTGTCATCCGCACGGTGGCCGTGCCGGTGTAGACGCTCTGCTCGTACCTCTCGGTCCACTCGGCCCAGAACGCGGCCAGCTCGAAACCCTCGGGCCGGGCCGCCGGCTCGTCCAGCAGCTCCGCGTCCAGGATGTTCGACACGCGGTAGGCCGTCGTGCGGGTCGCCGTCGCCGCCACCAGATACCAGCGGCCCGCCTTCAGCACCACGCCCAGCGGGTTCAGCGTGCGGGTGACCTCGCGCGGGGCCTTCCAGCGGCGGTATCGCACCTCGATCCGGCGCCCGCTCCACACCGCGTCGGCGACGGTCGAGAGGTACGGGACCGGCTCGTCGGCCCGGAACCAGCCGGGCGCGTCGAGGTGGAATCTCTCGCGTACGCGGTCGGCCCGATCGGCCAGTTCGCCCGGCAGCGACGCCCGGAGCTTGAGCTGGGCCGCCGCCAGCACCGAGCCCAGCCCCAGCTCGGCCGCGGGACCGGGCATGCCGGCCAGGAAGATCGTGCCGGCCTCGTCCGTCGTGAGCCCGGTGAGCCGGGTCCGGTAGCCGTCCAGCAGCTGGTAGCCGCCGGCCGGCCCGCGGTCCGCGTACACCGGCACCCCGGCCGCGCCGAGCGACTCGATGTCGCGGTAGACCGTGCGGACCGAGACCTCCAGCTCGTCCGCGAGCCCCTGCGCGGTCATCCGCCCGCGCGTCTGCAACAGCAGCAGAAGCGAGAGCAGACGGTCGGCGCGCATGACCAGACGCTAACGCCCAAGGGGAGCCCATCGGGCTCCCCTTGGTGTGGTTCGGTGGATCAGAGCGCGAGCAGGCGGTTCAGGATGTCCCGGTACGCCCGGAGTTCGACCCGCAGCTTCTCGGTGTCGTCGGAGTTGCCGGCCAAGCCGTCCCGCTGCGCCTTGAGCGCGCTGGTCAGCTTGTCGACCGCGTCGCCGACGAGCGTGGCGGCCTCGGCGGTGGCCTCCTTGGGCTCGTCCACGAAGCGCAGCTGGATGTCGCGGAACCGCTCGGCGAACGAGTCCCCGTCCGGCAGCAGCTTGCCCCCGGTGGCGGAGCCGGCGGAGGAACCGGTGCTGGAACCGGTGGTCGTGGCCTTGGGAGCGGCAACGGCGGCGACCGGCACGGCGGCGGTCTCGGCGACCGGCGACGCCGGCGTGTCCGACGCCCGCTGGAAGTCCTCGCTGTCGACCCGGTCGGTGTCGTCAGCCTTGTCCGAGGACGTGGACGAGGACGAGGACGAGGACGAGGACGTGGACGTGGACGTGGACGCGTCGAGCTTCTCGCCGGTGGCCGGGTCGACCGCCTTGGGGCTGTCGAACGTGCCGTCGTCCTTGAGCGCCTGTCCCTCGGCCGGCCGGGCGTCGGAGTCGGTGAGCGGCAGATCGACCGGCGAGTCGTCCTGCGGCCGCTCGGTGTGCGCGGCCCGGTAGCTGGTGTCCTCGACGACCGAGCCGTCCGGCCCGTACGTCGTCGATGTGACCGTCTTCTCCGTCGTGCCGCCCTGGCGGTCGTGACCGGCCGGCTGAGCGTCGACGTCGTTCGCAGGAACGGCGGCAACGTCATCCCGGCGGGCAGTGTCATCCGGGCCGTCGGACGGGCGCGCGGCGTCGGTCGAGGTGTCGCCGGACGACTCGCGCGGCGCGTCGCTCCACGGTGACCCCGCCCGCTGCGGCGGCACGGAGACGGCCTGCGTACGGTCCGGGTCGGCCTGGGGCTCGGTCTCTGTCTCGGTCTCTTTCTCGTTCGAGAAGAACTTCATGAGCGATCGCTCCTAGCGGGTGGTGTCGCGGGCGGGGGAGTCGTCGTCGGCGGCGGCGCGAGGGGCCGGCGCCGTGCCCTCCGATGTGGAGTCGGGCGTTGAGTTGTTGATACCAGTCGAGGGCACCGGGTCGGTACCGAGGAGGTCGGCGAAGAGCGCGCGGTAGTGCACCAGCGCCTGCCGCAGGTCTTCGGTGTTGGCCTCGCCGGCGGTGTTGCGCTGCGAGATCTCGTGCGCCTGGCGGTAGTGCTCGAGCGTGCGCGCGTGCTCGACGGAGAGGTTGGCGAGCCGCTCGTCGTACTCGCCGGTCGGGTAGCCCCGGTCGGTGATCAGCCGAGTGACCAGGTCGTCGGCCGCGGTGACGGCCCGCTCCGGGTTGTCCACGAACTGGATCTGCACTTCTTCCCAGTTCGCCGAGTAGGTGGCCCGGTCTTCGGCCGACAGCGGCTTCAGTTCGAGCGAGGCGTGCCGCTTCTCGCGCTCGCGCAGCTCTTTCTCGGCCTCGGTGCGGCTGCCGGAGTCGGCCACCGCCCGGTCGTACTCGGGCCCGAAGGTGTTCTGCAACTGCTTGCGACGCATCACCCGGATGCCGTAGACGACGGCGGCGATGACGATGAGAACGACAACGATCAAGACGATGGTGGCTGTGGGGGACATGGGGCCTCCTCTTATCAACATCCGTTATTCCCACCCGCGGTGTCCCGTCAACCCCCTTCGTGCCCCTCCCTTTCGTTCCTTGCAGTAACCACCTGGTCACAGTGTCATAAGGACGACGCGCCGAGCCGTGCCAATCTGAACCGCCAAAAAGGATTTAAGCCAATCTTTAGGTACGGCCTGACGGTGGCTCGCCCTCCAGGTTTTCCGTATTCTCCCGAGGGCGTACGCCGGAAGAGCGGAGCCTGATGAAGAAGCGTTACTGGTCGATCCGTTCGAAGATCATCGTCCTCGCGGCCGTCCCCCTGACGGCTGTGCTGGCTCTGTGGCTCTTCGCGACGGCGCTCACCGCCGGTCCGGCGTTCAACCTGCTGTCCGCCCGCACGGTGCTGGACAACGTCGGCAACCCCGGCATCGAGCTGGTCGGCCAGCTGCAGCGTGAGCGCCTGTTCAGTGTGGAATATCTCTCCGCCACCGGCCCGCCCTCGCAGGCCCTGCTCACCCAGCGCAGCGCCACCGACCGGTCGATCGCGACCTTCCGCCGGCTGGCCGAGGGCGACGAGGCCCGGGGAGCGACGAGCGCCGAGTTGCGCGGCCGCATCGACCAGTTCCTGACCCAGCTGCAGAGCCTGACCGGCAACCGCGGGCACATCGACCGCCGGGCGATGGATCCGATCGGCGCCCAGGGTCTGTTCAACAGCGTGATCGGGGCCGGGTTCCAGACCTTCGCGGCCACCGCCACCTTCAACGACCAGCGGATCGACGGCGAACTGCGCGCGCTGACCACGGTCGGCCACGGCCAGGAGTACCTGAGCCGGGTCGATGCCCTGGTCGGCGGCGCGACAGCCGCCGGCCGCTTCACGCCCGAGATCCGCGGTCAGCTCATCCAGGACGTGGGCACAGCCCGGTTCCTGCTCGAGCGCGGTGTCGAGGACATGGCCCAGAGCGACCGCACCGCGTTCGCCCAGGTGCGCAGCGGCACGGCCTACGACCGCCTCGACAGCCTGCTCGACCAGCTCGTGCAGCAGAGCCGCGACGGCGCGGCCACGCCGGTGAGCAGCTCGGAGTTCCGCCCGTCGTACGTCGCCGTGGCTCAGGAGCTGCGCACGTTCGAGGTGGCGGCCACCGACTCGCTCACCGAACGGGCCCGGCCGGTCGCCGAGCGCGTGCTGTTCCGGCTCGGCCTGGCCGGCATCCTCGGGCTCGCTGCCCTGGCCGCCTCGCTCTATCTCTCCGTACGCGTCGGGCGTTCGATCGTCGGCCGGCTGCGCCGCCTGCACGGCGAGGCCCGTGAGATGGCGGCCGAGCGGCTGCCCACCGTGGTCCGCCGGCTGCAACGTGGTGAGAGCGTCGACGTCGACGTCGAGACGCCGCCGCTCGAGTACGGCCGCGACGAGATCGGCCAGGTCGGCCAGGCCTTCAACGAGGTGCAGCGGACGGCCCTGCAGTCCGCGGTCGAGGAGGCGAACGTCCGGCGCGGCCTCAACGAGGTGTTCCTCAACATCGCCCGGCGCAGCCAGACCCTGCTCCACCGCCAGCTCGCCCTGCTCGACCGCATGGAGCGCCGCGAGACCGAGCCGCAGGAGCTGGAGGACCTCTACCGGGTCGACCACCTCGCCACCCGGATGCGCCGCCACGCGGAAGACCTGGTCATCCTGGCCGGCGCCGCCCCCGGCCGCGGCTGGCGCAACCCGGTGCCGGTGATCGACGTCGTCCGGGGCGCGATCAGCGAGGTCGAGGACTACAAGCGCGTCGACATCCGCTCGATCGAGTCGGCCTCGGTGCTCGGCCGCGCGGTCGGCGACGTCATCCACCTGCTGGCCGAGCTGCTCGAGAACGCGGCGTCGTTCTCCCCGCCGCAGACCCGGGTCCAGGTCTCCGGTCAGACGCTGCCCAACGGGTACGGCATCGAGATCGAGGACCGGGGTCTCGGCATGACGCCCGAGGCGATCGACGAGGCGAACCGGCGCCTGGCCGAGCCGCCCGACTTCGACCCGGCCGACAGTGCCCGCCTGGGTCTGTTCGTGGTGGCCCAGCTGGCCCACCGGCACGGCATCCGGGTGTCGCTGCGCGCGTCCGCGTTCGCCGGTGTCACCGCGATCGTGCTCGTCCCCGGCGAGCTGATCGCGTCCGCCCCGGTCGCCGCGCTGCCGTCCGGCTCGTCCACGGGGGAGCGCCCGCTGGTCGGCTCGGGCACCGACGACCCGTCGCGTCCTTCGCTGGCCGCGCTGCAATGGCAGGGCACCGAGGAGCTCCAGCAGGTCACGGCGTCGGGTCGCCCGATGATCGACGGCACCGCGCGGCCCGGCCCCGCGGAGCCCCACCCGGTGCGCGGCGCGGTCACCGGCGGCCAGCTCCGGCCGCCGTTCGGCGCCGGCGGTCCGTCGCCGAGCTCGGTCGCCGAGGGGCTCAGCGATGAGGGTCTGGTGCAGCGCCGGCGCGTACGCCGCCCGCCCGAGCCGGCGCCGTCGGAGGAGCTGCCCGAGCTGCCCCGGCGCGTGATCCCGGCCCAACGGGCGGTCCCGCGCAACTCCGCGCCGGCCGAAGCGCCGACGCAAGCACCGGCCCAAGCGCCGGCCCAAGCGCCGACGCAAGCACCGACCGAAACGCCGATGCGAACACCGACGGAAGGGCTGCCGCCGGGCGGGCCGGGCGAGGGGGCCACTGAGGACGGTCTGCCGCGCCGCGTACGCCAGGCCAACCTGGTGCCGCAGCTGCGCCGCCCGGCCGGCGAGCCCCGCGAGGAGCAGCCGGCCACGCTCCGTTCGCCCGAGCAGGTCCGCAGCATCATGAGCGCGCTCCAGAGCGGCACCACTCGCGGGCGCATTGACGCCGCTCGCTACTTTGGGGAAGGGGAGCCGGCAGCGCAGAGTAATGGCCCCAGCGCGACCGGCGACGGAAAGCGCGGCGAGAACGGGCATCATCTCGCGGATTCCGCATCTGAAGATAGGTCCAATGCGGATGACACGGACATTGATGTTCGCCCAAGCGGCGCATCCTTTGCCGATGCGGCTACCGTCAGTTTCCCGGCGATCGTCACCCAGACGCTCGCCCGGGACGAGGCATCAACCGGGGGCGGGTCGGATGCGGGGGAAAACCGCGCCAACAATCCCGGGGGCGAAAACGTCATCAGGCCGGAAAAGGACGCATAAGTGACACAGACGACGAACCAGCGCGCGCACCTCACCTGGCTCCTCGACGATCTGGTGGAGCGGGTGCCCACGGCGCAGCAGGCGGTCGTGCTCTCCGCCGACGGGCTCCTCATGGGATCGTCGGCCGGGCTGAATCGGGAGGACGCCGAGCACCTGTCGGCGATGGCGGCCGGTTTCCAGAGTCTGGCCAAGGGCGCGAGCCGGCACTTCCGGGCCGGCCCGGTGCGCCAGACCGTCGTCGAGATGGAGTCGGCCTTCCTGTTCGTCACGGCCGCCGGTCAGGGCGCCTGCCTGGCCGTGGTCGCCTCGAGCGACGCCGACCTCGGCCTGATCGCGTACGAGATGGCCATGCTCGTCACCCGGGTCGGCCAGAACATGAGCGCACCCGGGCGCTCCGCCGTGTTGCCCTCCGATGCCGGCTGAACCGCGGCGCGTGGCGCACGACTGGCTCGACCACGACGCGGGCCCGGTGGTCCGGCCGTACGCCATGACTCAGGGCCGGGTGGCCGCCGAGGGCAACGAGTTCGACCTCGTGGCCTTCGTCGTGGCCACGCCCGCTGACGACCCCGGTCCCGATGTGCTGCAACCCGAGCACCACGCCATCGTGGCCGCGTCCTGGGAGCCGATCTCGGTGGTCGAGCTGGCGTCCGCGCTCGACCTGTCGATCGGCGTCATCCGCGTTCTGCTCGGTGATCTACGCTCGGCGGGACTCATCTCGCTGTACGAACCCCCGGCGGCGTCCCAGCCGCACGATGTCGACGTACTCAAGGCGGTTGTCAATGGACTCCGTGCGCTCTGACCGCAACGGCGCGTCGTCGCGCATCCCGGTCGCGCTCAAGATCCTGATCGCGGGCGGCTTCGGCGCCGGCAAGACCACGATGGTCGGCTCGGTGAGCGAGATCCGGCCGCTGCAGACCGAGGAGGTCCTCACCGGCGTCGAGGGCGCCGATGACACCGGCGGCGTGGAGGGCAAGACCACGACGACCGTGACGATGGACTTCGGCCGCATCACGATCACCGAGGACCTCCAGCTCTATCTGTTCGGCACGCCCGGGCAGGACAGGTTCTGGTTCCTCTGGGACGAGCTGTCCGAGGGCGCGCTGGGCGCGGTCGTGCTGGCCGACACCCGCCGCCTCGCCGACTGCTTCCCGTCGATCGACTACTTCGAGCAGCGCGGCACCCCCTTCGTCGTCGCGGTCAACTGCTTCGATCCCGATCAGCGCTTCGGCGCCGGGGCGGTGAGCCGGGCTCTCGACCTCGACGAGGGTGTTCCGGTCGTCCTGTTCGACGCGCGGGAACCGACCGGCGCCCGCAACGTGCTGATCGAGCTGGTCGAGTACGTCGCCCGTCGTCAACTGGCCGCCGCGGCGTCCCGCTGACCGCGCCGGTGTGATGGGATCACACCATGGGCGCGAACGATGAACTCGTCTTTGTCGGTGGCTACACGGCTGACAAGGGTGGTGACGGCGAGGGCATCGTCCTGCTGACGCGCGACCCGTCCACCGGCGTGCTGTCGCGGCGGGGGGTCGTGGCGCGCACGCCCAGCCCGTCGTTCCTGGCCCGGCATCCCTCGCTTCCGGTCCTGTACGCGGTGAACGAGCTCGACCCCGACGGCGCGGTCTCCGCCTTCACGGTCGCCGCCGACGGCTCGCTCACCCCGCTGGCCGGCCGGCCCACCGGCGGCAGCGACCCGGCCCACCTGGCGGTCATGCCCGACGGCCGGCACCTGCTGGTCGCCAACTACGGCACCGGTTCGGTCGCCGTCTTCCCGCTCGACGACGAGGGCGCCCCGGGCGAGCATTCCGACCTGCTCGGGTTGAAGGGCAGCGGCCCGGTGGCCGACCGTCAGGCCGGGCCGCACGCCCACATGGTGTTCCCCGTCCGTGACGAGGTGCTGATCGCCGACCTCGGCTCCGACAAGGTCTGGCGCGCCCGCCTCGACCCGGTTCTGGGCCGTCTGACGCTGCTCGGATCGGCCGTCGCCGCCGAGCCCGGCACCGGCCCGCGTCACGTGCGCTTCTCGCCCGACGGCGCCCTGTTCGTCGTCGGCGAGCTGAGCGGCGACCTCACCTGGTGGCGCCCGTCGGCCGACGGCTCGCTGGCCCCGGCCGGCCGCGCCGCGACCACCACGGCAAGCGGCGAGAACTACCCGTCCGAGATCGTGGTGCGCCCCGACGGCCGGTTCGTCTACGTCGCCAACCGGGGTGCGAACACGATCGCCACCTTCACCTGGGACGGTGAGACGGCCGCCCTGGTGGCCGAGACGCCCACGGAAGGTGACTGGCCACGCCACATGATCCTGACTGGGGATCACCTGTACGTAACCAATCAGCGATCACAGAGCGTGACGACGCTCCGGATCGACGCCGAGACCGGAGTGCCCGCGCCGCAGGGTGCGCCCCTGGCCGAGCCCACCCCGACCAGCCTGCTGCGCTGGAGCGTCATCGGGCGCGGCTGAGGCACGGAAGGGCATTGATGCCTGTCTGGTCACGGCGGTGCCCAATTCGGGCACGAGCCGCAACTGATCGAGATGGCATCACTACGGTTGGTCACGCAAGATGCCAAGAATCCCAATCCGAGTAACTTTCGACCGAACGTATATGGCGTTCGGGTTCGGCGATGCGCACTATAGAGCGCGTGTCTGGCCGCCATCGTAGAAACTTCAGTCTCAGGGGAGCGGGCGTCGTCGGAGCTGCGATGGCGATCGTTGTCGTCATGGGTGGGTCCTATTACGGATACCAGCAGCTCGCGGACGACGGTTGCACCGGTTCGATCCGGTTGACCCTCGCCGCGACCAGTGAGGTCGCCCCCTCCATCGACCAGGTAGCGCAGCGTTGGGTGCAGGAAGGCGCGAACGTCGACGGCACCTGTGTCGCCGTGACGGTCTCCGACGTCAACTCCTCCACCATGGCCGCTGCCGTCGCCGGTGAACACAAGGTGGTCCTGGCCGGTGTGGGCACGGCGCCCGAGGCCGTCAAGGTTCCGGACATCTGGGTTCCGGACTCCTCGACCTGGCTGCTGCGCCTGAAGTCCGAGGCGCCTGGCTTCGTGCCCTCCGACAGCAAGCCGATCGCGCAGAGCCCGATCGTGCTCGCCATGCCCAAGCCGGTTGCCGAGCAGGTGGGCTGGCCCAACAAGAAGATGGGCTGGGCCCAGCTGCTCCAGCTCATGCAGACCAGCACGACCCTGAACACCGGCATCGCCAACCCGACGCTCGACTCGACCGGCCTGGCCGGGCTGCTGGCGATCGGCCAGGCGGCCGGCGCCGGCGAGAAGGCCCAGGCGGCCAAGGTCAAGGCGATGCAGGCCCTCGCGGGCAGCGCCTCGGCCCTGCGCGACGAGCTGATCCAGCGGTTCCCGCGGTCGAACGACCCCAACGACATCGGCACCAGCCTCAGCGCAGCGCCGGTCTCCGAGGAGAACGTGGTCTCGTACAACGCCGCCAAGCCGCCGGTGCCGCTGGTCGCGCTCTACCTCGACCCGAGCCCCATGCCGCTCGACTACCCGTACGCGGTCATGCCCGAGGTCGACCTGCAGAAGCAGAAGGCCGCCGCGGGCCTGCGCACCCAGCTCGCCAGCGCCACGTTCAAGAACGCTCTCGGCGCGGCCGGTCTCCGCTCGCCCGACGGCTCGTTCGGCGCCGGCTTCGCCCGTCCGCTGGGCGCTCCCGACGCCTCGCCGCCGGCCAGCAACACGGTCGGTGGCACGGGTGACAACGGCGGCACGGCCGCGGCCGGCTTCGACGCCAGCGCGCTGAGCCAGGTCATCGGCAGCTGGAACGCCATCACCCAGCCCGGCCGGGTGCTCGCGGTCTTCGACGTCTCGGGCTCGATGAACACCAAGGTGCCGACGGCCAACAACCAGAGCCGCGCGGCGGTGACCCGCCGGGCGGCGGCGGCCGGTCTGTCGATGTTCAGCGACAAGTGGGCCGTCGGTGTGTGGCTGTTCTCCACCGAGATGGTTGGCAAGCGGCCGTGGAAGCAGATCGTGCCGATCAGCCCGCTGACCTCGAGCCGCACCACGTTGCAGGAGTCGATCGGCCAGATCGTGCCGAAGGAGGACGGCAACACCGGCCTCTACAACACGGTGCTCGACGCCTACAAGGAGGTGAAGAGGACGTGGCAGCCCGGCAAGGTGAACTCCGTCATCCTCTTCACCGACGGCCAGAACGACAACGCCAGCGGCATCAAGATCGAACAGCTGCTCAGTGAACTGAAGCGGCTGAACGACGCCCGCAAGCCCGTCCGCCTCGTCATCATCGGCATCGGCGACGAGGTCAGCGAGACCGAGCTCCAGACGATCGTGAAGGCGACCCCCGCGGGCGGCGTCTTCGTCACCAAGGACCCGGCGAAGATGAGCTCGATCTTCGTCGAGGCGATCGGCCGGCGCACCGGCGCCACCGGCGGCTGACCCACCGCGTACGAGAAAAGGCCGTCACCCCGCGCGGGTGGCGGCCTTTTCCGTGTCGCCTCACATGCCGCCTCACACGCCGTGGAAGTCGAGGCAGACGGCGACCGCGTCGTCCTCGAGGTCGGCGTCGCCCACGAAGGCCCGCAGGTCTCCCAGCAGCGACCGCACGGCCTGCAGCGGCGCCAGGGACTGCGTACGGCGGACGAAGCGGGCCAGTGCCGCATCCCCGTACCGCCCGGTCGCCGTGACCGCGTCGTAGACGCCGTCACTGGCGAGCATGAGCCGGTCGCCGGGCTCCATGCGGAAGCTCTGCACCTGGTAGTCCGTCTCGTCGAACATGCCGAGCGGGAACTCTTTGCGCAGCTTCTGCTCGTGCACCGCGCCGTCGCGCAGCAGCAGCAACCGGGGCGAACCCGCGTCGACGACGGTCACCTCGCCGGTCGTCAGGTCGAGCTCGAGCAGCAGGGCCGATACGTACGCGTGGCCCCGGTGCTCGGCATAGATCGCCTGGTCGGCCAGTGCGGCCTGGTCGTCGAGGGGGATGCCGCCCCGGCGGGCGTTGCGCAGCGCGAAGGTGGCGAGCGAGGTGAGCAGGGCCGCCGACACGCCCTCGCCCATGCCGTTGAGCATGCTCAGCGAGAGCCTGCCGTCCTGGTCGGCCCAGTCGAAGCTGTCGCCGCGCACCGCGTACGACGGTTCGAGCTGCCCGGCCAGGCCGAACGCGGGCCGGCTGCGGCTGCGCGCGGGCAGCAGCTCCCACTGCATCTCGGCGGCCAGGGTGAGCCGGCGGGTGCGGGCCACCGCCTGATAGCGGTCCGTGCCGTCGGACGCCGCCTGAAGCTCGTGGGCCAGCGCCAC
Organism: Paractinoplanes polyasparticus; assembly: GCF_019710575.1. Classification (GTDB taxonomy): domain Bacteria; phylum Actinomycetota; class Actinomycetes; order Mycobacteriales; family Micromonosporaceae; genus Actinoplanes; species Actinoplanes polyasparticus. The sequence continues at coordinate 108,539 of NZ_JAHWFK010000046.1, read as the reverse complement.
GGCGATCTCGGTCAGTTCGCCGGCGGCCGCGGGGTCGCCGGGCGCCGGTTCGCAGGCCAGCACGCCGATGCGCTCGCCCCGCGAGGTGATCGGAAGAAACATCACATCTTTCTCTTCGACCGCGCTCTGATGGTCGAAGCAGCGCCAGGCGGGATCGCCGGGATGGGTGCGCGGGTGGTCGCCGAAGACCGGCACGAGAGCCGCCAGACGGTAATCGACCAGGTACAACTCGGTGCGGGTGAGCCCGTACTGCGCGGCCAGAGCCTCGGCCAGGCGCTCCGGAACGGCATCGGCGGCGGCGTCGGTGAGGATCCGCCGGAGCACCAGTAGCCTGTCGATCAATGGCGACCTCCTCGAACAGACCCGCCCGTACGAGTAGTCTCTCCTGCACCATGGCCGTTCACCATGGGCCGGATGGGCCGGACCCGATGCAGACCGCGGCGATCGACGACGCCGCGAAATCCTTGCTGCTCGCCTGGGATGCGGCTCGCGAGCAGGTGACGCCGCGCATCTCCTCGGTCCAATTGAACGCGTTGCTGGCCGTCGAGCGGGCCGAAGGCATAAATCTGGGTGGCCTCGCCGCCGAACTGGGCATGCTGCTCTCCTCGGCCAGCCGCCTGTGCGACCGCCTGGTCGCCTCGGGCATGGTCGAGCGGGTGCCCGGCCGGGCCGACCGGCGCGAGATCGCTCTCTACCTCACCCCCGCCTCCCGCACGCTGCTGGGCGAGCTGCGCCGCATCCGGCGTCGCGCGCTCACGGGCGTGCTCGAGAAGATGTCGTCCGGCGGCCGGGCGGCCCTGCTGCGCGGGCTGAGCGAGTTCTCGGCCGCGGCCGGCGAGAACGGCGGGTCCGCCTCGGCTCAGACAGCCTGAGCAGGTCGTGAGCGGGCCAGCCAGCTCGCCGGGTCGTCGCGCACGCTGCCGATGACCACGTCGGCCGCCCCGCGCATGGCCGCGTCCGGGCCCAGCGTGGCCGCCCGCAGCGCCACCGGGGCCAGGCCGGCCGTGAGCACCCGGCGGCGCAGCTCGGCGTCGATGCCGTCGCGCAGCCGGTCGAACTCGGGCGCGTAGCCGCCGCCCAGCACGATCACGCCGAGGTCGAGCAGGTTGACCACGGCCGACAGGGCGATGCCGAGGGCAGCGGCGGCCAGGTCGGGATCGGCCGCGACTGCCTCCTGGCCCGCGTACTGCTCCAGGCAGCCGTTGGCGCCGCAGCGGCAGGGCCGGCCGTCGGGATAGACGGTCACGTGCCCGATCTCGCCGCTCCAGCCGCGCCCGCCGCGGTAGAGCTCGCCGTCGAGCACGATGCCGGCGCCGATGCCGATCTCACCCGAGACGTACAGGAAGGTGGGGGTGCCGCCGTCGGTCCGCAGCTCGCCCAGCGCCGCCAGGTTGGCCTCGTTGTCGACGGTCAGCGGCAGGCCGAGGTTCAGCAGGGCCGGCACGTCGACGTCCTGCCAGCCCAGGTTGGGCGCCACGCGCACGAGGCCGTCCGCCGCGACCAGGCCCGGCACCGCCAGTGCGGCGCCCGCGAGTTCGATGCCGTCGGCGTCGGCCGCCGCGCGGGCCCGCGCGGCCAGCCCGCCCAGCGCGGCCAGGGCTTCCGCGGGCGGCAGTAGGCGCTGGTCGGCCCGGGTGACGAAGCGATGGCGGACGACGCCGGTCAGGTCGACCACGCACGCGGCCAGGTAGTCGACGTTGATCTCGAGTCCGAGCCCGCCCGGTCCGTCGGGAGTGAGCGCCAGGCCGGCGGCGGGGCGGCCGGCGCCCGTACGCGGCGTCGGATCGAGCTCGGTCAGCAGGCGCCCGGCTATGAGGTCGTCGACCAGGGCCGACACCGTGGCCCGGGTGAGCCCGGTCGAGGCCGAGATGGCCGCCCGGGATGGGCGATCTGCGCTGTTCGCCACTGTCTGCAACACGAGCGCGAGATTGTGGGCTCGCACGCTCGATTGCCGGACGGGGCTGCGGGAAGCATTCATCAAGCGGCCGCTCACGGCCTTGACAATGCCACACGGCCGCCAAATAATTCAACCAATAAACAAATCCGAGCTGTTACGTGGAGGTAACCGTGCCGGTCCAACCCACTCGTGAAGACAAGTTCTCCTTCGGCCTGTGGACCATCGGGTGGCAGGCCGTCGACGCGTTCGGCTCGGCCACCCGCCCGCCGCTCGACCCGATCGAAGCGGTGCACAAGCTGGCCGAGCTCGGCGCCTACGGCCTGACATTCCACGACGACGACCTGGTGCCCTTCGGGTCCGACGCCTCGACCCGCGACGGCATCCTCGCCGGCTTCAAGAAGGCCCTGGAGGAGACCGGCATCGTGGTGCCGATGGTCACCACCAACACCTTCAGCCACCCGGTGTTCAAGGACGGCGCCTTCACCAGCAACGACCGCTCGGTGCGCCGTTACGCGCTGCGCAAGGTGCTGCGCCAGGTCGACCTCGCCGCCGAGCTGGGCGCCGAGACCTTCGTGCTCTGGGGTGGCCGCGAGGGCGCCGAGTACGACGCGGCCAAGGACATCAACGCCGCGCTCGACCGCTACCGCGAGGGCCTCAACCTGGTCGCCCAGTACTCCGAGGACAAGGGCTACGGCCTGCGCTTCGCGATCGAGCCCAAGCCGAACGAGCCCCGCGGCGACATCCTGCTGCCGACCCTGGGCCACGCCATCGCGTTCACCTACGAGCTCGAGCGGCCCGAGCTGTTCGGCATCAACCCCGAGGTCGGACACGAGCAGATGTCCAACCTCAACTTCACCCAGGGCATCGCCCAGGCGCTGTGGCAGAAGAAGCTCTTCCACATCGACCTCAACGGCCAGCACAGCGTCAAGTTCGACCAGGACCTGGTCTTCGGCCACGGCGACCTGCTCAACGCGTTCTCGCTGGTCGACCTGCTCGAGAACGGCCCGATCGGCGGCGGCCCCAAGTACGACGGCCCCCGCCACTTCGACTACAAGCCCTCCCGCACCGAGAACATCGACGGCGTCTGGGAGTCGGCCAAGGCCAACATGCGCATGTACCTGCTGCTCAAGGAGCGCGCGCAGGCGTTCCGGGCCGACCCGGTGGTGCAGGAGGCCCTGCGCGCGAGCAAGGTGCTCGAGCTCGAGACCCCGACCCTCAACCCGGGCGAGACCTACCAGGACCTGCTCAACGACAAGAGCGCCTGGGAGAACTTCGACGTCGACGCGGCCGGTGCTCAGGGCTACGGTTTCGTGAAGCTGCACCAGCTCATGATCGACCACGTTCTGCGCGCCAACTAAGCGTCGAGCCAAAGGGAAGAAATGACTCTCGTAGCCGGGATCGACAGCTCCACCCAGTCCTGCAAGGTGGTCATCCGCGACGCGGAGACCGGCCGATTGGTCCGGCAGGGCCGCGCCGCGCATCCGGACGGCACCGAGGTGCATCCGGACGCCTGGTGGGCCGCGCTGCAACAGGCGATCGACGAGGCCGGCGGCCTCGACGACGTGGCCGCCGCGTCGGTGGCGGGTCAGCAGCACGGCATGGTGGTGCTCGACGAGAACGGCGAAGTGGTCCGCCCGGCGCTGCTGTGGAACGACACCCGCAGCGCCGGCGCGGCCGCCGACCTCATTAAGGAGCTCGGCGGCGGCGACAAGTGGGCCGACGCGGTCGGCATCGTGCCGGTCGCCAGCTTCACCCTCACCAAGCTGCGCTGGCTGGCGCGCAACGAGCCGGGCAATGCGGCCCGAGTAGCCGCGGTCTGCCTGCCGCACGACTGGCTGACCTGGAAGCTCTCCGGGTCGACCGACATCGGCACGATCAAGACCGACCGCAGCGACGCCAGCGGCACGCTCTACTGGTCGGCCAAGACCAACGAGTACCGTCCCGACCTGCTCGAGCTGGGCTTCGGCCGCCTGATCAGAACACCCGAGGTGCTCGGCCCCACCGGCATCGCCGGTCGCCTGCCCAACGGCGCCCCGCTCGGCCCCGGCGCGGGCGACAACGCGGCGGCCGCGTTCGGCACCGGCGCCGGCACGGGCGACGTGATCGTCTCGATCGGCACCTCGGGCACCGTCTTCGTCTCGTCCGACGTCTCGCCCAACGACCCGACCGGCACGGTGGCCGGGTTCGCCGACACCACCGGCCGGTTCCTGCCCATCGTGGTGACGCTCAACGCGGCCCGGGTGCTCGATGCGGCCGGCAAGCTGCTCGGCGTCGACCACGAGGAGCTGTCCCGGCTGGCCCTCAGCGCGCCGGCCGGCGCCGACGGGCTCGTCCTCATCCCGTACCTGGAAGGCGAGCGCACCCCGAACCGCCCGGACGCCACCGGCGCCATCCACGGCCTGACGCTCAAGACCTCCGACCCGGCCCACCTGGCCCGGGCCGCCGTCGAGGGCATGCTGTGCGCCCTGGCCGACGGGCTCGACGCGCTGGTCGCCAACGGCGCCACCGCCAACCGCATCGTGCTGGTCGGCGGCGGGGCCCGCAGCGAGGCCGTCCGCCGGATCGCGCCCGAGCTGTTCGGCCTGCCGGTGCTGGTGCCGCCGCCCGGCGAGTACGTTGCCGACGGCGCCGGCCGCCAGGCCGCGTGGGTCGCGCTGGGCAGCGACGAGCCGCCCGTGTGGTCGGCCGCGGCCCCCGAGACGTACGAGGCCACCAGTTTCCCCGTCATTCGGGAGCAATACGCAGCTGCTCGGAACGCAGTCGTCGACCGGTTTTAGTTTTTCTGTTTTCCGCCGCGGGGCAGGCTCAGCTCGGCCCCGCTAACCTTCACGGGTGACCAGGGGAGGCTCCGCCCACCGCGCGTACAGCGTCGTGGTGTTCGTGGTCCTCGCCTCGCTCGACAACGTCGCGATCGGCCTGGTGCCGCCGCTGTACGGCAGCATCGGCACCGCGTTCGGGGTCGGCTCGGGCCACATCGCGCTCGCCACCACGATCATGTTCCTGATCAGCGCGGTGGCGGCGATCGGGTTCGCGTACGCCGGGGACCGCACCGACCGCAAGCCGGTGCTCATCCTGGGCACGCTGATCTGGATCGCCGGCACCGCCTGGTCCGGCTTCTCGGAGAGCTATCCCAGCTTTCTGATCAGCCAGATCGTCGCCGCGTTCGGCCTGGGCGCCGTCGCCTCGGTGAGCTTCGCCGTGGTCAGCGACCTCATCTCGCCCCGGCGCCGCGGCCTGGTGATGAGCTTCTGGGGGCTGTCCCAGGGCGTCGGCACGCTGGCCGGCACCCTGATCGGCGGCCTGCTCGGCCACGCCGACTGGCGCCGGCCGTTCCTGATCACCGCGGTCGTCGGCGTGGTGGCCACGGTGGCCTACCTGTTCACCTACAACGTGCCTCGCGGCGACAGCCAGCCCGAACTGGCCGGGGTCGAGTACGACGAGCGCATCCACCACGACCACCTGCCGCTGATCCTGCGCCGGCGCACCAACATCTGGCTGATCCTGCAGGGCAGCACCGCCCAGATCGCCCTGGGCTCGCTGGTCTGGCTGCCGGTGCTGTTCCAGGTCCGCGCCGAGGACCAGGGCTATTCCGCGGGCACCGCGATCGTGATCGGCAGCGTCTTCGCCACGCTGTTCCAGGCCGGCGGCGCCCTGTCCATCCTGGGCGGCCTGGTCGGCGACCGCCTGCAACGCCGCACCCCTCGCGGCCGGTCGCTGGTCGCGGCGGTCGGCGTTCTCGCCGCCGTGCCGTTCTACACGGTGCTGTTCTTCGTGCCGATGCGCATCGACGTGCCCGACGGCGCCGGCACGGGCGGAATCATCCGGGCCGTGCTGGCCGACGTCTTCACCGAGCCCACCGTCGGGCTCTGCCTGGCCGTCGCGGTGTTCGCGCTCATGCTGACGTCGGCCAACTCGCCCAACTGGTTCGCCCTGATCGCCGACGTCAACCCGCCCGAGCACCGCGGCACCGTCTACAGCCTGGGCAACCTGGTCAACGGGTTCGGCCGGGCCGGCGGCAACATCATGGTCGCGGCGGCCTTCCGCGGGCTGGCCGGCGCCTTCCCGCCGCCGCTCAACTACGCGGTCGGCCTGGCCGCGTTCCAGCTCTTCTGGGTGCCCACCGGGGTCATGTTCTGGCTGGCCAGCAGGACGGTCGCGCGCGACATGGCCGACACGCACGCCGCCCTGCTGGCCCGGGCGGCTCAGCTCGAGGGGGCTCAGCTAGAGGGCGGCCCAGACCGTGACGTCGGTGGGGATCCGCCCGTCGCCGTCGAGGGGCTCGCTGCTCACCAGGAGCCGGGCGCCGGACGGTAGCTCCACCGCCTCGGAACCGAAGTTCGTCAGCACGAGCACGTCGCCGTTGCGGAAGGCGAACGCGCCCTCCTGCCACACCACCGAACCGCGCCCCAGGCCGTGCTCGCGCCGCAGGCTCAGCGCGGTCCGATAGAGCTCCCAGGTCGAGCCGGGCACGCCCTGCTGGCGGTCGAGGGCGTACTCGGCCCAGGTGGCCGGCTGCGGCAGCCAGGAGGCGTCGGTGGGGCCGAAGCCGTACGAGGGGGCATCCGCCTCCCACGGCAGGGGCACCCGGCAGCCGTCCCGCCCGCGTTCCGCGTGTCCCGAGCGCTCCCAGGCCGGGTCCTCGCGGAACTCGTCCGGCATCGTGGTGTGCTCGGGCAGCCCCAGCTCCTCACCCTGGTAGAGGTAGGCCGAGCCGGGCAGGCCGAGCATCAGCAGCGTGGCGGCCCGGGCCCGGCGCAGGCCGAGCGCGGCGTCGGGCTGCGGGTCCTCGGCCCCGATGCCGGGCATGCGCGGCGTGCCGACCGGGAACCCCAGCCGCGAGGCGTGCCGCACCACGTCGTGGTTCGACAGCACCCAGGTGGTGGTCGCGCCCACCGCGTCGTTGGCCTCGAGCGTCTCGTCGATCACGGCTCGCAGCTCCGCCGGCCGCCACGGCGCGTCCAGGTAGGGAAAGTTGAACGCCTGGTGCATCTCGTCGGGACGCACGTAGCGGGCCAGCCGGCTGGCCGGGGCCACCCACGCCTCGGCGACCAGGATCCGCCCGCCCGGATACTCGTCGAGCACCCGGCGCCACGACTGGTAGATCTCGTGGACGCCCTCCTGGTCCCACATGGGCGGCGGCGGGCCGGCCGGGTCGAGACCGCCCAGAATCGTGCTGGTGGTCGTCCAGTCGGTCAGGTTCGCCTCTTTGACCAGGCCGTGCGCGACGTCGACGCGGAAGCCGTCGACCCCGCGGTCGAGCCAGAAGCGCAGGACGTCGAGGAACTCGGCCCGTACCTCCGGGTTGTCCCAGTTGAGGTCGGGCTGGCTCACGTCGAAAAGGTGCAGGTACCAGTCACCGTCCGGCAGCCGTTCCCACGCGCTGCCCCCGAAGACGCTCTTCCACGAGTTCGGCGGCTCCTCCCCCGAGGAGCGGAAAATGTAGCGCTCCCGCTCGGGGCTGCCCGGCCCGGCGGCCAGCGCGGCCTGGAACCACGCGTGCTCGCTCGAGGTGTGGTTGGGCACCAGGTCGACGATGACCTTGATGCCCCGGCCGTGCGCCTCGGCGATCAGCTTGTCGGCGTCGCCCAGCTCGCCGAAGCGCGGGTCGACACCGCGGTAGTCGGCGACGTCGTAGCCGGCGTCGTGCTGCGGTGAGGGATAGAAAGGGGAGAGCCACACGGCGTCGATGCCGAGCTCCTGAAGGTGCTGCAGGCGCCCGGTGATGCCGGGCAGGTCGCCCATCCCGTCGCCGTCGCTGTCGGCGAACGAGCGGGGATAGACCTGGTAGATGACGGCGTCGCGCCACCAAGCGTCGGTGTCGAGCATGGCCTCCAGGCTATCCGTCGAGGATGCAGGCGAAACGTTCCTCGGCGAGGTCGAGCTGGTCGAGGATGTGGTCCTTGGCGGCGATCGACAACGGCGTGTCCGGCCGCCCGACCAGCTCGCGCAGCTTGGGCACGAGCGGGCGGTATTTGCGGGCGGCCGAGACCGCCTTCTCCGGGGTGGTGTGGATCACGCCCACGCCGTTGTCGGTGAAGTCCGAGACCTTGATCACCCGGGCCCACGGGTCGCGGTCGAGGCTGGCCGCCACGTGCGCCCGGTACTGCTCGTGGCGGTCGCGTTCGGGGTCGTACTCGGGGTTGGTGACCGACCGGACCAGCTCGGCCACCCGCGGGCCGAAGCGGGACGCCAGTTCGGCGATCGCCAGCTCGGTCAGCTCGGTGTACGAGCCCTGGGCGGTGCCGGCGAGCTCGTCCGGATGGTCCTCCACCGCGTCGTGCAGCAGCGCCGCGGTGAGCACGTCCACATCGCGTACGCCGTAGTACTTGATGATCCGGATGGCCACCCGCAACAGGTGGTTGAGGTACGGCTCGCGCACCCGGCGGTCGGCCGCGTGCAGCCGCGCGGCCAGGTCGAGCGCCACGATCAACTGCTTGCGTTCGGTCTCGGGGAAGGTCTCGAGCTCGAGCAGGAGCCGCTCACGCAGACCCGCCTCGCCGTACACCTCGGTGATCGCGTGCAACGGCATCGACAGCAGCATCCGGGGCGCCATGCCGAGAACGTACCGGAGCGTCAGCCGTTGGTGGGCGAGCGGATCGGAACCGGGCGGGGCGAGGGCCGCCGGACGGCCGTCGCGATCGTCGCCTGCTTGAGCGACCACGGGTTGCCGGCCACGGCGTGCGCGCCTCGCCGCGGGGTGCCGGCGCCGTTCGTGAACTCCTCTTCGGTCATCGCCTGGAGCGCGCTCAGCGCCACCCCGATGATGGTGGCCGCGGTGATCAGCGTGATGGGCAGGATCAGGGTGAGCGGGCGGAAGCCAACGACCCGGTCGAGCGATCCCGGATCGAGTTGCACCGACAGGGCGGCCATCCCGGTGTAGTGCATGCCGCACACCGCGATCGCCATGATGGCCGCGGCGCCGCCGATCGGCGCCCAGCCGCGCACCGAGACGGTGAACCAGAGGGCGATCGTCGACGCCACCACCGCGATGATCACCGAGGCGGCCACCAGCGCCACGTCGTACCGGATCTCGCCGGCCACGTGCATGCCGACCATCCCGGTGTAGTGCATGGCGAGCACCCCGCCGCCGGTGAGCCCGCCGGCCACCAGCGTCCGGGGCAGGCTGCGCCGGCCGTGCCCGACCATCACCAGCCCGAAGCCGACCGCGACGACCGCGAACACGAGGCTGGCCAGGGTCATCGGGACGTCGAAGCGGACCGGGCTGGCCGGCACCTCGAAGCCGAGCATGGCAGCGAAGTGCATGAGCCAGATCGCGCCGCCGCCGATCGCGAAGGCGGCGATCAGCAGCCAGCGGTTGCGCCGCCCCCGGGTGCGGGCGTCGCGGGCCCGGGCCGTGCTGAGCAGGCCGAAGAAGGACCCCAGGAAGGCGAGCAGGAAGGCGGCGATCGGATTGAACGCGCCGTACGTGAAGTGATGGACTTCGGCCACCGGCACACCTCGCGGAGAAAAAGATCGAAGACTTTCCGCGAGTGATTCAGTCATTCCTGCTCAACGGTCCATCGCACCGCGAGTGCGGCAAGGCGGACAAACGGAACCGGGCCACCCGTTGGGGGTGGCCCGGTTCTCGGTCGTGGGGGATGGAGTCGTGGAGAGCCTCGCTACCGATCAGGTGAAGATGCTGACGCCGCCGGGGCCGACGAGCAGGCCGACGACGATCAGCACGATGCCCCAGAGCAGCTGCCGCCGGAAGAGCGCGAGAATACCGGCGACCACCAGGATTACGGCGATGATCCAAAGAATTAGGTCCATGAACATCCGATACCCGGACGCCGAAAAACCAAAACCTGCCTATCGAGCGCCGATCAATGTGGTATCGACCTCGTCGGACAGCAGCTGGTAGACGTTGTACGCCTGCTTGATCACCGGGTGGGCGACGTTGCGTACGGGCACACCGCCCGGGGTGCGTCCGCGCTCCGATCCGTGGTGCGCGTGCCCGTGCAGCGCCAGCGCCGCGTGTGCCGCGTCGATCGAGCGTCCGAGCTGATAACAGCCGAGGAAGGCATAGATCTCGAGCGGCTCACCGACCAGCGTCTCAGGCACGGGGGAGTAGTGCGTGAGCGCGACCAGGGCGTCGCACTCCACCGACTTCAGCGCGCGTTCCAGGTCGTCGGCGTAGCGCTCGGCGGTGCCGACGAAGTCCTTCATCTCGCGTTCGCCGAAGTTGCTGGCGCAGGCCCCGGCGAACCCGCCGCCGAAGCCCTTGGTGCCGGCGATCCCGAGCCGGTGCCCCCGGATCTCGAGCACGGTCGCCGAGCCCTCGAGCACGGTGATCCCGGCGTCCTCGATGGCCCGGGTGAGCTCGTCCTGCTGGTCGCTCTGGTGGTCGTGGTTGCCGAGCACCACCACGACCGGCACGCCCAGCCCGCCGAACTCCTCGGCGAAGCACTTCGCCTCGTCGACGGTGCCGTGCCGGGTCAGGTCACCGGCGATCAGCAGGGCGTCGGCCCGGTCGGGCAACTCTTCCAGGGCGGGCCGGTAGCGGCCCACCACGTCCTTGTCCACGTGGACGTCGCCCACAGCGGCGATCCGGATCATGAAATCTCCTCCACCTCGCTGGGCGCCTGCGCCCGGGTGATCCCGATGTCACACGTGATCTCGAGCTCCGGGAAGTGCGTGGTGATCTGCTTGCAGATCTCGTCGCGGCGCTGACTGCTCTCGACCTCGCCGCCCAGCACGATCAGGTGATCCCGGCGCTGCACGGTGATGCCCTGCTCGGCTATCCGGTCGTGCTCGGTGAGCAGGCGCTGGATCTCGGCCTCGAGATCGGTGTCGTTCGTCATCTGATCCCCCTACTTGGTGGCCAGCGCTTCCTCGTCGTCCGCGAGCGGGACCACGTCGAGCCGGTCCAGCAGAATGAGGAAGGCTTCGGCGTACGGTGATTTGCTGGTCTCGCGCCGCACCCGGGCCCAGTCGATCTGTTCGCGGAGCGAGCGGGCCACCGGCAGACCGGTCGCGAAGTCGCAGTAGTGCTGGCTGTAGCTGAGCAGCTTGTGCACCATCAACTGGGTTGCCGAGAGCACCGGCATGAAGATCGCCTCGACCGAGATCTGCTCGGTGTCGGCCAGCGTCTCCATCGTCACCGGCGTCTCCACCGGCCGATAGATGAGATCGACCATCCGGTCCTCGTCGTAGACCTTGACGAGCCAGTCCTCGGGCGGCTGCTCGGTGCGGAAGCCGACCGCTGCCAGCTCGGCCAGAGCCTTGTCGCGGTCCTCCTCCCGCAGCAGGAAGTCCACGTCGTGGTCGCTGGAGTGCCCGCCGTGCGCGTAAACCGCGAAGCTTCCGCCGAGTGCGAACGGTATGCCGGCCGACTTCAGAGTCGAGGCGACCTTCTTGAGCGTGGTGGCCAGGCCCTCGTCCACGCGGTGCGGCATGACGTCCCCCTGTTCGACGGGTGCGGTTCGGTGTGTCGGATACGACTACCCGGCCCGCTCGACGTTGAATCGCCGCCGGGGCAAACCACTGCAAACAACGGGTATTGGGCTACTGCTTGGTCTTTCGGTGCGCGCGTCTATTGCCAACCCCATTTTGATACGCGGCGAGCGCCGCCGCCGGAAAACGCCGGGCCGGCCGATGGACCCCGCGGCCCGCCCCTCAAGAAACCCGAGGACCACCCGGGAACGCAGCCCCCGCTCCTTCCCCGCCCCGCGCTCCGGCCGCTGAGAAACCTGCCCCGTGCTCCCGCCGCTGATAGACCTGCGACGCGCTCTGCGGCTGAGAACCCGTGCCGTGTTCTGCGCTGAGAACCGCGACGTTCGGCCGAGCCCTTCGGTGCGCCAGGCGGTTACCGTTGGTCGGTATGACCCTTCGCACCGTCGCCCTCGTGGGCATGGACGGCTCCGGCAAGACGACGCAGGCCCACCGCCTGGCCGACGAGCTGGAGGCTGCGGGTCTGCGCGTCGCCTACCGCCGTAACGCCGGCGGCCGCCACTGGTTCGGCAAACTGGCCGTCCGGCTCGGCAAGCGCGACGCCGAGGATCTGCTCGGCCGCCGCGGCACGCTGTTCGTCGAGTCCGTTCTGCGCTGGCTGGCGATCCTGCGCACTCTGCTGCGCCGCCGCTTCACCGGCGGCACCGTGGTGATGGACCGCTACGCCGTCTGTCAGTACGCGAGCCTGCGGGCCCGGCACGCCGCCCCGGCCGCCGAGCGGCGCGCCCGCTGGGCCTACCACTTCTTCCCGAAGCCCGACCTCACGTTCCTGCTCGACGTCGACCCCAAGGTGGCCCACGAGCGGATCGAGGCCCGCGGCTACGACAGCGAAACGATGGACTACCTGGAATCGGCGCGGGCCGCCTACCTGTCCCTGCCCGAGTTGGCCGACTTCGTGGTCATCGACGCCAACGGCACGCCCGACGAGGTCTCGGCCGCCCTGCACGCCGAACTCCGCCGCCGCGCCGACCTGCCCGAGCCGGTTCGCAGCCGGCTGGGCCGCAGCATGCTGCTGGCCGGCAGCCCCCTCATGGCCGCCCTGGTCACGGCCGGCTACCAGCTCTCAGAAACGCTCTGAGACAGGCGCTGCCCGCCGCACCGGCTCGCGGTTGATCGACTCCGTCTGCGGGCGGGCCTCAGGCCTGCCCGTAGACCGGGATCTGGGCCCCGCTGGTGGGTGCGGAAGCGTCCGAGGCGAGGAACAGGATCGCCGGGGCGATCTGCTCGGGACGCACCCAGCGGTTGAAGTCGGCGTCGGGCATGGCCGCGCGGTTGGTGGCAGTGTCGATCACGCTTGGCACGACCGTGTTGCAGCGCACGTTCCGCTTGCGGTAATCCACCGCCACCGAGTTGGCGAAGGCGATCACGGCCGCCTTGGCGGTGGAGTAGCCGACGGACCCGGGAAAGGGCGACAGCGCGGTGCGGGACGAGACGCAGACGACGCTGCCGCCGCCCGCCTCGACCAGGTGCGGCAGGGCCGCGGCGGTGACCAGGTAGGTCGGCCGCAGATTGGTCAGCAGCTGCGCCTCGAAGTCGCTCCACGGCGTCTCGCCCACCAGGGGCCCGCTCGCGAAGCCGCCGATCAGGTTGATCACCGCGCGCAACGGCGCCGCCGGATCGCCCGCCGCGACCGCCACCGCCGCCGTGACATCGGTCTCACGCGACATGTCCCCGTCGACCGGCACCGCGCCCTTGGGTAACCGATCGGCTCCTCCCGGCCGCACCGGCGCGACCACGCGCCAGCCGTCAGCGACGAAAGCAGCCACCGTGGCGGCGCCGAGGCCGCCCGTTCCACCCGTGATCAGAGCCGTGCGCCCAGCAGACATGGTGTTCATGGTGCCTCGCGCCACCCGCCGGTCACTGTGGTATTCGTCACCTCACCAACCGGATGGCCCACCGGCTCCGAACCGTTGTGGAAGGGGACGTCATCCGCTGGGATGTCACCCGGACGGGCGAGTGAACTGCACGGCCGCGTGCCGCATTGTGGCAGGTGGTCCCGTTCGGTGAAGTGCGGGATCTTTTTGGTGGTGCTTTTGTTTCAGCCCTGTCCCGCAGCTGCCGATCCAGCACGGTGAACCTGGCGCGCCCCGGGAACGTACTGGGTGGTGACGGACGTCCCAAGGTCTTTGGTGATGGGCGTCGCTGTGAGGGACGAGGGGCCGATGGTGTCATGAAGCGAGCGACGGGTATGAGTCTGTCTGCGCGACGCACCTGTCGCGGGGCCGAATGCCGTAACGCAGGAGCCCTGTTCAGCAACTACGCACTCGGCTCTCAGCTGTCACCCAGGCATTCGTGACACTTTCGACCCACCAGCCGGAATCAGTGCAGCCAACCATTTGTTGTGTAGATGCCAAGTAACCGCGATGTGCGAACTGCGGACGTTACGGGGAGGAACTGATGAACACAGGTGTCACCCGTAACGGGGTAAGTAGTGATGGCAATGAGGGGACCGTGGGCAACGTGGAGAAGAACACCGTGATGCGGACCGACCAGGTCGCCGAGGAGCGTGACCTTGTCGGCGTCTACCTGCACGAGATCTCCCGGACTCCGCTGCTGGACGCCGCCCGGGAGGTTGAGCTCTCCAAGTCGATCGAGGCCGGCCTCTACGCCGAGCACCTGCTCGAGACGGGCGAGGTCCGGCGCGGTGTGAGCCGGGAGGAGCTGGAGCGCCTCGTCACCGAGGGGCGCAAGGCGAAAGATCTGTTCATCCGGGCCAACCTGCGACTGGTCGTGTCGATCGCCCGGCGCTACGTGCGCTCCGGCATGCCGATGCTCGACCTGATCCAGGAGGGCAACACCGGCCTGGTCCGCGCGGTCGAGAAGTTCGACTACGAGCGCGGCTACAAGTTCTCGACCTACGCCACGTGGTGGGTGCGCCAGGCGATCAGCCGGGCCATCGCCCAGCAGGAGCGCACCGTGCGCCTCCCGGTCCACCTGGTCGAAGACGTCAACCGCATGCGCAACGTCACCCGCCAGCTCGTCCGCGAGCTCGGCAGTGACCCCGAGCCCGAGCAGATCGCGACCGCTCTCGGCGTGACCGTCGAGCGCGTCAACGAGCTCACCCGCTGGGCCCAGGACACGGTTTCCCTCGACACCCCGGTCGGCGACGACGGCGACACCAACCTCGGCGACCTGGTCGCCGACAGCGACGCCCCCTCGCCGGAAGAGATCGTGCTGACCGCCCTCGAGCGCCAGCGCATCGAGGGTCTGCTCAACCACCTCGACGACCGGTCGGCCGGCATCATGCGGGCCCGCTACGGCCTCGAGGACGGCCGCGAGCACTCGCTCACCGAGGTGGCTTCCCGCTTCTCGCTGAGCCGTGAGCGCATCCGTCAGCTCGAGATCCAGGCGCTCGGCCGGCTGCGCGAGCTGGCCCGGGCCGAGGGCCTGCAGGCCGCCTGACGTTTCCGCTTTCCTTCCCCCCGTTACTCACAAGACGCGAAAGGCCGGTACCCCGAGGGGTACCGGCCTTCTCCGGTTCTCGAGCCGGTCTAGTTGACCCGGCCGTAGCCGTACGGCGTCATGATGTTCATGCCGCGCTTCTTCACCACCGTGCCCGAGTGCGGCGCGTCGATGATCTGACCACCGCCCACATAGAGGGCGACATGGCCGAGACTTCGATAGAACACGAGGTCACCCGGTTGCAGGTCGTCCTTGCTGATATGGGTGACCTCGTTCCACTGGGCCTTGGTCTGGTGCGACAACGACTTACCGGCCGCCCGCCACGCCGCCGAGGTCAGCCCCGAGCAGTCGTAGCTGCCCGGACCGTCCGCGCCGAACAGGTACGGCTTGCCGAGCTGGTTGTACGCGAACGTGACGGCGACACCCGCCTTGCCGGAGATCTCCGGGATCGGGCCGGTGTACTTGCTGCCCTTCTCCTGCCCCTGGCCGAAGGCCGCCTCGCGCATCGCGAACAGCTTCTTGAGGTCTTTCTGGATCGACCCCTTCTGCGCGTTCAGCGCGTTCACCTGGGCCGTCTGCTTGACTTGGGTCGCCTTGAGGGCGGCCTGCTTGTCGGCGAAGCCCTTGGTGGCCGCGGTGAAGGTGTCGATGTCGCGCTGGTTGGACTTCGTGATCAAGTCCAGGTACGCCATGCGGTCCATCATGCTGTCCTGGCCGCCGCCGGTGAGCAGCGCGCTCATCGGCCCGACACGACCCTGCTTGTAGGACGTGGTGGCCAGATTGCCGACCTGGGCGCTGGCAGCCTTCAGCTTCGCCTGAGCGGGCTTGAGGGACGCCTGGAGCTTGACCTGATCAGCCTGGGTCTTCTTCAGGTTGATCCGCATCTGGTTGTACTTCTCGGTGATGTCCTCAAGCTTGTTGGACGCCGTCTCGATCTGTTTCTTCAGCTCGCTGGCGGACGGGGCCGCGTGTGCGGCTGTCCCCAGCGAACCGGTGATCGCGACAGCGAGCGCCGCGACGACGAGGACCCGAAGCCTCGTGCGGGGGTGGGGCACCGGTCAGTGGCCTTTCTTCCGCTCGGCCGCCTACCGGGTCAACTGACGGGCTCGGGTGGGAAGAACACCCTTCCGCTCGCGCGGATTCGCCTCGATAACACGGTTTCCCGGTTCTGTCGGACGCTCGTGGCGCCACGAAGATTCGGCGGCGTTGGCCGGCGCCACGGGAGGGGGAGTGGCTGCGGACCGAACCAACCGCATTAACTTATCGGCGGGATCATCAAAAGCAAGGGCCCACAGAGTGATTTAAGACAATGGCCCGATACGCGTTAATGATCCCGATAACAGGAAGTGATTCGACGACCGCAATGCGTGCGGCCGGACTGTCAAACGGGACTTTTCGTCAACTCGGCGGCGGGCACCCATTCCCGGGTCACCTTACGCTCGGCCCAGAAAGACAGGAACGGGATCGTGCCGCTCAACATCACCAGGATCATGCGGCCGAACGGCCAGTGGGCCCGGCGCGACAGATCGAACGTGGCGACCAGATAGACCATGAACAGGAAACCGTGCGCGGGCCCGACGGCCGCGACCACGACCGGGTTGTCCGCGAGATATTTCAACGGCATGCCGACCACGACGAGCGCGAGCAGGCAGACGCCGACGATCCACGCGATGATCCGGTAGCGGGTCAGGGCACCCTGCACTTTGCTTCTGTCCTATCCGGGATAGTCGCCCGGGCGGGCGCCGGGGTGGGCGTTGAGCCAGGCGAGATAGTCGTTGTAGGCGACCAGTTCGGGGTCGTCGGCATCCGGGGTGGAGCGGACTGCCACGCGTACCGGCCGGCCGACCGTAACAGCCTTGCCTGGGAGCTGTTCCTCGGCCTTTTCCGGCGGAGCGGGCTCTGCCGGGTGGCCGCCTTTCCTGCGGGCGAGTTGAACTTCGCGGAACCAGAGGAACACGACGAAGGCCGCGAAGACCGGCCACTCGAACATGTAGCCCCAGCTGATCGCGTTGCCCTCCTGGGCGCGGCTGAACTGCCACCAGCCCAGGATCAGGCAGCCCGCGGTCAGCACCACCGCCAGGACATGCCGGACGATCCACGCCGGCGTCCACAGGCCCTTCATGCCCAGAAGCGTACCGGCGCGTGTTTGGCCGCGGCTCGCACGGGCAACCGTCCTGGCGTTCGCCACACCCCTCGGTGGCTGTCCTGGCCCGTAACAACCGGAGGTGCACGATGACAGAAGCTCACGGTGACTCACCGTTGATGGAAACCGGGGTCGACCCCGCCTCACTGAGCGAGGACGACCTGTTCCGCGAACTCGGCAGCCTGTACCGGGCCCGGCTCGCGACGCTCCGCCACGGCCCCGACGCCGCGCTGTCGAACCACTTCAAGCGGACAGCCGACCTCGAGACGGAGTACATCACCCGCTATCCCAGCCGTGAGGTCGACACCGACCGGCTCACCCAGGCTTTCTAGGGAGAATTTTGATCGAGTCGCTGGGCGCGCGGCTGACGCGCGTCGGACAGTCGTACGCGCCCCACGAGCATCGCCCGCTGGGCGGCTACATGGCGGCGATGGGCGGTTTCACCGCTCTGGCCGCCGCTCTGGCCGCCGCGGCCAAGGTGACCGGAAAGCCGGCCCCCGCCCGCCCGGCCACTGCCGATGTGGTGCTGGTGTCACTGGCGACCCACAAGCTGAGCCGCCTGATCGCCAAGGACTCGGTGACCAGCCCGCTGCGGGCCCCGTTCATGCGTTACGCCGAGCCGGCGGGCGCAGCCGAGCTCAACGAAGAAGTGCGCGACCATGACAGTTCGCTGAAGCACGGGATCGGCGAGCTGATCAGCTGCCCGTTCTGCCTGGCCGTCTGGGTCTCCACGGCCCTGACCGGCGGCCTGGTGCTGGCCCCGCGCCTGACCCGCCTGGTCGCGGTCGCCCTGACGGCCACCGCCGTCTCCGACTTCCTCCAGCTGGGCTACGACGCCGCCAAGAAGGCCGCCGAAGGCGACTGAGGTACGTGGCGAGGCCCGCCCTGCTTGCTGCGGAGCGGTCTGAGGTACGTGGCGAGGCCCGCCCCGCTTGCTGCGGGGCGGGCCTGTCGCTGTTGTCAGGGCGGGCCGTCGCGGTCGAGCCCGGACCAGCCCTGGGGCGTCTCGGGCTCGGCGTCGTCGTCGCGGTCAGCCGTGACGTCGTCGTCGACGGCGGTGGCGTCGTGCTCGCCGGCGAAGTCCTCCTGCTCGTCCGGGTCACCGATCGGTTCCATGAGCCAGGTCCTTTCCGTCAGACTTCGAGCGCCCGCACTGCCTCGGCCGCTTCATCCTGGGCGTACTCGCCTTCCGGCAGCGCGTCGATCCGGGTGAGCGTCGTGGCGCTCAGCTCGGAGGCGATGGCCCGCCGCTGCAGATCGGCACTGCTGAGCCGCTCCTGCCCGTCGAACGCGTCGTCGAGAAAGGCATCCAGCTCACGCATTTCATCGGTCACGGATCTCGGGCTACCCGGCCCGATCCGCCCCAAACTATGTGGCGCCCGTCACATGTCCTGCCGGAATCGTGGGTGCCACCCGACCGTTGTGAACAGATGTCAGCGTGCCCAGTGTCCCCGGGCCTCACCCTTTGCCTTCACGGAATACCGTTCGGCTGGAGCCGTGTTGTGCCACTCGCCGCGAGGCGACCTGCACGCTGACATCCGCGCCGCCTCCGGCCCTGCCGGGGGCGGCGCTCTTTTTCTCCCCCAGCGCTTTCTCCCGGCCACCCGGCGCTTTCTCCGGGCCCCGGCCACCCGGCGGTTTCCCCCAGGCCAGCCTCCCAGCGCTTTCCCCTGGGCCCAGCCTCCCGGCGCCTTACTCCGAGCTGAACGTCCCGGCGCCTTACTCTGGGGCCGGCCTCCGACGCTTTCGCCGGCCCGCCCACCCGGCGCGGCCGCGGGGTTTCCTGAGCCGGAGTGTGGGTAGTCGATCTCTCATGAGTGACGACCGGATCGGGCATCGGGCGGCGGATCTACTCCCCGAGGAGCTGGTGGCCGGCAGCGAGGATCCGCGCGGCCAGGCCGAGGCGATCCTTGCGGATTCGGACGAACGTGAGGCCGACCCCGACGCCGCACCGGACTCGTTCCTGGAGCGGCGGCGTTCCGACCAGACCGTCGATCCCGACGAAACCACCCGGTAGAGGCACAAGACTTACGTGACCGTCGATGGTCGTGGCAGGATGCGCGGCGTGCCTGTCCCATATCGTCGGGTTTCCTCCCCGGACCGTGGCCCTGCCCGAGTGGTGACCCGGCCCCGGCGCACCCGCTCCGCGGCCCGGACGGCGGAACCTCTCAGCCCGCACCCCGTCGAACTGGCCGGTCTGCTGCACGAACTCACGGCCCGCCTTCTTTCGGCCGACTCCTTCACCCAGGCTCTGGAACGCCTGGCGGTCTTCGCCGCGGGCGGTGTCCCCGGAGCCGTACGCTGCTCGATCGTCCTGATCGGCGAGGGCGGCCCGCTGACCCACACCGGCTACGGCCTGCCCGGCGCCGCGGTCGATGAGATCCAGTACGCCGCCGGCACCACCGGCCCCGGCCTGGAGTCCGCCCGCACCCGATCCATGGTCACCGCGCCCGACCTGGCCACCGACGCCCGCTGGCCCGAGCTGGCCGAGGCCGCCGCCACCGAGGGCATCCACGCGGTGGTCGCGATCCCGCTCGACCTTCCCCGAGCCGAGGTCGGCGCCCTGACCCTGTATTTCGACACCCCGAACGCCCCCGGCGCCGACCACCTGCTGACCGCGATGGCCCTGGCCAACCAGTCCGAGCTGCTGCTGGACGAGCTACGCCGCCGAGACGCCCGGAGCGCCGGCGCCGCCGTCGACCGGGCCATCGGCGTGATCATCGCCCAGCGCGGCTGCGGCGTGCAGGAGGCGTACGACATCCTCCGCGACACCGCCCAGCGCCTGGGCCTCGACCGCCACGCCGTGGCCGACCGCCTGATCGCTGTGGCTGCCCGCAACGCCTGACCAGCGAGTGCCGCGTGCCTGCGAAAGTCGCGTGCCTGCGAGTGACGCGCGCGGCCGCGTGGGTCCGGCCGGGTGGCTCCATGCACAGGGTTATCCACAGGCCCGGGAGGGGCCTTGGTCGGGCAGTAGCGTTGGCGCATGGCTGTTGTGAAGATCAACGCGATTGACGTTCCCGAGGGCGCGGGCCCCGAGCTCGAGGCCCGTTTCGCCGCACGCAAGGGCGCGGTCGAGAACGCGCCCGGCTTCCTGGCGTTCGAGCTGCTGCGCCCGGTCGGCGGCGAGACGCGCTACTTCGTCTACACGCGCTGGGAATCCGAAGAGGCGTTCCAGGCCTGGTCCAGCGGCAGCGGCCGGGCCGCCCACGCCGGCGAACGCGCCCGTCCCGCCGCCACGGGCGCCAGCCTGCTCGAGTTCGAGGTGATCCAGCACGTCGAGAAGCCGGCCGACGCCTGAGTGAGCGCCGGACGGGAACGGCCCGCCTGACGTTGATCAGGCGGGCCGTGGGGCAGGGCGGGACGTCAGCGGGACTTGGTGGAGTCCGGGCTGTAGATCTCCTCGTCGGTGAGGGGGCCCGCGCCGACCTCGCCGGGGACGCCCATGCTGTTCTCGGCGGCCAGGATGTCGTCGGCCCGCTGCTGCTGGGCCGAGCGCATGCTGAGCGGGATCTCGGGGAGGAAGAAGACCACGATCAGGCCGATCACCATGACCGCCAGGGCCAGCAGGAACACCACCTGGATGCCGTCGGAGAAGCCGACCTTGAAGGGGTGGGCGACCACGTCGGACAGGCGGTTCAGGAACGATGTGTCGCTCAGGGCGTCGCCGCCGGTGGCCTGCTGAAGCGTCTGGGCCTGGGCCGGGTTGGCGGCCAGCGCCTGCTGGAACTCGGGGGTGCGCTCGGCCTGCTGGAACGCGCTGCTGATTTTGCCGGGCAGCACGTTGAACAGGACCGAGAGGAAGACGGCGGTGCCGAGCGTGCCGCCCATCGAGCGGAAGAACGTCACCGAGCTGGTCGCCACGCCGATCTCGCGCGGGGAGACCGCGTTCTGCACGGCGGTGATCATCGGCTGCATGTTGCCGCCCAGGCCGAGACCCATCAGCACCATGATCAGCATGACCCGCCAGAGCGGGGTGTCGGCGCCGATCGTGGCGAACAGGGCCAGCGAGGCGACCATGAGCGTGCTGCCGATGATCGGGAAGATGCGGTAACGCCCGGTGCGGGCGATCAGCTGGCCCGAGATGATCGAGCCGGACATGATGCCGAAGACGAACGGGATCATCTGGAGGCCGGCCGCCGTGGCCGAGGAACCCTTCACGATCTGCAGGTACAGCGGGACGGTCATCAGGCCGCCGAACATCGCCATGCCGAGGATCGTGCTGGAGGTGGCGCCGACGGCGATGGTGCGGTTGCGGAACAGCCGGATCGGGAGAAGGGCCTCGTCCCCGTACGCCCGTTCGGCTAGCACGAAGGCGACCAGGCCGATCGCGCCGATGATGTAGCAGAGGAACGCGCGGCCGGAGTCCCAGCCCCAGGTGCGGCCCTGCTCGGCGATGGTCAGCAGCGGCACCAGACCGACGATGAGGGCGACCGCGCCGGGCCAGTCGATGCGGTGGTCGACGCGCTGGTGCGGCAGGTGCAGCACCCGGGCCACGACAACCATGGCAGCGATGCCGATCGGGACGTTGAGGTAGAACACCCAGCGCCAGCCGTCGACCCACAGGATGCTGTCGGCGCCGGCGAAGAAGCCGCCGAGGATCGGGCCGAGCACGCTCGCGGTGCCGAAGACGGCCAGGAAGTAGCCCTGGTACTTGGCGCGCTCGCGGGGCGGGACGATGTCGCCGATGATGGCGAGGGCCAGCGACATCAGGCCGCCGGCGCCGACGCCCTGGATGGCCCGGAACGCGGCCAGTTCGTACATGTTCTGCGAGAGGCCGCACAGGAACGAGCCGACGACGAAGATGCCGATTGCGAACAGGAAGAACGGACGCCGGCCGTAGAGGTCGGAGAGCTTGCCGTAGAGCGGCGTCGAGATCGTCGACGTGATCAGGAAGGCCGTCGTGGCCCAGGCCTGGATGTCGAAGCCGTGCAGGTCGTCGGCGATCGTGCGGGTGGCCGTGGCCATGATCGTCTGGTCGAGCGCGGCCAGGAACATGCCCATCATGAGGCCGCCCAGGATCGTCAGGATCTGACGATGGGTGAATTCCGTGGACGCCCGCGCGGGCGCGGCGGCAGAGGGGTCGGAGTTGCTCACGGGTTCTCCCGAGGTGTGGCGAGGCGGGCCTCGACCGAGCTGTTGAATTCTGCGAAGAGGCCGGCGAACGTGGCGGCCTGATCCGGGGACCAGTCACCCAGCACGTCGCGCAGCCAGGCCTGACGGGCCTCCTCGAGCTCCCCGACGGCGGCCAGGCCCGCGTCGGTGATGGCGAGCCGGGAGGCGCGCCCGTCCCCGGGGTCGGCCTCACGGCGGGCGAGACCGGCCTTGACCAGCTGGGCGACCTGCCGGCTGACGGTGGACGGGTCGGCCTGCTTGATCTCGGCGAGATCGGTGGCCCGCATCGGGCCCCGGTAGCGCAGCGGGAACAGAAGCATCAGCGCCGAGTACTCCGCACCGAAATCCCCGACGTTGAGCATGCCCCGGGCCCGGGCCACCAGCCGGTGGAACCGCACAAGTTCGTCGGCGATCCGCGGGATGGCGTCACCGGTGTCTGATTCGCGCACGTGTCTGCCCCGGAGAGGTGGGAGGAGGTTGCGTGTAGCGTACAACTGCTTGGTCGATGAAACTAATCAGCGCATCCGCCAGACGGCTGTGATGAGCGTCTCGGACTCTTCCAGGGCCGGGGGAACCGGCACGGAGTATTCGGCAACCCGCTCGAAGAGCCGCGCGGGGAAATATCCCCGGCCCGGGTCGCCCACCAGCACCTCGATCGATTTCCGCCGGGCCGCGCGCAGGCGTTGCGTCATCTCGGCCGCCACGGTGGGGCTGTAGAAGACGTCGCCGGCCAGGAGCACGTCCAGCTCTTCCGGCGGTTCTTCACGGAGCGTGACGTTGTTGGCGGCGGCGTTGTGCTGGGCGGCGGCCACGGACGCCGGGTCGAGGTCGGTCGCGGACACGTCGGCGGCGCCGGCCTTCGCGGCGGCGACGGCGGCGACCCCGCTGCCGGTAGCCAGGTCGTGGACGCGCCGGCCGGCGACCGTTTCCGGATGGTCGAGCAGGTAGCGGGCCAGGGCCTGTCCACCCGCCCAGGCGAAGGCCCAGAACGGCGGGGGCTCGTCGCTGTGGAACTCGCCACCCGCGGCGTCGAACAGACCCGCCGACGAGTCGGCCAGAAACAGCGAGATCTCCGGTACGAAGGGCAGGGGGCGCAGGACGGTCAGCGGTGCGGGCACGCGGCGATTCTGCGTCGTCGCGCGGGCCACCGCTCGCAATATGGCCCGTGTCGCACGTCGGCCTGTGCCGCCTTCTAGCCGACCCGCGTCTTGTCGTGGGGGCGTGCCGTGGCCAGCTTTGCGCGGTATTCGGCTCGGGCCTCGGCTGCCCAGGGCTCGTGCTCGTCCTCGAGCAGGGGGCGCGTGGCGAGGAAGGCGGCCGCGGTCAGCGGCTTGACGGCGCGGTCGGCCGGGCGGCCCTGGGCCGCTGCGACCAGCTCGTCGAAGCGGGCGACGTCGACCCGGACGCGTTCGGGGTTGAGTGACCAGCGGTCGGCTTCGCGGCGGACGACGGAGTCGCGCGGCGTCGCCTCGGGCTCGAGCCGGCGGCGCAGGACCGACATGTCGCTTTCGACGGTGTTCTTCTTTTCTCCCAGCAGCCCGGCCAGCTCCGAGGTGGACATTTCACCACGCAGAGCCAGAAGAGCCAGGATGTGCCGGGGGTGGTCGCCGCCGAAGTCGGTTCCGGCCAGGACGACGCCCCTGGTCCGGACCTCGACGCGACCGAAGAGCTGGATGTCGAACATGTTTCGGAACTTTGCTGGTGAGGGAGTCTCACGAGCAAGCCCCAATGCGGGGGGTGGTCTCACCCGAAAGACTGGTTATCGCGTCCGCTCGGACTCAACCGGCCGTCGGGTGTACCGGCCGGGCCGAGCCGGGGCGGTGCACCCCCAGCCTGTTGGTACGGCAAAGATGAAGGCTGATACTCCTTAGAATTCCACGGTCGGATTCGGTGAAAGGTGGCGCATGAGTAACGGCGATGCGATCAGCGTGCTCGTCGTCGACGGCCACCAGACGTTTGCCGAGCTGCTCGGACACGCTCTGGCCGGCCAGCCCGACCTCGATTACGTGGGTCATGCGCTCACCGGCGCCGAGGCCCTGCGGCTCGCCGCCGAGTTGCGTCCCGACGTCATTCTGCTCGACCCGGATTTGTCCGATGCGGACGGAATTGCCATCGCGGAACTGCTCCGCGTGCGTCAGCCGGACACACGTGTGGTGATCCTCACTGCCAGCGATGAATCGGCGCTCGTCGGCCGGGCCACCGCGGCCGGCGCGGCTGGCTTCCTGTCCAAGAACGGTGCGCTCGGCGACGTGCTGAATGCGCTGCGTACGGCCCACGGTGGCGGCATGACCGTGTCGACCGACATCCTCGCCCGGCTGCTGCGCAGCACCAGCCCGGTGGTCGGTCCGCGTGGCGGCGGCCTCACTGCCCGTGAGGATGAGGTGCTCCAACTGATGGCGGCCGGCCTCGACGCCCGCGCCATCGCCCGGCGTCTCGGCATCAGCCTGCACACGTGCCGCGGGTACGTGAAGGCTGTGCTGGCCAAGCTGGGCGCGCACAGCCAGCTCGAGGCGGTGGCGATCGCCACCCGGCGTGGCCTGGTGCGACCCGGTCGGCAGTAACTGTAAGTAGTTCTGCTCAGTACTCATCCGGGAAGACGTGAGATCCGTACCTGTTTGCGGGCACGGCGCGCGTCAGAGCGCCGACAGGGGAAGGGCTTCGCGTGGACCGAACAGCAGCTGACCGAGCAGCGGCTGGTGGGACACCGTCCGATGTGGCGGTGGCCGAGCCGTCGGCACCGGGATCGCCTAGCGGCGGTTCCCGCGACACCGTGTACCGGCGGCCTCCCGCTCGCCCCGCAACCGACTCGCCGATGTGGTTCGGCGACGCCGGAGCGACCGCGACGGGTGAGACCGCAACCAGCACCACGACCACCGGCGAGACCCCGGCGGTGAAGGCCCCCGACTACGGACCGGCCACACCGGGCGGGACGAGCCGCATCTCCTTCGGCGTCACGTCGGGGCCGATCTCTCCCGTACGTCACCCGGCGTCACCGACCTCACCGGCCGCGCCATCAGCGCCGCCGCCGGTACCGACCGGGACGCCCCCGCCCAGCCTTCCCGTGCGGCGCGTCACCGCCCCCGATTCCGGCAGCGCCAGTTCTGGCAGCACCGGCTTCGGTGGTGCGCGGTCTGACGGCGCGGGCTTCGACAACGCCGGCGAGCAGCGGCGGTCCGACGGCACGGGGGCGCAGCGGCGGTTCGAGAGCACGGGCGAGCAGCGGCGCTTTGAGAGCACGGGCGAGCAGCGGCGCTTTGATAGCACGGGGGAGCAGCGGCGGGTCGGCAGCACGGGGGAGCAGCGGCTCGTTGGTGACACCGGGGAGTTCCGCCGGTTCCTCGACGAAAGCGAGCCGACCGGCGCCCCTGAGGTCGCCGACCGTCGTCACGCCGGGCAACCGCCCCGCGCTGTCGCGATACCCGAACCGCCGCGTCAGTCGCGTGCGGTCACCGTGGGCATCGTCCTCATGAGCCTCGTCGTGCTGATCGCCGGCGGCATCGTCGGTGTCGTCTACTTCACCGGCAACGACGACGACCTCGACTCGGTGCTCCAGCTCGGCGCGGGCGAGTCGGGCAAGCGCACGGTGACTGCCCCGCTCGACAACCGCAGCCAGGCCAGCTTCGAGATGCTCGCCGCGACCAACCGGGTCAACCTCACGATCGGTGAGCTCGGCGACGACCTCTATCGCATTTCGAGCCCCGAGGACGCGGGCTTCCTGCCCAGCCCCGTGCTGCGCAACGATGACCTGAAGCTCCAGGTCACCAAGGACGGCGACGGCACCGGCGGCGTGATCGACGTCGTGCTGGCGGCCAAGGTGCGCTGGTCGGTGCGGCTCTCCGGCTATGCCGAGGAGCAGATGATCGACCTCAGCGGCGGCCAGGTCAGCGGGGTCGAGATGGTCGGCGGCATGCGCACCGCGCAGCTGACGCTCGCCCGTCCCAACGGCACTGTGCCGATCAAGGTGAACGGCGCGGTGGAGAAGCTGGTCGTGACATCGCCGTCGGGCAGCCCGGTGCGGGTCAAGGTGGGCGGCGGGGCCAAGACCGTGGTGGCCGGCAACCGTACGATCAAGGATGTTCCGCCCGGGTCGACGCTCACGCCGAAGAACTGGGCGGTGCCGAACCGCTACGACGTGGGGGCCGGCGCCCCGATCGCCGCGCTGACCGTCGAGAACGGCTGACCCGGACGTTGAAAGGAGCGCTCGGCCTCGGCCGGGCGCTCCTTTACTTCGTACGAAATTATGAAAGCACGCGCAGGCGGACGGTCTGCTCCATCGAGCGCAGCCGCTCCAGCACCTCGTCGCTGAAGCCGCCGCCGATGTCGGTGATCAGGTAGCCGTACTCGCCGCGGGTGCTCAGCAGCTGGCCCTCCACATTGACCTTGTGCTCGGCCAGAATGCTGTTGACCTGGGCCAGTACGCCGGGGGTGTTGATGTGCACGTGGCCGATGCGGCTCTGGCCGGCCTGCTCGGGCAGCCCCACGCCGGGCAGGTTGACGCTGAGCGTGGTGTTGCCCTCGTCGAGGAACGAGGCCAGCTTGTTGGCCACGAATCCGCCGATGTCGGACTGCGCCTCTTCCGTCGAACCACCGATGTGCGGGGTGAGGATGACGTTGGGCAGGCCCCGCAGCTCGGACACGAACTCGTCGCCGCGGCCCTTGGGCTCGGTCGGGAAGACGTCGACCGCGGCGCCGGCCAGGTGACCGCTCTCGAGCGCCTCGCGCAGCGCGACGTGGTCGACCACGATGCCGCGCGACAGGTTGAGGAACAGGGCGCCCTCGCGCATCCGCTTGAACTGCTCGGTGCCGAAGAAGCCGGCGTTGCCGGGGCGGCCGTCGACGTGGATCGTCACGACGTCGCTGGTCTCGAGCAGCTCCTCGATGGTCGCGCAGCGGTGGGCGTTGCTCAGCGCGAGCTTGTCGGCCGTGTCGTAGAACGACACGTACATGCCGAGGTTCTCGGCGAGCACGGAGAGCTGCGTGCCGATGTTGCCGTAGCCGATGATGCCGAGCCGCCGGCCCCGGATCTCGTGGGCGCCGTCGGCCGACTTGTCCCAGACGCCCGCGTGCATGAGCGCGTTCTTCTCGGTCAGCCGCCGGGTCATCGAGATGATCTCGGCGATGGCCAGCTCGACGACGGAGCGGGTGTTGGAGAACGGCGCGTTGAACACGGCGATGCCGTGGGCCGAGGCCGCGGTCAGGTCGATCTGGTCGGTGCCGATGCAGAACGCGCCGATCGCCACCAGACTGTCGGCGGCCTCGATCACCCGGGCCGTCACCTTGGTCTTCGAGCGGATGCCGAGCAGGTGGACGCCGCGGATGCGGTCGATCAGCTCGGACTCGTCGAGGGCGTTGCGGACGGACTCGACCTCGTATCCGGCGGACTCGAGCCGGGACACCGCGTCGGGATGGATGCTCTCCAACAGAAGGACTCGCACCTTGGCCTGGTCGGTCATCATGTTCCGTTCCGTGTGAGGTTCTGGCCTGTCCGGGCCGCCACGCCGAAGCCCGACTTCCCAGACTAGTGCCCCGGACTGCCCGCCCCCGGCCGGTGTGCTCGACCTCCCACCTGGTGCCCGTCCCCGACGCCGGCGAGTTTTGATACGCAGTTGATCGCCAGGCGGTTCAGCGGCCCAGTTCACGCTGTAACCAGGGCAGCAGCGCGTCGGCCTGCCACCGCTGGAAGGCCCGCACGGACGGCAGCGAAGGGGGCGGCGGGCGGCGGGACATGTCGCGGAAGAACCCGGCGAAACCGGCGAAAAGGTCGGTGACGACGGTCCGGTCGAGGCCCGCGATCACCCGTTCGGGATCGCCGCCGTGCACGGTGATGTTGAGGGCGAGCAGCACCCGGTCGAACCAGACGGGCGCGGTGGCGGCCCACGGCCAGTCGACGATCATGAGCCGGCCGTCGGGGCGGACGAGCATGTTGTCGGCCCGGATGTCGCAGTGGGCGAGCGTGTCGCCGGTGCTCGACGCCACGAGCCCGCGTTCGGCCGCCGCGATCAGCTCGGGCAGGCGTGGCGGCCCACGGGTCGAGGTCGGCGGGCGGGTCGGCGGCCAGCCGCTGCCAACCCGCGAAGCCCTCGGTGAGCACCTCGGTCACGGCCGGAGCGGCCAGCGGCGACGGCGTGAGAGCGTCGGCGAGCTCGGCGAGGGCTGTCACAGCGGCGTCGATCTCGGGGTCCACCCACGGCGTACGGGGGTGAGCGCCTTCGACGTCCTCGAGCACGAGCACGACCCAGTCGCCGTCGTCGAACGAGCCCAGCACCCGCGGCGCCGGCACGTGGCCGGGCAGGGCCGAGGCGATCCGTGTTTCCTGCCGGGCCAGCTCGGCCGAGTGCTCGTTGAGGGCCGGGGTGACCGCCTTGACGAACGCGCGGCGCCCGTCGCTGGTGAGCACCCGGTCGGCTGTGCCCGGGGAGAACCCGCCGTTCTGCGAGACGGCCTCGACGACCCGGCCGCCGAGGATCCCCTCGATCTGTTCGCGCACACCGGTGGGCAGATCGCCCCATCCGATCCTCGTTCCCGCGGCCGCCACCATGGTGTGATCGTGACAGCCGGTCCCATCCCGTGCGAAGCGGATTTTCTGTCGTACCCCCGCGGAAGAATGCCGTCATGTCACCGAGAAGCACCTGGAACGAGCCCGAGTCCTGGGATGAGCGTTTCCGCGCCGCCGTCGAGCAGTCGGCCCGCCGGCGCCGCGCACGCCTGGCCGAGCGGCAGGAACTCGCCCGCCGCCGCGCCCACGGCCTGATCGACCGCAACGCCGCCCGCCTGGCCGAGGTCCGCCGCCGCGCCCGGGTGAGGCGCGACACGGGCTGAGCACGGGCCCGGGTCTGGCAGACTCGGGGGTGGGGGTGCAGATGGGGTCGCTGGGGTGGGCGGTCGCGTTGTCGGTTCTGTCCGCGGCGAGTTACGCAGCCGCGGCGGTGGCGCAGGAACGTCTCGCCGAGCACGGTCAGCGCGGGTGGTCGCGGTGGGCTGTCGCCCTGCTGCTCACCGGCGGTGGCGTCGTGCTGCACGTGATCGCGCTCAACTTCGGCACGGTCGCCGTGGTGCAGGCGCTGGGCACGCTGACTCTGCTCTTCGCGTTGCCGATCGCCGCCGTCCGCCTGCAGACGCCGATCAGCCGCGCCGCCTGGATCGACGCGCTCCTCACCGTGATCGGCCTCGCGCTGATCCTGTCGCTGTCGGTCGAGCCGTCCGAGCCCCGGCGGCTCGCCCCGCCCGAAGACCGTAACCTCGCATTGATCACGCTCGCGGTGGTGGCAGCGCTGGCACTGGCCGCCTGGTCGGGCGGGCCGCGAATGCGGTCGGTGCTGCTGGCCGCGGCGGCCGGCACGGCGTTCGGCATCTCCTCGGTGCTGTCGAAGGCGGTGCTGGCCGCAGTCACCGACGGCGGCGTCCGCACGATGTCACCGGTCGGCGCCATCGCGGTGCTGGTGTTCGCCACGGGCGGCTACCTGCTGAGCCAGCTCTCCTACGGCCGTGCGGGAATGGCCGCCCCGCTGGCCACGGTAAGCGTCTCCAACCCCATTGTGGCCGCGACCACCGGCGTGGTCGTCTTCGGCGAGGGTTTCCGCTTCGGCGCGGCCGGCCTGGTCGTCATCGCCTTCGCCGCCGTCATGATGACGCTGGGCGTGATCGGCCTGGCCCGCCACGCCGCCACCCAGTCCTCATCGGACGATTCCGCCGACCCCGCCACCCGAGCCGACATCCCCGCCTGGCCGCAACGCTGACCGCTTCGGTTCGGGCTGGATCGGCCGCTCCGGTTCCGGCTGAACCGACCGTTGCTGAGTCGGCGTCCCCGCCTGGTCGGCGTGCCGGCCGCCTTCGCTCTAGCTGGACCGCCCGCCGGTTCCGGCTCGACCGGCTGTTGCTGAGCGGACATCGCCGCCTGACCGGAGCGTCGGCCGCGTCTGCTCCGGCTGGACCGGCCGCTCCTGAGCCGACATTCCCGCGTGACCGGCGCCGGCCGCTCTCGCTCCAGTTGGTCCGGCCGGCCCTGTTCTGGCTGGGCAGGCCGTTACTGAGCCGGCATCTCCACCCGACCGGCGGCGCCGGCCGCTTTCGCTCCAGCTGGACCGGCCGCTTCTGTTCTGGCTGGACCGGCGGCTCCCGAGCCGACATCCCACCTGACGGCCACGCCGGCCGCGTTTGTTGCGGCTGCACTGGCAGCTCCCGTTTCGGCGGCGTTGCCTGCTTGCGTTCGGGATGGGCTGCCTGCTCGTCTTCCGGCGCGGCGCGTCTTGCTCGGCGTTGGGAGTATCGGCTCATGACGGTCGATGCGGCGGCTCAGGTGGGGTGGGAGCGCGGGCTGGTCTGCGGGGCGGTCACGGTTGGGGCGCTCGCGCTGGTGTTCGGGCAGCTCGGCGAATACCAGGTGATGGACTACGCCGACCAGGACGCCTCCATCGGGTTGGCGGGGGCCTTGCTCGGGTCCATCGGCGCGGCGGGCGTCCTTGCGGTGATCAGGACGCTGCCGCGGGGGAAGCGGTGGGCGCGGGGGCATGTGGTGGTGCCGCTGGGGCTGCTTCCGGTGGCTGTGGTGCCGCTGGTGGCGGGGCTCGAGCGCAACAACCTGGAGGCGGTGGTGATCTGGGGCTCGGCCGCGTCGGCGATTCACGTGCTGCTCGAGGCGGCGCCGGGCTCGGTCTGGAAACGGCGGTCGATTGGCGGGATCGCCGTTGTGCTGGTCGTTGCCGCGTTGCTCACGTGGGCTTGTCAGCATCGGTGGCGGGCGCAGAAGTTCGAGGCGGTCGGGCTGCCGCTCTATGTGGCGGTGGTGCCGGGCTACAGCGTGAGCGGAACCTGGGCCGGGCGTTACACCGTGTCGATGATCCTGAAGCCGGACGATCGGGACACCAGCCACTTTGTCGACGCGGTCATCCGGGACAACCCACGCTGCCGGAACGGGAACACCGACCGGTGGATCATTGAGCGCGAAATCGGGCCGAGCGCGCTGGGCATCTGTCTGTCCGGCGGGGACGGTGCCGCCATGACCATCGCGCCGGGCTACCGGGCGCCCGATCTGACGCCATTGTTCGAGCGAATCACGGTACGCAAGGTCGACGGCTCGGTGCTGGCCGACCACCGCAACGGCGGCGAGATGGAACCGGACTGACCCGCGTAACGGCGGCGAGATGGAACCGGACTGACCCGCGTAACGGCGGCGAGATGGGACCGGACGGACCGCCGTAGCGGCGGCGAGGTGGGACCGGACTGACCCGCGCGGCGGTGGCGAGATGAAACCGGACTTATTACCGCCTCGACGGCGAGACGGAAGTGCACTGGCTACCGCAGCGGCGCCGAGATGGAACTGGGCTGACCCTAGAGCGCGCGCGGCAGGGTGACTGTCACGACGAGGCCGCCCTCGTCGCGGGCGTCGGCTCGGACCTCGCCGCCGTGGGCGCGGGCCACGGCGCGGACGATCGAGAGGCCGAGTCCGGCGCCGGGGGAGTGGAGGCGTTCCGTGCCGTAGCGGTGGAAGGGCTCGAACAGACCGGGGACCTCGTAGCGCGGGATGATCGGGCCGGAGTTGCTGACCTCGAGCACCGCCCAGCCGTCGGGGCGGGAACCCGTACGTACGCGGACCCAGCCGTTGGCGGGCACGTTGTGCCGCACGCCGTTCTCGACGAGGTTCTGCACCAGCCGTTCGAGCAGCACCGGGTTGCCGGCCACGGTCGCCTCGCCGGATTCGGTGGTCACCTTGACCGTGTCCGAGACGGCTACGTGTTCGACGATGTCGGCCAGGTCGACATAGGACCGTTCGGCCACCGGCCGTTCCGACTGGGCCAGCAGCAGCAGGCCGTCGATCAGGCGCCCGTGCCGGTCGTTGATCGCCAGCAGGGTCGTGCCGAGCAGGCGCACCTCCTCCGACGCGGCCTCCTGGGTCAGTGCCACCTCGAGCAGCGTGCGGTTCAGGGTGAGCGGAGTGCGCAGTTCGTGCGACGCGCTCGCGATGAACCGCCGCTGGCCGTCGAAGGAGTGGTCGAGCCGGGCCAGCATGATGTCGAACGTGTCGGCCAGTTCCTTGATCTCGTCCGGCGGGCCGGTCAGGGCGATCCGCTCGTGCAGACCGCGGTCGGCGTCGGGCGCGTCGGCGATACGCCGGGCGGTCGCGGTGATCTGCTGCAGCGACTGGAGCATGCGGCCGGCGATCAGCCAGCCCAGCGCGATGGCGATCGCGCTGACCAGGGCGAGCGCGATCGCACCCTGGGACAGGAGCGTGTTCAGGGCGTCGTCGCGGGTGCCCTCGATGAACTGGCGTACCTCGACGGTGTCGCCGGTCCCGGCCACCCCCGGCGGTGTCACGGTCGCCTCGGTTCTCGCCAGCACCTTCGGCAGACGCTGGGAGACCAGCACATACGTCACGCCGAGCAGCACCAGGCCGGCTCCCAGGAACAGGCTGCCGTAGACGAGGGTCAGCCGGCCCCGCACGGTGAGTCTCATGGGATCCGATACCCCACTCCCGGTTCGGTGAGCACCACGGGCGGGTCACCGAGCTTCCGCCGCAGTTTGAGGATCGTCATGCGTACGGCGTGGGTGAACGGATCGGCGTTCTCGTCCCACGCCTTCTCGAGCAGGGTCTCGGCCGACACCGCCGTGCCGTCGGCGCGCAGCAGTTCGGCCAGCACGGCGAACTCCTTGCGCGACAACGGCACGTACCGGCCCTCGCGGTAGACCTCGCGCCGGTGCGGGTCGAGGCTGATGCCGGCCCGGCGCAGCACCGGCGGCACGGCCGGCCGGGCGCGGCGGCCCAGCGCGATGACCCGCGCGCTCAGTTCCCGCAGCGCGAACGGCTTGGGCAGGTAGTCGTCGGCGCCCAGGGACAGCCCGGTGACCCGGTCGTCGATGCCGGCCGCGGCGGTCAGCATCAGCACCCGTGTGTCGCCGTCCCGCTCGACCAGGGCCCGGCACACGTCGTCGCCGTGCACCACCGGCAGGTCTCGGTCGAGCACCACCACGTCGTAGTCGTTGACGCCGGCGCGTTCCAGGGCGGCGGCGCCGTCGTAGACCACGTCGACCGCGTGGGCGTCGTGCCGCAGGCCCTGCGCCACCGCGTCGGCGAGCAGCGGCTCGTCCTCGACCACCAGGATCCGCATGGTGCCCATCCTGCCGCGCCGCTGTGTCACCTGGGCGTCACTTTTTTCCGTGACGGCCGCGAAACCCCGCGCTCGCTCTACTTCGAAGCCGTGGCAGCGCTCCGGCTGCACGGTGAGGAGAGTGTGATGCGTACCGGAAAGGTGTTGCTCGCCGGATTGATGCTGTTGGTCGCGTCCGCGGGCTGTGCGGCCCGCGCCGGCGACGGGGACGGGGTGGCCACCGCGCAGAGCGGCGCCCCCACGACCAGCAGTCCGACCGCTTCGAAGACGCTCGACGAGGATGCGCCGATCAAGTTCGCGCAGTGCATGCGCAAGAACGGGATGACCTGGTTCCCCGACCCGGATGCGGACGGGCGGACGGCGATCCGGGTGCCGAAGAACATCGACCCGAAGAAGTTCGACGCCGCGCAGGAGGCGTGCCAGGAATTCGCGCCCGACGGCGGCGACGCCGGTCCGGCCGACCCCGAGCTCCTCGAGATGGCCCGCAAAATGGCCAAGTGCATGCGGGAGAACGGCGTGCCGGACTTCCCGGACCCGCAACCCGACGGTTCGATCCGGCTCGGCCGGGACAAGTCCGGCAAGGGCATCGGCCCCGGTGACCCGGCGTTCGACAAGGCCGAGGAGAAGTGCTCGCAGTTCATGCCGGGCGACCGCGATGAGCGTAGCGAGTCGGGCGCCGGCAGCGGCGGGGCCACGGCATGAAGCGCGGGCTGCTGGCGGGAGTCGTCGCGGGAGGGCTGACCGTCGGTGCGGTCGCCTTCTTCAACCTGCCCGAGGCCGAGAGCCGCGACCAGCCGCAGACCAGCGGTCCGGCCGAGACTGCCGAGGTGACCCGGGAAACGCTGATCGACCGTGAGTCGCACGACGGCACGCTGGGTCACGGCGACACGGCCACGGTCACCGCTCGCGGAGCCGGCACGATCACCGCCCTGCCGGTCGGCGGCGCGGTCATCACGCGCGGTAAGTCGCTCTACCGGCTCGACAACAAACCAGTTCCCCTGCTGTACGGGGCTCTGCCCGCGTACCGCACGCTGCGCCCCGGCGTCGAGGGAGCCGACGTGCTCCAGTTCGAGAAGAACCTGCGGGCGCTCGGCTACCAGGGTTTCACGGTGGACGACGAATACACGTCGGCCACCGCCGAGGCCGTCGAGGACTGGCAGGACGACCTCGGGCGGGCCGAGACCGGCCGGGTGGCGGCGGATCAGATCGCGTACGCCGAAGCGCCGGTCCGCGTCGATTCGCTCAGCGTGGAGCGGGGCGCCGTCGTGCAACCCGGCACGGAGCTGTTCAAGACGACCGGCACCTCGATGGTGGCCACCGTCGGCCTCGAGGTCGACGACCAGCGACTCGCCCGCAGGGGCGCGGCGGTCGACGTCGAGATGCCCGACGGCAGCACGGCCAGGGGCCGGATCGCCGACGTTGAGACGGTCGTGGAGCCGGGCGAGGGCAACGAGTCCGACAGCACCCGGATCGACGTGACGGTCGCCTTCACCAAGCCGCCCAAGGACCTCGACGAGGCCGCGGTCACCGTCGACTTCGTCTCGTCGAAGCGGCCGGACGTGCTCACCGTGCCCGTGCCGGCGCTGCTCGCGCTGGCCGAGGGCGGCTACGGACTGCAGATCGTCGAGGCCGGCGGCACGCGGATCGTCGCGGTCAAGACCGGCCTGTTCGCCGACGGCCGGGTCGAGGTGTCCGGCGGCGGCCTGCAGGCGGGTCAGAAGGTGGGGATGCCGTCGTGAGCGCCGTGATCGAACTCGCCGCCGTCACCAAGGCGTACCGGGGCGGGGTCACCGCCGTTCGGTCGGTCGACCTCACCGTGGCGTACGGCGAGCTGGTGGCGATCGTCGGCCCGTCGGGCTCCGGCAAGTCGACGATGCTGCACCTGATCGGCACGCTCGATCAACCGACCCACGGCACCGTACGCATCGACGGGCACGACGTGGCCACGCTGACCGACCGGCAGCTGTCCGAGCTGCGGGCGCACCGGATCGGCTTCGTGTTCCAGCAGTTCCACCTGGCGCCGGGGCGCAGCGCGGTCGCCAACGTGGCCGACGGGCTGCTCTATGCGGGCGTACGGCGTAAGGAGCGCGAGTGGCGCGCCGAGGCCGCCCTGGCCCGGGTCGGCCTGGGCGACCGGCTCGGCCACCGCCCGCATCAGCTCTCCGGCGGCGAACGCCAGCGGGTCGCCATCGCCCGGGCCGTCGCCGGCGACCCGGCCGTCCTGCTGGCCGACGAGCCCACCGGCAACCTCGACTCGGTGTCCGGGGCCGGGGTGGTGGAGTTGCTGCGCGAGCTCAACGCGTCGGGCACCACAGTTCTGGTGATCACCCACGACCACGAGATCGCGGACGGCCTGCCCCGGCAGGTCCCGATGCGCGACGGGCAGGTGGTGGCGTCATGACCCGGTTGCGCGTGCCGGATCTGGTGCGTCTGGGCGGGTACGGCCTGCGGTCCCGCCCGCTGCGGGCCGTGCTGTCGGCGCTCGGGATCGCGATCGGCATCGCCGCGATGACGGCGGTCGTGGGGATCTCGGCGTCGAGCCGGGCCGACCTCGACCGTGCGCTGGCCGCCCTGGGCACCAACCTGCTGACGGTGACACCCGGGCAGACCATGTTCGGCGACGAGGCGGTGCTGCCGGACTCGGCGGTGGCGATGATCCGCCGGATCGGCCCGGTGCAGTCGGCCACGGCCACCGGCAAGGTGCCGTCGACGGCGGTCTACCGCACGGACCGGATACCGGCGGGGGAGACGGGCGGGCTGGCGGTGCTGGCCGCGCAGCCGGACCTGTTGTCGACGGTGGGCGCGTCCTTCACCCACGGCAGCTGGGTCAAGCCGTCGTACCCGACCGTGGTGCTCGGAGCGACCGCGGCGCGCCGGTTGGGGAACGTGCCGGCGGTCTACATCGACGGCCGGTGGTGGACGGTGACCGGGGTGCTGGCGCCGGTGCCGCTGGCGCCCGAACTCGACTCGGCGGTGCTCGTCGGCTGGCAGGCGGCCGGGTCGTACCTCAGCTTCGACGGCCACCCGACAACGGTCTACACCCGATCGCAGGACGCGCACGTCTCGGCCGTACGGTCGGTGCTGGCGCCGACGGCCAACCCGTCGAGCCCGGACGAGGTGAAGGTGTCGAAGCCGTCCGACGCGCTGGCCGCGCGGCGGGCCACCGACCAGACGTTCACGGCCCTGCTGCTCGGCCTGGGAGCGGTGGCGTTGCTGGTGGGCGGCATCGGGGTGGCCAACACGATGGTCATCTCGGTGCTGGAGCGCCGGGCCGAGATCGGCCTCAGACGCTCGCTGGGCGCCACCCGGGGCCAGATCCGCACCCAGTTCGTCACCGAGTCACTGTTGCTCTCCCTGCTCGGTGGCGCCGCGGGGGTGCTGCTCGGCTATCTGGTGACGGGCCTGTACGCGACGACCCAGGCGTGGCCGACCGTGGTGCCCCTGTGGGCCCTGGCCGGCGGGGTCGGCGCGACCGTGGCCATCGGGGCGATCGCCGGCCTCTACCCGGCCATCCGGGCCGCCCGGCTGGCGCCGACGGAGGCGCTCGTCGCGGCGTGACCATCGGGGGACCTGCGGGACGGCCGGAAGCAGCCGTCCCGCACGTCCGAAACGACGACCACCAGCTGGAACACAGGTTGTGGTGGCAGGGTCGGTGGGATGAGGAGTCGGTCTCGGACTGTGGTGGTGCCGGCTGGGCTGGGCGTGGCCTGCGTGGTGGCCGCGCTCGGTTTCTATGCGGCGCTGCACTTCGTCCCGCCCTCGGCCGAGCTCGACTGGAGCCGGCGCACGATCAGTCACTACGCGCTGCTCGAGAACGGGTGGTGGTTCGACGCGGGCACGTTGCTGCTGGCCGCGGGGTCGGTGGGTGTGCTGGTCGCGGCACTGCGGGCCGGGGTGATGCGGGGCGGGGCGGCGGTGGCGTTCGCCCTGTGGGTGGCCGGGCTGGTCGGGGTGGTGTGGTTCGAGAAGCACAACTGGTCCGTCGGTCCGTCGATGAGCGGCGACATTCACCGGATGGCCAGCGTGGTGGCGTTTCTGAGTCTGCCGGCGGCGGCCCTGCTGGCCGCGGCGCGGTCGCTGCGGGATGCCGCGGCCCGCTGGGTGGCGTTCGGCGGGGTGCTCTCGCTGCTCTGTTTCGCCCCGATCCTGTGGGCCGTGCTCGCCGAGCCCTGGACGGGTGTGCGCTGGTGGCGGGCCATTCCGCTGGGCGGGGTCGAGCGTCTGCTGGGCCTGGCCGAGATGGTGACCGTGCTGCTGATGGCGTGGTGGGCCGTGCGAGCCGTGCTCAAGCGGCCCGGACAGCCTGCTTGACCAGGGGCACCAGGCTGGGCGCGACACTCAATTCCCGTACGCCGGAAGCCAGCAGCCTCGGCACGGCCGCCTCGTCGCCCGCGAGTTCGCCGCACACCGCTACCAGCACCCGGTCGCCCGCGGCCCGGCCGACGTGGTCGATCAGCTGGGCCACGGCCGGGTCGAGCCCGCTCGTCAGCGACAGCAGGGCGGCGTTGCCGCGCTCCGCGGCCAGCGTGTACTGGGTCAGGTCGTTGGTGCCGATGCTGAAGAAGTCGACGTACGGGACGAACTCCGCCGCCCGCAGCGCCGCCGCCGGCACCTCGACCATCATGCCGACCTGCAGCCCGGGGGCGTCGCCGGCCTCGGCCAGCATCGCGCGGGCCGCCCGCAGTTCGTCCACAGTGGTCACCATCGGGAACATCACGCTCACCGGCGTCTCCCGGGCCACCCGGACGATGGCCGTCAGCTGCTCGGCGAACATGGCCGGGTGGGCCAGGGAATGCCGCAGGCCACGCACCCCGAGGAACGGGTTCGCCTCGGCCGGCGGGGGCAGGTAGCGCAGGGGCTTGTCGCTGCCGGCGTCGAGCGTGCGCAGCGTGATCCGGCGGCCGCCCAGCGCCTCGGCGATCGCGCGGTAGACGGCAACCTGCTCGTCCACGGTCGGCGCCTCGTCGCGGTCGAGGAAGAGGAACTCGGTGCGGACCAGACCGGCCAGGTCGGCGCCGTTGGCCGCGGCGGCGCGCGCGTCCTCGACCGAGCCGATGTTGGCGCCGACCTCGATCGGCACGCCGCCGGTGGTCACGGCCGGGGCGGCGGCCCGGGTGAGCGCCTCGTTCCGCCGTACCCGCTGCTGTTGGGCCCTTGCGCGGAAGGTTGCGAGCACCGGCTCGGACGGGTCGGCCACCACCTCGCCGGTGCTGCCGTCCATCGCGATCAGGGTGCCGTCGGGGATCTGCAGAATCTGCGGGCCCGCGCCGACCACGGCCGGAATGCCACGGGTGCGGGTCAGGATCGCGGCGTGCGAGGTGGGGCTGCCGGCGGCCAGCACCACGCCGGTGATCCGTTCCGGGTCGAGGGCGGCTGCCTCGGCCGGGGTGAGATCGGCCGCCAGCAGCACGCCGTCGCCGTCGGGGGCGGGCGTGGGCAGCTTCAGGAGGGCGCGTAGCACCTGCTGGGACACGGCGCGGACGTCGGCGGCGCGGCCCCGCAGGTAGGGGTCGGTGAGGGCGTCGAACGCGGCGGCGGTGCGAGCGGTGGCCGCGGACCAGGCCTGCGGTGCGGCCTCGTTCCGGTCGAGGCGGGCGCGGACGTCGGCGAGCAGGTCGTCGTCGTCGAGCAGCAGCCGGTGGGCGTCGAAGATGGGGCTGTGCAGGCGGGCGATCTCCTGGCGGACGTCGTCGAGCGCGCTTTCGAGGCGGCGCCACTCGGTCGCGGAGCCCTGCGAGGGCGCGTCGGGGAGGTCGATCGCGGCTTCGCGGATGCGCAGGGCGGGGCCTGTGCCTATGCCGGGGGAGGCGCCGCCGCCACGGGGGTGATCGGCGTCTTCTGCGTCTGTTTCACCGAAGGCAGCGGCGGCCAGCGCGACGACGCGGTTCACCGCCTCCGCCGCTTCGCGACCCTCGCCGCGTACCTCCAATTCATGGTTTTGCAGGGCGCCCAGAGTGGCCACCCGGGTGAGGCTGGACGCCGGCACCCAGCCGGTGCCCGTGGTGGCGTTGCGGAGCTCGACGCGGGCGTCGAAGGCCCGGATCTCGGTGACCAGGCGGGCTGCGGGGCGGGCGTGCAGACCGTGCTTGTTGATCACCTTGACGGTGGTTCCGCCGGCCGGTGTCTGCTCGACCGCGACGTCCTGTTCCAGATGGGACTGCTTGCCGGCCAGGCCGTTCCTGGCTTCGTCGGCCACCTCGTGCCGGTCGGCCCCCGACGCGGCGGCCACCGCGGCGGCGACCAGACCCTCGACCAGCGGGGCGGGCGAGAGGACGACGCGGCCGGGTTCGTCGACCATCTCGAGCGCCAGTTCGGCCGAGAGCACAGCGCTGCCCAGATCCATCAGGACGACGACGCCGTCCCCGCTGTCGGCGGCCGCGATGGCCTCGCTGATCGCCACCGCGTCGGTGCCGAACGTCGTCTCGTCCAGACCTGCCGCGACCTCGATCGCCAACGGCCGCCCCTGCGTCATCTCGGACGCGAGGGCGACCGCGGCCCGGGCCAGGGGGCGGCTGTGGCACACCACCACCAGGCCGACCATCAGTTCTGATCGCCGAGGGTGGTGGCCGCGGCCGTGAGCAGCAGGGTCACCGAGGTGGCGCCCGGGTCGGCGTGCCCGGCGCTGCGTTCACCGAGATAGCTGGCCCGGCCCTTGCGGGCGACGAGCGGAATGGTCGCGTCCCGCCCCTTGGCGGCGGCCTCGGCGGCCGCGGCCAGACCCGCGCCGGCCTCGAGCGCGTCGACGGCCGGGGCCAGCGCGTCGACCATGGTCTTGTCACCCGGCTCGGCCTTGCCCCGGGCGATCACCCCGTCCAGCGCGGCCCGCAGCACCTTGGCCAGGTCGACCTCGTCGCCCGCGGCCGCCGCCATCCGCAGGAACGCCGTGCCGTAGAGCGGCCCGCTCGCCCCGCCGACCTTGCTGATCAGCGTCATGCCGACCTTCTTGAACAGCGCCGACGGCGTCGCCTGAGGCTCGGCGTCCAGCATGGACACGACGGCGGTGAGTCCGCGGTCCATGTTCGTGCCGTGGTCACCGTCGCCGATCGCCGAATCGAGCGCGGTGAGCTCGTCCTTGTTGGCCGCGATCAGCCGGGCGAACTCCCGGATCCACGCGTCGACCGCCTCGGCGCCCACGCTCAGACCCCGCGCCGCAGCGCCGGCGTGTTGACCGGGGCGTCCCACAATCGCAGCAGCTCGTCGTCGGCCTTGAGCAGCGTGACCGAGCACCCGGCCATGTCGAGGCTGGTGATGTACGGCCCCACCAGCGAACGGGCGACCGGGATGCCGGCCTTGGCCAAAATCTGCGTGACCTCGTTGAACATGACGTACAGCTCGATCAGCGGCGTGCCCCCCATGCCGTTGACGAAGGCGATCACCCCGTCGCCGCCGGTGAAGTCGAGGTCGCCCAGGATCGGGCTGACCAGCATGTCGGCGATCTCGTTGGCCGGCGCGACGGGCACCCGGCGGCGGCCCGGCTCCCCGTGGATGCCGATCCCGACCTCCATCTCACCCTCGGGCAGGTCGAACGTCGGCTTGCCGGCCGCCGGCACGGTGCAACTCGTCAGGGCCAGACCCATACTGCGCGCGTACGCGTTGACCTTGCGCGCCACGTCGGCCACCTCACTGAGGGACCGTCCCTCCGCGGCCGCGGCCCCCGCGATCTTCTCGACCAGCACGGTGGCACCGACCCCGCGCCGCCCCGCGGTGTAGAGGCTGTCCTGCACCGCGACGTCGTCGTCGACCACCACCGAGACGACCTGGGTGCCGCTGTCGGCCTCGACCATCTCGGCCGCGAGCTCGAAGTTCATGATGTCGCCGGTGTAGTTCTTGACGATGTGCAGGACCCCCGCGCCGCCGTCGACGGCCTGGGTGGCGGCCACCATCTGGTCGGGCACGGGCGACGTGAAGATCTCGCCCGCGCAGGCCGCGTCGAGCATGCCCGGCCCCACGAACCCCGCATGCAACGGCTCGTGCCCCGAACCGCCGCCCGAGACCAGGCCGACCTTGCCCTGAACCGGAGCGTCCCCGCGCACGACGATGCGGTTCTCGTGGTCGACGCGCACTTCCGGGTGGGCCGCGGCGAAACCGAGGAGCGCATCGCTGATGACGTTGGCGGGATCGTTGATGAGCTTCTTCATCGGTTGGCTCCCTCACCGCTGGTGACCTTCTGCCAAACCTCAAGCTACGCCGCTGATCGCCGGGTTTCGAGACCGTTGCCGTGCTGCCGTGGCGTAACCCTCCGGTCGCCCGAGCGTCTCGTCTCGAGGGATTGTGCCGCGCACCCATTGCGCACAGAGAGTCCGCACAGCGACGATCTCCGATAGGCGGTTTTTCTCCACCCAGAAGGACGTGGATGCGGCGAGACGAGTTGATCAAAGCCCTCGAAGCCCAGCCGCACGACACCGACATCCAGGTCGACGTGAGCGATTTCCTGCTGGACGTGGTGCGAGTCAGCTACAACGAGGAGCGCGCGGCCATCGTGCTCTCGATAGCCGCTGAAGACCTCGAAGACGTGGTCTTCCACCTGGCCCGGCGCCCGTGGCGACAAGAGCGCTAGCCGGAGCACCGCATCGGCTTGTACGCAATCTGCAACATGGCAGTTTGATGGGTGGCGAGCCGGCCGCAGGCATGTTGTACTACCTGAAGAGCAACAAGGGCGGAAGTTGAAGCAAGACGATCGAAACAACGGCATCCGGCGGCAACCGGGTGCCGTTCTCGTCTTCCAGAACGCCATCGTGGCCCCCGCCCTCTCTCCCGCGCAAGCAGCAGTGCGCCATACGTAATCGGCCACTGATCAAACAGCGCGCCCGGCCTGCTCCGGTCAGGCGTACCACCTGTCGTGGGGGTGGCGACCGGGACGGAAGCCCAGCGCCTCAACCATGGCGACTGCTTCCGCGAAGCCGAGGCCGACGCCGCCGGGATAGTGCGCGTCGCTGCCGAAGGTGACTACCTCACCTCCGGCCTCCCGCCACCACCGCACGATTTCCGGGAAGGGCCGTCGATTCGTGTTGACCTCCAGCGCCAGGCCGCCGGCCGCCACCGCCGTCAGCGCATGCCGGAAGTCCTCCTCGAAGTCCACGGGGTCGAAGGGCCCCGCGGCCGCGGGCCAGTACCGGCTGACGAAGTCGATATGGGCGAGCGCCTCGAAGTCCGTGGACCCGGCGACCAGCCGAGCTATCTCGGCCAGGTAGTCGCGGACCACCTCCGCGGCCGGCCGTCGTGCGAAGTGCTCGCCCGGCTCATTGAGCCCGGCGCCCAGCGGCAGGGTGTGCAAGGAGCCGAGCACGCGGTCGAACTGCCCCGCCGCAAGCACCGCAGCAACCTGATCCCGATGCCAATGCGGCTCGCCGACCTCCACCCCGGAGAGGATCACCAGATCGGGAAACATCTCCCGGCAGCGCTGCACGCACGCCAGATACCCCTCGACGTCCAGTCGGGGCGGGGCCAGCGTCCCGTCCTCGGTGATCAGATCGGTGACCTTCGCGGGCGCATCCGGCGCCGGTTCCACACTGGTCCAGACGGTGAAGTCGAGGTGCTCGGTGAAGGCGATGGCCGGCAGGCCCACGGCCAGCGCCCGGGCGCAACTGGCCTCCATGTCACCTGGCTCGCAGTCCCAGGACCATTCGGTATGAACATGTCCGTCG
Organism: Paractinoplanes polyasparticus; assembly: GCF_019710575.1. Lineage (GTDB taxonomy): Bacteria > Actinomycetota > Actinomycetes > Mycobacteriales > Micromonosporaceae > Actinoplanes > Actinoplanes polyasparticus. Next base: position 65,789 of record NZ_JAHWFK010000046.1, on the reverse strand, counting down.
GTGGGCAGCATGCTCCCAGAATGTCAGCCTTGCTCCGGCTTTTGGCAACCGGCAAACAACGGGCGAGGCGTCCTCCATCAACTGCTTCGATTAGGTCAACCTCGCTCTGCCCGCTTTGACATATGTCCAGACAGGGAAGCCGGAGGAGCGAGCCGCGTCGGGATCCAGGCGATGGAGGCGGCGGTAGGGCTCCACTCGGTTCGGGCGCGTGACCAGCTCGCAGATTTAGCGAACAGGCAGTTCTGTGACCGAGTGCGCCCGGAGCTCCAGGCAAGCTAGAGCCTTCCCTGTGCCTTGAGGAGCTGGACCGCCAGTAAGCCTGACACCGAACCGGCGCCAACGATGGAGCCGTCGTCCATGTGCTGCTGAATGTCAGCCAACGGTCTATAGCCGATCGTAGGCCGGCCGGCACCATGGCGATGGGGATCCGGGGGGCTTGCCCTCAGGGCGTGGGGTTTGGGGCTCGGGCCCCAGGGAGGCTCAAGCGCGCCCGGCAGGATTCGAACCTGCGACCGACGGATTAGAAGTCCGTTGCTCTATCCGCTGAGCTACGAGCGCGAGGGCCACAGCTTATCTTGCCGGCGGCGGCGCGGGGGTAACCCGTCGGCGGCCGGCGGGGGACCGAAAGGGCTATGTTGGCGGGTCGTCAACAGGCGGGGCGCCGAGGGTGGTCAGGGCTGTGCGGGCGCGGGACTGTTCGGCCGGGTCGTCGATCAATCGAGCCAGGCCCAGCGCCAGCCGGAACGTCGTGACGGCCTCTTCCGGGCGGCCCATAGCGGCCAGTGCCTCCGCTCGGCCGTTCAGGGCGCAGGTCTGGCCGTACCGTTCGCCCAGTTCGCCGAAAATGGCTACGGCTCGGTCGAGGGAGTCGAGCGCCTCCGTGAGGTTGCCCAGGCGGGTGTCGGCGTCGCCGAGGTTGGTCAGGGCCGTGGCCTCGCCGCCGCGGTGGTTCAGAGCTCGGAACAGGTCGAGGGCCCGGCGGTGGTGGTCGGCTGCCTCCGACAGGCGGTTCATCCGGAGGTATACGTCGCCCAGGTTGGTCAGGGTGTTGGCCTCGCCCACGCGGTCGCCGATCTCGACGAACTTGGCCAGGGCCTGCGTGTGATGCTCGGCGGAGGCGGTGTGGTCGCCGAAGGCGTTGTAGACCACGCCGAGGTTGCCCAGCGCCCGTGCCTCGCCGCGGGCGTCGCCCAGGCGGCGGAACAGGGTCAGCGATTCGCTCATCCGGTCGCGGGCCTCGGCGTTGCGGCCCAGCTGCCAGTACACGACGCCCAGGTTGATCAGGGCGCCGGCCTCGCCGGCCGGGTCGCCCGTGGCGACGGCGGCGTTGCGGGCCGCGGTGTGCACGGTGATCGCCTCGGCCGGGTAGCCGCCGTTGTCCAGATAGGTGTAGATGGTCGCGGCCAGCGGCACCGCGTGTGACGGCGCGGCCAGGCACACGGCCACCAGCGTCGATCGTTCCGTGTCGAGCCAATGCAGCGCGGCCTTCGGGTCGTCGAGGTCCGGCTTCAGTACGTCGTTCGGCGGCAGCGTGGGGCGGCGGTGCCGTTCGGCGGGATGCAGGGCGTCCATCGCGGCCGACGCGGCGTACAGGTAAAGGTCGTACAGGCGGGTCTGGGCGGCCCGGCGATCTGTGGGGCGCTCGTCGTCGGTGGCGCGCTCGACGGCGTACGCCCGCACCAGATCGTGCAGCACGAAGCGTCCCGGAACCGGTTGTTGCACCAGGTGTTCCGCCGTCAGGCGGCGCAGATGCTCCTCGGTCGCGCCGAGGTCGGCGTCGAGCACCGCGGCGGCCGCGTACGCGTCGAAATCCTGGCCCGGATGGCCGGCCAGGCGGCGCAGCAGGGTGCGCCGCGCCGGTGGCAGGCGTTGGTCGGAGAGGTGCAACGCCAGCTGGACGCCGTCGTCGAGGTGGTAGTTGCGGTGCCGCTCGTCGAGGCGGTCGGCGTGGTCGGCGACCGTCCAGCTCGGCGTGGCCGCCATCTGACCGGCGACGATCGTCAGCGCGAGGGGCAGGTATCCGCAGCGGCGCGCTACCCGCTCGAGCGCGTCGGAAGTGTCGTTCCCGAGCAGCTGCGCGGCCTCGGCCGGGCTGAAGACGTCCAGGTCGATGCGCGTGGTGGGCAGCAGATCGGCCAGGTCGCGGCGGGACGTGACCACGGTCAGCGCGTCGGGGCAGAGCAGCGGGCGCACCTGGTCCTCGTCGGCGGCGTTGTCGAGGATCACCAGCGCCTGACGGCCGGCGAGCTGCTCGCGGAACAGGGCCGAGCGCGCCGCGAGATCGTGCGGTATCTGCCGGCCCGAGACGCCCAGCGCACGCAGGAAGCCGTCGAGCACGGCAGCGGGGTCGGCCGGCGGCTGGGCCTCGTCGGGATGGAAGCCACGCAGGTCGACGAAGAGCGAAGTTCCTTGCGTACGGCGGTGACCCGCGTGCACCGCGAGGCGGGTCTTCCCGACGCCGGCCATCCCGGTGATCACACAGACGCCGGTGGCCCGGTCGAGGGCGGCCAGGTGCGGCTCCCGGCCGACGAACGGGTCCGCCTCGTCGGGAAGTCCCGCGAGAACTCGTACCTGCGCCGCGGCCTGCTTCTCGGCCAGCGTGACCCGGATCGCGCGGCGCCATCGGGCCAGGTAGTCCGCGTCGTCGTGCAGCGCGGCCACCACCGCGAGCACCAGATCCGCGTTGATCCGGCGGCGGCCGTCGCGGAAACAGTCGGCGATCGTGCCGCGGCCGGTGGAGGGCAGCCGCTCGTTGACGCGGGCCGTGATCGTGTCGAAGGTCGGGTCGCCCGCCCACGACTTCAGGGCGCGCAGGGTGGCGGCCAAGGCGTCCAGGGACCGGCAGCCGTCCGGGTCGGGCAGCGGGGCCATCAAGCGTCCTCGGGCGCCGGTGGCACCTCGACCTCCGGCGTTCCCACGGGCGGCAGGAACGCGTCGCTCCAGCGTGCGAGCTCCCGGAAGACTTCGACCCGCACCTCTTTGCCGGACAGTGTCAGGTCGTGCATCCCGCCGTCGAAGCGGGCGATCGTGACCCGTGCGCCGAGGCGCGGCGCCCAGCGCACGATGTGCTCCACATCCAGCACGGAATCCGAGACCCGGAGGTCGTCGTGCCACGCCCGGCCCCGGAACGTCCGCGTCGAACAGGCGACCATCACCGGCACGTCGATCCCCAGCCCGGCCCGCAACCGTTGCTGGCCGCGGCGGATGGCATCCAGCCAGCCGGCCGTCACCGGGAAGCCGAACACCGGCTTCCACGTCAGGTCGTAGTTCCACTCGCCACGGTGCTCGCTGTGCAGGCTCTGCCCGTACAGGCCGACCGAGGCCATCGGGATCTTCCGGTAGGGCATCCGGCGGGTCGCGGCGATCGTGGCCGCCAAGAGTGGCCGCTTCACCAGCCAGGGCACGTTGAAGTCGAAGAACGGGCTGTTCAGGAACAGCCCGTCGACAATGCCCCGCCCCTGCCGGGTATGGGCCCACAGCGACGTGATCAGGCCGCCGGTGGAATGACCGGCCACCAGCAGTTGATCGTGGCCGTCCTGCGTGCGGATGATGCGTGCCGCCTCGTCCAGTTCCGGAAAGTAGTCGGTGAGGCTGCGCGCGAAGTTCGGCGTCTGGTGGGGAAGCAGGCTGCGGCCGTACTTACGCAGGTCGAGCGCGTAGAAATCCCAGCCGCGCTCGACGAAGAAGTCGGCCAGGTGGGTCTGGAAGAAATAGTCCACGAAGCCGTGCACATAGAGGACGGCCCGCCGCGTGGGCCCGTCGGCCCGGCGGCGCACCAGGGTGGCCACCACGTCGCCCTCGTCGTCGCGACCCAGGTCGATCGTGTGCCGCTCGTACGGCGGTCCGAGAACGTCGATCTCCACGCGCCCAGGCTACCCACCGGTACCCGACCGTGCGCGGTATCAGAAACCACCGCCCCGCGGCGGATATCCACAGCCGTACGACTTGTCCACAACCCCCTCCTCAAGATCCCCCGGCCGTACGCCCCGAGCGCGAAGCTGCCCACCTCACCGCAACACAACAGGAGGTCACCATGTTCGACACCAACCTCGTCGTCGTGGGCAACGTGCTGATGGCGCCGGAATGGCGGCGTCTCGAGCAGTCCGGCTCGATGGTCGCCAACTTCCGGGTCGCGTCCAACGCGCGCAAGTTCGACCGTGAGACCAACACCTGGGTCGACGGCAACAGCCTGCGGGTGCGGGTGACCGCGTGGCGCCGGCTCGCCGAGGGCGTGATCTCGTCGATCGCCGTCGGCGACCCCGTCATCGTCTACGGCCGGCTCTTCACCCGCGACTGGAAAGACAGCGAGGGCAACGACCGCATCTCGTACGAGATGGAGGCGTACTCGATCGGCCACGACCTCGCCCGGGGCCGCGCCCGGTTCGCCCGCAACTCCCGCCCGGCCCAGGCGCTGCCCCCGATCGAGGACGGCGTCTTCATCGGCGGCGAACAGTCGGCCCCGGTCCCGGCCGACGACGTGCCGGTCGTCTTCGGCGAGGGCGTCCCCGACGAGGAAGCTCCGACGTTCCTCGACGTGGCCGCAGCCGCCACCCCGGCTGCGGACGACGACGCCGCACCGAGTTCGGAAGACGCTCCAGCCGAATCCCCGAGCGATGACGAGATCGCGGCCGAGGTCGAGCAGATCGCCGCCGCCGATCCCGCACCCGCCCGGCGCTCGCGCCGCAGTTCCCGGAAGGAGCCCGTCGCGGCCTGACCCACCGAGCCGGGTGGCCGCCGGGCCACCCGGCTCGCTCAGTCGACGACTCCGGACGCCGGAGCCAAATCCAGCTGGCCTTGGCCGCCGTTTGAAAGAACTTCGTCTTCACGCTCCTCGGCGCGAGTTGACGGACGAGCTCATCGGCCTGCGCGAATTGTCCGAGATCGCCGGCGTTCCCCGCAGCACACTGTGCGGAGTCGGTCGGCGTCGATCTCAGCGCGTCCGTCCTGAACCTGATTTCCCCCGAGTTCCGAGCACGGATCCTCAGATCGATGGCGCCGGTGATGGCATCGATCGTCCGCGAAGCGCAAGCCCGGGCATGACGCCCGAGTGCCGGCTCGGATCGCGTTCAGGTGCAGGTCAACGAGGTATCCCGGGCTGACGGCGTCGCTTGTCCGGGGCGGGCGAAGGGTGCCGATCACCGGGAAGGCTGACACCGCCCCCGAACGGGGTGGTCCGATCGTCCTGAGGGAAGGGGCCACGCGGCCGACCTGCCCGGTTGGTCCCGGGTGGGGCCGGACCGGCAGACTGGGCGGCGTGCTGTTGAAGGAGATCCGCGCGATCGCGGGCGAGACACTGATTCTCGCGCCGCACGACCAGGACACCGAGACCGCCAACACCAACTGGTTCGGCGCGCCGCCGCACGAGCGCATGGGCCTGTCGGCTGACGAGGTGGTCACCGCCTTCGAAGAGACGATCGAGTTGCTGCGGGAGCAGGTCGTCGCGATGTCGCACGTGGGGCCGGCCACGTTCTATGTGTGGCACGACCTGCAGGCGGGGCAGTTGCGCTGCTCCGCCGGGTCGTGCGGGCGCGACGAGTTGCCGTTCACCGAGAAGTACCGGACGACGGGCGACCTGCACACGATCGTCGTCGAGTTCCTTGAGGACCGCGCGCCGGGCGCGATCGTCTGGGGCGAGTTCGATCCGGTGCCGCTCCCGAACGGGCCGGAACCGGACGTTCCGGAAATCGTGGTCTGGGTGTGCGACCTGCGCCCATGATCGTCGGAAGGGCAAAGCGGCAAGGACGAAAGGACCAGGGGCGTGGCGGGGGCGGGGGCGGGGCCCTGGACAGGGCTCCCGAAAGGGATCTGGCGCGCGGCGAGTCAGCCGGGGGCCGCGGACGCGGTCGGGCTGGCGGCGGGCTACCTGCTTGATGCGGCGTTCGGGGATCCGCGGCGGTTCCACCCGGTGGCCGGGTTCGGGACAGCGGCGGCAGCTCTGGAGAAGCAGATCTACGCCCCCAACCGCCGGTCGGGAGCGGCCTTCGCGGCGATCGCCGTGGGGGTGCCGGCGCTGGCCGGGCTCGGGGCGGCGGCGGCCACCCGGCGCCTGCCCGTCGCCCGGGCCGCTCTCGTGGCTGCCGCCACATGGACTGTGCTGGGCGGGCGGACGCTCCGGCGGGAATCGCGGATCATGGCCGGGCACCTCGACGACGGCGATCTGAACTCGGCGCGGGGGCGGCTGAACCACCTCTGCGGCCGTGATCCCGCCGGGCTGGACGAGCCGGAGTTGGCGCGGGCCACGGTCGAGTCGGTCGCCGAGAACACTTCCGACGCGGTGGTGGCGCCGCTGGTCTGGGGCGGGCTGCTCGGGCTTCCGGGGCTGCTGGCCTATCGGGCGGCCAACACGCTGGACGCGATGGTCGGGCACCGGTCGCCGCGGTACGCGCGGTTCGGCACGGCCTCGGCCCGGCTCGACGATGGGCTCAACCTGTTGCCGGCCCGGCTCACCGGATTGTTGACGGTCGCGGTGTCGCCGGTCGCGGGTGGGAATCCGAGGGAGGCGCTGCGGGTCTGGCGCCGCGACCGCAACGACCACCCTTCCCCCAACGCCGGGCAGTGCGAGTCGGCCATGGCGGGGGCTCTGGGCGTACGCCTCGGAGGCCGCAACGTCTATTTCGGACGCAGTGAGACCAGGCCCTTCCTCGGGGACGGCCCTCGTCCGTCGGCCAAGCACCTGCGGCGGGCCGCACGGGTGTCGGGCAGCGTCGGTCTGGCCGCCGCCGGCCTCGCTGTCGGAGTGGCGCTGCTGAGGGGCAAGGCGATCAAACCGACCAGCAGGTCAGGGGACAAAGGGCTGTGAGCGGCGGCCTTCTCGTCGCCGGCACCACCTCGGACGCCGGCAAGAGCATCCTCACCGCGGGCATCTGCCGGTGGCTCTACCGTCGCGGCGTCAAGGTGGCGCCGTTCAAGGCGCAGAACATGTCCAACAACTCGGTGGTCGTCGTGGGGGCGGACGGGCGGGGCGGCGAGATCGGGCGCGCCCAGGCGATGCAGGCCGCAGCGGCCGGCATCGCGCCCGACCTGCGGTTCAACCCCGTGCTGCTCAAGCCGGGCAGCGACTTCTCGAGCCAGGTGGTGCTGCTCGGCGAGGCCGTCGACACCGTCACGGCCGGCAATTACCGGTCGCTGCGGCCGCGTCTGGCCGAGACCGCGCACGCCGCCCTGGCCGAACTCCGCGCGGAGTACGACGCCGTCATCTGCGAGGGGGCGGGCAGCCCGGCCGAGATCAACCTGCGGGACGGCGACTTCGTCAACATGGGCCTGGCCCGGCAGGCCGGCCTGCCGGCGATCGTCGTCGGTGACATCGACCGCGGCGGCGTCTTCGCGGCCCTGTTCGGCACGGTCGCGCTGCTCAGTCCCGAGGATCAGACCCTCGTCGCCGGTTTCGTGATCAACAAGTTTCGCGGCGACCTCGGCCTGCTGCGGCCCGGGCTCGACATGATCACGTCGGTGACGCACCGGCCGGTGTACGGCGTGCTGCCGTTCCATCCGGAGATCTGGCTCGACGGCGAGGACTCCCTCGCGTACGGGAGGATTCTGGGCCGCCCGCGCGGGCCGCGTGGCACCGAGTGGCTGCGCGTCGCCGTTGTCCGCCTGCCGCGCCTTTCGAACGCCACCGACGCCGAGGCGCTGGCGACCGAGCCGGGTGTCCAGGTGCGACTCACGGTCGAACCGGCCGAGATCGCCGACGCCGATCTTGTGGTCGTTCCCGGTTCGAAGGCGACTGTCAGCGACCTCGCCTGGCTACGCGAGACCGGACTGGCGGACGCGATCCTCACGCACGCCGCAGCCGGAAAGCCGTTGCTCGGCATCTGCGGCGGTTTCCAGATGCTGGCCGAGACGATCACCGACGAGGTCGAGAGCCGCCGCGGCACCGTGCCCGGCCTGGGTCTTCTGCCCGTCCGGATCGCCTTCGAGCCGCGTAAGCATCTGGGCCGGCCGACCGGCGAGGGCTTCGGCGCGCCCGTCTCCGGCTACGAGATCCACCACGGCGCGGTCACCGAGCGCAGTCAAGAGCCCTTCCTCCGGTACGCCGATGGGCGGCCCGAGGGGGCGGTCCGTGACAACGTCTACGGCACCCACTGGCACGGCGCCTTCGAGTCCGACGAGTTCCGCCGCCGGTTCCTGACAGCGGCTGCCCGCCAGGCCGGCCGCGGCGGCTTCACCGTGGCCGCCGACATCCGGTTCGCGGGCGTCCGCGACCACGCGCTGGACGTGCTGGGCGACCTGGTCGAGCAGCATCTCGACACGGAGGCGCTGTGGCGGCTCATCGAAAGCGGACCGCCGGACGGCGCGCCCTTCCTTCCCCCCGGGGCGCCGCAGCGGTGATCGACGACCTGGCCGCGTACGTCATGAACCGGCCGCCTCGCCTGGGCGACGTGCGCCTGATCGCCGTCGACGGGCCCAGCGGCGCGGGCAAGACGCGCTTCGCAAGCCGGCTGGCTGCCGCGCTCGGCGACGCGCCCGTCGTGCACACCGATGACCTGCTCAACGGCTGGGACGATCAGTTCACCTTCTGGACGCGGCTGGAAGAGGAAGTGCTCGCCCCGCTGCGGCTCGGCCGGACGGCCACCTACCGGCGCTACGACTGGGACAAAAAGGATTTCGCGGGCCGGTCACTGACAGTTCCGCCCCGGCCGGCCGTGCTGCTGGAAGGGGTGAGTGCCGCCCGGCGCGAGATTCGTCCCGAGTTGACCTTCGCCGTTTTTGTCGATGCGCCGCCCGAACTTCGCTGGGAGCGCGCGATCGCCCGCGACGGGGACGACAGCGTTGCGTATCGGAAGTACCTTGAGCGCTGGCGGGCCGCCGAGGACAGGCACTTCGCCGTGGACGACACAGCCGCCCAGGCGGATCTGATCGTCGACGGCGCGACGGAAGGGTGGGCACGATGACCGACGAAGAGAACCGCCCGGTACGCAGGCGTGTGACCCTGACCGGCATCAGCTCGCGGGCCTGGGAACATCCGGCTGACCGGGGCGCGCTGACCGCCCTGCGCGAGCTGCGCGGCTTCGACGACGTGGTCAAGGCGTTCTTCGGCATGTGGAACGAGCGCGGCTTCCGGCTGCAGTTCCTGGCCGGCGCCATCCGGGTCGACCACCGTCAGTATCCGCGGGTCTACCAGCGCTTCACCGAGGCCGCCACCACCCTCGACGTGGTCGAGCTGCCCGAGCTCTACGTCTCGCAGGACCCGATCATCAACGGCTCGGCGATCGGCCTCGACAAGCCGTTCATCGTGATCACCACCGGCGCCGTCGAGCGGCTGGACGACGACGAGCTGCGCGCGATGCTCGGCCACGAGATCGGCCATGTCCGCAGCGGCCACGCCGTCTACAAGACCATCCTGATGATCCTGACCCGCTGGGCGGCCAGCCTGAGCTGGCTGCCGGTGGGCGCGATCGCGCTGCGGGCGATCATCACGGCGATGCTCGAGTGGTGGCGCAAGGCCGAGCTGTCGGCCGACCGTGCCGGGCTGCTCGCCGGGCAGGACCCGTCGGCCTCGCTGCGCCTGCTGATGAAGCTGGCCGGCGGCGGCGACCTCTCCCAGATCGACACGGCCGCCTTCCTCGAGCAGGCGGCGGAGTACGAGAGCGGCGGCGACCTGCGCGACAGCATCCACAAGATCGGCATGACTCTGGGCAGCACCCACCCCGTGCCCGTGGCCCGTGCCTCCGAGCTGCGCAAGTGGGTCGACTCCGGGGCGTACGCCGAGATCCTCGGCGGCGACTACCCCCGCCGCGACTCGGACGGCGACGCCTCGGTGAGCGACGACGTGAAGGCGGCCGCCCAGTCGTACCGCGAGACGTTCACCAACTCGCAGGATCCGCTGGTCGGTCTGCTCCGCAAGCTCGGCGACGGCGCCGGCGACCTGGCCGGATCGGCCGTGCGCGGCGCCCGCGGCTGGATGGGGGACGCCTCCCGGCGGGGCCGGCAAGACGGCGAAGAGAGCTGAACGACCCTTAGGATCATCCTCATGAGTTTGAGCGAAGACGATCTGCGCGCGGCCGTCGCGCGGGAGTTCCCCGGAGTCCGGGCCGACCTGGAGCGGCTGGTCCGCATCCCGGGCATCGCCTTCGAGGGTTTCGACCACTCCCACGTCGAGCGGTCCGCCGAGGCCGTCGCCGAGCTGCTGCGCGGCTGCGGTCTCGACACGCAGGTCGTGGTCCGCGGTGGCCAGCCGGCCGTCATCGGGCGCAAGGCCGCCCCCGAGGGCGCGCCGACCGTCCTGCTGTACGCACACCACGACGTGCAGCCCGTCGGCGACGTGTCGCTGTGGAGCAGCGATCCGTTCGAGCCGGTCGAGCGCGACGGCCGCCTGTACGGGCGGGGCGCGGCCGACGACAAGGCCGGCGTGATGGCCCACGTCGCCGCGTTGCGTGCCTTCGGCGACCAGCTGCCGGTCGGCGTGGTCGTCTTCGTCGAGGGCGAGGAGGAGTACGGGTCCGAGTCGCTCGACGCGATCATCGAGGAGTTCCGCGAGGAGCTGCGGTCCGACGTGATCGTGATCGCCGACTCCGGCAACTGGGACATCGGCCGCCCCGCCCTGACCACCTCGCTGCGCGGCCTGGTCAACCTGTTCGCCGAGGTCAAGGTGCTCAAGTCGGCGGTGCACAGCGGCATGTTCGGCGGCCCGGTGCCCGACGCGCTGATCACCCTGGCCCGCCTGCTGTCGACCCTGCACGACGAGAGCGGCGAGGTCGCGGTCGACGGACTGGTCGGTCGTGAGGGCGCGAGCGTCGACTACCCGGCCGACCGGTTCCGCCACGAGGCGGGCATGCTCGACGGCGTCGAACTGATCGGCAAGGGTTCGATCACCGACCGCATCTGGACCAAGCCGTCGATCTCGGTGCTGGGCATCGACGCGCCCCGCACGTTCGAGGCGGCCAACGCGCTCCAGCCCACCGCCAAGGCCAAGATTTCCGTACGCCTGGCGCCCGGCGACGACCCGAAGGCGGCGTACGCGGCCGTGCGGTCCCACCTCGAGAAGCACGTGCCGTGGGGCGCGGAGGTCGAGGTCACCCTGGAAGCCGACGGTGAGCCCTGCGTGATCGACGCGACCGGCCCCGCGTACGACGCCGCGCGCGCCGCCTTCCGCTCGGCCTGGGACGGTACCGACCCGGTCGACATGGGCGTGGGCGGCTCGATCCCGTTCATCGCCACCTTCCAGCAGCTGTTCCCGCAGGCCGCCATCCTGGTCACCGGCGTCGAGGACCCGCACTCGGCCGCACACGGACCGGACGAGAGCCTGCACCTCGGCGAGTTCGAGCGCGTGTGCGTGGCTGAGGCCCTGCTCCTCAAGAACGTGGCGGAGACTTTGTCGACGAAGTAAGGGGCGGCCGATGGCCGAGCTGTCGTGTGACGTGCTGGTGGTGGGCGCCGGCCCGACCGGGCTGATGCTCGCCAACTGGCTGGTCAAACTCGGGGTCGACGTGATCGTCGCCGACGGCAAGGAAGGCCCGACCCGCGAGTCGCGCGCCCTCGTCGTCCAGGCCCGCAGCCTCGAGATCTACGACCAGCTGGGCCTGGCCGACCAGGTGCTCGAGGCCGCCGAGCGCGCCGACGCGCTGGCGCCCGGCTTCCTCGACCGCGTGTTCGGGCGCGTGTCGCTCGGCCGGCTCGGCGGCACCCTCACGCCCTTTCCGTTCATCGAGGTCCTCGAGCAGAGCCGCAACGAGGAGATCCTCTACGAGAACCTGCAGAAGCTGGGCGCCGGTGCTCCTAGTCGGATTGTGCGGTGGGAGACCCCGGTGACGGCGGTCCGACAGGTCGAGGACGGCGTCGAGGCCAAGGTCGGCAACGACACCGTGCGGGCCCGCTTCTGCGTGGGCTGCGACGGGTCGAACTCGGCCGTCCGCAAGGCGCGGCGCATCGCGTACGAGGGAGTCACCAACCCGCACCGGTTCTACGTGATCGACGCGGTCGGCGTGGCCGGCCTGGTCGAGAACGCGATCAACGTACGCCCGGGTGGGAGCGATTTCCTGCTCGGCTTCCCGATGCGCGGCCGGCACGCGTGGCGCCTGCTCGGCCTGGTGCGCGACGAGGACGGTGACTCGCGGCTCACCGAGGAGGACGTGCGCCCGCGGATCAGGCGGTTCGCGGTCACGTACGGCGAATCGCGGTGGTTCGCCACGTACAAGGTGCACCACCGGGTCGCCGCGACCTTCCGGGACGGGCCGTTCTTCCTGGCCGGGGACGCGGCCCATGTGCACTCGCCGGTCGGCGGCCAGGGCATGAACACCGGCATGCAGGACGCGCACAACCTGGCCTTCAAGCTGGCCGACGTGCTGCAGGGGCGCCGCAAGGACGCGTGGCTCGACCGCTACGAGGCCGAGCGCCGCCCGGTGGCGCGCACGCTGGTGGCCACGACCGACCGGATCTTCGGCGCGATCACGTCGCAGCGGCCGGTCGCCCGGCTGCTGCGGCGAGTCCTGGTGCCGGTTGTGGCGCCGCTCGGTGTCCGTTTCGTACCCAGGCTGTCGGGCGGCGGGCGGGTGTTCCAGTACGTGTCGCAGATCCGCGTCCACTACTGGATGACGCCGAACGCGCGGGCCGCGGCCGGTGGGCGCCGCGACCCGGTGGTGGGCCGGCGGCTGCCCTGGGCGGGCGGCAACTTCGAGGTGCTGCGAGACCTCCGATGGCAAATTCACGCGTACGGCGGGGTGGCGGCGACCGACGTGCCGGACCTCAGCCTCCCGGTGCACGTCTTCCCGCCCGCGCCCGGCACCGGTCTGCAGCCGGGGCGCCTCTATCTCGTACGCCCGGACGGGTTCGTGGCCGCCGAGGCCGCCGTCTCGGAGGCGGCGGGCGTCTTCCCCGCGTTTTTGCGTGGCTGAGCGTTCGAGGCAGTGGGCGTCTTCCCCGCGCTGTCGCGTGGCTGAGCGTTTCGAGGCGACGGGCGTCTTCCGCGCGCACATGCATCGCTGAGCGTTTCGAGGCGGCCGTCACGGAGAGCAAACCGGTGCGGCGGGCGATCTCGTCCTGTTAGGATTAGAACATGCGTTCGAACACTGAGCCTGTTGTCACCCCGGGGCCCGCCTCGGTGTCTCTGGTGGTGCGGCCGATGCGCGCCGGGCCGCGCAACGCGATCGACCGTCTCCGTTCCCGTGATCGTCTGGAATCCATCGCCCGCCTGCGCTCCGCCGTGCTGGCGATGGACCAGCTCGACGTGGCCGACTGGGACGACGGCGCCCTCACCGACCATCTCGACGAGCTCTCGGCCACCCTCTGCGCCATCGACGCCCAGGTGACGCGTGTCGCCGAGGCTGTCCGGGCGCGCGGGTTCCGCATCGCCGAGCCCCGCGCCGCCTGATCCCTCCGATCCGTCGCGCGCCCGCAACGGGCCGAAAAGTGTCAGGGGGTGCTGCCAGGATGTGGGAGTGCGATTCGTAGACCTGGCGGCGACCTCGGCGGCCGTCGCGGCGACCTCGGGGCGCAAGGCGAAGGTCGAGCTGCTGGCCGGCGCCCTGCGCGCGCTCGACCCCGACGAGATCGCCGCCGGCTCGGCCTATCTGGCGGGTGAGCTGCGGCAGCGGCAGACCGGGGTGGGCTATGCGAGCCTGCGCGATCGGCCGGCGCCCGCCGAGGCCCCCAGCCTCACCGTGGGTGCGGTCGATGCGCTGGTCGCCGAGATCTCCGTGGTCGCCGGGGCCGGGTCGCAGGCTCGGCGGCGCGATCTGGTGGCGGCGCTCTTCGGCGCGGCCACGGCCGACGAGCAGCGACTGCTGGTCGGCTTGTTCAGCGGCGAGCTGCGACAGGGCGCCCAGGCCGGGCTGCTCGCCGACGCGATCGCCAAGGCGGCCGAGGTTCCGCTGACCGCGGTGCGCCGGGCCCTGTTGCTCTCGGGCGACCTGAAGCAGGTCGCGGTGGCGGCGCTCGCGGGCGGGGCCGTCGCGTTGGCCGAGATCAGTCTGCGGGTGGGCACGCCGCTGACGCCGATGCTGGCCCAGAGCGCGCCCGACGTGGGGGCCGCTCTGCTGGCCACGGGCACCCCGGCCACGGTCGACGTGAAGCTCGACGGCATCCGCATCCAGGTGCACCGCTCCGGCGACGAGGTGGCGGTCTTCACCCGCAGCCTCGACGACATCACCGCCCGCATGCCCGAGGTGGTCGAGGCTGTCCGCAAGCTGCCGCTGCGCGAGGTCGTGCTCGACGGCGAGGCGATGACACTCGACGCCTCCGGCCGCCCGCGCCCGTTCCAAGAGACTTCCAGCCGGGCCGCCACGCGCGGCGCCGCCGCTTCCCGCAAGACGGCCGTCGCAAGCGGCGCTGCGCAGGGTGGGGCGCCTCCGCTCGCTCTGGTGCCCTTCTTCTTCGACGTCCTCCATTTGGACGGCGCCGACCTGCTCGACGAGCCGGGCCGGGTCCGGTGGGCGGCGCTGGCCGATGCCCTGCCGGCTGAGCTCCTCGTCGGTCGCACCGCCGTGACCAGCGAGGAAGAGGCGGCCGCAGCCTTCGCCGCCGCGCTCGCGGCCGGGCAGGAGGGCGTCGTCATCAAGGCGTCCGAGGCCCCCTACGACGTGGGCCGGCGCGGCTCGGCCTGGGTCAAGGTCAAACCCCGGCACACCCTCGACCTCGTCGTTCTCGCCGTCGAGTGGGGGCACGGCCGGCGCAAGGGCTGGCTGTCCAACCTGCATCTGGGCGCCCGCGACCCCGAATCGGGCGGCTTCGTGATGCTCGGCAAGACCTTCAAGGGCCTCACCGACGAGCTGCTGCGCTGGCAGACCGAACGCTTCCAGCAGCTGGCCACCGCCGACGACGGCTGGGTGGTGCGGGTGCGCCCCGAACAGGTCGTCGAGATCGCCTTCGACGGCGTGCAGACGTCCCCGCGCTATCCCGGCGGCGTGGCCCTGCGCTTCGCCCGGGTGCTCCGCTACCGGGACGACAAGCCCGCGGCCGAGGCCGACACGATCGACATGGTCCGCAGCATCGGCAGCTTCCCCCGGCCGGATCAGCCCTGACCGCGGCCGCCACGAGACCAGCGCGCCGTGCAACACCGCTCTCGGCGACGATCCCGGTCTCCTCGGTGAAGTGCGGCGCGAATCGCTGTCTCGCGCGAGGCGGGCTTGGCCGATCGACGAGCTGGGCAGCGGCTCGATGTCTCCGCCGACATCGCCCTACTGGCCGTCCAGATGCCGGCAGGCCAGCACCGCAGCCGTGGGGCGAGGCCCTCCGCCGAGGCGGTCCGTCGAGGTAGGTTTCGCGACGAATTCCCACAGGGCCCGGTTGCCGCCCAGTGCGGAGGCCGAGCCGGCGATCCGGCCGGTGAGAACGGGCAGCGCCGGGCGGCCCGACCATGGGGATCGAGTCGGCCGCGCTGGATGCAGAGTCGCCCCACGTGTCGTCCCGGGCCCGTCCTGAAGGGCAGGTCCCGCGCCCGTGTCTCAGTGCGGTGGCTAGCACCGCAGCGAAATGATGAACGACGAGATCCGCTGCCCGGCCAACGGCGTCCTGGGCGTGTGGCCACGCAGCCGCGCAGTCGGAGGCGGGCGCTCGTCCACGCTCATCACCGCCGGCCTGCGCTGCGCGGAACTGGCCCAGTTGGCGGCATGGCCGTCTGCACACGGTGGGCGTCGGACCAGCGACCACGCTGCGTGGCAGCCGAGGCGGACCGATTGCGGTCGGCTCCTCGAAGCGGTCACCGGACGCGAGACTTGCCTCAGCATCCGCACGGTTGAGGCCGGCATCACCGACGATCAGCAGTCACCCGTCCGACCGTAGGCAGCCGAGGTAGCCCGGGCCGGGCTGTCCCGGGACGCGACCCTGTCCGGGATCAACCCCGTCGGCGGTCGGCTTCCGCGACCCGGTCGCCGGCGGCTGCAGCGGCGGCACGGCGATCAGCCTCTTCCACGCGGTCGCCTCCACTGCGGCGCCGGTCGACTTCCTCTACGCGGTTGGCGGTGGCGGCGAGCTTGCGGTCAGCCTCTTCCACGCGGTCGCCTTCTGTGCGGCGCCGGCCGGCTTCGTCTGCGCGGTTGGCAGTGGCGGCGAGCTTGCGGTCGGCGTCTTCCACGCGGTCGCCTCCGGTGCGGGGCCGGTCGGCTTCGTCCACGCGGTCGCCGGTGGCGTCCCGCCTGCGGTCGGCGTCGTCGACTCGGTCGCCTGAGTCGGGGCGTGGGCGGGTGGGGGCGCGCTCGCGAGCCCGCTGGTCGCTGCCGCCGTGGGCCTCTTTGCGGGCGTAGTAGACGTAGGCGGCGAGGGCCATGAGCGCGAACAGCCACCACTGCACGGCGTAGCCGCCGTTCTGCCAGGCGTCCTCGTGGTCGATCGGGATGCTGGTGAAGGCGGCGTCGGCGGCGGGGGTCTGCTCGGTCAAGAGCACGTAGGCGCCGTACACGGGGTAGGGCATTTCGGGCGCTAGGCGGGGCAGGGAGATCCGGCGGGTGTCCAGGCGGCCGTCGCGGCGTTCCACCGCCACGGGTCGGCTTTCCGACAGGTGGATCTGGCCGACTACCGTCACCGGGCCGGTCGGCGCGGGTGGCGCCACGGGTGCGGCGAGCGCGCCGCCGGGCGGCGCCGGCACCCAGCCCCGGTCGACCAGCACCGCTGTGCCGTCGGCCAGCACGAGCGGCGTGACGATCTCGAAGCCGACGTCGCCGTTGACCGTGCGACCGCGCGCCTGGATCTCGTGCGAAGGGTCGTATTGACCGGAAACCGTCACCTTCGTCCAGGCCAAATTCTTGCCCGGAGAAGTTCCGGCCGTGCCCGGCGCGGTCGGCCGGGTGAGCACCGAGGTGAGCGGAACGGCGGCCACCGAATCAGCGGCATCGATCCGGTCGTTTGTCGCGCTGCGCTCCTCGTACCGTCGCAGCTGCCAGTTGCCGAGCATCACCATGACCAGAGCGGCGGCCACCGCGAGCGCGGCCGCGGCCAGCCAGCGCGGGCTCAGCAGGAAGCGGTACACGCAACGAGGCTACCCGTCGCGCGGTCGCCGCCTGCCGGAGCCAGGTACTGTCCCTGTCCGGCAACGCAAACACCGGGCCGGCAACGGCTATGGGCACTGCAAACAACGGCAACAGCAACGGCTGCCGGCGCCGAATCGGAAAGCATCCGAGTCGGCACCGAGAGCAACGGGCTGAACCGGAGACATAGGCCTTGGCCGGAAGCATCGGGAGGACCCGAAGCATCGGGCCGGGCCGGAAGCATCGGGCCGGAAGGATCGGGCCGGACCGAGGCATCGGGCCGGCAACGGCAAGACGCATGGCCTGCTCGGCGCACCAAGCTGGGCGGGAGCAAGGGGCAACACCCGGGCGGCAACGGCACCACGCCGAGCGGGTGGGAGTTCGAGACGGCGACAGACAGTGTGTCGGCGGCAGGACGCCGGGCCCGGGGATGATACGAAGTCGGCGCGGGATCACACCCGGCCGGCGATTGGCACCGGATCGACGCGGTAAACATCGGGCTCGGCACCGGTGCGAGACCAATCAGGAAACGTCTTGGCTGGTTAAAGCGCGAGCCGGCGGGGAAGCAGCCCCGGCCGGTGACTGGCACGAGGCCGGCGGGGTCACCCCGGGCCGGCAGCAGAAAGGCCCGGGAAGACACGATGAGCGCCCAGCCCCGCCTGGTCGTGAGCGCCCCCGCCTCGGGGCACGGCAAGACCGCGATCGCGGTCGGCCTGCTGGCGGCGTGCGCGGCCCGCGGCATCCCGGTGGCCGGGTTCAAGGTCGGCCCGGACCACACCGACGCCGCGTACCTCGGTCTGGCCGCCGGACGACCCGGCCGCAACCTCGACCCGCGGCTGGTCGGCGCGCAGCGCATCGCGCCGCTCTTCCAGCACGGGGCCTCCGGCACCCAGCTGTCGGTGATCGAGGGCGCGATGGGCCTGTTCGACTCGCTGACCGGTCAGCCCGAGATCGACGGCACCGCCGCCGTGGCCGCTGTGCTGCGGGCTCCGGTCGTGCTGGTCGTCGACGTCGCCTCGATGGGGCATTCGCTGGCCGCGCTCGTGCACGGTTTCCGCATGTTCGACGAGATGGTGCACCTGGGCGGGGTCGTCCTCAACCGGGTCGCCTCGCCCCGCCACGAGCAGATGCTGCGGACGGCGCTCGACGACATCGGCATGCCGGTGCTCGGCGCGCTGCGTCGCGGCGATCTGCCCAACGTGCTGCCCGCCCGGTCGCACGGCCCGGTGCCGGTCGCGCACCGCACGGTCGAGGCTGTCCGCGCGGTGCGCCGGCTCGGCGAGGCGGTGGCGGGCAGTCTCGACCTCGACCGGATCGTGGCGCTGGCCGGTTCCGCGCCCGCCCTGCCGGGGCCGCTGTGGACTCCGGCCGAGGCGGCCGGGGCCGAGGTCTTCGAGCAGCGTCCGGTGGTGGCTCTGGCCGGTGGGCCGGGCGCGCCCTACACGTACGTCGAGACGGCCGAACTGCTGACCGCGGCCGGCGCCGACGTGGCCGTGGTCGACCCGCTGCGCGACGAGGGCCTGCCCGCCGGCACCCGGGCGCTCGTGGTCGGGGCCGGACTGCCCGAGGGGTACGCCGAGGAACTATCGGCCAACCGCCGGTTGTGTTCCTCGGTGGCCCAGTTCGCCGCCGACGGCTGGCCGGTGATCGCCGAGGGGGTGGCCCTGCCCTGGCTGGGCCGCGACCTGGACGGCCGCCCGATGTGCGGCGTGCTCGACGCCACCTCGGTGACCGGTGAGCAGACCGTCGCCGGCTATCGCGAGGCCACCGCGCCGGCCACCTCGCCGCTGGCCCCGACCGGAGCCCGCATCACCGGCTACAAGCAGCACCGGGCCATCGTCACGCCGCGTGCCGGCGCCGTGCCCGCCTGGACCTGGTCGGGCGGCAATCCGGAGGGCTTCGTCTGGCGTCAGGTGCACGCCTCGCAGCTAGGCCTGCACTGGGCGGCAGCGCCCGAGATCGCCAAGCGGGTCGTCGCGGCCGCCGTGGCCGGCCCGGCGCAGCTGCTGCCGCCGATCCCACTGCGACCCGTGCCGCCGATGTCGCCGCCTCCGCCGCAGGCCCCGGCTCAGCACCAGCCGGCTCAGCACCAGCCGGCCCAGTACAAGCCGGCTCCGGTCGCGCCGAACCTGAACGACACGGTGGACATCACCACGGCCTGACCAGTTCGTCAATCCGGAAAACGACGCTCCGCAAGATCGAAATGTCGGAATGCCTGACTCCGGGAAGCATCCGTGAAAACGCCCTTCGCCGAGCAGAAAAGTGTCGCACCCCACCCGTAACGTGGGGTTAACAGGCATGACGCGAAGGAGGATGGCCGTGGCCGATCGTGTTCCTCTGGACTTTGACCCACCGGTGCGGGTGCTGCGGGCTCTGCTGCTCGGCGTCGACAACGGTGAGCTGGCCAATCCCACGCCGTGCCCCGGGTGGACCGTCGCCACCCTGCTCGACCATCTGATGGGCCTGTCCGTGGCCTTCACCCAGGGCGCCCACAAACGGGTCGACGATTCCGCGCCCGAGCCCTCCGCCCACCATCTGACCCGCCACTGGCGCAGCCGCCTGCCCGTCCTGCTCGAAGATCTCGCCACGTCGTGGAAAGATCCGGCCGCCTGGACGGGCACGTCCCAGGCGGGCGGGGTCACCATGCCCGCTGCCGCGTTGGGTCACGTCGCGATGACCGAGGTGATCATGCACGGGTGGGACCTCGCCCGAGCCACCGGTCAGGAATACTTCGCGGACCCGCGCACTCTCGAGATCCTCATCGAGTTCCTGGCGCAGGGGCCCGCCGAGGGCACGCCCGGTCTGTTCGGCCCGGTCGTGCCCCTGGACGACGAGGCCACGCTCCTCGACCACGCACTCGCGCTGGCCGGCCGCGACAGCCGATGGCGTCCACCGCGCCGCCGGCCGGCCGTGGCGGCCTAGGGTCTGTTTCGCAGCGGGGCCGGGGCTGCGCCTCGCTCCCACCCCCGCTGCGAAACAGACCCTAGGCCTCGTCGCTCTCCCGATCGCGGTCCCGGCCGTCGTCGCGGTTCCGATCGCTGTCGCTGTCGCTGTCGCTGTCGCGGTCGCGGTCGCGGTCCCGATCAC
This sequence comes from Paractinoplanes polyasparticus, assembly GCF_019710575.1. Classification (GTDB taxonomy): domain Bacteria; phylum Actinomycetota; class Actinomycetes; order Mycobacteriales; family Micromonosporaceae; genus Actinoplanes; species Actinoplanes polyasparticus. Next base: position 45,807 of record NZ_JAHWFK010000046.1, on the reverse strand, counting down.
GGTCGCGGCTGCTCCAGCGGTCGACGAGGTCGTCCGAGGGCGGGGTGAACTTCGCCTTCGGCTGTCCCTTCAGCGCGTCCTTCAGAGTCTCGGCGACGGTGAACTTCGAGGTGGTCGACCGGTTCGAGCCCACGTTCATCTCCGGGTTGTCCGGGTCGGCGACGAAGGCGGCCGCCGCCAGCTGGGGAGTGAAGCCGCAGAACCACGCCGTCTTGTTGGCGTCGGTCGTGCCGCTCTTGCCCGCGACCGGCCGCTTCAGCGTCCCGTAGACCATCTCGGAGGTGCCCCACCCGCCGCAGCCGCCGCGCGCCGCGCCGTAGCCGGTCACGCACCGGGCCGCGTCCGTGGCCGCCCGCGCCACGTCGGCGCTGACCGCGCGGTGACAGCGCGGCGTCGCCACCGGCTTGCCCTTGTAGGTCGCGTCCGTACCGTCCCGGGTCCTGATCGCCTCGACCGGCAGCGGCTGGCAGTAGGTGCCTTCGGCCGCCAGGGTGGCGAAGACGTTGGCCATCTCGACCGGGGTCACGTCGCTGACCCCGAGGGTGAAGGCGCCCCACCCGCTCGCGTGCTCGGGGGAGGCCAGCCTGCGGTCGACCTCGGTGCGCCACCGCAGGCCGAGCCGCTCCGCCATCTTGACGGCCTTCTCGGCGCCGACCTTCTGCTCGAGCTGGACGAAGTAGGTGTTCACCGACTTGCCGAAGCCGCTCCACATGGTCTGCCGGCCGGTCATCGAGGGTGTCGAGTTCTTGGGGCACCAGTGCACGCCGCACGTCGCCGGCCCGGGCGCGGTGATGTATTTCGAATAGAACCGGGGCGGGCTGAAGAACGAGGTGCTCAGCGGCATCCCCTCGTCCAGCGCGGCCAGCATGGTAAAGATCTTGAAGGTCGAGCCGGCCTGGTACCCGGCCATGTCGCCACCGCCGAGCAACGGGTTCACGGTGTTCGGATAGTTGCCCTTGACGCCCTTGAACCGGCTGTGTTTGGCGTTGCCCTTCTGGTCGAGCGAGTAGCGCCGGTTGACCGCCAGGCTCAGCACCCGCCCGGTGCCGGGTTCGATGATCACCTGACCGTGAGCTATCCGGCTGCGCCGCTTCTCCTTGTCGAGGATGTGTTTCATGGCCGACGCCTGGATCTTCGGGTCGAGCGACGTGATCACCCGGTAGCCACCGCGCCGCAGATTCGCCTCGCGCTCCTGAGGGGTGGACCCGAAGGCGGGTTGCTCCTTCCACCACGACCGCAGGTAGTCGCAGAAGAAGCCCCAGTTGTTGTGCTTGTTGGCGATGCCGATGCAGTCGTTGGGCGGCGAGCTGAGGTTGAGCCGGATCTTCTCGCGCTTGGCCTCGGTCGCCTGCGACGGGGTGATCGCCTTGATCTTGAGCATCTGGTCGATCACGTAGTTGCGGCGGTCGGTGGCGGCCTTGCGGTCGTTGGTGGCCGGGTCGTAGGCCGAGGGCGCCTTGACCAGGCCGGCGAGCAGGGCAGCCTCGGTCAGGTTGAGTTCCCGCGGCGTCTTCGAGAAGAAGACCTGAGCGGCGGCGAAGATGCCGTACGCGCGGTGGCCGTAGTACGCCGTGTTCAGGTAGCGCTCGAGGATCTGCTGTTTGGACAGGCGCTTCTCGAGCTCGATGGCCAGCCGCATCTCGCGCAGTTTGCGCTGCGTGGTCTGCTCGGTGGCCTCCAGCGCCTCCTTCGGCGTCTGCGCGCTGTCCCGCAGCGCCATCCGCACGTACTGCATGGTCAGCGTGGACGCGCCCTGGGAGACGCCGCCCGCCTGCTGGTTGGCCACGAACGCGCGGGCCACACCCTTGGCGTCGACGCCGTTGTGCTCGTAGAAGCGGGTGTCCTCGGACGCAACGATCGCCTGGGTGACGTACGGGGACATGTCCTCGATCTTGATCGGCCGGCGGTGCTCCTCGTAGAACATCGTCAGCAGCGTCTTGCCGTCGTTGGCGTACACGTACGTGGTCTGGGCGCTCGGCACCTCGATCAGCTCTTCCGGCATGGCCTGAAGAGCTTCGGTGCCGGCCTTGACGCCGAGTCCGGCGACGGCGGCCAGGGGGTAGGCGAGACCGGCGATCACGAGACCCGCGATCAGGCCGGTACGGACGAGGGGTGCGACTTTTCCGGCTGCCACCATATGAAGGTAGGACAAAAACTCTCATGACCGTACGGATCAGCCGAAAGTGAGACGCCGATCGGGTCGGGCATTCTGATGCCATGACGATCGACCTCGGCCACCACGGCGACACGGAGGTGGGCGCCGGCCTCGTCGATCTGGCGGTCAACGTGCGCCGCGAGCCCATGCCGGCCTGGTTGTCGGCGCCGCTGCGAGCCTCGTTGGACGATCTCGCGGCCTACCCCGACGCTGCCGACGCCACCGCGGCCGTGGCCGCGCGGCACGGCCGGGATCCGGCTGAGGTCCTGCTGACGGCCGGCGCCGCCCAGGCCTTCGTGGTGCTGGCCCAGGCGCTGCGCGGAGCCCGCCGCGCTGTGGTCGTGCACCCGCAGTTCACCGAGCCCGAGGCCGCGCTGCGCAACGCCGGTCACCCGGTCGAGCGGGTGCTGCTGCGGGCGGAGGACGGCTTCCGGCTCGACCCCACGCTCGTACCGGCCGACTCGGACCTGGTCTTCGTCGGCAACCCCACCAACCCGACCTCGGTGTTGCACCCGGCGAGCGAGATCGCCGCGCTGGCCCGGCCCGGCCGCGTGCTCGTCGTCGACGAGGCGTTCTCCGACACGACGTACCGCGCGGGGGTTCCGGGCGAGCCCGAATCGCTGGCCGGCCGGCGCGACCTTCCGGGCCTGGTCGTGCTGCGCAGCCTGACCAAGACCTGGGGTCTGGCCGGCCTGCGCATCGGCTACCTGCTGGGCCCGGCCGATCTGCTGCCGCGGCTGGCCGCCGCGCAACCGCTCTGGGCAGTCTCGACGCCCGCGCTCGCCGCGGCCACCGCCTGCGCCGGCCCGGTCGCGGTGGCCGCGGAACGCGAGATCGCAGCCCGGCTGGCCGCGGAGCGCGATCATCTGGTGCGACGGCTGCGGCACGTGCCGAACCTCACGGTCGCCGGCGATCCGGCCGCCGCGTTCGTGGCCGTACGCTTTCCCGGCGCCGACAAGGCCCGCGTTGAGCTGCGTGAACGGGGCTATGCCGTCCGCCGTGGCGACACCTTTCCCGGCCTGGGCCCCGATTGGCTGCGCATCGCGGTGCGCGACACTGCCACTACCGACGCATTCGTCGACGTTCTGACCGCCGTACTCGAGGAGCGCCCGTGACCGCCGATCCAGGGTCTGTTTCGCACCAGGGGCGGGGCTGCGACGAGGCCCAGATCCCGCCTGGCGGCGTCCCGCGAAAGCCCGGTTCCAACACCGGGAGCCGGACTTCCGCGGGCCACCACCAGACGAAATCTGGACCGCGCCTCGCTCCCACCCCTGGTGCGAAACAGGCCCTGGACGCGACGATCGCCGCCGTCCGGCCCGCCGACGAGGTGGCCATGGCCGCCGCCCGCGACCTCCAGGCGCGGCTGACCAAGCCGGCCGGCTCGCTGGGCGCGCTCGAGGAGCTCTCGGTGCGGCTGGCCGGCCTGGCCGGGGTCTGCCCGCCCCCGCTGCCCACCCCAGCCACCGTCGCGGTCTTCGCCGGGGACCACGGCGTGCACGCCCAGGGCGTCACCCCGTGGCCGCAGGAGGTCACGGCCCAGATGGTCGCGAACTTCGTGGCCGGGGGCGCGGTCGTCAACACGTTCGCCCGGCAGGCGGGGGCCGACGTCATGGTGGTCGATGTCGGCGTGGCCATTCCGCTGCACGGTGGGGCCACCCTGCTCGACGCGAACGTCCGCCGGGGCACCCGCGATCTCTCGGTGGGCCCGGCGCTGACCCGCGACGAGGCCCGGGCCGCGGTCGAGGTCGGCCTCGGTGTCGCCGCCGCGCTCGTCGAATCCGGCGCGAAGTGCCTGCTCACCGGCGACATGGGGATCGCCAACACGACCCCCGCGGCCGCCCTGATCGCCGCCTTCACCGGCGCCGGCCCGGCCGCCGCCACCGGCCGCGGCACCGGCATCGACGACGCGACGCTCGAGCACAAGGTGGAGATCGTCGGGCGGGCGCTGGCCCTGCACCGGCCCGACCCGGCCGACCCGCTCGGCGTGCTGGCCGCCGTCGGCGGCCTCGAGCACGCGGCGCTGACGGGCTTCATCCTGGGCGCGGCCGCGCACCGGGTGCCCGTGATCATCGACGGCGTGATCGCCGCGTCGGCCGCCCTGGCCGCAGCCGCGTTCGCGCCCGACGCCGTGGCCGCGATGGTTGCCGGTCACCGCTCGGCCGAGCCCGGCGCCACCGTCGCGCTGGCCCACCTCGGCCTCGAGCCCCTGCTGGATCTGGGCATGCGTCTGGGGGAGGGCAGCGGCGCCGCGCTCGCGCTGCCGGTCGTCACGGCCGCCGTACGCGTGCTGCACGAGGTCGCCACGTTCGACTCGGCGGGAGTGTCGGAGAAGTGAGCAACGTCTATCCCCTCGGTCTCAAGCTGGCCGGCCGCCGGGTGCTGGTGGTCGGCGGCGGCGCGGTGGCCACGCGCCGGATGCCGGCCCTGCTGGCCGCGGGGGCCGTGGTCGAGATCGTGTCGCCCGAGCTGACCCCGGCCCTGCGCGGCCAGGTCGACGCGGGCCGGGCCGCCTGGAGTGCCCGCCGGTTCGAGCCGGCCGACGTCGACGGCGCCTGGCTGGTGCACGTCGCCATCGACGACCCGGCCGCCGCCGAGCAGGTCAGCGCGGCCGCCGAGCAGCGGCGGGTGTTCTGCGTCCGGGCCGACGACCGTGAGGCGGCGACGGCCTGGACGCCGGCCGTCACCCGGCACGGCCAGGTCACCGTCGCGGTCACCGACGGCGGCGACCGGCGGCGCGCGATGGCCGTACGCGACCTGGTCGCGCACGCCCTCGAGAGCAGCCCGCCCGCCGCACCCGAGCACAAGGGCGTCGCCCTGGTCGGCGCCGGTCCCGGCGACCCGGAACTGATCACCGTGAAGGGCCGCCGGCTGCTGGCCGCGGCCGACGTGGTGGTGGCCGACCGGCTCGTGCCCGGCCTGCTGCTGGGCGACCTGCGGCCCGAGGTCGAGTTCGTCGACGCGGCCAAGATCCCGTACGGGCCGGCCGCGGCTCAGGAAGAGATCAACCGCATCCTCGTCGAGCGCGCCCTCGAGGGAAAGTTCGTGGTGCGGCTCAAGGGCGGCGACCCGTTCGTCTTCGGCCGCGGCGGCGAAGAGGCGATCGCGTGCGCCGAGGCCGGCGTCCCCGTGCTCGTCGTGCCCGGCGTGACCAGTTCGATCGCCGCGCCCGCACTGGCCGGCATCCCGGTCACCCACCGCGGCGTCGCGCACGAGTTCACCGTCGTGAGCGGGCACATCCCGCCCGGCCACCCCGACTCACTGGTCAACTGGCCGGCCCTGGCCCAGCTGCGTGGCACCTTGGTCGTACTCATGGGCCTGAAGAACCTGGGCAGGATCGCCGCCCAGCTCCTCGCCGATGGGAAGCCCTCCGAGGCCCCCGCCGCCGTGGTGCAGGAAGGCTCGACCAGTCACCAGCGTTTGCTGCGCAGCACTCTCGGCGCGGTCGCCGGCGCGGTCGCCGAGGCCGGCATCCGCCCACCGGCCGTCGTGGTGATCGGAGACGTGGTCGACGCAGCGGTATAGAAGCGTCACTGTCTGGGTAGGTCGTTCGTCATGGACGGACGGCCGCAGATCACCTTGACCGCGACGGTGTTGGACGCGCCCGATGCTCGCGAGCTGGCCGGCTTCTATCGGCGGCTCCTCGGGTGGAGCGCAACCCAGGAGGAGGACGACTGGGTGGTGCTCGGCGCTCCCGGCGGCGGCGCCGGCCTCTCCTTCCAGACCGAGAAGCAGTACGCGCGGCCGGTGTGGCCCGCCCAGCCCGGGCAGCCGCAGATGAGCATGCACCTGGACATCCGGGTCGAGGATCTGGAAGCGGCGTGCGAACACGCCACGAAGGCCGGTGCCACGCTCGCCGACTTCCAGCCCCAGGAGAACGTCCGGGTCTTCCTTGACCCGGCCGGTCACCCGTTCTGCCTCTACGTGGACTGAGCCTCCGCCGGCTCCGGGGCGCGGCCCTCGGCCGCCACCTCGAGCGCCTCGAGGAACGTCTGCGCCCACTGGGCTACGTCGTGCGTACGCAGGTGGCGCTGCATCACCCGCATCCGCCGCTTCAGCTCGGCCGGCTCGGCGGCGACGGCCCGCATCAGCGCGTCCTTCACGCCGTCGGGGTCGTGCGGGTTGCACAGGAACGACTGGCGCATCTCGGTCGCCGCCCCCGCGAACTCGCTGAGCACCAGCGCACCGCCGGTGTCGGCCCGGCAGGCGACGTATTCCTTGGCCACCAGGTTCATGCCGTCGCGGAGCGGGGTCACCATCATGACGTCGGCCGCGACGTACAACGCGGCCAGTTCCTGCTTGCTGTACGACTGGTGCAGATAGTGGACCGCGGGCACGCCGACCCGGCCGAACTCGCCGTTGATCCGCCCGACCTCGCGCTCGACCTTGACCCGCAGCGACTGGTAGTGCTCGACGCGTTCCCGGCTGGGCGTGGCCACCTGCACCATCACCGCGTCGCCGACCTTGAGCTTGCCGTCGGCGAGCAGCTCACGGAAGGCCTTGAGGCGCAGCTCGATGCCCTTGGTGTAGTCGAGCCGGTCGACGCCCAGGATGATCGTTTTGGGATCGCCCAGCTCGGCCCGGATCTCTTTGGCCCGCGCCTGCACCTTGGGGTCGGCCGCCAGCCGTTCCATCTCGCGGGTGTCGATGCTGATCGGGAAGGCGCCCGCCTTGACCTTGCGCCCGTCGACCTGGATCGACTGGCCTTCGTAGCGGAGCCCGAGCAGGTGCCGGGCCAGGCGTACGAAGTTCTGAGCGGCCAGCCGCTGCTGGAAGCCCACCAGGTCGGCGCCGAGCAGCCCGCGCAGCACCTCGGCCCGGAACGGCATCTGCATGAACAGCTCGATCGGCGGGAACGGGATGTGCAGGAAGAACCCGATCTTGAGGTCGGGGCGCAGCTCACGCAGCATGGCCGGCACCAGCTGGAGCTGGTAGTCCTGCACCCAGACGGTGGCGCCGTCGGCCGCGACCTCGGCTGCGGCCTGGGCGAAGCGCTGGTTGACCGAGCGGTAGGCCTCACGCCAGCGACGCTTGTACACCGGCGTCTCGACGGCGTCGTGGTAGAGCGGCCAGATCGTCGCGTTGGACTGGCCCTCGTAGTAGCGCTCCAGCTCGTCGGCGCTGAGCGGCACCGGATGGATGTGGATGCCCTCGAGGTCGAACGGCTCGGGCGCCTCGCCGGTGCCGCCGGCCCACCCGATCCACGTGCCGCCGTGCTCGGTCAGCACCGGATGAAGGGCGGTGACCAGGCCGCCCGGACTGGTACGCCACTGGCGCTCCCCGTCCGGGGTGGTGACTTCATCGACGGGCAAGCGGTTGGCGACTACGACGAAGGAACTTCGTTCGGCCACGCTGAGTGCACCTCCGGGTCGTTTCTGTTCCCACTTGTGAGCCTACTGTGCGTAGCAGCACGAGGCGTGCCCAGTCTCGAGCCCGCCGTCGTGGACTGCGCTGGCGGCCGGGTGCCATCCTGGGCGCGTGACACCGTCCGCTGATCTTTCCCCGCCCCGGCGGCCGATCTTCTTCCCTGTGGTCATTGCCACGGTTTTCTTGACGATCATGGCTATGACGGGGGGCTTCGTCCTGGGTGAGCGCCAGCGCGACGTGCAGCGCGCGAACGGCGGCGGCCAGATTTCCGGTGACCAGCAGTCGCCATCCCCGTCGCCCGCTTTCACACCGCCCGGCGACTTCTGCCCGGAGGAGACGCTGGACACCGCGCGGAAGGTCGGGCTCGACGGCGATCTCTGGCAGGTGCTCAAGATATACACCGACAACGACAGCACCTACTGGATCTGCACGGATGCCAAGGGCGCGCTCTACTACCAGGGCAAGACCGGCGGCATCGACGCCAAGCTGGTCGAGGGCGACAACGGGCTCTTCCTGAAGAATGTGCGCAAGGTCGGCACCGACACGTACGAGGTGTACGACCAGCGGGGCAATCGGTTCGTGATCACACCCAGCCTGTTCGAGCTGACCTTCGCCAAGGTCGAGGGCAAGCCGCAGCGCAAGCCCCAGCGGAATGCGGCCCGCCGCGCCGGTTGACCGGGAATCCCCCGTACGGTCGAGGGGTTGTTAACAGAGGCCGGTGGGCGACCTGGAAAGATTGCCCCTGCATTCTGCAACTCATCCGGCGCTGATCCAGCGCTGAGCCGGCACGAAATCATCGATCACGGAGGTAGGGCGCACCGTGGCCCAGTTCATTTACGTCCTGGAGAAGGCGCGCAAAGCGCACGGCGACAAGGTCGTGCTCGACAACGTGACCCTGAACTTCCTGCCGGGCGTCAAGATCGGCGTCGTCGGCCCCAACGGCGCCGGTAAGTCGACGCTGCTCAAGGTCATGGCGGGAATCGAGACGCTGAGCAACGGCGAGGCCCGCCTGATGCCCGGCTACACCGTCGGCATGCTGGCCCAGGAACCCCCGCTCAACGAGTCCAAGACCGTCCTCGGCAACATCGAGGAAGCGGTGGCCGAGACCAAGGCCAAGCTCGACCGGTTCAACAAGATCGCCGAAGAGATGGCGACCGACTACACCGACGAGCTCATGGAAGAGATGGGCAAGCTGCAGGAGCAGCTCGACAACGTCAACGCCTGGGACCTCGACGCCCAGCTCGAGCTGGCGATGGACGCGCTGCGCTGCCCGCCCCCGGACGCCGACGTCACCCAGCTCTCCGGTGGTGAGCGCCGCCGGGTCGCGCTGTGCAAGCTGCTGCTCGAGGCGCCCGACCTGCTGCTGCTCGACGAGCCCACCAACCACCTCGACGCCGAGAGCGTGAGCTGGCTGGAGCAGCACCTGGCCAAGTACGCCGGCACCGTCATCGCCATCACGCACGACCGGTACTTCCTGGACAACGTGGCCAACTGGATCCTCGAGCTCGACCGCGGGCGCGCCTACCCGTACGAGGGCAACTACTCGACCTACCTCGACAAGAAGGCCCAGCGCCTGGCCGTCGAGGGTCGCAAGGACGCCAAGCTCAAGCGGCGCCTCACCGAGGAGCTCGAGTGGGTGCGGTCGAACGCCAAGGCCCGCCAGACCAAGAGCAAGGCCCGCCTCGACCGGTACGACGAGATGGCGACCGAGGCCGAGAAGACCCGCAAGCTGGACTTCGAGGAGATCCAGATCCCGCCGGGCCCGCGTCTGGGCAGCACGGTCATCGAGACGAAGGACCTGACCAAGGGCTTCGACGGCCGTACGCTCATCGACCACCTGTCGTTCTCGCTGCCCCGCAACGGCATCGTCGGCATCATCGGCCCCAACGGCGTCGGCAAGACCACGCTGTTCAAGACCATCGTCGGGCTCGAGCAGCCCGACGAGGGCACGGTCCGGGTCGGTGAGACCGTCAAGCTGTCGTACGTGGACCAGAGCCGTGAAGGCCTGCAGGGGCCCCAGACGGTGTGGGAGGTCGTCTCCGACGGTCTCGACCACCTCATGGTCGGCAAGGTCGAGATGCCGTCCCGGGCGTACGTCGCGGCCTTCGGGTTCAAGGGTCCCGACCAGCAGAAGCCGGTCAAGGTGCTCTCCGGTGGCGAGCGCAACCGGCTCAACCTCGCGCTGACGCTGAAGATCGGCGGCAACGTGATCCTGCTCGACGAGCCGACCAACGACCTCGACGTCGAGACCCTGGGCAGCCTGGAGAACGCGCTGCTCGAGTTCCCGGGCTGCGCCGTGGTCATCTCCCACGACCGGATGTTCCTCGACCGGGTGGCGACCCACATGCTCGCGTGGGAGGGCACCGACGAGGACCCCGACAAGTGGTTCTGGTTCGAGGGCAACTTCGAGGCGTACGAGAAGAACAAGGTCGAACGTCTCGGCGCCGAGGCCGCCCGCCCGCACCGCGTCACGTACCGCAAGCTGACGCGTGACTGAGCCGGCCCCGCGGCGGAAAACCCCGGAAAAGGGCTCATGAAGCGATTCGTCCACACTGTGCCCGTGCGCTGGTCCGACATGGACGCGTACGGGCACGTGAACAACGCGCGCTTCCTCACTCTCTACGAGGAGGCGCGCGTTGCCATGTTCTTCGTCGGCGCGCGCGAGCACGGGCTGGGCTCGTTCGAGGAGGGCATCGTCATCGCCCGCCACGAGGTCGACTACCTGCGCCCGGTCGACTATGGAGACCCGGTGCGCATCGAGATGTGGATCTGCGAGCAGCGCGCGGCCTCGTTCACCGTCGCCTATGAACTGTTCGACGACGACGTGCTGGCCAGCCGGGCCAGGTCGGTCTGCGTGCCGTACAACCTGGCCAACGGCCACCCGCGCCGGCTCAGTGAGGCCGAGCGCGAGTTCCTGCGGCCCTACCTCGAGTCATGAGCGCGCACGGGCTGCTCGGGGTCCCCGACGCCGGCGCCTTCCTGGCCCGGCTGACCCGGCTCGACCCCGCGGCCCCCGTGCGGTTGCGCAACACCGGCGGGCGGGTCGCCCTCTGGGGCAAGTTGCCGTGGGAGGTGCTGGTCACCCGTGAGGTGGCCGGGCACGGTCCGGGCGATGCCACGGTGGCCGCCGGTCAGCTGCTCGACGTGCTGGCCCGCGGCGGCGACGAGTTGCCCACGCTGCGGGATGCCGACTGGCGCTGGCCGCTGCCCCCGCCGGGCGGTGAGACGGTCGAGGCGGTCTCCGGCGCCGAGTTGAGCCGGCTGGCCGAGGCCGCGGCCGGCACCCTGCGCGAGGTCTCGGCGGGTGGGCTGGCGGGCCGTTCGGTGGGGCAGCGGGCCGTCCGGGATGCTCTGCTCGACCACGTGGCGCTCGTCGTCACCTCACCCACCGGTCGCTCGGTGGAGGTCTCCCAGCGACTCGTTCAGGCGATCTCCCGGATGGGTTTCCTCGGTCCGGGGGAGACTGAGGCTCCGGATACGCGGGTGCGCGTGGCGGGGAACTGGGTGGGCCTTTCGGCACCATATGGAGTGGCGTGGCTACAGGCGGTCAAGAAATTGACCGTAATGCCTATAGGTGGTCACCCGAAAGGGTGATGCATGGTCGTACGAGCGGTCCCGCCCTCCCGTTGGGGGGATGACCTCCGCGACCGGTACGGGTACCGTCGGCCCTCGGATCCACTCGCTACGTCCGGCAGTGGGTTCGCTGGGGAGTGAGGTGCACAAAGATGCCGTGGTGGTCATGGCGTCCGGGCTCGGCGGCAAGTAACGCGCCGGAGGCCGAGGATGATTCGGCGGCGCGCGGCACTCTGCGTGTCGGTGTTCCCGCGCAGCGTGAGCCGAGCCGGCTGCCGGTCCCGGTGGAAGGCGCCGCAACCGACGAGCCCGAGGTCGTCTCTCCGGTGACGCTCACGCGCATCGGCAAGGCGCTCGATCTGCTCGACATCCGGTTCCTGGCCGACGGCGGCGGAAGCCTGCTGGCGATGTGGGAACGACACGCGGTGCTGTTCACGCTGGAGGGCCCCGACGACGAAATTCTCGTCATGCGCGCCCGCCCGCACTCAACGGTCCCACCCGACTGGGCCGACCGCGCCTACCGCGTGGTCAACGAGTGGAACCACACCCGCCGCTTCTGCAAGGCCTACGTGGGCGACCCCACAGAACGTGGCCAGCTACCCATATACGCAGAACTACAGGTCCCCCTGGCCGCAGGCACCCACGACGCCCTCTTGACAGAACTACTGGACTGCGGCGCAGCAGTAGCCACAAGCTTCGTCGACTGGCTACACGACGAGGGCGCGCTGTTATAAGGCTCCGCTTCGCTCCGCGGCGATTTGCCCCAGGAGGCCGATGAGATGACGTGCGGTTTTTCGACGCCGCGGGGTTTGCGGCGGCGGAAAACCGCACGTCATCTCATCGACGGGCAAATCGCGGGTCGCTCACATCAGTGGTGGCTCCCGTATAAATAGGGCGTCGGGGTTGAGGGCTGGGCTTAGAGCGGGAACATGCCGATCCGGCCGTGGTACTCCTTGCCGAGTTGGTCGGTGTCGGAGCCGACGAGCAGGCCCTGCGGGGTGGCGACGAAGACCCGGACGCCCACGCCGCGCTTGCGGGTCGGGTTCCAGGAGAGGGCGCGCCCCGTGCTCGGGCTGACCGCCCCGATGCCCACCCGCGAGACAGCGCCCGGCCCCGGCCCCTTGTCGTCGGTGCCGTGCGGGTTGTCGAAGTAGCGCTGGTGCCCGCCGAGGTACACAGCCGAGCCTGTCACCGCGACCGCGTAGAGCGAGTCACCGCCGGTGCGCTGCACCCACGTCGGGTTGTGCCGCCCGGTGCCGCCGGTCTCGAAGCGGGCCGCCGAGTCGCAGAGCCGGTCGGGCGAGGACGCGCGGCCGGTCGCGGCGACCACGATGTAGGAGCCGTCGGGTGAGAATTTGACCTGCCGCAGGTACGTGTCGAAGCCCTTCATGCACTGCGGCTTGTAGGCGTCGGTGTACCAGCTGGTCAGCTGAGCTGACGGGCCGGCCACGTCGAACATCGCGATCTGCGTGCGGTCGTAGCCGCTCGCCCGCAGCAGGGCGCCCACCGCGACCAGCTTCCGGCCGTCGGGTGAGATGTCGAAGTGCTCGACCCGGGTGCGGCTGAGACCGGGGGCGCTCAGGCGGGCGTCGAAGCCGGAGTCCACCGCCCCCGTGGCCGAGCTGAGACGGGCCAGCCCGGCCCGGTTGACGCCGTTGATGTTCTGGAACGTCCCGGCCGCGTACAGCCGTGAACCGCGCGCCTGGACGGCCCGCACGTCGCCCCACCCGATCCGGGCGGTGAAGGCGCTGACCCGCTGGCCGCCGAGCGTCAGCTTGGTGATGCCGCGCTGGGCGGCGCCGTTCACGGTCTTGAAGGCGCCACCGGCGTACACCGTGCCGTCGGCGCCGGGCGCGAGGGAGTAGACAGCGCCGTCGACCCGTGGGGCGAAGGTGCGGATGGCGCCGTCACGCAGGCCGTACGCGAAGAGGTTCTTGCGGGCGAGGGTGGTCCGCCGGGCGGCGTCGGTGACCTTGGTGAACGCGCCGCCGACGACGACGGTGTCACCGACCACGGCCATCGACCAGACGGTCCCGTCCAGCACGTGCGGGGTGAAGTCGACGGGGTTGGGGGACACCACGGTGGAGTGGGCCATGTCAGCCGCGGCGGGGTGCGCGCACGCCACGACGGCGGCGGCGACGGTGGCGGCGGCGAGCAGGCGGCGGCGCATGGCGGAGCTCCTGGTCGTTATACCCGAATTAACAGGTGATGGGCGGGTTGGTCACCCGCTCAACGACCTAGCCGCGCCGCCGGAAACGATCAGCCCGGCTCGCTCAGGCGTTGACCATGAAGTACGCGGCGCGTTCCAGGTAGTCCCACAGCTGGTCGTGCAGGGGCTGGGGGAGCTCGAGGGAATCGACGGCGGCGCGCATGTGGGTCAGCCAGGCGTCGCGGGCGGCGGCGTCCACGACGAAGGGGGCGTGCCGCATGCGCAGGCGGGGGTGTCCGCGCGTCGCCGAGTAGGTGTTGGGGCCGCCCCAGTACTGCATGAGGAACAGCGTCATCCGCTCGGCGGCGGGCGCGAGATCGCCCTCGGGGTACATCGGCCGCAGCAGCGGATCGTCGGCGATGCCCTCGTAGAAGCGATCGACGAGGCGCCGGAACGTGGGTTCGCCGCCGACGGCGTCGAAGAAGGTCGGTGCGGTCACCTGTCCATCCTGCCAGGTGTAAGGAGCGGCGACCGCCGCGGTCACTGTCGCTCGGGTGTGACGCTTGTCGTCGCCACCGCCGGCCGGGGCGGCGCGGGTGGCGCGACGGGGGCGACCGGGGCCGGCGGCGGTGGTGGGGGCTGGCTCTCGGCGGCCGCGTCGGTGGCGGCGGCGAAGGTGGCGGAGCTGGGCCACCGGTATGCCAGGAGTGTCAGCGCGACCGTGCCGCCCACGCTCCACAGGCCGACCACCGCCGGCAGCCGGAAGTGGTCGGCGAGCAGGCCGGTGACCATCACGGCGCCGAACTGACTGAACTGGAGGCCGGTCTGCATCACGCCGTACGCGCGGGCGCGGTAGCCGTGCGGCAGGATCAGCACGAACTTGCCGTTGAGGGTGGGCACCACGCCGCCCTGGGCGATGCCGGACAGGGCCACCATGATGGCGACGATCGGCGCCGGCGGGGCGGCGAGCGCCGGCACCAGCGCGAGCGCTGACAGCACGGCGAGCGGTCGCACCAGCCGGTCGCGCAGGGCGGGCCCGGCGAGCCGGTTGATCAGCAGGCCGCCGACCACGAAGCCGATCGGCCCGGCCGCCATGATCAGGCCCTGGTTGAGGCCGCGGGCAGCCGGGTCGGAGTCGCCCTCGGCGGCCCAGGCGGCGGCCAGCCCCTCGGGCACGATCGCGAACATGGTGAGAACGAAGACCATGATCGCGATGGACCGCAACGTGGTCGAGCCGAACACCAGGCGGTAACCCTCGGCCGACTCGCGCAGCAGGTGGCGTCGCTCGGCGCGGTTGTGCGCGGCCGGCCGGGGCCGCACCCGGATCGCGATCAGCAGGGCCGAGACGGCGAAGGTGATCACGTCGATGATCAGGGCCACCTGCGGGTTGATCGCGGTGGCCAGGGCGGCGCCGGCCAGGTAGCCGAAGACCTGAGCGGCCTGCACGCTGGTGGCGTTGGTGGCGACCGCGATGGGCAGCATCTCGCGCCCCACCACCAGCGGCTGCAACGCCGAGCGGGCGGCCTGGGTGGGTGGGGTGCCGAGGGCAGCCAGGAAGACGATCAGCAGCATGACCGGGATCGGCATGTGCGGGATCAGCAACAGCGTGATGAGCACCATGCGATAGATGTCGGCGGCGATCAGCACCCGCTGGTAGGGGTAGCGCTCGACCAGTGCCGAGAGCACGGTGCCACCGATGACCCAGGGCAGGAACGTCACCGCGAAGGCTGCCGCCGACAGCAGCACCGACTGGCTCTGCTCGTAGACCAGGACGGTGATGGCGGCCCGGGCCAGATAGTCGCCGACCCAGTTGGTGACCAGGGAAAGGTAGAGCGCCCGGTATTCGCGGATGGCAAAGAGATCACGAAACGTGATCAGCCGCTCGCTCTCCGTAGGCGCGTCGGCACTGGCTGCCGTGCGCGCATCCGGGTCTTCGGACACCAGGCCCTCCATCGATCTCGGCATTCCGCCTGTTCAGACGGTCACCGGGGCACGCCCGCGCGGGGCCGGCGCCCGACGGGAACGTGATGCCGCATGTGCGAATGCTCAAGCGGATTCTGCCCGATCGTCCGAGCCGATGCTAGGGCGTACGGGCGGATTGTCGGCCATTCGGTCGAGGCCGGACATCACCCGGAAGAACTAATCCCAGCTCAGCTCGCCCCGCCCGGCTGCTGATCGTTCCCCGAATTCCCGAGGTACGCCGGAGGCACCGCACCCCGCGGCAGCAATCGAGAGGCGGCGATGCGCTCGGAGAGCCCGGAGGCCTCGAGCGCCTCGGTCAGGGCCCGCCGCAGCTCCCGCTGGACGGTCACCTGGCCGTCGGCGGTGGTCTTGGCGATCGTCCGGATCGTCGCGCCGTCGACGGTCAGTTGCTCGACCCCGACCACGTCGGGCGGCTCCAGGAACTCGGTCTGGTGGTCGGGCAGCTCGGCGACGGCCTGGGCCGCCTCGCGCAGGACGGCGATGGCCTGCTCGGAGTTGACGAAGCCGATCGGGATGTCGATCACGACCATGGCCCAGCCCTGGCTCTTGTTGCCGACCCGGACGATCTCGCCGTTGCGGATGTACCAGAGCACCCCACGCGCGTCGCGGATGGTGGTGATGCGCAGGCCGACGGTTTCGACCACGCCGGTCGCCTCGCCCACGTCGACCGTGTCGCCCACGCCGTACTGGTCCTCGAGCAGCATGAAGAGGCCGGCGATCAGATCCTTGACCAGGCTCTGGGCGCCGAAGCCGAGGGCCACGCCGACGATGCCGGCGCTGGCCAGCAGCGGCCCGAGGTTGAAGCCGAGCTCACCGAAGACCAGCAGGGCGGCCATCGTGAACACCACGGCGCTCACGAAGCTGCGCAGCACCGACCCGATCGCCTCGGCCCGTTGCCGCCGGCGCTCGGGGATGAACTGACCGTCCTCGGCCGTGGCCGTGACCTTCTCGCGCAGCGGGCGCAGCAGGGCCGGCATCGAGGCGCGGCTCGAGGTGTGGGTCAGGCGGTCGATCGCGCGGTGCAGCAGCCACCGGATGAGCATCGCGATCAGGATGATGCCGATGATCCGCAGCGGCTTCACGATGATCACGTAGCTGCTGTTGGCGAGCCACTGGTTGTTCGTCCACTCGAAGACCCGGCTGCAGACGACGTCGGTGTCGCAGATCGCGGACACGTCGGGCGACTGGAAGTAGTCGGTGGGGGTGGGCGAGCTCGGACCGGGGTTGGGGGCTAGCAACAACACGGGAAGCCACCGTACCGGGCGGGGACGGGCCGGCTCTCAGCCACCACTCAGCGCTGTGACCTCAGACGTTTACCGTCCGGCCACGGATTGTGCTCGCAATTTGGTCATCCATCAGGGACTATTGGCGCACGGGACCTCGTCGTCGAGGCCTCGCTACCAGACCACGGGCAGTATTCGACCAAGCAAAAGCATCAGGAGCGGTGACAAGCGCCAACCCCGAAGGGTGACAGCGATGCCTGACATACGACCTACAGTGGGCTCATCCGCGTTGGTTCTGAACGCCACCTACGAGCCGCTGTGCGTCGTATCTGTGCGTCGGGCGACCATCCTGGTGCTGACGGCCAAGGCCGAGTGCGTCTCCGACGGTGACGGCCTGCTGCACAGTGTGCACACCACCCTTCCCGTCCCGTCCGTGGTCCGCCTGACGAGGTACGTGAAGGTTCCGTACCGTACGCATGTCGGCCTCTCCCGCCGGGCGATCTTCGCGCGTGACGGGGGCCGGTGCGCCTACTGCCGCGGTTCGGCCGAGACCATCGACCACGTGTTCCCGCGCAGTCGCGGCGGCCTGCACGCGTGGGACAACGTCGTGGCGGCCTGCGCCAAGTGCAACCACAGCAAGGGCGACAAGACCCCGGCCGAGCTCGGCTGGCGGCTCCACCAGATACCAGCCGCGCCCCGGGGGGTGGCCTGGCGGGTGCTCGGACACCGCACGCCCGATCCCCGTTGGGCCGACTGGCTCGACCTACCTGCCGCCCCGGCCGTCACGGCTGAGGCGGCTTGATTGTTTCTAGGTCTTCTTCGCGGAGACCAGGGACGCGAAGACCACGATGTTGTCGGAATAGCCCGTGCTGCCGCCGACCCAGCGGCCGCCGCAGGTCACCAGGCGCAGTGACGGCCGGCTGTAGTCGCCGTAGACCCGCTGCACCGGCAGCTTGCCCTTGTCGAAGTGCTCGACCGAGTTCACCTCGAAGACGGCGACCGAGTTGTCGGCCCGGGTCACCTCGATACGCTGGCCCGGCTTGAGCTTCGGCAGGCCGTGGAAGACCGAGGGGCCCGTACGCGTGTCCGCGTGCCCGACGATCAGGGCCGGCCCGAACTGTCCCGGGGTGGGCCCGCCGTCGAACCAGCCGGCCTCGTTGTGCCGCTTGAGCGGCGGCACCCCGACCGACCCGTCCGAGGCCAGCCCCACCTCGAGGATCGGGGCCCGCACGTTGATGGCCGGGATGCTCAGCCGCTCGGGCCGGCTCGGGTCGAGCACCGGGAACGCCCGCGGCGGGGCCTGGTTCTTCGCCGAACCGCCGAACAGTCCGGTCAGGTCGAGGTTGGTGGCCGCCCCCAGGCCCATGGCGACCACGAACAGGCCGAGGAAAAGCAGGGCGAGCGCGATCAGGCCGATCGGCCACGGCTTCTTGCCGCGCATGGGCCGGGGCGGCTGCCGGGGTTGCGGGCGGGGGCTGGGTGCGCGAAAGGGAGGGCGGCCGCGGGTGCGGGGCGGGGGCGGCAGCGGCCCCGTGATGGTGCCGGGCGGCGGAGCGACGATCTGGGCCGGGCGCTTGCGCAGCACCGACTCGGGCATGCGAGGCCCTCTCACCGGGGGCGGCTGTCGGCTGGCCATGCGGGCCTCAGCCGAGCCGCCGCCGGCGCAGCGCGACCACGCCGAGCCCGATGGCCGCCGCGATGACGGCGAGGCCGCTGCCGATCAACATCGGCGCGCCGCGCCCCGGGGCGGTACCGCCCGCACCGGTGGCCGGACCGCGGGCCGGCTGCACCTTGGCCACCACGTGCAGCGTGGCCGACGCCGTGGCGCCGTCGGGGCAACGCAGGTCGATCCGGTAGTCGCCGGGGCGAGTGCTCGAGGGCACCCGCGCGGTCGCGGTCAGGAAGCCGTAGCGCGGCGCCACCGTGACCGTGCCGAACAGCCCCGAGTTGACCGTCGCTGCCTTGAGATTGTCGTCACACGAGGCGCGGAGTCCGACCTCGTCGCCCGCCGGGACCGTGCTCGGGCTCAACTCGAGAAAGACAGCGGCCCGGGCCGCCGCCGCCGACTCGGCCGGCGAGATCGGGATGAACAGGACAGGTAGGCCCAGGACGAGCGCCGCCAGGGCGGCGGGGACGGACAAGCGCATCGATTCCCCCTCCTGCCGTTCGAGGGCGCGTGGGCACGAACGGCGCGTGTGGGTGATTTTCGCACCTCGCGGCCAATTCCGCGTAGATCCCGACGGCGTGAGACCCGTCCGGCCGCCCGCCGCCCGCCCTTGACCAGACTGAAGACCTGCCTTATACGAGACCCGGCGACTCGGGATGTCCGTCGCTCCGCTACCGTGACTGGTGTTCGTTTCATCAGGGAATTCAGGCGCCTGGGGGCGTTGAGGTTGTCGATTCTGAGTACCGTGCTGATCTATCTGATCATTCCCGCGGGTGTGATCGCGCTGGTGGCCGCGCTCGTCTTGGCGGGTGGCCGCAGCGAGAAGCCTGATCGCCGCTACCGGCCGGGCCGTCCGTACACGTTCCAGCCGATCTGGTTCCTGGCCTCGCCGGAACAGGTCATCGGCCACGACCAGCCGGCCGTGGCCGGCCGCGGGAACGGCCAGGCCGCCCTCACCGGTCCCGTGCTGGAAGACAGCGCCGGCGCCCGGATCAAGGCCGGTCCGACAGGAGGCGCAAGTGACAGCTGGTGACCTGGCCGCTCAGGGTGGGCACGACCAGCCCCTGACCGAGCTCGACCACCCGGGCGGCGACACCATCGTGGCCCACAGCCACGCCGCCGACGGTCCCTTCACCACCCGGCAGCTGCTCCGGCTCGACCACGCGCTGCGCGTCGCCAACGACGAGACGGGGCTGACCTTCAGCGTCTACCTCGGCGAGTTCGAGACGCCGGCCCGCGAGTTCGCCGAGAAGCTGCACAAGCAGGTCGAGAACTCCGACCGGGCCGTGCTCATCGCGGTCTCGCCCAACCAACGCAAGCTCGAGATCGTCACCGGCAACGAGGCGCGCAAGCGCATCTCCGACCGGGACGCGAAGCTGGCCGGCCTGTCCATGGCGGCCGCGTTCGCGGGCGGCGACCTGGCCGGTGGCATCGTCGCCGGTCTCGACCAGTTGGCCACCCACGCGGGTCGCAGTTAGTCAGATCTAGGACAGCGCTCTCGCCCCGCCGCTGGTGGGACGGGGGCGCTCGTCGTTGTGCGGAATCCGAAACCGAGCGGTAACAACACTGTGTAGGTAAGCTGATCACCCCGTGCAAGCGGCATCGCGGAGGTGGTCCGGGTGGTGATGACGAGTCCCGCGGCGAGCAGCCCGCCCCGGTGGACTACGCCGGACGGCCAGTGGACCGAGCCCGATCTGCACCTCTTCCCGCAGGACGGTCACCGCTACGAGATCGTCGACGGCAGCCTGCATGTCGCGCCGCCCGAGCCCGAGTCGCACGAGGCGCTGGTGCGCGCGGTCGTCACCACCCTGCGCGCGGCCGCGCCGCCGGGCTGGTGGGTCTGTGACCGATTGGGCGTCGAGATCGGCCAGAGCAACTTGGTGCCCGACGTCACCGTGCTGCGCCCCCGCTCGTCCGGGGCGATCTGGTGCGACCCGGCCGACGTGGCTCTGGTCGTCGAGGTCGAGACGAGCGCCACCCGCCGCTTCGACCGTCTGCTCAAGCCCTCGCTGTACGCCGAGGGCGGCATCCCGGCGTTCTGGCGGGTCGAGCCCGGCCGGCTGAGCCCAGTGCTGCGGACGTACGAGCTGGGCGCCGCCCGCTATCGGGCCCAGCACAGCATCGAGGGCGCCGAGCCGGTCAAGCTCGACGCCCCCTATCCCGTCCGAGTAGCCCCGGCCGCGTGGATCTAGTTGGCCGCAGCGGCATCCTTCGCCCGGGCCTTGAGGGCGCGGACGATGCCGTCGCGGCCCTCGGCGACCAGGCGCCGCAGTGAGGCCGGGTGCCCGTCGCGGGCCAGCCAGGCGTCGGTGAGTTCCACCGTGCGCTCGCTGACCTGGTAGACCGGGTAGCCCATCTGCACGAACTCCTGCGCCGGCTCGCTGTCCGAGCGGGCCCACACGTCGGCCACCACGTCGAAGTACTTCTCGGCGTAGGGCGCGGTCAGCTCGGTCTGCTTGGCGCTCTGGAAGCCGCTCAGCAACGAGCGGTTGAGCCAGTTGGGCAGGTCGGCCTCGCCGGTCAGCTCGCCCCACACCCGGGCCTTGTTCTCGGCGGTGGGGATGAGCGCCCGGGCGATCGCCGCCTCCCGCTCGCCGCTGGCCGTGCGGTCGGAGTTCAGCTCGTTCTCGATCTCCTCCTCGCCGGCCGCGCCCAGCGACGCCAGCGACTGGAGCAGCGACCAGCGCAGCTCGGTGTCGACGACCAGGCCCTCGGGCACGCCCTTGCCGTCGAGCCAGCCCCGCAGCACGGCCTGTTCCTCCGGCGTGCGGGAGGCGGTGATCAGCGAGCGGGCCCAGCTGAGCTGCCAGCCGCTGCCCGGCTCGGCCGCGGCCAGCGACGTGCGGGCCAGCTCGGCCAGCTGCGCCCAGCCCGTGGAGGTCCAGGCCGGGTCGGCGTACTGCGCGACGGCGGTCGCCGCCTGCCGGGCCGTCCAGGTGGTCAGGTTGATGTCGGTCTCGGCGGGCAGGCCCGAGCAGACCAGCGTCACGTAGTCGCGGGTGGCCATCTCGCCGTCGCGCAGCATGTCCCACGCCGCGTTCCAGACCAGCGCGCGCGACAGCGACGAGTCGAGCCCGTCGATGTGCCGCACCACGACGGCCAGCGAGCCCTCGTCGAGCCGCAGCTTCGTGTACGACAGGTCGTCGTCGTTGAGCAGCACGACATCGGCCGCCTTGACGCCCGCCAGCGCCGGGATCTCGGTGCGCTCGCCGGTCACGTCGATCTCGAGCAGGTCGCGCCGCACGAGCCGCTTCCCCTCGAGGTCGTAGAGGCCGACCCCGATGCGGTGGGTGCGCAGCGTCGGATAGTCGGCCGGGGCCTCCTGGTGCACCAGCACGCGGGTGTAGGCGCCGTCCGGTCCCACCTCGACGATCGGGCGCAGCGTGTTGACCTGGGCCGTCTCGAGCCACTGGGCGGCGAACTTGCGGAGCTCGCGGCCGGACGCCGTCTCGAGCTCGGTGAGCAGGTCGTCGAAGGTGGCGTTGCCCCACGCGTGCTTGCCGAAGTAGGCGCGCAGACCGGCGACGAAGGAATCCTCACCGACGTAGGCGACCAGCTGCTTGACGACGCTCGCACCCTTGGCGTACGTGATGCCGTCGAAGTTGACCTCGACGGCCTCGAGGTCGGGCATCTCGGTGTAGACCGGGTGCGTCGAGGACAGCTGGTCCTGGCGGTAGCCCCAGCTCTTGCGCACGGACAGGAAGGTCGTCCAGGCGTCGGTGAAGCGGGTGGCGTGCGAGCTGCACCAGTGGCTGGCCCACTCGGCGAACGACTCGTTCAGCCACAGGTCGTTCCACCAGCGCATGGTCACGAGGTCGCCGAACCACATGTGGGCCATCTCGTGCAGGATCGTGTTCGCGCGCTGCTCGTACTCGAAGTCGGTGACCTGCGAGCGGTAGATGTAGTGCGACTCGGCGTGCGTGACGCAGCCGAAGTTCTCCATCGCGCCGGCGTTGAAGTCGGGCACCCAGAGCTGGTCGTACTTGGGCAGCGGGTAGCGCACGCCGAACTGCTCGTGGAAGAAGTCGAAGCCCTGCTTGGTGATCAGGAACAGATCGTCCGGGTCGAGGTACTGAGCCATCGAGGCCCGGCAGTACACGCCCAGATCGATGCCGTCGTGCGAGTCGCGCACCTCGTGGTACGGCCCCGCGCAGATCGCGGTGATGTAGGTGCTCATCCGCGGCGACTGCTGGAAGTGCACCGTCTTGGCGCCCGGGCCCGCCGCCTCGTCCCGCTCGACCGGCATGTTCGAGACGATCTTCCAGTGCTTCGGCACGGTGGCGTGCCAGGTGTAGACGCTCTTGAGGTCGGGCTGGTCGAAGCAGGCGTAGACCCGCTGGGCGTCGGCCGTCTCGAACTGGCTGTAGAGGTAGACCTCTTTGTCGACCGGGTCGAGGCTGCGCTGCAGGCCCTGGCCGCTGGCCGAGTAGAAGAAGTCGGCGTCGACCACCAGTTCGTTCTCGGCGGCCAGGCCGGTCAGGGTCAGGCCCTTCTCGGCCGAGAAGCCGGTCAGGTCGACCGGCTCGCCGTTCAGGGTCGCGGACCGCACCGACGAGGCCGCGGTCTCGATGAAGGTTTCCGCACCGGGCTCGCGGCAGGTGAACGTCACAACCGTGGTGGAGCGGAAGGTGCCGTCGCCGGGATTGCCGTAGCCGTCGGTCAGATCCAAGGTGATGTCGTATCCGGTGACCTCCAGCAGGCGTGCCCGCTCGGCCGCCTCCACCTGGGTCAAATTACGAACTCCGGCCACAGCCACTCTCCTCTGAGCGCACAAGCTTTCCTCCGCCAGCCTAGGCGGACGCGAGGTGTCCCACCTCACCCGGACCACAACCCGCGGCGATAGCGACACCAGATAGTTGCGTGGAGGAGTATCTGACTCATGACTGAACGCGCCACGGTCGACATGTGGTTCGACCCCGCCTGCCCCTGGGCCTGGATTACCTCGCGCTGGCTGCTGGAGGTCGAGAAGGTCCGCCCCCTCGACATCCGGTTCAACGTGATGAGCCTGGCCGTGCTCAACCAGGGCCGCGACCTGCCTTCGGAGTACACCAGCTTCCTCGAGAAGGCCTGGGGTCCCGTACGGGTCTGCATCGCCGCCGAGGAGGCCGCCGGCCCGCAGGTGCTCCGCGACCTCTACACCGCCCTCGGCACCCGGATCCACCTGCGCAAGTACGAGTTCGGCGAGCAGCTCTACACCGAGGCGCTGACCGAGGCCGGCCTCGACCCGGCGCTGGCCGACGCGGCCGGCAGCAACGCCTGGGACGACGCGCTGCGTGGCAGCCACGACGCGGGCATGAAGCCGGTCGGGATGGACGTCGGCACCCCGGTCATCCACGCGCCCGGCCCCGGCGGCGGCGACGAGAAGATCGCCTTCTTCGGCCCGGTCGTCACCCCGGCCCCCAAGGGCGAGGCCGCGGGCCGCCTGTGGGACGGCGTGATGCTGGTCGCCGGCACTCCCGGTTTCTACGAGATCAAGCGCACACGTGACATCGGTCCGGTATTCGACTGATCCCGGCGAAAGCGCTACCGGCCGGTCCGCCACGTCGTTGGATGAGGTGATGCACACCTCATTCCACGACGAGGCGGAAATGACTGACTCCGACGCCGTCGCCCTGTCGGCCATCGCGGTGCACCGTGATGACTGGGTAAACCTCCCGCCCGAGCTGGCCGCGCTGGTGGCGCCGCCGGTCACGGTCTCGGCAGTGCCGGTCGAACGCCCGGTCGGCAGTTGGCGCCGCGGCCAGCTGGCCAGGTCACGGGGCAACATGCCCGTCGGACGGCACCGTGGGGCGGCCCGGTAACTTCTTGTGTCATGACGGTCGTGCACCCGATCAGCCGGGCCTGGGTCACCACTGGTGGCACGGGCGCCCAGAACTACGACGAATTCGCCGACGACGCCGAAATAACGTCCATCATCGCCGACAATCCGCATAGTTCACTCGCTGTCGAGATGCCGCACCTGGCACCCGAGTCACTGGGCAAGACCTTTGCCGCCTCGCTGCCCGACGCGGTGGCCCGGCTCGCGCTCGAGCGCGCCGAGGGCCTCTACACGCCGGCCGACGAGGTCGTCGTGCTCTACCGGATCACCGCGGCGGGCGAGCCCCCCGCGTACGGGCTGTGGTGCCTGGTCGACACCGACCAGATCTCGACCAGCGCCGACGAGCCGGGCCTGGTCATCCGCAACGAGGACGTCTTCCTCGAGAAGGTCCGCGAGCGCGTGGCCCTGGCCGAGGCGGTGGGGACGCTGCTGTCCCCGGTCCTGTTGCTGCAGACCGGCAAGGGCGAGCAGCTGCACGCGGCCCTGGCCGCCGCCACCGACGCGGCGGGCGCCCCGGCTGCGACCGACGTCGACCAGACCGGCCGCACCCACGCCATCTGGCTGCTCGGTCCCGGCCCCCAGCAGGACGAGCTGACCGCCCTGGCCGGCGGGGGCGAGCTGGTCGTGGCCGACGGCAACCACCGCAGCCTGGCCGCGCAGACCGCCGGCCTGCCGCGCTTCCTGGCCGTCGTCACGACGCCCGCCTCGGTCGCCATCCAGCCCTACAACCGCCTGGTCAGCGAGCTGCCGCTGCCCCTCGACGAGCTGCTCGCGCGGCTTCGTGAGGCCGGGGCGACGGTCACCGAGGTGCCGCGGCCCGCGCGCACGCCGGGCAAGGGCACCATCGAGCTGTATTCGGCCGGGCGGTCCTTCGCCGTCGGCCTGCCGGTCAACACCAACCTGGCCGACGTCGACAACCTCGACCACGCGCTGGTCGAGCGGGTGCTGCTGCGCGACGCCCTGGGGCTCGATCCCGGCGACAAGCGGATCAACTACGTGGGCGGTGACTACCCGGCCGAATGGCTGCGCGGCGAGGTCGAGGCCGGCCGGTCCGAGCTGGCCGTGCTGATCGCGCCGGTCACCGTCGACGACTTCGTCCGGGTGAATCTCGAACGGCAGAAGCTGCCCCGCAAGAGCACGTGGTTCACGCCCAAGGCGCGGGGCGGTCTAGTCCTCAGCCAGCTCGACTGATGCTGAACCCCCATCCGACCACCCCACCCACCACCCATAAAAATGACGCTTAAGCGACAAATCATTACGGCGGCCGGGCTGCGTGCCCGGCCGCCGGCTGAGCTCTCCGACTCGTACGAAATCCTGCAGTTCCTGCGGCAGGCGATGGAGGACTCGAACGAGGCCGAGTGCGGCCCGGCCCTGCCACTGCCGGTGGTGGCCGACGTCGACGCCGGGGGAGTGCCGGCCCGGCTCTACGCCGCCCGGGTCGACGCGCCCGTGTTCGTCTACGTGCACGGCGGCGGCTGGTGCTACGGCAGCATCGAGACGGTCGACCGGGCGTGCCGGCGTATCGCCGACCGGTCCGGCTGCGCGGTGCTCTCCGTCGGCTATCGGCTCGCGCCCGAACACGTCTTCCCGGCCGCTCTGGACGATGTCGAGACGGTCATCGCGTACGTGCGCAAGGCCGGCGCCGAGCTCGGCGTCGACCCTTCACGGCTGGCCATCGGCGGCGACAGCGCGGGTGGCCAGCTGGCCACGGTCGTGGCCCGGCGGCAGCGCGACGCGGCGACCCCGCTCGACCTCCAGGTGCTCATCTACCCCGCCATCGACCCGATGACCGCCTCCGAGTCGTACGACGAGGTCGGCTCGTACGGCCTCGACCGGGCCTCGATGCAGCGGGCCTGGACGATGTACGCCCCCGACCCGCTGACCCGGTTCACGCCCGACGTGGCCCCGCTGGCCGCGGACGACCTGGCCGGCCTGCCGCCCGCGCTGATCATCACGGCCGAGTACGACGCCCTGCGCGACGAGGGCGCCGACTACGCCGACGCGCTGCTCTCGGCCGGGGTGCCGGTGGTGCACACCCGCTACATGGGGGTGAATCATGGATTCGCCCGCAAGCTCGCGGTGATCGACGACGCCCGGGTGGCCACCGATCAGGTCGCCGCCTACCTGCGCGCGGGCCTGACCTTCTGACCGCCGTATTTTTGAGAGAGTGAGACCATGCGCGTCTACCTGGGTTCCGACCACGCCGGTTACGAGCTGAAGATGCACCTCGTGAACCACCTGATCAAGCAGGGCCACGACGTCGTCGACGTGGGGCCGCACGTCTACGACCCGGAGGACGACTACCCGGCCTTCTGCCTGCACACGGGGGCGCGGGTGGTCGCCGACGAGGGCTCGCTGGGCATCGTGATCGGCGGTTCCGGCAACGGCGAGCAGATCGCGGCCAACCTGATCGACGGCGTGCGCGCCGCGCTGGTCTGGCGCACCGAGATCGCCCAGCTGGCCCGCCAGCACAACGACGCCAACGTCATCTCCATCGGCGCCCGCGAGCACACGCTGGACGAGGCCACCGGCTTCGTCGAGACGTTCCTGGCCACCCCGTTCTCGGGCAACCCGCGCCACGCCCGCCGCATCGCTCAGCTGGCCGAGTACGAGGCGAGCCGGCCGGCGCTGCCGGAGCTCCCGGCCAGCTGATCTCAGCGGTTGCGGGGCAGTTCCTCCCGCGGCACCCAGTTCCGGCGGACGATCGTCAGGTTGCGGTCGGCGTCGGCCAGATCCTGCTCGCTGGGGCGGGCGGCGTCCCGGGCGCGCAGCGCCGCACCCACGCTGACCTGTGACGACCCCGAGCCGACGAGGCCGCGCAGACCGCGCTCGAGCTCCCGGTCGTCCCCGTTGCCGCCCGGCCCGGGCGGTTGACGACGGCTGCCGCCGTTGCGCGGCGGTCGCACCAGCCGCTCGATCGGCGCCGGCCCGGCCGCCCCCGCCGGCTCTGCTTCGGGAACCGGGTCGGCGATCGGCTCGGTCACGGCCGCACCCGCGGCCGGCCCGGCGGCCTCGTCGGCGGTCGGCGGTGGGGCCGGCACCGCGGAACCGGAGGAGGGACGCAGGCGACGCCGGCGGCGTTCGGGCTCAGCCATGCCGCCGACGCTACCGCGAGCACCCTCAGAACACCTCGAGGACGCCCGGCAGGCGGTACCACTGGAACGCGGTCGACGGCAGGTTGCCGGTGAACTGCTGGATGCGGCCGGCCGTGGCCAGCGTGGCCAGCGTTGTGCCGCCCAGGTAGGCCGCGCCCAGCTCGGTGATCGAACAGGCGAAGTCGGGGGCGTCGTCCGTGCGTACACAGGATGCCTTCTCAGCGTCGCCGATGAGCCGCCAGCGCCCGTTGTTGGCCTCGAGAACCGGATCGGTCACCTCGAACACGGCGTCGACCGGGGTCGCGTAGCGGCGGGCCTCGAGCGCGGCCGGCAGGTCGACCAGCCGGATCCAGAGCGCGTCGGCGTAGCGCCGGCCCAGCTTGCGGGGCTCGTCGACCATGAACTGCAGCGGCTCGTCGACGCTCGCGAAGTCGTACGACGCCGTCCGGGCCAGGTCGGTGCCGAACAGGAACCTCCACAGCGCCGCGTAGACGCCCGGATCGCCCGCCACCAGCTCGTTCACGCGCACGTCGGCGGCCGGGCCGTGTGAGTCCCAGTCGCTCTTCACCCGCCACAGGGCATAGCCGACGGGCCCGTCCGCGGTCTCGTAGACGACGCCGCGCATGTTGGTCGCGCCGTCGCGCATGGCGTCGTTGTCGGCCAGCAGGTAGTCCCACCAGTAGTCGGGGCGGCTCGACCAGCCCACCCGGTGGATCCGTACGGCGTCGTGCACCGCGACGAGTTCGGCCCGTGCCGCCTTCGGATCGATCAGCCGGAACTTGCCGGCCGGCGCCTCGGGCCCGGTGACGGTGATCTCACGGCTGCGGATGTCGAGGCGGAGCCGGTCGGCGGCCGGACCGTAGCCGTACCGCGGGTAGATCGCCGTCTCGCTGGCCCAGAGCGCCGCCACCGGCTCGCGGCCGGCCTCGGCGATGTCGGTGAGCTGGCGGCGCATCATGGCGGTCAGCAGGCCCTGGCGGCGGTGGGTGGGGGCGACGCCCACGCCGGTCACGTGCGCGA
Organism: Paractinoplanes polyasparticus; assembly: GCF_019710575.1. Classification (GTDB taxonomy): domain Bacteria; phylum Actinomycetota; class Actinomycetes; order Mycobacteriales; family Micromonosporaceae; genus Actinoplanes; species Actinoplanes polyasparticus. The sequence goes on along the minus strand of NZ_JAHWFK010000046.1, from coordinate 17,761 downwards.
CCGGGATCACCGCCCCGGGCACCGTCAGGTCGCGCGTCTGAACGGCCGCGTTGCCGACGATCAGGCCGTCGTCGTCGGCCACCACCGACCGCTCGGGCTCGATGATCCGCATCTCGAGGTCACGTTGATCGTCGGTGCCATGCTCATGGAAGACAAACAGCAACAGGTCGGCGATCCCGCGCCGATCTTCGTCGGTGGCGGCGCGCAGGCGCACGGATTCGAACATAGGACTTGTGTAACGGACCGCGGGCCCGAGAGCGAATGGTTTGCCGGGTCGCTACTCTCGATGAGGGCGGGTGGGACGCACCGCCCGACCGGAGGGGGAACCAATGCCTGAGCAACCGCAGTGGTCGGAGCGGACGCTCGACATGCCGCCACAAGACCCGTGGGCCGACGCGCCCACCACGCCGACGCAGGGTGCACCCCCACCGACGGCGCAGTTCCCGGCGCCCGAGGCCGCGCCGCCCGCGCCGTTCAACCAGGGCCGCGCTCAGGTGAACGCCCGGCCGCGGGCCGAGCACGAGCCGACGGGCGTGGGCTGGCCCGGCGCCCCGGCGCCGCACGCACACCACCCCATCAGCTGGAAGTGGAGCGAGCTGCGCCAGGGCGGCGAGTGGACCAGCGCCGCGGTGCTGTTCGCCTTCGTCTGCTGGGGCATCTGGGCCCTGTCGGGCGAAGGCCCGTTCGGCACGCCGACGGTCGTGCTGGTGGTCACGCTGGCCGTCGCGGTCGGCGTCTTCTGCCTGGCCCGGGTCGTCGGCCACCTGGTGATCGAACGCCAGATGGGCCGTGTCCGGCGCACCGCACGCGGTTCACACCTGGTCACGGCCCTCTTCCTGGCCGGCGTCGGCCTCGCCTGGCTGCAGCAGACCGAGTGGGTCATGGACGCCTTCCACTGGGTCGTCGGCCTGTTCGCTAACTGACGGGTTTGCCGCCGGTGATGCCCAGCACCTCACCGGTGGTGTAGCTCGACTCCGGGCTCGCGAAGTAGACGTACGCCGGGGCCAGCTCGGCCGGCTGCCCGGCCCGGCCGAGCGGGACGTCCTCGCCGAAGGTCTTGATCTTTTCCTCGTGCATGGTGGCCGGGATGAGCGGGGTCCAGATCGGGCCCGGCGCCACGGCGTTGACCCGGACGCCCTTGTCGGCCAGGTCCTCGGCCAGCGCCTTGGTGAAGGCGACGATGCCGCCCTTGGTGGTGGCGTAGTCGAGCAGGTGGGCCGACGACTGATAGGCCTGCACCGACGCCGTGTTGATGATCGTCGCGCCCGGCTGCAGGTGCGGAACGGCCGCCCGGCAGAGCCAGAACATCGCGTACAGGTTGGTCTTCATCACCCGGTCGAACTGCTCGTCCGTGATGTCGGTGATCCCGCCCGGCTGAGCCATCTGATAGGCCGCGTTGTTGACCAGGATGTCCAGGCCGCCGAGCTCGGTCCGGGCTCGGTCGATGATGGCGCGGCAGTGCGACTCGTCGCGGATGTCGCCCGGAACCAGCACCGCCTTGCGGCCGGCCTTCTCGATGTACTGGGCGGTGTCGCGCGCGTCGTCCTCCTCCTCGGGCAGGTAGGAGATCAGCACGTCGGCGCCTTCTCGCGCGTACGCGATGGCGACCGCCCGCCCGATGCCGGAGTCGCCGCCGGTGATGACCGCCTTGCGGCCGCTGAGCCGGCCCGAACCCTGGTAGCTCTGTTCGCCGTGGTCCGGGCGGTCCGGCATCGCCTTGGTCGAGCCGGGCGGGTCCTGGTCGCCGCCGTCGAGCGCCGGACCGGGGTACTTGCTGCGCGGATCCACGGTGTTACCTCCTGATTACGGTGCGAGGTGTGCTGGTCAGCACGGTATGCCCGCGAAAGAGCCGGGTATTCCGGCCGCCGTGATTGATCAGCGGACAGGCGTCGTCGTGATCACGTGGCAGCGGCGCGACGAAGCGGTGGCGGCGGTGCGGCGCCTGCGGGAGCTTCCCGAGCAGCCGCCGATCGTGCTGGTGGACAACGGTTCCACCGACGGCACAGCCGAGGCTGTCCGGCGCGAGTTCCCCGAGGTCGACGTCGTGCCGCTGACCGAGAACCTGGGTGCGGTCGGCCGCAACGTCGGGGTCGCCCGCCTCCGTACGCCCTATGTGGCGTTCTGCGACGACGACACGTGGTGGGAACCGGGTTCGCTGGCCCGGGCGGCCGACGCCCTCGACGCTTTCCCCCGCCTGGCGCTGGTGAACGCGCGCATCGTCGTGGAGCCGCGCGGCGTCGACGACCCGATCGTCGAGGAGCTGCGCGACTCGCCCGTGCCCGGCCCCGACTGGCTGCCCGGACCGGCGCTGGGCAGCTTCCTGGCCGGCGCCTCGGTGGTGCGGCGCGACGCCTTCGAGCAGGCCGGCGGCTTCAGCGAGCGGCTCTGGCTGGGCGGCGAGGAGGAGTTGCTCGCCACCGACCTGCTCAGCTCGGGTTGGGAGCTGTGCTACCTGGAGGATCTGGTCGTGCACCACCGCGCGTCGGTGCTGCGCGACGCCGTCCACCGGCGGCGGGTGGGCCTGCGCAACACGCTGTGGTTCACCTGGCTGCGCCGACCGATCGGCCCGGCCCTGCGCCGCAGCGCCTTCCTGGCCCGTACGGTGCCGCACGACCGCACCTCGGCGCTGGCCGTGTGGGACGCGCTGTGGGGACTGCCCTGGCTGCTGACCGCCCGCCGGCCGCGCCCCGCCGATGTCGAGGCGCGGCTGGCCGGACTGGACGAGGCGCAACGCCGCTCGAAGGCCCGCCGCTACGTCGGTTGACCGCGCGGCTCGGAGACGTGGGCGGCGACGATCCGCCAGCCCTCGGGCAACCGCACCCAGGTCTGCGACTGGCGGCCGAGCACCTCGCTGCCGGGATAGCCGAACAACGTGTTCACCACGGCGACATCCGGCCCGTAGGCCTGGATGATCGTGTCCTTGAGGCGCCGGCCGGGTGGCAGCGGCGGCTGCGCGAGCCGCCACCGCCGCTGCTCCTCCAGGCCGATCTGCATGTCGGCGAGGCCGTAACGGACGGCGTCGCCGGCGAAGAATCCGATGATCGCGTCGACGTCGTTGCGGATCAGGGCTTTCTCGTACGCCTCGAAGGCCGTACCGACCTCCGCGATGACGTCCGCGTCCACGACATTCCTCCGGTTGCGCTCGATGATCAGGAAACGGCGGGCTCTTCCTTACGTGGAGTCGGCACTCCACCTTCCGGCGCCTCGGTGAAGCTGTTGCCCTCGAAGCTCTCCTGTTCGTCCTTGTCCGGCACGCGGGGCGTCGGCTTGCCGAGCGCGAACACCACGCACACGACGGCGAGGAACAGGTAGCCGAGCGTCACCTGCCCGTCCGCGTTCCACTGCACCTTCTCGGCGTGGATCAGGCCGATGAAGCTGAGCACCGCCCCCGACCCGGCGAAGACCGCGGCGTGCCAGAAGCGTTTGTCGATGATGAAGGCGACGATCGCGCCCAGCACCAGCCCGGCCAGGATCGCGCCCTCGCCCAGCGTCTTCAGCCCGTCGTAGACCACACCCGCCCCGGCCAGCGCGTCCGTGCCGACCTCGGCCGCGGTGGTGCCGGCGGCGGCCAGCGCGTTGTCCATCTGTCCGGTGGCCCACGAGGCGATGTTCGGAATCAGCGCCGCGACCACCGCGGCCGCGTGAGCCCGCGGGGTCGCCTGGAAGGCCTGAGCGCCGATCAGCAGGCCGATGTAGAGCAGGATGGGCACGATGGCAGCGGTCGGGAAGATCGCGCCGAGCAGGCCGAACAGCCCGAAGAAGCAGAGCAGCGCGATCACCACGCCGGTCGCCATCGAGTAGCCGGTCCGGCCGCCGGCCGCCTTCCAGCCGGGGTGGCCGACATACACCGCGGGCGGGAACGGCGAGCCCAGGCACGAGCCGATCACCGCGCCGGCGCCGTCGGCCAGCAGCACGCTGCGCAGGTTGTAGCGGTCGCCGGCGGTGGCGGCGCTCTCCACGTTGGTCATCGCCTCGGTGAAGTTGTAGACGCCGAGCGGGATCGCGGTGGCCAGCAGCGGCGCCATGTCGCGGAGCCCGTCGACCAGCAGGTCGAACTTGAGATGGGGGAAGGCGAACGCGATGTCCCGGGCGGCCGAGGTCACGTCGGGCACCGACATGGCCCCGCCGGCCCAGCCGATCGCCGAGCCGACGAGCAGCGCGGCCAGGCCGATCGGGAAGTTGAACGGCAGCTTCACGTCGGTCAGCAGGCCGATCAGCAGCAGGCCGAGGACCGGCAGGGCGATCCACGCGTAGTTCCACATGTTGCCGGCCGGGTTCATCGAGATGAACGTGATCGAGATGCCGGCCAGGGTGCCGAGCAGCGCCGCCCGCGGGGTGTACTTGCGGATGTACGGGCCGACGAACGCGCCGATCAGCACGATCACGCCGATGATGAAGGCCCACGCGATCCCGGCCGTCCACGCCTGCACCGGGTTGCCGGTGTTCAGGTAGATCGGCAGCATGATCACGAAGATCACGATGAACATGTGCGGCACGCTCGGCCCGTACGGCAGCGCGGTGACGTCCGAGCGGCCCTCCTTGGCGGCCAGCCGCCGGGCCAGGAACGTGTAGTAGACGTTGCCCGCGACGAGCGCGATGCCGAGCGCGGGCAGGATCACGCCGAAGACGTCCGACGCCGGCATCTTGATGACCCCGATGCACAGCGCCGTCAGGGTGAGAACGTTGACCAGCACGTTGACGCCGAAGCCGAAGAAGGCGTTGGTGTCTCCGCGTACCCAGAGGGGTGGTTTGGCCGCGACAGTGGTCGTCATTTCTGCTCCTGGAGGGCGGCGATGACAGCGGGGGAGTCGGCGACCCAGCCGAAGATGCCGCCCTGCGCGGCGATCATCTCCAGCCCGACGCGCTGGAATTCGGGAAAGTACGAGCCGACGCAGTCGGCGAGCACGAGGCAGTCGTACCCGCGGTCGTTGGCCTCGCGGACCGTGGTGTGCACGCAGACCTCGGTCGTGACCCCCGTGACGATCAGCTTTTTCGTGCCGAACTTGTCCAAGATGTCAGCGAGGTCGGTGGCATAGAACGCGCCCTTGCCGGGTTTGTCGATGACCGGCTCGCCCGGCAGCGGCTGCAGCTCGTCGACGATGTCGTGGCCGTATTCACCGCGTATCAGGATCCGGCCGAAGGACCCCTGCTCGCCGATGCCACCGCGAGCCAGCTTGGACGGCGGACAGTCGGACAGATCGGGTTCGTGGCCCTCGCGGGTGTGAATGATCGGCAGGTTCTGGGCGCGCCATGCCGCCATCAGCACGCTGAGCGGCTCGATGGTCCGGCTCAGCTGGGACACGTCGTTGCCCAGGCTCTCGCCGAAGCCGCCGGGGAGAAGGAAGTCGCGCTGCATGTCGATGACGAGCAGCACGGTGCTGTCGGTGTCGAAGGTGAACGGTGCGGGTTTGGCATCGACTGTCGGCATGTCAGGGCTCCGTTGCTGCTATTACGTCGTCCGAGGTGGCGACGCAGCCGAAGACACCGCCCTGCATGGTGACCATGTGCAGGGCGGCGGTGTGGTTGGACGGGTCGGTCGCGCCCGTGCAGTCGCTGAGGATCAGGCACTCGTAGCCGCGGTCGTTGGCCTCGCGCATCGTCGTGTGCACGCAGACGTCCGTGGTGATGCCGGTCAGGATCAGGTGGGTGATGCCGTGCGTGCGCAGGACGAGGTCGAGATTGGTGGCGTAGAACGCGCCCTTGCCCGGCTTGTCGACGATCACCTCGCCGGCCACCGGGGCGACCTCGGGGACGATCTCCCAGCCGGGCTCGCCCTTGACCAGGATCCGGCCGCACGGCCCGTCACTGCCGATCTCGGCTCCGATCCGGGCCGAGCGCCAGCGCTTGTTGGGCGGCAGGTCGGACAGGTCGGGGTCGTGCCCTTCACGGGTGTGGATCACGAGCATGCCCAGGTCGCGGACGTGCTCGAGGAGCCGGGCGGTGGCCGGCAGCCCGGCCCGGGTCAGCTCGATGTCGTAACCCATCGAGTCGACGTAACCGCCCTTACCGCAGAAGTCGGTCTGCCAGTCGACGCAGATGAGCGCCGTCCTCGACACGGGGACCGTGCCGTCGTACGGCCAGGGGTAGGGGTCGGCCTTGACCGGCCCGATCGATGCGGTCATGTGGTGGCTCCTCTCGCACGGTAGTTACGCCAGCCGCCACTGGCGGTGATGTCAGGGGCACCGGTCGCCGCGTACGCCTCGCACAGGAAGCCGGTGACCTCGGTGCCGTCGTCGAGGGCGACCCGGCCCAGCGACAGGGGCGCCGCGATGCCGGCCAGGAAGCTGCCGACCTCGGTGGCCGGCATCTGCCAGAGCTCGATCTCGATCGACTCGCCGGCTTCGCTGCGCACCAGGCCGGGGGCGCCCGAGGGCAGGTGATACAGGCGGTAGCAGGGTGCGGTGCGGGCGACGCCGACCAGCGTGGCGCCGCGGTCGAGCAACTCGCCGTTGCGCGGCTCGCCGCTGAGGTGCAGTCCGACCACGGCGAGGGTCAGGCTGTTGTCGACCGGCAGCGAGCGGGCCAGCAGGGCCAGGGTGTCGTCGCTGAAGGCCGGCCCGAACAGGGTGATCGAGGCGGGGCGGCCGTCCGCGGTGAAGCCGTTGGGCACGGTCACGGCGGCCATGTCGAGCAGGTTGGCGAACTGCGTGTAACGACCCAGCGTGAGGTTGCGGCCGATCGGATCCTCGGCGATCTCACTATGAGTGAAAGTGGTGCCGACCGTCGGGAGCGCCAGGACGTCGATCCCTTCCCACATGCGGTCCGCCGCGTTTCGCAGTTCCCGCAGGCGATGCTGGGCGCGGAACGCGTCGACCGCCGTGAAGCCGTGGCCGGTCTCCAGGACGGCCCGGGTCACGGGGAGCACCGACTCCGGATGCGCCTGCAGGAAGTCACCCAGATCGGCCAGCCGCTCCGCCACCCAGGGCCCGCGATACAGCAGGTCACCGGCCTCGAGCAGCGGTCCGACATCCACCGTCACGTCGCCCCCGAACCGGGCGAAGGCCTTCTCCTGCCCGGCATCTCCGAAGAAATCAAGGGCTTCCGGTACGCCGATCCGCGGCTCGGCCAGCAACGGCCGGCTTCCCTCGCGTGACCAGGGGTCTTCCCGTACGCGACCCCGCGCGACCCGCATCACCCGGTCCGCCATGGGCACGTCCCGGGCGAAGATCGAGACACAGTCGAGCGAGCGGCACGCCGGCACCACCCCGAGCGTGCTCAGCAGACCCCGGGTCGGCTTGATCCCGACGATGCCGTTGAGCGCGGCCGGCACCCGGCCCGAGCCCGCAGTGTCCGTGCCGAGCGCGAAGACCACAGTGCCGTCAGCCACCGCGACCGCCGACCCGGAACTCGACCCGCCCGAGATGAGCCCGCCCCCGAAGACGCTCTCCGGCGCGCCGTAGGGGGAGCGCGCCCCGGTCAGCCCGGTGGCGAACTGGTCGAGGTTCGTCTTGCCGACCACGATCGCGCCCGCCTCGACCAGGCGCTGCACGACCGGCGCGTTCCGTTCGGGCACGTACGCGAAATCGGGGCATCCGGCCGTCGTCGGCAACCCGGCCACGTCGATGTTGTCCTTGACCGCGAACGGCATCCCGGCCAAGGGCAGCCGAGGATCCGCCTGCTCGGCGCGTTCTCGCAGCTCATCGGCGCCGAATGCGCTGATCCAGACGTCCGGCCGGCCGCGTACGGCTTCGACGATCGCGTTCGCATCCACATCGTCGATTGTCGACAATTCTGTTTCGGGGAATGCTGCGCTTTGTAACGGCGCGATTTCCCTTAGCTCAGATACGTCCGGGCGCCGTGCGCGCTCAACGCCTCGAGGATCGCCGCGGTGTCGCCGCGCTCGACCGCGGCGAACAGCCGCTCGTGCCGGGCCACGCCGTCCTCGGCACGAGCCACCTCGGCCTCACGCCGCATGTTGACCGCCATGTAGAGCTGGATGCGCACCAGCACCGAGCCGTACAGCTCGGCCAGCTGGCGGTTGCCGCCCAGGGCAACCACCGCGGTGTGGAACCGCCGGTGCGCGTCGGCCAGCTCGAGCCGGTCACCGGCTTCGGTGGCCGTCCGCATCACATCGAGCGCGGCCCGCAGCGCGGTCAGGTCGGGACCGGCCGGAATCGTGGAGACGGCATGCCGCTCGAGGACGTCCCGCACCTCGTACAGCTCGCGCACGTCGTCGTCGGAGAGCGTCGCCACCCGGGCGCCACGCCGCGGAATATGCTCGACCAGCCCCTGCTGGGCCAGCAGCCGCATGGCCTCCCGCAGCGGCGCCCGGCTGATCCCGAGCCGGCGCGTGAGCTGTTCCTCGACCAGGCGCTCGCCCGGGTCGGTGTGCCCACCGAGAATCTCGTGACGGAGACGCTCGACGGCCAGCTCGACAAGGCTGTACGTCTGAAGCTCCCCGGTACTCACGCGACGAGTCTGCCAGCCCCCGCACAGCGCCGCGTCAGGCGCTGTCCCGTTTGTCGTCGTGGCGTCGCCGACCTTCGCGCACGCTGGGCCACACAGCCACCAAAATCATGACCACCCCAACGATGATGAGCGCTGTCCACAGCACGGTCATCGTGCGAGGCTACGCCGTCCCCACCCGCTCGGCAGCGTGCCGTGGTGCGCCATCCGCGCATTCAGCCCAAGCTCACCCCGCACCCCTCTTCGGCGGCGGGTGTCACGCCGCAGTTCAGGGAGGCGCGGCCCGCGCCTGACCGAACCTCCCCGCGGTCGCCCATGATCGCGCTGAGTGACCCGGACCGAACCTCACAGTGCGATTTAAGCCAGACCTAATAGACGGGCATCAAAGCACAGGACTAAATTCTCCGCGGGTATCTGGAGCACCATCCTCCAGAAGCTCCCGGCCGAGGCACCCAAGCCGGCCGAGACGCGCGGCGCCGGGTGGCGGCCCGGCGCCGCGCCCCGAACCACAGCGAAGCCGTGGCCCGCCTGAGCGCGGCGCCGGCCGAGCTGCCCATCCAGCCGACCGCCCTGGTGGCTTTGCGAACCAGACGTACCTGATCCGCACCGCCCACCGCCTCGCCGGGCGTACCCCTCCGAGATCCTGCACGTCTCCGGCTCACAGGTCAGGCCGCCTGAGCGGTGACTTCCTCCAGACGTGCGGTCAGGGCCTCACGGATCGTGGTGCGCGCCTCGTGACCCACGGCGACCCGGGTTGGCGGGTTGTCGCTGTCCACGGCGTGCAGGATCGCGTCGACCACCTCGCGGGGGGCGCCGAACTCCTCGGCCGGCTTGGCGCCGAAGGCCGCGAAGAAGTTGGGGGACGCGCCGGCATACGTGCTGGGCCGCCGGACCGACGTGTTGGCTGCCAACCCGATGGCCCGGCTGCTGCTGGCCAACTTCGACGCGATGCCGGCGCGGCACCGCAACGCCGTCCGATGGCTCGTGCTGGACGAGGGCGCGAAGTCGATCTGGGGCGACAAGTGGGCGAAGACTGGCCAGGCCCGGCTCCGAGACCGCCGACGCCCTCGCCATGCTCGCCGGACTGGCCGCCGAGCAGAGCGGGACACCGGTCACGCGTATGGCCTGATCTCCCAGATGCGCGCTGTCCCGGCGGCGTCGCCGGCGGCAGTGCATGTGTGACCGGCCGTTTCGAGGATAATGGCCTGAGCAGGGAAAACTTGAGCGGGCGACGAGAATCGAACTCGCGTAATCAGTTTGGAAGACTGAGGCTCTACCATTGAGCTACGCCCGCAACGCCCCCGTCTTGGACGGGGATGCTCGGCCAGCTTACTGAATCATCTCCCGTTCACGCGAACCGGATTCCCCACCAGGTGACTCCAGCGCACGCGCGTGGAAGCGGACCGCATACACTGGCCGTCGCCACGGGGTGTGGCGCAGCTTGGTAGCGCACTCGCTTTGGGAGCGAGGGGCCGTGGGTTCAAATCCCGCCACCCCGACTGACATCAACTATCCGCAGCAACAAGGAGTACGCCTGTGAAGAGCACCGTCGAGACTCTGAGCCCGACTCGGGTGAAGCTCGCCATCGAGGTGCCGTTCGACGAGCTCAAGCCGAGCCTGCAGAAGGCGTACCGGGAGATCGGCGCGCAGGTGCAGGTGCCGGGCTTCCGTCGCGGCAAGATCCCTTCAGCGGTCATCGACCAGCGTGTCGGGCGTGGCGCGGTCCTCAACGAGGCCGTTCAGGAGGCGATCCCTCAGCAGATCCTGGCCGCCGTGCGTGAGCACGACGTCAAGACGCTGGGCCGCCCCGAGGTCGAGATCACCGAGTTCGGCGACAACGAGCCGCTGAAGTTCACCGCCGAGGTCGACGTCCGTCCCGAGATCACCGTGCCCGACCTCAAGACCATCTCGGTCACGGTCCCGGCCGTCGAGATCGGCGACAACGAGATCGACGAGCAGATCAACGGGCTGCGGGAGCGTTTCGCCACCCTGAAGACGGTGGAGCGGCCGGCCGCCGAGGGCGACTACGTGCAGCTCGACCTGAAGGCGACCGTGGACGGCACCGAGGTGCCGGGCGGCTCGGCGACGAACATCTCGCACGAGGTGGGCAGCAAGCAGCTGCTCCCGGGCCTCGACGAGGTTCTCGTGGGCCTGGTGGCCGGCGCCGACGCCCAGTTCACCACGCAGCTGGTCGGTGGCGACTTCGCCGGCCGGGACGCGGACGTCGAGGTGACGGTTCGCAGCGTGAAGGACAAGCAGCTGCCCGAGGTCGACGACGATTTCGCTCAGATGGCCAGCGAGTTCGACACGCTGGAGGAGCTGCGCAACGACCTGCGTGAGCGGCTGACCAAGGTCAAGAAGGTCGAGCAGATCTACGCGGCCCGTGACGAGGCGCTGAAGCAGCTGGTCGAGACGGCCGACATCCCGGCGCCCGAGGGCGTCGTCAAGGATGAGGTCGAGGGCCGCAAGCAGGCCATGACCGACCAGCTGGAGCGGATCGGCGCGACCCTGCAGGACTACCTGAGCTCCGAGGACAAGACCGAGGAGCAGATCGAGCAGGAGCTGACCGAGGCCGCTCAGGAGGGCGTCCGCATCCAGCTGCTGCTCGACACGATCGCCGACGCCGAGGACGTTCAGGTCTCCGACGACGAGTTCGGGCACGAGATCGTGCACCGTGCGCAGCGCGCTCAGATGCAGCCTCAGGAGTATTACGACCAGCTGGTGCAGTCGGGTGCGGCTTCGGCCGTGTTCGGCGATGTGCGCCGCGGCAAGGCCCTGGCTTCGGTGATGGAGCAGGTCGAGATGAAGGACAGCGAAGGCACCGTGCTGACCCTCGACGACCTCCGCGCCGCCAGCGAGGACGAGCACGCGGGCCACAACCACTGAGGTCCCAGCTATAGAACGCGATCGCCCCGCTGACGACGAGACGGTGGTTTTCCGTCCCCGCGCTCTTTGCGGTGACGGAAAACCACCGTCTCGTCGTCAGCCTCGAAGGGGCATCGCGTTCCGGCTGGCTCAGCCGTGCGCTGTCAGCGAACACCTGCCCGAGCGGGAAGCTGATGCGCAATGGACCGGTTAGGTTGGTCGTACGACGGACAACTTGCCGGCCGCCACTGGCCGACACAGTCAGCTGTGAAGGGCTGCCATGACCGATCTTCATCTCCCCGCGAGCCCCGTGCTCCGCGGTGATTCCCTCAGTGGCAACCTCGACGACTCGGTCTTCAACCGCCTGCTGCGTGAGCGCATCATCTTCCTCGGCAGCGAGGTGACCGACTCGGTTGCCAACCGCATCTGCGCGCAGCTGCTGCTGCTTTCCGCCGAGGACCCTGAGCGCGACATCAACCTTTGGATCAACTCGCCCGGTGGCTCGGTCTACTCGGGTATGGCGATCTACGACACGATGCAGTTCATCGACAACGACGTTCAGACCGTCGCGATGGGCATGGCCGCGTCGATGGGACAGCTGCTGCTCTGCGCCGGCGCCCCGGGCAAGCGTTTCTCGCTGCCGCACGCGCGAATCATGATGCACCAGCCGTCCGGTGGCATGGGCGGCACGGCCGCCGACATCGCCATCCAGGCCGAGCAGATGCTGTACACCAAGCGCATGTTCCAGGAGCGGGTCGCCTTCCACACCGGCCAGACCCAGGAGCAGATCGAGCAGGACTCCGACCGTGACCGCTGGTTCACGGCTCAGGAGGCCATGGATTACGGCTTCATCGACAAGGTGATCACCGGGGCCACTCAGGTTCCCGAGGGCGCCGGAACGCTGAACTGAGGAGCTGAAAGATGACTGACATGACCCTGCCCTCCGGGTTCGCGCCGGTGCACAACCGCTACGTGCTGCCTTCCTTCGTCGAGCGTTCCTCGAACGGGATGATGAAGGAGACGAACCCGTACAACAAGATGTTCGAGGACCGGATCATCTTCCTCGGCGTGCAGGTGGACGACGCGTCGGCCAACGACGTGATGGCCCAGCTGCTGACGCTGGAGAGCTCCGACCCGGACCGCGACATCCTGATGTACATCAACTCGCCCGGCGGCTCCTTCACCGCCATGACGGCGATCTACGACACGATGCAGTACGTCCGCCCCGACATCTCGACGGTCTGCCTCGGGCAGGCTGCCAGCGCCGCCGCGGTTCTGCTGGCCGGCGGTACGGCGGGCAAGCGCATGGCGCTGCCGAACTCGCGTGTGCTGATCCACCAGCCGGCCACCGAGGGTGGTTACGGCCAGGGGTCGGACATCGAGATCCAGGCGCGTGAGATCCTCCGCATGCGCACCCAGATGGAGCAGATGATCTCGCGGCACACCGGCCGCCCGCCGGAGCAGGTCCGCAAGGACGTCGACCGCGACAAGATCATGACGGCCGACGAGGCCAAGGAGTACGGCATCGTCGACGTCGTGCTGGCGAGCCGCAAGAAGAGCCTGCAGTCGGTCGGCTCCGGCAGCTGAGGCATCATGTCGGGGGCCGGCCGGTGCCAAATAGGCCGGCCGACCCCTGACACGCCCGTTTTGGGGGGTCGGAGAACCGCACCTTTGCGGGTAACGTCGAGCATGCAGCCTCAGTTACGCGGTTCGGCAGACGATGAGATGGCAACGAGGCAATCAGTCCTCAGATCAGGGCCGGCGCAAGCCGGCCGATGAGCTCAAGGAGTACGTAGGTGGCACGGATCGGCGACGGCGGCGACCTACTGAAGTGCTCCTTCTGTGGGAAGTCCCAGAAGCAGGTCAAAAAGCTCATCGCGGGCCCTGGGGTCTATATCTGCGACGAGTGCATTGACCTCTGCAACGAGATCATCGAAGAGGAGTTGGCCGAGACCGGCGAGGTGAAGTGGGAAGAGCTTCCCAAGCCGATGGAGATCTGCCAGTTCCTCGACCAGTACGTGGTGGGTCAGGAACAGGCCAAGAAGGCGCTCTCGGTCGCCGTCTACAACCACTACAAGAGGATTCAGGCCGAGTCGAGCGGCGCGCCCGGTGCAGGCAGTGACGTCGAGGTGGCCAAGTCCAACATCATGCTCATCGGCCCCACGGGCTGCGGCAAGACCCACCTGGCGCAGACGCTGGCTCGCATGCTGAACGTGCCGTTCGCGATCGCGGACGCCACGGCTCTGACCGAGGCCGGCTACGTGGGCGAGGATGTGGAAAACATCCTGCTCAAGCTGATCCAGGCCGCCGACTACGACGTCAAGCGGGCCGAGCAGGGCATCATCTACATCGACGAGGTCGACAAGATCGCCCGCAAGAGCGAGAACCCGTCGATCACCCGCGACGTCTCCGGTGAGGGCGTCCAGCAGGCTCTGCTGAAGATCCTCGAGGGCACGGTGGCCAACGTTCCGCCCCAGGGCGGCCGGAAGCACCCCCACCAGGAATTCATCCAGATCGACACCACCAACGTGCTGTTCATCGTGGGTGGCGCGTTCGCAGGCCTCGACCGCATCATCGAGTCGCGGGTGGGCCACGGCGGTGTCGGTTTCGGCGCTCACCTGCGCTCGATCTCCGAGCGGAACACCGACGACATCTTCAGCCGCGTCATGCCGGAAGACATGCTGAAGTTCGGCCTGATTCCCGAGTTCATCGGTCGTCTGCCGGTCATCACCACGGTCCGCAACCTCGACCGCGAGGCTCTGATCAAGATCCTGACCGAGCCCCGCAACGCCTACGTGAAGCAGTACCAGCGCCTCTTCGAGCTGGACGGGGTCGAGCTCGAGTTCGACTTCGGCGCTCTCGAGGCCATCGCCGACCAGGCGATGCTGCGCGGCACGGGCGCCCGCGGTCTCCGCGCCATCATGGAAGAGGTTCTGCTCTCCGTGATGTACGAGGTGCCGAGCAACCCCGACGCCGCTCGTGTGGTCATCAACCGCGAGGTGGTTCTCGAGAACGTGAACCCCACGATCGTCCCGCGCGAGTTCGTCGGCCGCCGCCGTCGCGAGCGCGAGGAAAAGTCCGCCTGACGTTGTCAGAAGCCGCCGCTGTCGTCCCTCCGGGTGCGACGGCGGCGGCTTTTTCGCGTACGCGGTGAGTCCTACCCGCTCGTGCCGCGCACTCCGGCGTGGCGGTTGGTGAGCGTCTCGAGCACGGTGGTGGCCCACCGGATGTTCGTCTGCTCGTACATCCGCCCCGCCATGAGTGTCAGGTAGGGCCCGACCTGGTCGCTCTCGCGCAGGAACTGGTCTTCGTCGCGTCCCGCCAGCATCCGTTCCCGCAGTTGGTCGTACCGGGCGAGTTTCTCGCGCGACCGTCCGATCCGCTCCGTGGCCGCGGCGAGGATCGCCTCGGGCCGTTCCGGGTCGACGGCCTGCAACTTGACGAGGAACTCGTCCCGCATCGCCGGCGGCTTGGCCGGCCGCTCGCCGAACGCCCGTAGCTCCTCACGTCCCGCGGTGGTCAGCACGAACACCCGCTTGTTGGGCCGGCGGCTCTGCTCCACCACCCGGGCGCTGACCAGGCCGTCCTGTTCGAGCCGTTCCAAATCCCGGTAGAGCTGCTGCGGAGTGGCCGACCAGAAGTTGGCGACTCCTACATCGAACCGCTTGGCCAGCTCGTACCCCGACGCTTCGCCCTGCGCCAGGGCCGCCAGCACTGCGTGGCGCAGCGACATCTGGACACCTCCTCGAGCGCAGGTTAGCGTAATCCGCACCTATTCAACTAGTTGACTATAGGGGCCCGCCTTGCACCCGTTCCGAGCCGCCATCGAAGCCCAGGACATCGACGCCGCCCTGGCACTGCTCCACGAGGACGTCGTCTTCCGCAGCCCGGTTGTCTTCACTCCCTATCGCGGCCGTTTCGCCGTGGCCCCGATCCTCAAGGCCGTCGTTCAGGTCTTCGAGGACTTCCACTACACCCGTGAGCTGACCTCGCCGCCCGACCACGCCCTGCTGTTCCGCGCCCACATCGGCGACATGCACCTCGAGGGCTGCGACTTCCTCCAGGAGGCCGCGGACGGCCAGATCACCGAATTCACAGTGATGATCCGACCGTTGAAGGGCATCCACGCGCTGGCCGAGGCCATGCAGTCTCGCCTGGCCTGACCGGGGTTTCCTCATGTCCTCGCAGTTCTCCTCCCGGTCGCGGCCATGATCACCGTTCGCGAGATCGAGACGCCGCCCGGCCTCGAGGCCCTCGCCGGCCTGGAACCCGTGGACTACCGCGAGTCGTTCGCCTTCGCCACATCGGCCGACCGGACAGCCGAGCAGTGGGCGCGGCAGACCCTGGAGCGCTGCCCCCGGGCTACCCGAGCGCAAATGATCGCCGTCTGGACGCTGCTGGGCATCCCGCTGGCGCCACCGTGGTCGCGTGCCCAGGTGCTCGGATGGCGGATCCTTCACAACTGCTCCTCCCACATCGTCCTCGAATCGAGGGCCGCGACCGGCGTGACCGCGCGTCTCGTCCTGCACAGCACGGGAACCGAGGTGACCCAGGCGATGCTGGTCCGTTTCGACCGTCCCCTCGGGCGCCGGATCTGGACCCGCCTGGCCCCGAAACACCGGCGCTTCCTGCGTGCGCTCCTGGCGCGGGCGGCCGCATCGCCCCCGCCCGTGGTGCCTCCGTCTGCATCGCCTCCGTGTGCATCGCCTCCGTGTGCATCGGCTCCGTGTGCATCGCCTCCTCACGCCTGACCGGTCGCGGCTTCGATCGATCAGGTGGGAGTCAACCGTGGAGCCGCCGCCACGGCTAGGGCCATCGGTAGGGGACCGGGACAGTTCTTTGGTACTGCCTCCTCGGCGGGGGTTGGGCTGCGCCCGGAGCGCTCGTAGGCTTCAGGAATGCGTGTTGCGGTGTGTCAGGTGAACTCGCGGGCCAACCGGGATCACAACCTCGAGGTGGCCCGCGATGTGCTCGAACGCGCGGCAGCGGCCGGGGCCGAGCTGGCGGTGCTGCCGGAATACGTTGACTACCTCGGTCCGGGGCAGACGGCGCCCAAGCCCGAGCCGATCGATGGCGACTTCGCGAAGTTCTTCTCGAACGCGGCGCGTGAGATCGGCATCTGGGTGCACACCGGCTCGTTCCACGAAAGCGGGCCCGACGCCGATCACACCTACAACACGTCCCTGGTCTTCGACCCCGATGGTGGCCTGGTCGCGCGCTACCGCAAGATCCATCTGTACGACGTGGAGATCGCCGGCCGGGTCTCCTATCAGGAATCCCGATCAGTGGCGCCCGGCGACGAGACTGTCGTGGCCGAGATCGCCGGCGTCCGCACGGGCCTGTCGATCTGCTACGACCTACGTTTCCCCGAGCTCTACCGCCGGCTCGCCATCGAGGGCGCCGCGCGAGTCCTGGTTGTGCCGGCCGCGTTCATGATGCACACCGGCCGTGACCACTGGGAGGTGCTGCTGCGGGCCCGGGCGATCGAGAACCAGTGCTACGTCGTGGCGGCCGGCCAGATCGGAGACCACGACCCCGGCCGTACCTGCTTCGGCCGCAGCATGATCATCGACCCCTGGGGGACCGTGCTGGCCCAGGCGCCCGACACCGTCGGCGTGGTGACCGCCGACCTCGACCTCGGCCGTCTCGACAAGATCCGCACAGAACTGCCGAGCCTCGCCAACCGCCGCCTGTAGTTCCGGCTGGAAGGGCGCTTCTCCGGTACCCGGCGTCTGAGGTACGTGCTCAGTGGTTCATCACTGAGGTGTCAGCGGCGTCACAGAAGCTGGATCAGGTAGCCGACCAGGGCGAAACCGATGACCGCGCCGCCCGACAGCAGCATTGCGCCACCCATGCGGGAAGGCCCTCGCTCGAGGAGCCGGCGCACCGAGACAACCAGCGTGACCAGCACAAGAGCGCCGATGACGAACTGGCCGAACGGCATGATCATGTCTACGAGCACGTCGGCCGCCAGCGTCCGCGAAGCTCCCATGTGCCCACTCTTTCACGTCGGGGAGCGGTTTCGGGTCGTCTCGGAGCACTGATGGGCACGGGGGTCGATTTGCATGAGCGGCACCCGGTCGCGTAACTTTCTCTCTGCCCGAGGGAAACCCGGACGAACGACGCGAAAGCGACGCTCGGACGGCGCTCCCGAAGGGTAGGCGTTACGCTTGACCGACAGGCCGGGTGGAGCAGGGCAGGGCGACTTGCGCTAGCGAAACCAACCGGGTAAGTTAGTCAAGCCAGCGGGAACCGGGCAAGCAGATCACTCAGTGATCGTCGGCCGGTCCGCGAGGCCACTCTCACGATCTACCCCGCCGGAAAGCGGGTTCCAGTCGTGGAGAAAACTTGGGCGATGCGAGCAAGATTTTAGATCTTGCGCTCGCGAAGTCGACCAGGTAAGTTTGAGCGGTTGCCCCGGAGCGGTTGGCCGGGTGTGGTTGTTCTTTGAGAACTCAACAGGGTGCTTGATAAGCCAGTGCCAATTAGT
>NZ_JAHWFK010000045.1 GCF_019710575.1 Paractinoplanes polyasparticus | reverse complement strand
GTCCGGTGAGTGCACGAGCACCTCCCGTCCGGAGCCGACAAATCCCATGCAGGACCCGAAGTCAGTGGGAGGGTGGGGTCACACCCCGGCGGGAGGTGCTCACCAACATCCTCTCTGTGGGTGGGGGAGGCGGTGGCACTCCGGAAGATCAGCTTCGGATGATCACGCAGGGTTTGGATTGACGCCGCCTGATGTTGCGATGCGGCCGACATATTGACCGGTGTGGAACGAAGAAATCTTCTGCGGGCCGCCGTCGCCGCGCCCGCCGCGACCCTTGTCACGGCTGCCCCCGCGCAGGCCACGCCGGCCCGGTTCGACCAGGACAGTCCCCGCTTCGCGGTCGCGGTGCTGCCCGACACCCAATACCTGTTCGACGCCGACAGCGCCGACCCCGCGCCCCTGCGCGAGACGTTCGGCTACCTGCTGGAGCAGCGCGCCGAGGACAACATCGCCTTCCTGACCCACCTGGGCGACGTCACCGAGCACGGCACCGAGCAGGAGATCGTGCTGGCCGGGCAGACGTTCACCAGGATCGACGGCAAGCTGCCGTACAGCGTGCTGGCCGGCAACCACGACATCGACGGCTCCAAGGACGACCAGCGCGGGCCCAGCGCGTACCTGTCGACCTTCGGGCCGCAGCGGCAGCGCCGGTCGAAAACGTTCCTGGGCGCCTCGAAGGACGGCTACAACAGCGCCCATCTGCTCGAAGCGGCCGGCCGGAAGTGGCTGATTCTGGCGCTCGATTGGCGCATCTCGGACAGCGGCCTGGCCTGGGCGCGCGAAACGCTCACCAAGCACCGCGTTCCGACGATCGTCACGACCCATGACCTCGCCTACGCGGACGACGGGGGACAGGCGTACCTCTCGGGCAACGGGCAACGCCTCTGGGACCAGCTCATCAAGGGCAACGACCAGATCTTCCTGACGCTCAACGGGCACTACTGGCCGCCCGGCCGCACGGTCCTGAAGAACGACGCCGGCCACGACGTGCACGTCCACATCACGAACTACCAGGACAGGTACTACGGCGGCGCCGGCATGATCCGGCTCTACCGCTTCGACCTGGTGCGCAACCGCATCGACGTCGAGACGTTCGCGCCGTGGTTCCTCGCCCGCGACCCCGCCCGGCGCACCCCGCTCGAGGCCGAGACGATCGAGCTGACCAGCGACGTCGACCGGTTCAGCCTCGACTTCGACTTCGGCGCGCGCTTCCCGCAGGCTCAGCCCGCTCCGCGGCCGGCCGCCCAGGTGGTCGACCGGCACACCGCCGCCTACTGGCGGTTCGACGAGAAGGGCCAGTCGGTAGCCGACGGCGCCACGATCAGGGACCTCAGCGGTCGCGGCAACCATCTCACCGTACGGCGTCTCGCGAACAGCACCGACCAGACGCTCACCGTCTCGGCCGAGCATCACGCCGGCGCCCCCGCTCACGCGAGCCTGCGCTTCGACGGCGGCAAGGGTCCTGACCGCGGCGCCACCCTGCAGACCGCGGCCGGCGCCCCGATCACCACGGCCAAGTTCCTCGACGGCTACACGATCGAGGCGTTCGTCAAGCTGCCCGAGCCGTTCGAGGGCGACCACGCCTGGATGGGCATCCTCAGCTGGGAGGGCCGGGCCGGCGACGCGGGCAAGCACAGCGGCTGGTCCGATCTCGAGCCCACGTGCAGCCTGAACGTCTCGGGCGAGCGGTTCCTGCAGTACGTGCTCTACTCCGAGGTCGGCGACCACAACCCGACCTCGTGGAGCCACGCCCTGCCGACCGGCGTCTGGCAGCACCTGGCGGTCGTCAACGACGGCCGGCGCTCGATCGTCTACGTCAACGGCTCGAAGATCGCCCGCAACCCCACCCAGCCCGCGCGCGGCATCGCCACGCTCGGCCGGCCGTTCGTGATCGGCGCGACGTCGTTCGACCTGAAGTACGGGCAGGGCTTCTACGGCTGGATCGGCGATGTGCGGATCACCGGACGGGCCCTGCGCCCGGAGCAGTTCCTGCCCGGAGGTCACTTCCGCTGATCTTGGGGCAGGGCCGATGATCGGGGGACGGACAGGAAGGCCCGGGGGCCCCGGATGCTGCAGGGCCTCGGCGGCGCCCTCATGGTGCCGGTCGACCGCCTGGTGGTGATCAGGACAACGCCCAAAGCAGGTCAGGTACGCGCCATCGCGTACCTGACCTGGCCGGCGCTCACAGCCTCGTTGCTCGCGCCCGCCCTCGGCGGTGTCCTGAGCACGTACGCGTCCTGGCGCCTGATTTTCCTCGTCAACATCCCGCTCGGCCTGGCCGCCCTGGTCGTGGCCCGCCGCCTGTTCCCCGACGTCCCGACGCCCCCAGCCGCCTCGACTGGCGAGGCTTCCTGCTAATCGCCGCGGGCACGGCGGCCCTGATCGCCGGCCTGGAAGGCGTGGCCGAACAGCACCCCGCTGGCCCCTGGCGACAGCCCTGCTGGTGGCGGCGGCCGCGACCCTGATCGTCACCGTCCACTACCTGCGGCGCACCCCGAAACCCCTGGTCGACCTGAGCGTCCTGCGCATACCCACCTACCGCGTGACCGCCCTGGGCGGCTCCGTATTCCGCGCCGTGGCCGAGTTGCTCCTGCCGGCTCCGCGACGACCGAACGACAGGCGATGGGGTTTCAACGGCGACTGACAGCGACCGTACGGGAACATGACTGTCGTGAATCGACAAGTACGGGTATGACGCCGACCCGGGCCGCTGCGCCGCCCGATGAGCTTGCCGGGGTGTTCGAGCGGCATGCCCGCGAGTTGCTGCGCTATTGCACGCGGCGGGTGGGGGCTCAGGTCGCCGAGGATGTGGTGGCCGAGACGTTCCTGGTCGCGCATGAGCGGCGGGCGAGGTTCGATCCGGAACGGGGCGAATGGCTGCCGTGGCTGTACGGGATCGCGACCAACATTCTGCGGCGGCACCGGCGTATCGAGATCCAGGCCCTGCGGGACAACATGCGGGCGGTGGCGGCCGACGAGGCGGGACACGACGAGGCGGCCGCGCAGCGGGTCGACGCGCAGCGGTCGGTGGCGCGGCTCTCCGCCGTACTCGCGAAGCTGCCGAGCCGCCAGCGCGACGTGCTGATGCTTTTCGCCGTGGCGGAGCTGGAGTACGGGGAGATCGCCGAAGCGCTGGGAATTCCGCTCGGATCGGTGCAGTCGGCGCTGCACCGGGCGCGGGCCAAGGTGCGGGCGGCTCTCGACGAGGACGGTGCGCGATGAAGCCCATGGATCACGACCTGGTGGCCGTCCGCGACCTTCCCCCGGGGATCGCCGAGCCGTCCGACGAAGCGCTGGCCCGGGTCCGGGAGCGGGTGTTCGCCCGGCCGGCGCCCCGGCGCCTCGCCTGGCAGCTGACGATGCGGCGGATCTGGGTGCCGGTCGCGGCGGCCGCGGCGGTGCTGCTCGTGGTCGGCGTCGGGCTCTACTTCCTGCGGCCGCGCACCATCTCGCAGCCGCAGCCGCATCCGCTGTCGTCGGATCCGGCCGAGGTGCGGCGCGTGTTCGACGACCTGATCGCCGCGGCCGGGAACGCCACGCCGTACCGGCCGCGGGCCGGGCAGTTGATCTACCAGGAGAGCTGGATGATCGACATCGACCTGGCCGACGGGAGGCCGTACCGGGAACGCGCGGAGACGTGGATCGAACCGGCCACGACGGCCTATGTCGCCTCGGCCCGCGGCAGCCTGTCCCCGGCCGATCCGATTCCGCCGGCCTGGGCGTCGGAGAACGCGAAGGATCCCCATCGCTCCACGCCGCCCGGCAAGCGGCCCTTTCTCGAGCTGACGTCGCTGGTGGCCGGTCCCACCGAGCCGACGGCGGCGCGGCGCGACTTCATCGACCGCATCACGACCTACGCCGGGGTGTCCGAGGACGAGCAGGTCTGGGGCGCGATCTACGAGATGGCAGTCCTCGACCCGCTGATTCCGGTGGAGCGGCGCGTCGCGCTCTACCGGGTGCTGGGGGAGCTCCCGGTCAGCGTCGGCGAAACGGGGGTGGACGGTCGCCGCCTGGTGATCGTCCGCTTCGCCGCGCTGATCGGGGCCTTCGCCGGCGGCCAGGGCGGCGGCAAGTCGTACGACCTGCTGATCGACCCGGCGACCGGCCGGTTCGCGGGGACCCAGGTGCTGTCGGACGCCGCCGACCCGGCCTGGGCGCCGCGCGCGGCGGACGGTGCGGTCCCGGAACCGTCGAGGTCGACTGGAGTTCTGGGCGGTCGGTCGCCCATGCCGCCCGGCACGGTGGATCCGGCCCTGATCCGGCGCGACCTCTACCACTTCAGCCTGGTGGAGAACATCGGGGAGCGAGGGTGAGGCCGCTCAGCGCAGGCGCAGCGTGAGGACCGTGCCGCCGATCTCGATCGTGTCGCCGGGGCGCAGGTCGACGGTGGCGATGGGGTGGCCGTTGACCCGGGTGCCGTTGTGCGAGCCGAGGTCGGTCAGGGTGATCCGGTCGTCGTGGACCTCGATGATCAGGTGGCGGCGGGAGACGCCGGGGTCGCGCAGGCGCACGCCGGCCTCGCGGTCGCGGCCGAGCACGGTCAGGCCCGACGGCAGGCCCCAGGCCAGACCCTCGGCGCTGACCAGCGTCGCGACCGCGTCGTCGGGGGCCGGAGCGGGGCGCGGGGGCGGCGGGTCCGGTTCGAGCAGCGCGGCCACCCGGAACGTACCGGTGTCGAGGTCGTCGCCCTGGAAGACCTCGACCGAGACGTCGCCGTAGACGATCCAGGCCTGCTCGGCGATCAGCGCCGCCTGATGGGTGGCCAGCTCCTGCGCCAGCCGGGCGGCGTGCGGGGCCCAGCGCCGGTGGTCGTAGGCGGAGAGGCCGACCGTGTAGTGGTTGGGCACCATCGTGCGGCCGCCCGCCAGCAGCGCCTTGTGCCGCTCGGCCTCGCGGCGCATGGCGTCCAGGATGACGTCCGGGCGCACCGCTGAAGAGGGCTCGAGCCTCTCGAGCCCCACACGTTCGGGCGCAGCGGTCACGGCGTCATCCAGACGGTTCGTACGTCACGGCAGCTGACGAGTATGCCAGGCGGGCGCCGCCACGATCAGGAGACTGTCGCGCGGATGTCTCCCAGGCCCCGGGCGACGAGGAACTTGCCGCCGTCGGCCAGCCGGTCCGACCAGGTTTGCGCCGTGGTGTCCCACCGGCGCCACAGCCGGCGGTCGGTGTGGACGGTCACCCGGGCCGACTTGCCGGGCTCGACGGTCACGGCCGTCCAGCCGACCAGGCGTACGGGCTCGTCCGGCTCCACCGGGCGCAGGTAGACCTGCACGACCTCGCGGCTCTCGCGCCGCCCGACGTTCTTCACGGTCACCGTGAGCGAGGGCGCGTCGCCGGTCACCAGCCGCACGTCGCTGTACTCCCACTCGCCGTAACCGAGCCCGTGTCCCAGCCAGAACGCCGGCTCGGGGGCGCGGCCCGCGAAGTGGCCGCGGTAGCCGATGAAGGTGCCCTCGCCGTACTCGAGCCGGCCGTCGACCGGCGTCACCGACCACGCCGGGGCCGCACCGTCGGCCGCCGGGAACGTGGTGACCAGCCGGCCGGCCGGTTCGATGTCGCCCAGCAGGGCCGCGGCCACGGCGTGACCGCCCTCCTGACCGGGCAGCCCGGCCCAAAGCACGGCGTCGACCCGGGGCAGCCACGGCATGAGCACCGGCGTGGCCGCGTTGACGACCACGACCGTACGCCGGGCCGCCCCGGCCACCGCTTCGACCAGCGCGTCCTGGGCGCCGGGCAGCCGCAGGGTGGTCTTGTCGACCGACTCCGTCTCCTGCTCCTCGGTGAGGCCGACCACGACCACGGCCACGTCGGCGCCCGCGGCCGCCCGCACGGCGTCGTCGATCACGTCGACCGTCTCGCGCGACGCCGCGTTGCCGATCAGCCCGTACAGCCCCATGCCGTCGATCGTCACCTGAGCCTCGAGGCGGTCCGGCGCCGTCGACGGGACGAACGTGTGGGTGGGCGGGGTGAGCACCTCCTCGCCGATGCCGCTGCCCGAGGCGCGCAGCGGGAACGACGTCCCGTCGGACACCGTCCAGTCGCCGACACCCATCACGCCCAGTTCGGCCGGCCCGTCGCTGTGCACGTCGGCCACCAGGCGGGCCGAGGCGACGGTTCCGGTGAAGCCGTCGTCGTCCATGCCGATCATCGTCTTGGCCTGCGCGCAATAGCGCCGCTCGAGCTCGCCGCCCGCGGCGTCGTACAGGATGACGTCGATGCCCGGCTGCCCGTTCGAGGGCGCGGTCAGGAAACCGCCCCGGGCCGGCACGGGCTGCGTCCGCACGTCCACGCCGTCGACCACGGTGACCCGGTCGCCGAGCAGCGCGCTCAGGCCCTCGGCCACGCTGACCTGGTACGGCGGGTTCACGCCGGCCGAGCCGCCGCCCATGGTGATCGTCTCGACCGCGTGCCGCCCGATCAGCGCGACCCCGGCCGACCGGTCCAGCGGCAGCAGGTCGCGGTCGTTCTTGAGCACGGTGATGCCGCGCGCGGCCAGCCGGGTCAACTGCTCCCGCCGTACGAGGGAAGTGGGAGCCGGAAGGTCGGCCGGGTACTCGCGCGGGGCGTCGAGCGCGCCCACCCGCTCGGCCAGCCGCAGCAGCCGCGTCACGTGGTCGTCGATCACCGCCTCGTCGACCTCGCCCGCCCGCACCGCGGCCGTCAGCGCGTCGCCCCACGGCCCGTCCGGCCCCGGCATGACCAGGTCGAGCCCGCCGTTCGCGGCCGGCGCCACCGTCTTGGTGGCGAACCAGTCCGACATGATCAGGCCCGGGTAGCCCCAGGCGCCCTTGACCACCTCGTTGTTGATGTGGTGGTTCTCGGTCGAGGCCACGCCGTTGACGTCGTTGTACGCGCCCATGACCGACCACGCGCCGGCGTCCTCGATCGCGATCTCGAACGGCAGCAGGTAGAGCTCGTGCAGCGTCTTGGCGTCGACGACCGAGTTCACGGTGTTGCGCTCGGTCTCGCTCTCGTTGGCGACCAGGTGCTTGAGGCACGCGCCGACGCCGCTGTCCTGCAGGCCGCGCACGTAGGCGGCGGCCAGCCTGCCGGTGAGCAGCGGGTCCTCCGAGTACGCCTCGAAGAGCCGCCCGCCCAGCGCCGTGCGGTGCAGGTTGATCGTCGGGCCGAGCACGACGTGGATCCGCTGGGCCATCGCCTCCTCGGCGAGGAGCCGGCCGACCTCGTACGCGCTCTGCTCGTCCCAGGCCGAGGCGAGCAGCGTCGCGTTGGGGAAGAGGGTGACCACCCGGCCGCCGGTGAACTTCAGGCCGCGTACGCCGGTGGGGCCGTCGGAGAAGCGCATCTCGTGCAGCCCGATCGACGGCTCATCGGCGAGCGTGAATGCCGAAGCGCCGGTGAGCAGGCGCACCTTGGCCGGCAGGTCGAGCGACTTGACGAGGGCGGCGAGGTCGGACGTCATGTCCCCATGGTTACACGTGTAAGTTTGGTTGTCATGGCCGACTCCACCACCAAACGAGTCACCAGCGCGGACGTCGCCCGGCTGGCCGGAGTGTCCCGCGCGACGGTCAGCTATGTCCTCAACGACACGCCGCGCCAGACCATCTCGCCCGGCACCCGCGATCGGGTGCGCGACGCCGCCGCCCAGCTCGGCTACTCGCCGTCGGCCGCCGCCCGCACCTTGCGCACCGGCCGCTCCGACGTGGTGCTGTGCCTGCTGCCCGACTGGCCGATCGGCCCCGAGGTGGGCTCCAACCTGGGCCACCTGTCCGCCGCGCTGGCCCGGCACGGCCTCACCCTCGTCGTGCATCCCGGCAACCGCGAGGACCGCCCGATGTCCGAGCTGTGGAAGGCGATCACGCCCGCCGCTGTGATCGCGTACACCGGCTTCTCGGACGCCGAGACGGCGGCCATGCGCTCGGCCGGGGTCGCGCTCGTGGTGGCCCTGTCGCGCCGCGACCGGGGGCGCGAGCTGGCCGTGCCGCAGGAGCTCGTCGGGCGCCGCCAGGCTGAGCACCTCGCCCGGGCCGGGCACACGCGGCTCGGCTACGCCTATCCCGACGACCCCCGCGTGCGGTTCTTCGCCGAGCCGCGGCTGGCCGGCGTCCGCGCCGCGTGCGCCGCCCTCCGCCTGCCGACGCCGGTCGGGCTGACGGTTCCGCTCGACCCGGCGGCCGCTTCCGAGGCCGTACGGCGGTGGCAGGCGACCGGCGTGACGGCCGTCTGCGCCTACAACGACGAGGTGGCGCTGGCCGTGCTGGCCGGCGCGCGCCGGGCCGGGCGGTCCGTCCCCGGCGACCTGGCCGTGATCGGCGTCGACGACATCGTGCCGGCCCGCCTGTCCGACCCGCCGCTGACCACGGTGACCACCGACCAGGCCGTGGCCGGCGCCCACCTGGCGGCCACGGTGGTGGCCGCCATGAACGGCCGGGCCGCGCCGACGCTGCCCGCGGCCGACATCGTGCGCGTGGTGGCCCGCGAATCGGTCTGAACAGCGAACCCACAGGCAGGGCACATGGGTGACTCAGCCGGCGGGCGAATGGTGAAGGGGTACCGAAAGCCCGCCGAAAGGGGGATGAGCTCCGTGCTCGTTTCGCTGAACAGCAACACCGGCCACCGCGACTTCACCGCGACCGCGACCGACCTGCCGATCAACCCGGCCGGCCTGCCCGCCACCGTGGCCGGTGCCCTGCCCGTCGTGGCCTATCTCGGTCATCCCGGTCGCGTGGCCGGCCTGCCCCAGCACCTGCCGCCCGGCTGGTCCCTGCGCCGGGCAGCCGACCTCGACGACATCGGCGCCGACGAGATCGTGCTGATCGCCGCGGGCCACGTCCACGACGTCGAGACGGCCCGCCGCGTCCTGCCGCGCCGCTCGATGATCGTCGCCCTGGTCGACGAGGAGGCCCCGGCCGAAATGGTGGCCGGTGTGCTGACCGCCGGCGCCGACGCCTGCGTCCGCGGCGGCCAGCCCGCCATCCTCGCCGGCCACCTGGTCGCCTGCCGCCGCCGCGACCGCGCCGGCCGCTGGTCCCAGCTCAACGAACAGTCCCGCCGCTACTGACACCGCGGGCCCCGGCCCGGTTCGGCTTCGGGGAGAGCCGACGGGACGAGCGCGCCGGCCTGCGAGGGCAGCGCGCCGGCCTGCGAAGGGAGCGCGAACACGGGCCGCGCCGACGCTGCCGTCACGGGGGGCCTGCGGCAGCGCCGGCGCGGAGCATTCTCAGGCGGTCGGCGTGGCGCTCGCTGCCGGCCGGAGCACCTTGCAAGTCTCGACAGCCTTCTTCACCGTGGCATCGCTGGTGTCCAGCCGGGACGGGTCGGTGACGCCGTTCTCCTTGAGGCAGTTCTCATAGGCGGCGTTCCGCCCGTCACCCCGGTTGCCGTCGCCGCCGCCGGGCCGTCCGGAGGGCCGCAGCGACGAGCACGCCTCCTGCGCCTTCTGCCAGGTCGCGTCGTCGACACCGTCCGGCTTGCCGAACATTGCCCCGCCCGGGAAGCCGCCGCTGCGTTCCGGCCGCGGAGCACCGGCGCTACCGTCCGGCCGCGGCATCCCCGACGGGAAGCCGGCGCCATCGGGCCCACCCGACGGCCGCGTCCGGGACCCGCCCGGCGGCATGGTGACGGTGACGCCGTTCTTCTGCAGACATTCGGTGTACGCGGTGAAAGCGTTGTTCCGCTCGCCGCCCGCGGTAGCACCCCCGCCGGCCCCGTCGGAATCCGACCCGCCCCCGCAGGCCGCGGCGAACAGGACAGCAGCAGTAGCCACGATCAGCCCCGCCGCCCGGCGGTACACCTGAGAACCGGCTCTGGTCACGATGCCTTCTTTCCTCGGCCGCGGATGTCGCACAGACCTAAGCCGCCCCACCTCGCCGCCACGTGGGCGCAGCCTCGGAGCAACCTCGGAGCCTCATGTGCGCGTCCTGTGTCCACCCTCTCCGAGGGAACTTCGAGGTGGGTTGGAGGCGGCGGCGAGGAGGAGACATGACACTTCCCGGCCATGGGTGAAGCACTGGGCGGCCGGCGGCGCTGGATCTGGGGTGCGGTGGCGGTCGTTGTGCTCGCACTCGCCGGGTTCGGGGTGGTGCGGGCGGTGACGGCAGATGCCACCGACGAACCGGAGGGGGCCGAGACCGTGGCCGTGGACAAAGGCACGGTGACGACCGAGGTGGCGACCACGGGCACGGTGCAGCCGGCGCAGACGCGCAGCCTCTCGTTCTCGGTTGCCGGCACGGTCGAGAGTGTCGCCGTGCGGGCCGGGACCAGCGTCACCGCGGGTCAGGTGCTGGCCAAGGTCGACGACACGGACGCGGCCGAGGCGGTCGGCGACGCGCAGGATTCGCTGGACGACGCGGAGGACGCGCTCGCCGAGGCTCGGGACGATGCCGCGAACTCCGGAACCGGCAACGGCTGCGGCTCGAACACAGCCGCAGGGTATGTTGCTGCCACCACGGCGCAGACGCGCTCGGTCAGCCCCGGCGCCATGCCGAAACCGACGAGCAGCACGCCCACACCGACGCGAAGCGTCACACCGACACGAAGCGCCACGCCAACACGAAGCGCCACGCCCCCGGGAGGCGCCACGCCCACGCGAAGCGCCGCCCCGACCGCAACCGCGGCACCCGGACGGTCCGCCGGCGGCAGCCCGAGCGGAAACCCAGGCTCCGGGGCGAGTTGCACCGCGAGCGGCGGTGCCCGGCAAGGCGGCGGTCAGCAAGGTGGCACCCAGCAGGGTGGCGGCGACGCCATCCTCAGCGCAGAGCAGCGGGTCACCAAGGCCAGAACGGGCCTCGAGAACGCCGAGGACGCCCTGGCCGGCGCGACGATCAAGGCGCCCATCGCGGGCCGTGTCCTCAGCGTGAGCGGCAAGGTCGGCAGCCAGGTCACCGCCGGTAACAGCTTCATAACGCTGGCCGACGTCCACGACATGCAGATCAGCGCGGACTTCCCCGAGGCCGACGCCGACTGCCTGGCCGTGCGGCAGAAGGCCGTCGTCACTCTGGCCGACCGGGCGGGCGCCGAGTTCCACGCCGCCGTCGTGCAGGTCGACCCCGTCGGCACCAGCGACGGCACGATGGTTCGCTACGGCGTGGTGCTCTCGTTCGACGACAAACCCGAGGATCTGCTGGTGGGCCGGAGCGCCTCGGTCCGCGTGACGACCGGCGCCAGGAGTGGGGTGCTGCGCGTGCCCAGCGCCGCCGTTCACGACGTGGCCGGCGACAAGGGCGTCGTCCGGAAGGGCAACGCGACGATCGAGGTGACGATCGGGCTGCGCGGCGACCAGTACACCGAGATCATCAAGGGCTTGTCGGCGGGTGACGAGATAGCCCGCACGTGGTGATACAGCTGACTCCACACAAGTTCATAGGCAATTCCTAGGCGGCGTTGGTACTCCTTCGACGTGCTGACTGAATCCCGCGCCGCGACGCGCACCGCCAAGGTGCTGGTCGTCGACGACGAGCCCAACATCTCCGCGCTGCTCAGCGCGACCCTGCGCCTCGTCGAGTTCGACGTCCGTGTGGCCGAGACCGGCCACCGCGCCCTGGTCGTGGTCGAGGAGTTCGAGCCCGACCTCGTCGTCCTCGACGTGATGCTGCCCGACCTGGACGGCTTCGACGTGGCCAGGCGGCTGCGGGCCACCGGCTCGCGGGTGCCGGTCCTGTTCCTCTCCGCGCGCGACGCCCGGGAGGACCGCATCGCCGGCCTCTCGGCCGGGGCCGACGACTACGTCACCAAGCCGTTCAGCCTGGAAGAGGTCGTGCTGCGGATCCGCGCCATTCTGCGCCGCACCCACGGTGAGCCGGACGCGGCGCCGGCCGGTGGGGTGCTGCGCTACGCCGACCTCGAGATGGACGAGGACGCCCACGAGGTGCGCCGGGCGGGCCGCGTCGCCGACCTCTCGCCGACCGAGTTCAACCTGCTGAAGTACCTGCTGATCAATGCGGGCCGGGTGGTCAGCAAGGCGCAGATCCTGGACCGGGTGTGGAAGTACGACTTCGGCGGCGACGGGCGCATCGTCGAGTCGTACGTCTACTACCTGCGCCGCAAGATCGACAAGGTCGGCCCGCCGCTCATCCACACCGTCCGCGGCGTCGGCTACTCGCTGCGCCTGCCGCGTAGCGACGACTGACATGCGGCGTTGGACCCACTGGACCCTTCGTTCCCGCCTCGTGCTCGTGGTGGGAGTCCTCACCGCGGTCGCGCTGCTCAGCGCCAACGTCGCCGGGTTGCTGCTGATCCGCTCCTACCTGGAGGCCCGCATCGACGACCAGCTGCGCGGCATGTCCCGCGTGCTGGCCAAGCCGCCGCCCGACTACACCGTCTCGCCGACTCTGCCCGGCGCCCGCTACTCCCGGTACGCCCGTCCCGACGACGCCAAGCCGCTGAAGAACCTCGGCCCCGACCAGGTCATCTACCGGTGCGACGGCAACGGCGTGCTGATCCCGGAGTTCAGCTCGTCGGCCGACCTCGGCCGGCCGCCGATCCCCGTGACGAGCGAGCTGAGCACCGACGGTCCGTACACCGTCAGCTCCAGCGACGGCAGCACCGAGTGGCGGATGATCGCCGTCGCGAACGCGAACGACGACGGCTTCACGGTGGCCGGGGTCTCACTGGCCGAAGTGGACCAGACGACCGACCACCTGCTGCTGATCGACCTCGGCGTGAGCGTGCTGGTGCTGGGCCTGCTCGGTCTGGGCGCGGCTTTCGTCGTACGGCTGGGGTTGCGGCCCTTGACCGCCATGGAACGCCTGGCCGCCGACATCTCGGCGGGCAACCTGAGCGGCCGGGTGGCCGACACGGATCCGCACACCGAACCGGGCCGCCTCGGCCTGGCGCTCAACTCGATGCTGGGCCGGATCGAGACCGAGGTCGGCGCCCGCACCGCGTCCGAGCGCCGGATGCGCCAGTTCCTGGCCGACGCCTCGCACGAGCTGCGTACGCCGCTGACCTCGATCCGCGGCTTCGCCGAGCTGTACCGGCGCGGTGGTGTCACGCCCGGCCCGGCGCTCGACCGCATCGAGTCGGAGGCGGGCCGGATGAGCGTGCTGGTCGAGGACATGCTGATGCTGGCCCGCCTCGACCAGCAGCGCCCGCTGGCCCGGCGCCCGGTCGACCTGCTCGAGGTGGCGGCCGACACGATCCGGGACGCGCACGCCCGCGCGCCCGCGCGGACTGTGCTGCTGGCCGGCCTGCGCGACGACGACGACACGTTCGACCCGGCCACGGTGCTGGGCGACGAGCACGCGCTGCGGCAGGTCGCCACCAACCTGGTCGCCAACGCGCTCCAGCACACCCCGAAGAACGCCCGGATCACCGTACGGGTGGGAGTGATGCCCGCCCGGCCGCCGGCGCCCGGCAGTGTCGTCTCCGGGGTGGTCACGCCGGTCGGTGCCGAGGTCGCGGTGCTCGAGGTGACCGACAACGGGCCCGGGATTCCCGCCGAGCACGCCCCGCGGGTCTTCGAGCGGCTCTACCGTGCCGATCCCAGCCGTTTCCGCGGCAAGGGCGGCGGTTCCGGGCTGGGCCTGTCCATCGCGGCCGCGCTGGTGCACGACCACGGCGGCTGGGTCGAACTCGATCCGGCGCCCGGCGGGGGCGCGACCTTCCGGGTGGTGCTGCCGGCAACCGCGCTCTGAGGTGGCTCCCAGGTTGCGCCGAAGCTCCTCCGAGGCCCGGCCGCCACAGTGTCCGGCATGCCTGCGCGCCTCACCCTGCGACGTCCCGCGGTGGCGGTCAACACCGCCCTCGGCGTCGTCCTGCTGGCCGGGGGTTTCTGGGCCTACCGGACCCTCGCCGGGGACGACACACCGGCCGCTGCCGCCTCGACCCGCACGGTTGCCGTGCAGGAGGGAACAGTCACCAGGACGGTGACCGCCGATGGGACGGTCGAGAGCGCCGGCACGGCGACCGCGAGCTTCGCCACCGGCGGCACCGTCACCTCCATCTCCGTACGGGTCGGTCAGAAGGTCGCCAAGGGGCAGGTGCTCGCGAGGGTGGACCCGGCCGACGCGCAGCGCTTGCTGGACGCGGCGAACGCCGACCTCGACGCGGCCCAGGACGCGGTCGATCGGGCCGAGGACGCCGGCTCCGACACGTCCGATGCCGAGAACGAGGTCGAGCAGGCCGAACTGGCGGTGGACGAGGCCGAGGCGGCGGTCGACGGCACCGTCCTCACGGCGCCGATGGCCGGCACGGTC
Organism: Paractinoplanes polyasparticus; assembly: GCF_019710575.1. Taxonomy (GTDB): domain Bacteria; phylum Actinomycetota; class Actinomycetes; order Mycobacteriales; family Micromonosporaceae; genus Actinoplanes; species Actinoplanes polyasparticus. Next base: position 155,049 of record NZ_JAHWFK010000045.1, on the reverse strand, counting down.
ACCGCGGTCAACGGCACGCTGGGCAGTTCGTCCGGGGGTGGCTCCAGCGGGAGCGGCGGCCAAGCGTCGGCCGCGCAGCCCGAGTCGTCCTCGTCCACCGGCTTCGTCGAGATCCAGGACCTGACGAAGATGCAGATCACGGCCGCCTTCGCCGAGGCCGACGCGACCAGGCTCAAGGAGAAGCAGCCGGCCACGATCACGTGGAACGCGCTCGACGGCACGTCGGCCACGGGCCGGGTCAGCGCGATCGACCCCTCCGCCACGACCGCCGAAGACGTCGTCACGTACGGCGTCACGCTCTCGCTCGACAAGGTGCCGGCCGGCGTCAAGGCCGGGCAGACGGTGAGCGTCGCGGTGACCACCGGCACCGTCCGGAACGCCCTGATGGTCAGCTCCTCGGCGATCACCACGGTCGGGAATCGGCACTCGGTGACCGTGCTGAACGGCGCCGCCGAGGAGGTCCGCCCGGTCGAGATCGGCCTGGAGGGCGACAGCACCACCCAGATCACCTCGGGGGTGTCGGCGGGGGAGCGCGTCGTGCTGCGGACGACGTCCACCACGACGGGGGAGACGGGCAACCGCGGGGGCTTCCCCGGTGGCTTTTCGGGCGGCGGCACCGGGGGCTTTCCGGGCGGCGGGGGCCCGCGATGAGCCGGCCGGTCCTCGACGTGCGGAATCTCACCAAGCGGTACGGCGAGGGCGAGGCCACCGTGCACGCGCTGCGCGGCGTGTCGATGACCGTCGGGCGCGGCGACTACGTGGCGATCATGGGTTCGTCCGGCTCGGGCAAGTCGACCCTGATGAACATCCTGGGCGCGCTCGACGTGCCGACCTCGGGCGCCTACCTGCTGGACGGCGTGGATGTCAGCGAACTGGCCGACCGGCAGCTGGCCCTGGCCCGTAACCGGCTGATCGGGTTCATCTTCCAGGCGTTCAACCTCATCCCGCGCGCGAGCGCCCTGGCCAACGTCGAGCTTCCCCTCGCGTACGCCGGAATCAAGCCGAAACAACGACGGCGCCGCGCCCTGGCCGCCCTGGAGGTGGTCGGACTCGCGGACCGGGCCCGCCATGAACCGAACCAGCTCTCCGGTGGTCAGCAGCAGCGCGTGGCGGTGGCCCGGGCGCTGGTCACCGAGCCGGCCCTGCTGCTGGCCGACGAGCCGACCGGCAACCTCGACAGCCGCTCCACCGACGACGTGCTGCAGGTGTTCGACCAACTCAGCGCGGCCGGCCGCACCATCGTGATCATCACGCACGAGCCCGACGTCGGCGCGCGCGCCAAACGCCTGATCCGTCTCGTCGACGGCCGGATCGTCCACGACGTCCGCCAGAGCCCGGTGGGTGTCGCATGACCTTCTCCGAAGTCGTCCGCTTCGCCCTGCGCGGGCTGTCGGCCAACAAGCTGCGTTCGTCGCTGACCATGCTCGGCATCCTCATCGGGGTGGCCGCTGTGATCCTGCTGGTCGCGGTCGGCAACGGCTCGGCCCGGGCGATCAGCGACCGCATCGAGGCGCTGGGCACGAACACGATCACCGTGTTGAGCACGAGCCGCGCCGGCTCCGCGCTGACCGAGAAGATGGCCGGCGCGCTGGTCGATCCCGTGCTCGCCCCCGACGTGAAGTCGGTGTCACCGGTGGTCAGCTCGTCGGCCACGGTGACCTACGAGGGCTCCGACCACGAGGTCAGCACATTCGTGGGCGCCACGCCGAGCTGGTTCACCGCGTCCAACACCCCGGTCGGGCGGGGCGCGGCGTTCACCGCGGACGACGAGGCGCAGGGCCGGCGCGTCGTGGTGATCGGGCAGACCGTGGCCGAGGAGCTGTTCGCCGGCGTCGACCCGATCGACAAGCAGGTCACCGTGGGCGGGGCGCTGTTCACCGTGGTCGGGGTGCTCGACCAGAAGAGCTCGACCGGCTTCCAGGACGCGAACGACACCGCCGTGGCCCCACTGACCGCCGTGCGGCAGGTGCTCACCGGCTACGGCCCGCTCACGTCGATCCTGGTCGAGGCGGCCGGCCCGGCCAAGGTCGACGCCGTGCAGTCCCAGGTGTCGGCGATCCTCGACCAGCAGCTGGACGTAGGCGGCAATACCAGTACGCCGTACCGGATCCAGAATGCCTCGCAACTGCTCGAGACCCAGACCGAGACCGCCGACACCTTCACCACCCTGCTCGGGGCGGTGGCCGCGATCAGCCTGCTCGTCGGCGGCATCGGCATCACCAACATCATGCTGGTCACGGTGACCGAGCGGACCCGGGAGATCGGCATCCGCAAGGCGCTGGGCGCGCCCCGCCGCACGATCCTGACCCAGTTCCTCATCGAGGCGACCCTGCTCAGCGTGATCGGCGGCGCCCTCGGCGTGGTGGCCGCGCTGATCGGCAGCAGCTTCGTGATCGTCGGCGTCCAACCGGTGATCGTCCCCAGCTCGGTCGCCCTGGCCCTGAGCGTCTCGATCGCGATCGGTCTGTTCTTCGGTGGCCTGCCCGCCGCCCGCGCTGCCCGCCTGCGTCCCATCGACGCCCTGCGCTACGAGTAAGGATCCGTTGTGACCCCGACCAACGACGACACCGTAGTTCTGGCCCCCGGAGACCGGGACGACGGCCTCGCCGCCGAACTGGCCCGGGCCGCGCCGCGCCGCTGGTGGGACAAGGGCACGGTCGTGCTGGGCGCGATCGTCCTTCTGACCGGCGGCTTCGTCGGCGGCCTGCAGGTTCAGAAGAACTACGGTCCGGCGGACACGCCCGCGGCCGCCCGGCCCGGCGCCTTCGGCGGTGGCCAGAACCGGGCCGGCTACGGCGCGACCGCGGGTGCCCTGCCGACCTTCGGCGGCCAGGCCACCACTGCGGCCGCGGCTCCCACCTCCGGCAAGGTCAAGCTCGTCAACGGCGCCACCATCTACATCGAGAAGTCCGACGGCTCGGTGGTGACCGTCAGGACCGACGGCAAGACAACCGTGTCGACCTCGACCACGAGCAAGCTCTCCGACGTGAAGGCCGGCCAGTCGGTTACGGTCCAGGGCGCCACCGGCTCCGACGGCACCGTGACAGCCACCGCGGTGACCGCCACGAAATAGCGTTCCACCACCGCAACCCAGGACCAGCTCACCGAGGCTTGCCGGCGCCTGCGAAGACTTTGAGAGTCTGGGACGGTGACACGCCGTACCGCGCACGGTAGCAACCCGCGAAACGCCCGAGGTGTCGGAATCCCCAGCGCTGTGCGACGTCTGCCACCGTCGTCCGGTCGGGGTCCGCCTGCCGAAGCTCCTCATGGACGCGGTCAAGGCGGACTTGACGCAGGTACGTGGTGGGGGAGATGCCGACGTAGCGCTGGAAGCCCGCCTGCAGCGCCCGTTCGCTGACACCGGTGATGTCCGCGATTTGGCGATCGTGATCGCCTGGTCGGGCCGGTCGTGCAGGACGTCGATCGCCTGTCGTATCGCGCGGGGCGCTGGGTAGGGTCCGCCGGTCGTGGCCAGCCGGTCCCGGTACGGGTGGTCGTTCGCCAGCAGCAGTCCGCGCAGGAGCATCTCCTGAAGGGGCTCGGCCACGAGTGGGTCTTGCGTCAGGCCTGGGTGCTCGCCGAATGCGTCCGCGGCGAACAGCCGGACCATGTTGGTCCAGGTGCGGCCGGGTCCCTGGGAGTGGTCCAGCCGGCGGCTGAGCGGAATCGGCGAGCTTACGGGCGTGTCGAGCATGCGAGCCAGCTGCAACTCGAGGGCTTCGCGCTCGATCTTGATCGCCAGCAATCGGCAGTCGCCGGTCCACCGGTGCAGAACTGTGTCGCCGGCCGGCTGGAACACTGCCCCGCTGGTGTCGGTGGCCACCTCGGGTTCATCCCTGCCCTGCTGCCATTCAAGTCGGCCGGACAGAAGCACGTCGACGTGGTACGCGCCGAGCTCGTGCAGCCTCAGCTTGAGGTCCGTGCCGAAGCGCAGGTCACCGATTGTCACCGGGCCGAGCTTGGCGACCCGGATCTGGGTGTCGAGGCTCCTGGACGGCTCCAGCATGTCGATGAAGTTGGAGTAGAAGTGCTCGGCGAGCACGAACCGGGTCTCATCCAGGTCCGAGCTGTGCAGTGTGGCGGCCCGGGCCCTGCTGTCGGCTTCATTCCCGGACAAATGGCATCACCTCGCCACCACTCTAATCGGTACCTCTCCTTCCACGCGGGTGTAGCCGACACGAACACGAGGACGCAGCCCGGGCCACCGAATGCCTGGTAGCTGACCGACCAGTGGAGTCCGCGGCGCGTCGTGCGCCCATTACGTTCGGGGGATGTCCGAGTACGTGTCGCGGACGGTCGAGGGGCAGACCGGCCGTTTCGTCGAGTCGATCTGGTTCGCGCGTGGTCGCATGGCCGAGCCGCGTGAGCTCATCGCGCCGACCGGCTCGACGGTGGCGGCCCTCGACGTCGTCGAAGCGACGCTCGTGACGCCGGAGCCCTACGACCGGCATGCGATCGGACGATGCGAGGTCGCGGTCCGGAACCTGATCGACGAACCGAACCGGCCGGTCAGCGACATCGCCGCAGCGCTCGGACTGAGCCACGGCTACCTCGACCGGCTGTTCACGGACCAGGTCGGTCTCAGCCCGCGCACCCTGGCGCGGGTCCTGCGGGTGCGCCGGCTGCTGGAGGACATCGACGTGCACGCGATGGTGGGCTGGGCCGACAAGGCGACGGTGCTGGGGTGGTTCGACCAGGCGCATCTGATCCGGGACTTCAAACGTCACACCGGGGTGACGCCGTCCCAGTACGTTGCCGCCCAGCGCTCGGCGTACGACCGCGACGAGGCAGCTGTCTCGGCCGGCTTCGTACCCGAGGTGAGGTGAAGTGCCATCCGCAGGGCGGACAGTGGCCAGCTCGACGCGTTCGCTGCCACCTTCGAACCGGAATGACCGGGCGCCGAGCTTTCCGAGGCGTCGCCCGTCGGCCTGGCTCCGCCGACCACAACGGTCTGCGGGTGTCACCGCAACTGTTGGAAAAAGGCTCTTAGGTCGGCGATCAGCAGCGCCGGTACCTCCAAGGCGGGGAAGTGGCCGCCCTGCTCGTGTTCGGCCCAGTAACGAATGTCGGGGTAACGACGGGCTGCCCACCGCCGCGACGGCCGGGGCACCTCGGCGGCGAAGATCGACGCGCCGACGGGCACCTGGATCGGATCGGTGTCGGCGCCACTGAGCCAGTCGGAGACCTTGTCGATGCTCTCGGCGTACAGGCGAGCCGAGGACGCTGCGGAGCCGGTCAGCCAGTACAGCGTCACCTGGTCCAGAATCTGGTCGTCGGACAGCCCGACCAGGCCCCGGTCGCTCCAGGTCAGAAACTTCTCCGCCATCCACGCGCACAAGCCGGCCGGGGAATCGAGCAAGCCGTAACCGATTGTCTGCGGGGCGGTCCGATGGACCTCGGAGTAAGCCGATGAGGACCGCCCGCGGTGCCGCAGGTCGGCGAGCGCCTGTCGTTCGGCGTCGGTGAGATCGTCGCCCCGGGCCGGGTCGGGACCGGCCAGAGGCGGGACAAGGTGAATGCCTGCTACATGTTCGGGAGCGCGTGCGGCGAGGCAACTGGAGATACTGGTTCCCCAATCGCTGCCCGCAGCGCCGTAGCGGTCGTAGCCGAGCCCGCTCATGAGTTGCGCCCAGGCATCTGCGATCCGCTCGACCCCCCAACCCGGTTCGGTCGGCTTGGCGCTGAAGCCGTAACCGGGCAACGAAGGGATCACCACGTCGAAGGCATCTGCCGGATCGCCGCCGTGGGTTTCCGGGTCGGTCAGCGGACCGACCAGGTCGACCAGTTCGAGCACCGAGCCGGGCCAGCCATGCGTGAGCACCAGCGGGAACGCGCCGGCGTGCGGCGACCGGGCATGCAGCACGTGCAGCTCGATGTCGTCGACGCGGACGAGATACTGCGGCACGGCGTTCAGTCTCGCCTCGGCGGCTCGCCAGTCGTACTGGTCGGCCCAGTACAGGCACAGATCCTGCACCACCTCCAGCGGTATCCCCTGGGTCCACCCAGGCTCGGGTGCTGCCTCGGGCCAACGAGTGCGGGCCAGCCTGTCTCGCAGATCTCTCAAGCCGGACTCGGGCACCTGCACCTGGTACGGCTTGATGTCGAACGGCATCGAACCTCCCCTGCCTGCGGTCAATACATGCGCTGAGCCCGGCGACCATGGATGGTACGTCGCAGACATGGTGCGGGTGCACGGCCTCGGCTGGCGAGAGTTCGACGTCCTGGAGCTCAACGGCCTGCCCCGGCCGATTTCCCGGAGCGCGACGACGCGTGGGCTGATCGCATCGCCGCGCGCGCGGACTTTCCCCTCTACTTCATCGACGACGAGACGGCAGTCCGCGTCGTCGGCGACAAGGTGGACGTCGTCTCCGAGGGCCGGTGGCGATTCCACCCGTGACGCGGCAGCGCCGTCAACGGCGGCGCGCGCCTGAATCGCGGCCGGGGCGGGACGCGAGGGCGCGCCCCGACCGCGGGGTAGGTGTCAGTGGACGACCGTCTTGAGCTGGGCGGCCACGCGGTTGACGGTGTCGGCCAGGTCGGGGAGCTGGCGGTTGGCCACCGAGCCGGCCCGGATGTTGGCCGTGACCAGGGCGCCCTGTGCGGTCTGGTCGGCGCCGCCGGTGGCGCGGCCGATGTTGTGCTCCCAGATGTCGTTGATGCAGCCACGCACCTGCTTGGTGATCTCGGCGGAGAGCCACTTCTTGTCGTCGGCGGTCAGTGCCACGGGAATGTCCTCCAGGTGCCAGGAAGCCGTTGAGGCCTCGTTCGGGGTGTCGTACCGGGCGGAGAAGTGCGCGTGCCCGGTGTGCGGGTCGTGGCCGTCGTACCTGTTCTGCTGCCAGCCGTCGGAGGCCGACCAGATGCGGCGGTTGAAGATGATGTAGCGCAGCCGTGTCTCGGCGCCGGAGCGGCAGCGGGCGAGCAGGAACTGCACCGCCGCCTCCATGCCGAGGCCGGGCAGGCGCAGGTCGGCGTCGATGTCCAGGGCGTGCACCTCGTTGCGGCTGTCGGCGTCCTTGTGCTTCAGGTGCCGCGACTGCTCGTCGGGCGTGTGGTCCGATGTCGAGTTGTGGTTCTCGTCGCCGATCGTGCCCTCCTCGCGTTTGTCGCGGTGCGGGGCGAGGTCGTCGAACTCGTCTCGCAACCGCAGCAGGCAGGGCACGACGATCCAGGTCGGCATGGTCACCTCGCGGGTGTTATCGGGTCGGGTCGGTGCTGAAGGGCCCGCGACCCTCTCCCGGATACGTCGTCCCGCTGACACAATGCGGGGCATGAACGAAGCGACTCGTGAACGAGACGACTCCGTACCTGGCGAGCCGGGCCTGAACCGGCGCGCGTTCTTCGGCCGGGCTCTGCTGCTGGCGGGCGGCGCGGCCACTGTGCTCACCCTGTCGGGCTGCCCGGGCGGTGGCGGCGGCGATGACGATGACGGCGACGACGACGACGGCGGGGACGACGACTAGGGCGGCCGGCGGGCCATCCCCGCGGTGATAGGTACCCGTTGGCATATGCGAACCTATTGATATGTGTGTCTGCCACTTCCTAGGCTGAGGCCGATTCAGACCTAGGGGTGGCAACATGTTCGGGCGCGACGAGCTTCTGGCGACGATCGACAGCCGCCTCGTCGCGGGCGGCGGCGTGGCCCTGCACGGGCCGGCCGGCATCGGCAAGACGGCGCTGCTCGAGGCGGCTGCTTCTGCCGCCGCTGCGCGCGGCGAGCTTGTCGTGTGGTTGCGCCCGGTGCGCAGCGAGAGACTGGTTCCGTACGCGGGAATTGCCGACCTGGTGGCCCAGCTGCCGCCGGCGGCCCGCGAAGCCCTGCCACCCGCCCAGCGAGCCGCTCTGCGTCAGGGCCTGGCCCCACGGGCCGGAGCCGCCGCGCTCGTCCGCCGTCTCGTGTTGCCGCAGCTGCTCGCGCACAGTGCCCGCCTGCGCCCCGTGCTGCTCGTGCTCGATGACTGCCAATGGCTCGACGCCGAGTCGGCCGAGCTGATCGCGTTCGCCATGCGCCGCCGGCCCGGTCCGCGCGTCCGGGTGATCGCGGCGCAGCGCCACCCCGATCCGGCCGGCCGCCGCCGGGCCGTCCGGCTCTGCCCCGCGCCCGCCGTCGAGATCGAGGTTCCGCCGCTGGCGGCGGACGCCCTGACCGCGCTGCTCGAGGCCCGGGGCCTGCCGTGCCGTGCCGCCAGCCGGATGCACGAGATCAGCGCGGGCAACCCGTTCCTGGCCCTCGCCCTGGGCGCGGCGCTGCCGTCCGGCCCGGCCTGGCGTCCCTTGCCACTGCCCGAACCGGCCCGGGAGCAGCTGCGCGACCGGCTCGCGCCCCTGCCCGCGGAAACCCGGCGCACGTTGCTGATGGCCGCGCTGGCCGCCGAACCCACGGTCGCCGTCCTGCTACGGGCGGGACGGGAGGATGCCGTACGGGATCTGCGCCTGGCCGCGGCGGCCGGTGCGGTGGCGGTCGACGGCGATCAGATCCGTTTCACCCCGCCGCTGCTGGCCACCGTCATCGCCGAGGACGCGTCGGCCGGTGACCGCACCGAGGCTCACACCGCGCTGGCGGCCGGCGCCGTCGACGAGGTCGAGGCGCTCCGGCACCGGGCCCTGCGCAGCTCGGTGCCGGACGCGGCGGTCGCCCGCTCGCTGGCCGCCGCTGCCCAGCGCTGTGCCGCGCGGGGAGCCGGCCGCACCGCCGCCGAGCTGTTCCTGCTGGCCGCCGACCGTTGCCCGCACACGTGCACCGCCCACCGGTTGGACTGGCTGGTCGCCGCGGCGCGCAGCGGGCTCAGCGCGGGGTCGGCCGCGCTCGCCGGGCGCGCGGCCGAAGCGGTGCTCGCGGCCGACGCGCCGGCCGGCCACCGGGTGCACGCCCGGTTGGTGCTGATCGACCTGGCCGGGCAGGGCCTGGCCGAGATGGGGGAGATGGTCGCGGCCGCGCTCGCCGAGGCCGGCGACGATCCGGCACTGTCGGCGCCGGTGCGGTTGCGGGTGACGTGGGCGTCCCTGCTGGCCGGCGACCCGGACCGGGCCGGGGACGAGGCGGCCCGCACGGCGCTGGCCGCTCGCCGGGCCGGGGATCCGGCCACCGAGGCGATGGCGTTGAGCGTGCTGGCCCAGATCCAGCGGCTGTGCGGCGACCCGGGCTGGTCCGACACGCTGACCGAGGCGCTCGTGCTCCCGGCCACGCCCGCGCCCGACTGGCTGCACTACGGCCCGCTGTACGTCGCCGCCCGCTTCGCCATGATGGACGACCGGCTCGACGAGGCCCGTGCGGCGCTGCTCAGCCTGCTCAACGTGGCCGGGCGGGACAGGGTCGGCGAGGCCCGGGTCTGCGTGCTGCGCAGCCTGTCCGAGGTGGCCACCCGGGCCGGTCGTTGCCGGGAGGCGCTCAACTACGCGCACCAGGCCGTGCGGGCCGCGCAGCGCGCCGGGCTAAGCCCCGGTCCCACCTGTTACACGGCGGCCATCGCCGAGCTCGCCGGGGGCAGCCTGGCCGCGGCAGCCGGGTTCGCCGGCCGGGGTGTGCGGGCCTCCGAGCAGGAGGGCGACACCCTCTACCGGCGGCGCAACCTGCATGCGCTGGGTCAGGCCGAGCTGCGGGCGGGCCGGACCCGCGAGGGGGTGGCGGCACTGCGCCGGCTGCGCGACCTCGAGGCCGGCTCGGGCGGGGGCGATCCGATGATCGTGCGCTGGCACGGCGACCTGGCCGGCGGGCTGGCCGCGCTGGGCGAGCACGCCGAGGCCGCCGCCATCCTGGCCGCCGCGCGCACGGCCGCCGGACGGCTGGGTGACAACCCGGGGCTGGTCGGCTATCTCGACCGGGCGGCGGCGGTGGTGCTCTCCGAGAGCGGGCACGCCGACTCGGCCGTGCGGCTCTCGGCGTCCGCGGCGCAGCACTTCGAGCAGTTGCAGCAACCGATCGAGCAGGCCCACGCGCTGCTGGTGCAGGGCAGCGCCGAGCGTCGCCGCCGCCGGTACGCGGCCGCCCGGCTCGCCATCGGGGCCGCGCTCGCGATCTTCCTGGCGGCCGACGCCAAGCCGTGGGCCGAGCAGACCGAGCGTGCCCTGGCCGGCGCGTCGGCCGCCGGCACGACGCCGGTCGACCTGGGTCTGACCTCGACCGAGCTGCGGATCGCGGCTCTGGTGCGCGACGGCGCCAGCAACCGCGAGATCGCCGTGCGGCTCTACCTGAGCGTGAAGACGGTGGAGGCCACCCTGACCCGGATCTACCGCAAGCTCGGGGTGCGGTCGCGGACGCAACTTTCGTCTCGGATGGCCACTGTGGTGTCCGAAGTCACCAAGAGTGCCTGACCAGCCACTTCGCCACGGAGGGTGACCTCGGCAACAGGGATGCGGTGGTCGCCGTCACTTCCGTATCTCGCTGTTTACCTGCGTGATTTGGGGATGAAGCGCGCCTCGTGGAGTGTTGTAAAGGAAGGCGACGAGGCCTATCGCCATCACTATCCGTTAAGGAGACGGCCATGCAGTTCACGACCAAGCTTCGCGACGTCCGCACGGCGCTGGCGAACCGCCGCACCATGCGCGTCGCCCACCGCCGGCTCGCCGACGAGCTCGCGTCGTTCCGCACCACGTCCGAGCGCGCCGAACTCGACCAGCTCCTGGCGCGGCACAGCAGCGAGGAGACCGAGCTCATCCGCGAGATCCTCTACCGCCAGGACACCGCGCGCCTGCAGAGCAGCAGCCGCCAGACCGCCGGGATGGGCGGATTCCTGGGCTGACGCCCACAGTGACAGACAAGCCGGCCGGGAGTTCCCCGGCCGGCTTCTTCGTGTCCGCTCAGCGTTTCTGACGGTCGTCCGAGCGGGCCCGCAGGCTGCCGGCGTGGGCCTTGGTGTCCGGGTCCCTCTTGGACTTCATGAGGCTGGCCACCGTGGTGACGGCCAGGACGCCGACGATGACCACCAGCGAGAGCGGCGTGGGGATCTCGGGCACCGACGTGTTGATGTCGACGTGCAGCCAGTGCAGGATCAGCTTGACGCCGATGAAGGCCAGGATGACCGACAGGCCCGCGGACAGGTAGACCAGGCGGTCGAGCAGGCCCTTGACGAGGAAGAACAGGGCGCGCAGGCCGAGCAGCGCGAACGCGTTGGCCGCGAACACGATGAACGCCTCGTCGGTGACGCCGAAGACGGCCGGGATCGAGTCGAGCGCGAACAGCAGGTCGGAGCTGCCGATGGCGATCAGCACCACGAACATCGGGGTGACCACGCGACGGCCGTCGACCCGCGTGATCATCTTGCCGCCGATGTAGTCGTCGGTCACCGGCAGGAAGCGCTTGGTCGCCTTGACGAGCGCGTTGTCCTCGACGTCGGGGTCCTCGTCGCGGTGCCGGAACAGCTGGATCGCCGTGAGGATCAGCAGCAGGCCGAAGATCAGGAACATGAACGAGAACAGGTTGAGCAGCGTCGCGCCGAGGGCGATGAAGATGACCCGCATGACCAGCGCGATGATGATGCCGAAGGTCAGCACCTCCTGCTGGTACTTCTCGGGCACCGCGAACGTGCTCATGATGATCACGAAGACGAAGAGGTTGTCGACCGACAGGCTCTTCTCGACGATGTAGCCGGCGAAGTACTGAGCGCCGAAGTCCCAGCCGGCCACCTGGCCGAAGACCACACCGAACGCAACCGCGACGGCGATGTAGAAGACAGACCAGACAGCCGCTTCGCGGAAGCCGACGGCGTGCGGACGGAACACACCGACGGCCAGATCGAGGGCGAGCAGGGCGACGATGACCCCGATGGTCAGCGTCCAGCCGAGCGCGGTGACCTCAAGCATGGGTAAGGAACCTCCGGGCGATAAGCGGGGCGGCAACCGATCAATCCTCTCCGCTTACCCTGGGAGGTTGCTGAGCAGTCCGTCGCCTACCTGGGACTTTACCGGCGACGGAGCCGCGGGCGGCCCGTTTCCCGCTGCTCGCCCGGTCGCTGCCCAGTGCAACTACTCAGCGTATATAGGCGACCGGGTAGGCACTCTGTGTCATAGCCGCTGAGGGTCATCGGCAGCCCTCAATCGAGGTACGCCAAATGCATAGATAGACGTGCATTAAAACGTTAACACTGCTTTACGAGCCTTTCGAAATCTTCCTGAAACTCCTGGTCAGAGCGATGCTGCAGGATGCATCGATGATGTCGCCACATCGGACTAAAACTTTGTCTGATGAGGACATTGCGCTCAGTTGACCACGCTGGCATGCTACCCGATGTCGTTCTGGGGGACGCGCACCGTAACGTTGGCTAGATGCAGCGAGCATCACTTTCGGTAATCGCCGGGCGGGGAGAGCCGAGGTAACCCCATACCGAAGTGGAGAGGAGAGGTGCCGTGACCGCATCGGCACAGCTACCCCTCGCCGATGACCTGTTTCTCACCGCCCATGACTCCGTCAAGGGCAAGTGCCTGCTCTCCCCGGCGACGCTGGGGCTGGGCATGGCGTCCGCCCTCATCGGCGAACTGGTGCTCTGGCGCCGCGTCGACGTCGTGGACGGCAAGATCCAGATCATCGACGACCGACCTACCGGCGACCCCGCCGCCACCGCAGTCCTCGACCAGCTGCTGCGCGAGGGGCATCATCGCGCCGTCCGCGACTGGATCTCGTTCCTGGCCACCGGCGTGGCGACCGACCTGGTCGAACGCCGTCTGGCCCGCTCCGCCCTGGTGCAGCGGCAGGAGAAGCGCGGCCTGTTCGGATCCAAGGTCTCGTTCGTGCCGTCCGACTCGATGATCGCCGGGTGGCCCGCCACCCGGATCCGCACGTTCGTCGGCCGCGGTGAGCTGCTCGACATCCCCGACCTGGTCCTGGCCGGTCTGATTCTCGCCACCGGCCTCGACCAGCACGTCTTTCTCACCCTCGACGCCCGCGGCCGAGGCCAGCTCTTCGACCAGCTCAAGCGCCGGCTCCCGGCCATGCTGCTCGAGCTGATCAGCCAGGCCGAGGCCGCGGTGGGCGACGCCGTGATGGCCCGGCGCGCCTGAGCACCCTCACCACCCCTAACCCCCTTCTCAACCCCCTATCTGGAGATCGGTGTGTCTTCGACCGCAACAAAACCCCCGCAGAGTCAGCTGTCGACAGCGCTCGCCAAGGACCGGCTCGGCGTCGCCGCGGTGGTCTTCTTCGTCATGTCCGCCGCCGCCCCGCTCACCGTGGTGGCCGGTGTCGTGCCCACCGGCATCGCCGTCACGGGCCTGACCAGCATCTCGATCGCGTTCGTGGCGGTGGCCGTCGTCCTCGCGATCTTCGCCGTCGGGTACGTGGCCATGGCCCGGCACATCGCCAACGCGGGCGCCTTCTACGCGTACATCTCGCGGGGAATCGGCCGCCCGCTGGGCGTCGGCGCGTCGTGGGTGGCGCTGCTGGCCTACAACATGTTCCAGATCGCGGCCTACGGCGGCTTCGGCGCCATCGCGTCGCCGCTGTTCGACAAGTGGTTCGGGCTGGACATCCAGTGGTGGGTCCTGGCCCTGGTGGTCTGGGCGCTGACCGCGATCCTGGGCGTACGTGACGTGGCCGTCAACGGCAAGGTGCTGGCCACCCTGCTGGTGGCCGAGATCGTCGTCGTCGTCGCGTTCAGCTTCGCCGACCTGTTCTCACCGAGCTTCACGCCGTCGTCCGCCCCGATCGACGCGGGCAGCCTGGTCGGCGCCGGCTCGGGCGCCCTGCTGGCCATGGCGATCACCGGCTTCGTCGGCTTCGAACAGTCCGTGGTGTTCAGCGAGGAGTCCCGCGACCCGCGCCGCACGGTGCCGCGGGCCACCTACATCGCCATCGCCCTCATCGCCGTGCTCTACGGCTTCGCGGCCTGGTCGATGATCTCGGCGGCCGGGGACGACGTCGTCGGCCGGGCCGGCGCCGAGGGTCCCGACCTGTTCTTCAACGTCGCCTCCGACCAGCTCGGCGGACGGGCGGTCGACCTCGGCTACGCGCTGTTCCTGACCTCGCTGATCGCCGCGATGATCTCGTTCCACAACATCATCGCCCGGTACATGTTCTCGCTGGGCCGCGAAGGTGTGCTGCCCCGCGCGTTCGGCCGCACCGTGCCCGGCACCGGCGCGCCCAAGAACGGCTCGCTCGTGCAGAGCGCCCTGGGCCTGCTCGTCATCGTCGTCTACGCCGTCGCCGGCTGGGACCCGCTGGTCAACCTGTTCTTCTGGGGCGGCAGCGGTGGCGGCATCGGGGTTCTGCTGCTGATCACCCTGACCTCGTTCGCGGTCATCGGCTACTTCGTGCGGAACCCCGAGGGCGAGGACTTCTGGCACCGCCTCGGCGCTCCCGTGCTCGGCTCCATCCTGCTGGTGATCATGTCGTACCTGGCGCTGAGCAACATCGCCACGCTGTTCGGCGTCGAACCCGGCAGCAAGCCGACCTGGGTCGTGCCGCTCGCCTTCGCCGTCCTGCTGCTCGCCGGCATCGCCTGGGCCCTCATCCTGCGCGGCAGCCGCCCGCAGGTCTACGCCGGCATCGGCCTGGGCGCCCGCAGCTCCACCGCCGCCGGCACCGGTGGCTTCACCGCCGCGCTCTCCTCCACCGACGACCAGAAGGGCCACCAGTGACCTTCCCTCCGATCCGCCCCGCCCGTGACGAGGAGATCCCTGCCGTCGGGCACCTGATCAGCCACTCGTTCTTCCACCTGGACGCGAACGCCTACCTCGTTCCGCCGGTCGAGGACCGCCTGAAGGTGATGGCCGACTTCTTCACGCTGCTCACCGAGCACGCCCAGAAGTACGGCCGGGTCGACGTCGTCGACCTGCCCGACGGCAGCGGCCTGGCCGCGACCGGTGTGTGGTTCGACTACACGAAGGAATCGCCGGACCCCGAGGCGTACGACGAGAGGCTGCGTGCCCTGGCGGGCGGCTACATCGACCGGTTCATCGCGCTCGACCAGCTCTTCGAGAAGCACCACCCGCACGAGGCGCACTGGCACCTGGCGTTCCTGGCCGTCCACCCCGACCACCAGCACCACGGTCTCGGCGGCGAGCTGATGCGCACGGTGCACAGCGAGCTCGAGGCGGCCGGGGTGCCGGCGTACCTGGAAGCGACGAACGAGAACAACGTGCGCCTCTACCGTCGTAGCGGTTACGCCGACATGGACCCGTTCGAGATGCTGCTTCCCGACGGCACGCCCTTCTTCCGGATGTGGCGCGCCGTCTAGCTCCCGGGCGCGGGAGCAGGGGGCGCGGCCACCGTCCGGTCGCGCCCCCTCACCACTGGAACACGGGTCCGCGGGCCTTGCCGCCCGGGATCAGCGGTCGTTGCGTGTACTCCCACGTCTGCACCAGCACCAGCTCACGCCCGCGCGGCGGCCGGAAGTCGACCGGGCCGCAGCTGTGCTTGAGCGCGAAGTCCGTGAACATCAGACCCTTGCAGGTGTACGGGCCGGCGACCACATCGTCCCCGGCGGCGTCCCGCAGCGTCAGCGAGATGTCGAGCTGAAGCCCCGGCATGGCCTCCATCTGGCCGACAACCCGGACAGCCCCGCCCACCGCATGGCACGGGCGCGCCAGCACGGGATGGCCGAGATCCCATTCGTACTGGTCGCCGCAGCGCCACGGCCCGAACTTGGCCTCGACCCGGCCACTGCCCGGCCCGACCGACGCACCCACACCGACCGGCCCGGCGGAGACACCGGCGCCGGCCGTCGGCCCGGCCGGACGGCCCACGCCCGCACCCACGCCCACGCCCTCACCCGTTCCCGGGTCGACCGGCCCACCCGGCAAGCCAGGCGGTCCGGCCGCAGGAAGCGAGAGTCCTCCCGGCACACTCGGCGGCGCGGCCGTCAGCGCCGGCGCCGAGACGCCGGACCGGGGACCGACGCCGGCTGTGCTCCCACCGCTCGGCAACGCCGACGTCTGCGGCGCGGCGGCGGCCGGGGAGTCGCCCGAGTCGAGCAGCTGCCACGCGTTGAAGCCACCCACCCCGGAGAGCGCCACGGTGCCGGCGAGCAGGGCCGCCATCGCCCACGGGCGCCGCCACATCCACGACCTCGGCCCGTTGCGCGGGCGCTTGCGGGACGAGACCGGGCGTACGGACGGATGGGGCACCGCCCGGAGGCCGAACTGCGCGGTGCCGCCGGTGACCACGGTGGCGTCACCGGGGGCGGGCAGGGCCGGAACCCCGGCGGTCGCGCGGGCCAGCTCCCGCAGCTCGGCGCCCAGCTCGGCGGTGGTGGGGCGCTGCTCCGGGTCCTTGGCCAGACACCAGGCGATCAGGTCCCAGACGGGCTCCGGCACGCCGTCCGGGCGTTGCGGGGTCTCGTCGAGGTGACCCCGCAGGACGGCGAGCGGCTCCCCGGCGTACGGGGGAGCGCCGGTCAGCAGTTCGAAGAGGACGATGCCGGCCGAATACACGTCGGACGCGGGCACGGCCTCGCCCTGGATCGCCTCCGGGGCCATGTAGTGCGGAGTGCCGACGATGGCTTGCGGGGTGGTGAGGCCGGCCGTGTCGAGCACGCGGGCGATGCCGAAGTCGGTGAGGCGCACCTCGAGGCGGCCGTCGTTCTGCTGCAGCAGGATGTTGTCGGGCTTGACATCCCGGTGGACGACGCCGAGCTCGTGCGCCTGGGCCAGCGCGGCGGCCACCTGAGCCAGCAGGTCGGCGGCGTCGGCCGGCGCGAGGGTGCCCTCGGCGCGCAGATGGGTGCGCAGGCTGCCACCGGCGACGTAGTCCATGACCAGCGCGAGCGAGCCGCCGGCGCTGAACAGGTCCCGCACGCCGACGATGTTCTCGTGCCGCATCATCATCAGGATCGTCCGCTCCTGCACGAAGCGGATGACCAGCTTCGGCTGGCGCAGCAGCCCTTCGTGCAACAGCTTGATCGCCACGTCGGCGCCGGTGCTCCGATCGATGCCGCGCCACACCGTGCCGGTGGCGCCGTGCCCGACCGGGCAGACCAGGACGTACGAGTTGCCGACGCAACGCCCACTGAGGTCGGCGGTGGCGGCCTCGCCGGGCGGGCTGCCGGTCATGGAGGGGAAAGACTGCACGTGAAGTCGAAACCTTCCTATGGGGACTGTTTGACCCGAATCGCGCCGCCGATGGTCCCGATCGATTCCTCCACAAGCAACACCGGGCCGCCCGTTCTCTCACAGGAGGCGACTCCACCCGTCCGCCCGTCACCACGTCCCGGCGTGGCTCGTTCACCCCTCAATGACCTCGGCGTCAGCCCGCGCTCAGGTTGAGTTCGAAGCTGTAGCGGCTGGCCCGGTAGACGTGGCTTCCGTACTCGAGGGCGCGGCCGCCGGCGTCCCAGGCGGTGCGGGTCATCGTCAGCAGGGAGGCGCCGCGCTTCTCGTCCAAAGTCCGGGCCTCGGCGGGGGTGGCTGAGCGGGCGCCGATCACCTGGGTGGCTATGCGAGGGGTCAGGCCGTTGCGGCGCAGCAGCTCGTAGAGGCCGTGGGCGGCCAGGTCGTCGCGGGTGAGCGGCAGGACGTCGAGCGGGATGGCGTTGTGCATCAGGGCCAGGGGCTCGCCGCCGGCGTAGCGCAGGCGTTCGATCCAGGTGACGTCGGTGCCGGGGGCGATCTCGAGCGCGTTGGCGATCGTGTCGGGGGCGGGCAGCACCTCGAGGCGCAGCACCTCGGTGCGGGGCGCCCGGTCGCCGGCCACCAGGTCGTCGTAGAGGCTGGAGAGCTCGACCGGGCGGCGGACCTTGGGGTGGACCACCTGGGTGCCGACGCCGCGCTTGCGGATCAGCATGCCCCGCTCGACCAGGTACTGGATGGCGCGGCGGGTGGTCGGGCGCGAGACGCCGAGACGTTCGGCCAGGTCGACCTCGTTCTCGATGCGGGCGCCGACGCCGATCTCACCCTTCTCGATCAACTCTTGCAGCCGCGTCGCGACCTGGAAGTACAGAGGTACGGGACTGGTCCTGTCCACCTCGAGCGGACGGACGCGACCCTGCAGTTCGGACGCCACCGCGAATCCTCGCTCCTGGAGTTTGTCATGACAAAGTATTGACGTACGCGGCTCCAAGTTATTACATCGAAGGCAGCAAACCTAGAGTCGCCCAGTGACTACCGGCGGCTATCACCCTCTTTTCACTGCGCCGTAACGAGCACGGCATCGGGTGCGCGGCAGCGTGCCCCCATCGCGCCAACGAGACACGGTCCGGAGGCTGACGCATGCCCGCCGACGAGGTATTGACAATGGGACGCATAGGCGTCGACCTGTACCCGCAACAGATCGGCGCCTCGTTGCGGGAGGTTCGCACCTTTGCCAAGTTCCTCGGCGGCAGCGCCACCAACGTCGCCGTGGCCGCGGCGCGCTACGGCCGGCGGTCCGCGGTGATCACGAGGACCGGGGACGACCCGTTCGGCGAGTTCCTGCACGACGCGCTGCGCGGCTTCGGGGTCGACGACCGCTACGTCACTGCGGTCGACAGCCTGCCGACGCCGGTGACGTTCTGCGAGATCTTCCCGCCGGACGACTTCCCGCTCTACTTCTACCGGTTCCCCAAGGCGCCCGACCTCGAGATCCACCCGTCGGAACTGGACTACGACGCGATCCACGACGCCGGCATCTTCTGGGTCACCGGCACCGGCCTGTCGCAGGAGCCGTCGCGCACGGCCACCCTGAACGCGCTCCGGCATCGCAAGAAGTCCGGCATCACCGTCTTCGATCTCGATTACCGCCCGATGTTCTGGCAGTCCCGCGAGGAGGCCCGCTACTGGTACGCCCACGCGCTGCCGTACGCGACGGTCGCCGTGGGCAACCTGGACGAGGCGAACACGGCGGTCGATCAGCGCCGTCCGAAAGAGGCAGCCGCGGCGCTGCACGACGCCGGCATCGAGTTGGCGGTGATCAAGCAGGGCCCGGCCGGCGTCCTGGCCTCCGACATCACCACCCAGGTGGAGGTCCCGCCGGTTCCCGTCGAGGTCGTCAACGGACTGGGAGCGGGGGACGCCTTCGGCGGAGCCCTCTGCCACGGCCTGCTCGCCGGCTGGGAGCTCGAGACGACGATGCGCTTCGCCAACGCCGCCGGAGCCATCGTCGCCTCGCGACTGTCGTGCGCCGACGCCATGCCGACCGAGACCGAAGTCCGCGACCTGCTAGGGGAGGCCAAGCATGCCTGACCTCGACGACCTCCTCGACATCCGCACCCGCCGCCCGGCCGCCATCGCCGCCGCCGCGTCGGCCCGGCGCCCGCCGACGAGCCTGTTCGGGCCGCACGGCAAGCTGATGATCATCGCTGCCGACCACCCGGCCCGCGGCGCCCTGCGCGCCGGCGACGATCCCCTGGCCATGGCGAACCGGGTCGATCTGCTCGACCGCATCCGCACGGCGCTGGCCCGTCCGGGCGTCAACGGCGTCCTCGGCACCCCCGACATCCTGGAAGACCTGCTGCTGCTGGGCGCCCTGGACGAGAAGGTCGTGATCGGCTCGATGAACCGGGGCGGGCTGGCCGGCACGTCGTTCGAGATCGACGACAGGTTCACCGCGTACGACGCCGAGAGCATCGCCACGGCCGGTTTCGAGGGCGGCAAGATGTTGCTGCGCATCGACCCGGACGACGCCGGCACCGTGGCCACGCTCCAGTCGTGCGGCGCGGCGGTCAGCGAACTGGCCGCCCGGCGGCGGATGGCGATGGTCGAGCCGTTCATCTCGCACCGCGTCGACGGCCGGGTCCGCAACGAGCTGACGGCCGAGGCGATGATCCGCGCGATGACGGTCGCGGCCGGGCTGGGCACGACCTCGGCCTACACGTGGCTCAAGGTGCCGGTCGTCCGCGAGATGGACAAGGTCATGGCGTCGACGACGCTGCCGGCGCTCATCCTCGGCGGGGAGGGCGAGGCCGCGTACGCGGAATGGCGCAAGGCTCTTGACCTGCCGACCGTGCAGGGGCTGGTGATCGGCCGTTCCCTGCTCTATCCGGCGAGCGGCTCCGTGACCGACGCGGTCGACCGGGCGGTGAGCCTGCTGTGAGCACCCGAGTCAACCCGGTCATGCCGCACGGCAGCACCGCCGAGAGGCCGTTCGACGTGGTGGTGACGCCCGAGAACGCCGGCTGGAGCTACAGCGGGCTGCGCATCCTCGACCTGGCGGTGGGCTCGCGCGCGAAGTTCATGACCGGCGACGACGAGATGCTGGTGCTGCCGCTCTCCGGCGGCTGCGACGTGACCTGCGACGACGAGCGGATGACGCTCACCGGACGGCGCTCGGTCTTCACCCGGGTGACCGACTTCGCCTATCTGCCGCGCGACTCCACCGTCACCGTGCGGGCGCCCAACGGCGGGCGGTTCGCGCTGCCCGCCGCGCGCGCGACCCGGCGGTTGCCGTTCCGCTACGGCGCGGCCGAGGACGTCGCGGTCGAGCTGCGCGGGGCCGGGCAGGCCAGCCGGCAGGTCAACAACTTCTGCACGCCGGAGCGGTTCGAGGCCGACCGGCTGATCGCCTGCGAGGTGCTGACGCCGGGCGGCAACTGGTCGTCCTACCCGCCGCACAAGCACGACGAGCAGGGCGAGGGCGAGTCCGCACTGGAGGAGATCTACTACTTCGAGGTCGCCGCCGCGCCGTCGGGCACCGCGGGCAGCGCCTACCAACGGGTGTACGGGCACGCCGACCGCCCGATCGAGGTGTGCGCCGAGGTGCGTACGGGCGATGTCGTGCTCATCCCGTACGGCTGGCACGGTCCGTCGATGGCCGCGCCCGGCTACGACCTCTACTACCTCAACGTGATGGCCGGTCCCGGCGAGCGCGAATGGCTCGTACGGGATGACCCGGCGCACGGCTGGGTGCGGGGCTCCTGGAACGGCGTGCCCGTGGACCCGCGACTGCCGCTGACTTCCCGCAACGAGAGGACGCGTTCGTGAGACTCACCGTCGGTCAGGCCGTGGTGCGGTTCCTGGCCAACCAGTGGACCGAGCGGGACGGCGTCGAGCGCCGGGCGGTCGCGGGCTGCCTGGGCATCTTCGGGCACGGCAACGTGGCCGGCCTCGGTCAGGCCCTGTTGCAGGCCCAGCGCACCGGCGAGGCCGACCTGCCGTACCGGCTGGCCCGCAACGAGCAGGCGATGGTGCACACCGCGGCCGGTTTCGCGCGGATGAGCAACCGCCTGTCGACCTACGCGTGCACGGCCTCGATCGGGCCCGGCTCGACGAACATGCTGACCGGCGCCGCACTGGCGACGGTCAACCGGCTACCCGTGCTGCTGCTGCCGTCCGACATCTTCGCCACCCGCGCCGCCTCGCCCGTGCTGCAGGAGCTGGAGGATCCGGGCGGCTACGACGTGTCGGTCAACGACGCGTTCCGTCCGCTGTCCCGCTTCTTCGACCGCGTGTGGCGTCCCGAGCAGCTGCCGTCGGCCCTGCTGGGCGCGATGCGGGTGCTGACCGACCCGGCCGAGACCGGTGCGGTCACCGTCTGCCTGCCGCAGGATCTTCAGGCCGAGGCGTACGACTTCCCGGACGCCCTGTTCGACAAGCGCGTCTGGCACGTGGCGCGCCCGTTGGCCGAGCCGGCCTTCGTCGCGCGCGCGGCGGCCGTGCTCAGGAACGCCCGCCGACCGTTGCTCATCGCGGGCGGCGGCGCCGTCTACTCCGAGGCCGCGGGCGAGCTCGACCAGTTCGCCCGCGAGACCGGCATCCCGGTGGCCGACACCCAGGCCGGCAAGGGCGCCCTGAGCTGGGACCACCCGAACTCGGTGGGCGGCGTCGGCTCGACCGGCACCCCGGTGGCCAACCGCCTGGCCCGCGACGCCGACGTGATCATCGGCGTCGGCACGCGCTACAGCGACTTCACCACTGCTTCGCGTACGGCGTTCCAGAACCCGGACGTCGCGTTCGTCAACATCAACGTGGCCGCGTTCGACGCCGCCAAGGAGTCGGCGTACCCGATCGTGGCCGACGCCCGGTCCGGCCTGTCGGCGCTGCTCGCGGCGCTCGACGGCCGGCGCTTCGAGACGGACTTCGAGGCTGATGTCGTGACGTGGCAGGCCACCGTCGACCACGCGTACCACCTGGGACATGGACCCCTGCCCGCCCAGACCGAGGTGATCGGGGCCGTGAACGAGGCGTGCGGAGCGCGCGACGTCGTCGTGCAGGCGGCCGGAAGCCTGCCGGGCGACCTGCAGATGCTGTGGCGGGCGCGGGACCCGAAGCAGTATCACGTTGAGTACGGCTTCTCGTGCATGGGCTTCGAGATCGCCGGCGCGCTCGGCATCAAGCTGGCCGACCCGAGCCGCGAGGTCTTCGCGATGGTCGGCGACGGCTCGTACCTGATGATGGCGCAGGAGATCGTCACCGCCGTGGCCGAGGGCATCAAGCTCGTCGTCGTCCTGATCCAGAACCACGGGTTCGCCTCGATCGGCGCGCTCTCGGAGTCGCTGGGCTCGCAGCGTTTCGGCACCAGCTACCGCTACCGCAGCGCCAACGGTGACTACGACGGCGCCCACCTGCCCGTCGACCTGGCCGCCAACGCCGAGAGCCTCGGCGCGAACGTCATCCGCTGCCGGACGATCGCCGACCTGGCCGACGGCCTGAAACGCGCGCGGGAGGCCGACCGCCTCACCGTCGTGCACATCGAGACCGACCCCCTGGCCCCGGTGCCGTCCTCCGAATCGTGGTGGGACGTGCCGGTGCCGCAGGTCTCCGCTCTGTCCTCGACTCAGGAGGCGCACACGGTGTACGAGGCCGCCAAGCGTCTCCAACGCCCCTATCTGTAAGGACTGTCATGGCAACCATCGAGCACTGGATCGGCGGCGAGTTCACCGCCGGCTCCGGCAACCGGACCGGTCCCGTCTTCAACCCGGCCACCGGCCGGCAGCAGCACGACGTCGTGCTCGCCGGCTCGGCCGACGTGGACGCCGCCGTGGCCGCGGCCCGTGCGGCGTTCGAGAGCTGGGGCCAGGCCTCGCTGAGCAAGCGCACGAAGGTCATGTTCAATTTCCGCGAGCTGGTCAACGCCCGGGTCACGGAGATCGCCGAGATCATCTCGGACGAGCACGGCAAGGTGCTCTCCGACGCGGCGGGAGAGGTGCAACGTGGCCTCGAAGTGATCGAGTTCGCCTGCGGCATCCCGCAACTGCTCAAGGGCGAGTACAGCGACCAGGCGTCGACCGGCGTGGACGTGTTCAGCTTCCGCGAGCCGCTCGGGGTGTGCGTGGGCATCACGCCGTTCAACTTCCCGGCCATGGTGCCGATGTGGATGTACCCGGTGGCCATCGCCTGCGGCAACACGTTCGTGCTCAAGCCGAGCGAGCGCGACCCGTCGGCGTCGAACTACGTGGCCGGGCTGCTCCAGGAGGCCGGACTGCCGGACGGCGTGTTCAACGTCGTGCACGGCGACAAGACCGCCGTCGACGCGTTGTTGCACCACCCGGACGTGGCCGCGGTGTCCTTCGTGGGCTCCACGCCGATCGCCCGCTACATCCACGAGCAGGGCAACGCGCACGGCAAACGGGTGCAGGCCCTGGGCGGCGCCAAGAACCACGCGATCGTCCTGCCCGACGCCGACCTCGAGTTCGCGGCGGGTCACCTGACCGCGGCGGCGTTCGGGTCGGCGGGGGAGCGGTGCATGGCGATCTCGGCCGCGGTGACCGTCGGGGGCGCCGGCGACGCGCTGGTCGACCTGGTCAACCGCAAGGCGGGCGAGGTGGTGGTCGGCAGCGGCCGGGACGCGGCCAGCGAGATGGGACCGGTCGTCACGGCGGCGGCCAAGCAGCGCATCGAGGGCCTGATCGACAGCGGCGAACGGGAGGGGGCGAAGGTCACCGTCGACGGCCGCGGGCTGACCGTGCCCGGGTTCGAGGACGGCTTCTTCGTCGGGCCGACCGTCATCGACCAGGTGGAACCGTCGATGGAGGTCTACCGGGAGGAGATCTTCGGTCCGGTGCTCTCGGTCGTGCGGACCGACACCGTGGACGCGGCCATCGAGCTGATCAACAGCAACCCGTACGGGAACGGGACCGCGATCTTCACCAGCAGCGGCGAGGCGGCGCGGCGGTTCCAGCGGGGCGTCAAGGTCGGGATGATCGGCATCAACGTGCCCGTCCCGGTGCCGATGGCCTACTACTCCTTCGGCGGCTGGAAGGACTCGCTGTTCGGCGACAAGCACGTGCACGGGCCCGAGGGCGTCTCGTTCTACACCCGCGCCAAGGTCGTCACCTCCCGATGGCCGCACATCTCCCACGCGTACGACGCGTCCCTGCAATTCCCCACGGCGAGCTAGGAGCCCCTGTTCATGGAGATTCGTCACCTGCAACTGGGCAGCTGCCCCGACTCGTGGGGCGTCTGGTTCGCCGACGACCCCAAGCAGACGCCTTGGAACCGTTTCCTCGACGAGATGGTCGCCTCCGGCTACTCCTGGCTCGAGCTCGGGCCGTACGGCTATCTGCCCACCGACCCGGCCCAGCTGAACGACGAGCTGGCCGCCCGCGGCCTGTCCGTGGCCGGAGGCACGGTGGCCGGCGCGGGCGGGCCGCACAAGGACTTCGGCACGGTGCTCGCCGAGACGCGGAAGGTCGCCGAGCTGACGGCCGCGGTCGGCGGGAAGAACGTCGTGTTCGTGCCCGTGCCGGGCTACCGCGACGACGTGACCAACGCCTACCTGGAGCCGGCCGAGCTCGAACCGGACGCGTGGCGCGCGCTCGTCGGCAACAGCAACACGCTCGGCCGCGTGCTCCTCGAGGAGTACGGCGTCCACATGCGCTTCCACCCGCACGCGGACTACCAGGTCGAGACGCAGACGCAGACCGAGCGCTTCCTGCAGGACACCGATCCCCGGTACGTCTCGCTCTGCCTCGACACCGGCCACCTGGCCTACCGCAAGGCCGACGTGCCGGGCATCATCCGGGCCTACCCCGACCGCATCGGCTACGTGCACATCAAGCAGATGGACCCCGTGATCGCCGAGCGCGCGGTCAAGGAGGACCTGGCGTTCGGCCGGGCCGTGGCTCAGGGCGCGAGCGTCGAACCCCCGGCCGGCGAGCCCGACATCCCCGCCGTCCTCGGCGCGCTGAGCGAACTCGACGCGGAGCTGTTCGTCGTCGTCGAGCAGGACATGTACCCGGTCGACTTCGACGTGCCGCTGCCGATCGCGCAGCGCACCCGCACCTACCTGAACTCCGTCGGCCTCCACTCCCGGGCCGCCGCCGATCCCCGTCCAGCCACAGGAGAGAAGATATGACCGTTCGGACACGCACCTTCCGGATACTCGCCGCCTCGGCGGCGGTGCTGGTCGCCGCCACGGCATGCAGCGGTGGCGGCCGCGCGAAAGAGGAAGATACCGACGCCGGCGGCGGCAACGCGGCCGGAAGCTCGGGCTACACGATCGCCTTCATCACGCACGAGACGCCCGGCGACACGTTCTGGGACAAGGTCAAGAACGGCGCGAACCAGGCCGCGAAGGACACGGGCGTCACCCTCAAGTACTCGAACGACCCCGAGGCGCCCAAGCAGGCCGTGCTGATCCAGAACGCGGTCGACTCCAAGGTGAACGGCATCGCCACCACGCTGGTCACCCCGGACGCGCTGGCCGGCTCGGTCAAGGCGGCGACCGACGCGGGCATCCCCGTGGTCGGCTTCAACTCCGGCCTCGACCAGTACCAGAAGCTGGGCGCGCTGATGTACTTCGGCTCGGACGAGACCCTCGCCGGCACGACCGCCGGTCAGCGGCTTGCCCAGCAGGGCGCCAAGCACCCGCTCTGCGTGATCCAGCAGACCGGTTCGGTGGCGCTCGAGGCGCGGTGCGCGGGCGTGAAGTCGGCCGTCGCCGGCACCGAGAACATCCAGGTCAACGGGGCCGACGACGCCGCCGTGACCTCGACCCTGCAGGCCAAGCTGGCGCAGGACAAGTCGATCGACGCCATCGTCACGCTCGGCGCCCCGCAGGCGCTCGACGCGATCAAGGCCAAGGAGCAGGCCGGCAGCGAGGCCAAGCTGGTCACCTTCGACCTCAACGAGCAGGCCGCGACGGAGATCAAGAACGGCAACATCCTGTTCTCGATCGACCAGCAGCCGTACGTCCAGGGCTACATGGCCGTCACCTCGCTCTACCTGAACCTGAAGAACGGCAACGACATCGGCGGTGGCAAGGCCGTGCTGACCGGCCCCTCCTTCGTCGACAGCGAGAACATCGACAAGATCATTCCGTTCACCAAGAACAACACACGCTGACGGGGGTGTCGTCATGAGTCAGACAGTCGAGGCGGCGCCGGCGCCCGCTCCTTCATCCGAACCGCCCGGCCGTGTCCGGGCCGGGCTGGCCAGCCGTCTGATGGCCCGGCCCGAGATCGGCGCCCTGGTCGCGGCGATCATCATCTTCATCTTCTTCCTGGCCCTCGCGCCGTCGTTCCGCTCGGCCGAGTCGTTCTTCACCGTGCTCTACCAGGCCTCGGTGATCGGCATTGTCGCGGTCGGCGTCGGCCTGCTGATGATCGGCGGCGAATTCGACCTGTCGGCCGGCGTCATCGTCTACACGGCCGGCCTGTTCGCCTCGATGTTCTGCTGGTACTACGGGGTGAACCTGTGGCTCGGCGCGGCGCTGTCGCTGGTCTTCTGCCTGCTGATCGGCTTCCTCAACGGCTACCTGGTGATGCGGACCGGCATCCCGAGCTTCCTGATCACGCTGGGCACGTTCTTCGTGTTGCAGGGGGCCAACCTCGGCGTCACGAAGCTGGTCACCGGCACGGTGTCGTCGCCCGACATCAGCAACATCGACGGGTTCGACTCCCTCGGCAAGATCTTCGCGTCGAGCTTCAAGATCGGCCCGGTGACCGTCTGGACATCGGTGCTGTGGTGGATCCTGTTCGTCGCGCTCGCGGCCTGGACCCTGCAACGCACCCGCGTCGGCAACTGGATCTTCGCGGTGGGTGGCAACCCGGACAGCGCCCGGGCCGTCGGGGTGCCTGTCGTGCGTACGAAAATCGGCCTCTTCATGGCGGTGTCGTTCCTGGGCTGGTTCGTCGGCATGCACCAGCTCTTCCGGTTCAACACGCTGCAGGCCGGCGGCGGCGTCGGCAACGAGTTCCTCTACATCATCGCCGCGGTGGTGGGCGGCACGCTGCTCACCGGCGGCTTCGGCAACGCGGTCGGCGTCGCGATCGGCGCGTTCATCTTCGGCATGACCAGCCTGGGCATCATCTACGCGGGCTGGGACCCGAACTGGTTCAAGGCCTTCCTCGGCGTCATGCTGCTGCTCGCGGTGCTGGTCAACCTCTACGTCAAGAAGATGTCCACCACCAGGAAGGTGGGTTAGGCGATGACCGACACCCTGGCCTCGCACGCCGACCGGGACCTCAACCGTGGCGAGCCGCTCATCGAGATGGACGACGTCGGCAAGTCGTACGGCGCGATCCGTGCCCTGCGCGGCATCAACCTGCGCGTCAACGCGGGCGAGGTGACCTGCGTGCTCGGCGACAACGGCGCCGGCAAGTCCACCCTGATCAAGATCATGTCGGGCCTGCACCCGCACAACGACGGCAGCCTGCGGGTCGACGGCAAGGAGGTCTCCTTCTCGTCGCCGCGCGAGGCGCTCTCCCACGGCATCGCCACCGTCTATCAAGACCTGGCCGTGGTGTCGCTGATGGAGGTGTGGCGCAACTTCTTCCTCGGCTCCGAGCTGACCGCGGGCAAGTACCCGCTGGCCGGACTCAAGATCAAGAAGATGAAGGAGATCGCCGACGCCGAGCTGCGCAAGATGGGCATCGTCGTCAAGGACATCAACCAGCCCATCGGTACGCTGTCCGGCGGCCAGCGCCAGTGCGTGGCGATCGCCCGGGCGGTGTATTTCGGCGCGCGGGTGCTGATCCTCGACGAGCCGACCGCGGCTCTCGGCGTCAAGCAGTCGGGCGTGGTGCTCAAGTACGTGGCCGCGGCCCGCGACGCCGGGCTGGGCGTCGTCTTCATCACGCACAACCCGCACCACGCCTACCTGGTCGGCGACCACTTCGTGATCCTCAAGCTGGGCGCGACCACGCTCGACAAGAACCGCAGCCAGGTCAGCCTGGACGAGCTGACCCGGCAGATGGCCGGCGGTGACGAGCTCACGGAGCTGTCCCACGAGCTGAAGCGGTGATGCGAATGCTGCAGGTCGGAGTCATCGGCACCGGCATGATCGGGCAGGACCACATCCGCCGCATGACGTCGGTGCTGGCCGGGGTGCGGGTGACGGCCGTGGCCGATGTGGACACAGCCGTCGCCGCTTCGGTCGGCGCCCGGGTCGGCGCGCCCGCCTTCGAGTCGGGCGAGGCGCTCATCGCCGACCCGTCCGTCGACGCGGTCGTGGTCTGCTCGTGGGGACCGACCCACGAGCAGTACGTGCTGGCCGCGATCGCGGCGGGCAAGCCGGTCTTCTGCGAGAAGCCGCTGGCCACCACGCAGGAGGCGTGCCTGCGCATCCTCGAGGCGGAGGCGGCCCACGGCAGCCGGCTCGTGCAGGTCGGCTACATGCGACGGTACGACGCGTCGTACCGGGCGCTGAAGTCGGTGCTCGCCACGGGTCAGATCGGGGCGCCGCTCATGATGCACTGCGCCCACCGCAACGCCAGCGTGCCCGGCTTCTACGAGAAGGAAATGGCGATCACCGACACCGCGGTGCACGAGATCGACATGGTCCGCTGGATGTTCGACGACGAGATCACGGCGGTCCGGGTGCTGACGCCGCGCCGCAGCAGTCTCGGCGGTGACCTGCAGGACCCGTTGATGCTGCTGTTCGAGCTCTCCTCCGGGGTGCTGGTCGACGTGGAGACGTCGGTCAACATCCGGTACGGCTACGACATCCGCGGCGAGATCGTGGGAGAGGAGGGGACGGCCGCCCTGGGTTCCCTGAGTCCCGTGCACGTGCGGCGGGCCGGTCTGTCCGCCGACCCGGTGCCGGCCGACTGGCGCGAACGGTTCCTGGCGGCGTACGACGTGGAGTTCCAGGAGTGGATCGACGCGCTGCGGTCGGGCGGCCGGCCGGTGGGCCCGAGCGCCTGGGACGGGTACGCCGCCGCCGTGGTTTCCGACGCCGGGGTGCTCGCCCTGCGGAGCGGGGAACGAGTGCCGGTGGTTCTGGCGGAGCGCCCGAAGCTGTACGGGATGGAGGTAGCCGCGTGAAGATCGCTCTCGACCCGTACATGCTGCGCCGGACACCGTTGCTCGAGTTGCCACGTGTGGTCGCCGAGCTGGGCTACCACCACATCGAGCTCTCGCCGCGCGACGACTTCCTGCCGTTCTTCCTGCACCCACGCGTGGACAAGGCCGGCGTGGCAGCCTTCCGCAAGGAGCTCACCGCCGCCGAGGTGTCCGTCGCGTCGGTGCTGCCGCTCTACCGATGGTCCGGCCCGGACGAGGACGAGCGGCAGGCGGCGGTCCGCTACTGGAAGCGGGCCATCGAGATCACCGTCGACCTCGGGGTGAACGTCATGAACTCCGAGTTCAACGGCCGCCCTTCGCTGGCCGCCGAGAGCGAGGCCCAGTTCTGGCGCTCGATGGAAGAGCTGCTGCCGATCTTCGAGCGCGAGGGCGTACGCCTGGTCCTCGAGCCCCATCCCGACGACTTCCTCGAGGACGGCATCGGAGCGGTCAACCTGATCCGCGGCATCAACAGCGAGCTGGTCTCGTTCCTCTACTGCTGCCCGCACACGTTCCACCAGGGCGGCAACCTGGCCGAGATCATCCGCTACGCCGGCCCGCTGCTGACCCAGCTCCACATAGCCGACTCGTTCGACTTCCGTGCGTCGTCGGGCCTGCGCTACATCGTCAACCCGCCCGGCAGCACGGCCCGCGTCCACCAGCACCTCGACATGGGCCAGGGCGAGGTCGACTGGGACCTCTTCTTCGCGACGCTGAACGAGGTCGGCTTCGACGGCATCGCCACGGTGTGCGTCTTCGCGTGGGAGGAGCGAGCCGAGGAGAGCGCCCGCTTCAACCTGACCCAGATCAACCAGTACGTCGAGAAACACGCCGGCCACTGAGGACGAGGCCCCCGGCGCTACCGTGCCGCCGAGGGCCTCTCGTCCGGAGCTTCGTCTGCCGCGCGCACCAGCTCGTGCAACCGGGTCACCGCCCGGGCCAGTCCGGGGATGTCGACGGCGGTGTCGGTGCGGACCCGCACCTCAAGGCTGAGACCGAGCGGCGCGGCCTCGGCGACCCAGCGCCCCCACGACTCGGCCAAGTGCCGCTCGTCCTCGTAGAAGGCGGGCCGCGCGCGCCGGGCATACCGCTCCCGCGCGACCTCGCCCGGGACGTCACACCACACCTCAACGAACTGGCGAGCCCCCGTCCGGCCCCGACCCTCCCGGACGAATGCCAGGTCGCGCGGCCGGAACCACCACGACTCCAGCACGACGCCGCCCGGGACGGCGGCGGCCAGCGTCCACATGAGCTCGGACGCCGTACGCCCGAGGGCGGCGGCCGGAACCTGCGGCACGGCCGCCGCCAGTGCCTCCTTGATCGCGTCCTTCGAGATGAGCGGCACCGCCAGCTCGGCCGCCAGCGCCGTCGCCAGAGTCGTCTTGCCCGACCCGGGCAACCCGTTGACCAGAACGACGCGCTCCGCCATGCCGCTCCCTCCGCCTCAGCCCGTACTCGGTCTCCGTCAGGCTTCGCTCGGGAACAGGGCGGCGAAGCGGCTCAGGTACAGCGGCCATCCCTGGTCGTTGCCCAGCGAGTCGTTCAACGACTCCCAGCCTGGCCCGTGCCGGTCGAGGTGGCGGTGTTCGAGCTCGACCCGGGTGCGGTCAGGCGCCTCGGCGATGAAGCGGACCTCGACCTCGCTGGTGTTCCGCGGGTCCTCCTCCAAGGTCCACTGCACGCCGATGTCCCAGCTGAAGACCACCCGAACCGGCGGGTCGTAGGCCAGCACGCGCGCCCAGGCGCACTCGCTGCCGTCCTCGGCACGGTCGTAGATGCGGCCGCCGACCCGGGGCTCGAGCACCGTCTCGACGATGGGCGAACTCATCAGGTTGTGCTCGCGCGGCTTGATGTCACCGAACCGCCCGGTGAACACCTCGAACGCTTTGGCCTGCGGCGCCTGCACAACCACATTTCGCTGAACTGTCTCGGTCATGACTTCCCCTCGTCCTCGACGATCTCTTGAAAACCCTCCAGGGTCCGCCGCCAGAACATGTCGAGCTGGTCGCGGAGCGCGGAGACTCCCGCCGGATTGAGCCGATAGACCCGCCGGGTGCCGGCCGCTTCGTCCTCGACGAGCCCCGCGTCCTTGAGCACGCGCAGATGCTGCGACACCGCCGGCCGGCTGATCGGCAGCTCGTCCGCGAGCTCACCCACGGCACGCGGCCGCACAGCCAGACATTCGACGATCGCGCGCCGGCTCGGATCCCCCAGAATCTCCCACCCGTCAGGCTCTTGGTAAGTGGCCACGAACGGTAAGCTACGACTTACCGATAGAGCCGTCAACCCCTCCCTGCTCGGCGATTCTCGGACGTGGCGCGAACTTGGGGTCGACGGCACGAAGACGGTCGGCGATCATGCCCGCATGGCGGTGGAGACATGGACGGCTCTCACGTCGCTCGGGGGAGTGGCTCTCGGTGGCGGACTGTCGTATCTGGTGCAACGCGCGACGCAACGCATGACGGCCCGCATCGAGGAGGGCAAGCAGGCGACAGCCCGCACGGAGGCACGCCGGGCCGAACGGCTTGCCTTGCTGGAGCGCTTTGTTGGCGTGGCCGCCGAAGCAGAACGCTGCGCCTTCTCGCGGCCCGGCGACTGGCAGGACGGAGATGAGTGGCCGGCCCTGGCCCAGGACGTGATGAATCGCTTCTGGGTGGCCGAGCGCATGATCCGCCTGCTGTTCCCGCCACCCGTCCACGATGCTGCCCGCACTTACTTCCTGATGCTGAACGGCGCGGTCTGGGAGGGCGCCCCCAGCGGGCTCGAGTTGAGGGACGGCCTGGACCCGCCCCGGCTGGCCTTCCTCGACGCTGCTCGCGCCGCGCTCGACGACTCGGCCGCGTGAGTGCCACACGACCTATTGATGACGGCGTCAAGCCTTTCACCGGCACGGGGTGACTACTTGATGGCACGATCGGCCGGTGCGGGTTCTCTTCGACGGCCTGGTTCCGGTCGCGTACAGCCAGGCCTACGTGACGAGCTTCGAGGCGCCGGACATGACCGCCGCGTTCGCCGGGCAGGTGAACGGGCTCTGCGGGGCCGGCGTGCCGGGCGGACTGTTCCTGATGACCGGAACGCACTCCGGATTTGTCCGGTTCACGGTCGAGCTGCATGAGAGCGAACCGCCCGCCGCTGGCCCGGCATGGGAGGAGGTCGTCGAGGTACCCTTTCGCCCGCGAGCCGCCACCGTCGACCTCGTGCCGTGGGCTGACAGCGCCCTGGCCTCGCTGTCCCTGGCGCCGGACGGCCTGGTGCTGCCGGCCTTCCGCGTGCGCTACTGCGCTCTCGGCATGGACGAGGCGCAATACCCGGGGGGCCCGGACGAGACCGCCGACGGCGACTACACCGAGACGGACCACCGCCCCGACCGCTACCTGCTGGCGTTCTGGCCGGTGGGCGCCGGCGGCAAGCTGACGGACCTGGACCCGCGGCCGCCTGACGTGATCGTGCGGCAGACCAGTGAGGCGGCCGCCTATTGGCACGGGTACGCGGCCTCGACATCGGCCCCGGCATTCCTCTGGGAACAGGTCGAGGCCGAGAGCCGCGTCCAGGAGGAGCGTCTGCGCCGCGTCAAGGAGCGCAGGCACAACGACGATCTGCGGAGCTGGGGCGGCCGCCTGCCCAGCGACCGTCTGCGCGCGCTCGGCAACAGTGTCCGCGGCTTCGCCCTGGAGGACCGGGACCTGGTCGACGCCGTGGTCGAGGCGGGCGATGCTGCCCAGCGGCAGATCGCGATCTGGGCCGCCCGCAGCGCACTCACGGCCGGCGGCATCGCGGACCTCGACTGGCTGGCACCCGCGTGGGCCGCGCTGGACCGCGGCGAGCCCCTACCCGCCGAATTCACCGTCACCAGCGCGATGCTGTCGAGGCTGGCCGACGAGCCTTCCGTCGCCCCCGCCGCGAGGATGGTGCTCACGCAGGGAACCGGCAACCCGGGTGAGTTGCTCGCCGACCGGTCTCTGAATCCCTGGGCTCTGGGTCTGCCGGCCCTGTGGGCCGCCGGTAACCCGGATCCGCTGCGCGCCGCACTCCAGGCGCTGGAGGCGATGCGGGCCGCCACCGGCACCTATGGCAGCCTCTACAAAGCCTTCCGAACGGAGATCCTGCGGGCGTTTCCTGCCCTCACCCGCCCTGAGCCGCCCCGCCCGCGTTGAGGGGTTCGGGTCCCTCGGTCAGATGCCGGCTTTCCGGGCGGCGGCGAGGAGGTTTTCGGCGGCCAGGCGCAGGCCCTCGATCTGGTCGAGTTCGGTGTCCTCGTGTTCGATGTTGACGGCCATGTCGGGGTCGACCTCGTGCAGGGCTTGCAGGAAGGGCACCCAGAAGTCGTCGCCGTGGCCGCGGCCGACGGCCACGAACTGCCAGGACGGCTGGGTGGGCCACTGGTTGAGGGTGTTGTCGCCGCCCAGGCTGAGCGGGTTCCGGTCGGCGGGGGTGCGGGTGAAACGGTCGTCGAGCACGCCGAACAGGCGCACGTTGTCGTCGTTGATGCGGGTGTCTTTGGCGGCGGCGTGGAACACCCGGTCGCCCAGGTGCCTGATGGCGGCCACGGGGTCGATGCCCTGCCAGAACAGGTGGCTCGGGTCCATCTCGGCGCCGACGTGGGTGGCGTTGGTCTGTTCGATCAGGCGCAGCAGGGTGGGCGGGTTGAAGACGAGGTTCTGCGGGTGCATCTCGATGCACACCTTGACGTCGGCGTCGGCCGCGCGGGCCTGGATGTCGCGCCAGAACGGCACGGCCACCTCTTGCCACTGATAGTCGAGGACGTCGAGAAATTGGCTGTCCCACGGGTTCACCACCCAGTTGGCCACGGAGGCGCGCGCGTCGCTGCCGGGCAGGCCCGACATGGTGACCACCCGCCGGACGCCGAGCAGGGCGGCCAGTTCGATGCTGCGCCGCAGGTCATCGGCGTGCTTCGGGCCGACGAGCGGGTCGGGGTTGAGCGGGTTGCCGTTGCAGTTGAGGCCGGTCAGCGTGATGCCGGCCTGGGTGTAGCGGCCCAGGTAGTCCTCGCGGGCGCCGGCGCTGGCCAGCAGGTCGTCGATGGGGATGTGGGGCGCGGCGATGAAGCCGCCGGTGTTGATCTCGGCACTGGTCAGGCCGAGCTCGCCGAGGATCTTCAGCGTTTCGTCGAGGGAGCGGTCGTGCAGGCACGCCGTGTAGGCACCGAGGCGCATGGCAGGGGTCTCCTCAGAGGGTTGTGGGTTTGCCGGTGGCGGACACGACCGCCTCGAGAACGCGCAGGTTGTGCAGGCCGTGGGCCAGGTCGGGGCAGGGCGGCAGGCCCTTGACGCCGGCGATCTGGTCGAGGAAGGCGCGGGCCTGGTAGACGAAGAAGTCGTTCTGGCCGTGGCCGACGGTGGGGAAATCCATGGGGAGGCCGCGCGCCACGTAGGGGTGCCACGGGCCGATGTAGACAGTGCGGGCGCCGTTGACCGACACCTCGGGCGTCGCGTCGATGATGCCGAACTCGGCCGGACGGGTCATGTCGAACGAGGCGGTGCCCCGCTCGCAGAACAGGTCGACCCGGAGCGTGTTGGCGTGGCCGAAGGCGACCCGGGACAGCGAGAACGTGCCCACCGCCCCACTCGCGTAGCTGGTGGTGAACGTGCAGACGTCCTCGTTCTCGACCGGCACGAGCTCGTCGCTCACCTGGACGCCGCCGGCGTGCCCCACGGCGACGCCCAGCGGCCGGGGGCGTGCGGTGACCAGCGTGGCCATCGTCGTGCCCTGGACGCCGCTGGTGGGGCCGCAGAAGAACTCGGCCAGGTCGGTCAGGTGGCTGCCGATGTCGGCCAGCACGCCCGAGCCGGGACCGCCCTGGTAGCGCCAGCTCATCGGGCGCTGCGGGTCGAAGCCGTAGTCGCACCAGTAGTTGCCGACGAAGTGGCGCACCGGGCCGAGCGCGCCCTCGACCTGCTGCTTCAGTGCGTTGAGGGCGGGGGAGCGGCGGAACGTGAAGCCGACCGCGCCGACCAGGCCGGGAGCGGCGGCGGCCGCGGCGGCCATGGCGGCGCCGTCGGCGACGTTCGGGGCCAGGGGCTTCTCGCAGAGCACGTGTTTGCCGGCGGCGAGGGCGGCCTCGGTGACCTCGCGGTGGAGGCTGTTGGCGACGGCGACGCTCACCGCGTCGACGTCGGGCGCCTCGACGACCGCTCGCCAGTCGGTCTCGGCGCGGGCGTAGCCGTAGCGCGCGGCGGCGTCGGCGGCGAACGGCTCGTGCACATCCGCGATGGCGACGAGGCGGGGGGCGGGCTGGTCGAGGCCGAAGACGGTGGCGGCCTGGCGGTAGGCGTTGGCGTGTGCCCGGCCGACCATGCCGGCGCCGATCACGGCGACTCCAAGTGTCATGCGGACCTGCCTCGATCGAGGATTTAAAGCGCTTTAAGAACTCCTGTACTATCAATGTTGATCTCGGTGAGTGTCAAGGTGTGCACGAGGAGTGAAAGAGTGGATCAGCGACCGCGACTGTCCGACGTGGCCGCCCGCGTCGGCGTCTCGCCGGCCTCGGTCTCCCTCGTGCTGCGCGGCGCGCCCGGTCCCAGCTCCGAGACCCGCGAGCGCGTGCTGGCGGCCGCGGCCGAGCTGGGCTACCGGGCCGACCGCACGGCCAGCCTGCTCGCCCGCCGCCGGCGCCACCTGCTGGGCGTCCTGCTCGACTTGCGCAACCCGTTCCACGCCGAGCTGGCCGAAGAGATCCATGTCGAGGCCGACCGGGCCGGCTACGAGGTCGTGCTGTCCACCCTCACCCGCAGTCACGACGAGCCCCGCGCCATCGAGACCCTGCTCGACTTCCGGTGCGAGGCGCTGATCCTGCTCGGCCCCGACGCGCCCGACGACGAGCTCGGCCGGCTGGCGGCCCAGGTGCCCTGCGTGGTGGTCGGCCGCACGGCCCCCGGCGTGGCGGTCGACGTGGTGCGCCCGGCCGACGACGTCGGGGTCGACGCCGCCCTCGATCATCTGATCTGTCTCGGTCACACCCGCATCGCCTTCCTCGACGGCGGGCGGGGTGCGGTGGCCGCTGCCCGCCGCCGGGGCTACCGCCGGGCGATGCGCCGGGCCGGGCTGGCCGCCGTGGTGCTGCCGGGCGACCACACCGAAGAGGGCGGCGTGCGCGCCGGCCGCCGGCTGGCCGACGGGGGCGACCTGCCCACCGCCGTCGTGGCTTCCAACGATCGCCTGGCGGTGGGCCTGATGGACGCGTTCGTCCGCGCCGGCGTCGACGTGCCCGGCCGGGTCTCCGTGGTCGGCTACGACGACAGCACGCTGGCTCACCTGGCCCACATCGATCTGACGTCGGTCAACCAGGACGCGCCGGCCCAGGCGCGCGAGGCGGTGCTCGCCGCCGTGTCCCGCCTCGACGACGGCCGTACGCTCCCGAGCGAGATCGTCCTGGTGCCGCACCTGGTCGTGAGGGGCAGCACCGCCGCGCCGCAAACCTGATGGCTGCCGCCGCACCCAGGCCGGTACCATCGTCGGAGCGAGGCGCTGATGGGGACGAGTACGGTCGCACGCAGTCACGAGAGACCCGGGGACGGTGGAAGCCCGGGGGCGTGCGCGGCCGGAAGATCACCCCGGAGCCGTCGGAGGAAAGGCCCCCGGGCCGATTAGAACCGACTGCACCCACTTCGAGTGGGCCGTGGCTTCACGGCCAAAGAGGGTGGTACCGCGGGGCCGATGAGGTCTCGTCCCTCTGTTGATGACGGAACAACGTCCGACGGAGGAACACAAGGTGTATCGCCCGGTGCCCGCGCAGGTCGACCTGCCCGCGCTCGACCACGACGTCCTGCGGTTCTGGCAGGAACAGAAGATCTTCGCGCGCAGCCTCGAGCAGTCCGCGGGCCGCCCCGAATGGGTCTTCTACGAGGGCCCGCCCACGGCCAACGGCATGCCCGGCGCCCACCACATCGAGGCCCGCGTCTTCAAGGACGTCTTCCCGCGCTACCGCACGATGAAGGGCTTCCACGTCGCCCGCAAGGCCGGCTGGGACTGCCACGGCCTGCCGGTCGAGCTCGCCGTCGAGAAGGAGCTCGGCTTCAGCGGCAAGCAGGACATCGAGGCGTACGGCATCGCCGCCTTCAACGACCGCTGCCGGGCCTCCGTCACCCGGCACACCGACGCGTTCGCCGAGCTCACCGAGCGCATGGGCTACTGGGTCGACACGGCCGACGCCTACCGCACGATGGACCCGGACTACATCGAGTCCGTCTGGTGGTCGCTGCAGCAGATCTTCGACAAGGGCCTGCTGGTCGAGGACTTCCGGGTCGCCCCGTGGTGCCCGCGCGACCAGACGACGCTCTCCGACCACGAGCTCGCGCAGGGCTACGAGACCGACGTCGACCCGGCCGTCTACGTGCGCTTCCCGCTCACCTCGGGCCCGCTGGCCGGCCAGGCGTCGCTGCTGGTCTGGACGACCACGCCGTGGACGCTGGTGTCCAACACGGCCGTCGCGGTCAACCCCGACGTGACGTACGTGGTGGCGACCGACGGCAACGAGCAGCTGGTGGTGGCCGAGCCGCTCATGGCCCAGGTGCTGGGCGAACAATGGCGCGCGACCGGGGAGTCGTTCACCGGCAAGCAGATGGAGCGCTGGACCTACCGCCCGCCGTTCGAGCTGGTGGAGGTGCCCGACGCGCACATCGTGATCCTGGCCGGCTACGTCACCACCGACAGCGGCACCGGCCTCGTGCACCAGTCGCCGGCGTTCGGCGCCGACGACCTGGCGAGCTGCCGCGCGTACGGGCTGCCCATGGTCAACCCCATCCTGCGCGACGGCACCTTCGAGCCCGAGGTTCCGCTGGTGGGCGGCCTTTTCTTCCGTACGGCCAACGAGCCGCTCGTCGAGGAGCTGCGGCGCACCGGCCTGCTGTTCCGCTTGGACCCGTACGAGCACCAGTACCCGCACTGCTGGCGCTGTCACACCGCGCTGATCTACTACGCCCAGCCCTCCTGGTACGTGCGCACCACCGCCGTACGGGAAAAAATGCTGCGCGAGAACGAGCAGACCACCTGGCAGCCCGAGACGGTCAAGCACGGCCGCTACGGCGACTGGCTCACCAACAACGTCGACTGGGCGCTGTCCCGCAACCGCTACTGGGGCACGCCGCTGCCCATCTGGCGGTGCCCCGAGGGCCACCTGACCTGCATCGGCTCGCTGGCCGAGCTGGGCGACAAGGCCGGGCGCGACCTGTCCGGGCTCGACCCGCACCGCCCCTACATCGACGAGGTCACCTTCGCCTGCCCGCAGTGCGAGCGGACGGCCACCCGCGTACCCGAGGTCATCGACGCCTGGTACGACTCGGGTTCCATGCCGTTCGCCCAGTTCGGCTACCCGTACAAGAACAAGGAGCTCTTCGAGCGGCGGTTCCCCGCGCAGTTCATCTCCGAGGCGATCGACCAGACGCGCGGCTGGTTCTACACGCTGATGGCGATCAGCACGCTGGTCTTCGACCGTTCCTCGTACGAGGCTGTCGTCTGCCTGGGCCACATCCTCGCCGAGGACGGCCGCAAGATGTCCAAGCACCTCGGCAACATCCTCGAGCCGATCCCGCTGATGGACACGCACGGCGCCGACGCCGTCCGCTGGTTCATGGCCTGCGTGGGCTCGCCCTGGTCGGCGCGCCGGGTCGGCCACACCACGCTGCAGGAGGTCGTGCGCAAGACCCTGCTGACGTACTGGAACACGGTGGCGTTCCAGGCCCTCTACGGCCGGGCTGCGGGCTGGCAGCCGTCCGCTTCGGATCCGGCGCCGGCCGACCGCCCGCTGCTCGACCGCTGGGTGCTGTCCGAGCTGAACGCCCTGGTCGGCAAGGTTGACACGGCGTACGCGGCGTTCGACACCCAGGAGGCGGGCCGGCTGCTCGCCGCGTTCGTCGACGACCTTTCCAACTGGTACGTGCGCCGCAGCCGCCGCCGCTTCTGGCGCGGGGAGCCGGCCGCGCTGGCGACCCTGCACGAGGCACTGCGCACGGTCACGTTGCTGATGGCTCCGCTGACCCCGTTCGTCACCGAGCGGGTGTGGGGCGATCTGGTCACTCCGGTCGATCCCGGTGCGGCCGAATCGGTGCACCTCGCGGCCTTCCCCGAGCCCGATGAGTCGCTGATCGATCCCACCCTGTCGACGCAGATGTCGCTGGTCCGGCGGCTGGTGGAGTTGGGCCGGGCGGCTCGGGCCGAGTCCGGCATGAAGGTGCGCCAGCCGCTGTCGCGCGCGCTGGCCTCGGCCAACGGCTTCGGCGACCTGCCGCCCGGCCTGCTGGCCGAGATCGCCGCGGAGCTCAACGTGGGCGAGGTCGGCCCGGTCGCCGGCTCCTTCGTCGACACGACGGCCAAGGCCAATTTCCGTACGCTGGGCAGGCGCTTCGGCAAGAAGGTGCAACTCGTGGCCCAGGCGATCGCCGCGGCCGACGCCGCCGAGCTCAAGGACGCCCTCCGTACGGCGGGAACGGCGTCGCTCGACCTCGACGGCGAGCCGATCACCCTGACCCCCGACGAGGTCGTGATCACCGAGACGCCGCGCGCGGGCTGGGCCGTGGCCTCCGACTCGGGCGGCACGGTGGCGCTCGACCTCTCGCTCACGCCGGAGCTGCGACGGGCCGGCATCGCACGCGACGCCGTGCGGCAGATCCAGGAGGCCCGCAAGGCGAGCGGCCTCGAGGTCTCCGACCGCATCGACCTGTGCTGGTCCGCCGAGGGCGAGACGGCGCAGGCCCTGGCCGAGCACGCCACCCTGGTCGCCGACGAGGTGCTGGCCACGGGCTACGAGAGCGGGACGGCGACCTGGCCCGACGCCCGCGAGTTCACCGACGAGTCGATCGGCCTGACGTTCTGGCTGCGGAAGGCCTGATCGGACGGCACCCCGGCGCGGGCCGCGCCGGGGTCAGCGGCAGGGGAGGATGCCGGCTCGCTTCTTGGCCTCCAGGACGTGGCGGGCGGCCTCGTCGACCCGGGCGCGGAAGGAACGATCACTTTCGGCCTTGTTGATGAGGGCGCCGGCCATGGGGGCGGCGTCGGCGGCCACGATGGTGAGCACCATGTCGCCGCCGGCGGCCACGAACCGAACGGCTCGCTGGGCGGGGGAGACGGACGTGACCGCGCGGGCCGCGCCCAGGTCGTCGGAGATCACCAGGCCCGCGAAGCCGATCTTGTCGCGCAGCAGACCGGTGATGATCGGCTTCGAGAAGGCGGCGATCGCGTCCGGGTCGATCTTGGGATACCGGGCCGAGGAGATCATCACGGCCGCCGTGCCGGATTCGATGCCGGCTTCGAACGGGCCCAGGTAGGGGTCGTTGACCGTGGCCACGGTGTCGGTCGCACCCCGGGAGACGTCGGTGTTGACGCGCACGCGGCCCAGGCCGGGGAAGTGCTTCAGCGTGGTCAGAACGCCGGCGTCCTGGGAGGCGGGGACGACCGTACGGATCGCCGCCGCGACCTTCGCCGGGTCGGAGCCGAACTCGCGGCGGAAGGCGCCGATCGGCGGGTTGCCGGTGCCGATGCTGGTGGGCACGGTGTCGGCCACCGGGGCCAGGTTGAGGTTCACGCCGATCGCCTTCAAGCGGCGGGCGCTGGTACGGGTGGTGTCGCGCAGGTTCGCGGCCGGCCCGGCGCCGAGCCGTTGAGCCGACGGCAACCGCGGGAAGTCGGAGCCTTTGAGGGTCTGCACGCTGCCGCCCTCCTGGTCGACGGCCAGCAGCATCGGCATGGGGGCCTGTTTCTGCAGGGCGGCGATGTCCGACTTCAGCTCGGCGGCCGAATGGGTGCTTCGGCCGCGCAAGAAGACGCCGCCCAGGTGGTAGCGGCGGACCGTGTCGCCCAGGCCGCTGGGCGCGTTCACCGCGGCGCCGATCATCAGCAACTGGCCGACCCGCTCCGGAAGGTCGAGGCCGTCGAGTGTCGCCGTCACGCAGTCGGGCGGCGGCGACGAGGACGGGGCCGTCGACGAAGGGGCAGCCGACGAGGGTGCAGCCGACGAGGGAGCGGCGGCGCTGGAAGCCGGCGCCGCCACCGGTGAGTCTTCGGTGGTGCATGCGCTCACCGAGCCGGCCAGGAGGGTGGCGACCGTCGCGGCGGCCAGGCTTCGCTTCATCGACGGCAACGCTAGCCAATCAAAGCGGGTCAGGTGGTGTGCGGTCGGGGGAGATCTTGTGAAGGGGGTCAGGTGCGCAGGCCGTCGAAGGCCAGGGCGGTCACCGCGTCGGCGATCACCTCGGCGCTGCCGGGGCGGGGGCGGTACCACTCGGTGAGCGAGTTGACCATGCCGAGGAGCAGGCGGGCGGCGGTGGCCGGGTCGACGTCGGGGCGTACGCCGCCCTCGGCCTGAGCCTGCTTGACCAGCTCGGTGACCACGGCGTCGAACTCGCGCCGCCGCGCCAGCGCGTGCTGCTCGACCTCGGTGTTGCCGCGCACCCGCAGCAGTACGGTCACGTATTCGAACCGCTCGGACAGCACCAGCACGCTGCGCCGGATCAGCTGCTCGAGTCTTTCCAGGGCCGGCGTGTCCAACGCCCGCACCTGGTCGGCCGCCTCGAAGAGGCCGTCGAGCGCCCGGTCCATCGCCATCTGCAGAAGTTGTTCCTTGCCGGCGATGTGGTGGTAGACGCTGGATTTGGTGATGCCCAGCGCCACGGCGATGTCGAACATGCTGGTGTAGTCGTAGCCGCGCTCGTTGAACAGCCGCACGGCCGCGGCGAGCACGGCATCCTGGTCATGACCGGGACGCCCACGCCGACGAGGTTCCTTCGCGGGTGTCGGTGCCATTCTCTCTCCCGGGCTTGATTACCGACCGACCGGACGGTAGATAATGATGGCACGCGAGCGCAAGGGAGCGCAGGATGACGACCCCCGCCGGGTTCTACGAGAGGCATGCCGAGCTGCTCGATCAGGCTGTCCGGGCGACGACCGTCCGCGACTACTGGTCGGCCTTCCCCGAGTCGCCGAGCAAATCGGTTTACGGCGAGCAGGCCGCGCCCGAGGGTGAGCGTGCGTTCCGGGCCCTGCTCGGCGGCCCGTTCCCGATCGAGGTGCCCGGCGCCGCCGGCACGGTCAGCACCGAGCGCTCGCCCTGGGGCCTCGAGCTCGGCGTCAGCTACCCCAAGGCCGACCCGCTGGCCCTGGTCGCTGCCGCCCGCGCCGCCACCCCGGCCTGGCGCGCCGTCGGCCCGCAGGGTCGCGCCGGCGTCGCCGCCGAGATCATCAAGCGGATCAACGCCCGCTCGTTCGAGCTGGCCCACGCCGTCCAGCACACCACCGGCCAGGCCTTCGTCATGGCGTTCCAGGCCGGCGGCCCGCACGCGCAAGACCGGGCCCTCGAGGCCGTGGCGTACGCGCTGGCCGCCACCACCCGCATCCCGGCCACCACCGAGTGGGCCAAGCCGCAGCGCGGCGGCGACCCCCTGCGCCTCACCAAGACGAGCACGGTCGTCGGCCGCGGCGTGGGCCTGGTCATCGGCTGCAACACCTTCCCGACCTGGAACAGCTATCCGGGCCTGTTCGCCGGCCTGGTCACCGGCAACCCGGTGATCGTCAAGCCGCACCCGGGCGCCGTGCTGCCGCTGGCCATCACCGTGCAGATCTGCCGCGAGGTGCTGGCCGAGGCCGGCCAGAGCCCCGACCTGGTCACCCTGGCCGTCGAGGAGCCCGGCGACGGCATCGCGGCCACCCTGGCCACCCACCCCGACGTCCGCATCGTCGACTTCACCGGCTCCAGCGAGTTCGGCAACTGGCTCGAGGCCAACGCCCGCCAGGCCGTCGTCTACACCGAGAAGGCCGGCCTCAACACGGTCGTGGTCGACTCCACCGACGACTACAAGGGCCTGCTGCGCAACCTGTCCTTCTCGCTGTCGCTCTACAGCG
Organism: Paractinoplanes polyasparticus; assembly: GCF_019710575.1. Classification (GTDB taxonomy): domain Bacteria; phylum Actinomycetota; class Actinomycetes; order Mycobacteriales; family Micromonosporaceae; genus Actinoplanes; species Actinoplanes polyasparticus. The sequence goes on along the minus strand of NZ_JAHWFK010000045.1, from coordinate 112,137 downwards.
GGCAGATGTGCACCACCCCGCAGAACATCCTGGTTCCGCAGGGCGGCATCGAGACCGACGCCGGCCACCGCAGCGTCGACGAGTTCGGCGCCGACCTGGCCGCCGCGCTCGACAAGCTGCTGGGCGACCCGGCCCGGGCCGCGGGCACGCTGGGCGCGATCGTCAACGACGGCGTCCTGGCCCGGCTCACCGAGGCCAACAGCGCGGCGAGCGTCATCCACCCCACGGCCGAGGTCGCCGATGAGAACAACCCGGGCGCCACGATCCGCACGCCCGTGGTGATCCGGCTCGACGCGGCCGACGAGAAGGCGTACACCCGGGAATGGTTCGGCCCGGTCTCGTTCGTCATCGCCACCGAGTCGACCGCGCACAGCCTGCGCGTCCTGGTCGAGACGGTCCGGGCCCACGGTGCGCTCACCGCGCTCGTCCACTCCACGAATCCCGAGGTCCTTTCCGCTGCGCGGGAGGCGGCGCTCGACGCCGGGGTGCACCTCGCCGAAAATCTGACGGGAGGGGTGTTCGTGAACCAGACCGCCGCGTTCAGCGACCTGCACGGCTCCGGCGCCAATCCGGCCGCCACGGCCTCGCTGAGCGACGACCACTTCGTCACCGGCCGGTTCTTCACCCTCCAGTCCCGTCACCACGTCTGAGCACCGGAGGAACACACAATGGCTGAGGCCTACCTCGTCGGCGGCGTCCGCACTCCCCAGGGCAAGTACGGCGGAGCGCTCGCCGGCATCCGCCCCGACGACCTCGCCGGGCTGGTCGTCCGTGAGGCGGTCGACCGGGCCGGCGTGCCGGTCGGCGCGATCGACGAGGTGGTGCTCGGCGCGGCCAACCAGGCCGGTGAGGACAACCGCAACGTGGCCCGCATGGCCGTGCTGCTCTCCGGCCTGCCCGACACGGTGCCGGGTTACACGGTCAACCGGCTCTGCGCCAGCGGCCTGACCGCGATCGTCTCGGCCGCCAACCAGATCCGGGCCGGCGAGGCCGACCTGATCGTGGCCGGCGGCGTCGAGTCGATGACCCGCGCGCCGTGGGTGATGCAGAAGCCCGGCACCCCATGGGCGCGCCCCGGCGAGGTCGTCGACACGTCGCTGGGCTGGCGCTTCACCAACCCGCTGTTCAAGGCGCACGACAAAGAGGCCGGCACCGGCCCCGAGGATCGCCGGATCACGCTCAGCATGGGCGAGACGGCCGAAGAGGTCGCCGCGCTCGACGGCATCACCCGCGCCGAGAGCGACGCGTTCGCGCTGCGCAGCCACCAGCGGGCGATCGCGGCCATCGACGCCGGCCGTTTCGAGGGCGAGATCGTGCCGGTCGGCGAGGTGACCACCGACGAGATCCCCCGCCGCGGGTCCACTCTCGAGAAGCTGGGCGCCCTGCGGCCGGTCTTCCGGGCCGGCGGGGTCGTCACGGCCGCTTCGTCGTCCCCGCTCAGCGACGGCGCCGCCGCGCTCGTCGTGGCGAGCGGCGAGGCGGTCGAGCGGTACGGGCTGACCCCGCGCGCCCGGATCGTCACGGCGGCCAGCGCGGGCGTCCCGCCCCAGATCATGGGCCTGGGTCCCGTGCCCGCCACCGAGAAGGCCCTGGCCCGGGCCGGCTGGGGCGCGAGCGACCTCGAGGCCGTCGAGCTCAACGAGGCCTTCGCCGTGCAGTCGCTGGCCGTGATCCGGCGGCTCAAGCTCGACGAGGAAAGGGTCAACGCCGACGGCGGCGCGATCGCCCTGGGCCACCCGCTGGGCTGCTCGGGCGCCCGGCTCACCGTGACGCTCCTGGGCCGCATGGAACGCGAGAACGCCCGCCGGGCCCTGGCCACCCTCTGCGTCGGCGTCGGCCAGGGCGTCGCCCTGCTGGTGGAGCGGCCGTGAGCACGCTGCACGTCGAGGAGCTCGACGACCGCGTGGTGGTCACGCTGCGGCGCCCCGAGGCCCGCAACGCGATCAACGCGGCGATGATCGGCGAGCTCCACGACGTGTGCGCGGCCCTGGAAGAACGGCCGCGGCTGCTGCTGATCACCGGCGACGGCGGCACGTTCGCCGCCGGGGCCGACATCGGCGAGCTGCGCGAGCGTGGCCGGGAGCAGGCGCTGCAAGGCATCAACAGCCGGTTGTTCGACCGCGTGGCCCGGCTGCCGCTGCCCACGGTGGCCGCTGTGGACGGTTACGCGCTGGGTGGGGGCGCCGAGCTGGCGTACGCGTGCGACGTCCGGCTGGCCTCACCGGCCGCGATCTTCGGCAACCCCGAGCCGGGTCTCGGCATCCTCGCGGCGGCCGGCGCCTGCTGGCGGCTGCGGGAGCTGGCCGGCGCCTCGGTCGCCAAGCAGGTGCTGCTGGCCGGTCGTCGGCTCGACGCCGACGACGCGCTGCGTTTCGGCCTGGTGGCCGAGGTCGTGCCGGCCGGCGAGCTGCTGAAGCGGGCCCACGCGGTGCTCGATCGGATGGCCCGCTCGGGTGCGCTCGCGCTGCGCCTCACCAAGCTGGTCGCCGACGGCGCCGGTCACCCGCTGACCGACGACCTGGCCCAGGCGATCCTCTTCGAGTCGGAGGAGAAACGCGTGCGGATGGACGCCTTCCTGGCCGGCGGTCGGTCATGAGCGCGCCGGCTGCGGCTGTGCCCAAGGTCGTCGCTGTCATCGGTGGCGGGCGGATGGGGGCCGGTGTCGCGCAGGTCTTCGCGGTGGCCGGTTCGGTCGTCTGCCTCGTCGAACGTGACCCGGCGGCTGCGGCGGCCGCCCGCGACAGGGTGGCGATGGGGTTGCTGCGCGCTTCCGAGAAGGGCGCGCTGAGCGAGTCCGCCGATTCGGTGCTCGAACGACTGATGCTCCTCGACGACGTGGCCGGGCTGAACGTCGACACCGACCTGGTGGTCGAGGCCGTACCGGAGGACGCGGCCCTCAAGGTGCGCGTGCTGGCCGCGGCCGAGCAGGCCGTCGGCGACTCCGCGGTGCTGGCCAGCAACACCAGCTCGTTGTCGATCACCGGGCTGGCCGAGGGCCTGCGGCGGCCCGAGCGGTTCCTCGGCATGCACTTCTTCAACCCGGTTCCGGCCAGCAAGCTGGTCGAGATCGTGACCGGCCCGCAGACCGGTGACGTCGCGTGCGAGGCGACCCGGGGGTGGGTGGCCGGGCTGGGCAAGAGCGACATCGTCGTACGGGATTCGCCCGGGTTCGCCACCAGCCGGCTCGGCGTGCTGCTGGGGCTCGAGGCGATCCGCATGCTCGACGAGGGCGTCGCCGACGCGGCCGACATCGACCGGGCCATGGAACTGGGCTACCGGCACCCGATGGGCCCCCTGCGCTCCACCGACCTGATCGGCCTCGACGTGCGCCTGGCGATCGCCGAACACCTGCACCGCGAGCTGGGGGAGCGTTTTGCCCCGCCGCAACTGCTGCGCGACAAGGTGGCGCGCGGAGAGCTCGGCCGCAAGACCGGGCAAGGGTTCTTCAGCTGGGGCGCGTCATGACCGAGCGAGCTGGGAGGCGTCATGAGTGAGCAGGTCTTCGAGGCGACCATCGCCAAGGATCAGCGGATCGAGCCGCGCGACTGGATGCCCGAGGGCTACCGCAAGACCATGATCCGGCAGATCGCCCAGCACGCCCACTCCGAGATCATCGGCATGCAGCCCGAGGGCGCCTGGATCACCCGGGCGCCGTCGCTCCGCCGCAAGGCGATCCTGCTGGCCAAGGTGCAGGACGAGGCCGGACACGGGCTCTACCTCTATTCGGCGGCCGAGACGCTCGGCGCCGACCGGGGCGACCTGACCCGCCGGCTCATCGAGGGCCGCCAGAAGTACTCCTCGATCTTCAACTACCCCACCCTGACGTTCGCCGACGTCGGCGTGATCGGGTGGCTCGTCGACGGCGCCGCCATCTGTAACCAGGTGCCGCTGTGCCGCAGCTCCTTCGGGCCGTACGCGCGGGCGATGATCCGCATCTGCAAGGAGGAGTCGTTCCATCAGCGGCAGGGCTACGAGCTGCTGATGACGATGATGCGCGGCACGCCGGCCCAGCGCGAGATGGTGCAGGACGCGGTGAACCGCTGGTGGTGGCCGTCACTGATGATGTTCGGCCCGCCCGACGCGGAATCGCCCAACACGGCCCAGTCGATGGCCTGGAAGATCAAGCGGCACACCAACGACGAGCTGCGGCAGCGCTTCGTCGACATGAGCGTGCCCCAGGCCGGGGCGCTGGGCGTCACCCTGCCCGACGGCGACCTGCGCTGGAACGCCGAGCGCGAGCACTACGACTTCGGCGAGATCGACTGGTCGGAGCTCAAGCGCGTGATCTCGGGCGACGGGCCGATGAACCGGGAACGCATCGCCCACCGGCGCCGGGCCGACGAACAGGGCGCCTGGGTCCGCGAGGCGGCAGCAGCCCACGCGGCGAAACGACAGGGGGTGCCGGCATGAGCGGCGAGATCAAGCACGAGTGGCCGCTGTTCGAGGTGTTCGTGCGGGCCAAGCGCGGTCTCAACCACGTCCACGTCGGATCGCTGCGGGCCGCCGACCACGAGATGGCGCTGCACCACGCGCGCGACCTGTACACGCGCCGGAACGAGGGCGTCAGCATCTGGGTCGTGAAGTCCGACGACGTCGTGGCCTCGGGGCCGGACGACAAGGACGCGTTCTTCGGGCCCAGCGGCGACAAGGCCTACCGGCACCCGACGTACTACGCCATCCCCGACTCCGTGCCGCACATCTGAGGCCGCGATGAGCTTCGACGACGCCTACCAGGCCCTCACCGACCACGACGACGACGCCCGCTGGGCGTACGGCACCGGGTTCGCCGACCCGCTGGCCGGGGTGCCCACCACCCTGCCCGAGGGCGTGGACGGCGCCGACCTGGCCGCCTACTGCCTGATGATCGCTGACGACGCGCTGATCCTGTCGCACCGGTTGCAGCAGTGGGTGACCCGCGCCCCCGAGCTCGAGGACGAGATGGCGATCGCCAACATCGCGCTCGACCTGCTCGGCCAGGCGCGGCTGCTGCTGACCCGGGCCGGGGAGGCCGAGGGCGCCGGCCGCGACGAGGACGACCTGGCCTACCTGCGGGAGGCCGCGGACTTCCGGCACGTCCGCCTGGCCGAGGTGCGCGACGACGACTTCGGCCACCTGATCGCACGGCTGCTCGTCTTCGCGACGTGGCGGCTGGCGCTGCTCGACCGGCTGTCGGCGAGCCGCGACCCGGTGCTCTCGGCGATCGCCGCCAAGGGCGTCAAGGAGGTCACCTACCACCGCGAGTACGCGGCGGGCTGGACGGTTCGCCTCGGCGACGGCACGCCGCTCTCCCGCCAGCGCATGCAGGCCGGCCTGGACGCGGTGTGGCCCCTGATCGACGAGCTCTTCGAGCCGCACCCGATCGAGCAGCGCCTGACCGGCGTGGCCGTCGACCCGGCCTCGTTGCGCCCCGAGTTCGACGCCGTCCTGGCCCAGGTGCTCGCCGCGGCCACGCTCGACGCGCCGGCACCGGGGAGCGCGACGCGCGATGCGCCGGCGTCCGGGAGCGCGACGCGCGATGCGCCGGTGTCTGGAACGGCGACGCATGAGGAAGCGGCGCTCGGCAAGACGCCCGGGCGCGACGGCCGGCATGGTGGCGAGCTGGCGGAGATCCTGTCCGAAATGCAGGGGCTGGCCCGTGCGACGCCCGGCGGTGTCTGGTGAGCGCGCCCGGCGGTGAGCTGCGGTCTGCCAGCCTCGCGATGGTGAGCACCGCCGAGTCCCAGGGGCTGGGCGGCGTGGTGAGCGCGGCCGAGTCCCAGGGGCCGGCCGGCGTGGTGAGCGCGGCCGAGGTGGCGGCGACGGTCACCGATCCCGAGCTGCCCATGGTCACGCTGGCCGAGCTGGGGATCCTGCGCGAGGTGCGGCAGACCGGCGACGGTGTCGAGGTGACGATCACGCCGACCTACTCGGGGTGCCCGGCCATGGAGGCGATCCGTGCGGACCTGCTTCGGGCGCTGCGCCGGGCCGGTTACGAGAACGCGGGCGTGCGCACGCAGCTGGCGCCGGCCTGGACCACCGACTGGATCTCGGCTGAAGGCAGGGCCAAGCTGGCCGCGGCCGGCATCTCGCCGCCCGGTCCGGCGCCCCGGCGCGCTGCCGGACCGGTGCCACTCAGACTCGGCGCCCGCGAGGAGCCGATCGCCTGCCCGCGTTGCGGCGAGCGGCAGACGGAGCGGCTGGCCGCGTTCGGCGCGACCGCCTGCCGGGAGTTGCGACGGTGCCCGGCTTGCCGGGAGCCCTTCGAGCACGTGAAGGAGATCTGACGTGCGGGATTTCCACGCGCTCCGCGTCGCCGACGTCGAGCGGCTCTGCCCCGACGCGGTCGCGGTGACCTTCGACGTTCCTGACGACCTCGCCGGCGTCTACGACTTCCGGCCGGGGCAGTCGCTCACCGTGCGGCGGCCCGGCGACTTGCGGGACGAGCGCCGGTCGTACTCGATCTGCGCCCCGGCCGGCGCCCGGCCCCGGATCGGCGTGCGCGAGGTGCCCGGTGGGCTGGTCTCGGGGTGGCTGGTGCACGAGCTGCGAGTGGGCGACGCGGTCGAGGTCGCGCCGCCGTCCGGCACGTTCACGCCCGACCTGGAGGCGGGCGGGCGGCACGTCATGATCGCGGCCGGCTCGGGGATCACGCCGGTGCTGTCGATCGCGACGTCGCTGCTGCGCAACCCGAAGGCCCAGGTCGCGGTGCTCTACGGCAACCGGCGGGCCGACACGGTGATGTTCGCCGAGGAGCTCGCCGACCTGAAGGACAGCCACCCGTCCCGGCTCGAGCTGGTGCACCTGCTGTCGCGCGAGGCCCGCGAGGTCGATCTGCTCAGTGGGCGGCTCGACGGGGCCAAGTTGCGCACCCTGCTGCCGATGTTGCTCGACGTGCCGGCCGTCGAGCACTGGTGGCTGTGCGGACCGTACGGGATGGTCGTCGACGCCACCGAGGTGCTCGGGGAGGCCGGGGTCGCGCCCGAACGGATCCACCGCGAGCTGTTCTGGGTCGATGAGGCGCCGCCGGAACCCGTACGGGAAACCGGTGTTCCGACCGAGGGCAGCGAAGTGACCGTGCTGCTCGACGGCCGGTCGACCACCGTCACCGTGGCCGTGGGCGCCACCGTGCTCGAGGGCGCCCAGCGGTCCCGGCCCGACCTGCCGTTCGCCTGCAAGGGCGGCGTCTGCGGCACCTGCCGGGCCCGGGTGGTCGACGGCGAGGTGACCATGCGGCGCAACTTCGCGCTGGAACCGGCCGAGGTGGCCGCCGGGTTCGTCCTGACCTGCCAGACGATCCCGGCGTCGGCCGCGGTGACGGTGACGTTCGACGACTAGCTCGTGCGGGCCAGGGCGAAGATCTGGCTCTCCTCGGGGCCGTCGGCCGGGGTGAACGAGACCGTCTCGATGCTGACCACGGTGAAGCCGTGCGCCTCGAGCACGGCTGAAAGGTCGTCCTGCAGGTAGCCGGAAACGGTCACCGGCATGCCCATGAAGTCGAACGGCAGGCTGTCGCCGTCGAAGTTGACCATGCCGAGGGCGAGGTAGCCGCCGGGCTTCAACCAGCCCCGGGCCTTGTCGAGGGTGCGCTCGATGTCGGCCTTGCTCAGCATCAGCAGCGAGAAGAACGCGGTCACGGCCTCGAACTGACCGAAGTCGTCGGCCAGGCGGGTGAAGTCGGCGTGCACGAACTCGGCCGCCGGCACCTGCTCGCGGGCCAGGCGCAGCATTCCCTCGGAGACGTCCACGCCCACGACCCGATGGTCCGAACCGGTCAGAATCTGGGCGGTCGGCACCCCCGTCCCGCAGCCGAGGTCGAGCACCGACGTGCCGGCCGGGAGCAGGACGGCGATCCGTTCGATCAGCGCGGCCTGAAAGGGATTGTGGCTGTGTTCGCCCTGGTACTGCTCGGCGAGTTGATCGAAAACCTCCATGCGCGGCAGGCTACCGGGCGCACGCGTCGATCTCCATGAGGTGATCGTCCGCAGTGGACGAGCTCAACGGAGGACTACCGTGACGCGCTCCTTGGCGATCCGCTCGTCGAGGCGGGACGGGTCGAGGTTCGCGCAGAGGACGATCGAGGCGCCGGCGGTGAGCGGGGCGAGCAGCCAGATCAACGGCTGTTCCTGCAGCGCCGTGTCGATCAGCACGCGGTCGCCGGCCCGGGTGCCGTTGTGCTCGGCGACGCCGGCCGCCGTCCGGGCGTACTCCTGGTAGGTCGTGCCGTCGGAGACCGCGGGGCGAAGCTCGTCGACGGTGTGGTGCGGCGGGTGGGTGCCGAGGTAGGGGCGCAGCGCCGTGGTGTAGTCGTGGTAACCCGCCGGCACCTCGCCCGTGGCGGCGCCGTGCGGGGCCAGGCCGAGCACGAACTGGTGCCGGCCGGCGGGAACCTCGTCGAGCCAGTTGCCGATGCGGCGGTGTTCCACGAAGGTCACGTCGAGCGGTTCACCGGCGGACTCCAGGCCCGCCGTCGCCCAGCCCCGGATCGAGAGCTCGAGACCGGCCGACCAACTTCCCAGCAGGACGGCCGCCGTCTGCCAGTGCGGCGGCAGCAGCACCGCCGCGGTGCGGCCCGGGCCCAGCCCGCAGTGGTCGGTGAGCAGCGCGGTCGTCGCCGCCGTCCATCCGCCGAGCTCGCCCGCCGTGAGGCCGAACCGCTCGCCGGTCGCGTCGTCGTAGTAGGTGATCAGGTCGGACGCCGTCATCCTCAGACTCTAGGCGGCGAAGTCGAGCCGCCACGCCCGCCGCTCCGCCGCGTACCTGGTCAAGAGGTGAACAGTGCGTGGCCCGGCCACGCCGTCGGTCTGCAGGCCGACCCGGGCCTGGAAGACCCGGACAGCCTCGGTGAGATCATCGCCGGGGGAGCCGGCCGGCATGCCGACCTCGGCCAGCAGTTCGCGGATGCAGGCCGGGTCGGGCGGCGGCGGAGCGTTCCAGCCGATCACGCCGCCGACCGCGGAACCGACCACCGTGAGCATTCCTCGTGCCGACATCTGGTGCCTCCTGCTGGTTGAGGGGATGACTCCAGCATCCGGGCGCTGCCTGTGCGGGGCATCGGACCCGCGTTCGAAGAAACCCCTAGGCCGCTGCGACTTTCGGCCTAGGGGGCGGTCCCGGGGTGATCCGGCGCGTACAGCCAACCCACAGACGACTCACCGGTGGCCGACAAGGTTCGGGGTCACTGTTGGCTCATCAGCCAACGAAGCGAGGCGTTGCCATGACCGACCTGATGACCCGGCCCACCCACGACCAGCACGACCAGGTGACGCCGCCGCCGTTCGTGCCGCCCCCGGGCGGGTCCGGTGATCGCCGGTGGCCGCGCCGGGTCGCCGGTGGGGCCGCCGTGCTCGCCTTGATCGCCGCCGGCGGCACCGCGGGCGGCGTGGTCGCCGAGCGCTACCTGATCGACCACCCGGCCGCCGCCACCGTTCCGACGGCCGCGGCCGCAGCGGCCACCGTCACCGAGGGCGACGACCTGGCCGCCGTCGTCAAGCAGGTGCAGCCGAGCGTGGTCACCGTGCTCGTCGACACCGCCCGATCCTCGTCGCTGGGCTCGGGCGTGGTGCTCGCCGCCGACGGGCTCGTCCTGACCAACAACCACGTCATCGAGGGTGGTGGCACGGTCAGCGTGCGGCTCTCGTCCGGGCAGACCGTACCGGCCCGGGTGGTCGCGACCGACACCACCCACGACCTGGCCCTGGTGCAGGCGACCGGGCTGTCGGGCCTGACCCCGGTCACGTTCGGCACCGACGACAGCGTCGCCGTGGGTGACACCGTACTGGCCTTCGGGGCGCCGCTGGGCCTCGAGAACACGGTCACCTCGGGCGTCGTCTCGGCCGTCGACCGCAGCATTGACACGGCCACCGAGTCGGCTACCGGTGGCGGCAGCGAGCAGCTCGGCGGCCTCCTGCAGACCGACGCCGCCATCAACCAGGGCAACTCGGGCGGCGCGCTGGTCGACCTGTCCGGTCATGTGGTCGGCATCAACGTCGCGATCGCCACCGCGAGCGAGTCCGACTCGGGCAGCATCGGGGTCGGCTTCGCCATCCCGGCCGACACCGTCGTGGCCGCCGTGAAGCAGATGGAGTCCCGGCTTTCTTCTTGATCCAAATGTGGCCGATCGGGGCTGCCGCGCCCGGGGGCCGGACCGTACGGTGCGTCCGTGACTTCGCCCGTGCCCGTCCGGCCCACAGTGGTCGGTGTCGCCTTCTGGTTCCAGGTGACGCTGGTGGGACTTCTGCTGCTCACCGTCGGAGTGCTGATCGCCGACGCGATCCACTACGACGGGCTGATCGATCAGGCCGCGCGGGTGAGCGGCGCCGATGAGTGGGAAGTGTCCGCCGAACGCGACAGCAGCCTGGGGTTCACGCTGTTGTTCGGCCTGCCGTTACTGGTGCTGACGGTGTGGCTCGGAGCGACCTTGACGTTCGTGGGCCGGGGCAGCAACGTCGCTCGCATCCTGACCTGGGTCGGGCTGTCGGCGCCGGTGGCCCTGTGCCTGGTGTCGTGCCTGCTCGGCGGGTTCGTGGGCGCCATCGGGGTGGTCGCCTTCAGCTCGCTCGGCGAGCCGATCGAAGGCGACGACGGCGAGATCGTGCTCGAGCAGGAGTGGCGGGACGACGGTTTCTACGGCCGCCTCTACGACCTCGACAGCGGGGGGTGGTCGCTCGTCTACGACGCGGTCCTGGCGTTCGCGGCGCCGTCGGCGGCACTGCTGGCGGTCGCGATCATCGTGCTGCTGGCGACCAGGCAGGCCGGCCGCTACTTCCGGCCCGATCAAGGTCAACGACTCATTCCGTACGCGGGTCCGGCGCTCTACGCTCCGGCCGGAGCGCAGCCGTTCCACCCACCCGCCCCGATGTTTCACTACCCGCTCGGCCCGGCGGGCGCGGCCTATCCGGCCCCGCCGCACCACCACCCCTGGGCCCCGCCCGCCACGTACCCGCCCGGCCCGCAACAAGGCTTCCCGCCACCGCAGCACCCGTGGGCGCCGCCGCCCGCAGTGCCGCCGCCCGGCCCGTGGGCGCCGCCGGCCGCGTGGGCGCCGCCCACCGCGCAGCCGCCCGCCCCACCGGCGCCACCTGCGGCACAGCAGCCCGGCCCGCCGGTCGAGCCCTCGCCGCCCCCGCCGGGCGAATGAGCCGCTGAGGTCGGAGTGGACCCCCGCCCACTCCGGCCTCAGCTCACTCTCACCCCGCCAGGTGGCCCCAGCGGTCCTCCAGCTCGTGCCACGAGCCCTGGTCCTCCACCTTGCCCGCGATCAGCACCACCACGCGGTCGGCCTGGCTCAGCGCCGCCCGCTTCGACGTGGACCCGACGACCGTGACGCCGTGGGCGCGCAGGGCCCGCCACAACTCCAGCTCCGTCGTCACGTCGAGCGCCGACGAGACGTCGTCCGCGATCAGCAGCTCCGTCCGGGGCGCCAGCGCCCGGGCCAGCGCGAGCCGCTGCAGCTGGCCGCCCGAGAGCCGGGTGCCCTTGTGCCCGATGAGCAGCTGCAGGCCGCCACCGGCCGCGGCCAGGTCGTGTTCCAGCTGGGCCGTCGACACCGCGTCCGCCGCGTCCACCTCGTGCCCCAGCTGGATGTTGTCGGCGACCGTGCCGGAGAGCACGCGCGGCAGCTGGGCGACGTAGCCCACCTGGTTGGGCCGCAGGAAGACCTCCGGCTCGTCGACCGGTTCGCCGTTCCAGCGCAGCTCGCCGGTGTGGTGCACGATCCCCGCGAGGGCGCGCAGCAGCGACGACTTGCCGGCGCCGACCGGCCCGACCACCAGCACGAGCTGACCGCGTTCGACCGTGAGGTCGACGTCCTGCGCGCCGACCGTGCCGTTCTCGTGGACGGCGCTGAAGTGGCGCAGCTCCAACGTCCGCAGCGGGTTGCGCGGAGCGCTCGGCGGCGCCGGCGCCGTGCCGGTCGACAGGTCGACGCCGGCGACGTCCGACGAGTACTCGGACGTGCCGGTCATGGCTACCGTCCGCCTCGTCCAGACCCGCGCCGACGGGAACTGCGAGACCAGCGACGCCGTGGTCCAGGCGAACCAACGGGCCGCGCCGAGCGTAGCCACCGCGATGAGGGTGGCCGCGGCCGACAGGCTCCCGGCCAGGTAGAGGCCCCAGGCCGCGATCGGCAGCAGGCCGCTGGCGATCGACGGCGTCGAGCGCGCCCACACCTGGATGGCGATCTCGCGGCGCTGCAACTCGCTGCGGGCGCCGTCGAGGCGGGCCAGGTGGGCCAGCACCGGCTTGGTGGCGCCGGCCAGCTTGACCGTACGGGCGGCCGACAGCGACGACACCAGGGCGGTGGCGAACGCGGCCCGGGCCGCGACCGTGCGGCGGGCCGCCCGCTCGAGCCGCGGCCCGAACAGGGTGGCGGCCAGTCCGCTGACGACCATCGTGCCCAGGAAGAACAGAGCGGGCACGATCGACCCCGACGCCCACGTCATCGCCACGATCAGCACCAGGCTGGTCGCGTTGTCGATCAGGTTGTCGGCCAGCATGACCACCCGCTCGGTGTCGCCGCCCTGGGCCACGACCTCGGCCGGCGTGTGCTTGCTGACCCGGCGCGGGCCGATCTGGCCGTGCACCAGGCGCAGGCTGATCCGCAGCATCTGCCGGACCCACCACTCCGGGAACCAGGCGCCCGTGTAGTAGAGCGTCGGGATCGCGACGATGAGACCGACCGCGATGCCCACCGCCGGATAGAGCGGGCTGCCCAGCCCGTCGACCACGTTGGCCCAGAGCAGCGGCAGGATCGCGCCGTCCAGGCCCAGCAGCACGAGCACGACGAAGAGGCTGACCGCGCCCCAGCCGTACCGTTTGTCGTTCAGGGTCAGCTGCACGATCTCGCGCATGGTGCGGGTCGGCGGCTCCTCCGGCAGCGGCGGCGGGTCGACCGGCGGCAGCTTGTTGGCCAGCGCCTCGGCGCCCAGCTCGACCTGCGCGGCGGTGTCCCAGTCGCGTTCCCGCTCCTCGACGAGCAGGGTGCCGCCGCCGGCTGCGGCGGGCACGGCCAGGGCGCTGCTCGCCATCAGCTCGGCGAAGCGCCGCGACTCGCGCAGCGGACCGGACTCGAGCACCTCGCCGTCGGCCAGCACGACCACCTCGTCGCAGCGCTGCACCGACGACAGCCGGTGGGCGACGATCACGCCGATACGCCCGGTGAGCAGCCGGTCGGTGGCGCGCTGGACCCACGACTCGGTGACCGGGTCCATCCGCGCGGTGGCCTCGTCGAGGATCACCACCTGGGGGTCGCGCACCAGGATGCGGGCGAACGCGACGAGCTGTTCCTGACCGGCCGACAGCTTGTAGCCGCCCTCGCCCAGCTTGGTGTCGAGGCCTTCGGGCAGGCTGGCGGCCCACGCCGTCAGGCCCAGCTCGTCGAGCGCGGTCGCGGCCTTTCCCAGCAGCTCGGGATCGAACAGGGCGATGTTCTCGGACAGGGTGCCGGCGAGGATCTCCGTACGCTGCGGGACGATCGCCGTCCAGCGGCGCAGCTCCTCGACTGCCATGTCGTTGAGGTCGACGCCGCCCAGGAACACCGTGCCCCGGGGCACCTCGACGGCTCGGGTCAGCACCTTGGCCAGCGTCGACTTGCCCGATCCGGTCCGGCCGATCAGCGCGTACGAGCGACCGCGGGCGAAGGTCAGGTTGACGTCACGGAGCGCCGGCGGCCGGCCGCTGTCCGACTCGCTGTACCGGAAGGTCAGATTCCGCACGGCGAGGTCGCCGCTGACCGGGGCCACGCCCTCGGTCGGTTCCTGCGGAACGTCCTGCAGCATCTGCACGCGGCTCCACGCGCCCAGCGCGTTCTGCAGCTCGGGCACCATGCGGGTGACGTGTTCGAGCGTGCCGCCGAAGCCGAGCGCGAGCAGCCACACGGCAGTCAGGCGAGCGCCGTCGATGTGCCCGTTGATCAGGGCCCAGGCGCCGACGACGACCAGGACGGCGATCAGCGTGCGGGTGATCGCGCCGGCCCCCAGGGTGATGCGCGCCGACGAGCGCCACACCAGGCGCCCCCGTCGCAGCACCTCGGCCGCCCGCTGGGCGTAGAGCCGGCGCACGTACGGCGCGGCCAGGCTCGTGCGCACGTCGTCCTGCCCGTGGATGGATTCCTCCATGACCGCGGCCAGGTCGGACCAGGACTCCTCCTCCGAGATCCGCAGCGGGGAGATGCGCTGGATCGGCTTGTTCATCGTGACGTAGAGCAGGATCGACACCAGCACCATGCCGATGCCGGCCGGCCACCACACGAAGAACGCGGTCACGATCGAGAAGACCGCCACCGCCACCGACTGGGCGATCCGCACGCCACTGCCGCGGAGCTGGGAGCCGACCTCGTACACGTCGGAGTCGATGCGGTCGAGCAGCTCACCGACCGGCGTGTTCTCGAGCGTCGGGAGGTCCTGCCCGAAGGCGACCCGGTTGAGCCCGCGCCGCACCTTGGCTGCCCAGTCGGCTGTCAGCCGGGCGGTGACCAGCCCGACGAAGACGTCGCTGAGCACGGACGCGACGAGCGCGGCGGCCAGCACGGTGAACAACGGCATGGACCGGTTGACGAGAACCTGCCCGGCCAGCGCCAGCGCTCCCGCCGACCCCGCTGCGCCGAGCAGGATGAGAGCCATCGCGAGGGCCGATCGGCTCCTCGAGGTGGCCCACAGATCGCGAAGCAGGCGCATTGAACCAGTCCTCTGGTCGGGGTGGGGGAGGCGGTCTTCCCATCCTCATCGCCAACCCGAAGGTCTTCAACGCAATTACGGGCCCGACCACCATGGCGCCCGTCACCATGGCCGTTCGCGCGAGATCTTCCGGTCGCAGACGGCGCGCCCGGAACTCCGCGACCCGTCAGCCCGCGCGCAGCGTCAGCAGCGTGATCTCGCTCGGCGCGAAGATCCGGAACGGCGGCCCCCAGAACCCCGTGCCCCGGCTGGTGTAGAGCTGGGTGCGCTCCGAGTGCCGCGACAACCCCTGCAACGACGGCTGGTCGGTGAGGACCAGGTAGTGGAAGGGCCACATCTGCCCGCCGTGCGTGTGCCCGGAGATCTGCAGGTCGATCCCGTGCGCCACCGCCCCCGCGATCTGGGCCGGTTGGTGTGCCAGCAGCAGCACCGGCAGCGACTGGTCGGCGCCGGCCAGCGCGGCCTCGTGGTCGGCATGGTGGCCCGGCACGCCCGACCCGGCCGCAGTCCGGTCGTCGACCCCCGCGACCACCAGCGAGTCGCCGCCCCGCGACACCACCACGTGGCGGTTGTGCAGGGCCTCCCAGCCCAGCGACGCCATGTGCTCGACCCAGCGCTGGGCTCCGCTGAAGTATTCGTGGTTGCCCGTCACGTAGACGCGGGCCATCGACGCCCGGATGTCGCCGAGCGGCGCCGCCTGGCTGCGGCGCTGGGCCACCTCGCCGTCGGCGATGTCGCCGGTGTGGGCCACCACGTCGGCGTCGAGCGTGTTGACCACCTCGGTCACCCGGCGGGACCAGCGCGACCGTTCGATCGGCCCGTAGTGGGTGTCGGTCAGCAGCACGAGCCGCAAGCCGTCGAGCCCGCGGCCGAGCCGGGGAATCGCCACCTCGACCCGGCGTACCCGGGGAACGCGCCTGGCCTCCGTGTAGCCCCAGAGAAGCAGGACCAGCGCGACCACCAGGATGGCCACGGTGGCGATGCGGTAGCGGGCCGGGCCGTCGACCCCCGAGGCCCAGAGGACCCCGGTCAGGATCTGGCCGAGCAGCGACCACACGAACAGCTGCCAGATGACGCCGAGCGTCGTGTCGGCGATGACGGCCGGGCCGTCGCGGTGGTGGCGGCCGTGGCCCGAGAACATCAGCAGCGGGAACGCCACCAGCACGGCGACGAAGACGATTGTGCCGATCACGCGCACCGGGAGCGGCCACGCGTTGCCCGAGAAGAGCAGCAGGAACCACGGCACGCCGAACAGCAGCAGCAACACCGCGATCAGGATCAGCGCAAAGCGGATCGCGCGGCCCGGCCGGCGGCGGCTCGGCTCGGTCTCGACTGTTTCACCCACGGACACGGGTTGAACTATGCACCCCGCGGCGGCGGCGCGCCCACCCGGTGGATGACCGACGCCGGCACGACGAGGTCGGCCTGCTCGCGGGTGGCGGCGATCAGCACGGCGTTGTGCTCGTCGGTGCCCGTGGCCCAGGCCACCGCGGCCGTCTCGTCCTTGCCGAAGCGCACATGCCGGTCGATCAGCCGGCGCAGGCGTTCCGGCTGGTCGAGGTCGGCGTACCAGACCTCGGCCAGCAACGACCGCACCGCGCTCCACGGGCCGGGCAGCAACAGGTAGTTCCCCTCGCTGACGATCAGCCGGGCCGCGCGCCCGATCGGGATGGCCCCGGCGATCGGCTGCTCGAGGGTCCGCTCGAAGCCGGGCGCATAGATCACGTCGTCCTGGTCGTCGCGCAGCCGGCGCAGCAGGGCCGCGTAGCCGAGGGCGTCGAAGGTGTCCGGTGCGCCCTTGCGCTCCCGGCGGCCGAGGCGCTCGAGTTCGGCGTCGGCCAGGTGGAAGCCGTCCATCGGCACGTGCGCCACCCACGCCCCGGCGGTCAGCCCCGTCGGCGGCGCCGGGGCGAGCGCGGCGACGAGCTGCTCGGCCAGCGTGGTCTTGCCCGCGGCGGGCGGTCCGGCGATGCCGAGCACGGCCCGCTGCCCGCCGCTGACGAGGGACCGGGCCCGGCGCACGAGGTCGTCGAACGTGAGCGTCATGGCCGTCACCGTATCGGCGGTCGGATCGAGGACTGACATCCCCCGGCCCGGGCCCTATAACGGTGGCACGGGGGGATTCACATGTTCATGGCTTCATTGCTGGTCGCTGCCCTGCTGGGCGCTCCGGCCGGGCCACCCGACCCGGGTGTGTCGGCCGGTCCTTTCGATGCCGCGGTCGACCGCCGGGGCCGGGTCTACGTGACCGAGGGGGACACGTTGGTCCGGCTGATGCCACGCGGACGGCGGTCCACGGTGGCGTCGTTCCCGAGCCGGTTGGTGCCGGCTCCGGAGCGGCTGCCCGACGGCACGCCGCGCGGCACACCGGTGCGGATGCGGCCGGTGCCGACCGCGGTGGCCCAGGGGCCGGACGGCGCGTTCTACGTCGGCGAGCTGACGGGTTACCCGTTCCCGCCGGGCCGGGCGCGGGTGTGGCGGGTCGTGCCCGGCCGCCCGCCCGAGGTGTACGCCGGTGGCTTCACCGCGGTGACCGATCTGGCCTGGGGCCCGGGCGGCCTCTACGTGCTCGACCGCGCGCGCAACGGCCTGCACAGCGGCGACCGCGTCTGGGCCCTGCTGCGCGTGACCGGGCCCGGCCGGCACCGGGTCGTCGCCTCGGCCCGGCACACCACGCCGTCGGGCCTCACCATCCACGGCCGCTACGCGTACGTGACCGCCTGCCCGGACTGCCCGGCGACAGCCCGCGTACGCCGTATCGCCCTGAAGCCCTAAGCCGTCAGGCCGAGGCGCAGGCCGGCGACGCCGGCCGGGGAGAGCGGGCGGACCGTCGCCCGGGCGAGTTCCTCGCGCACCATGACGGGCAGCTCGTCGGCCAGCGTGCGCAGCCGGGGGTAGAGATCGAGCACGTCGCGGTGGGTCAGCGCGCCCACCCCGATCAGCAGGCCGTTGACCGCGCCCGGCGTGTGCGTCAGTTCGGCGCAGAGCTCGCGGCGCCACTTCGGGTCGTCGACGCGGGTGGCGAACTCGCGGGCGATCCGATTGCCGGCGGGCGAGTGCTCCTCGGGCGCGGCGTGGCGCCCGGCGCGGGCCGGTACCGGGGCGAGCCGGCACGCGATGCCCAACAGGCGTGCCAGTTCGGGCACGGTGAGCACGTCGAGCCCGGTCGCGCAGGTCTCGCAGAGGCGGTAGTAGGTGGCGGCGTGCACGAGGGTGGCCGGGCGCGGGCAGTCGCCGAGCGGGCCGCAGAGCCGGTCGAGGATTATCTCGGCCAGGGTGCCCTCGTGGTCGAACCGGCCGACGCCGAAATAGGCGGCCGGGGCGCTGCGATATCGGGTCAGCGCGATCCGGGCACTGGCGTAACCGTCGGAAGCCACGCTTATGCGAGGTAAGCCGCTCTCGGCCTGCAAGTGAATCAATCGGAACATATCCCGTCGCCCCCGGGTGCTGAAGAACCGTGGTCGCCCGGGGGTACGGGCGGGAAAGCTTGACGGTTCACTCATCGCGCGGTCCGGTCGGGAAACTCGAGATGCGGCCGGTGAGCCGGAACGAGTCGAAAGTGACCGCGTGCAGGGCGTAGATGGCCGCCGAGACGACCACGAACATGGTCGCGAGGACGGCGGCCAGCCCCGGATCGAGGGCTTGCCAGGCGGCGGGGACCAGCGTGGCCCCTAGCACGACGGCCGCCTGACAAGTAGCCTCCGCGCAGCGCAGCGGATCGAATGTCATAACCTCACTCTTCCGAGTGGAGATCCCAGCGCGCCTCTGCCCGGAGCGGGACTTCGCCTACGACTTTCGGCAGAGGGACAAAACGGAGAAACCCGCGACCAGCGCAAGGGTTCCACCTAGCGTGGAACCTCAGACCACCAGGCGTACGAGGACGACCGCGTGACCGTGACGACGAGGCCGGGCTGGAGCACCCTTCCGGCGCTCATGTACCACTCCGTGTCCGCCGTGGGCGGCCCGATGCGCGACCTCGCGGTGCCTCCGGCGCTGCTCAGGGAGCAGTTGCAGGCGCTCGCCGAGGCGGGCTACCGCCTGGTCGGCCTGACCGAGGCGCTCGACCGGCTGGCCGCCCGCAGCAGCGAGAAGCTGATCGCGGTCACGTTCGACGACGGCTACCGCGACTTCCTCACCGAGGGCGTGCCCGTGCTGAAGGAGACCGGAGCGGGCGCGACGCTCTACGCCTCGGTCGGTCACCTCGGTGGCACAGCGGGCTGGCTCGGCGAGTCGGCCCCCGACTTCGGGCCGATGCTGACCTGGGACGAGCTGGGCGAGGTGGCCGCCGCGGGCGTCGAGATCGGCAACCACAGCCTGATCCACCACCCGCTCGACGTGCTCCCGCCGGCTCAGCTGCGCGACGAGATCACCAGCAGCCACGAGCAGCTCGAGCAGCGCCTGCAGGTGAAGGTACGGTCCTTCGCCTACCCGCACGGGTACAACAGCCGTCGCGTACGTGACCTGGTGGCGTCCACCGGGTACGACAACGCCACCGAGGTCGGCCGCCGGCTGCACACCCCGGGGGAGAAGCGGCTCGCCGTCCCCCGGCTCCAGCCCACTCCCGACCACAGCGGCGCCGACCTGGTCGAGTTGGTCCAGCACGGCGAGCCCGGCCTGGCTCCCAAGGTCAAGCAGATCGCCCAGCCCGGCTGGCGCGTGGCCCGTAAGGTGGCCCGCACGTTCGGTCGTAACCTGACATGAGGCGCCGGAACCTGCTGGGCCTGAGCGCCCTCGCCGCTGCCGCCGTGCCGCTGGCCGGCTGCCAGAAGTACCGGTCGAACGACACCGTGCCGCCCGTCGTGTCGCACTCGCCCGTGCCGTCCACCGGCGAGCCGGCCGCGACCTCGGTCACCGAGGGCGGCGGAGCTGTGCCGTTCGAGAACGGCAAGGTCATGCTCGGGGCGTACGTCGACCTCAAGGGCCGGAGCGTGAGCTCGGGGATCGACCTGCGCCGCCGCCAGCTCGGGCGCCCGGAGCGCATCGTGCACCGCTACTTCTCGTGGACCGACAAGCTGCCGGTCTCGCTGGGGTACGTGTCGAACAAGAGCACGCTGATGATTTCGTGGCGCGGGCCCGAATACAAAGACGTCAATGACGGTTCGTCGGACAAACTCATCGCGCGGGCCGCACGGCGCATGGCCGACCGGAAAAAACCCACCCTGATGCGCTGGGCGTGGGACATGAACCGCGATTTCTACAAGTGGGGCGGACCGGCCAACAACAGGGACACCCACGGCTACATCCAGGCATTTCGCCGCATCCACCGGATCTTTGAGGAGGAGGGGGCGGACAACGTCTCGTGGGTCTGGAGCCCGAACTGGAATTCGCGCCCCAGTGAAGATTGGAACGCGTACAAGAACTATTATCCGGGTGATGAATACGTCGATTGGGCGGGCGTGTCGGGCTTCGCCCAGACGCAGTCGCCGGCTGAGATGTTCGACGAGTTCTACGAGACGTACGCGTCCCGGAAGCCCATCATGATCTCCGAGGTCTCGGTGATCGACCGCGGCGGCAGCACCAAGCCCGAGTGGATCGCCTCGCTGCACGAGTGGATCAAGGCGCACCCCGCGGTCGGCGCGGCGGTCTGGTTCGACACCGACACCCACCCGACCTCCCGCGAGAACTGGCGGATCGACTCGACGGCGGCGTCGCTGGCGGCCTACAAGGCGATGTCGAACGACCCGGTCTTCATCGGGTGACCGGAGCGCACCACCGGGCGAAGCGCAGCCATCGCGCTCCGGCCGGTTCCCGCCGCCGGTGGCTGGGCCTGGTCGTCGTGCTTCTGCTCGTCGGCACGGGCGCCGCCGGATACTTCAACTACTTCTACGAGTCCGCGCCCGACGTGGACAGAGCCGGCCCGGGCTACTGGGTGTCGACCCGCGGCGAGGACGACGCGGACGGCAGCCCCTCCAAGCCGTGGCGGACGATCGCGCACGCCGTGCAGGTGGCCCCGGCCGGCTCGAAGATCTTCGTACGCGAAGGCACCTACGCGCCCTTCACCGTGTCGCGGCCCGACCTGAGCGTCAGCAGCGCCCCGGGCGAGGAGGCGACCGTGGAGGGCGTGGCCGGGGTGCGCGACGGCGTGCTGGTGGCGGCCACCGGCACGACGATCGCCGACCTCACCGTCCGGGGGTGTGTGCCGAAGCCGAACGCCGACGTGAACGTCACCGGCGACCACGGCAGCGGCATCCGCGTGCACAAGACGAGCAAGGTGACCATCCGCGGCGTGACCGTGCGCGACAGCCACGGCGAGAACGCGGCCGGCAAGCCGGTGGGCTGCTACGGCATCCTCGTCACGGAGTCGCAGGACGTGCGGGTCACCGGCTCCGACGTGTTCCACAACGGCGGCGGCATCTCGATCAGCCGCGGCGGCAAGGGCGTGCTGGTCGACGGCAACGACGTGCACGACCAGGACCGGATCATCCAGAACACCGACCCGGACGACGACGACTTCGGCGGGTACGGGCTGTCAGCCACCTTCATCACGGCCCGGCCGGGCCCGGTGTTCCGCAACAACACCGTGCGCCGCAACTACGGGCCGTCCACCGACTACGGCGTCGACGGCGGCGGGATCGAGATCTACGACGCCGCCAACACCACGATCACCGGGAACACGTTCGAGACGAACGACGGCGTGATGGAGACCGGCACCGGCAACGGGGGCGGCTGCGCCAACAACGTCTTCAGCAACAACAAGGCGATCGGCGGTACCGGGCCCGAGGGCTTCGCGAACGACACCGGCCTGGTGCTGCGCTGCGCGGCCGGCCTGACGGTCAGCAACAACGTCTTCAGCGACATGTCGAAGTTCACGTTCCTGCTGGCGACCGGTAGCGACTTCGCGGGCAGCATCGAGGGCCTGAAGATCACCGGTAACACGGTGACCCGCAACGACAACGCGGCCGTCTACCGCCTCCAGATCGACGGCGGCGCCTCGCCCAACATGGTCATCGACCAGAACAAGTACGAGACCGGCGACAACCACTTCGGCATCCTCAACGGCAGCTTCACGGAGGCCTCGGTCACGTACGACCAGTGGGTGGCCCGCACCGGCTTCGACAAGGCCTCCACGCTCAAGCGCTGAGCCGGCCGTAGCTACGGACCAGAGCTACGGCGCTCTCCAGCCGGCGTCCTCGCAGGCCTGGGTGAGGGCGGTCGAGGCCGTACGCCAGGCGGCGTTGCCCTCGTCGGCGCTGCGCCCCAGTTCCATCGCCCTCGTGCGTACGGCATCGTTGTCGCTCTTGGCGGCCGAGGCCGTGACCTTGTCGGCCAGGGCCAGGCGGGTGGAGTCCGTGCGTGCCCGGGCCGAGCCGGCGGCGAAGTCGTCGCAGGCCACCACGGCCCCGTTGTCGAGCGAGCCGGCCTCCTGCTCGCCCGCGCCGTCGTCGGCGCGGTTCGCGGTCAGCAACGCGAACACGACCAGGACGACGATCACCACGATGACGATCTGCTTCTTGCCCAGCTTGAGCAGCTTCACAGTCTTCAGACTAAACGGACGAACGCCCGCCCGGGATGCCGGGCGGGCGTTCACTCATCGCCCAGTACTCAGTTGGCCGCCGGCGTCGCCGCGGCGCCGACCAGCTTGAAGATCGCCACTCCGGGTCCCTGGTAGAAGACCTGCCAGTTGGCCGACCCGCGCAGCGCCGCGTCGAGCGACTGCATCGCGTTGTCGTCGGCGGTGCCGAAGTAGTCGGTGTAGTCGTCCATCGCGTCGCTGACCACCAGGTAGTTGGTCGGGTAGTTCATCGCGCGGATGTACGTCTCGATGTCGGGCAGCCGGCTGCCGTTGATGTTGCCGGTGAACAGCGGGTCGCCGATCAGCGAGATGTCGACCGAGACGTGCCCCTTGTTGAACTCGCCGTAGTTGGCCTCGAGCTTCGTCGGGAAGTTCGGCGCCACCAGCACGAGGCCCGAGCCGGGCTCGGCGTTGGCGTAGAAGTACTGCGCCGCCTCGATGTCGGTCGCCCGCACCTGGTGCACCATCAGCTGGCCCTGCAGGCCCTGCAGACCGGCCAGCATGAGCACGGCCAGGAGCACGCCGGAGGCGAGCATCGCGGGCACCCCGCGCCGGCCCTTGCCGGCCCAGAGCACGCCGATCAGCAGGCCGACGAAGGGCATCGAGAACGCGAAGACCCGGTAGATCGCCTCGCCGCCGTAGTTGCCGGCGACCAGGGTCACCATCGGCAGGAAGCCGATCAGCGCGGGCACCAGCACCCGGCCCAGCCGCTTGCGGGTCAGGAAGACCGCGACCAGGGCGGTCAGCCACAGGCCGATGGCCAGGAACCGCGACACGGTGGCCGAGAACTCCTGCTCCGGCGTGTTCCAGCTGGCCGAGTTGCCCGAGGCGTTGGACAGCAGGTCGAAGCTGAACAGGCTGTACTGGCTGTTGACCGAGCCCAGCCGGGGCACGAAGAAGATCAGCATGATCGCGACCAGGCCGACCAGGAACACCCGGGGGCGCAGGATGCCCAGGATGGTGAGGGCGAACAGGGGCACCATCATCAGCACCGGGGTCAGCTGGTGCGAGACGACGATCGCGGCGAAGAGGCCGGCCGCGCCGAAGGCAGCCCAGCGACGCGTGCGCGGGTCGGTCTCGATGCCCTGCGGCATGCCCTGCACGGCCCAGGCGCGCAGCCGGCCGATGCGGCCCTTGGGCTCGGCCTTGATCGCGGGCGGGCCGATCAGCCAGCGGGTCACGACCACCCAGAACGCCAGCATGAGCGCGAACACCATCGCCTGCGGCGAGAAGTAGCCGATGTCGACCCACATGCAGGCCTGGAACAGCAGCACGGCCAGCGCGATGATCCGCCGGTCCTTGGTGAACTGGCGCAGCAGCGCGGCCACCATCAGCGAGGTGATGAGGGCGAACGTCAGCGACGACCAGGCCGCGAACGAGAGCCCGTCGACGGCGGAGACCTTCGAGAGCATGGCCACCGCGGCGAAGAAGCCGGGCCACTGCTGGTAGATGTCGCTGCCGCTGATCAGGCTGCTGTTGGCGTTGATCAGGTCGACGACGCCGATGTGCTTGTACGTCCAGGCGTACTCGATGGTGCCGTCCAGCAGCGGCACGGTGGCCTGCATGATGATCGGCACGACGATCAGGGTGGCCACGAGCACGAGCGGGCGGGCCCGGCCGAACAGCTCGACGGCGAAGCCGATGAACAGCAGCACGGCGCCGATGACGAACGGCACGCCGAGCGCGGCGCTGAAGCCGTAGAGGCCGACGTCGTCCGGGTCGAGCTGAGCCAGGGCCAGCGCCCAGAGGCCGACGCCGAGCACCAGGGTGACGAACGGGACGGCGCCCAGCACGACGCCGTTGTCCACAGTGTCGCGAGGCTTGCCGACCCGGCCCAGGATGAGTGGCACGCCCGAGCGGGTGAGGCGGGTGAACTGGACGATCGACCCGACCAGGGTGACCGCGCCGAGCGCGCCCAGCCAGGCTGTCGGCTCCCAGACCTTGGCCCACAGGGTGAGCACGGACAGCATGGTGACGACCGCGATGCTGCCGGCCACGGTCAGCGCCCAGGAGACCAGCCGGTTGCGCACGTTGGCCACCGACATGATGGCCGCACCGGGGCCGAGCAGGACGAACACCAGCTCGAGGAACAGGCTCAGCGGCCCGTTCGGCACGACCAGGCCCAGCAGGCCGACCACGGCCGCGAGGCCGCCGGCGAGGGCGAATTCGGGCCGATGGTCGGCGCCGGTCTCGGGCTCGGCCGCGGCCGGCTCGGCCAGGGCGGTCGAGCCGCCGGTGGTGGTGAGCACGGGGGCCGGCATGTAGCGGGTGTCCGACGAGTCGTCCGGGCCCACCGGGATCTTGACGGTCTTGTCGCCCACCTCGAGGCGGGTCGTGGCGTCCTTGTCGACGGTCGAGATCACCGCCGTGGCGTCCGGCGACGGGAAGGCTTCGCCGGCGGCGCCGACCACGATCCGGACGGTGGAGTCCGGCGCCGGCTGTTCCGGCGTATCGGCCGAGCGTTGCTGCATGGGTTGTGGGCCTCCGTGTACGTCGTGGCGCTGAGGCCGGGACGCGTTACGGGCAACGCGCCCGGTCTGTCCTGCGCGAGAAGCGCTGGATGGAGCTAAGCGTGGGTGGCGCGTACCTTAGCCCGTGCCGCGCGGCGCGATCTGAGGTAGGCGCGCGGTCCCGCCAGCATGCCACGCCGGTTGGCCGACAGCAGCTCCTGGGGGAAGTCCTCGCGGATGGTCGCAGTGCGCGCAGTGTCCTTTCCGGTCATGTCCTTCAGCGCGCTCGGCACCAGCCTGAGCAGCGGAAAGATCAGAACCGGACGGGAGAGCAGCAGGCTCGTGTACGCGGCGACCAGCCCCGTGCCGTAGCCGACCATCTGCTTGCGCAGGCCCTCGAGGTCGCGCCGGTGGTAGTGCCGGGTGACCGCGCTGGGCTGATAGACGATCGTGCCTCCGGTGAGCAGCACCTGGGTGAACGCCAGGGTGTCCTCGGATCCCATCGCCGGGGTGCCGGCGCCGAGCGCGGTGTCGAACAGGCCGATCCGCTCGATGACGCCGGGCCGGAAGGTCATGTTGGCGCCGGTGCCGAACGGTGGCAGCGGGTAGAGCGGGCTCTGGATGTGCCGGGTGTGCGGGCCGAACTCGTCGGCCTTGAACCCGCGGCCCTTGCTGTGCCCGCCGAACTGCTCGAACCAGATCTGCGCCTTCGTCTCGAGCTCGGCCGGGACGATCACACCGGAGATCACGTCGGCGTCGGGGTGCTCGTGCAGCGCGCGGGCGACCTCGGCCAGCCAGTGCGGGTCGGCCACCTCGTCGTCGTCGAGCCAGGCCAGGATCTGGCCGGGCGCGGCCTTGACCGCGGCGTTGCGGGCGAACGACAGGCCACCCTTGGGCTCGACCATGTAGTCGACCGGGCCGCGAGCGGCCGCGGCCCGCACGACCTCGGCGGTCGCGTCGCTGACCGGCGCATTGTCGACGACCAGGACCCGGAAGGCCGGATATTCCTGGGCGAGCAGGCTGTCGAGGCACTTGGTGAGCTCGGCCGGGTGCTCGCGGGTGCAGACGACCACGGTGATGTGCGGGGCGGTGGTGAGCACCGCGCGCCGCTGGGCCAGGAAGTCGGGCTCGCTGGCCGGGTTGAGGCCGTGCACCGGCACCGGCACGTCGCCGAGACGCCTGCGCACCTCGCCGCCCAGTTCGGCTTCGACGGCCTTCGCCAGCTCGGCCGGCGCCAGGCCCTGCTCCGGGAGGTCGAGCAGCAGGAAGCCCAGCGGCTCGGAGAACAAGCGGATCAGCAGCCACGCCTGCTCGGCGCGGCGGCCGTCGGCCTGCACCGCCGGGAGCAGCGGCAGCGGCTCGGCGAGCTCGATGTCGCGGACGATGCCGGGAACGGTGGCCTGCTCGGCGGCCGGGGCGCTGCGCTGGGCCGGAATGGCGGCACTGTTGAGGTCGGCGCTCATCGGGCGGTCTCCAGCGTCTTCTGGGTCTTGGGGGCGCGCTTCGCGGCGACCGTCTCGACGACGCCGCCCCAGCCGGCCGCGGCCACGCCGGCGACGATGCCCCCGGCGCGCAGGAAGTTGTCGGCGCCCTTGCCGGTCAGGCCGGCGCCGAGGTTGCGCAGCGCCGCCTTGGGCAGCGACCACAGGTAGGAGCGCTCGGCGCCCAGGGTGTCGCTGCCGCCGTCGTCGAGGCCGGCCATCTGCACCTTGCCGCGACCCTCGGCGTAGCAGCGCTTGACGAACCAGGGGAACGTCGAGCGGTTCGCGGGCACCTCGTGGCGGATCGTCGCGCTCGGCACGTACATCCATTGGCCGCCGTCGTGCGCGCTCATCCGCAGGCAGAGCTCGGTGTCCTCGGGCCGGTTGCGGTCGCCCAGCTTGCCGAAGCCGACCCGGAAGCCGCCGACGGCGTCGAACACCTCACGGCGGACGATCATGCTCGCCGACCAGACGTTGCGGATCGGTGAGGTCTCGGTGGGCATGCCGGCGTACGAGCCGCCGACCGCCCACAGGAACTCCTCGGGCATCCACCGGGGGGCGGGGCCCTCCCAGTCGGGGAGGATGCCGCCGCCGGTGCCGACCACGCGGGGGTCGGCGAACGGCTCGACGAGCCGGCCCAGCCATTCGGGGCCGGCCGTGATGTCGTCGTCCATGAAGGCGACGAGGGCGGTCTTCGCGTGGAAGGCGCCGGTGTTGCGATTGCCGGAGACGCCCTTGGCGTAGGCGTTCTCGAGGACCGTCACGCCCGGCAGCTCACGCTGGATGCGTTCGAAGAGGCTGCGGTTGTGATCGGTGACCACGACGACCTCGGCCGGCTCGGCCTGCTGCGACAGAGCGCAGGCGACTGTCCGTACGAGCGAGGACCAGCGGTCCTCGGTGTGCGTCGGGATCACGATGGTCGTGTCGAGGGGGGTGGAATCCACGGGAGCGTCTCCTGAAGCGAGGGGTGGGGACGGGCGCGGTGAACTCAGTTCAGCGGCTTGATGTCGGTGCTCGCGGCGCCGACCTCGTCACGCTCACGGGCAACCTCGGCGGCGGGGGCCGGCGTGGGCTTGATGCCGTGGGCGCGGGTGCCGGGCTGCTGGTGCACGATGACGCCACCCGGGCGGCGCTCGCCGGTGCGCTTCTGGCTGCGCATGCGGCCGAACTCGCTGAAGATGGTGCGCAGCACGCGGAAGCCGTCCCGGAACGTGTTCAGGTTGGTCTCGCCGTGGATCCGGCGGTGCTCGATGCTGCCGACCTCGCCGACCTTCATCCCGTCGACCGCGGCCCGGATGTTGATCATGGTCTCGATCTCGAAGCCGTCGCCCCAGTGCTTGGTGCCGTCGGTCTTGCGGGGCAGCTTGGTGTCGGGCAGGTCGAGGACCGGCACGACGGTGCGCCAGAACGCGTTGTAGCCGTAGCAGAGGTCGGTGAACTTCGTCCCGAACAGGACGTTGACCACGACGTTGAGTCCGTCGTTGCCGAGCTTGCGCAGCTTGGTGATGTCGTGGCTGTGGCCGCCGTGGTTGAACCGGCTGCCCTTCACGAAGTCGGCGCCGTCGGTCAGCTTCTTGACGAACAGCGGGATCTCGGCCGGGTCGGTCGAGCCGTCAGCGTCGATCATCACGATGATGTCGCCCGTGCACGCCTCGAAGCCGCAGGCCAGGGCGTTGCCCTTACCGGTGCGGGTCTGCTGCACCACGACCACGTCGGGGCGGAGCTCGCGAGCGACCTCGACCGTCCGGTCCTTCGAGCCGCCGTCGACCAGAACCACCTCGTCGATGTTCGCCGGCAGCTTGGCGAAAACGTGCGGGAGGTTGCGCTCCTCGTTGAGGGTCGGGATCACCACGCTTACAGTCGGTGACGTACTTCCGTCACCCCACGTGTTCGTGGCGGGCGTCGAAAACTCCATGTCGGTCCCTTCCCGGGGGCGGCAATGCGGTTCGATCGGCAAATCTGACGGTAAGAAGCGTAGGGCTTTCGCTTCTGTGGACCAACGTAGCAAGCCGCTACCAAGCGTCAACTGACCGAAAAGACAACCTACCGGGGACCGGGTGGATCATTCGCGCCAACCGGATGACCGCAGTGTATTCACATGGACAACTGCCGACGATTTTCGTCACATTGATAGCAGTAGTAATGGACATATGCCCCCAGCGATGGCGCGTCACGGCATTACTCGGTAATCACGCCATACACCGCCCTGAACGTGTAAATCGGGCAGGTCCAGAATGCCGGATTACTCGCAGTGAATTGGGTCACCGTATACGGACATCACGCAGCGTAGGGATTCGGTTGCAGGATGGTTGCCGGCTCATCGATGAGTCGAACTGTGCCCGCGCGGGTAGGTATTCACGCAGGTCACCCAGTCGATGCGCCCCCGTAGCCTCCGGGCCGCCTTACCGTTGGTGAGACGATGAACGCTGATGAAGCCCTGTGTGTCTGCGGGCATGATCCTGACGCCCACCGGCACTACCGACGAGGAACGGAATGCTCGCTGTGCGGGCCCGGTGAGTGCTCGCGATACCGGCGCGTCCCGTGGTGGCGCCGGCTGCTGTCCCGCACCTGAAGTGCTCACGGAGGTCGCGAACGCCTACTTAATCTGTAGGCTAAGGGTCACTTCGAGAGGCGCACGACAGGAGACTCCATGGCGCTCCCCGACTTTCTGATCGCCGGTGTGCCCAAGGCGGGAACGACCGCCCTTCACGCCGCGCTGACCGGTCATCCGGACCTGTTCCTGCCGTCCTTCAAGGAACCCAAGTTCTTCCTGTCCGACGGCCCGCCGCCGGCCCACGGCGGCCCGGGTGACGTGCAGACCTATCAGGAGCACGTGTGGCGGCAGTCCGACTACGAGGCGCTGTTCGACCCGGCGCCGCGCGGCACGCTGCTGGGTGAGGCCACGCCGTTCTACCTGCACGATCTTGCCTCGCACGAGCGGATCAAGTCGCTCGTGCCGTCGGCGCGGCTGATCGTGCTGCTGCGCGACCCGGTCGACCGGGCCCACTCCAACTGGACGCACCTGTGGAACGCCGGGCTCGAGCCGGAGGCCGACTTCCTCACCGCATGTCGCGCCGAGCCCGCGCGCATCGCGGCCGGGTGGGCGCCGTTCTGGCATTACGCCGGGCTCGGGCGCTACGGCGAACAGCTGCGCCACCTCTACGAACACTTCCCGCGCGAGCAGGTTCTGCTGCTGCGCTACAAGGAGCTCAAGGACGCGCCGGCGGCGACGCTGGACCGGGTGTGCGAGTTCCTGGGCGTACGGACGGGGATCGTCACCGCCGTGCCGCGCGAGAACGTGAATCGGCACGTCGTCGAGGACAACGGCGTCAACCAGGTTCTGCGCTTTCTCCTCCGCGGCGGGGGTGCCTTCGGGCACCGGTTCCCGGTGCCGCTGCGCCTGGCCGCTCGCGGCCCGCTGCTGACGCTGTTGCACCGCAAGCAGGGCACGCGGCCGGTCACCACGCCCGGCGAGCGGGCGGCGTTGCTGCCGCGCTTCCAGGACGACATCGCGCTGCTGACCGAGGTCACGGGGGAGTCGTACGACGACTGGCTGTCCGTCGACCGACACGCCGCGGCCCACTAATCCCCACTTTGCCCATAGATGTTGCAAACTTGGCGGTCTACCCTTCGTCGCGTCACCGCCGACCACACCTAGGAGCCGCCTTGTCCACGGGAATCACGACCCTGCCCTTGCCCCGCTGGGACGGATCCACCGTCGTGGTCGAGCCGCCGGGTGACGAACCGGGGGCCTGGTCGGGCGCGCCGAGCTCGATCGCCGCCGACGGTCACATCTACCTGGCGTACCGCGTGCGGCTCCCGATCGGCGAGGGGCGCGGCATCGCCAACGTGGTGGCCCGCTCGGCCGACGGCCTCACCTTCGAGACCGTGGCCGAGGTGACCAAGGAGCAGTTCGGCGCCGAGTCGCTGGAACGGCCGGCCCTGGTGCGCACGGACGACGGCCGGTGGCGGCTCTACGTGAGCGCGGCGACGCCCGGCACCAAGCACTGGCGGGTCGAACTGCTCGAGGCGGCGACCCCGGAGGGCCTGGCCACAGCCACGCCGCGGGTCGTGCTGGCCGGCGACGAGACGGTGGGCGTCAAGGACCCGGTACTGCACCAGGACGCGTACGGGTGGCACCTGTGGGCGTCGGTGCACCCGCTCGAGCGCTGGGACGACGCCGACCGGATGACCACCGAGTACGCGACCAGTCCCGACGGCGTGCACTGGACCTGGCGGGGCACGGCCCTGGCCGGCCGGCCCGGCGAGTGGGACGCCCGGGGTGTCCGGGTCTCGTCGGTTCAGGTCGAGGGGGACGAGATCACGGTCGCCTACGACGGACGGGCGACGGCGGGCGAGAACTGGGAGGAGCGCACCGGCGTGGCCCGCGGCAAGCGGCTCGACGACGGCAGTTTCGGCGAGCTCACGGCCGAGCCGGGGGAGCCGCTGGGCAGCCCGCACGCGCCGAACGGGCTGCGCTACCTGTCGCTGGTGGCGCTGCCGGACGGGCGCCGGCGGGTGTACTACGAGGCCACCCGGCACGACGGGGCGCACGACCTGCGTACGGAGCTGATCTGAGCCGTCACCGCAGGTAGCAGCAGATGAGAGCGTTATCACGAAGTGCGGGCTCCGTGCCTCGGCGTCGATCCGGGTGCACTAGCGTTCCGGACTGACGCGAGGTGCGAGCGGTAAACGGCCGCACTGTCGGTGGCGGGGTTTCTCCCACAAGGAGGAACTCCGCCATTTCTTCTTCCAGCGCTTGGTCCAAGCCGTGGCCGGCCTGCTCCCGTTGTGCAACCGACGATCTCCTCCCATCCCCGGTCGACCCCGCCGATGGTGGCTGGCGTTCGACGAGTGCAACCGCGGATCAAGGGGAGAGATCAATGGTCGGAGCAGCGGTATCCATGGTTCCCACGTTTGTCGCGCCGGAGCTCGGCCATCCCGTGCCCGTCGCGGACTGGTGCACCGATCTCGCCGACCCCACCGTCCTCGTAGCCGACGACGACGAGGCGGTCCGTGAGCTCGTCACCCACAAGCTGGTCGCGGCCGGCTACCGGGTGGTCACGGCGGACAACGGCGCCTCGGCCCTGCGCATGGTGGTCACCGAGCAGCCCGACATGATCATCCTGGATGTCTCGATGCCCGGCCTCGACGGTCTCAGCGTCTGCTACGAACTGCACTCGTCGGCCGAGACCGCGCGGATCCCGGTCCTCATCATGAGCGGGCACGGCCGCAAGGTCGACATCGACCTGGGCATGACCGTCGGCGCCGACGACTACCTGGTCAAGCCGTTCAACCCGGCCGAACTGGTCCGCCGGGTCCGCTGGCTGCTGCTGGCCGACGAGGATCTGCCGGGATCGATCTGAGGAAGGATCGCAGGGCGTTCCCGTACGGGGTCACGGTCGTCAGATCGGCCCACTCGAGCGCACTGTGCTGGCCGTCGCCGCCCGGCCCGAAGATGACGGCGTCAACCCCCACCGCCGTGTAGTGGCGGCCGTCGGCGGCGCCGTGCTTGGCCAGCAGATTCCCGGCGAAGCCGGCCTCCCGGGCGGCGGCCCGCAGCAGGCCGACCTCGAGACTGCCGGGGTCGGCGTGGTGCGGACTGCCCAGCGCCTCCACGGCGGCGGTCAGCCCGGTGATCCCGGCGAGGTGCTCGGCGATCTGCTCGGACGTGCGGCCGGCGAAATCGGCGTCTTCGGGCGGGAACCGGATGTCGAGCCAGGCGCCGGCCTCGTCGGGCACCTGGTTGACGGCCCGGTTGGACGTGTCGAACCGGGCCACGTTGACGGTGGTGCGCCACACCTCGGCCTCGGGCACGGGATAGCGCGCCAGCAGCCGGGAGACACCGTCAGCCACCCTGACCAGGGCGTTCTCGCCGAGCCAGGGGTAGGCGGCGTGAGCGGCGCGGCCGGTCGCGGTGAGCCGGACATGAGCCAGGCCGCGGGACTCGGTGACGATCTGAAGCCGGCTCTGCTCCCCGATGACGACGAAGCCGCCGCGAACGCCGGCGGCGATCTGATGGGCGGTGCCGTCGGCGCCGCCCACTTCCTCGTCGGTGACCAGCTGCAGGGCGATGTCGTACGGCAGGTCTTGGGCCAGCCGGCGGAAGACGTCGGCCATGACCAGGGCGGCGAGCTTCATGTCGTGGGCGCCGCGGCCGTACAGGCGGTCACCGTCGATCCGCGGGACGAACTGGTCTTCGGCGGCGGGGACGACGTCGAGGTGGGCGTTGAGGACGACCCGGAAGGCGGTGGCGTCCCCGGCGTGGACCAGGGCGCTGGGCTTGCCGTTGGACTCGAAGCGCCGGACGTGGAAGCCGGGACCGACGAAGGCCAGGACCAGCTCGAGAGCGCGCTGCAGCTCGTGCGGCCGGTCTGCTGTGGACGGGATGGCGATGAGCGCGCAGGCCCGGTCGATCAGGTGATCCACGCCTCAAGCCTCCTCGCCTGCCCACCCCGCCCACGGGGTGTCCCAACGCTACGCGCGATCGGTGGCGCCCGGCGTCGGTTGTCCACAGGCTGCTCGGGGTCCCTGAGGTGAGAGCTGTGGAGGGCAGGCCGGTTGGTCACTCGCGGTGAGTGTCTGCCGATGAGGGCGGCCGACGAGGTGGCGTGGGGGGTGGGTGTGCTTGACCGAGGTGGGCCGGGCTGTATCATCGCTCGCGACCGAATGGGGGAGGTCGAGCTGCCGGCGGGATCGCCGGGAATTCTGGCTCCATTCCGCGTGTAATCTGCTCGCAACAATCGGTCAGATCCTCATGCGACGAATGCGCCCGGCGAATGTTCACACTCGACTGCCGTTCCTCGGCGGTGGCGAAATTCCGCGGTCCTTTGCTCCGTCAAGGAAACTCGCCGCGAAGAAAATCAGAACCGTGGCCACTCCTGATGACGCTGCGTGCTGCTCGAACACGCAGCGTTGATCCATGTCACTCGCTGGCGTCGCTCTCCGGAAGCGGATGACCACTTTTCGTTGAGTCGCTCGTTGGCGTCCCGGCTGTGACGTAGGGCGAACAGCGGGGGCGGGCGTGGTAGACATGCGCGGTGCGGGATGGGCGGGCTGCGCGCAATCGGGATGACGTGCTGGCTGCTGCCTGTGCTGTCGTGGCCGAGCGGGGTGCCGAGGCGACCCGGTTCTCGGACGTAGCCGCGGTCAGCGGAGTCGGGGTGTCGACCCTGCAGTACTACTTCGGCAGCCGCGAGGACATGTTGCGAGCTGTCTTCCGGTATGCGGCCCGGGCCGACTTCGCTGCCGTGGGGGAGCAGTTGGCCGGCGTGCACGGGGCGTGGGAGCGGCTGGTGGTTGTTGCCTCCTACCTGACGGGGGCGGTCGACGGGGATACGTCCTGGCGGGTCTGGGCCGAGTCGTGGCGGTGGGCTCTGCGGGATGCGGAGCTGCGGACCGACGTGCTGAACGACTACCTGCGGTGGCGTGAGCTGCTGGCGGCGGAGATCGACGCGGGGATACGGGAAGGAGCCTTCGGGACGGGTGCGGCGGCGATCGACGCCGCCCGGCAGGCACTGGCGTTGATCGACGGGCTGGCTCTGCCGGTGGTGCTGGGCGATCCGTCGATGGGGCGCGAGACCGCGCGCGAACTCCTGGTGGATGCGCTGGGGAGGGTGGTGAGCCGGGTTGAGGCCGGGACGCGACCCGGGGCCGGCTCAGCGGGACGGGTGGATCGGCCGGCTGTTCCGGTGGGCGCCGGCGCCCAGGGGCGGCCGGTTGGGGTGACCTTGCGGCCCGCTCGGCGTGACGACGTGCCGGCTGTGGCCGTCATTTGGGCTGTCGGATGGCGGGACGGGCACCTGGGCAACGTTCCGGACGTTCTGGTGCGGACTCGTACGGGGGAATCGTTCGGGGTTCGGGCCGGGGAGCGGGTGGCGGACACGACTGTCGCTGTGGTCGGTGGCGTGGTCGCCGGGTTTGTGATGGTCGTGGGGGAGGAGGTCGAACAGGTTTATGTCGACACTTCCTTTCGCGGGAGCGGGGTCGCCGGGGCGCTCCTGGCGGAGGCGGAACGACTGGTGGCCGCGGGTGGGCATGCGACCGCCTGGCTGGCGGTCGTGCCGGGGAACTCGCGGGCACGGCGGTTCTACGAGCGGTCGGGATGGGCTGACGCGGGGGCCTTCGACTACGAGGCACGGCACCAGGAAGGGGTCATTCTCGTGCCGTGCCGGCGCTACACGAAGCAGGTTGCCGGCTAGGGCTGGGGCGTTCGGTGTGCACATGAGGTCGGGAATCACGGGGCCGTGATCAGGCTGAGTAGTCGCTGCCGAAGAGGTGGCGGCCGGGATGGTCGCGATAGAGCAGGCAGTGGTTGTCGTCGTGGTGGCCCGCGGTGCGTACGGCCGTGCAGTTCGCAATGGCGTTGATCTCGGAGGCGGACAGGGACCACTGGACCCACCAGCCGATGCCCGCGGCGTGCTGGCCCAGGCCGGCGTGCGAGCCCGGGTGCGGGTGTTCCAGTTCGCAGTGCAGCAACCGGTCGAGGCCGTGGGCGGGCCGCGGGAGCCGGCTGAGCCAGCCGACCTGCTGATGGTCGAGCTCGACGCGGGCCGGGCAGCGGTGGGCGTCCACGACAGCCAGGGCCGTGACGAAGTTGCCGGCGCCCTTGCGCGACGAGATCAGACCCTCGGTGCGCAACACCCGCAGGGCCGACTGGACGGTCGTGCGGGCGACGCGGTGCGCGCCGGCCAGCGTGTGCTCGGACGGGAGCTTGGCGCCGACAGCCAGGCTGCCGGTGAAGATCTGATGGCGGAGTTCGGCGGCGATCTGCTGATAGGGCGACAGGGGCGGGGCGGTGTCGAGGGACATGCTGGCACTCTGCGTGACGGATCTGGGGCGAACAAGTGCGCAGCTGCGTGGATCACGGAAGCTGGTCGAAAGGCGCATCGTATGGTCCGGAAAACGCCGTACGGTGCAAGGATGTGATGAGGGGCGACGCGGAAAGATCGACGCTCGCCGCTTCAGGACGGTAACTCTGCGTCATCTCTCGGCGGGCGGCAGCGAGTGCTGGTGATCGCGGCCGGCCAGCGGCGGGCGTGACTCGCGCGAGCCGAGCGGCGGCTGGGTCCCGCGCCCCTCGAGCAGCGGCGTGGCGCGGTTCCAGCGCGGCCCGCTGCCGTCCTTGCGCCGGCGGGCCATCCCGGACAGGGCCTCCAGCACGACCCGGTTGCCGAGCATCGCGGTGATCTCGGCGTGGTCGAACGGCGGCGAGACCTCGACGATGTCCATGCCCACCACGGGCAGCTCGTGGCAGACGCGCGAGACGCTGTCGAGCAGCTGGCGCGAGGTGAACCCGCCCGGCTCGGGCGTGCCGGTGCCGGGGGCGTGACCGGGGTCGCAGACGTCGATGTCGACCGAGAGGAAGACGCCGTCGCAGCCGTCGAGGGCGATCGCGAACGCCTGGTCGAGCACGGCGTCGAGGCCGCGGTCGACGATCTCACTCATGTGGAACGAGTTCATGCCCTGGTCGGCCATCCAGTCCAGCGTCTCGGGGCCGGGCCAGTAGCCGCGCAGGCCGAGCTGCAGGAACCGGTCGCCGCGGACCGCGCCCGACTCGATGAGCCGGCGCATCGGCTGCCCGTGGCCGTAGAGCGAGCCGAACTCGATGTCGCCGGTGTCGGCGTGCGCGTCGAAGTGGATGACCGAGATGGCGCCCGCGCCGTGGTGGCGGGCCACGCCGGCCACGTCGGGCCAGGTGATCGTGTGGTCGCCGCCGAGGATCACCGGGATCGCGCCGTGCGCTGTGACGAAGGCGACCGCGTCCTCGATCGTGTCGCAGCTGCGCTGGATCTCGCCGCTGAACACCTCGAGGTCGCCGGCGTCCTTCACGGTCAGGTCGCCGCTGAGGGCATCGACGCGCATCGCCAGGTGCGGGCGGGAGGCGTCGGCCGGCAGATAGTCCGTGCCCCGGATGACCTGCGGTCCGAACCGTGCGCCGGGGCGGTGGGAGGTGCCGCCGTCGAAGGGGGCGCCGAGGATGACGACGTCGGCATCGGCGTACGTCGGCGGGTCCTGCCAGTCGCAGGCGGGCACACCGAGGAACGTGTAGTCGGGTCCGAACATCGGTCCGTAGCGCGTCACGCGAGGGACTGTATCTCCATACAGTCCCTCCGGACAGCGTTTCTGCCCGCTGGTCGAGGGGTACCGCGATCCGAAGATTACGAGGAGGCGGTACATGCGGACGCTCGGCGGGCGCTACCAGCTCGTACGGCGCATCGGCGTCGGCGGCATGTCCGAGGTGTGGCGCGGCCACGACCGGGTGCTCGACCGCCCGGTCGCCGTGAAGATCATGGCGCCCGCGGTGTCGGGCACGCTGGGCGAGGTGGCCGGCGTCGATCTCGTACGGTCGGAGGCCCGCTCCGCGGCCCGGCTGGCCCACCCCAACGTGGCCGGGGTGCACGACTTCGGCACGTCCCGGCCCGACCCCGGCGCCCACGAGGTTCCGTACATCGTGATGGAGCTGGTCGAGGGCCAGACACTCGGCGCGCACCTGGCCGCGGGCCCGATGGACTGGCGCATCGGGGTCCGCATCTGCGCCGAGGTGGCGGCCGCGCTCGCCGCCGCGCACAACCACGAGGTCGTCCATCGCGACATCAAGCCGGCCAACGTGATGCTCACGCCGTCCGGCGCCAAGGTGCTCGACTTCGGCATCGCGGCCGTGGCCGGTGTGCCCGACGCGGACCCCGACATGCCGGTGATGGGAACCCCCGCGTACGTGGCCCCGGAGCTCTTCGAGAACCACCCGCCGACCCCCGCCAGCGACATGTTCGCCCTCGGCACGGTGCTGCACCAGTGCATCACCGGCCGTCTGCCCTGGCGCGCGGAGTCGCCCACCGAGCTGGTGCACGCCCAGCGCTATCTCGACCCCGACCCGCTGCCCGAACTCGACGGCCTGCCGCCCGAGGTGGAGGATCTGCTGTCGCGCTGCCTCAACCGCGACCCGCAGGAACGGCCGACCGCGATGGTGGCCGCCCTGTTGCTGGCCGAGGCCGTCGACGCCCGCGTCTACGTGCCCATCCAGGACCTGAACACCGATTCGCCCCGCCCGTCGATCTCGCCCTGGGACCAGCGCGCCGCCGACGAGCCGACCGCCGTCGCCGTCGACGCGGGCGCCGGCCGCCACCGGGCCGGCTGATCAGAGCCGGCCGAGGTCGATCTCGACGGAGAAGGGCACGGTCAGCTTCACCACGCCGGTGAAGACGTCGCTGTCGCGGTAGCGGCCGGTCGCGGCGTCCAGGATGTAGGTGTAGACGAGCGGCGCGCCGGTGGCGGCTTGCTCAACACGCCAATAGAACTGGATGCCGGCCCGCGCGTACTGCTCAGCCTTGACGATCCGGTCGGTGGTCTCCGACCCGGGTGAGACCACCTCGACCACCAGAAGCACATGTTCGGGGCGGGTCGGCGTGACGTCGATGGTCTCCGCCCGGTAGACCGTCACGTCGGGCCGGCGATTGTTCAACGGCACGTCGTGCAGCCGGACATCGAAGTCGGTGTCGGCGTTCCAGTCCGGCCCCGCGGCGGAGTCCAAGGCGTTGGCAAGAAGCCGGGCCAGACGGTTGTGCCGCTTGGACGCGCTCGGACTCACGAGAACCATCCCGTCCACGATCTCGATGCCCGCACACTGCTCTTCGGTCCAGGACGCGTACTGCTCCGCCGTCACCTGCTCATGCATCCAGGCCGGCGCGACCATCTCGACCGTCATGCACACCCCCTGGAAACGTGACCGGTCACGGGACTCAAGATACCGTGGTCAGCCCCCGCGGGGGACGATGACCAGCGGGCGGCAGGCGCGGCGGACCAGGCGGGTGGAGACGCCGCCCAGCAGCACGCGCCGGGCCGGGCCGTAGCCGCGGGAGCCGCAATAGAGCACGTCGACCTCGGTCAGGTCGGCCAGCGCGTCGACGACGTTGCCCGCGATCACCGCCCACTCGACGGTGACGCCGGGCACCGACTCGGCCGCCCGGCGCAGCGACGACTCGTACGTCTCGCGGGCCGTGTCGAGGAACGCCCGCTCGACGTCGTCGCCGATCAGGAAGGGCAGGCTCGCGTCGCCCTCGGCCACCACGGTGTGGAGGCGCAGCGTCCCGCCGGTTCGGCGGGCCAGCTCGGCTGCGGCGATCAGGGCGGCCCGGCCGTCCGGCGTGTCCACGTAGGCCACCCCGATGACGCGTGGCTCGTCCGTCGGGTCGGGCAGCCCGGCCGGGGCGATGGCGACCGGGCAGATGCTGCCGGCCAGCAGGCGCTCGGCCGTGCTGCCGGCCATCAGCCTGTCCTTGGGGGCCTGCCGGCCCGAGCCGATGACGATCATCGAGGCGCCGGTCTGCTCGGCCAGGTCGTGCAGGCCGTGCGAGGCCGACGAGGAGGCGACCATCCGGTAGTCGACCTCGCTGGTCACGCCGGCCAGGTCCTTGCGGGCGCCGTCGAGCACGCGCTGGGCGGCCCGGTGCCGGTCGGCCACCCACTCGGCGTCCACCCGGCCCGAGCCGAGCGCGGCCGGCGCCGGGTGCACGACGGCCACGATCAGCGCGGCGTCCGACGTCTCGGCGAACCACCGGCTCAGGGCCAGGGCGTCGGGGGAGGTGGGTCCGCCGTCCACGCCGACGATCACCGGGCCGGTCACGGCTGAGCCTCCTGTGTCATGCCCTCCCGGCCTTCGCCGACGAGGCCGTCGGGCTGTTGCGCCGGGCGCCGCTCGGTGCAGTCGGTCATGACGGGTCACCGTCCTCGGGTGGGTTCGGGTCGTGCTCGCGGGCCCAGTTCGGGGTCGAGGAGTGCTCGCGGCGCAGGCGGGAGTTCTTGTAGCCGTACAGCCAGTAGATGAGGACGCCGATCGCCAGCCAGACGACGAACCGGACCCAGGTGTCCCAGGGCAGGTCGGTCATCAGATAGATGGCGAATGCGATGCCGAGCAGCGGCAGCACCGGCGACCACGGCACCCGGTAGGGGCGCGGCATCTCGGGGCGGGTGCGCCGGAGCACGATCACGCCGATGTTGACCAGCACGAACGCGAACAGCGTGCCGATGTTGACGAGCTTGACGATCTCGCTCAGCGGCACCAGGGCGGCCAGGATGGAGATCAGGCCGCCCAGGATGAGGGTCAGCCGGGCCGGGGTGCCGTACCGCTGATTGACCTTGGCCAGCCGCTGGGGCAGCAGGCCGTCGCGGCACATGGCGAAGAAGATGCGGGTCTGGCCGTACATGATGACCAGCACCACGCTGGTGATCGCGACGACCGCGCCCAGCGCGAGCACCGCGGCCGCCCAGCTGATGCCGGCGCCCTGGTCGAGCGCGGCGGCCAGCGGCGCGTCGCTCGCCTCCATCTGCGCCGGCGAGGCGATGCCGAGGGCGCCGGTCGCCGTGGCCACGTAGAAGATCGTGCAGATGATCAGCGAGCCGATGATGGCCAGCGGCAGGTCGCGCTCCGGGCGCTTCGCCTCCTCGCTGCCGGTCGAGACGGCGTCGAAGCCGATGTAGGCGAAGAAGATGACCGCGGCCGCTGTCGTCACCCCGTCCACACCCTCGGGGGCGAACGGCTGGAAGTTGCCGGTGCCGAAGTTGGCGAACGCCACGACGATGAAGAACAGCAGCACGGCCAGCTTGATGACGACCATGACGAAGTTGACCCGGGCGCTCTCGGTCACGCCGCGGATCAGCAGGAACGTGATGGCCAGGACCACGAAGACGGCCGGCAGGTTGAAGACGCCGCCGTCCTCGGGCGACTTGGCGATCGCGTCCGGCAGCGCCACCCCGAAGGCCGCGTCGAGGAACGCGTTGAGATTCCCGCCCCAGCCGACGGCGATCGCCGCGACCGAGACCCCGTACTCGAGGATCAGGTCCCACCCGATGATCCAGGCGACCAGCTCGCCCATCGTGGCGTAGGTGTAGGTGTAGGCGCTGCCGGACACCGGGATGGACGAGGCCAGCTCCGCGTAGGACAGCGCCGAGAACGTGCAGGCGACCGCGGCCAGCACGAAGGACAGGATGACCGCGGGCCCGGCTATGCCGGCCCCCTCGCCGATCACCACGAAGATGCCGGTGCCGA
Source organism: Paractinoplanes polyasparticus (assembly GCF_019710575.1). Lineage (GTDB taxonomy): Bacteria > Actinomycetota > Actinomycetes > Mycobacteriales > Micromonosporaceae > Actinoplanes > Actinoplanes polyasparticus. Next base: position 71,998 of record NZ_JAHWFK010000045.1, on the reverse strand, counting down.
TGATCGCGCCGACGCCCATCGCGGTCAGCTGCGTCGCGCCGACCGCCTTCTTGAGTCCGTGCCCCTCTTCCGCCGTCTCGGTGATGAGCGACCGGACGTCGCGCACCGCGAAGATGCCCGGCCGTCCCGAAGTTGTGGCCATGTCACCCCTCCCGTCATCGGCTCTCGCCTATGTGACTTTGCGCATACGGGGGGTCACTCCGCAACTGCTGGGCGGTCAAATGTGTACGGACCCCGTGTCCGCCGACGTCCCGGAAACACGCGCCAGCCTGCGAGTAGGGCGATTTGCGGGGTACGGTGGCGACGGGCGGGGCCGGCGGTACGGAGGTTCGGTGATGGGCGAGGCGGTGATGACCACGCGGCGCCAGGCGGACGGCGCGCTCGTCGTCGACGTGCGCGGCAGCCTCGACGCGGCCACCGTGGGCGCCCTGCGCGAGACCCTGATCGGCACCGTGCAGCGGGAGCGCCCGGTGACCCTGATCGTCGACCTCACGTACGTCACCTTCATGGACTCGCAGGGCATCGGCACGCTGGTCAGCGGCTACAACGTGGCCCGCGAGGTCGGCACCCGGTTCGTGCTGCGCAACCCGAGCGAGTTCGTGCACCGGCAGCTGCGCGTGACCGGCCTGACCGAGATGTTCGGCCTGCCGCCCGAGCCGTCGCCCACCCAGACGTACACCCCCTGAATCCCACCCTCAACAAGCCGCGCGCCCGGAGCGTGCGGCCTTTAGAGTGCGTTCATGGAACGGGTCTCTCTCCGGCGTGACCCCGACTGGTGGACTCTGCCCGCGGCCGCCGGCACCTGGTGGTCGCTCGACCTGCCCTCGAAGAATCTGCGAGCCACCCTGACCGCCCGGATCTGGTCGCCGGCCGGGAACGCCGGCCGCGTGCTGGTCGCCCACGACGGACACGACTACGACAAGCACGCCGGCCTCGGCCGCTACGTCGCCGCCTCGATCACCGCCGGCCGCGTCGAGCCGTGTCACGTCGTGCTGCTGCCGGCGGGGGACCGCAACGAGTGGTACGCGGCCCTCCCCGCGTACGCCCGCGGGCTGGGACAGGAGATCCTGCCGCAACTCACCGACCGCCTCTCGCCCGGCCGGCCCGTGGCCGCCGTCGGCGCCAGCCTCGGCGCGCTCGCGCTGCTGCACTGCCAGCGCCGCCACCCCGAGGTGTTCGCCGGGCTGTTCCTGCAGTCCGGCAGCTTCTTCCAGCCCCGCTTCGACCGGCAGGAATCGGGGTTCGCGCGCTACCTGCCGATCGTGCGGTGGACGGGGCGGGTGCTGCGGGCGCCCGACGGCCCCGCCGTGCCGGTGACGATGACATGCGGCAGGCTCGAGGAGAACCTGGCGAACAACCGGAGCATGGCCGAGGCGTTGCGCGCGCAGGGGTACCCGGTCACCTTCGCGCAGATCGAGGGCGGTCACGACTGGCCGGCGTGGCGCGACGCCCTCGAACCGCATCTCACGTCGCTGCTCAGGCGACTGACGGCTCTGCTGTGATCTGGGGAGGCAAACCGTGGCGGACGTAGAACACACCATCGGACTCTTGCTCGGGATGGAGGACGACTGGCCGCGGGCGTACGAGGCGCTGTTGAGGCGGCTCGGGGTGGTCGCCGGGCCCGACGGCAAGTCGCACCGGACGAACTCGGTGCGGGTCACCATCGAGCCGTTCAACCTGCGCGACAAGCCGCGCCACGACCTGGTCATCGACCGGCTCGCCTACTGGTACTACCACCCCCGCGAGTGGCTCAAGAAGATCGCGCTGATGGACGACGTGTACCTGCTGAACAGCCCGTTCACGTTCCAGTCGATGGAGAAGCACGCGGCGTACTGCGCGATGATGCGGCTCGGGCTCAAGGTGCCCGAGACGGTGCTGGTGCCGTACAAGAACCCGCTCGACAACAGCCGGTACGCGTACACGGCGGCCCGCTACAACCAGTCCTTCGACCTGGACGCGACGGCGGCGCAGGTGGGCTATCCGATGTACATGAAGCCGTACGACGGCGGCGCCTGGGTCGGCGTCTCGAAGATCCGCAACCCCGATGAGCTGCACACCGCGTACGACGCCTCGGGCGAGCGGCTGATGCACCTGCAGGCTTCGGTCGAGGGGTACGACGTGTTCGCGCGCTCGCTGTCCATCGGGCCCGAGACGATGGTGATGAAGTTCCGGCCCGAGCAGCCCATGCACAACCGTTACGAGGTGCAGCACGGGTTCCTCACCGCCGCTCAGGGCGACGAGGTGGTGACCATCTCGCGACTGGTCAACGCGTTCTTCCGGTGGGAGTTCAACTCGTGCGAGTCGCTGGTGCGCGGCGACGACGTGCACCCGATCGACTACGCCAACGCCTGTCCGGACGTGGCGATCACCTCGTTGCACTACTACTTCCCGTGGGCCATGGCCGCCCTGCTGCGCTGGACGGTCTACTGCGTCGTCACCGGCCGCAAGCCGCGCCTCGACACGGACACGGCGGCCTACTTCGCGATCGGCGACGACCCTTCCCTCTCGTACGCCGAGAAGCTGGCCGCCTATCGCCGGCTCGCCGACGACTACTTCGAGGCCGACCGGTACGCCGACTTCTGCGCGCGCTACCTCGGCAACGTCGACGAGATCGTCTACGAGTGGGTCACGTCGGACGAGTACCGGTCGCTGCTGCGCGAGACCGTTCGCGCGACGTACCCGGTGCACGAGCACGAGAAGTTCCTGGCCCACTTCGGCGGGCTGACCGACGCCTGGATCCGCGACAACGCCCGCTCCTAGGCGTTTCTGTCAGACCCCGGGGCTAGGGTCGTCGACGTGCACATTCGGATCGAGGGTCACGACCTGCCGGCCCAGCGGGGCGGGGCGCAGGCCGATGCCCTGCGCCTGGCCAACGTGCACGTCGGTGTGCAGCGGCAGCGTTCGGTCGTCGACCTGGTGCCGGCGTGGGATTCGTCGGCCACCTGGGAATTCGAGATCACCTCGCGTGAGGTCGACGAGTTGCTCGACGTCGGCGGGCCCTGGGTGCACGGCCGTCCGGGGGCCCGCTTCCTGTACTTGAGCTGGGGAAACGTCGGCGACCTCGGGTTCGACATGTTCCGCCGGGCCAAGTTGATGTTCGGCGACGTGCCGACCGCGGTACTGCGGGCGGCGCACGAGGGTGGCGGCGTGCTCACCGCTTCGCTCGGGCTCACCGACGAGCTGGGCGGGCCGGTGTGCGCCCGGGTGCGGCCACCCGCCGTCGAGTGGTCGGTGCGATGACCTCCCTGGTGGCAGTCGAGGTCCGCGTGCTCCACGGGTTCGTGGGGCGCGACGGCTCGATCAATCTGTGGGGCGAGGCGGGTCCGCTGCCCGCCTCGGAGCGGGGCGATCACCCGTTCGCCGTGCCGGCCGCGGGTCTACCGGCGGGCGAGACGCGGGCGCCGGCCACGCTGGTGCTGCCCTCGACGAGTGCCGGGCCGCTGCCGTCCCCGCAGCTGGGCCTGCCGCCCCGGCGCGGCACGCCGCGGCTGCGCCCGTGGCAGGTGCCGGCCGTGGTGGTGCCGTTCGTCGACGACGAGGTGCTGGGCGAGTTCGACGGGCGGCCCGGCCACTCGGTCGAGTGGCTGGTCGAGCTGTGCGACTTCGCGGCCGACCTCGTCCGCCGGGGCCGCGTGCTGCCCGCCGTCCACCCGCACGGTCCGGTGGCCCGGTGGCGGCCCGTGCTCACCGGTTTCGACGCCATCCACCGCGACGACCTGCTGCGGCGGCTGCCCGCGGCGGCCCGGGCCGAGCGCGCCCGCCCCGGCGACGTGGCCGGCCTGCCCGCCCCGGACGCGCTGGCCTCAGCCCTCGAGCGGCTGGTCGACGGCCTGGTCCGCACCCGGCTGGCCGAGTCCGGCGTGCGGCTGGGCGACGGCTGGCTCGCCGCGCTCACCGGCGAGCCGTCCTTCACCGCCGCCCCGGCCCTCGTCGACGAGCTGACCGAGCGCCTCGACGCCTGGCACACCGGCGCCACGACCGGCGCCGCCGTGCGGCTCTGCTTCCGGCTCAGCCACCTCGACGAGCCCGGTCCCGAAGAGCCCGACGCGGTGAGCCCCCACCCGGCCGCCGTAGCCCCCCGCGACTCGTGGCTGCTCGAATTCCTGCTGCAGGCCGTCGACGAACCGAGCGCCCTGGTGACCGCGGCCGACGTCTGGCGCGACCGGTACGCCCCGCTCCGCCGCTGGACCAGCCATCCCCAGGAACGCCTGCTCGGCGGTCTGGGCCGGGCGGTCCGGCTCTACCCCGACCTCGAGGCAGCGCTGCGCGTGCCCCGCCCGGTCGACATGGTGCTCGACACCGAAGAGGCCCACCGCTTCCTCACCCATGCCGCCGCGCTGGAAGGGGCCGGCTACGGCGTGCTGCTGCCGGCCTGGTGGCGCGACCGCCCCAGCCTCGGCCTCGGCCTCAACGTCCGCCCCCGCGAGCCGGTGCCCCCGGTGCTGCGCGACCAGGCGGCCGACCTCGCGCACATGGTCGACTACGACTGGAATCTCGCGCTCGGCGGCCAGGTGCTCACCACCGACGAGCTCACCGACCTCGCCCAGGCGAAGGTTCCCCTCGTACGCCTGCGCGGGCGCTGGGTCCATCTCGACGCCGACCGCCTCGACGCCGGGCTGCGCTTCCTCGCGCGCGGCGGCGGCACGATGACCGCCGGCCGCGCGCTGCAGACGATCAAGCTGCTTCCGCCGGAGGAGCTGCCGCTGCCGGTGACGGCCAGCAGCGGCGAGGGGTGGGTGGCCCACCTGCTCGCGGGCGATCTGGAACAGCGCCTCGAACTGCTCGATCCGCCGGAAGGGTTGCAGGGCTCGCTCCGTCCGTACCAGCGGCGCGGCTTCTCCTGGCTGGCCTTCCTCGACTCGCTCGGCCTGGGCGCGTGCCTCGCCGACGACATGGGGCTGGGCAAGACGATCCAGCTGCTCGCGCTGCTGCTGCACAAGCGCGACGGGCCGGCGCTGCTGATCTGCCCGCTGTCGGTGCTCGGCAACTGGCAACGCGAGACCGCCCGGTTCGCGCCCTCGCTGCGCGTCGCGGTGCTGCACGGCGACGAGCGGGTCGTCCCCCGGGACGCCGACCTGGTGCTGACCACGTACGCCACCGCCGTGCGCGACGCCGACGAACTGACCGCCATCGCCTGGGACAGGGTGGTGCTCGACGAGGCCCAGCACGTCAAGAACAGCGCCGGCACGGCCGCCCGGGCCATCCGGCGCTTCCCGTCCCGGATGCGCATCGCGCTGACCGGCACGCCCGTCGAAAACCGGCTGGCCGAGCTGTGGTCGATCCTCGACTACCTGAACCCCGGCGTGCTCGCCTCGCCGCACACGTTCCGGGCCCGCTTCGCCGTGCCGATCGAGCGCTTCGGCGACGAGGACGCGGCCGCCCGGCTGCGCCAGGCCACCCGCCCGTTCATGCTGCGGCGTACCAAGTCCGACCCCATCGTCGTCGACGACCTGCCGGACAAGCGGCACGTGCGGCACCTGTGCGGGCTGACCGGCGAGCAGAGCACTCTCTACCGGGCGATCCTCGACGAGATGACCGACCGGCTCGACGAGAGCACCCACCGGTGGAACAAGGGCATCGTGCTGGCCGCCATGACCAAGCTGAAACAGGCCTGCGTCCACCCGGCCCTGCTGCTGGGCGACGGCTCGCCCCTGCCCGGCCGCTCCGGCAAGCTCGAACGCCTGGAAGAGATCCTCGACGGCGCGCTGGCCCAGGGCGAGAGCGCGCTGTGCTTCACCCAGTTCGCCCGCTTCGGATCGATGCTGACGCCGCATCTGGCCGCCCGCTTCGGGGTGCCGGTGCGCTACCTGCACGGCGGCACGCCCCGCAGGGACCGCGACGCGATGGTCGCCGACTTCCAGGCCGACGAGCGGCCCGGCATCTTCGTGCTCTCGCTCAAGGCCGGCGGCACCGGCCTCAACCTGACGGCGGCCAACCACGTGGTGCACGTCGACCGCTGGTGGAACCCGGCCACCGAGGAACAGGCCACCGATCGCGCCTTCCGCATCGGCCAGCAGCGCGACGTCCAGGTCCACACCCTGGTCTGCCTGGGCACGCTCGAGGAACGCATCGACCGCCTGCTGGCCGACAAGGGCGTGCTCGCGGCCCGCGTGGTCGGCAACGGCGAGGGTTGGCTGACTGCCCTGTCCACCACCGAGATCCGCGACCTGCTGACCCTCGCCCCGGAGGCCATCGTTGACTGACGACCGGCTGGCTGTCGCCTTCCTCAGCACGTTCGAGTCGCTGCGGATGGGGCCGACGTTCGCGCGCGGGCGGCGTGATGAGCGGTCGGGGCATGTGCGCAGCCTGACCATCTCCAGCAGTCTGGTCACGGCGCAGGTGCGGGGGCCCGACGACCCGCGGGCGTTCCGGGCGCGGATAGCGGTGCGTGCCTTCGGCGCCTCCGAATGGGCGGCGCTGGAAGAGACCATGGCGGGCGAGGCACGCTATGCGGCTTCGCTGCTGGGCGGCCGGATGCCGGCCGGGATCGCCGACGTCTTCGCCGCGGCGGGGCTCAGTCTGGTGCCGTTGTCACTCGACGAGGTCGCGATGGACTGCTCGTGCGAGCGGTGGCCCATGCCGTGCGTGCATCTCGCGGCGACGTGTTACGCCGTGGCGCGCAGCTTCCAGGAGGATCCGTTCGGCGCGTTCACCTGGCGCGGCCGGGGCCGGGACGAGTTGCTGGTTCATCTGCGCGAGCTCCGCAACGCCCACGCGGTCGCGGCGGCCTCGGCCGCCCTCGGCTCTACTGCTCCGGCCGGCGATTCCGGGAGGGCCCGAGGCGGAGATCCCTCCGACGGGCTGGGCGAGCACCTGGGTGAGGCGGACGAGTTCTGGGGGAGCACCGTGCCCGCGGCGGCGCCGGTCGGTGGCCGGCCCGGCGCTGTGAGCAGGCCGGATGCGCTTCTCGACCAGCTCGATCCGCCCCCGTTGGCGCAGGACGGCCGGCCGATCGTGGAGGTGTTGCGGCCCGCGTATCTGGCTCTACCGGACGAATAGCCGAGTAGGCCCGACCACTCGGATTAATCCCATCCGTGGCGTTATTCCCCGTTAGGGGCATACGCTCCGAAATCTTTCTGTTACTCAGCGTGTAGATGATCTCCTTCTCTCGACATGACGTTTTGTCAAGAGAAGGTGTGAAATGAACCGTATTACCCGGATGCTTTCCGTCACCGGTCTGGGCATCCTCGCCGGTCTCACCGTCGGCGCCGGCCCGGCCCTGGCGGCGACCAGCACGGACGCGGGCACTGCCAAGACGGCCTCGGCCGCCCAGGGTTCTGACCGCGACCGCGTCATCCGCTACTTCGACAGCCGCGGCGAGTGCATCATCGCGGGCCGTATCGGCGAGCGTTTCGGCCGCTGGGACGACTTCGACTGCGACCGCGTCGGCCGCTTCACGTGGGCCCTCGAGGTCAGCTGGGACCGCGACTGGTTCGGCCACGGCCACCGCAACCACGGCGACCGTTTCCCGTTCCGCTTCGGTGACCGGGACCGTCACGACCGGGATCGTCACGACCGGGATCGTCACGACCGGGATCGTCACGACCGGGATCGTCACGACCGGGATCGTCACGACCGGGACCGTCACGACCGGGACCGTCACGACCGCGACCGTCACGACGACGACCGCCGTGATGACGACCGCCGTGACGACCGCCGTGATGGTGACCGTCAGGATGGCGACCGCAATGACGGTGACCGCCGCGATGGGTGACCTGCAGTCTCGCACCTGATACAGCGACACACGGCGAGCCACGACCCATCGCGGGTCGTGGCTCGTCCACGCGTCACCAGTAGACCGTGGCTTGTCCGCGGGTCACCAGTAGACCGTGGCTTGTCCACGCGTCACCAGTAGACCGTGGCTTGTCCGCGGGTCACCAGTAGACCGTGGCTTGTCCGCGGGTCACCAGTAGACCGTGGCTCGTCCGCGCGTCACCAGTCGACCGGGGCGTAGTCCTTCAGGAAGACGCCGTACAGGTCCTCGCCCTTTTCGCCGCGCACGATCGGGTCGTAGACCCGGGCCGCGCCGTCGACCAGGTCGAGCGGGGCGTGGAAGCCCTCCTCGGCGAGCCGCATCTTGGTCGGGTGCGGGCGTTCGTCGGTGATCCAGCCCGTGTCGACGCTGGTCATCAGGATGCCGTCGGCGAACATGTCGACCGCGCTGGTGCGGGTCAGCATGTTGAGCGCGGCCTTCGCCATGTTGGTGTGCGGGTGCCCGGCGCCCTTGTAGCCGCGGGCGAAGATGCCCTCCATGGCCGACACGTTCACCACGTAACGCCGCGGGTGCGGCGAGCGCGTCATGGCCGTACGCAAGCGGCTGACCAGCACGAACGGCGCCGTGACGTTGCAGAGCTGCACCTCGAGCAGTTCCAGCGGGTCGACCTCGTGCACGCGGTCGCTCCAGCTGTTCGTCGGCGCGGTGTCGGGCACCAGGCCGCCGGCGTCGATCGCCACCGACCGGGCGGTCAGCGCCATCTCGGTGATCTGCTGCGGCGTGAGCACGGGGGCGCCCGAAGTCAGCGCGGCGGCCGGCGAGGCGCCCGCGGTGCCGAAATACTCCAGCTCGGGCAGCGGCCCGTCGGGCAGGGGCTCGGCCTCGGCGGCGGCGATGGCCGCGTACGAACCGGGCGAGCGACGCACCGTCTGGGCCGCGTTGTTGACGAGGATGTCGAGGTGGCCTCGGGCCGCCACCGAATCGGCCAGCCCGACCACCTGGGCCGGGTCGCGCAGGTCGAGGCCCACCACCCGCAGCCGGTGCAGCCACTCGCCGCTGTCCGGCATGGCGGAGAAGCGCCGCACCGCGTCGTGCGGGAAGCGCGTGGTGATCGTCAGATCGGCGCCGTCGCGCAGCAGCCGCAGCGCGATGTACATACCGATCTTGGCGCGGCCGCCGGTGAGCAGCGCCCGCCGGCCGGTGAGGTCGGTGCGGGCGTCCCGGCGGTCGTGGTTGAGGACGGCGCAGTCCGGGCAGAGCTGGTGGTAGAACGCGTCGACCTGGGTGAACCGCTGCTTGCAGACGTAGCAGCCGCGCGCCTGCCGCAGCACCCCGGCGGTGCCCGACCGGACCGAGGTGCGCAGCGGGATGCCCGCCGTCTCGTCGTCGATCCGCCCCGGCGCGCCGGTGGCCGTCGCCTCGGTGACCGCACGGTCGGCGGCCAGGATCGCCTCGCGTCGCTCCCGGCGGCGCGCGAGCTTCACCGTCTTGAACAGCCCGGCGGTGGCCCGCCGCACCGCGACCGCGTCGGGGTGTTCCGCGGGCAGCGCCTCCACCTCGGCGATCACCGATAGGCAGAGCGCCAGGCGCTCCGCATCCACCCTGGCGGCCGTCTCAGGTTCGCCCGTCATGCCCACTGACCATCCCTCACAAGCAAATTCTGACCTAGGAACTGTACTGATCCCGGAAACTCATCGGCCGCGCCCGTCCCGTACGGAGAGCTTCCCACCGACTTCCGCTTCCACCACGGCCTGTGGATGGAGGACGTGCCGGTTCGGCAGGCTGTGGAAAACTCGGCGGCGAAATTTGGCGCTGTCTCTAGGGTGGGGGTCCCCCAGGGCGGGTGGGCTGTGGGCTGTGAGCTGTGAGCTGTCAGGCCGGCACGGGGAGGCCGGCGACAGTGTCTCGCAGGGCCTGGACCAGGGCGTCCGTCAGCGGATTGGGGCGGCGACGCGGGGTGACGATGCCGATGTAGCGGCACGGGCAGGGCGGGGCCAGCGGTACGGCGGCGAGGCCGGGCTGGGCCCCGGCGGTCAGGGCGACCTGGGGAATCATGCTGATGCCGACCTCGGCCCGCACCAGCGACTGGGCGAAGACGTAGTCGGTGCCGCGGCAGGCTGTGCGGATCTCGAAGCCGGCCAGGGCCGCGTAGTGCCCGAGCATGTCGACGATCTCGAGGCAGCCGTGGACCCAGCGCTCGCCGGCCAGCTCGGCGATGGTGAGCGACTCGCGGCCGGCCAGGGGGTGCGCCGCGGGCAGCACGATCCACATCGGGTCGTCCAGGAGCGGCGCATAGGTGAGGCCGGATCGGTCTCCCGGTCGTACGGGGGGAAGCTCGTCGAAGTGATAGACGAGCGCGAGGTCGGCGGCGCCGGAGCGCACGAGGGGCAGGGCGTCCTCGGGCTCGTTCTCGAGGACGGTGAACTCGACGCCCGGCCGTTCGGCGGCGAACCGGGTCAGCGCGGCGGGCAGCAGGCCCTGGCCACCGCTGGTGAACGTGGCCACGGTCAGGCTGTCGGCCGCGCCCAGCCGGGCTATCTCGTGCTCGGCGTGGGCCAGCTCGGCCGCGATCGCCTCGCCCGCGTCGACCAGCACCCGCCCGGCGCCGGTGAGCTCGACGCCGCGTGTGCTGCGGAGGACGACCGCTGTCCCGAGTTCGCGCTCCAGGGTGGCGATCTGCTGCGACACGGCCGACGGGGTCAGGCGCAGGGAGGTCGCGGCCTGGTTGAAGCTGCCGAGCCGCGCCACTTCGCGGAGTACGGCCACGCGGCGTACGTCGATCATAAGCTCACCTAATTACTACATCAGCAAGTCGGTACTACCGCTTACTACCGTACGGGAGCAGTGTCGAGGTGTGAATCGACGCGCCTGGTTTCTCTTCCTCGTGGTCTCGGTGCTCTGGGGCATCCCGTACTTCCTGATCAAGATTGCCATCGAGGACCTGTCGCCGCTGCTCGTGGTCTTCGGCCGGGTGGCGATCGCCGCCCTCGTGCTGCTGCCGATCGCCGCCGCCCGGGGCTCGCTGGCCAAGCTGCGTGGCCGCATGGGCCCGGTCGTCGTGTTGTCGTTCATCCACATCCTCGGGCCGTTCCTGCTGATCACGTACGGCGAGACGCACATCAGCTCCTCGCTGACCGGCCTGCTCATCGCCGTCGAACCGGTGGCGATCGCGCTGCTCATGGCGCGCTCCGAGCGGCTCACCCCGATCCGGGTCGCCGGTCTCGTGCTCGGCTTCGGCGGCGTCGCGCTGCTGGTCGGCCTGGACCTCTCCGGCGACCGCCTGGGCCTGCTCGGCGCCGGCATGGTTCTGGTGGCGGCGATCCTCTACGCGGTCGCCACGATGCTCGTGCAGCGCCGCCTGTCCGACGTGCCCACCGAATCGCTGGTCGGCGCCACCACCGGCATCACCGCGCTGGCGCTGCTGCCCTTCACGGTCTTCGCGCTGCCCACCGAACCCGTGCGAACCGAGGCCTGGGCGTCTCTGGCCGTGCTGGGGGTCTTCTGTACGGCGCTGGCCCTGCTCGCCTTCTACCAGCTCATCCACCAGGTGGGTTCGACCCGCGCCGGCCTGGTCACCTACGTGAACCCGGTGGTCGCCGTGCTGCTCGGCGTGGCCCTGCTCGACGAGCACTTCGGCCTCAGCACGCTCGCCGGCTTCGCCCTCGTCGCCACCGGCTGCTGGCTCTCGACCCGCCCGGCGCCCACCCCGCCGGCGCCGATGCCACCCGTGCCCGCCACCGCCCTGGCCGAACGCCGTTAGTCGTGCTACTGGGCCACCACACACCCCCGCCCACCCAGGGGCAGCGGAGCGATCCTAGAACTTTTCGCAACCGACTCCCTGAGTTATCCACAGCCCACCGTCAGTGAACGGCCCGGTGTAACGATCGTCGCGACCGGGCACCATCAGGACAGGCGAGGCCGAGCGACCCAGCGCCAGCGGGCCGCTCGGCCTCGCCGCCTCGCTGCGCGGTCACGTTGCGGGTCGCTTTCTCCGCGCCGCGCCGCCGGGACGCCAGGCTCGCCCTCTGCTGGGTCGTTCGTCCGGCAGGGTCGTTCCACACATCGATCTTCACCTGGTCTTTTTCCGGGTTGATCGGCATAGGGTGAACGCCATGGGGCGGCGGATTCTGATCACTGGGGCTCGGCGGGGCATCGGGGCGGCCATCGCCGTCGGGCTGGCCCGGCCGGGGCACAAGTTGTGGCTGCATCACCTGGCCGCCGCCGAGGAAGCCGAGAGCGTCGCCCGGCTCTGCCGCGACCTGGGGGCCGAGGCCACGCTGCTCGACGCCGACCTGGCCGACCCCGGCGCGGTGCGCGACCTGGCCGACCGCGCCGGAGCCGTCGACGTGCTCGTCAACAACGCGGCCAAGGCCTCCAACGTGGACTTCGCCGAGCTCCCGCTGCCCGAATGGCAGCAGACGTTCGCGGTCAACGTCACCGCGCCGATGCTGCTCGCCCAGGCGCTCAGCGCGGGCATGGCCGAGCGGGGCTGGGGCCGCATCGTCAACGTGGTCTCGCCGACCGTGCGGATGGGCGGCCCGTCCGGCCCGGCCTACGTGTCGAGCAAGGCGGCGCTGATCGGCCTCACCCGGTCGCTGGCCCGCGCGCTCGGTCCGGCCGGGATCACGGTCAACGCGCTGTCGCCGGGCGCCATCCGCACCGAGGGCGAGGCCGAGCTGGCCGGGGGACGTGACGTCGAGGCGCACGCCCCGCTGCTGGCCACCCAGGCACTGCCGAGGGCACTGGTTCCGGAGGATCTGGTCGCCACCGTACGGCTGCTGGTCTCGGAGGGCTCGGGCGCGCTCACCGGCCAGGTGCTCGAGGTCGGCGGCGGCCTCGTCTTCCGCTGACCAGCTGGTGCTACTCGGCCGGCTGGTCGCTGTCGGGCCTGCGGCGCGGTTTCGGCAGCTGGTCGGCCAGCGTGGCCGGTCGGCGTGCGGGCTTCGGCCCCTCGGCCGGGCGGTTCGTCTTCTCCGAGGTCGCGCGACGGGAACGGCTGCTGTACTGCGCCAGGTCGGCCGGGCGCGACTCCCGCAGGTGATCGCCGAGGTCGGCCGGGCGGGTCTCGCGCAGGTGGTCACCGAGGTCGGCGGGCCGGCGCGGGGGCGCCAGTGGTGACGCGTACGCCGGGGAGGGGTCGACCGGCGGGGCCGCCTCCACGGCCGGTTGGGCCGGTGGCGTCGCCGGGCCGGCGGCCTCCTGGCCGGGCCGGAACGAGTACGGCTGTTGCCCCAGCGTCGCGGGTCGCCGCAGCGGGGTCGGGTCCGGGTCGGCGCCCCGGCGCGGGGAGAAGACCCCACCCAGGTCCGTGCGTCGCCCGCTGGTCTCGGCGACTGACGGATCGGTCCGCGGCGGCTCGACGGCGGACGGACGGGTCAACTCGGAACGGGGCGGCAGAGGCTCAGCCGCGGGCGGCAACAGGGGTCGGCGGGGCAGTGGTTCGGCCACGGACGCGCGCGACGGCTCCGGGAGCGGCGGCGCGGAGCGCTGAGGCGGCACGATCCGCGAAGGCAGGGGTTCGGTCGCGGCCGGCGGCGTGACGGTTCGCCGGGGCAGAGGTTCGGCTGTTGCGGGCGGTGTGACGTTCCGTCGGGGCAGAGGCTCGGTCGCCGCGGGCGGCGTGACATTCCGTTGAGGGAGGGGCTCGGCTGGTGCCGGCGGTGTGACCTGGCGTCGCGGCAGGGGTTCGGCGGCGGTGCCGGCGGCCGGGGTGAGACGTTTCGGCAGCGGATCCGCGCCTGTTCCGGGCACGAAAGGTACCGAGCGCGGGGAGTCGGCGGCTGTCCCGGGGTCCGGCGCGGGGCGCTTCGGCAGCGGGTCGGCCTTCGAGGTCGGGGATTCGAGGCGGCGGGCGCGTTCGATCGCGGTGGCGTCCAGCTGCCGGGTCGATTCGAGGCCGGGCACCTGGAGCCGCCGGGTGGCGTCGAGGTCGGGAGCTTCGAAGCTGCGGGTGACGTCGAGCCCGGGCTCGGGTTGCTCGACACTCGCCGGGGTCACGGCTGCGGCGTACGTCGACGCCGGCTCCGATACCGGAGAACTCGACGTCGGCTCAGGAGCGGTGATTGGGTAGCTCGGCGTCGCGTCGGGTGTGGTGGCCGGGTAGCTCGACGTCGGCTCAGGTGCGGTGACCCGGAAGCTGGAGAGCGACTCCGGTGCGGTAGCCGGGTAGCTCGATGTCGGGTCGGGTGTGGTGCTCGGGTAGCTCGGCGTCGGCTCGTCGGGCGCGGGGGCCGGTCGATCGGGAGTGGCGGGCTGGTCGAGGTCGGGCAGGACGATGCTGCCCGAGGTCGCCGGGTCGGGCGCCTCGAAGGTGCGGGCGACCTGCCGGTTCGGCGCCTCGAACTTAGGGGCTTCGAAAGTCGTCGCGTCCAGGTCGGGGGCGTCGGGGCTGCGCGTGATGCGGTGGTCGGCGAGGTTGCGGGTGCTCTCGAAATCGGGCCGGTCGCCGAAGTAGGGGACCGTCGACTCCGGTGGGGCCGGCAGCTCCAGCGAACTGGCGAACGTCCCGGCCGACGACGGCGCGAAGAAGAAGTCGTCGGGCGCCGAGTAGTCGGGGGGCGTGCTCCGCGACTCCGAGCGATAGACGCCGGGCATCGGGTAGTACGGCTCCGGCAGGTACGAGGAAGCGAACAGCTGATCCGCCACGGGCTCGCCCTCGACCACGTCGTCGGCAACCGGGTCCTCAACAGCTGTCGCCGAAGCTTCGGCGACCGGCGGCGGGGAATCCTCAGCGGTCGGCGAGGTAGTGGCGTCAGCGACGGTCGACGGGTGGTCCTCGCTGGTCGGCGGGGCAACGGCTTCAGCGACGGACGACGGGTGATCCCCGGCCATCGACGAGCCAGTGGCTTCAGCGACCGGCGACTGTCTGCCCTCAGCGACCACCGACTCGTCGCCATCTGCGGCCGGCGAGCCGGTGACCAGCGTGGCTTCGCCGGCCGCCGGGGCAGTGGTTTCCATGACCGGCGAGGAGTCGTCGCCAGCGGCTGTCGGCGCGCTGGGGCTGGGCGAGGTCGAGGGCGCATACTCAGCGACCGGCGAGCGGTCGTCGCCCGCGACCGGCGATGGGTCGTTGTCTACGGCCGTCGGGACAGCAGCCTCAGTAACCAGCCCCGGGCCGTTGTCGACGGTTGTCGGCGCGCTTGAGGTGAGTGATGTTGAAGGCGCATCCTCGGTGACCGGCGACGGGTCGTCGTGATCGACCGGCACGCCACTGACCTCAGTGACCAGCCGGGGGTTTTCGTCGGCGGTTGTCGGCGTGCTGGGGGTGAGTGAGGTCGAGGGCGCATCCTCAGCGAGCGGCGAGCGGTCGTCGCCCACGGCCGGCGACAGCTCATCGTCAAAAGACGGCGAAGTGGTGCTTTGTGCCAGCGGCGAAGGATCGTCGTCAACGATCGCCGACGCGTCGTCCTCAGCGACCGGCGGGGCAGTGGCCTCAGCAACCGATGCAGCGCCGGGTTCATCGGCGTCCGCGGAGTCAGCATCCACGGAGGCGATCCCAGCGGAAGCACCGGAAGCAGGAGCCGGAGCCGTCGAGGCAGCCGGGGCCGGAGCAGACGGAGCAGAAGTGGCCTGCGCCGAGGGCTTCTCGTTCGAAGAATCGGCGGTCAGATCAACGTCGGGCGAGGCGTCGACCGGCTTCGCGGCATCGTCCGCCGCGGGAGAGGCGGCGGAGATGGCGGTGGCGGCCGCCGGCTCCTCGTCGACGATTTCCGCGTCGACGTGCTCGTCGTCCGGTTCGTCGTTCCCGGCCGGCGAGACCTCGTCGTCCTCGATGATCTCGGCGTCGACGATGTCGTCGTCCGCGGGCGGGGGCGGCGTCCGGCCGGTGATCTTCGGGAGGAGCTGGGTGGCTGCTTCCTCCCCGATGGGCAGCGGCCGCGCCATCATTTCCGGCGGCAGCAGCATCACGCCCGCCGCCTCGCGGTCCCAGGCGGAGTACTTCGGGGCTGACGGCCCCGGCGGCAACGCCAGCACCACCGTGGACTCGCCCACCGCTTGCCGCGCGGACGGCAACGCCGGCGGCTCTTCGCCCGCGTGCTCGGACAGGCCGGCCTTCTCCTGCAACCTTCGCAGTGCCGCCGGCGCCCACCAGGCCGCGTTGCCCAGCAGCCCCAGCACGGCCGGCACGAGCAGCATCCGGACGACCGTGGCGTCCAGCAGCAGCGCCACGATCATGCCGACGCCGACGAATCTCATGGTGGTCACCGACGACAGCGCGAACGCGCCGGTCACCACGATCAGCAGCACCGCCGCCGCGCTGATCACCCGGCCCGTACGGGCCAGGCCGATCGTCACCGCTTCGTTGGTCGAGGCGCCGTGGGCCCGTGCCTCCACCATGCGGGAGAGCAGGAAGACCTCGTAGTCGGTGGACAGCCCGAAGACCACGGCCGCCATCAGCACGACGATGCCCGCTTCGAGCGGCGCCGGCGTCACGTCCAGCCAGGAGGCGCCGTGGCCGTCCTGGAAGATCCAGACCAGGATGCCGAAGGTGGCGCTGAGGCTCAGCGCGCTCATCACCACCGCCTTGATCGGCAGCAGGATCGAGCCGAACGCGAAGAACATCAGCAGCAGCGTCGCCCCGACCAGCATGGCGACCATCCACGGCAGCTTCGCCGCGGTGGCCGCGAGGCTGTCGACGTTGCGGGCCGTCGTGCCGCCGACCAGCAGCTCGGCGCCGTTGGGCACGGGCAGCGACCGGATCTGGTCGACCACCTCGCGCGCCTCGGTGCTGAACGGGTCGGAGGTGCGCAGCGCCGCGTTGAAGACGGTGATGTCGCCCGCGCGCTGGGCCGGGCCGATCTGGGCGAGGCCGGGGATCTGGCGCAGCGTGACCGCAAATGCGGCCGAGTCGGCCTGGCCGCGCAGCACGATCGGCAGGCCGTTGCTGCTGAGCTGCGGATAGTCGGCCTTGAGGGCCTCGATGGCCTGTCGGGCCGAGTTGCCCGCGGGCAGCGTGCGCTCGTCGGCCTCGCCGAACCGGACGCCGGCGATCGGGGCCGCGAGCACGATGAGCCCGGCCAGGATGGGTAGCGCCACCACGACCGGGCGGCGCAGCACCGCGGCGGCCAGGCGGCCCCAGAAGGCGCCTTCCCGGCCGCGGCCGGGCAGCTTGATCGGCAGCTTGTCGACGCGGGGGCCGAGGATGGCCAGGAGCGCGGGCAGCAACGTCAGGGACAGGAGCGCGGCCAGGCCGACCGCGGCCAGACCGCCGTACGCGAGGGACTTGAGGAAACCCTGCGGGAACAGCAGCAGACCGGCCAGCGCGATCATCAGGAGGGTCGCCGAGAAGACGACCGTGCGTCCGGCGGTGGCGACCGTCCGGCGCACGGCCTCGGCCGGGGTTCGTCCGGCCGACTGCTCCTCGCGGAACCGGCCCACCATGAACAGGCCGTAGTCGATGGCCATGCCGAGGCCGAGCAGGCTGGCCACGTTGACCGCGAACGAGTTGACCTCGTGCACGCCGGCGATCGCGTGCAGGATGCCGAGCGATCCGAGGACGGCTGCCCCGCCGACGAGCACCGGCAGCGAGGCGGCCACCAGCGAGCCGAAGAGGAAGAGCAGCAGGATCAGGACGACCGGCAGCGAGATGATCTCGGCCTTGGCCAGATCCTCGGTCGAGAGGGTGGAGGTCGTGTCGGCCAGCACGACAGCGCCGGCGAGCTGCACCGTGGCGCCCGGGACGGCGAGCTTGTCCTTGACCTCACGGTACGAGTCGAGCTTGGCTCCGTCGTCCGCGCCGACCAGCGTGACCAGGGCGACGCCGCTGGCCTTGTCCTGGGCGACGAACTGGGGCGACCGGGTCGACCAGTACGACGTGCTGCTCTTCACGGCCGACTTGGGCAGCCCGGTCAGCTTGGCCCGGATGCGCTGGCCGAGCGCGACGTCGGTGATCTTGACCTTGGTCGGCGTGTAGATGACCACGAGGTCGCCGCGCTGCGCGCCGAACGCCTTCTGGACGGCCTCGGTGGCCTGGGACGACTCGCTGTCCGGGTCGTTGTAGCCACCCTCGGTGAGCTGGCCGAAAACACCGAGCCCCCAGATGCCCGCGCTGATCACCGCGACGAGCGCGACGGACAGCACCGGCCACCGGAAGCGGGCGACCCACGATCCCCAGCCCGCGAACACGTCAACCCCTCTGGTCGTTCCTCACTACCGCCGGATCCCGGCTGGAGTGCTATGAGAACACTTCATGAAAGCGTCGCCGCTTCCAGGGCTACCCCTGCGCAACCTTTCCCATACGCGGCGTCGGTGGTCCAGCTCAGCCGTACCTGGCCGGATCTCGGCGCCTGGTAGGCCACGGTCAGAACCGCCGTGCGCAGCGTGTCACCGCGTTGCTCCAGCACGGTAGTGCCGGTCGACTCGCCCGTGCTCAGCCGCGCGGTCAGCTTTCCGCGTGCTGCGAAGACACCTACATAGAGCTTGAGGACCCGCGGCGTGGTGCCGGCCGGCGCCGTGAGCGTGAACCCGTTGCCCTTGCCGCAGGTGCGGATGCCGGTGGTCGTGCCGCCGCTGCTCGCCACCGGGTCACCGCCGCTCCATTTGAACTTCTGCGGACTCAGCGAGTGCCGGAAACGTGGCGCGGTCGGGGCGCCCTCGAGGATGCGGAAGTCGCCCTTCTTGTCCCGTTCGAGCGAGAACGTGCCGTCGAGCCCCCAGTGCACCCAGTCGCTCTCGCCCTCGGCCGCCAGGTCGACCACCGTGGGCACGGAGTCCTTGGCCAGCCGGAGCTGGTCGCGCGAGGGCGGCGGCACGGTGGTGGCCCGGGTGATGCTGGGTGACGGCGAGGGCGACGCGCTGCCCAGCGGAATGAGCCCCGGACTGCTGCTGCTACCGGTCGGCGGGGGCAGTCGCAGGTCGCCCAGGGCCGGCGCCGGCGGGTCGATGGGCGGGGCCGGCTCGTCGTTGCCCTTCAGCCCGCGGGTGGCGATGAAGCCGAACCCGATGACGACGAGCACCCCGGCCAGGATCACCGCGGCCGAGGAGAGCACCTCGTTCCACTGACGACCGCCCTCGGCGAACCCCGAGGAGCGGGCGCGATGGCCGGTCCGGCGCCTGCGGCGACCATCTGCGGTCGACGGCAACCGACCCTCCCGATCAACAGCACGAAAGTAATTCACCAATTCACAGCGCGAAGAAAGCTGTGCAGGGCGTCAACAATGGCACTTCGATGCGTGACGGTGAAGAGCGGAATGAGTGACCGCCCGTTCGGGTGATCACGGGCCTAGGTGGTTCGGACGAGGTTCCGCGTGGGCTTCGTCACGAGGACAGGTACCGTGTCCGAAGTTTCCGGCCGACGCCGATAACAGGAGAGTCGACGACATATGAGCACCGAGACCGCCCGACCCATCACCGGCGACACTGCCAAGCGCCGCAGCCAGGCCATCGCCGGCGCCGTCGCCGGGCTGGCCGTGGTCGCCGTCCTGGTGACCGTCTTCGTCACCGTGCGGGGCGGTGACCCCGAGCCCGCGACGCCACCGGCCGCCGCGCCCGCCTCCGCCGCTGCGCCGGCGGAGCCCAGCGCGGAGGCGCCGACCGAGGCTGTGCCGTCGGAGGCTGTGCCGCCGGCCGCCGAGGGCCAGCCCGCACCGGTCGACACCCCGGCCGCGCTGGCGAAGGAGCCCGTGGTCAAGGGCGGCGCCGGCGCCGTCAGCAAGCTCAAGGTGACCGTCCTCGTGCCCGGCAAGGGCCCCGCGGTCAAGGCCGGCCAGACCGTCACCGCCAACTACGTGCTGGTCGGTTACAAGACCGGCCAGATCATCGACTCGTCGTGGCAGCGCGGCGAGCCGTTCAGCACCCCGATCGGCACCGGCCGCGTCATCCAGGGCTGGGACAAGAGCATCCCCGGCCAGAAGGTCGGCAGCCGCATCCAGATCGACGTGCCGGCCGCCCAGGCCTACGGCGACGAGCAGGGCGACCTGCGCTTCGTCGTCGACATCCTGGCCGCCAAGTAGGGCCGCCACGCAGGTCAGAGCTCGGCCACCACGACGTCGAGCTGACGGGGGCGGCCCGCCGCGACGGGCTGCTCCTCGACGGTGTACTTGAGGTCGCGCAGGGCCGCGACGATCTCGTCGACCGAGGCCGGTTCCGCGCCGGCCTCGGCCAGGGCCCGCACGATGCGGCCCTTGGTGGCCTTGTTGAAGTGGCTGACCACCGAGCGCCGGGCCACCCCGTCGACGACTCGTTCGTGCAGCACCCGTACGGTCGCCGAGCCGTTGCCGGGCGGGGTCCACATGGCGCCGTACGCCCCCGAGCGCAGGTCGAGCACCGGCCCACCGGCGGCCACCGGGTCGAGCGCCTTCGGCAACACCTTTTTCCAGTACGCCGTGAGCCCGCCCACCGACGGCAGGGTCACCCCGACCGAGAGCCGGTAGGCCGGGATCCGGTCGTCGAGGCGCACCACGCCCCACAACCCCGAGAACACGACGGCCCGCTGGTCGACCCAGGCCCGCGCTCCCGGGGCGAGGCTGTGCGCGTCCAGCGCCTCGTAGAGCACCCCGCTGTAGATCGAGGCAGCGGGCGCCGCCGGGGCCGACTGCAGCACGGCGTTCCGGCTGATCTCGTCCGCCTGCCCGGCCGAGAGCCCCAGCGTGGACAGCGAATCGGCCACCGCCCGCGCGCTGGTGCGCCTGCTCATCGCCACCAGCCGGGTCAGCACCCGCTTCCGGGCCGTCCCGAGCGCCGGCAACCACAGCGCGCCCGGGTCGACGGGTTCACCGAAGGTAGCGGCGGTCTTGCCCTCGGAAGGCGGCAGCAGAATCAGCACCCCGCGAGACTAACGTCCGGCCAGTGCGTCACCCACCGTCGGATAGACGCCCAGCCGCGAGGTCAGCCCGACCGTGTCGAGCAGCTGCTGGAGGAACTCGCCGGGCGCGGCCAGCCGCAACCAGCCCCCGCCGGCGACGGCCCGGTTGTGACCCACGATCAGCGCGCTCAGTCCGGTCGAGTCGCAGAACTCGACGCCGGACAGGTCGACCACGATCCGGGGCTCGGGCCGGCCGAGCACCTGGTCGAGCGTCGTCGTCAGGGTCGTCCCGCTGTCGATGTCGAGATGGCCACGGATCGTGACCACCACCGACGCGTCGCTGTTGTCGACCACCGAGACGTGCATGACGACCCCCGTTCTCCCACGCCGTTGTCAACGGGTTGTCTCTGCCCAATCGGTGACCGAAAGTCACCTTGTTGATGTTCCGGAACTCAACGGCCGGACAACGGAGTACCGATCCGCTGTCACGGGCATGGGGTATCGATACGCTCCAGGCAGGTTCATGCCCCGAAGGAGGCCACCACCATGTCCGCCAACCCCCGCGCCGGACAGCCCGCCGAGCCGCGCGATCTCATCGACGTGCCCAAGGTGGTCTCGCGCTACTACACCGAGCACCCGGACCCCGAGGTCGTCGGCGAGCGCGTCGCGTTCGGCACCTCCGGCCACCGCGGGTCCAGCCTGCGCAACGCGTTCAACGAGGACCACATCGCCGCCACCAGCCAGGCGATCGTCGAGTACCGCCGGGCCCAGGGCACCGACGGTCCGCTGTTCCTCGGCCGCGACACCCACGCGCTCAGCGAGCCTGCCATGATCACCGCGCTCGAGGTGTTCGCCGCCAACGAGGTGACCACGCTGATCGACAGCCGCGACGGCTACACCCCGACCCCGGCCGTGTCGCACGCGATCCTCACCTACAACCGGGGCCGGTCGAGCGGCCTGGCCGACGGCGTGGTGGTCACGCCGTCGCACAACCCGCCCGACGACGGCGGCTTCAAGTACAACCCGCCCAACGGCGGCCCGGCCGACACCGACGCCACCACATGGATCCAGGACCGGGCGAACGAGCTCATCGCGGCCGGCCTGCGCGACGTCAAGCGGGTGCCGGCGTCCCGGGCCCGGAAGTCGTCCACGGTCTCCGGCTACGACTTCCTCGACGCGTACGTCGGTGACCTGCCCGCCGTCATCGACCTCGACGCGATCCGGTCGGCCGGGCTGCGCATCGGCGCCGACCCGCTCGGCGGGGCCAGTGTCGCCTACTGGGGCGCGATCGCCGAGCGGCACGGGCTCGACCTGACGGTGGTGAACCCGAACGTCGACCCGACCTTCGGCTTCATGACGCTCGACTGGGACGGCAAGATCCGGATGGACTGCTCCTCCCCGTACGCCATGGCGTCCCTGATCCAGCAGAAGGACCGCTTTCAGCTGGCCACCGGCAACGACGCCGACGCCGACCGGCACGGCATCGTCACGCCCGACGCGGGACTGATGAACCCCAACCACTACCTCGCGGTGGCGATCAACTATCTGTTCGCGGCCCGCACCGACTGGCCGGCCGGGGCCGCCATCGGCAAGACGCTGGTGTCGTCCTCGATGATCGACCGCGTCGCCGCCGACCTCGGCCGGCGCCTGGACGAGGTGCCGGTGGGGTTCAAGTGGTTCGTGCCCGGCCTGCTCGACGGCTCGATCGGCTTCGGTGGCGAGGAGAGCGCCGGCGGCTCGTTCCTGCGCCGCGACGGCGGCCCGTGGAGCACCGACAAGGACGGCCTGCTGCTCGATCTGCTCGCCTCCGAGATCCTCGCGGTCACCGGGCGCACGCCCAGCGAGCACTACCGCGACCTGACCGCGAAGTTCGGCGAGCCCGCGTACGCCCGGATCGACGCCCCCGCCACCCGCGACGAGAAGGCGGTGCTGGCCAAGCTCTCGCCCGAGCAGGTCACCGCCAAGGAGCTGGCCGGCGAGCCGATCACCGCCGTGCTGACCAGCGCGCCCGGCAACGGCGCCCCGATCGGCGGCCTCAAGGTGGTCACCGAGCCCGGCTGGTTCGCCGCCCGCCCGTCCGGCACCGAGGACGTCTACAAGATCTACGCCGAGTCGTTCCGGGGCCCCGACCATCTGGCCCGGATCCAGGAGGAGGCCCGGGCCGTGGTATCGGCGGCGCTCCGGGGCTGAACCTCTCAGAAATCGCGTCCGGTGGCCGACAGGAGGGCGGTAGGGACCCCGACTAAGCCCTAGGACGCGCATGACTGAACCCGTGGGGCCCGCCGCCCGGCGTGCCGGTAGCGGGCTCACACCTCTGCTGGTCGCGATCGTGGCTGCCCTGGCGGTCACGGTGTGGCTTCTCGTGCGCGACCCGCAGGATGTGGTGCTCGGCTATATCGGCGGCCCCGTCGCCCTGATCGCCGCGGCGTGGTCGCTGCAACGCATCGGCGCCATGGTTGTGCTGCCGCGGGTCGTGCGCGCCTTCTGGCGCCAGCTCGGCCACGGCGCGGTCATCCTGCTGATCAGCTCGAGCACCGCGCTGGTGCTGGCCAACAACAACGCGGGCATGTCCACGTATGTCGCCGTGCCGATGCTGCTCGGCATGTTCTGGGTGATGTCGGCCTTCCTGCGCCTGCCGATGGGCGACCGTACGTCGCTGGGCTGGGCCCGGGTGCTGCTGGACGGGGCCACCGTGGCCGTCGCGGGCGCCCTGATCTTCTGGTACGTCGTGCTCAGCTTCGCGCCGACCGGCACCGATCTGGCCACCCGGACCACGGCCGGTGTCGTCGGCGTGGCCGGCCTGCTCTGCCTGGTCGTCATCGGCAAGGCCGCGGGCCGCGCGGACGGCCCGATCGACTCCCTCTCGCTGCGCCTGCTGGCCGTCGCGCCGATGGTCGCGGTCGCCCTCGCCGTGCTGCTCATCGCCGGCAACGACTTCTTCCGACTGCTGCTGTCGGTGCTCGGCAGCCCGCTCGTCGCCGTCTCGTTCGCCGCCGCGGCGTACCGGCAGCGGGCGGCTCTGCAGCACCCGAACGCCGACCCGGCCCCCGCACGCCGGCGGCGCTCGGTCTACGAGCTGATGCCGTTCGTCGCCGTCGTCGCCACCGCGGCGCTCTTCACCACCGTCTCGGCTCAGCAGATGAACCGCCGCGAGCAGGTGGTCATCATCGGCGCTGTGCTGATCACGGCGCTGGTCGTGGCCCGCCAGTTGATCGGGCTCAGCGACAACCGGCGGATGCTGAGCGGGCTGCGCGAGCAACAGGCCGAGCTCGAGCGGCTGGCGATGACCGACCCGCTGACTGGGCTGGCCAACCGCACCCGGTTCACGGCCGCGCTGGCCGAACGCCTGGCCGGGCATCAGGCGGCGACCGTGCTGCTGATCGACATCGACGACTTCAAGATGGTCAACGACACGATGGGCCCGGCCGTCGGCGACCAGCTGCTCTACCAGGTCGCGCAGCGGCTGCGGCGCACCCGGTCCGAGGTCGACCTGCCGGCCCGGCTCGGCGGCGACGAG
Source organism: Paractinoplanes polyasparticus (assembly GCF_019710575.1). Lineage (GTDB taxonomy): Bacteria > Actinomycetota > Actinomycetes > Mycobacteriales > Micromonosporaceae > Actinoplanes > Actinoplanes polyasparticus. Next base: position 48,025 of record NZ_JAHWFK010000045.1, on the reverse strand, counting down.
TTCGCCGTGCTGCTCGACATCGAGGAGGAGGCCTCGGCCGAGGCGGCCGCCGACCGCCTCATCCAGGCCCTGGCCGAGCCGTTCAAGGTCGGCGAGCACCTGCTGCTGGCCCACGCCAGCGTGGGCGTGGCCATCGCCGGCTCCGGCGAGACCGCCGACGAGGTGCTGCGCAACGCCGACATCGCCATGTACGCGGCCAAGGAGGGCGGCAAGGCGGCCTGGGCGAGGTTCGAGCCGCGCATGCGGCAGGAGGTCGTCAACCACGCCCGCCTGGGCAGCGAGCTGCACAACGCGATCATCCGGCACGAGCTGTTCCTGCTCTACCAGCCGGTCTTCGACATCGTCACCGGCCGGCTGCACGGCGCCGAGGCACTGGTGCGCTGGAAGCATCCCACGCGTGGTTTCGTCTCGCCGGGCGACTTCATCCCGGTCGCGGAGCGGTCCGGGCTCATCGTGCCGCTCGGCTCGTGGGTGCTGCGCGAGGCGTGCGAGCAGCTGGCCCGCTGGCAGCGGGAGCACGGCGACGGCGCGATCAAGGCGATCAACGTCAACGTGGCGGTCCGGCAGCTGCGCGAGTCGGGCTTCGTCGACGAGGTGGCGACGGTGCTCAGCGAGACCGGCCTGCTGCCGCGCAACCTGGTGCTGGAGGTGACCGAGTCGTCGGTGGCCGACGGCCGTCAGGTGCGCGAGACGCTGCACGCCCTGCACGAGATGGGCGTACGGCTGGCCCTGGACGACTTCGGCACCGGCAGCTCCTCACTCAGCCTGCTGCGGGCCTTCCCGGTCGACGTCCTCAAGCTCGACAAGTCGTTCGTCGACGGCATCGCCGACGGCGAGGACCGGGGCCGTCTGGCCGTGGCCGCGGCGGTCGCCCAGCTGGCCGAATACCTTCAGCTCAGCGCCGTCGCCGAGGGCATCGAGAACGAGACCCAGCTCAACCGCCTGCGCGAGATGGGTTACCGCCTCGGCCAGGGCTTCTTCATGGCCAAGCCCCTCCCGGCCGACGAGGCCGGCGCCCTCATGTCGAGCGCGCCGGTCCTGCGCGCGGTCTGAGCCAGCCGCAACCCCGCGTCGGCGAGCGGCAGGCCGATCTCCACGGCCAGGGCGAACAGCAGCGGATCGGCGAGCCGCCGCTGCCACCGCAGCGCGGGCCGCGCCTCGTTGACGGCGCGCGGCGCGTACCGGAGCAACCGGGCCTGATAGGCCGCCAGGGCCCGCTCCAACGGCATGGCGGCCAGGTCGCGGGCGAGATGAACGGCGTCCAGGATCGCTGTGCTCGCTCCCGCGCCGGCCGTCGGCGGCATCGGGTGGACGGCGTCGCCGAGCAGCGTGACGCGCCCGGCCGGCCACGGCTCGAGCGCCGCCGGGAAGTAGAACGGGAAAGCGGCCACGCTGCCGGGTTCGGATCCGTCGATCAGCGCGTGGAGGTCGCCGGTCCAGCTCGCCGTCAGCCGGTGCGCCAGCGCTGTCAGGTCGCCGTCGGCCGAGCCCAGGGGAGCGGCGACCGACCAGACCACGTACGGGTCCTCGGCCGCCGGATCCTCGCCCCGTCGGGCCTGCAGGCTCAGGAAGGCACCCACGCCGGCCGGGCCGATCATGAAGGCGAGCCCGTCGCGCAGGCCGGCCGGTATGCGCTGCGGAAGTCGCGATCGCCCGGCCAGGCCGATGATTCCGGACCGGCGCGCGGTCGGCCGGCCCACCCACTGCCCGGCGATCCGTGAGCCGGTGCCGTCGGCCGCGACCACGAGGTCGAACTCGGCGCCCGGGGGCTCGGTCACCGTCGTGCCCCAGCGGATGTGACGTTCGAGGCCGCGGGCCAGAATGGCGCGCAACGGGCGGCGGCCGATCAGCAGCACCTCGCCGGAATGCCGGATCGGTATCCGCAGGCGGGTGCGGCCCCGGTGGTCGAGCACGGCGAACTGCTGAAACGCGTCGTTGCCGGCGCCGCAGGCGCGCAGCGCCCGCACCGACGATTCCGGCAGCACCTCGTTGAGCGCCGCGAAGGCCTGCTCGGTGAGATGCAGCCGGTAACCGTCGGTGGCGCCGGGGCCGGCGTCGCGGTCGAGGACCACGCAGTCGACGCCCCGGCGCCGCAGGGCGTGGGCCAGCGTCAGGCCGCCGATACCGGCGCCCACGACCGCGACCCTCAGCCCCATCGTGTCAGGCTTCGACCTCGGGAGTGCCCTCGGCGGCCCAGCGGGTGTGGAAGGCGCCCTTCTTGTCGACGCGCTGGTAGGTGTGGGCGCCGAAGTAGTCGCGCTGGCCCTGGATCAGGGCGGCGGGCAGACGCTCGGCGCGCAGGCCGTCGTAGTAGGCCAGCGCGGACGCGAAGCCCGGGGCGGGGATGCCGTGCCGGGCGGCGGTGACGACGACCCGGCGCCAGGCGTCCTGGGCGCCGCTGACGGCCTCGAGGAAGTACTGGTCGACGAGCAGGGTGGGCAGCTCGGGCGACTTGTCGTACGCCTGCTTGATGAAGTCGAGGAACTTGGCGCGGATGATGCAGCCCGCGCGCCAGATCTTCGCCATCGCGCCCGGGTCGATCGACCAGCCGTACTCCTTGCTGGCCGCCTGGATCTGCTGGAAGCCCTGCGCGTAAGCCACGATCTTGGAGGCGAACAGCGCCTGCTCGACGTCGGCCTGCAGGTCGCCCTCGTGCGCGCCGGCCGTCGCCGACGGGCCGGGCAGGCCCGCGTCGGCCGCGGCCTTCCGGACGTCGGCCCCGCCGGACAGCGCCCGCGCGAACACCGACTCGGCGATGCCGCTGACCGGGACGCCCAGGTCGAGGGCGGCCTGCACGGTCCAGCGGCCCGTGCCCTTCTGCTCGGCCTGGTCGACCACGATGTCGACGAACGGCTTGCCCGTCGCGGCGTCGGTCTGCTTCAGCACCTCGGCCGTGATCTCGATCAGGTACGACCCCAGGCGCCCCTCGTTCCAGCCGCGGAACACGTCGGCGATCTCGGACGGGGAGTGGCCGCCGACCTGACGCAGCAGGTCGTAGGCCTCGGCGATGAGCTGCATGTCGGCGTACTCGATGCCGTTGTGCACCATCTTGACGAAGTGCCCGGCGCCGTCCGGCCCGACGTGCACGCAGCACGGCTCGCCGTCGACCTTGGCCGAGATGTCCTCGAGCAGCGGGCCCAGCGCCTGGTACGACTCGACCGAGCCGCCCGGCATGATGCTCGGGCCGTGCAGCGCGCCCTCCTCGCCGCCCGAGACGCCCGTGCCCACGAAGTGCAGGCCGCGCTCGCGCAGCGCCGCCTCACGCCGGCGCGTGTCCAGGTAGTGCGCGTTGCCCGCGTCGATGAGCATGTCGCCCTCTTCGAGCAGCGGGGCGAACTCGTCGATCACGGCGTCGGTCGGCCCCCCGGCCTTGACCATGATGATGACGCGGCGCGGGCGCTCCAGGCTCGCGACGAAATCCTCGGCGGATTCCGACGGGAGGAACGTGCCCTCGTGCCCGAATTCCTCGACGAGTTCCTTGGTGCGGTTGTAGGAGCGGTTGTGCACGGCCACGGTGTGCCCGTGCCGGGCGAAGTTGCGAGCCAGGTTCCGTCCCATAACCGCGAGGCCGGTGACCCCGATTTGTGCCTTCTCCGACATCATTGACACCCTTCCCTAGCAGCAAGCCACGCCGCCTATTCTTACGGCTCGGCGCCGATCAGGGTTCATCACCGTCCCACCCGGTGAGCACGACGGCATTTTCGGCCGGTGTGCCCCGCGGTGGCCTAAGATCGCGCGGCGGTAGGGTTGTCCCATGCCGACGGGGACGCCCACATGAAGCGGGGCGAGATCTGGACTATCGGCAACCGCACCGACCTGCGCTACCGCGTTCTCGTGCTCTCGGCCGACTCGTACAACGAACGCAAGAACGCGTCTCCGTTCTGCGCGCCGATCGTGCGCCAGCGCGGGGTCACCGAGCTGCCGCCGTACGCGGTGCCCCTCACCGAACAGGACCCGATCACCGGCGTCGTCGTGGTCAACCGGATGCGCCGGATCCCGCCCGAGGTGGGTGCGGAGCGCATCGGCATGGTCACCGGTTCGAGCATGGCCCGCCTCACCGACGCCATGCGCTCCCTTTTCGAGCTGTGAAACCCCTTGCGATACCCCATCGGGGCACCCCCGGTCGGGTGACCAGCGTCCCGTCCCGCCGCAGGTAGCGACCGGTCGAGATGAACGGCCGATGACGACCCCCGCTCCGCCGGCGTATTCAGGAACCGGACAACGGAGCCTGGGGAGGCCATGCAGTGACACAGGCGTACGCGGCGGCGGTCGAGAGCCTCCGCCCGAGCGCCCCGCCCGGGGCCGGCGAGTCGGGCCGTCTCACCGTCGAGCGCGCGGTCGGCCTGCTGGCCGGCCGGGCCCGCTGCCGCCTGGCTGACGCTCACCGTCATCTGCTGCGCATGGCCACCGAAGAGAACCGCGGCCTGCTCGAGGTGGCGACCAGCGTGATCCGCCTGCTCGACGTGGCCGACTCCGACACCCCGATGATGTCGGGCCTCGACACCGGTCGCACCCCGCTCCAGCCCACTGTGCCGGTGCGCCGGTTCGCGCCGTGGATCGGCATGGTGCAGCGGGTCCTCGACATCACGCCCGGCATGGCCGCCTTCCTCAGCGCCGAGCGCGACCCCGCCGGCCGGCTGACCGAGCTGGTCTGGGTGGCCGCGAGCCCCGAGGCGGTCGCCCCGAACGGCCTGCGCGGCGCCCAGCTGCTCGGCCTGCGCACCTCGGAGCACTTCCCCGAAGTCGTGGCGAGCGACCGCTGGGCCGTCTACCAGCAGGTCCTCGACACCGGGGCGCCCGCCGTGCTCGGCCCGTTCGCGCAGCGCGACGGGATGTACACGGTGCGGGCCCACCGGCTCGGCGAGGGGCTGTTGTTCAACTGGACCAGGCACGACGAGGTCCCGGGCGGGCTGGGCGACCGGCTGGCCAGCACCGAGCGCCTCGGCAACCTCGGCTGGGGGGAGTGGGACCTGGTCAGCGGCGAGGTCTACTGGTCCGATCAGCTCTACCGCATCTACGAGCGCGACCCGAGGCTCGGCCCGCTCGCCCCGGGCGCCGCCGACGGCAGCGCAGTCGAGGCGGACGAGCCCCTGCGGGCCGCGGCCAAGGCCCAGCTCGATCGGGGCGACCGGGTCGACGTGGTCACCCGGGTGCGCGTCAACGGGCGGGTCAAACATCTGCGTACGGTGGCCGACGCCAGCCGGGACGCCGACGGCCGCCCGCTGCGCGTCTACGGCATCGTGCAGGACGTCACCGCGCAGGAGGCGGGCGCCAAGCGGCTGGCCGACGTCGAACGCCAGCTCGACGAGCAGCGCCGCAGCCTGGCCGCCGAGCACGAGCTGGCCGCCCGGCTCCAGCGGATCATCCTGCCCATCCCCGAGGGCCCGATCGTGCTGCCCGGGCTCAAGGTGGCGCTGCGCTACCTGCCGGCCGGTCAGGAGGACCTGGTCGGCGGCGACTGGTACCACGCGGCCGAGCTGCGCGACGGCTCGGTGCTGCTGGCCGTGGGCGACGTCGCCGGGCACGGCACCCCGGCCGCCACCACCATGGCCCAGCTGCGGCACGCCCTGCGCGCGCTGGCGGTCACCACCAGCTGCCCGGCCGAGCTGCTCAGGCACCTGAACACGCTGTCCTGCGAACTGGCCCGCGAGACGCCCGAGCTGGCGTCCACCGCCGTGGTCGCGCGCTTCGACCCGGCCCGCAACGAGATCGTCTGGGCCCAGGCCGGTCACCCGCCGCCGCTGCTGAGCCGGGGCGGCCGCACGGCCGCGCTGGAACGCCCCGATGGCCCGATGCTGGGCGTGGTCGAGGACGCGACCTACCAGACCGCCCGGCTCGACTTCCGGATCGGTGACGTGCTGCTGCTCTACACCGACGGGCTGGTCGAGCACCGCCGCCGCGGCCCCGACGACGGCCTGGCCTCGGTGATCGCCACCGTCGACGAGGCCGTGCGGGCCGCGCCCGGGCAGCCGCTGGCCCAGCTGCTCTCGCGGTTGCGGCGCACCAATCCCGACGACGACACCTGCATCCTGGCCGCCCGGCCGGTCAGCGGGGAAACCCAGGATCTGCGCCGATATCTCTCATCTGCGACCCTCGACGGCTGATTTCGGGAGATCATGTCGGCCGTGGGTGGTCGCACGTACGGTGTCCTGTCGCCCTTCGTCGGGGGCGACTACTACGGGACCATCATCGCTGGGGCGAACGAGGCGGCCGTGTGCGCGGGCAACCGCCTCATCGCGCTGCAGACGCTCGATCCGGGCTCGTACAACGCCGACCGCAGCGGGGTCCCCGATTATCGGCGGCCGGTCGCGTGGCGGCATCTGGCCGGTGTCATCGTGCTGGCCGGGGCGATCTCCGAGTCGTACGCGCGATCGCTGCGGGACGCGGGCATCCCGGCGGTGACGGTCGGCCACGAGTTGACCGCGTGCTCGGCCGTCTTCGCCGACAACAGCAGCGGGGTCCAGGCCGCGGTCGCACACCTGCTCGAACACGGTCACGAGCGGATAGCGTTCGCCGGGCACCTGGCCCACTTCGACATTCGGGAGAGGCACGAGGGTTACGTGAACGGGCTGCGCGAACACGGACTGACCCCGCCGCCCGGCCTGCTGTTCGACGCGGGCGACAACCACGAGAGCGGCGGCGAGCTGGCGGCCGACCTGCTGGTGGCGGCCGGGATGCCGGCCACGGCCGTGGTGTGCGGCACCGACCGCAACGCGATGGGCGTGATCCGCCGCCTGACCGGCCTCGGCCATCACGTCCCCGGCGACCTGGCGGTGGTCGGCTTCGACGACGTGGCCGGCGCCATGTACATGCGGCCCAGCCTCTCGACCGTGCGGCAGCCCTCGGGCCGGATCGGCGCGGCCGCGATCGGGCTCCTGGGCGAGCTGACCGGCCGGCCCGACGCGCCCCGGACCGTACGCCGAGTGCCGACCACCTTCGTGCGGCGTGACTCGTGCGGCTGCCCGCCGAGCGGCCTGCCCGTCACCGAGGACCTCACCCGCTACCTGTTCGGCCAGGTGTGCAGCCTCCAGGAGACGCTGAACGTGCAGCACGAGCTCGGCATCGACCTGCTCGGCCCGCACGACCGCGATCCCCGCGAGATGGCCTGGCTCAAGCGCACCACCGCCTTCGCCGGCTGCCTCGGTCTGTGGCGCGACGGCGCCGTGCCCGCGCTCGACACCGAACTGCGGATCGAGGGCGAGTATCCGGCCGGGCACGAGCTGGCCGGCACCACGATGCCGGTCAGCGAGTTCCCGCCGCGGGAGCTGTTCGAGCTGGCCGACGGCGCGGCCGGTGACGCTGTCTTCGTCGTGCCGGTGCGCAGCGCGACCCGCGACTGGGGCGTGCTGGCCGCGGTCGGTCACATCCAGCAGAGCACCCCGCCCGGCAGCGAGATGATGAACCAGTCGGGCGCCCTGCTGGCCGCGGCCCTCGACCGGGGCGCGATGGTGTCCGCGCTGCGCGAGCAGGAGGAGCAGCTGCGCGACGCGGCCCTGCACGACCCGCTGACCGGCCTGCCCAACCGGGTGCTGCTGGCCGACCGGATGCGCCAGGCCGCTCTGCGCGCGGCCCGGCAGCCCGGCCACCGCTTCGCCGTGCTGCTGCTCGACCTCAACGGCTTCAAAGCGGTCAACGACTCGCTCGGCCACGCGGCCGGCGACGTGCTGCTGATCGAGGTGGCGCGGCGGCTGACCGGCCTGCTGCGCGAGTCGGACACGGTGGCCCGGCTCGGCGGCGACGAGTTCGTGGTGCTGCTCGACGGCCTGCCCACCGACGGCGCCGAGCGGCTGGTGGAGGACACCATCGCCGCCCGGCTGACCGAGCCCTACGCCATCGACGACGGCCGGGTCACGGTCGGGGTGAGCATCGGCGTGGCCCTGAGCCGCGACGGTTCCGACCCCGAGGGCCTGCTGCGCGAGGCCGACGCCGCGATGTACCGCGCGAAGCTGGCCTCTAAGGCAGCGACCACGTCTGGCTCGAGTCACCCGAACACGCGCTGACCGTCGTCGTCGCGCCGGACCGGCCGGGGTCGGTCAGGCAGCCGCCGCCGGCCGAGTTGATCAGAGTGCCGTCGCCGCCGGCCCGCCACTGCGACGACTCACCGTCGCCGCAGTCGGTGACCCGGACCGTGCCGTCGCCGGTCGACTGCGCGCACTTGTTGTTGACCCGCAGCGTGCCGTCGGTGGCCAGGGTGAACGACTGGTAGGCCACCGACATGCAGCCGGAGACCTGCACCGGGCTGCCGTTCGAGCCGAACAGGCTGCCCAGCGCGAGGCAGCGGCCGCTGGCCGCGGTGACCTTGCCGGTGCGGTCGGACGCGGGCGGGGCCAGGGTCGGGTCGGCCACCGGTGGTGCGGCCGCGCTCGTCGGCGGAGTCACCGAGCCGGTCGGCACGAGCGGCGCCAGCGACTGGACCGACGCGCTGGGTGAGGCCGACACCGAAGGGCTGGCCGAGACGCTCGCCGACGGGCTGACCGACCCCTTCGCCGAGGGCGCGACGCTGGGGATCTGATCGAGCGGCGCCTGGCCCGGCGCGGCGGGCAGGGCCACGCCGGGCTGCGGCAGGGCCGGGTCGGCGGCCGGTCCGAAGATCAGGTAGCCGACCACGCCGAGCGCGAGCGCGACACCGCCCACGAAGATTCCGGCCCGGGCCAGCGGGTGCAGGGTCAGCCGCGGCTTGCCCGGCGCGGCCGGCTCGTCCTCGACGGCCGGCTGGACGAGGGTGTCGGCCTCGTCCTTCTGATCGGCCGGCGTGGGCCAGGTCTCGGCCTCCTCGTCGGGCGCCCGTTCGGCCTCGGCCACGGCCTTGACGTACGGCCGCACCAGCACGGGATCCTCGCGCTTCTGGTCCTCCACCAAGGCTCCCCTAGACAAGATCGAGGTCCACGGTGGACCGGTAGGAGAACATACGCTATATCGGGTCCCTTCGATCACCTGATACCGGACTTTTACCGTACGTATTGGTCTGATCATCGATGCGGAATGATGATCTCCATGAAAGGCCCCGACGTTTCCTGTGTTTTCGTCTGCCACGACGGTGGCGGGCGCATCCTGCTCGCCCGCCGATCCGCCCGGGCGCGCGACGAGCCCGGCGCCTGGGACTGCGGCGCCGGCGCCCTCGAGTTCGGCGAGACCTTCGAGCAGGCGGTCACCCGCGAGGTCACCGAGGAGTACGCGACCCCGCCGCTGGCGATCGACCTGCTGGGTGTCCGCAACGTGCTGCGCCCCGGCTCGCACTGGGTGGCGATCATCTTCGCGGTGCGCCTGGATCCGGCGGCGGCCCGGATCGGCGAGCCGCACAAGTTCGACGAACTCGGCTGGTTCCCGCTCGACGCCCTCCCCGGGCCGCTGCACAGCCAGCTGCCGGCGACTCTGGAGATGCCCGCCGTGTCGCGGAATGTCGGACGTATGGGGTAAAGCGGGCGGGGTACGTCGGTTCCATGCACCGGTACGGGGATGAGGTAGCCGCCATCGCCCGGCCCCTGGTCGACGAGGGGGACCTCGACGTCCTGCTCGACCGGGTGGGCGACGCGCGGGTCGTCATGATCGGCGAGGCCAGCCACGGGACGCACGAGTACTACGTGTGGCGGTCCGCGCTGACGCGGCGCCTGATCGCGGAGCGTGGCTTCTCGTTCGTCGCGGTCGAGGGGGACTGGCCGGACTGCGAGCGCGTCGACGCGTCCGTGCGGGGTGGCGGCGCGACGCCGGTCGAGGCCCTGCTCGGTTACGAACGGTGGCCGACGTGGATGTGGGGCAACGAGGAGGTCGTCGACTTCGCCGACTGGCTGCGCGCGTTCAACGCCGCCCGGGACGTGCCGGTCGGGTTCCACGGCCTCGACGTCTACTCGATGTGGGAGTCGCTGCGCGAGATCCTGACCTGGCTGCGCGAGCACGACCCCGGCGGCGTCGAGCCGGCGCTGGCCGCCTACCACTGTCTGTCGGCCTACTCCGAGGATCCGCAGTCGTACGCGTGGGCGGCGAAGTTCCTGCGGGCGAGCTGCGCGGACGCCGTCGTCCGGATGCTCATCGACCTGCGCGGACGTGACCTCGCCGTGTGGCAGAACGCCGAGGTCGTGGCCGGGGCCGAGCACTACTACCGCGCGATGGTCGCCGGCGGCCCGACGGCGTGGAACGTGCGCGACCGCCACATGGACGCCACGCTGGCCCGCCTGCTCGATCACTACGGCGACGACTCGCGGGCGGTCGTCTGGGCGCACAACACGCACGTCGGCGACGCCAACGCCACCGATCAGGCCGCGCTGGGCGAGGTCACGATCGGTTCGCTGGCCCGCGAACGCTTCGGCGCCGACCGGGTCGTTCTGGTCGGCCTGGGCGGACACCGCGGCTCGGTGATCGCCGGCCGCACGTGGGGCGCGCCGATGGCCGAGCTGCCGGTGCCGCCCGGTCGTCCCGGCTCGCTCGAGGACGTGCTCCACGCGACGGCCCCGCCGCAGGCGCTGTTCGTCTTCCCGCCGCTGGGGGAGCGGCCCGATGTGCTCGCCGACGAGCTGCCGCACCGGGCGATCGGCGTCGTCTACCGCCCCGAGCAGGAACGGCTGGCCAACTACGTGCCGTCGGTGATCGGCGACCGCTACGACGCGTTCCTCTGGTTCGACGAGACGCGCGCTCTGCGCCCGCTGCATCCGCTGCACGTGGACACCCTCGAACTCGAGACGTACCCGACGGGGGTTTGACTTTCCGGCGCGGAGGCGTATGTTCAACCTACCAGTTTATAAACCAGGTGGTTGTCATGCCGGATCAGATCGACGGCGTCTTCTCCGCTCTCGCCGACCCCACGCGCCGCGCGATCCTCGCCCGGCTCGCCACGGGCGACGCGACCTCGGGGGAGCTCGCCGGAGCCTTTCCCATCAGCGCCCAGGCCGTGTCCAAACACCTGAACGTGCTCGAGGCGGCCGGCCTGATCGTCCGCACCCGCGAGGCCCAGCGGCGGTGGTGCCGCATCGTCCCCGCCCAGGTGCGCACGGTCGCGGACTGGGCGTCGCAATACGAACGGCTGTGGACGGAAAGGTACGACGCGCTCGACACCTATCTGGGCCAACTCGTTTCCGAGGAGGAATCGTGAGCATCGCCGTGGAAACCCCCACCGACAAGACCATCGTGATGAGCCGCAGTTTCGCCGCGCCGCGCGAAGTCGTTTTCGCCTGCCACACCCAACCGGAGCACATTCGTCAATGGTGGGGCCGGGGCAACCCGCTCGACGTCGAGATCGACTTCCGGGTCGGCGGCAAGTGGCGCTTCGTCGAGCACGCCGACGGCAACGAGCACGCCTTTCGGGGCGAGATCAGGGCCATCGATGCGCCCAACGGCTTCACCTGGACCTTCGAGTACGAGCCGATGGCCGGCCACATCCTGACCGAGCAGTACGTCTTCACCGAGGAGAACGGCCGCACCACGGTGACGTCGACCTCCACCTTCGACTCGCAGGAGGACCGCGACGGCATGATCCAATCCGGCATGGAAAGCGGAGCGGAACAGTCGTACGCAGCCCTCGACAGTTATCTGCTGAAAATCGCCTGAGTTCTCCGCGGATCGACAGCAAGGGCCAAATGCAGATGTCGTAGCGGGGTGGGTGGTGCGGACCGCAACTCCCGTCGAGGGCCCGGGCGGGGTGAGCAGGGCGCTGGCGCGCCCAGAACGCTCACCCCGCCCGGGCGACCTGCGTAATTGGTAACGCCCGCAACCCCGGGTCAGGCCGGAGCATCTTCTGCTTTCGCGCCGTTGAAGAGGTCGATGAGGCCGTGGGGCGCTCCGGCGCCGAAGATGAGCTCGATCGTTTCGTGGGCCGCGACTGCTTCGACCTCGGCCCGCCGGAACATGACCTCCTCGTAGGCTGCGAGGGCGGTCTCCGGGTCGTCCGGGTGGGCGGCGATCACCTGACCGAGCTTGGCGCCGTCGAGCATCGCGATGTTCGCGCCCTCCCCGCCGGGCACGGTGACATGGGCGGCGTCGCCGACGAGCGTGACGCCCGGGGTGCGCTCCCAGCGATGGCGGTCGGGTAGCCGGTAGATGCTGCGGAGGATCGGCACAGTGTCCCCGTCGGTGATCAGGGAGACGAGCCCGGGCGCCCATCCGGCGAACTCCGCGGCGATCCGCTGCCGCGTGGCCGGCCCGTCGGCGAAGTCGATGCCGGCGAACCACTCGGCCGGGCGGCTGAGCACCGCGTACGTGTGGATGACCCGGCCCGCCTCGCGGTGAGCGAGAAATCCTTGACCCGGGACGAGCGCGTACATGGCCCCTTCGCCGACCGCTGCCGCCGCCTCGGGGTGGCGTTCGTCGACGTCGTGCAGGTAAGTGTCGACATAGCTCAGGCCCGCACAGGACGGTTTCTCGTCCGACAGCAGCGCCCGGACCCTCGACCACGTGCCGTCCGCGCCCACCAGCAGCTCGGCGGCGACGGTGGAACCGTCGGCGAAAGTCAGTTCGCGACCGGGCGTGACGCCGACCAGCTTCTTGCCCCACCGCACCGTCCCGGCCGGGAGTGACTCCAGCAGGATGCGGCGGATGTCCCCGCGAAGTGCCTCGGGCCGGGTCATGGAGCCGTCGTCGGGCACCTCGGCGAGCACCGTGCCGTGCTGGTCGAGAACCCGTACGGCCGGGGAGGGCGGCCTCACGGTGCGCGCGGTCACAGCCCACCTGTCGACCGGGCGGGGCGCGATCTACCACCACGTCGCCACCAAGGACGACCTGCTGGCCGCGGCGGCCGGCGGTGTCGTCGGCCCGGTGCTGGCCGAAGCGGCCGGCCACGACGACCCGGCACGGGCGATCCGTGCACTGGCGATCCGTGCACTGGCGCTGGGGATCTTCGATGCGATCGACGCGCATCCGTGGGGCCGGGGCGCAGCTCGCCCGCGAGCCGTTCCAGCCGGCCGTGCTGCAGATCTGGAAGAGCCTCGGATTGCCGCTGCACCGGCTCGGCGTCAGCGGAACCGCCCTCGCCGACGCGGGAGCGGCGCTGGTCAACTATGTGCTCGGCGCGGCCGCCCAACACGCCGCGGGCGCCCGGCAGGCCGCGGACGACGCAGATCGGAAGCAGTATCTCGAAGCCTTGGCCGGGCAGTGGGCGCGGGACGACGCCGACTCCCTCGTCCAGGAGTCGGCGTCGCTGCTGCCCGGCCATGACGACCGCGAACAGTTCCTGGCCGGCGTGGACATCTTCCTGGCCGGTGTGGTGAGCCGGGCCGGCGGGCGGCCGTGACGACCGCCCGCCGTTCTCAGATCCTCCTCAGGGCCACCACGGGGATCGTCCTGGCCGTCTTGGCCTGGTAGTCGGCCCACCCGGGGTCGTCGGCGGCCGCCCGCGCGAACGCCTGATCCCGTTCCTCGCCGGCCAGGGGAACGGCCGTCGCCTCGTACGTCTCGGAGCCGGTCTCGACGGTCACCCGTGGATGCTTCCGGACGTTGTGGAACCAGTCCGGGTGCTGCGGCGCGCCCGCGGCCGAGGCGATCACCAGGATGCGGTCGCCGTCGGGCAGGACACCCAGGGGAGTGGTGTGCGCGTTGCCGGAGCGGGCGCCCCGGGTCGTCAGGAGGATCAGCTCGCTGCCGGCGAACGGGCCGCCCACACGGCCGTCGTTGGCGCGGAACTCGTCAATGATCTGCTGGTTGAAAGGGTTGGGCATGGGTCGCTCTCTGTCGGTCCCGGAATGAACGATCGGGCGGAACAGAAAGCGGCGGCGGGCCACGGGCCCGCCCGCGGGTCACGCCTCAGCCGGGCGCCCCACTCGGTAATGGCCCAAGGCCGACCCGGCAGTCACAAGGAGCACCCTAGCGGAGTGTCGCGCCGGGGGCTCAACGGCTGAGAACGGTGGCCTCGTGGACCTCGGGGTAGGCCGGCGCCTTCCACGTGTCGCCGGTGACGGCGGAGTGCAGGAACGAGCCTGTGTAGTCCACGGTGATGTCCAGCGCGCGCCGGCCGTCGAGGGAGCCGAGCGGCAGCGCCCAGCGCAACGGCGCTGCCACCCGGAACGCGGCCAGGTCGGTGAACGACAGGCGGCCGGCGCCGGTCAGGGTGAAGGAGCGGCCGCGCAGGGACGGGCTCGGGCCGGCGTTGAGCAGCAGCAGCGGGCGGCTGAAGCCGTCGGTGGCGGCGGCCCCGGTGGGGGAGCCGTCCAGCGAGACCGCCGCGGCGCATCGGCCGTCCAGGCGGCACGCTTCGATCGCTGCTGTGCCGCCCAGGCCGTGACCCACGTACGCGATCCGGCTGTTGTCGGCTCGGGCCCCGAACTGCTGGCCGGCGCGGGCGGAGGCGAAGCGCGCGTCGGCCGCCCACACCGAGACCAGCTGATCCTCGCGGCCCGACGACGAGCCGGCGGCGCTGGCGGCGACCGGGCGACCGTCGATGACGCTGAGGCGCGAGCTGTAGGTCGGAGTCACCCCGACCACCACGTTGCCGCGCGCGGCCAGTCCGGCGGCCACCGTCGCGTACTGCGGAGCCGAAAGCCCCAGGTCGGGCAGCAGCACCACAACCGGGAAGCGGCCCTCGGCCCAGGGGATCTGATCGCGGGTCCCCGTGCGTACGCGATCGAGCCTGGTCGAGGCCCAGCCGAAACGCTGCAGGCCCGCCCATTCGCCGGGCGCGTAGGCCGACTCGGGTCCGTGCGCGCCGGCCGCGGCCGGATACCAGACCCAGGTCGACAGCATGCGCGGCATGCCACCGACGGGGGCGAACTGGTCGGTGCGGGAGCGGTCGACCCACAGATCGGTCAGACGGCCGACCGGATACTGCCCGGACGGGGCGAGGCTGACCGCGCGGTGGGACTGCGCTCTCGCGTACGTCAGGAAGCCCGCCACCACCGCGAGCACGATGACCGCCGCCGCCAGGATCCGACCGATTCGCACCGGTGAATTGTGCCGCATCGCACCGGGGATGCCCGTCCTGTCCCGAATGGCGGCCGACCGTGGCCCGGCCGCGCGGTCGGGTCAACTTCCGGATAATGGTGCGAATGCGGTTCCGCAAGCAATTCTTTAATGGCGGATGGACGCCTGGTTAACGGCCGGAAATGGCGTCCTCCGATGATCGGTAAATGGTGCGGGTGCATTACCTTGAGGCCGTGCCCGTAGTGGAAAGGGCCTTCCGGCCCGAGACTCCGGCCCGGCTGCGGCTCTGGGCCGGCGCCACCGTCCTGACCGCCGCCGTCCTGCTCGTGGCGGCCTGTCTGGTCATGGCCCGCGTGCAGCAGCAGGCCCGCATCATCGGCGACGAGGCGGCCCCGCAGGCGGCCAACGCGGCCGACCTCTACTTCGCCCTCAGCGACATGGACGCCCAGGTCGCCCGTCTCGTGCTCACCTCCGGCCGCGACGACCTGGCCGGCAGCAACATCGACGCGCTCGGCACCTACCGGGAGCGCGGCCGCCAGGTCGACGAGAGCCTGCAACGCTCGCTCACCACCGCGTCCAGCGAGGAGGAACGCGCCATCGTGCTCGGGCTCCTGCACGACCTGGGCGCCTACCGCGAGCGCGTCTGGCAGGCGCTCACCGCGGGCACGGCCGCCGCCGGCTATTACACACAGGCCACCAACGTCCTCCACCTCGATCTGCTGCCGGCTGCCACGAGCCTGCGCGAGGCCGGCGAGGAAAGGCTCGATTCGGCGTACGGGAACAAGCGCGCGACCGAGGTCGCCGGAGTGACCCTCGCCGCGGTCGTGGGCGGGTTGTTGCTGATCCTGCTGATCGGGTTCCAGGTGTGGCTGGCCCGGCGGTTCCGCCGCCTGTTCAACCCGGCGCTGATCACCGCCACCGTGCTGACCGCGCTGCTGCTGGCGCCGATGGCGACGGTGCTGATCCTGCAGGGGCAGGTGCTGAGCCGGGCCCGCGACGAGAGCCTGATCCCGTTCCTCGACCTGACCCGGGCCCGCGCGATCAGCTACGACGCCTCGGCCGACACGTCGCGTTACCTGATCAGCAACCGCCTCGACGTCTACCGCCGGGACTTCGACCGCAAGGCCGACGCGCTCGAGGCCGGCGACTCCGGTCTGCCGACGGTGGCCGGCGGTCCCGACATCGGCCCGTACTACACCGAGCAGGTGGTCGAGCGCTGGAAGGCGTACCGCGCCGGCCACGAGCGGATCGTCGAACTCGCCGACACCGGGAGGAAGACGGAAGCGATCACCGCGCTGACCGGCATCCGGCGCGGCGACGCGTCGTTCGACTTCTCGTACTACGACGCGGCCGTCGCCGAGATCACCGCGTCCCGCCGGGACGACTTCGACATGGCCCTGCGCGACGCCGGCATCCTGCTCACCGGCTGGCCGTTCGTCCCCGCCGTCGCCCTGGGCCTGGTGATCCTGCTGGTGCCGCTGTCCGTCCGCAAACGCTTCGCCGAATACCGCTGAGGAGCCGGCCATGAGAAACCGCGTGATCGCCGCGGCCCTCCTGCTGCTCGGCGTAGCCGCGTGCGACTCGTCGAGCACCCCCGACCGCGCCTGGATCGACTGCGCCCCGGGCGCGATCACCGCGCAGGGCTCGTCGGCGCAGACCAACGCCGTGAGCGCCTGGATCAAGGACTACCAGGTGAGCTGCGCCGAGGCGACCATCGAGTACGCCAGTGTGGGCTCCGGCCAGGGCCGCCGCTCCTTCTACGCCGGCGCCGGCGACTTCGTGGGCTCCGACTCGCCGATCGCCGCCACCGAACAGGCGCAGGCGGCAGCGCGCTGCCGGGGCCCGGTGCTGCACCTGCCGATGGTGGTGGGCCCGATCGCCCTCGCGTACACCGTCACCGGCGTCGACGACCTGAACCTGTCCCCGCCCACGATCGCCCGCATCTTCACCGGCCGGATCACCCGCTGGAACGACGCCAGGATCAAGGCCGACAACCCCGGCGTGACGTTGCCGTCCACGCCCGTCCGCCCGGTGCACCGCTCCGACAACTCCGGCACGACCGACAACTTCACGAAGTTCCTGGCCGCCACGGCCCCGACCGACTGGACGCTGAAGACGGGCTCGGCCTGGCCGGCTGTCGGTGGCGTGGCCGCCGACGGCAGCAACCGCGTCGTGTCGGCGATCGAACGCACGGACGGCGCGATCGGCTACGTCGAATCCTCGTACGCCCGCTTCTCCAACCTGCCGACCGCGGGAATCGGCAACGCGGCCGGCGATTTCGTGCCCCTGAGCGACGCTGCAGCCGCCCGCACCGTATCCGGCGCCAAGGTGATCGGTACCCGGGGCGACCTGCGACTGGAACTCGACTACCGGATCGACGACCCGCTGGCGTACCCGCTCGTCCTGGTCACCTACGAGATCGCCTGCCGGCAGGGCTCCTCCGAACTGGCCAAGAGCTTCCTGGCGTACGCCGCGAGCCGCGCAGGCCAGGAGAAGGCCGTAGCCACCGGCTACGCCGCGCTGCCCGAAGAGCTACGAGCCCGGGTCGAACAGTCGGTGGCGTCGCTCTGAGACCCTTCCCGCCGGGGTCAGCGCAGTCCGGCGAAGAATTCGCGGACGTCGCCGACCAGCAGGTCCGGAGCTTCCATGGCGGCGAAGTGGCCACCGCGGTCGAACTCGGTCCAGCGCACGACGTTGTGTTCGATCTCGACGGTGCGCCGGATCGACACGTCGTGGGGGAACACCGCGACGCCGGTCGGTACCGTGGACCGCTCGCTCGCACCCCACGCGCCGGCATGCGCGGTCTCGTAGTAGCTGTTGGCCGAGGACCCGGCGGTGCCGGTCAGCCAGTACAGCATCACGTTGGTGAGCAGCAGGTCCCGGTCCACCGCGTCCTCGGGCAGGTCGGCGGCGGGATCGGTCCACTCCTTGAACTTCTCCACGATCCAGGCCAGCTGCCCGACCGGGGAATCGTGCAGGCCGTGCGCGAGGGTCTGGGGCCGGCTGATCTGGATCATGGCGTAGCCCGACTGCTCGGTGTTCAGGTACTCCAGGCGTGCCAGCCGTGCCCGCTCGGCGTCAGTCAGCTCGGCCCTCTCGTCCGGGTTGATCGCGGTGAACGCCGACAGCCCGTTCGCGTGTACGCCGACGACCCGGCTGGGGTTGAGCCGGCCGAGTCCCGGTGAGACAACCGCGCCGGTGTCGCCGCCCTGCGCCCCGTAGCGCTCGTAGCCGAGCCGGTCCATCAACTCGGCGAACGCCCTGGTCACCCGGTTGGTGTCCCAGCCGGCGGCCCGAGTGGGCCCGGAGAATCCGCTGCCCGGGATCGACGGGATCACCACATGGAACGCGTCCGACGGTTGGCCGCCGTGCGCCCGCGGATCGGTCAGCGGGCCGATGACGTTCATGAACTCGACGATCGAGCCCGGCCAGCCGTGGGTCAGGATCAGCGGCAGCGCGTCGGGCTCGGGCGAGCGGACATGCAGAAAGTGGACGTTCTGACCGTCGATCTCGGTGGTGAACTGCGGGTACCGGTTGAGCTCGCGCTCGTGCGCGCGCCAGTCGTAGCCGTCGCGCCAGTACTCGGCGAGCCCCTGGAGGTAGCCGACCGGCACTCCGCGGCTCCAGCCGACATCGGGCAGGTCCGACGTCCATCGGGTCCGGGCGAGCCGGTCTCGCAGGTCGTCCAGCTGGGCCTGCGGAACCTCGATGGTGAAGGGCCGGATCTCGCTGTTGTCTGCCATGCCCACAACGCTAGAAGCCACTTAGGACAGGTTCGGTCCTAGCTGGGTGACAGACTTCGGTCATGTGGGAAACCTCGGCACGACTGCTGCGACTACTCGGGCTCCTGCAGATCCGCCGGGACTGGTCCGGCGCCGAACTGGCCGAGCGGCTGGAGATCACCCCACGTACCGTGCGCCGCGACATCGAGCGGCTGCGCGCGCTCGGTTACCCGGTGCTGGCCCAGGCGGGCACCGCCGGTTACCGGCTCAGCGCCGGCGCTGACGTGCCGCCCCTGCTGCTGGACGACGACGAAGCCGTCGCGATCGCGATGTGCCTGCGCACCGCGGCCGGCGGCTCGATCACCGGCATCGAGGAGACCTCGGTGCGGGCCCTGGTCAAACTCGAACAACTGCTGCCGTCCCGGCTGCGCCACCGGATCAACGCCCTGCAGGCGGTCACGGTGCCGATGGCCCACACCGGTCCCGCCGCCGACCCGGACACCCTCACCGCCATAGCGGTCGCCTGCCGCGACTCGCTGTGCCTGCGCTTCGACTACCGCACCCACGACGGCGCCGGCGCCATCCGTACGACCGAGCCGCACCGGCTGATACACGCGGGCCGGCGCTGGTACCTCCTCGGCTGGGACGTCGACCGCCAGGACTGGCGCACCTACCGGGTGGACCGCCTCCGACCGCGTACGCCCACCGGGCCCCGCTTCACCCCGCGCACCCTGCCGGAACCCGACCTCAGCGGCTACACCTCGCGGGCGATCTCCACCTCGGCCTACCGCTATC
This sequence comes from Paractinoplanes polyasparticus, assembly GCF_019710575.1. Taxonomy (GTDB): domain Bacteria; phylum Actinomycetota; class Actinomycetes; order Mycobacteriales; family Micromonosporaceae; genus Actinoplanes; species Actinoplanes polyasparticus. The sequence goes on along the minus strand of NZ_JAHWFK010000045.1, from coordinate 28,670 downwards.
AGGCGCGGTTCACCCTGCACGTCGGCCTCGAAACCGCAGCCGAACGGGTCTCGCCCACCACGGGAACGCTGGAGCCGATCGATGAGCACAGCTGCACCCTGCGGACCGGATCCCACTCGCTCGACGAGCTGGCCATCTATGTGACCACCATGGGTTTCGACTTCCAGGTGCACGAGCCCGCCGAACTGGTGGACCATATCCGGACACTCACGGCCCGGCTCGCCGCCGCAACGCGTTAGGCGGGCTACTTGTCGGAGTCTGGAGTGGGGGCGCTGTCCGGCCTCGGCTGCCGTTGCCTGCAGGCGGGCACGATGCCGATCGCCCAGAAGATGGCTCGCATACCAACAGGCGCAGAGTGACGGCCCGGCCGGGCACGAGTCGTAGTGCACCCGATCAGGTCCCTGCGGTGACGGCGTCGGATTTCGGAGCGGGACCGTCGGATGGATCGTGGTGTGTGTTGAATGGGTGGCATGCAGATGCGTCCCGCGGAATTGGCGGCGATCCGTGCCGGCGATGTCGACCTGGCGTTCCGCCGGTGGGAGCGGCCCCGGGTCAAGGTCGGTACCCGGATGCGGACCGCGGTCGGACTGGTCGAGGTCACGTCCGTCGATCGCGTGCCGGTGAGGGCGCTGACTGCTGCGGACGCCCGCCGGGCCGGAGCGGCTTCGCTGGCGGCGCTGCGGCAGGGGTTGGACCGTTTGCGCTCCGACCGGCCGGTGTATCGGATCGGGCTGCGGTACGCCGGCGCCGACCCGCGGCAGGCGTTGCGGGAGGCGGTGCCCGACGCTGCGGAGATCGACGCGATCGGCGTGTGGCTGGACCGGCTCGATCGCGCCTCGCCGACCGGGCCGTGGACCCGGGCGACGCTGTTGCTGGTCGACGAGCTGCCGGCCACCCGGGCACCCGACCTCGCACAACGGATGGGCCGCGACACTGCCTCGTTCAAGCAGAACGTGCGCAAGCTGAAGGAGCGCGGCCTGACCGAATCGCTGGACATCGGGTACCGGCTCTCGGCTCGCGGCGCCGCCGTCCTGGACCACGAGGGACATCCCCGGTCTGCCGCCGGCCGGCCGGAACCGGAACCGGGTATCCCACTGCCACACCTCGGCGCTGCCGCGACTCGTGCGCTCACCGCGCGCGGCGTGGTCCGGCTCGAGCAGGTGGCCGAACTCAGTGTCGGCGAGGTGCAGGCACTGCACGGAGTCGGGCCCTACGCCCTTCGCCATCTGCGCTCGGCGATGGACGCGGCCGGGCTCGCTTTCCGCGACGAACCGGCGCGTGAGCCGCACCGCCCCTGAGCCTGTCGTGCGGTTGTCGGCGAACGGCAGAGACGACGATGCCCGGCGGGACGTGAAGTCCGCCGGGCATCGCGTGGTGGTGCTCAGTTGCTGGTGTCGACCAGCTGCTTGGCGCGCTCGGGCCACGTCGGCAGGCTGGGGGCGAGGCGCAGGCCGGCCGAGGTGACCGCGTTGCGCAGGGTCGGCACGTCGGTCTCGGCCAGCTGGCGGAACGTCGTGATGCCGCCGGCGGCGAGGGCCATCGCCATCTTGGGTCCGATTCCGGCGATCTTGGTGAGGTCGTCGGGCTCGGTAATCGCGCCCACGGCGACCGGGGCCGGGACGGCGGCGACCTCGTCGGCCTCGGCGATCCCGGGCACGGCGGCGGTGGTGTCAGCGCTGGAGAAGACCGGGGCGACCACCGGCGACGCGACGGCGGGCTCGGTGACAGCGACCGGGGCCGGGGCCGGCTCGCCCGCGGCGAGGGGCTCGGTCACGGCGGCGGGCTTGGGCTTCGCGGGCGTACGGGTCCGGGCCGCGCGCGGCTTCGGGGCGGGCTTGGCCACGGGCTCCGGCTCGGCGGGCGGCTCCACCACGGCCACCGGCTCGGCGGCGACGGCCACCGCGACCGGCTCCACCTTGGTGACCGAGATCGGCTCGGGCGCGGCGACCGGCTCGGGCGTGGTGACGCGCTCCGCGTCGGCCTGAGCCTCGAATTCCGGGGCGGCGGCGGCCTCGGGCCTGGTGGTGGCCGCGGGCTCGTCGGCCACGGCGACCGGCTCGAGCTCGGCGGTGATCGGCTCCGAAGTCACGGCCGGCGCCGGCTCGGCGGCCGCGACGGGCTTGGCGTCGGCGTCCGTGACGGGCTTGGTCTCCGTAGCCGGCTCGGCGACGGCGACAGCGGCAGGGACAGCGCCGGCAGCCGGTTCGGTGTGAGTGGCGGCGACGGGTTCGGGAGTCGGCTCGGTGGCCGGCTCGGCCTTCGGCTCGTCCTCGGTGGAAGTGGCTTGGGCGGCCGTCGCCGGCGCGCTGGTGGTGGCGCCGGGGGCGGGCGTCTCAACGGCGGCGGGCTTGGGGGACCGCTGCGCGCGCAGCAGCCACCCGGCCACGAAACCGACGACGACCCCGGCAACAAGGGAGAGGAACGATGCCATCTGAAGGGCTCCGAACAATGAGAGCTGCGTATGTGGCGCGCAGCATCGCACATCGCCCCGTATGCACACCATGAGGGTGGTACCGACGGAGCGACAAAAGACATTGCTCCGTCACCAGCCGTCAGTGATCCGTCACGCCGGCGGTATTCCGCAATGGATCGGAAACAAAGGTGTCGTCAACGGCGCGACCGGGCCCGGGTCACCAGGGCCACCCCGCCCGCGGCCAGCGCCACCTGCAGGATCAGCTCGATCCAGTCGACGCCGCGGGTGTCGTCGGCGCCGATCGCGGCGGCCAGGAACGTGCCGATCAGCGCGGCGACAATGCCGATCAGCAGGGTCAGCCAAATTGAGATCTTCTGCCGGCCCGGAAGGACCAGCCGGCCCAGCGCGCCGATGACGAGTCCGATGATGATGGCGGTGAAAATCCCGGAGATCTCCATGTGACAGCTCCCGTCCTGAGGCTCTCCCCTTCAGGATGACGCGTTCGCGCCACCGGGCTGAAGCTTGGCTGCCTGAATCTGCTCGTAGACGTGAGTTCGCAGTTCGGTGAAGCGCGGATCGGCCCGGGTGTGCAACTGGTCGCGGGCCGCGGGCAGGTCGACGGTGATCTCGTCCTGCACGACCGTCGGCGAGGATGACAGCATCAGGACCCGTTGCCCCAGGTAGACCGCTTCATCGATGTCGTGCGTGATGAACAGGACGGTCACCTCGAGGCGTTGCCACAGCGCGCGCACCAGGTCTTCCAGGTCGGCCCGGGTCTGCGCGTCGACCGCGGCGAACGGCTCGTCCATCAGCAGGGTCGACGGCTCGTATGCCACCGCCCGGGCGATCGCCACGCGCTGCTGCATGCCGCCGGAGAGCTGCCACGGGTATGCCGACTCGGTACCGGCGAGCCCGACTGCGTCGAGTGCCTGTTCGACCAGGGTGGCCCGTCGATGGCGAGTGATCTTTTTCTGCTTGAGCGGGAGCTCGACGTTGTCGCGCACCGACATCCACGGGAACAGACTGCGCCCGTACTCCTGGAAAACCATCGCCAGACCCGGCGGGGGACCGCTGACCTCGCGCCCGTCCAGGCGGACCTTGCCGCCGCTGGGCTCGAGCAGGCCGGCGATGCAGCGCAGCAGCGTGGTCTTGCCGCAGCCGGACGGCCCGACCAGGCAGACCAGTTCGCCGCTGTCGACGGTGAACGTCAGATCGCGCAGCGCCTCGACCTCGCGCGCCCCCGACCGGTAGACCTTGTTCAGCGAGGAAACCTCAAGCATGTCGGACCTCTCAGGATCTGCGCTGCGCCTCGCGCAGACCGTGGTACCAGCGGAGCGCCCGCCCCTCGGCGAGCCGGAACAACAGCGACAGCACGAAACCGAGCAGACCGAGCAGGATGATCCCACTCCACATCTCGGGGATGGCGAAGCTGCGCTGGAACTGGACGATGGTGAAGCCGAGCCCGTTGCTGGCCGCGAACATCTCGCTGATCACCATGAGGATGATCGCGATCGAGAGGGCCTGCCGCAGACCGGCGGCGATCTGCGGTGACGCGGCGGGCAGGATCACCCGCCCGATGAGGGCCGGGCCACCTATCCCGTACGCCCGGGCCGTGTCGATCTGGATGCTGTCCACCGCCCGCACGCCCTCGACCGTGTTGAGCAGCACCGGCCACACGCACCCGAAGGCGATGACGATGACCTTCATGCCGTCCCCGATGCCGGCGAACAGAATGATGACCGGCACCAGCACGGGCGGCGGCACGGCGCGGAAGAATTCGAGCACCGGCTCGACCGTGGCCCGCACCCACCGGTTCAGGCCGATGGTGACGCCGACGGCCACCCCCAGCACGGCGGCCACCGCGTACCCGGCCGTCAGCCGCAGCAGGCTCGGCACCACGTCGGCGGTGAGCCGGTCGAGCGTCCACGTCTTCCCGAACGACTCGAGGATCTTCGACAGCGGGGGAGCGTAGAAGCTCTCACTGCCCGCGCTGAGCACGTACCAGGCCGCGAACAACACGAGCGGCAACCCGAGGACGTAGGCCACCCGCTTCATGCCGGCACTTCCCCCCGTACGGACTGATGCCACGCCAGCGACCGGCGCTCGAACATCCGGGCAGCCAGGTTGATGCCCACGCCGAGCAGGCCGGTCACCGCGATCAGGGCGTACATCAGCGGCACCGCCCCCGACGTCTGCGCCACCGCGATCGACTTGCCCAGGCCGGGCGCGCCGATGACGAGCTCCGCGGTGACGGCCAGCACGAGAGCGACCGAAGCAGCCAGCCGTACGCCGGTGAAGACGTACGGCAGGGCGGTCGGCCACAGCACGTGCCGTACCCGCGCCCACGGGCCGAACCGGAAGCTGCGGGCGGTCTCGTCGGCGATCGGGTCGACGTCGGCCACGCCGTACAGCACCTGCACCAGCACCTGCCAGAACGCGGCGTACACGACGAGCAGCAGCGTCGAGCCGAGGTCGGTGCCGTAGAGCAGCACCGCGAGCGGGATCAGCGCCACCGACGGGATCGGCCGCAGGAACTCGATCGTGGACGCGGTGGCCGCGCGCAGCACCGGCACAGCGCCGATGAGGATGCCCACGACGACACCGGCCGCCACCGCGATGAGCAGCCCGATCGCCCAGCCCGTCAGCGTGTCGCCGACCGCCCGCCAGAACTCGCCGGTGACGAGCTCGTCGCCCAGGGCGGCCGCTATCCGGCTCGTCGGCGGCAGGTAGTCGTCGTTGACCAGTCCGAGCCGCGGCAGCGCTTCGACGAGGACGAGCAGACCGGCCAGCCCGGCCACGCCGAGCAGGCCGGCGCCGCGCGTCATGGAAGCAGCTTCGCCACGTCAGGGGTGGCGCCGTCGAAGATGCCGTCCTGCCCGCCGAGCTTGGCCAGCGTGTCGACCGACTCCTTGTTGATCTCGGTCGGCCACTTGGGCAGCGTCAGCTCGGCCCGGGTCTTCTCGTCGATCTTCGTGTAGCTGCCGAGCACCCCGCGCACCTCGTCCGGGTGTCCGTCGGCGTAGGTCAGCGACTCGTTGATCGCCTCGGTGAACCGCTTGACCAGGTCGGCGTCCTCACCGGCGAGCTTGGCCGAGGTGAAATAGGCGGCCACGCTCAGATTCGGCGCCGCGTCGACGTAGTTGGACGCCACCATCCGCCCACCGGCCGCCTTGACCTGCGTCAGCGAGGGCTCCACGACCCAGACCGCGTCGACCTGACCCTCCTCGAGCGCGGCCGGCGCGTTCGCGAACGGCACCTCGACGAAGTTGATGTTCTTAGGATCGCCGCCGGCCTTGCGCACCGATTCCCGTACGGTCGTGTCGCCGATGTTCTCGAGCGTGTTGACCGAGACCTTCTTGCCGACCAGGTCGGCGGCCGTCCTGATCGGACTGTCCGCCTTGACCATGACCGCGCCGAAGTCCTTGCCCTGCTCGCCGGTCGACGCGACGCCGTTGGCTACGGTTTTGATCGGAACATTCTTGGTCTGCGCGATCAGCAGCGACGTGAAGTTGCTGAAGCCGAACTGGAACTGCCCGCTGACCACACCGGGCACGATGGCCGCGCCGCCCTGCCCGCTCTCCATGGTCAGCTCGATGTTGCGGTTCTTGAAGAAGCCCTTCTGCTGACCGAGATAGATCGGGGCCACGTCGACGATCGGGATGACCCCCACCTTCACCTGGTCGACGCCGCCGGCATCGGTGTCGCCACCGGATCCGCCGTCCGATCCACAGGCGGCAGCCGAGCCGATCAGCGCGATCAGCGCCATCCCCGTAGCTATCCCCGTGAAGACACGTCGCATTCGGTTCCTCCGGTAGGCTGTGCGCATTGCGAACGAAGGTTCTCGATGTGAACGCTAGAATGTGGCCCGTGTCACGTCAACGATCTTCATCGATCGGTATGCGGTCGAGATCGGCCGACCCTCCGTTCACCCCCCACCCGGCGCCACTGACTTCCGCCCCGGTGTCGCCCCGGTCCGCGACGGTGTTGCCCGCGCCCGCGCCGGGGCCGCTCGTGGCCGTGCCGGTGTTGCTCGCGCCCGCGCCGGGGTCGCTCGTGGCTGAGCTGCGATGAGGAAGCCCCACCACGTCCAGTCGCTGGAACGCGGCCTCGCCGTCATCCGGGCCTTCGACGCCGACCATCCCGAGCTGACCCTCAGCGAGGTCGCTCGCATCTGCGATCTCACCCGGGCCGCTGCCAGGCGCTTCCTGCTCACCCTGGCCGACCTGGGCTACGTCCGCACCGACGGCCGCCACTTCAGCCTGACGCCGCGCGTCCTGGAACTCGGCTACGCGTTCCTCTCCAGCCTCTCCCTGCCGGAGGTGGCCGCCCCCCACCTGGAACGCCTGGTCTCCCAGGTCCACGAGAGCTCCTCGCTGTCCATCCTGGACGGCGACGACATCGTGTATGTGGCCCGAGTCCCCACCAGCCGCATCATGGCCGTCTCGATCAACCTCGGAACCCGTTTCCCCGCCTACGCCACCTCGATGGGCCGGGTGCTGCTGGCCGCTCTGCCCCAGCCCGACCTGGAGGCCTACCTGGCGCGCGCCCGCCTCGACCGCCTGACCGCCAAGACGCTCACGACTCCCGCCGCGCTGCACTCCGAGCTGACCCGGGTGGCCGCCCAGGGCTACGCCATCATCGACCAGGAACTGGAAGAGGGCCTGCGAGCAATCGCAGCCCCCATCCACAACCGGGCAGGCGCAGTAGCCGGCGCCGTAAACATCTCGGTACACGCAGCCCGAGCCACAGTCGACACCATGCGCCGCCGCCTGCTACCCCCGCTGTTGGCCGCCACCGCCGCAATAGACGCCGACCTACGCCTCAACACCCATCACGCAGCCCGAGCCTGAAACCGTGCTCATCCGCCGCTCTCGAGCGGTGCCCCGCGCTAATTGACGCGACATGTTTCGCTGCCTCGTTCACCCTGGTTGACGAAGTCGGTGTACCGAGAGGAAGCCCAATGCTGAATGACGATCAGCTGGCTGGCTTCCGGGACACGGGCCTCCTGTCTCTTCCCGGCGCGATAGAGGCATCTCAGGCGGCAGCAATGGTCGACCGAATCTGGGAGCACCTCAGCGACAGCAATCAGATTGTGCGCGACCGCGCGGCAACGTGGCCCTTGAGCCCGCCCACCGGACTGCGCGCTCTTACGGCCGAGCCGGGGTTCGCTGCCCTCGGCAGTCCGACGGTCCGCGCCGTCCTTGACGATCTTCTTGGCGCCGGCCGCTGGCAACCGCCGCGCCGATGGGGACGGCTCCTGGTCACTTTTCCGTCCCGGACAAAGCAATGGGATCTACCGACCGGCGGCGCCTGGCACAACGACTTCGTCCCGCTGAGGTCCGGCGTCGGCGAGCGCGCCCTCCAACTCTTCATGATCTTGCAGGACCTCCCGGCGCGAGGCGGCGGCACCCTTGTCCTCACGGGGTCGCATCGCCTGGTCACCCGCTACATCGACGACACCGGCAAGGCCCCGCATCCCAGTAGCCTTCGACGCGCGCTCGGCGGGAACTCCTGGCTTCGGGAGCTTTGGGAACCACCCGAACACGCCGGCGGCGAACAACGTGTGCGCCGCTACATGATGGACGGCCTCCGTATCGACGACGTGGACCTACGAGTCGTCGAGGTGACCGGTCGAGCCGGCGACGTCTACGTCATGCACTGCGACACCTTCCACGCCGCCGCACCGAACATCCACGACCGACCCCGAATAATGGCAACCAACATTGTTCTGGTTGACGCAGAAACAACTCATGGTCACGCAAATGCGAGTCGTGCTCAACCAGATCTTGAGGCATGACCATTGACGATTGACACGGGGATCGGCAGAACACCCGTGTCACTCCGTAGCGTGAGCCGCGCACGGAGACAGCCGCAGTTCGTGGCGGGGGCTCTGTGAGCGTCTTCCGCGTCTCGGTGAGATGGCAGCCGATGTCGGGCCAACGGGCTATCGCGACTTCCTGGTGGTCTTACGCCGCTTCTCCTCGGCGTCGGCGATGCCGTGGGCGACGGCCGTTCGGATCACCCGGTACAGCAGGGCGACGCCCAGCAGCGCAAACAACACCCATCCGAATGACGTGTCCACGGCATGAGACTAGATGTTTCCCGCCGTCGACAACGCCAAGTTCGGGCTCCCTGCGGCCCGGGTCGATTCGCGCGCCGAGCCCCACTCGAAGAAGCGCGCTCCCGATACGGTTACGGCGTTGCGCTGCGGTGGCTGAGCCAGGGCCCGAGGCCTTGCGCGTCTTCAGAGGCGATGAACGCGCCCGGCGCGTTGATCAGCGCCTCGTCGGCGTGCGTCAGGCACGCCCAGACAGTCGCTCCCCAGGTGTCGGCGAGCTTGATCTCCGCGGGCCGGGGACAGGCGCTGCCGTCGGCCGCCGGAACTTGGCAGGTTGCGGGTGCGCCCCCGCGCCGGCTGATGGCCTCTGCCGCCTGTTTCATCAAGGAGGTACGAGCCTCGGGTGCGCTCGGTGCGGTTCGCGCGTCTGCAGCTACCGCCGTGCGCTGACCCACGAGCACGACGTTGCCGTCCGGGTCCTGGGTGCGCAGCTCGCCGCCCGGCGCGTGATCCGGGTAGCCGGCCGGCTGGTAGTCGTGGCCGGCGGAATCCAGCTGCTCGCGTGTCCCGCCGAGGTCGGTGACGTAGAGATAGATCACCAGCGGCAACTCGTGCGTGATCAGGGCAGGTTGCACGCAGGCCAGGAGGAGGGTGTGCTCACCGCATTTCAGGTATGACCAGCGAGCGTCGCCGTCACCGCCTGTCTGCATCTTGCGATAGCCGAACAGGGCATAGAAGGCTTGAGCGGATTCGACGTTACGCACCTAGAGCACGGGTACGGCGGCCTCTACCCCAGATTGCATCCCGGCACCGTATCGCAGCCGCAGCGCGCCTCAACGCCACCCCGCCAACATCGCATCCGCGAAGACGCAAACAGCAGCACCGGCGCGGTGTTGTGACCGCCGCGGCAGCCGTAGAAAGGCACGCCGGCGAAAAGCACGTGCGCGCAAGCTTAAGAAGCTGCTCCGGAGTGTCCTCACCACGCAGCGGCTTGGGGGAGTGAAGCGCCTGCCTGGCCTCTCGCCCCAGCGAACCGATGGGCGCACGCCGAAGCCCTCGCCAACCCGTGGAGATCCCCCCACCTCAAACCATCGCGGGGTCTCACCCACCGCCCGCGCAAGCGGCACGGTGCGAACGCGCACCCCACCACCCACGCCGGCCCGCGCAAGCAGGCCCCCTACCTTCGTCCCCCACGCGGAAGCCAGATCCCACACCCGCACGGGCCGACAAAGGCCAGCCACGCGCTCAGAGAAGCGCCGACCAAACCCCACCGCAAGGTGAAACCCCGGCAAGGCCGGGCCCGAGGGTGCCCACACAAGGCGTAGCTCCCTTTCAGCCTGGCGTGGGCACCCTCGGGCCCGGCCGTCCCAGCGCAAGCAAGCAAAAGCGCCCCCCGGCGGAGGGGAATCCCCGAAACTTCCGGCAACACAACACGGGCATAAAGCCAGCCCAACCCCACGAACGACACCACGAACGAACAACTGGAAAGAACATTGGCCGTTGTGGATACCGAAACACGGCGATAATGTCTCGATCGATCCGGGTCACTTTCTGTCGCATCCCCGGGAGCGCTCCCACCGACGCTCCACAGCTCGGAAAGGCACCTCCATGGACCCACGCCCCAGGCACCGCCGTGTCCTCTTCGCTGCCGCTGCCGCCGTTGTGGCTGCTGCCGGTGCGGTCGCCCTTGCCCCGACCGCTGAAGCGGCCACCACCCTCGGCGCATCCGCTGCCGAGCAAGGCCGCTACTTCGGCACAGCCGTAGCCGCGTACAAGCTCTCCGACTCCACGTACTCCGGGATCCTCAACCGCGAGTTCAACAGCGTCACCCCCGAGAACGAGATGAAGTGGGACGCCACCGAGCCCACCCAGGGCAGTTTCTCGTACGGCAGCGCCGACCAGATCGTGGCCCGGGCCAAGTCCATCGGGGCCAAGGTGCGCGGCCACGCCTTGGCCTGGCACCAGCAGCAACCGGGCTGGGCTCAGAACATGAGCGGCACCGCGCTGCGCAACGCCATGCTCAACCATGTCACTCAGGTCGCGACCCACTACAAGGGTCAGATCGACTCGTGGGACGTCGTCAACGAGGCCTTCGCCGACGGCAGTTCCGGCGCCCGCCGCGACTCCAACCTGCAGCGGACCGGCAACGACTGGATCGAGGCCGCCTTCCGGGCCGCCCGGGCCGCCGATCCGGCCGCGAAGCTCTGCTACAACGACTACAACACCGATGGTCAGAACGCGAAGAGCAACGCCGTCTTCGCCATGGTGCAGGACTTCAAGGCGCGCGGTGTCCCGATCGACTGCGTCGGCTTCCAGTCGCACTTCAACGCGCAGTCGCCGCTGCCTTCGGACTACCAGGCCAACCTGCAGCGTTTCGCCAATCTCGGCGTCGACGTGCAGATCACCGAGCTGGACATCGAGGGTTCCGGAACGGCCCAGGCCAACGCGTACGGCTCGGCCGTGCGCGCCTGTCTCGCGGTGACCCGCTGCAACGGCATCACCGTGTGGGGCATCCGTGACTCGGATTCGTGGCGGGCCAGCGGCACTCCGCTGCTGTTCGACAACAGCGGCAACAAGAAGGCCGCGTACACCGCCGCCTTGGACGCCCTGAACGGCGGGAGCACGCCGCCGCCGAGCACGGCAACGCCGCCGCCGAACACTTCCACGCCGCCGCCGAGCACTACCACCCCGCCTCCGGCCGGTGACGGCTGCACCGCGACGGTCGCGCTGAACCAGTGGACCGGCGGCTTCGTCGCCACCGTGAAGGTCACCGCCGGCGCCGCGCGCATCAACGGCTGGACCGCCGGCCTCGCCCTGTCGTCCGGCTCGTCGGTCACGAACTCGTGGAACGCGCAGGCCAGCGGCTCGAGCGGCGCGGTCAGCTTCACCAACGTCGCCTACAACGGCGGGGTGAACGCGGGCGCCAGCACCGAGTTCGGCTTCCAGGGCACCGGCACCGGGCCGTCCACCGCGACCTGCGCGTCACGATGAGAAGGCTCCTGGCCGCGGCGCTGATGGCGGTGGGCCTCGCGCTCGTTGCTCCGGCCGGGCCGGCGTCGGCCGCGAGCCTGCAGGAGGTCACCGGCTTCGGCGCCAACCCGACCAACCTGCGCATGCACCTGTATGTGCCGGACCGCGTCGCCGCCAACCCGGCGCTGCTGGTCGCCGTGCATTACTGCACCGGGTCGGGGCCGGCTTTCTTCTCCGGTACGGAGTTCGCCTCGCTCGCCGATCAGCACGGGTTCATCGTCGTGTACCCGTCGGCGACCCGGTCGGGGCAGTGTTACGACGTGTCGACGGCGGGCGCTCTGCGGCACGACAGCACGAGCGACCCGGCCGGCATCGTGTCGATGGTGCGTTACGTGCAGCAGCGGTACGGCACCGACCCGAACCGCACGTTCGTCACCGGCGCGTCCTCGGGCGCGATGATGACCAACGTCCTGCTCGGTGACTATCCGGACGTGTTCGCGGCCGGTTCCGCGTTCTCGGGCGTCCCGTTCGGCTGTTTCGCCACGACCGACGGCTCGATGTGGAACAGCGCCTGCGCCAACGGTCAGGTGAGCCGGACCGCGCAGGCGTGGGGCGATCTGGTGCGCGCGGCCTATACCGGCTACACCGGCCGGCGCCCGCGCATGCAGGTCTTCCACGGCACGACGGACGACACTCTGCGGTACCCGAACTTCGGCGAGCAGATCAAGCAGTGGACGAACGTGCTCGGTGTGAGCGCGACGCCGGTGCTCACCGATTCGCCGCAGAGCAATTGGACCCGTACGCGCTACGGGTCCACGGCAGTGACGGCGCCGGTCGAGGGAATCAGCGTGGCCGGGGTCGGCCATTCGTTGCCGCTGAGCGGGATGGCGCGGCTGGCCATCGCGTTCTTCGGCTTGGATTCGACCACGCCGACGACGCCACCACCGACGACACCGCCGCCGACCACGCCACCACCGACGACACCGCCACCGACAACGCCGCCGCCAACGACGACGCCTCCGCCGGCCGGCGGTGCGTGCCGGGTGACGACGACGGTGAACTCGTGGAACACCGGGCTGACGGCGCAGGTGACGATCGCCAACACCGGCGGCTCGGCGGTCAACGGCTGGAGCCTCGGCTTCACGCTGCCGGCCGGGCAGACGATCACCTCGGGCTGGAACGCGACCTACTCGCCCACGTCGGGGTCCGTGACCGCGCGGAACGCCGGCTACAACGGCACGATCGCGGCCGGCTCGTCGGTCTCGATCGGTTTCCAGGCCAACCACACCGGGAGCAGCGCGGCGCCGAGTGGATTCACTCTCAACGGCGCGGCCTGTTCCGCCGCCTGAGCCGCGCGGCCGGCCATCGGGCTAGGCCGGCCGCGCTTTCAGGTGCGGGCGCCGCGACCGGTTTCGTCCCCGGTCGCGGCGCCCATCGGCGTCGGAGCAGCTGGCTGCGGCGCTCATGTGGCGTCAGAGGGCTGGTTGCGGCGCTCATCGGTGTCGGAGCAGCTGGTCGCGGCGCCCGTGGACGCCAGGGCAGCTGGTCTCAGGCCGCCGTGGCCGCCGGGGTCAGGGCAGGTAGTCCTCGAGGCGGGCCGGGGTCAGGCCCGCCCGGTGGACCGCCTGGAGGACGGCCAGGAAGTCGTCGGGGAAGCGGTCGCGGAAGTGCATGAGGATGATGTCGCCGGGTTTGACGGCTGAGCCCTCCTGGAAGCGGACCTTGCCCTTGTTGGTGGTCTCCTTCCAGAAGAAGGCGGCCTTCATCCCGCAGTCGTGCGACGCCCGCAGCGTGGTGTGGTCGTGGCTGCCGAACGGGGGCCGGAACAGCACCGGGCGGCGGCCGAAGTGCGTCGCCAGCTGGTCGGCTCCGCCGCAGATCTCGTGCTTCTGGGCGGCGTACGACCGGCCCTTGAGGTTGGGGTGGCTGATCGTGTGGTTCTCGATGGTGGCCCCGGCCGACTGGAGCTCGGCGAAGTACTGCGGGTCGGAGCGGATCGCGTCGACCTCGAGGAACAGCGTGACCGGCACGTCGGCGGCCTCGAGCAGCCGCAGCGCGAGCGGGTGCTTGACCCAGCCGTCGTCGATCGTGATGAAGGCGACCTTCTGGTCGGTCGGGATCCGGGAGAACCACCCGGCCGTTCCGTCGGCGGGCACCTTCACCTTGGGCGCGGCCGGGGGTGGCGGCGCGAACCGGGGCACCCGGGCGCGCAGGTTGGCTGGCAGGCGCGACAACGCGACCGCGCGGGCCTGCGGCTTCTCCGCTGCGACCGTTGGCGCACTGAGAGTTACGGTGGCCGAGGCGCTGGGCGCCGGCTCGGCGGGCTGGTGGCTGCCCTGCAACCAGCGACAACTGCCATCAGCAAGGCCGCCGTCAAGGCCCTCGTCCGCATGCGTGCTCCCTCACGGTAGGTGAGTGTCCTCCGTGAAGACGTGCGGGCGCGGACGTTCGGTGGCGCAGTGTGGGACTTGTCATGATCGCCCAGGGTCCGTTGCCCGGCTGCGCGGGAGCCGCAGGCTCGCAACAGACCTAGGGTCTGTTGCGCAGCGGGGCCGGGGCTGCGGCGCGGCCCAGATCCCGCCTGGCGGCGTCCCGCGAAAACCCGGTTCCAACACCGGGAGCCGGGCTTCCGCGGGCCACCACCAGACGAAATCTGGACCGCGCCTCGCTCCCACCCCCGCTGCGCAACAGACCCTAGGGCACGGTCCGGAGGTCCAGGGTGTGCCAGGTGATCTCCTCGTCGCCGGTGGTGGTCGACCACCAGAGCATGCCGCCGCGGGCGAAGGCGCCGTCGGCGTCGGGCGCGACGTCGACCGTACGACCGGTGGTGATGTCGTACACGACCAACGCGGCCGCCCCGGTGAGGTCGGTGTCGGGGCCCGGTTCCGAGAGAATCTCGAAGCGGTCGAGGACGGCGACGTCGGTGATCGCGGACTGGGCGGCGCCCCCGGCGATCTTGCGGCGGTCGCCGCCGTCCGGGCGGACGAGGTCGATGCGGGTCAATGTCTCCTCGCCCATCACCATGGCCCGGCACCACACCGGTCCGCAGGTGAGCACGTCGAGGCCGCTGACGGCGATCTTCACGTCGCGCGACGTGGCCAGGTTGCGCAGGCGGGGCTCGCCGGACGTGCTGCCGTCGTCGACCAGCCACGGCCAGGCCGACTGCGACCACTGACCCTGCTCGGTGCGTACGGTGACCTTTCCGCCGCCGACGGGGATCGAGCGGATCTCGGTGGCCTCGGCGACGTCGCCCGGGGCGGCCGCCCAGTGCAGCTCGCCGTCGGCCACCACCAGGTCGTACTGGTTGCCGAAGAACACCGCCCGGCCGGTGTCGGCGGTCAGCGGGCGGGCCGGGCCGCCGCTGCGGTCGGCGGTCCACAGCCGTACGGCCGGAGAGCCGGCTGTCGACTCGGCCCAGAAGATCTGGTTGTCGTCGGCCGTGAACGCCTCGAACTGCGGGTTGCCGTCGAGCGGCAGACGGCGCAGCTCGCGCAGCTGGGAGCCGGAGCGCAGCAGCAGCCGCGACTGGTCGCCGGCCGGCGACGGCGCGGTGCCGACCGCGGTCGTCGCGTCGAGAAAGATCGTCGGCGTGAACAACGGCCCGTCGGGCAGGGCGGCGGGCAGGTCGGCCCGTTTCGCGCCGGGCCACACGGACTTCGCGTCGGTGCGAGCCGGCGGCGGAGGCGTGGGGGCGTCGCCGGTGCCGCCGAACAACAGGAAGGAACCGGCGGCGAGGGCGACCACGAGGGCTGCTGCGGCCGGCCACCGGCGCTGTCGGTGGTCCGGCGCGGGCGCCGTCGGGGTCATGCGTAGGGCTGCTTGGGCTCGGGGATCTCCTGCCACGTGCGTACGTCGAAGTAGGCCACGTCGACGTTGTTGACCGGGTCCTTGGCCGTGCGTGCGGTGTAGACGCCGGTGAGCTGGACCCACGTGTCGGCGGGGACGTCGATCGGCGTGCGCCCGTCGAGGCCGATCTTGATGGGACGGCCGTCGGCGGCGCAGCACGAGAGCACCATGCGGGCCAGCATCGGCGACCCGTCCGGCGCGACGGTGATGAACCCGGTGAGACTGATCTCGCGCCCGCCGAGGCTCTTGCCCGCGTCGAACAGGGCCCGCGACGCGTAGTCGACCAGGCTGAGCTCGACCGGGTCGCCCGCGGGCAGCGCCGGATAGTCGGACCCGCCGACCGGTTCGGCGACGACGCTGCCGGCCTGATTGGCCGCGTACGACCCGAGGGCCGGCGGCGCGACCAGCAGCAGCCCCAGCACGGGCAGGATCAGCAGCCAGCCCACGCTGGGCCCGTGGTGCTCGTGCCCGTGATCGTCCTCGTCGGACGGTGTCTCGCGGAACGAGTACCAGAGGGTCATGATCGCGGCGGTCACCAGCAACAGCCCGGTCGCGATCAGGAACGGGCGGAGCCCTTCCTTGACGTAGCGCAGGTAGAGGTCGGTGACGGACGCGCGCAGGATCGCGCCGCCGAACAGCAGCAACACGACGCCCTGGGTCAGCTTGTTCACAGCAGAACCACCCCGAAAGCCGTGCCGACCAGCACCGCCACCACGAACGTGGCCGGGGCGAAGCGGGAGGCGAACCGCCGCCCGAACACGCCGGTCTGCATGGAGATCAGCTTGAGGTCGACCATCGGGCCGACGACCAGGAAGACCAGCCGCGACGTGAGCGAGAACTGGCTCAGCGAGGCGGCCACGAACGCGTCGGCCTCACTGCAGATCGAGAGCAGGACGGCCAGGACGGCCAGGACGAGGATCGACAGCACGGCGTTGGCGGCGAGACTGGTCAGCCAGGCCTCGGGCACGACCACGTTGATGGTGGCGGCGGCGGCCGCGCCGATCACCAGGAAGCCGCCGGCGTGCAGCACGTCGTGCCGGCAGGCGGCCCAGAAGGCCTGCCACTTGGGCAGGGTGTCGAGCTCGGGCCGGTGCGGCAGCCGGATCCATTCGTTCTTGCCCAGGCGCAGCCACAGCCATCCGATCAGCACCGCCACGACCAGGCTGGCGAGCCCGCGGGCGACAGCCATCTCGGGGCGGCCGGGGAAGGCGATGACGGTGGCGGTGAGGACGATCGGGTTGATGGCCGGCGCGGCCAGCAGGAACGCCAGCGCCGCGGCCGGGGTGACCCCGCGCCGGATGAGCGAGCCGGCGATCGGCACGCTGCCGCATTCGCAGCCGGGCAGCACCACGCCGGCGAGCCCGGCCGTCGGCACGGCCAGCGCGGGATGGCTCGGCAGGGCCTTGGCCCAGAACGACCGCGGAACGAAGACCGCGATCACTGCCGACAGCGCCACGCCGAAGGCCAGGAACGGCGCGGCCTGCACGAGCACCGAGACGAACACCGTGGTCCAGGTCTGCAGCGCGGGCCCGGAGACCAGATCGGACAGTGGGTCGCGGAAGACGACCAGCAGCACGAGCAGCCCGGCGAGGATCTCGAGCGAGCCGATCCGGCGTTCGCTGGTCGACGCCGGCGACGGCGGGCCGGCGTCGAGCTCGTGCGAGGGTTCCTCGGCGTCGAGGCGGGGCGAGGACAAGAGATGCTCCAATGCGGTCGGCCGCGCCCCACGATAGCGGTCCCGGCCCGCCTTGCCAGTCCCCGCACGGTCGAATCCACCCACACGTTGACCTGCGGATATATTCACTTGTGCATGCATGCGACGTGGGCTGGGGGTTACGATCCGGCAGTGCCGGCGCTGTCTCCGGCCGGGCCCGCCGCCACCGACCGGCTGGACCGGCAGATCATTCACGGGCTCCAGCTCTCGCCCCGGGTTCCCTTCGCTCGTCTGGCCATGGTGCTCGGTGTCTCGGAGCAGACCGTCTCCCGGCGCTATCAGCGCATGCGCACGCACGGGCTGGTACGAGTGTTCGGCATCGTGAACTCGGCCGGCGCCACGAGCTCGTGGCTGCTGCGCATCGGCTGCCGGCCCGGCACCGCCTCCGCCACGGCGGCCGCGCTGGCCAAGCGAACAGACACGAGCTGGGTCTCGATCAGCGCCGGCGGTGCCGAGCTGATCTGTCAGGTGACCGTGGACGAGGGACAGCCCGAGAGCCGGGAGGGGCTGCTCCACCACCTGCCCCGCGCGGCGAATGTGCTGTCACTGACGTCGCACCAGGTGCTGCACCGGTTCATCGGGCGCGGCGAGGCGGACTGGGTCACGTCGGCCGACCAGCTCGGCAGCGATCAGCGACGCGAGCTGCTGGCCGGCGCGCCCGGCGCGCCCGAGCCCGCGGGCCCGGGCGGGCTGACCGCCGAGGACAGGCCGCTGCTCGTCGCCCTGGGGCACGACGGCCGGGCCAGTTACGCGGCCCTGGCCGAGGCCACCGGATGGACGCAGCGCAAGGTCGCGCTGCGCCTGCAGAACCTGGCCGAGACCGGCCACATCCGGTTCGACCTGGACACAGCCACCACCGCGCTGGGCTTCCGCGAGATGGCGTATCTGTGGTTCACGGTCGCGCCGGCCGACCTCGCCTCGGTGGGAGCCCGGCTCGCCGATCACCGCCCGCTGGCCTGGGCCTCGGCGGTGACCGGCGCCGCGTCGCTCGTGGCCATCGCGCTGTGCCCGGACGCCGCGGCGCTGTACCGCTACCTGACCAGCGAGGTCGCCGCGATCCGCGAGGTCCGCACGTGCGAGACCGTGCCCCTGTTCACCCGGGTCAAGCTGGCCGTCTCACTGATGGAGAACGGCCTGCTGCGGGGCCCGGTCGTCTGACGGCCGTCCGGCTCGGGCCGGGCGGACCAGCAGCAGCACGGCGATGCCCGCGACCACGCCGGCGGCCGCCGCGACCAGGAAGGCCGCGTCCAGACCGGCCACGGCCGCGCCGCGCAGCGCGGCGTCCACGGTGGCCCGCACGGGCTCGGGGGTGGCGGCCAGGATGCGGCCCGCCTGCCCGGCGGCCAGCCCGTGGGCGGCGTCCGCGGCGTCCGGCAGGCCGGCGTCGGTCAGGTGGGCCCGGGCGCGTCCGGCGAAGGCCGTGCCCAGCACCGCGATGCCGATCGCGAAGCCGAGCTGGCGGGCCGTGTTGACCGCGCCCGCGGCCATGCCGCCCCGCTCCCGCGGGACCGCTGCCATCGCCGCCTCGGCGAGCGTGGGCATGACCAGGCCGACGCCGGCGCCGATGACCGCGTAGCCGGCGACCAGCGCGGGCCAGCTCGAGCCCGGCCCGAGCAGAAGCACGGTCAGGGCCGAGCCGGCGCCGATCAGCAGCAGCCCGAGGCCGATGATGAGGCGGGGCGAGCGGCCGTGCAGGCGGGCGCCCGCGATGCCGGACACGATCATTTTCTCCTTGACTGTCCGTGACCACTTCACGATCGTCGTCCGTGGTCACGGCATCCAGCCAAGGGCTGTTCCGCGTCGGGATCCTCCGTCCGGGGTGCGTACGCGGGAAGGATCCTCAGAATCCGAGCGGAAGGCCGGCGTAATTCTCCGCCAGTCCGGTCGCTCCGGCCGTGCTCGTGGTGACCCACCGCAGCTGGGAGAGCTGGAGCTGCGCGTCGAACGGGTCGCCGCCGGTGTGCAGCATGGTCGTCATCCACCACGAGAAGTGCGTGCACCGCCAGACCCGGCGCAGCGCGTCGTCGGAATAGCTGTCGGCGAGCCGGGAATCGCCCTCGCGCAGCAGGGCGATCAGCGCAGTGCTCAGCAGCGCCACGTCGGCGACGGCCAGGTTCAGGCCCTTGGCGCCGGTGGGCGGCACGATGTGGGCGGCGTCGCCGGCCAGGAACAGGCGGCCGCGCCGCATCGGGGTCTGCACGTAGCTGCGCATCGGCAGCACGCTCTTGTCGGTGACCGGGCCCGGCGTCAGCTTCCAGCCGTCCTGACCGTGGCCGAGGCGGGTGGCCAGCTCGGCCCAGATCCGGTCGTCGGGCCAGTCGGCCGGGTCGGTGCCGTTGGGCACCTGCAGATAGAGGCGGCTGACGGTCTCGGAGCGCATCGAGTGCAGCGCGAAACCGTCGGGGTGCCACGCGTAGATCAGCTCGTCGGTCGAGGGCGCGACGTCGGCCAGGATCCCGAGCCACGAGTACGGGTACACCCGCTCGTACATCTCCGCCGGTGCGGCCGCCGCGCGGGACGGGCCGAACGAGCCGTCACACCCCGCGATGACATCGGCGTCGAGGCGCTGCCGGGTTCCCGCCGAGTCGATGAAGGTGACGTACGGGTCCGCGTCCACCGAGTGCGGCTCGACATCCGTCACCTCGTAGTGGACCTCGGCCGTGCCCGCCGCGACCAGGTCCTTCTGCACCTCGGTCTGGCCGTAGACCCACACGCTCCGCCCGGCCAGGTCGACGAAGTCGAGGTGGTGGCGCTCGCCGGGCATCTGCAGATAGATGCCGCGGTGCTCGTGCCCCTCGGCCCGCAGCCGCTCGCCGAGCCCGGCCGACTCGAGCAGCTCCACGGTCGAGCTCTCCAGGATCCCGGCCCGGATGCGTGCGGCCACGTACTCCTGCGAGCGGGTCTCGAGCACCACCGCGTCGACGCCGCCGCGGTGCAGCAGGTGGGCGAGGAGCAGTCCGGCCGGGCCGGCGCCGATGATGGCGACCTGGGTGCGCATGGGGTCAGCCAACGGCAGTGCGGGCCGGGCGGCAAGCCCCCTTTTTCACTCAGCGGAAGCGAGCGTACGGGCGATCCCGCGCGCGGCCACCTGCAGCGCGGCCACGAGCCGGGCCTTGTCGCGGCGCAGATCGGGCACGACGATGCCGAGCGCGGCCACCACGCTGTCGCCGCCCACGGGCACGGCCACCGAGCAGGCGCCCAGGCTCATCTCCTCGCCCGTGGTCGCGTACCCCTCGGCCCGGACCCGCCGCAGTTGCTCGGCGAGCCGCGCCGGCTGGGTGACGGTGTACGGCGTGATCCGGGTCAGCCGGCCGAACGCCTCGGCGCGGACGGCCTCCGGGGCGTACGCCAGAAGGACCTTGCCCACCCCGGTGGCGTGCAGGGGAAGCCGCGAGCCGACCGCGCTGACGACCGGGACCGAGACGTGCCCGGCGAGCCGGTCGACGTAGAGCACCTCGCACCCGTCGCGGACCGCGAGATGCACCGTGGCCAGCGTGGCCCCGTACAGGTCGTGCAGGAAGGGCGAAGCCGCCTGGCGCAACCCGGACTGCACCGGCGCGAGCAGCCCGAGATCCCACAGCCGGCGCCCGATCACGTACTCGCCCGAGGCCAGCCGCGACAGCGCGCCCCACCGGTGCAGCTCGCCGACCAGCCGGTGGGCGGTCGCCAGCGGCAGCCCGGCCCGGCGGGCGAGCTCGCTCAGCGTCAGACTGCGATGCTCGGCGTCGAACGCGCCCAGCAGATCGAGCGCACGAGAGGTCACGCTGGCCGCCAAGGCCACCCCTTCCGTTCAATGGAAGGTAAGTATCGTGGCGTCCGGCGGGCTGGTCTAGCGTCGCCATCGTGACGACCCAGGCGGACATCTATCGCGAGATCGACGAGCTGCGGGGGAGTGGCGGTCCGCAGCCGCGCCGGGACTACCCGCCCTACCGCAGCAGCGTGCTGCGGTATCCGACGCGGGACCTGCACCAGGTCGACCCCGAGGGCGTCGAGTTGTGGGCGCCGTGCTTCGGGGCCGCGGACATCGACGACGCCGAGGCCGACCTGACCATCCAGCGCTCGGGCGAGCCCCTGGGCGAGCGGATCATCGTCACCGGCCGGGTGACCGACGGCGACGGCCGGCCCGTGCGCCACCAGCTCGTCGAGATCTGGCAGGCCAACGCGTCCGGACGCTACTGGCACCAGCGCGACCAGCATCCAGCGCCGCTCGACCCGAACTTCATCGGGGCCGGACGCTGCCTGACCGACGGCGACGGCGTCTACACGTTCCGGACGGTCAAGCCGGGCGCCTACCCGTGGCGCAACCACGTCAACGCCTGGCGGCCCGCGCACATCCACTTCTCGCTGTTCGGCACGGACTTCACGCAGCGCCTGGTGACCCAGATGTACTTCCCGGGGGACCCGCTGTTCGACCTCGACCCCATCTACCAGTCGGTCACCGACCCCAAGGCCCGCGAGCTGCTGGTCGCCGCATACGACCACAGCGTGACCACACCGGAGCGGAGCCTGGGCTACCGCTGGGACATCGTGCTCAGCGGCACGCACCGCACGCCCCTGGAGGAATCGTGAGCTACGCGCCCGGTCAGACCGTCGGACCGTTCTTCCACCTCGGGCTGCCCTTCGAAGGTGGCAACCTGCTGGTCCCGGCGGGGTACCCCGACGCCGTACGCCTGCACGGGCGGGTCCTGGACGGCGAGGGAACCCCGGTGCCGGACGCCCTGATCGAGCTCTGGCAGGCCGGTCCGGACGGCCGGGTGCCGCGCGCGACCGGCTCGATCCGCCGCGACGGCTTCACGTTCACCGGCTGGGGCCGCGCCCAGACCGACGGCGACGGTCACTACTGGTTCTCGACGCTGACCCCCGGCCCGGCCGAGCCCGGCCGCCGCCCGTTCTTCGCGGTCACGATCTTCGCCCGCGGCCTCACCGACCGGCTCTTCACCCGCGCCTACCTGCCCGGCAGCGAACCGGACGGGCTGCTCGACGGCCTGGAACCGGAGCGCCGCGCTACGCTGATCACCACCCGCGAACAGCGTGGGCTGCTCTTCGACATCCACCTGCAGGGCGAGGGTGAGACGGTGTTCCTGAGCTATCCCCGGCAGGCCCGATGAGCCGGCGCCGATGAGCGACCTGCTCTGGCCCGGCGACGCCCGCAGCGGCGAGATCTGCACCGACGCGAGCGTGCTGGCCGCCATGCTGCGCGTCGAGTCGGCCTGGCTCGATTCCTCCCCGCCCCCTCTCGATGCGCGCGGCGCCGGTCCGCTCGGTTCCGACCTGCTCGAGCTGGCCGGGCCGGATGATCTGCCGGCGCTGGCCGCTGCGTCCGAGGACGGCGGCAACCCCGTCATCCCGTTGCTGGCACTCCTGCGCTCACGGAACGCTCCCGAAGAACTTCATCGGGGCCTCACCAGCCAGGACGTGCTCGACACGGCGTTGGTGCTCTGCCTGCGCGACGCCGCCGCCCGCATCCGCGACGACCTCGCGGCCCAGATCGTCACCCTGGCCGCGCTGGCCGACCGCCATCGGCACACCGACATGGCGGGGCGCACGCTCACCCAGCACGCGGTGCCGATCACGTTCGGTCTGAAGGTCGCCGGCTGGCTGCAAGGAGTGCTCGACGCGCGTGACCTGCTCGCCGCCGCAGCCGACCTGCCCGTTCAGATCGGCGGCGCGGCCGGCAGCCTGGCCGCCGTCGTCGCCGTCGAAGGCTCGCCCGACCGGGCCGTCGCCCGGGTCGGCGCCACTGCCGCGCGGCTGGGCCTGCCACCGCACCAGCCGTGGCACACCAGCCGGGCGTCGTTCACCCGGTTCGGGGACGCGCTCGTCACCTGCACCGACGCGTGGGGCCGGATAGCCAACGACGTGCTGACGCTCGCGCGACCCGAGATCGGTGAACTGTCCCTCGTCCAGAGTGGCGGCTCGTCGGCGATGCCGAACAAGCGCAATCCGACCCTGGCCGTGCTGGTGCGCCGGGCTGCTCTCGCCGGGCCGCCGCTCGCCGCGACCCTGCACACGGCCGCCGCCACGATGGTGGACGAGCGAGCCGACGGCGCCTGGCACGTCGAGTGGGCCACCCTGCGCGCACTCGCCCGCCGTACAGTCACCGCCGGTTCCCAGACCGCCGACATGCTGGCGGGTCTGCGCGTCGATGACCAGCGGATGGCCGCGACGCTGGCCGCCGCCCGACCTGGCATCGACGCCGAGCAGCGCAAGTACGGCATGGCCGGTGGCCCGCAGCGTGGTGCCGATGCGGCCGGCCTGTGGATAACCGGGCCGGGCGGGCTTGACAGCCGCGTAAAGTCCCCTTCCTCTTCCCCAGGGCGGGCGGGGGGTGGGGATGGCCCCGGCGGCGTTCAAAACGGATCTTCCACCCGCGCCGCTTCAGTCGCCGGCGCCGCTTCGGGTGGCCCGCGCGAAGGGGCCGCGGCGGCTGAACCTGCCGGCCACGCCAGCTCGGTCGGCGGCGGTTCGCAGCGGCCGTACCGTGGCGCTACGGACGAGATCATCGACGCCGTGCTGGCGCGAGCGGGGGAGTAGCCATGCTGACCGCGACCACGCTCGTCGACGCTCCCGGACGCCCGTTGCTGCTGCTCGGGCCGTCGCTGGGCACCTCGGCCGAGGCGCTCTGGCGGCGGGCAGCCGAGCAGCTCCAGGGCGGGCACCACGTGGTCGGCTGGGACCTGCCCGGCCACGGCGGCAGCGAACCCGCGTACGGCGGCTTCGGGATCGCCGGTCTGGCCCGTGGGGTCCTCACGCTGGCCGACCAGCTGCGGCCGGGCGAGCCGTTCCGGTACGCGGGCGTCTCGGTGGGCGGCGCGGTCGGGTTGCAGCTGCTGCTCGACGCGCCGGGGCGGGTCGAGTCGGCCGCGCTGGTCTGCACCGGGGCCAAGATCGGGGAGAGCACCGGCTGGCGGCAGCGGGCCGAGACCGTCCGGGCCGACGGGGTGCATGCCGTGGTCGGCGCCTCCCAGCAGCGGTGGTTCGCGCCCGGCTTCGCCCAGCGGTCGCCCGCGGTGGCGGCGGCGCTGCTCGACTCGCTGCGCGCAGCCGACCCGGAAAGCTATGCGCTGGTGTGCGAGGCGCTGGCCGCGTTCGACGTGCGGGACCGGCTGGGCGAGATCACCACGCCGGTCCTTGCCATCGCCGGCGCCGACGATCTGCCGACGCCGCCCGAGGGCCTGGCCCGGATAGCGACCCGGGTCCGCAACGGCCGGCTGGTGGTGCTCGAGAACGCGGCCCATCTCGCACCGGCCGAGAAGCCGGACGAGGTGGCGGCGCTGCTCGACGACCACTTCGGCGGCCCGGCCACGCTCGACCGGGTGCGCGAGGCCGGCATGAGGGTGCGGCGGCAGGTGCTCGGCGACGAGCACGTCGACCGGGCCGTGGCCGGCACGACACCGTTCACCCGGGATTTTCAGGAGCTCATCACCGCGTACGCGTGGGGGGAGATCTGGACCCGCCCCGGCCTGGACCGCCGCAGCCGCTCGATGATCACCTTGACCGCGCTGGTGGCCCTGGGTCACCAGGAGGAGCTGGCGATGCACCTGCGCGCCGCCCGCACCAACGGGCTGACCGACGACGAGATCAAGGAAGTGCTGTTGCAGAGCGCGATCTATTGCGGAGTGCCGGCCGCCAACACGGCCTTCCGGATCGCCCAGCAGGTGCTGGGGGAGCCTTCATGATCGTTTCGGCGGAGGACGCTGTTTCGGTCGTCAAGGACGGCGACACCGTGCTCGTCGGCGGGTTCGGCATGGCCGGGATGCCGGTCGACCTGATCGATGCGCTCATCGAGCACGGCGCGGGCGACCTGACAATCGTCAGCAACAACGCGGGCAACGGGGACACCGGGCTGGCGGCATTGCTGGCGGCCGGTCGCGTACGCAAGGTGGTGTGCAGTTTCCCGCGGCAGTCCGACTCGTGGGTGTTCGACGGGCTGTACCGCGCGGGCCGGATCGAGCTCGAGGTCGTGCCGCAGGGCAACCTGGCCGAGCGACTGCGCGCGGCCGGAGCCGGGATCGGCGCGTTCTTCAGCCCGACCGGGGTGGGCACGCCGCTGGCCGAGGGCAAGGAGTCGCGGGTCATCGACGGCCGCGAGTACCTGCTGGAATACCCGATCCGCGGCGACGTGGCGCTGATCCGGGCCCACGTCGCCGATCGGATGGGCAACCTGGTCTACCGCAAGACGGCCCGCAACTTCGGGCCGGTGATGGCCACCGCCGCCGCCGTGACGATCGCTCAGGTGTCGCGGATCGTCGAGGTGGGTTCGCTCGATCCCGAGGTCGTCGTCACGCCCGCCATCTACGTCAACCGGATCGTCGAGGTGCCGCGATGAGTCTGTCCCGCGAGCAGATGGCCGAGATCGTCGCGCGCGACATCCCGGACGGCGCGTACGTCAACCTCGGCATCGGGCAGCCGACGATGGTCGCCGACTTCCTGCGGCCGGACAGCGGCGTCGTGCTGCACACCGAGAACGGCATGCTCGGAATGGGCCGCCCGGCCACCGGCGACGAGATCGACCCCGACCTGACCAACGCGGGCAAGCAGCCGGTCACCGAGCTGCCCGGCGCCTCGTACTTCCACCACGCCGACTCGTTCGCCATGATGCGCGGCGGCCACCTCGACGTCTGCATCATGGGCGCGTTCCAGGTGTCAGCCGGCGGCGACCTGGCCAACTGGTCGACCGGCGCGCCCGACGCGATCCCGGCCGTCGGCGGAGCGATGGACCTGGCCATCGGGGCCAAGCAGGTCTTCGTGATGATGAGCCTGTTCGCCAAGGACGGGCGGCCGAAACTCGTGCCCGAGTGCACCTATCCGCTGACCGGACGTGGCTGTGTGAGCAGGGTTTACACCGACGTGGCGACGTTCGCCGTCGAACCGGACGGGGTCCGGGTCGTCGAGACGTTCGGGATCTCGATCGACGAGCTGATCACCAGGGTTGGCATGCCGCTGGTACCTTCGTCGTTCGATTGATCTTCACGTACGCGTCGCCCGAACGTCAGCCGCCGGCAGTGATCAGTTTCTCACTGTGAATGATTGCCGGGTCTGCAACTTCGGGACGATCCTTGGTCGTCTTGGGGGTGCAGATGAACGGCACAGCGGTGCGTCGTGCGGTGCGAGAGTTTGCCCTGGTGGCCGTGCTGTTCCTCGCCTACAAGGCCGGGCGTCTGCTCGTCGACGGCCACGTCACCGAGGCGATGAACAACGCCGGGGCGATCTGGCACTTCGAACGGGTGCTGCACCTGCCCAACGAGGCCGGCCTGCAGACCAGCCTGCTCTCGCACGAATGGTGGGTGCGGGCGGCCAACTGCTTCTACGCGTACGTACATTTCCCGGCCACAGCGGTCGCGCTCATCTGGATGTACGTCAAGAAGCCCGAGACGTACCTGTGGATGCGCCGCACCCTGGCCACACTGACGGCGTTCGCGCTGGTCATCCACGCGGTGTTCCCGCTCGCGCCGCCGCGCATGCTGCCCTGGGCCGGCATTGTCGACACCGGCCGGCTGTTCGGCCCCTCCGTCTACGGCGCGCCCGACTCCGACACGCTCAGCAACCAGTACGCGGCCATGCCGTCCCTGCACGTCGGCTGGGCCGTGGTGGTGGCGCTCGCGCTCATGGCCACCACCGCCGGTTGGAAGCGCTGGCTGTGGATCGCCCACCCGGTGCTCACTGTGATCGTCGTCGTGGTCACCGGCAACCACTACTGGGTCGACGCGATCGCCGTGCTCGGGTTGATCGTCATCGTCGGCGCGCTGGTGCCGAGACCCGGCGTGGTGACCGTCCCGTCCCAGCGCGTGGCGCCCGCCGCGGTCAGCCGTACACCCGACTACCCGCGACGTAAGTGAGCGCCACCGAGGCGTCGCCGATCTCGCCGGGCGGCGCGGCGAACGGGTCCCGGTCGAGGACCACGAGGTCGGCCCGGAAACCCGGGCGCAGGCTGCCGGTGTCGTCGAGCCGGTTCACGTACGCCGAACCGGCCGTGTAAGCCGTCAGCGCGGTGCGCAGGCCGAGCGACTGCTCCGGCAGGAAGCGATCCCGCTGCTGCCCGTGCAGCACCCGGTTGACCGCCACGTGGATGCCCTGCAACGGGTCGGGCGAACTGACCGGCCAGTCGCTGCCCCCGGCCAGCCGGGCGCCGCTGCGGTGCAGGTCGCCGAACGGGTACTGACGGGCGATCAGGCTCGGATCCAGGAACGGGATGGTCAGCTCGTCCATCTGCGGCTCGTGGGCGGCCCACAGCGGCTGAAGATTCGCCGTGGCCCCGAGCTGGGCGAACCGCGGCACGTCGTCGGCGTGCACCACCTGCAGGTGAGCCAGGTGGGGGCGGGTGTCGCTGGGGCCGTTCGCCTTCCGCGCGGCCTCGATCGCGTTCAGGGCGTTACGGACGGCCTGGTCGCCGAGCGCGTGAAAGTGTGTCTGGAAGCCCAGCTTGTCGAGCTCGGTGACGTACGCCGGAAGCGCCTCAGGATCGATGAAGGAGAGCCCGCGGTTGGCCGTCGCACAGCCGCAGGAGTCGCGGTAGGGCTCGGTCATCGCAGCGGTGAAGTTCTCGGCGATGCCGTCCAGCATCAGCTTGACCGAGTCGCAGCGCAGCCGGCCGACGGTGAGACGGTCGCGGTTGGCCAGCAGCTCCGGGATCTGCTCGAGCCCGCGGTCCCGATCCCACCAGAGGGCGCCGACGACGGTCGCGCTCAGAGTGCCGTCCTGCGCCGCCCTCGCGTACGCGTCGGAGACGTCGGCGTATCCGTTCGAGGCGGCCAGCATCGCGTCCTGCCAGGCCGTGATGCCAAGCCCGTGCAGAAGCTCCTGCGCGCGGAGCAGCCCCTCGTACATTTCCGTCTGCGTCATCTCGGGGACGGTGACAAGATCCATCGCCCCCTCCTGCAGGGCGCCGACCGGGTTGCCGTCGGAGTCACGGTCGATCCGCCCGCTGGCCGGGTCGGGCGTGCCGGCGGTGATGCCCGCCAGCTCGAGGGACCTGGTGTTGACCCAGGCCGCGTGGTGGTCCCGGTTGAGCAGATACACGGGCCGGTCCGGCACCACCTGATCGAGCAGACGCCGGTCGGGAACCCCGTTCTCGAAGCTCTCCATCGACCAGCCACCGCCGACGATCCACTCGGCGTCCGGGTGCTCGTCGGCGTAGTTCCGGATCCGTCGCAGGTACTCGTCGCGGTCGACAGTTCCGGTGAGGTCGCACTGCCCCATCTCGACCCCGCCCATGACCGCGTGGACGTGCGCGTCCTGGAACCCCGGAAGCAGAAGCCGCCCACCGAGCTCCACCACATCGGTCCGGTCGCCGATCATCTCCCGGATCTCGTCGTCCCCGCCCACCGCGAGGATCCGCCCGTCCTTGACCGCCAGCGCCGATCGGGGCGTGGCTGCTTCCTCGGCCGCAAAGACGTGCCCCCCGACGAACACCAGATCAGCGTCAGCCATGACCACTCCGTTCCCTGACTTCGAGCACCGACCGCCATCTCACCACCAACTCACCCGGCAACCTGCCCTTCCCGTTCTCCGCGGCTGCGTCTCGCCCAGTGACTGCCGGCCCTGGTAGGGGTAGGCCGCTCCCTCTCTTTCACACCCAACCCCACCCACCGGGGGGGGTGTCCCTATGGTTTTTGTCAAGCAGCGAGGGCGAGCTTTTCTGCCGGTTTGTGCTGGTAGGGGGTGTGGGT
>NZ_JAHWFK010000044.1 GCF_019710575.1 Paractinoplanes polyasparticus | reverse complement strand
CGGCTCCCGGCTCCCGGCTCCCGGCTCCCGGCTCCCGGCTCCCGGCTCCCGGCTCCCGGCTCCCGGCTCCCGGCTCCCGGCTCCCGGCTCCCGGCTCCCGGCTCCCGGCTCCGAAGGATTCTGGACCATGCCCGTTTCACGTGAAACCGGCGCATGACCCAAGGTGCGTTTTAGTTCCCAAGTAGCAGGGGCGGCCGGTCGCACTTCTGGGCGGATCGGCCTGAGTATTCGTGCGCCCTGCGACTCCAAAGATCGTGCTCGGCCGGTTGGTGCCGAGGACAGCGGAGTGACGGCCTGCCTTGCCCTGAACCTACAGAGCCACACGGAATTGGCCGGTCGCTGCCAACGCGTGGCACGGCATCGAGCTGAGCCTGCCTACTTCTCGACGCTGAAGTGCCCGCTCGAACGACGGGCTGGCCCCTCCTCTTGAAATTGGCTACCTGGCGGCTGGAGGTGAGCTTGGACAAGCAGAGGCGGCTGGATACAACTCACAGACAGCCCTAACCGCAATGTTTCACGTGGAACGCGTCGACTGACCCTTGTAGTGGGTTCGAGCCGGCACCTCTCAGCTTGATTGACGATGCCGCGCCGGCCTAGGAAGTCGCGGCTAGCGGGTAGCCCGGACTACCTGGCGGCTTGACGCGGAGAGGCGGGACGCGGAGGCGGGACGCGGAGAGGCGGGACGCGGAGGCGTGGAGCCCTGTCTCTGACGAACAGTTGATCATGGCAACTTTGGATCGTTTTAGGACATCGCCACTTCGGTGGACCACGTTCCGACGGCTCGAGTATCTAGGGATCTGTTGCTTATTAGTACGCTGCGGGACACAGCTTGAGCTCCTTGAGGGTCGCCGTGGCCGTAAGGCGTCACTGGAGTCGAGGAAGCGCGAGTAGTACTTCGCCTGCGCTGGCTACCGTCCTAACCCGCTCCTACTGGCAGGGACCAAATTTCGCATTCCCGTTCCGGAGGGAACCGGACACTTGCTGGGAGCCCTCCGACATTTGAGTGCTTGTGGTTTCACGTGAAACAGAGGCGAGCCGCTGCAGCTACGACCGACCCCGGGTGGCGGGTAGCGTCGCTGCGAGCAGCGCGAGAGTGAAACCCATCGCCCTGTGACTGTGTTTCACAGGCGTTCGAGTCGGCATCGGGTATGAGCTCAGCGGCTCTCCACTCGGATCGGCTCGGTCGCACCGTGATGCAATCGGGAACGGGCTCCGACATCAGCGCGGCCGCGTTGGGCTGGCTCCCGACCAGAAGCGGGATAGCCAGCTCTCCACGAATGCCAAGGCTGAACGGATACCCGGCCTTACAGGATTGCCAGCCCCGGGGGAGCACCAGCTCCACAGGATTGCTGGCCCGGAACGAGCACCAGCTCCACAGGACTACCGGCCCGGAATGAGCACCCAGCCCTCTAGGACTGCCGGCCCGGAGCGAGTATTAGGCCGGTACGAGTGCCAGCCCTAACCGAACTCCGTCCGGCAAGAGACTCTTTCGCTCGACCGCTTGCCTACCATCACTACACGACGCCGCACGACCGAGCCGGGGCATCCCGTCGACTCGAGACGGAAGCGGGGCCGCCTCATACGGCTGTATTCCATCGGTCGTGGCGAGCCGGGAACTGCCTGTTCAACGTCGAAGGCCCTGTGCCGCCATTGCCGAGTCCGGCATGTGGCACCAAGAGGCGAACAGATGCAGACCTACGCTGCGATCGCTGTCAACGCATTTGTGCCGGACGCGCCTGTCGGTCAACCTCTTGTTGCCGGCAATCGGCCCGGCGAAGTCCAATCCGATCGGCCCGGCGAAGTCCAATCCAGGAGATGGCCGGCGTAGGGGTTGATACGTCGAACGCAGTTCGATCGACACCCGAGGCACCCCAGCATGGCTGACGTGTACCAGGCGTCAACTCGCTAGTGCCGCTCGGCTCGGGGCTTCTCGGCGCACCCGAAGGAGCAGAGGCGGCTCTGCCCATGTCTACAACTGAACTCACGTGCTGCGCTCTGAGCCAGCTACCAGGGGAGGCGACTAACCGTGCTTCGCAGCAATGTTTCACGTGAAACAGCTCGGCTGTGCGGAGCACGGGCAGGAATAGACCAGGGGCAGGACCAGGAGCGCGATCTCCATGGCATCAATACTGGGAAAGCGACGCCATCAAGACCAGGCTCGCCGGCGCCGTCTAGTTAAAGCGCAAACCGCGTCGGCGACGGCTGAGCGCGAACGAGTTCAACGCCACGATCATGCGACGGCTCCGGTGGCCCCCGAGCTCTCCCTTCTCAGCTCCTGTCTCGAAAATCCGCCTCCAGCTCGTCGATGAACGCTCGACTCCCGTCTCTCTCGGCAGCGCCTGTACAGGCTCCATCGTCTGCAGGCCGACGGAAAGGCGAGATGCGGGCCCGACCCATGGTCGACATCAGGACGGGATGTCGCGGCAAGAAGGGCACTGCGACGGTGCGGCGGCAACGGCGAGATCTGACAGACGCGACACAAGCGTGGAGCACGAATTCACATCTCAGCTCCGACCGCTGACTGCTCCAAATCAGAGCTTCAAAGTGTCCCTTCTTGTGTCGGCACCGTTGGGCCATGAGAACACGAGGCCACCGCGGGTGGCTCACGCCACGTTGACCTACCAGACGCGGGGGACGTGCATCGGAGTCGCTCGGTTCAACCCGCCAAGGCCGCGCCGACCATCTAGGCCAAGAGGGCGGGCTTGCTCCGGAGATGCGGTCCGCGACAACCGTCGGCCTAGGCATGGTCGACTGCGTACACCCGAGCCCGAAAAGAGAGATCGATAGCACCAGTGTCACGCTTGAATCCTTGTCCCCAGGAGAGCGCCGGGCGAGCACAGCATCGAAAGCCGCTGCCGAGCCTCGCGTCCAGCACCTTCAGGGTCGCGCTCCTGTGGCCACGTCTAGCACTCGGTGGACTTGTCTGCAGAGCCCCAATGACGTCGACTTGCCGAAAGCCGCCATCAACTCAAACTCTGCCGCATCAATCACTCAACACCCCCACAGGACCCGGCAAAATGAGACGTAGGAACATTGAGCTTTAGGGACATTATGTCGCCGTCAAGAGGGCGGAGCTCACCCGACTCGCATCCAGATCATCGGTGCGATCTGGATCTTGCCTGAAAACCGGCGAAAGGGGCGTTGGGTTTGGGCAATCTGCCGGTAAGCCACTGGTCGCAAATCCCAGGAGAATGGCTCTGACAGAACCGGAAAAGCGTCTAACCGGCGGGGCTCCTCCGCATCAATGCGACCACTATCAATGCTTCGCCGACGCTTCAACGAATGGGCCAGGTCGACAGAAACAATCGGGGCACGCGACGAATCGCGTGCCCCGAGAGTGAGTGGTCGGACGGAGGACTACTCGTCGCCGCCGGTGTTGTTGGCGCCTTCTTCTTCTACGCCGATCATGCCTACTATGCGCTCGAGGTCATCGACCGTTGCGAACTCGATCGTGATCTTGCCCTTGTTGCGGCCGATGTCGACCTTCACTCGGGTGTCGAAGCGGTCGGACAGGCGCTCCGCCAGATCGTTGAGCGCGGGAGCATGCACCTTCGGCCGCCGGCTAGGCGCCGCCTTCTTGGCTGGGCCGTCCGCGATGGCCAGCGAGACCAGTTCCTCGGTTGCCCGTACGGAAAGGCCTTCCGCCACGATTCGCAGGGCGAGCTTCTCTTGGGCCTCGCTGTCGTCCAGGCCGAGCAGTGCCCGGGCGTGGCCGGCCGACAGAACACCGGCGGCGACCCGCCGCTGCACCGGCGCCGGCAGGTTCAGCAGACGAATGGTGTTGGAGATCTGCGGGCGGCTGCGGCCGATCCGCTTGGCCAGCTCTTCGTGCGTTGCCCCGAACTCCTCAAGCAGCTGCTGATAGGCGGCCGCCTCTTCGAGCGGGTTGAGGTTCGCACGGTGGATGTTCTCGAGCAGCGCGTCGCGGAGCATCGCGTCGTCGCGGGTTTCCCGCACGATCGCGGGAATCTTGTCGCGACCCACGGCTTGGGCGGCACGCCAGCGACGCTCACCCATGACCAGTTCGTAGCGACCCTCGCCGAGTTCACGGACGACGATCGGCTGGAGGAAGCCGACTTCCTGGATGGACGTCTTGAGTTCGTCGAGCGCTTCCTCGTCGAACACGTGCCGCGGCTGCTTCGAGTTCGGCTCGATCGCGGTGACGTCGATCTCGGCGAACCGGGCTCCCGGGACGGGCGCCAACTCTTCAGCGGGCGGTGCCGCCGGCTCCAGAGATTCGACAGGCGACGGTGCCGATGGAGCCGGCGCGGAAGGGGCAGGCGGGGAAGAGACAGGTGCTGCGGGCGCAGTGGCAGCCGGCGGCGGCGCCTCGGGGGCGGCCGGCGCCGTGGGGATCAAGGCACCGAGCCCACGACCCAGTCCGCCCCGGGGACGGTTCTTCATGCGGTGCCTCCCGTGTTGACCCCACGCATCGCGATCTCCAGGGCGGCCTCGAAGTAGCTGGTCGCGCCCCGTGAACCCGGATCGTAGGTCATCACGGACTGCCCATAGCTAGGAGCCTCCGAAACACGCACGTTTCGGGGGATGACGGCGTTAAGCACCTTGGTCCCGAAGTGGTTGCGCACGTCCTGTTCCACCGCGTCGGCCAGCCGCGTGCGGCGGTCGTACATGGTCAACAGGATCGTCGACACGTCCAGCGTCGGGTTCAGGTGCTGGCGTACGAGGTTGATGTTGTTGATCAGTTGGTTCAGGCCCTCCAGCGCGTAGTACTCGCACTGGATCGGAATCAGCACTTCCTGCGCCGCGCAGAGGGCATTGACCGTCAGCAGGCCGAGCGAGGGCGGACAGTCGATGAACACATAGTCGAACTGCTCGGGGTGAGCCGCGATGGCCCGGGCCAACCGCGACTCGCGGGCAACGACCGACACCAGCTCGATCTCGGCCCCCGCGAGGTCGATCGTCGCCGGCACGCACCAGAGATTCGGGATGCCCTCGACCGGCTGCGCCACCTCGGAGAGGGGAACGTTGTCGATCAAACAGTCGTAGACGTCCGGAACACCGGCGTGGTGAGGCACGTTGAGGCCGGTTGACGCGTTTCCCTGAGGGTCGAGGTCGACCACGAGGACGCGGTTACCGTGCAAGGCCAAGGCCACCGCCAGGTTCACGGTCGTGGTGGTCTTGCCCACGCCGCCCTTCTGATTCGCGACGCAGAGCACCCTCGGGTGGTCCGGACGCGGCATGGTGATCTCGCCGCTCGGGTTGAGGATCTGCACAGCTCGCAACGCTTCCATGGCTAGTGGCGGATCGTCTTCATCCCGTACCGGCGTTTCACGTGAAACATGCTCGTCCGGTCCCACTGGAGCATCAGCGGGGGACACCGGACTACCCGAAACGGGCGACGCGGAGACCGGGGTGGCCGAAACGGGTACGGGTGGCGGCGCCGACCGAGGTGCGGGGGCAGGGCGCACAGATTCTTCCGCACCCGGCTGCGGCGATGGCGATCCGTAGATCTGGCCTCCCGCGGGGTAGCGAGGCGCGGGCACGCCCTGATCACCGGTGTTCAATGCGCCACCAGGGCCACGATCGCGGTCGAGAGATGACTCGGTTTCACGTGAAACACCGTACTCATGCACCGTTTTATCCCTGTTAGTGAGGAACGGGTCGGTCGGCGACACCTGCGTTCCGGCGACAGAGGGCCGGTCCAGACTATCGACGCTCGGCCAGCCTACGGGGGCCGGGCGTGCGTCGCCATGGCCGACCGCCTGATAGGGCGGTTGCATCACAGACAGTTCCGCCTCATCGGCAATCTTGGGTGCCGTCGAGCCTGAATAGCCGTCCGCATCGGCGCACTCCGACGTGGTGGGAGCACCGGGAGACAAGGGGGAAGTACCGGGAGACACAGCGGGAGGCTCGACCAACGCGGCGTTCGTAACGGCGGGAACACCCGAACCAGGGGAGAAGGTAATCGTTACGCCGCCCGCAGCAGCCGGCCATGACGCTGAAGCCGAATCTGACGAAGCGTTCGGCCCTACCGTTGTGCCCACCGCAGACGTACGCAGTTCATCCGCTGACGATCCACTGGCGGGGCGGGACAGATCATGTACTGAGGATGGGGAGTTGCCCGGATCGGGGCGCCTCGCTTTTGCGTTCCGTTTGCGCGCGCCCCGCTTGGACATCTATCCCCTCCGCGAACTCTTCCGACCCGAGGACCGACCGCCGGATTTCCCACCCGCGTCGCGTCCCGGACCCGCCGCCCGGGTGGACGGCTTCGGCCTTGACTGCACGACAACCTCGATCACCGTCGTCGGCGGGTCGATCAGACCCTCCCCGCACAGCCGGATGACCGGTTCGCCGCCACCCAGGGCGGCCACCGCATCGCGGTGCTCCGCAGCCTCCTCGGCAGCCGTGGCGCCCTTGAGCGCCAGCAGCCTTCCACCGACCTTGGCCAGCGGCAGGCACCAACCGGCGAGCCGGTCGAGCGGGGCGACTGCCCGCGCTGTGACGACGTCGGCGCCGGCGGGGGGTCCGTCGACAACGTCCTCGGCGCGGCCGCGGACGACCGTGACGGTCGCATCGAGGCCCAGGGCGGTCACCGCTTCCGACAAGAACGCGGTGCGTCGTGCCAGTGGCTCGACCAAGGTCATTTGCAGATCCGGCCTAGCCACTGCCAGCACGATACCGGGCAAACCGGCACCAGACCCGACGTCAACCACCGAAGCGCCGATAGGGATGATCTCCGACAAAACCGCACAATTCACCAGGTGACGTTCCCAGATGCGGGGAGCCTCCCGCGGACCGATGAGCCCGCGGACGACGCCATCAGTCACTAACAGCCGGGCGTACTCCACGGCGAGCCCCAGCCGATCGCCGAACACCTCGGCCGCGACAGCAGCAATCTCCGAGGGTGGCTCAGCGTGGATGACAGCCGCCGGCTCAGCGCGAACGACAGCCGCCGGCGCATCAGGCCCCGATGCCGCAGCAACCGAGTCCGACGCACCAAGATCGGCCGATGAGGCGGAACGGCCCGACGAAGCGGATCGGCCCGGGAAAGCAATCGGCCGCCGAGCAGGCCGACGGGGGGAAATCCTGGCCGGGAAAGAATCCGGCCCGGGCGAATGCTCACCCGGGCCGGCGTCTCCCGCGCCGAAGCGAGGGTCAGTCATGTCAGTCGGCCACACGCACCACGATGCGGCGGCTGGGCTCCACGCCCTCCGACTCGCTCTGTACGCCGGAGATCGCGTTGACCACGTCGTGCACGCACTTGCGCTCGAACGCCGACATCGGCTCCAGGCGCACGGGGTCACCGTGCTCCTTGACCTTCTCGACCGCGTTACGCGCCACCGCGGCCAGCTCCTTGCGGCGCGACGCCCGGTAGCCACCGATGTCGAGCAGCAGGCGCGAGGGTGATCCGGTCGCCCGGAAGATCGCCAGCCGGGTGAGCTCCTGCAGGGCCTCCAGCGTGGCGCCGCGCTGGCCGACGAGCGGCTGAAGCCGGCCCCCGACCACCTCGACCATCGGCCGGCCCGCCGACACGAGCTCGTCGATGTCGCCGTCGTAGTCGAGGATGTCCAGCAGACCCTCGACGTAGTCGGCGGCGATCTCGCTCTGGCGGAACAGGTCGCCGTCGGAAGCGACGGTCTCCGATGTCTTGGTCTCCTCGGCCGTCACGGTCGAGGCTTCAGCCTCGGACGACGCGGAGACCGACGATTCGGGCGTGCTGGTGTCGGTCACGGTCTCATCTCCGTACTCAATCGGGCCGGACCTGCTCGGTCCGCTGTTCCCGCGGCAGCGCCGGCGGCGAGCCGGGCCGCGGGGAGGTATTCGGCAAGGGGAGCGCCCGGGCGTTCTCAGAAGAACACCCGGGCCGCGATCATCCCTTGGGTTTGCTCGCCGGTCGGGCGCCCTTCTTGGGATTCACCGGTTTGGCACCGGGCTTGGGCGCCAGGGCCTTGGTGTCCACAACGGGCGTCTGGGGCTCGGGCTGCGGCTTCTTGCCGAACAGGCCACCGCTGCGGCCGGGCTGCACCGGGCTCTTCGGCGCGGCGCCACCGGCCGGCTTCTTGACCGGCGGACCGGACGGACGGGCCGGGGCCGAGCCGGGCTTCTTGGCCATGGGCGGCGGCGGGAACTTGCGGAGCACCCACTGCTGCTGGCCCAGAGTGAAGAGGTTGTTCGTGACCCAGTAGATGATGACGCCGATCGGGAACAGCGCGCCGGAGACGAGCAGCGACAGCGGGATGCCGTAGAGCATCAGGCGCTGGATCATCTTCTGCTGCGGGTCCTCGGCCCAACCGGTCTTGAGGATCATCTGACGGCTGGTCAGGTACGTCGTCGACATCATGATCAGAACCAGGATGCCGGCGATGATCTTGACCGTGGTGCCGTTGGCCTGGAGGGCGGTGAGCTCCTCGGCCGTGGAGCCGAACTTGCCGGCCAGCGGCGCCGTGAAGAGTGAGGCGTGGGTCGCGCTCTCGAACTGCTCGACCGTCCAGCCGTACAGGGTCTTGCCCTGGTTGTCGGGGTTGAGCCGGCGAAGAACGTGGAACAGGCCGAGGAAGACGGGGATCTGCAAGAACATCGGAAGGCAGCCCATGAGCGGGTTCGCCTTCTCGGTCTTGTAGAGCTCCATCATTTCCTTCTGGAGCGTCTCCCGGTCACCCTTGTGCTTCTCCTGCAGCTCCTTGACCTTGGGCTGCAGCGCCTGCATGGCCCGCTGGCTCTTGATCTGCTTGACGAAGACGGGGAAGAGGATGACCCGGACGGTCACCACCAGGAACACGATCGCCAGCACCCACGACCAGTTCGAACCGAGGAACCGGCCTTCGGGGACCCCGATGAAGTCCCACAGGGAGTGCCAGCGCAGAAGGATCCACGAAATGGCGTAGTAGATCCAGTCGAGACTCATTCAGGCTCCAGTCACATCGGCAGGACGGTGACGGATCGGGTCAGGTACCGGGTCGTACCCGCCGGGGTGGAAGGGGTGGCAGCGCAGGAGCCGCCAGACCGCCAGACCCGTCCCTTTCACAGCACCGTGACGCGCCAGCGCTTCCTGGGCGTACGCGCTGCACGAGGGATAGAACCGACAGCGGGCCGGTAGCACCGGACTCACATAACGACGGTACGCGACCACCATCGCCGTCAGCACGCGGGCAAGCAGGCTCATCGCGGCCGCCTCGGTTTGCGCGCCGCCGCGAGTGCGGCGCTGAGATCGGTGCCGAGAGTCGCGTACGACGCCGCGGCGGCAGCCGGCAACGCGCGCACGACCAGCGTGGATCCGGCTGGAAGGTCGTCGAGCAGCGGACGCACCAGGTGCCGCAGACGGCGGCGGACCTTGTTACGGATCACCGCGTTGCCGACGGCTTTGGATACGACGAAGCCGGCGCGCGCCGCGTGGGCTTGCGCCGGCTCCTCGATAAGCAGATGTACGACAACCGTGCCCCGGCCGACGCGGCGACCACCGCGGATCGCTGCGGCGAAGTCGGCGCTACGCCGCAGTCGCTGCGTCGCGGCCAGCACGACTACCTGGGCATTCCGGCCCGACAGCCGTCGGCTCAGGCCGACAGCTTGTCGCGGCCCTTGGTGCGGCGCGAAGCGAGGATGGCACGCCCGGCCCGGGTGCGCATGCGCAGCCGGAAGCCGTGGGTCTTGGCACGCCGGCGGTTGTTCGGCTGGTAGGTGCGCTTGCTCACGTCAGAACTCCGTCTTCATACAACATCCAGGGGGCATCAAAGCTGCAAGACGCCACTTTAGCAGAGCGCGGCGGAGCAACCGCTCGACCCTACGCAGGGCGACCACGCCGGTCAACCATAGCCTGCTCCGGCACGCCGTCGCCCTTTCACCCGTATGGTGACCGGCTTGGTCTTTGTACACAGGTAGTGAATCTTTTCCCGCGGCCGGGCCCTTGCCGCCCGCGGGCAGAGTTGATGGTTCGTCGAGATCGCTGTTAGCGTGCCCGTTTGCTGGTCAGCGGCGACGCTGTCCGCGTACCACGACGAGTCGGCCAGAACCAGACAAGCAGGTGAATCGTTCGCCACGATGAGCCTGCCGCACCGCGCCGTACCAGGCTCCGGAAGTCTGCCGACCATCCGGCCGGGGAGCGTCCGCCGGGCGTGCACAGGTTGTGGATAACCTGTGGATAGCCGGTGGCGCCGAACGTCTTCAGCACGTTAAATGTGGTGCTGGGTCAGGGGGAACCGTCGAGCGCCCCGAAGGGCGCCGGCGGGCAAGGCGGTAGCCGGATTGATGTCCACCGGGGGTCGGTGGCGATGGGGGTGGCGCGGCGGTGGCCGATCAGGTCGACCTGAGCGGTGTGTGGAAGGCAACGCTGGATGAACTGGCCGACGAGATCTCGTCGCGTCAGCAGCGTGCCTATCTGCAGCTGACTCAGCTACGCGCCATAGTCGAGGACACTGCGCTGCTCGCTGTCCCCGACGCCTTCACCCGCGACGTCATCGAGTCCCGCCTGCGCCCCGCGATCACCGAGGCCCTGAGCCGCCGGTTGAACCGCCCGATCCAGGTCGCGGTCACGGTCAAGCCGTCCGAGGACGGTTCGGGCCTGCCCGGCACGGTCTATGGCACCCCGGTCGAGCCGGGCGCCGATCAGCCTGGCGAGCCGCAGCCGCGGCACTATGCCGATCCGCCGCGTCAAGCCGAGGCGCCGGCCTACGACGGCTATCCGACAGGGTCGGCCCAGCAGCCGTCCTATCCCCGTGGGGTCCCGACAGCTCGCGGCGGTCAAGAGGCGCTTTTCGGTGACCCGATGCCCGCGCAGCCGGCTCCGGTGGCGCGGATGGGCAATCCGGTGACGCACGTCACCGAAAATTCGATGACTGATTCTCCCCAGCTGCGGGACAACCAGCGCCGGCCGGACGACCGCTCGCCGATGATGGGCGGCAACGACCCTCGCGACGACACTGTGCAGATGCGCGGCGACAACGGTCCCGGCCGCTCGCCGCTCGACATCCGGCCGAGCAGCAACCCGCGGGGCACCAACGACGGCAATCGGCTCAACCCGAAGTACATGTTCGAGACCTTCGTCATCGGTTCGTCCAACCGCTTCGCGCACGCGGCCGCCGTCGCCGTCGCCGAGTCACCCGCCAAGGCGTACAACCCGCTGTTCATCTACGGCAGTTCCGGTCTGGGCAAGACCCATCTGCTACACGCGATCGGTCACTACGCGACCACTCTCGGCCATGCGCGAAGTGTCCGCTACGTCTCCACCGAGGAATTCACCAACGACTTCATCAACAGCCTGCGCGACGACAAGACGCAGGCTTTCCAGCGGCGCTACCGCGACGTCGACATCCTGCTGATCGACGACATCCAGTTCCTGGAGAACCGCGAGCGTACGCAGGAGGAGTTCTTCCACACCTTCAATACCCTGCACAACGCCAACAAGCAGATCGTCATCAGCTCCGACCGTTCGCCGCGCCAGCTGGCCACGCTGGAAGACCGCATGCGCACGCGTTTCGAGTGGGGCCTGCTCGCCGACATCCAGCCGCCCGACCTCGAGACGCGCATCGCGATCCTCCAGAAGAAGGCCGCGCAGGAAAGGATGTACGCGCCCGCCGACGTGCTCGAGTTCATCGCGTCGCGCGTCTCCAACTCGATCCGCGAGCTCGAGGGCGCTCTCATCCGGGTGACGGCGTTCGCCAGCCTGACCCGTTCCCCGGTGCAGCTCTCGCTGGCCGAAGAGGTGCTGCGCGACTTCATGCCCGACGGCGCCGGCCCCGAGATCACCGCCGACCAGATCATGGTGTCGACGGCCGACTACTTCGGTGTGTCGCTCGAGGACCTGCGTGGCCACTCCCGCTCCCGTGTTCTGGTCAACGCCCGTCAGGTCGCCATGTATCTGTGCCGCGAGCTGACCGAGCTCTCCCTCCCTCGCATCGGCCAGGCCTTCGGCGGACGCGACCACACCACGGTCATGCACGCCGACCGCAAGATCCGTCAGCACATGGCCGAGCGCCGGTCGCTCTACAACCAGATCGCCGAGCTGACCAACCGCATCAAACAGAACACCTGACCGGGACGTTTCTCGTTGCTGCTGCCGGCCCAAGCACGAGACGGCCGT
This sequence comes from Paractinoplanes polyasparticus, assembly GCF_019710575.1. Taxonomy (GTDB): domain Bacteria; phylum Actinomycetota; class Actinomycetes; order Mycobacteriales; family Micromonosporaceae; genus Actinoplanes; species Actinoplanes polyasparticus. The sequence continues at coordinate 95,609 of NZ_JAHWFK010000044.1, read as the reverse complement.
CGGTAGCAGCTGGACCTGCCCAGCAGCGGGCCGGCGAACTGACCACCGCATCAAACCGAAGACCGAAGGCCATTTCCAGTACGCGGCTGTGAGGTCTTCGGTCGTGCCGGGTTCCCACACCCCGGGCCACCCGCCCCTCCAAGCCGCGGAGTGCGGGCGAGCAGCCTGACCCACCCTGTGGACAACCGTCGGCCATTCGCTGCCACCCCGGCCTCTCACAGTCATTTCCGCAGGTAGCTGAGGGTCGCCAGCCTGTTGTCCACAGGCTGCCCAGTACTCGACGGCAGCGGTAACCGGGTTCCTCCACAAGCCCGTCCCGCGACGACGCTCAGACCGGGGCGAGAAAGACGCGTCGCGCATCCACACCGCCGAAGTCCCCGGCTCTCGATCCCAATCCACACGGACCGGCGTCCCTCCGATGGGCGAATTCTCGGCATTCCTCCGTATTTGTCCACAGGTTGTGCACAGCACGGAGCGCTCCGGCCCTCGAGTTATCCACAGGACCGCGACTCGCATGACCCATGACACGGCATGAAGGACCCCACCGACGATCGCGGACGCCGCCCATCCCCACACGAGGTTGTCAACGCCGGGACGAAACCGTTTCGTGCCAACGTTGTCCACACTAATCCACAGCAATTCACAGGCCCTGTCCCCAGCGGTGGATAACTTCCGCCGGCCCGCTCCACAGATGTGGACGAGCCCTGGGGAAATCGATGTGGACAGACACGGAGAGTCACCCGGCTTTCCACCGCCTGTGGAAGCGTGTGGATTTCCTGTTGAAGAAACTGGGGACGACGGGCCGGAAGCGTCCCGACGTCGTCCACAGGTCGGGGGATAAAACCCGTGGATATCCGGTGGATAGCCGGTGGACAACGGTGGACAACCCTCGCCCGGCCCGGCGGCTGTGGACGCAGACCAGGGTTTGTACCCTGGTTTCCCACATGTGAATCACCGGTGGATAACCCGCTGGCCTGCGCAAACGTGAGTTCTCCACAGTGTGCACAGGACCGATGAAGACGACTAGTTATCTCTTCTATAGAGAACAAAAAGCAATCAACGGCGTTGTGGATGGTGTGGATCGGTCGCTGACGGCTCGCCGGCAGTCCCGCTCCACGAGAGCAAGAGCAAGACCGCACCGAGATCAGAAGCGGAGCCCGGACCCGACGGCAGGAACTCGGACGGTCGGAACCCCGGTGAGGTGTCGGCCGCACCGACGTACGAAAACTGGATCACCGGAGTCGGCACACCGAGGGGCAGCGAGGGCGGCTCGTCAGCCGTCACGATGGTGGACCACACTGATTAGGCCACTCTCGGCCCGACGAATAAGGTTCGTGGGGGTCGACGACGCCCCGACACGAGAAAGCGACGCGGAGGACAGCATGAAGTTCCGGGTGGAGCGAGACGCACTCGCCGACGCCGTGGCCTGGACGGCGAAGAGCCTGCCCAGCCGGCCGTCGGTTCCGGTTCTCGCCGGCGTCATGCTGCGCGTCACCGACAGCCGGCTGCAGGTCTCCGGCTTCGACTACGAGGTCTCGAGCCAGGTCACCGTCGAGGTGCAGGCCGACGCCGACGGCGCCGCCCTCGTCTCCGGCCGCCTGCTCGCCGAGATCACCAAGGCGCTGCCGGCCAAGCCGGTCGACATCGCCGCCGTCGGCGCCCACCTCGAACTGGTCTGCGGCAGCGCGCGGTTCACCCTGCCGACCATGCCGGTCGAGGACTACCCGAGCCTGCCCGAGATGCCGTCGAGCGCCGGCACGGTCGACGCGGCCGCCTTCGCCGCCGCCGTGGCCCAGGTGGCCATCGCCGCCGGTCGCGACGAGACCCTGCCGATGATGACCGGCGTGCGTATCGAGCTCAACGGCACGAGCATGGCCATGCTGGCCACCGACCGCTACCGCCTGGCCATGCGCGAGATGGAGTGGAACCCGGACGACCCCGAGATCAGCCTCAACGCGCTGGTGCCGGCCAAGACGCTGAACGACACCGCCAAGACCCTGGGCCCGCTCGGCGGCTCGGTGGTGCTCGCCCTGGCCCAGGGCAACGCGGGCGAGGGCATGATCGGTTTTGCCGGCGGCACCCGCCGCACGACCAGCCGCCTGCTCGATGGGGCCAACTACCCGCCGGTCCGGTCGCTCTTCCCGGCCAGCAGCAACGCGCAGGCCCAGATCGTCGTGTCCGCCCTCGTCGAGGTCGTCCGCCGCGTCGCCCTGGTCGCCGAGCGCACCACCCCGGTGCTGCTGAGCTTCAGTGAGGACGGTCTGGTGGTCGAGGCCGGTGGGACCGAGGAGGCGCGCGCCAGCGAGGCGATGGAGGCGTCGTTCACCGGGGAACCGCTGACGATCGGCTTCAACCCGCAGTACCTCATCGACGGTCTGCAGAACCTGGGCGCTCCGAACGCGATCTTCTCGTTCGTGGACGCATTCAAGCCCGCTGTGATCTCCCCCGCATCCGAAACCGGCGAAATCGTGCCCGGTTACCGCTATCTGATCATGCCGATCCGGGTAACCCGCTGATACTGAAGGTTATTCAGGGCCTGTCTTGACCGGCGGATCTGCCGCAGGTCGCCGCATAGGCCTCCAGCGCCCTGAATAATCTTCACCGGGCAGGAAAGCAACGCTCATCTAGGGGGAACACCATGCAGCTCGGCCTCATCGGTCTCGGCCGAATGGGTGGGAACATGCGCGACCGGATCCGCGCAGCCGGACACGAGGTGGTCGGCTACGACCACCACCCGGAGAACAGCGACGTCGCCAACCTGGCCGAAATGGTCTCGAAGCTCGCCGCTCCACGGGTCGTCTGGACCATGGTCCCGGCCGGCAAGATCACCGAGGACGCCATCAACGAGCTCGCCGGGCTGCTCGAGCCGGGCGACGTCATCATCGACGGCGGCAACTCGAAGTTCACCGACGACGGCCCGCGGGCCGAGCGTCTCAAGCCCAAGGGCATCAAGTACCTCGACGTCGGCGTGTCGGGTGGCATCTGGGGCAAGGAGAACGGGTACGCCCTGATGGTCGGCGGCGACGCGGAGGACGTGGCCAAGGCCCAGCCGATTTTCGACGCCCTCAAGCCGGCCGGCGAGTTCGGCTTCGCACACGCCGGCACGCACGGCGCCGGGCACTACGCCAAGATGATCCACAACGGCATCGAGTACGGCATGATGCAGGCGTACGGCGAGGGCTACGAGATCCTCATCGCCTCCGAGCTCGTCCACAACGTGCCGGCCGTCATCAAGAGCTGGCGCGAGGGCAGCGTCGTCAAGTCGTGGCTGCTCGACCTGCTCGACCGGGCGCTCGACGAGGACCCGACGCTCTCCGGCCTCAAGGGTTACGTCGACGACACCGGTGAGGGCCGCTGGACGGTCGACGAGGCCATCCGGCTCGCCGTGCCCGCCCACGTGCTGGCCGCCTCGATCTTCAACCGCTTCGAGTCACGCCAGGACGACTCGCCGGCGATGAAGGCGGTGGCGGCGCTCCGTCAGCAATTCGGCGGCCACGCCGTCAAGCGCTGAGGCACACGTGTACGTACGCCGGGTCGAGCTGACCGACTTCCGTTCCTACGAGCGAGTGGCGGTTGATCTCGATCCCGGCGTGTCCGTGCTGGTCGGCCAGAACGGCATGGGCAAGACCAACCTGATCGAGGCGCTGGGTTACGTGGCCACTCTGGACAGTCACCGGGTGGCCACCGACGCCCCACTGGTCCGGGCCGGCGCCGCCTCGGCGGTGATCCGCTGCGCGATCGTCCACGAGGGACGGGAGCTGCTGGTCGAACTCGAGATCGTGCCCGGCAAGGCCAACCGGGCGCGGCTCAACCGGTCGCCGGTGCGCCGGCCCCGTGAGGTGCTGGGCGCGCTGCGCATGGTGTTGTTCGCCCCCGAGGATCTCGAACTGGTCCGCGGTGACCCGTCGGAACGCCGTCGCTACCTCGACGATCTGCTCGTCGCCCGCCAGCCTCGTTTCGCCGGGGTGCGCTCCGACTACGACCGGGTCGTCAAGCAGCGCAACGCTCTGCTGCGGACGGCGTACCTGACCCGCAAGGTCGGCGGCACCCGCGGCCAGGATCTGTCCACTCTCGCCGTCTGGGATCAGCACCTCGCGCATCACGGCGCCGAGCTGCTCGCCGGCCGGCTGGAACTCACCGCTGCTCTCGGGCCGCATCTGACCAAGGCCTACGACGCGGTGGCGGCCGGTAGGACGTCGGCTTCGATCGCGTACGCGGCCAAGCTCGGCGACGGCCTCGTGCCGGACCGCCCGGCGCTCGAGCAGGCCCTGCTCGCTTCGCTGCAGGAGCGCCGGCCGGCCGAGATCGAGCGGGGCACCACCCTGGTCGGTCCGCACCGCGACGACCTGACGCTGGCGCTGGGCGACCTGCCGGCGAAGGGCTACGCGAGTCACGGCGAGTCGTGGTCGTTCGCGCTGGCCCTGCGCCTGGCCGCCTACGACCTGCTGCGCTCGGACGGGATCGAGCCGGTGCTCGTGCTCGACGACGTCTTCGCCGAACTGGACGGCGGTCGCCGCGAAAGGCTCGCGGCCCTGGTCTCCGACGCGGCGCAGCTGCTGGTGACGTGCGCCGTCCCCGAGGACGTGCCGGCTGCCCTGCGCGGGGTCCGGTTCGACGTTTCCACAGGTACGGTGACCCGTGCCGTCTGACGAGCAGCAGCCCCGCCCCGCCCCCGGCCGCGACCGCCGCGAGCTGCACGACGAGCTCGTCCGGGAACGCCACGAGGGCCTGGCCCGGGAGCGCCGCGCCGACCTGTTCCGCGGCGAACGCGACGACCTGGTCCGGGAACACCGCCCGCCGTCCACCGCCGAGCGCTTCTATCCACAGGCCGATCCACAGGGACTGGCCCGCCAGGAACTGGGCGACGTCGACGACGGCTGGTACTCCGCCGAGCCGCCGCTCTTCGAAGATCAAGCACCCGCCCGGCCGCGCTCCCAGTCCCGCGACGGCCGCCCAGCGGGTGCACGAGATCGCGGTGAGAGCCGCTCTGCGGACGCGTCGACTGTCGATCGTGGTCCTACCCCCGGAAGCGGCGATTCAGGGCCGCAGAGACGCGCTGAGGGCGATTCCGGCCCGCGGGAAAGTTCCGTGGCCGCCTCCGATTCGCGACGGGGCGTTCAAGGCGACGCCGAGGAGGCAGCCGGCACTCAGGGCAGCGCCGGGAGTGGCGCCGAGGCCGGGCCGGCCGACGAAGCGTCCGGGCCGGAACTCGCCCGCGCGGTTCTCGACGCGGCGCTGGCCAAGCGCCGTGACGCCGCGGCGAGATCTCCACGGCGGCGCCCCGGCGGTTCGGGCGAGGGCAGTGGCCGCCGCCCGCGGGGCTATTCGGGGCCCGGCCCCGACCCGCGCGACCCGCAGCTCTTCGGCGACATGCTGCAACGCTTGATGAAGGCCCGTGGCTGGGAACGCCCTAAGGCCGAGGCCACCGTGTTCGGGGCCTGGGAGAAGGTCGTCGGCCCGGAGATCGCCCAGCACTGTCGCCCGGTCAAGCTGGACGCCGGCGTCCTGACGGTCGAGGCGGAATCCACCGCGTGGGCGACCCAGCTGCGCATGCTCAACGCCAAGCTGCTCCGCAACATCGCCGGCGAGGTCGGCCACAACGTCGTCACGAAGATGAACATCCACGGCCCGGCCGCCCCGTCCTGGAACAAGGGCCCGCGCCGGGTGCAGGGCCGAGGACCGCGCGACACCTACGGCTGAGGGTCTGTGGAGCGCAAGCACTCACGCACGTCGCCTGGGTGGGGCGAGCGCCCTGGACGCGCCAGCGGCCAGCTCGCACCGGCCAGGCCCTCGGCGTGAGCAGCGGTCTGCACCACCGCCCCGCCACGACATCCAGATCTTGACGTTCCGCGTCTCGACAACGTCAGTAATCCGCAAAAACCGCAAACCCTCGTTCCGCGCAGCGGCGGTAGAAGCCCGCCAGCACCGCCAGTTCAGACCGCGCGAAGCTCCAGTGCGGCGGGTTTCCGGCTTCGTCCCGAAGAGCGGCCAACCGCTGATCGAGCCAGCGGAGTTGCTGCTCAGCGAGCCTCCCGGCGGCGATGGCATTCCGCATCACCTGCGCCACCGAATCGAAAGTGACCAGATCGCCACCCTCGTGCCCCTCGACGAAGCGCTCGAGGCCGCCGGCGATCCACGCGCAGCCGTCGGGGTCGATCACCGGGTCCTCGTCCTCGGCCGCCGCGTCGGTGGCGTAGAGCACGCCTTCCAGACCCAGCAGCAGATCGACGAGTTCCGTGTACGCCGTCGCCCGCACCGTGCCTGTCTTGGCGATGTGCAGCGCCAAGGCCCCGGTGGGCGCGGCGATCTCGGGCGCGTCGGCGATCGCCCCGAAGTCGACGAACTCGGCGGGAGCCACCGGGTCGTAGTACTGATTCGTCCGCGGCCAGTGCACCGCGACGTTGTCCAGCCCCTTGTCATGCGCCATGTGGGGGCCACCCCTCCTCGACCTGCGTCGCGGCCGTCCGGCCCTCACCGGCCCGCGCGGGCAGAGGTTACGACACGAACCTCTGTCGACGGGAGGCAGTGTCGCAGTGCGTGGCGATGACCGCCGGCAGGCGCGCGGCGGCAGGCGGCCGCCGAATCACTTGCCGTTGCGCGGGGCCCCCGCTCCGTGTAGGGGGAGACTTGGGAGCGGCCTCCGATCCGGCTACGGCAATCTGAGGTACCCGGAAGGGGTGCCGGACCCTCGCCAACTCGCTTCAGCGGAGTAGAATCGATGAAGACCGGGAAAACCTCTGCGCAACGGTTGCGGTTTGGCGTCCTCGTGGACGAAACGGACTGCTGTCGTCACGCTACGCGGTTTTTCCAGCCGATCACGATCCGCGGGCCTGCCGCGGCGACCGGCGAGCACGGTTCCACCGGTGGTCCGCTCCTTCCTCGCGGGTTGTCATCTGTGGCTCACCCTGCCTTCCGACCGCCGGCATGCCCGCCGTCCCCGTGCAGGGCCCTCCGGGGCCTGGCGCGAGAAAGTGGCCGAGGGTGGCAGAGAACAAGCAGGAGTACGGCGCCGAGTCGATTACCGTCCTGGAGGGGCTCGAGGCTGTCCGTAAGCGCCCGGGCATGTACATCGGCTCCACCGGCGAGCGGGGTCTGCACCACCTGGTCTGGGAGGTCGTCGACAACGCAGTCGACGAGGCCCTCGCCGGCTACTGCGACACGATCGACGTGGTGCTGCTGGCCGACGGCGGCGTGTCGGTCACCGACAACGGCCGTGGTTTCCCGGTCGACCTGCACCCCAAGCTCAAGAAGCCGGGCGTCGAGGTCGCGCTGACCGTGCTGCACGCGGGCGGCAAGTTCGACAACAAGGCGTACGCGGTCTCCGGTGGTCTGCACGGCGTCGGCGTGTCGGTCGTGAACGCGCTCTCCAGCAAGATGTTCGTGGAGATCAACAAGTCCGGCAACGTGTGGCGGCAGCACTACACCGCCTCCAAGCCGGGTCCGCTCGAGAAGGGCGAGACCACCGACAAGACCGGCTCCATGGTGCAGTTCTGGCCCGACCCGACGGTCTTCGAGACGGTCGAGTTCGACTGGCAGACGATCTACCGCCGCCTGCAGGAAATGGCCTTCCTCAACCGGGGTCTCACCATCAAGCTCACCGATCTGCGGGTCGAGCACGCCGACGAGAACGGCGAGCCGCGCACGGTCACCTTCATGTACGAGAACGGCATCGCCGACTTCGTGCGCCACCTCAACGCCACCAAGAATCCGATCCACAAGACGGTGGTCGAGTTCCAGGCCGAGGACAACGAGGCCCGCATGGCGGTCGAGATCGCCATGCAGTGGAACGAGTCGTACGGCGAGTCGGTCTACACCTTCGCCAACCGCATCAACACCCACGAGGGTGGCACCCACGAAGAGGGCTTCCGGGCTGCGCTGACCGGTGTCGTCAACCGCTACGGCAAAGACAAGAAGCTGCTCAAGGGCGATCAGAACCTCTCCGGTGAGGACATCCGCGAGGGTCTGGCCGCGATCATCTCGGTGACCCTGGCCAACCCGCAGTTCGAGGGCCAGACCAAGACGAAGCTCGGCAACACCGACATGAAGAGCTTCGTGCAGCGGGTCGCCAACGAGCAGTTGGCCGACTGGTTCGACCGCAACCCGGCCGAGGCCAAGCAGATCATCACCAAGGCCGACCAGGCCGCCCGGGCCCGCATCGCCGCGCAGCAGGCGCGCAAGCTGGCCCGGCGCAAGTCGCTGCTCGAGTCGGGCTCGATGCCGGGCAAGCTGGCCGACTGCCAGTCGACCGACCCGCGCGAGTCCGAGCTGTTCATCGTCGAGGGTGACTCCGCCGGCGGCTCGGCCAAGCAGGGTCGCAACAGCCGCATCCAGGCCATCCTGCCGATCCGCGGCAAGATCTTGAACGTCGAGAAGGCCCGGATCGACCGGGTGCTGAAGAACAACGAGGTCCAGGCGCTGATCACCGCGCTCGGCACCGGCATCCACGAGGACTTCGACGTGGCCAAGCTGCGCTATCACAAGATCGTGCTGATGGCCGACGCCGACGTCGACGGCCAGCACATCCAGACGCTGCTGCTCACCCTGCTGTTCCGCTTCATGCGGCCGCTGGTCGAGATGGGTCACGTCTACCTGGCCGCACCGCCGCTCTACAAGATCAAGTGGAACAAGCGGGGCGACGACGCGCAGTACGCCTACTCCGACCGGGAGCGGGACGGCCTGATCGCGCTGCGCCAGCAGAAGAAGGCGAACGCCAAGCCGGACGACATCCAGCGGTTCAAGGGTCTCGGCGAGATGAACTTCCAGGAACTGTGGGACACGACGATGGACCCGGCCACCCGGACGCTACGCCAGGTGACGCTCGACGACGCTGCCGTGGCCGACGAGCTCTTCAGCGTGCTGATGGGTGAGGACGTCGAGGCGCGGCGCTCGTTCATCCAGCGCAACGCCAAGGACGTGCGGTTCCTCGACATCTAGATGGCCGCCCGGGGGAGCTGTATCCACAGCGTCTCCGGGCTTTCCACAACGTTATCCACAGCAGGATGCGTATTTTCGCCGTACATGTCTGGTTTCACCTTGAGTAAGGGTTAACAGTGACTGACACTCCCGAGACGCCCGACGGCGACGAGGCTCCGGACACCGGCAGCGTGGCCCAGCGGGTCGAGCCCGTCGGCCTCGAGGTCGAGATGCAGCGCTCCTACCTCGACTACGCGATGAGCGTGATCGTGGGCCGTGCGCTGCCCGACGTCCGCGACGGCCTCAAGCCGGTGCACCGCAAGATCCTCTACGCGATGTACGACTCCGGCTTCCGTCCGGACCGCGGCTACGTCAAGTGCGCGCGCGTCGTCGGCGACGTGATGGGCAACTACCACCCGCACGGCGACTCGTCGATCTACGACGCCCTGGTGCGCATGGGCCAGCCGTGGTCGTTGCGCTACCGGCTCATCGACGGCAACGGCAACTTCGGCTCGCCCGGTAACGACCCGCCGGCCGCCATGCGGTACACCGAGTCGAAGCTCTCGCCTCTCGCCATGGAGATGCTGCGGGACATCGACGAGGACACCGTCGACATGCAGGACAACTACGACGGCCGTACCCAGGAGCCGACGATCCTGCCCGCCCGGTTCCCCAACCTGCTGGTCAACGGCTCCGAGGGCATCGCCGTCGGCATGGCCACCAAGATCCCGCCGCACAACCTGCGGGAGATCGCCGCCGCCGTGCAGTGGGTGCTCGACCACCCGGAGGCCGACGAGGCCACCGCCCTCGAGGCGCTGCTCGAGATCGTCAAGGGCCCGGATTTCCCGACCTACGGCCTGATCGTCGGTCAGCAGGCGATCCAGGACGCGTACCGCACGGGCCGGGGCTCGATCCGGATGCGGGCCGTGGTCGAGGTCGAGGAGGACGCTCGTGGGCGCCCCTGCCTCGTCGTCACCGAGCTGCCGTACCAGGTCAACCCGGACAACCTCGCCGAGCGGGTGGCCGAGCTGGTCAAGGAGGGCAAGCTCACCGGGATCGCCGACATCCGTGACGAGTCCTCCGGTCGTACCGGCATGCGGTTGATCCTCGTCCTCAAGCGGGACGCGGTCGCCAAGGTCGTGCTGAACAACCTCTACAAGCACACCCAGCTGCAGGAGACGTTCGGCGCCAACATGCTGGCGTTGGTCGACGGCGTGCCCCGCACGCTCAACCTGGCCCAGTTCATCCTCTACTACGTCGAGCACCAGATCGAGGTCATCCGCCGGCGGACCGCGTACCGCCTGCGCAAGGCTGAGGAGCGCGCGCACATCCTGCGCGGTCTGGTCAAGGCGCTCGACGCCCTCGACGAGGTCATCGCCCTGATCCGGCGCTCGCCCACGGTGGAGGACGCCCGCTCGGGCCTGATCCAGCTCCTCGACATCGACGAGGTGCAGGCCGGCGCGATCCTCGACATGCAGCTCCGTCGTCTGGCCGCCCTGGAACGGCAGAAGATCGTCGACGAGCTGGCGAAGATCGAGATTGAGATCGCCGACCTGAAGGACATCCTGGCCAAGCCGGAGCGGCAGCGGGCGATTGTCTCCGAGGAACTCGGCGAGATCGTGCAGAAGTTCGGCGACGACCGGCGCACCCAAATCATCCCGTTCGATGGCGAGGTCTCCATGGAGGACCTCATCACGCGCGAGGACGTTGTGGTGACGATCACACGAACTGGTTACGCGAAGCGCACCAAGGTCGATCTGTACCGCTCACAGCGGCGCGGCGGCAAGGGCGTCAGCGGCGCTACGCTGCGGCAGGACGACATCGTGTCGCACTTCTTCGTGATCTCCACCCATGACTGGATGCTGTTCTTCACCAACAAGGGCCGGGTCTACCGGGCCAAGGCGTACGAGCTGCCGGAAGCGGCCCGCGTGGCCAAGGGTCAGCACGTCGCGAACCTGCTGGCGTTCCAGCCCGACGAGCACATCGCCCAGGTCATCCAGATCCCGAATTACCAGGTCGCGCCGTACCTTGTGCTCGCCACCAAGAATGGTCTCGTGAAGAAGACCCGGCTCGAGGAATTTGACTCCAACCGCAGCGGTGGCATCATCGCCATCAACCTGCGGGAGGACGACGAGTTGGTGGGCGCTGCCCTGGTGGCACCGGAGAACGATCTTCTGATGGTCTCCAAGCACGCCCAGGCGATCCGATTCAACGCAACCGATGATGCGCTGCGTCCTATGGGTAGGGCCACCTCGGGCGTCATCGGCATGCGCTTCACCGGCGAAGACGAGCTCCTGGCCATGGAAGTGGTTCGGGAGGGTCTGGATGTGTTGGTCGCCACCAACGGCGGGTATGCGAAGCGGACGCCGATCGAGGAGTATCCCGTGCAGGGCCGGGGCGGCAAGGGCGTCCTCACCGCGAAGATCACGGAACGCCGTGGTGGACTGGTGGGGGCTCTCGTGATCGACCCGGAGGATGAACTATTTGCCATCACCAGCAATGGTGGTGTCATCCGGACTCCCGTGAAGCCTGTACGGCGCACACGGGATCGGAACACAATGGGGGTCAAGCTGATGGACCTCCCAGAAGGTGTAACCATCGTGGCGCTTGCTCGCAATGCCGACGAGCCTGACGAACAGGACTAGTTGATGCCGGAGACACAGGCGAAGTCGGGGGCCACGGGGAGCTCGTCGACTCCGAACGAGGCGGGCAAGAAAGACGGCGCCGCCCCGAACGGACGCGACGCAGCGGCCCGTGGTGCCGCCTCCGCCGAATCGCCGACCGGGCCCAAGTTCACCCGGGCGCCGGGCATGGCCCCGCCGCCCGGTGAGCCGGCCGCCGACCAGGACGGCGCCGACAAGCGCCCCGGCCCGGCGGTGAAGGGCTCGGCCAGCGTGCCGACCGTCACCAAGGGCAAGGGCGCCGCCCCCGGCAGCAGCTCGGGCCGGGTCAGCGTGCCACCGGCCGGCGGCAAGCCCGGCACCGGACCGCAGCAGCGGCCCGGCGGCACGCCCGGCGGCAGCGGCAACGCGAAGGGCGCAGCCCCGGCCAGCGGCTCGGCCGCGGTCGGCGCGGCCCGGGTGACCGAGGTCGTCCGCTCGGCGCGCTCCACGGTGTCGTCGGCGGCCGCCCGCGGCCCGCGGCGTGCCCGGCTCAACCTCAAGCGGATCGATCCCTGGTCCGTGATGAAGTTCTCGTTCGCTGTGTCTGTGGTGCTGTTCATCGTTGTGGTCGTGGCCACCTCGGTGCTCTACCTAGCCCTCGACGCCATGGGTGTCTGGGGCGAGGTCAACACCAGCCTCAAGGAGCTCGTGACCGCCACCGGCAACGAGAGCACGGGCTCCAGCGGTGGATTCCAGATCACCGCCTGGGGCGTCATCGGCACGTCGATGCTGATCGGCGCCGTCAACGTCGTGCTGTTCACCGCATTGGCCACGCTGGGCGCTTTCATCTACAACGTGTGCGCCGACCTGGTGGGCGGGGTCGAGCTGACCCTCGCCGAGCGGGACTGAGCAAGGAAGTAGGGGCGAAGGGAGCCACCCCCGTTTTGGTGGCTCCCAACCCGGTGCGGTAACCTTCGGTGTCGCACTTGAGGGGCTATAGCTCAGTCGGTTAGAGCGCAGAGCTGATAACTCTGAGGTCGCTGGTTCGATTCCAGCTAGCCCCACGGGAAACGGGGAACCCTGTCCGCAGAAAGCGCGGACCTTGGTTCCCCGTTATGCCTTCTCAGGGGGCCGAGCCCCCTGAAACCCCACGGTGCGGTGGGTGCGATTAGTGCCTGGTTGCGGTGGGGATGTACTACGCAGGGGTTAGCCCCTGAAACCCCATGGTGCGGTGGGTGCGATTAGTGCCTGGTTACTGTGGGGATGTACTACGCAGGGGGTTAGCCCCTGGACCTTGCGGTGCGGTGGGCGCTATCGGCGCTCCGGTTGCGGTGGGGATGTGTCACATAGGGGGTGAGCCCCCGAAACCCCGCGGTGCGGTGGGCACGCCGGCGTGGGCGGTCGGGCTCAGCGGTTGCGGTGGGGGCCGAACCGGGAAGCTTGGGGGTTGGCGTGATTAAGAAGCTTTTGGTTGTGGCTGCTGTTGTTGGCGCGGCTACTCTGGTGTTCAAGAAGGTCAAGGCCTCCAGCGATGAGCGGGCGCTTTGGCACGAGGCGACCACGGCGCCTGACCTTCGCTGAGGGTGGGTGTTGGGGGCCCTAGCTCAACTGGCAGAGCACCGCCTTTGCAAGGCGGGGGTTAGGGGTTCAAGTCCCCTGGGCTCCACAGCGAAAAATGAATCCCTCCGGCCGGAGCCGGGGGGATTTTTTGTGTTTCGGACGGGGCGTTTGATCTACTGGGCGCCGTGCGGCGTCGGGGGATGTTTGGGCTGGTGGTTGCGGGGCTCCTCGCGGGCTGTTCGCGGGCGGGGGAGCCTGCGGGTTCTGGGTTGCCGTCTGCATCGTCCGGTGCCTCTGCGCCGTTGGGTACGTCTTCGTCGTCGGGTGCGTCTGCTTCCAGCGGATCCTCGTTGGGTGCTGGTGGGCGTTTGGCTGTGGCGGGGGACTACGGCTGGTTTCGTTCCGTCGGTGACCTGGCCAAGGGGTTCTGTTTCGTCTGGGTGCGGGGGGTGCGGCCGGCTCAGGTTCTGAAGCGCATGGGGGCCGACGAGCTCGAGCGCATCGGGTGGCAGCAGATGGTGGGGGCGGGGAACGGCGAGCGCGTCAGCAGCGGGAAGCGGTACTTCGGGGTGTCTCGGCTCGATGACTCGTGGTCGTTGGTTGTCGAGGACAACGGGCAGCTGGGGACCGCGGACGAGTTGCTGCGGGCGTTGTCGGCGGGGACGACGGTGGTCTGCCTGTATCGGGCGGCCGACGGCAGCGGGCGGTTCCTCCTGCTGGATGACGAGGCCGTCCAACTCGAATTCGACCCGATGTCGGACGCGCCCGCGTCGGGCCGGCGAGCCGCTGAGCTGGCACCGCTGATCACGGCCGTCGGTGGTGGCGGCGTCGAGGCGGGGTTTGCGCTGGCTGAGCGGCTTACCGGGGTTCCGCTGGATCTGGCCGGGCTGCAGAAGCGCACCTATCTGTTCAGCACGGCGCCAACCGGTCAGTGAAAGAGTCAATGGCCGTTCGGTTGTTGCATGGCGCGGCGGGGCGGGCCAGCATCCACGTGTGACGATCCGCACGACCGATTTGCTCACCATCGGTGAGGCCGCGATCCTGCTCCGGTTCCCCCGGCGCCGGGTGCTCGATCTCTGTGCGCGCGGGCTTCTGCCGTACGTCAGCGTCGGCTCGCATCGGCGGGTGCGACGCGCTGATGTCGAGGCGCTGATCCACCCAGTGCTGACCCGGGCCGAGTTGGAGCAGTTGTGGCTGCACCAAGCGATCGCCGCCCGCTACACGGCCCAGCCGTCGGCGGTGCTGGCCATAGCCGAGATCAATCTGCGCCGGCTGCGCCGCCTCCACCCGGGCGGCGCGGAGTGGGAATGGCTGGAGCGGTGGGAGGTTCTGCTGGCCGGGGAGCCCGCAGCTGTGGTCGAGGCGCTGACGTCGCCCGCCCGATACGCGGTGCGACTGCGTTCCGCTTCGCCGTTCGCGGGCGTACTGTCCGAAAGGGAGCGCCGGGCTGTACTCGACGACTTCGCGGAAAGCCGTCGTGACCAGGCTCGACCCCTGCGTCTGACCAGTCTCGAGCGGGTCATGCGCGCAGTGTGAGTCCTCGATCACAAAACTATAAAATGGTCTTATGTAACTGGCCGCGTCGGGCGGATAGTGAATCGGTTCCATGATTCGGTTGCGCGATGCTGCGCCCGGGAGGTACCGATGCCGACCACCATCCCTCACCAGACCACCGCTTCGAAGCTTCAGAGCGTTCTCGAAGCACTCCTGCAGACCCCACTGCCCGTACGCATCCGGGCGTGGGACGGCTCGTCGGCCGGTCCGGCCGACGCGCCGGTGCTGGTCATCCGGCACCGCCGCGCCCTGCGCCGGCTGATGTGGCAGCCCAACCAGCTGGGCCTGGCCCGGGCGTACATCGCCGGCGAGGTCGACGTCGAGGGTGACCTCTACGACGCCCTCAACCGCCTGGCCGCGCTGCTCTGGCGGGCGCCTGACATCAGGGACGTCCCGATTCGGCACGTGGCGGGCGACCTCGTGCGCCTCGGCGTGCTGGGCACCCAGCCCAAGCCCCCACCGGAGGAGATGGTCGTCGCCGGCGCCCGGCACAGCAGGCGCCGTGACCGGCAGGCGATCAGCCACCACTACGACGTCGGCAACGATTTCTACCGTCTTGTTCTCGGCCCGAGCATGGTCTATTCGTGCGCCTACTGGCTGTCCGACGCTCCCGGCTACGGGCTGGCTGACGCTCAGCGCGACAAGCTCGACCTGATCTGCCGCAAGCTGGGTCTGAAGGCCGGCCAGCGGTTGCTCGACGTCGGCTGCGGCTGGGGCAGCCTGGCCATCCACGCCGCCCGCGAATACGGCGTTCAGGTCGTGGGCATCACCCTCTCGACCGAACAGGCCGAGTTCGCCCGCAAGCAGGTCGCCGAGGCGGGGCTCACCGGCCAGGTGGAGATCCGGGTCGAGGACTACCGCGACCTCGACGACGGCCCGTACGACGCCATCTCGAGTGTCGGCATGGCCGAGCATGTCGGCACGGAGCCCTACGCGGAGTACGCCGCGATCCTGTACGCCCAGCTCAAGCCGGGCGGTCGGCTGCTCAACCACCAGATCTCGCGCCTGCACCTGCCGCCGAAGCAGCCGCATCAGGCGCGCAGCTTCATCGACGCGTACGTCTTCCCGGACGGCGAACTGGCTCCGGCCGGCACGACGGTGACGCTGCTCGAGCAGGCCGGTTTCGAAGTGCGTGACGTCCACATGCTGCGCGAGCACTACGGTCGCACCCTGCGGGCCTGGGTCACGAACCTGGAAGCGAACTGGCCGGCGGCGGTGGAGCTGACGAGCCCGGGCCGGGCGCGGGTGTGGCGGCTCTACATGGCGGCGTCGGCCCTTGCGTTCGAACAGGCCCGCATCGGGGTCAATCAGATTCTTGCCGTGAAGGATCACCGTGACGGTGTGGCGAACATGCCGCCCACGCGTAGTGACTACGCCGTCTGATCGGTTTCGGTCATCGATTTGTCCTCATTGGTCAGTCCGGGAGCCCTTGCGAGGGCACGAATGCGGACGTTATCCACAGTGCCGGAAGGTGGCATGCGGAACCGGCGGGGAGCCGGTTAGCCTGCGTCACGTGAGCGAACGAAAACGGGCCGCCGCCGTGATCGTGCGGGACGGGCGTGTACTGATGGTGCATGAGCGCAGCCGACGGTCCGGTGGCGGTGAGTGGTGGACCTTGCCGGGCGGCGGCCTGCAACCCGGCGAGACCGCTGAGGAAGCCGTACGGCGGGAGGTGTTCGAAGAGACAGGCCTGGTGGTCAGCGACGCCCGCTACGTGCTCGAGATGCCGTACCCGTCCGGCATGACTTCGGTGTTCTCGGTGACCGTGGCCGACGGCGAGCCGCGCATCGGCCTCGACGACGGTTCCGGGCCTGAGATGCTGGGCCTCGACTGGCTGCCGGCGCCCGAGTTGCCGACCGAGACCAACGGTGGCGTCCCGGTGCCGCCGATCATCGTGGTCCTGCCGACCTGATCTCGTCCGTGGCCGCCAGCGGGGCCGATTCCACATGGCCGGGGTGGCGGTGGTGCGGCACAACGCCATCCGGTGAAGAAGCCTCAGCGGCCACCGTGGCAATCGCCCGGCGGCGCTCGGTGACGAAGTAGCCGCAGGCAGCCGCGTACGACGCGGCCAAGGCAAGGCCGACAGCGCGCGTGGGCACAGTGTCGAGCAGCAGGATGCTCACCGCCAGCGCCGACTCGGTCCAGAGGCCGAGAAGAACGGCGTTGGTCGTGTCCTTCCGGGTCCAGCCGGCTGAGGCGCGGCGGGCCTGACGCTTGATCTCCTCGATCAGGGAGTGGCCGAGAACCAGGGCAAGGACGCCCAGCAGCAGCGTCGCGGACAGCGACTGGTGTTCGCCGCCGACCGATGCCGCCATGGCCGTCCCGCCGGCCAGCAGCGCCAGCCCACTGACGGTCCCGACCCGTCCATCGCGTCTCTCCCTCACACCCTCTGACGGTCGGCAGCCGCGCCCGATTTCTGAGGAAGATGGACGTGACAGGATGGCGGGCGTGATGGGAAGTCTGAAACTTGAGCCCGCCCAGTCCCGCTCCGATCTGCTGGCCGACCCGGTGGCGAAGGCCCTCGCCGTCTGGCCCGAGGACGCGCCGATCGACGCCGACCAGGTTCTCGTGGCCCCGATCGACCCGGGGCTGGCCGACACGGCGGCGTTCTGCGAGGCGTACGACGTGGGCCTGGACGTCTCGGCCAACTGCGTGATCGTCGCCGGTAAACGGGGCGACGTCGTTCGGTACGCGGCCTGCATCGTGCTCGCCACGACCCGGGCCGACGTGAACGGCGTGGTCCGCAAGCGCCTGGACGTGCGCAAGTGCAGCTTCGCCCCGATTGACGAGGCGGTCCGCCTGACCGGCATGGAGTACGGCGGGATCACCCCGATCGGCCTGCCCGCCGATTGGCCGATCCTCGTCGATGCGCGAGTGGCGGCCACGCCCCACGTGATCGTCGGCTCGGGCGTGCGACACAGCAAGATCGCCATCGCCGGCCCAGCCCTGGGTGCGCTGCCGGGCGCCGAGGTGATCGAAGATCTGGCCCGGCTCGTCGATTGACGTTTCACGTGAAACGTCATAGACCGACGTCGACAGCCTCCCGCCGCGCGATCTCTTCGAAAGCCTCGACCAGAGTCGCGGCCTCCTGAGCGCCCTGAAGCGCGTACTTCCCGTCGGCCAGGAAGAACGGGACGCTGGAGATGCCCAGCTCGCGAGCCTCGGCCAGATCGGCCTCGACCGCGGTCGTGCCCGCCTCGGACCGCAGGTACGCCGCCGCCGCTGTCGCGTTCAGGCCGATCGCACCGGCCACCGACACGAGCACCGCGGGGGACCCGACGTCGAGGCCGTCGGTGAAGTGGGCCCGTTGAAGGGCGTCCAGCATCTCGGCCTGACGACCCTGGCCGGCGGCCCACGCGATCAACCGGTGACTGTCGAAGGTGTTCGCGGCGATCGCCCGGTCGTAGTCGAGACGCAGGCCCTCGCCGGCGGCGAGGGCGGTGACGTGCGCGAGCATCTGGTCGGTCCGGGCCGGATCGCCGAACTTGGCGGCCATCGCCTGCTTGATCGGCAGGCCGGGCGGCACGGGCGAAGGGTCGAGCTGGAAGGCCCGGTATGTCACGGTGACCTCGCCGGAGTACCGGGCGAGCGCCGCGTCGAGCCGTCGCCGGGCCGAGATAGCACCACGGGCAGACGACATCCGACCACACCTGAAGGTCCATGATCATGCCACCTGGGCCGCGACCTGGCGCTTCAGTCGCGCGAGGATCGCGGAGCCGCCGCGGATGCGCAGCGGGCTGATCGTCTGGGCCAGGCCCATCCGGGCGTAGAGATCGTCGGGCACGGCCAGGATCTCGGCGGTGGAGGCGCCCTCGAGGCCCTCAGCCAGGATGCCGGCGAAGGCTCGTGTCGTCGGCGCCTCGGGCGGGCAGTCGAAAAAAGTCTCGACCGTGTCGTCCGGTCGCACCACGGCCTTAAGGAAGAACTGCGTCTGACATTCCGGCACCTGCTCCATGCCGTCGTGCGCGGCCAGGTCGGCCGGGAGTGGCGGCATGGAGTCGGCGAACTCGAGCAGCATCTCGAGCACCAGCTCGCGCGGCGCCGAGGCGAACTCATCGACGATCTCGGCGAGATTCGGGGGCATGTCGGTCACGCCACCGACCCTAACGCGCGCGGTCAGGCGGCTGTGGACGTCGGCCGGAGCGCCACGTCGCTGAGGCTCAGGATGCCGACGACCTTGCGATCGGCATCACAGACCAGCAGCCGGCGGACACCCCGCTCGCGCATGGCCTGCACGGCCTCGTCGATGGTGGCCGACTGCTCCACCATGATGAGCTCGTGCGAGGTGATGTCGCCCAGGCTGGTCGAGGTCGGCGGCAGGTTCTCGGCGATGGCCCGGACCACGATGTCCCGGTCGGTGATCACCCCGACCATGGTCGGGCCCCGGGTCACCACGACGTCGCCGATGCCGCGGTCACGCATCACCTGCGCGGCCTCGTCGAGCATCGTCGCCTCGGGCAGGTAAACCACCTGCCGGGTCATCACCTCGGCGACTGCCGACCTGGACATGCGCTCACCTCCCGTTGGTACTGGCGTTACCCGAGTGAAGCAGTGATTACACCTGGTATGTCCGTGACGGGTACGTCGTTCCGTTCCCCGGTGCGGCGGTCGCGAATTTCGGCATATCCCTCGTTCAGCCGGCGCCCGAGGACGACGGACCGAGCGATGCCGATCAACTCGGCGTCGGTGAACTTGACGCCGGCCGAGACGTTCGGGCGGTCGTCGACGAGCACGCGCAGCCCGGCCGCGACCAGCTCGCCCGCGAGCACGAGGGCGGCCTCGACCTGACCGTCCTTGCCGGCCGCGACGATGTGCACGTCGGCCGGCGCCACCTCGTCCGGCCAGAGCAGGCCGCGCTCATCGTTGTGCTGTTCGGCGATCGCGGCCACTGCCCGGGACACCCCGATCCCGTACGAACCCATGGTCGGCCGTACCGGCTTGCCGTCCGCTCCCAGCACGTCGACCTTGAACGCGTCGGTGTAGCGGCGGCCCAACTGGAAGATGTGCCCGATCTCGATGCCCCGCCGCATGGTCAGCGTGCCGGCGCCGCAGGCCGGGCACGGATCGCCGGCCAGCACAACCGCTGCCTCGATCGTGCCGTCGGGCGTGAAGTCGCGACCGGCCACGACGTTGACCGCGTGCCGCCCCGGCTCGTTGGCGCCGGTCAGCCAGGACGTGCCGGGCGCGACCCGCGGGTCGGCCAGGTAGCGGGCCTTGCTGCCCTGCGGGCCGATGTAGCCCTTGACCAGATCGGGACGCCCGGCGAAGTCGTCGAAGAGGGTGGCCGTGGCCGGGGCCAAGGCGGCGTCGAGCCGCTTGAGGTCGACCTCGCGGTCGCCGGGCACGCCGATCACCAGCACCTCGTGGCCGGCGCCGGGGTGGTGCACGGTGACCACCACGTTCTTGAGCGTGTCGGCAGCCGTCCAGTCGGTGCGGCCACCGAGTGCGCGGGCGTTGGCCAGCTCGACCAGCGACGCGATGGTCGGGGTGTCGGGGGTGTCGTGCACCTCGAGCGGCGGCGCGGCGGTGGTCGTGGCCGGCGGGGCCGGCGTGACCACGGCCTCGGTGTTGGCGGCGTAGTCGCAGGACGTGCAGCCGACGAATGTGTCCTCGCCCACCTCGGCTGTGGCGAGGAACTCCTCGGACGCCGAACCGCCCATCGCGCCCGACATCGCCGAGACGATCGTGTGCGACAGCCCCAGCCGGGCGAAGGTGCGCTGGTAGGCGGCGCGGATCGACTCGTACGAGGCCACCAGCCCTTCGTCGGTCAGTGTGAACGAGTACGCGTCCTTCATCAGGAACTCGCGGCCGCGCAGCAGCCCGCCCCGCGGCCGGGCCTCGTCGCGGTACTTCGTCTGCACCTGGAACAGCACCAGCGGGAAGTCGCGGTACGAGGTGGTCATCTCCTGCACCAGCAGGGTGAACATCTCCTCGTGGGTGGGCGCGAGCAGGTAGTCGGAGCCGCGCCTGTCCTTGAGCGTGAAGATGTCGTCGCCGTACTCGGTCCAGCGGTTGCTGACGTCGTAGGGCTCCCGCGGCAGCAGCGCCGGGAACGACACCTCCTGCCCGCCGACGGCGAGCATCTCCGCCCGCACGATCGCGGTGACCCGGTCGAGGACGAGCTTGCCGAGCGGGAGCCACGTGTAGCCACCCGGTGCGGCGCGGCGGACATAACCGGCGCGCAGCAGCAGCCGATGGCTCGGCACCTCAGCGTCCGCCGGCTCCTCGCGCAGTGTCCGGAGCAGCAAGGTGGACATTCGCAGCAGCATGCGAAGCAGCGTAGGGAGGATCACTGCCGAAAGCAGTCCATTAACGGGGTGTCGCCATCATCACGCTACCGGTGACTTCCATTCGGTGCTTATGTGTCTTCACGAGCAAACTTGATCGCACGTTAAGGGGGCGACGATGGCTTGGCGCAGCTTCGTTGCTATGGGGGACAGCTTCACCGAGGGCCTGAACGACGCCTACCCGGACGGAACGTTCCGGGGCTGGGCCGATCTGGTCGCCACCCGGCTGGCCGTCGATTCGGGGCCGGATTTCGGGTACGCCAACCTGGCCGTCCGGGGCAAGGTGATGCACCAGATCGTGGACGAACAGTTGTCGCCGACGCTGGCCATGCGGCCCGACCTGGTCAGCATCGCCGCCGGGGGGAACGACGCCCTGCGCGTACGGGTGGACCCGCACGCCCTCGTCCGGGGGCTTGACGCAGTGGTGCGACGAGTGCGCGACACCGGCGCCGACGTGCTCCTCTTCCGGTTCGCCGACGTGACCGTGAACCTGCCGGCCATCCTCGGGCGGCGTGCGGCCGTGCTCAACGACGGCGCCCGCTCCATCGCCCGGCGCCACGGCTGCCACCTCGTCGACCTGTTCGCCGACGATGCCTTCCGCCACCCGCACATGTGGTCGGCCGACCGGCTGCATCTCTCGCCCGCGGGGCACCGCCGGGTCGCCGGCCAGGTGCTGAACGTGCTCGGCGTCGGCGTGACCGAGGACTGGATGCTGGTGCCGCCCGCGCCCGAGCCCACCCCGTGGTTGCTGGCCCGCAGCGCCGACCTGCGCTGGGCCCGCGAGCACCTGGCGCCCTGGGTGGGCCGTCATCTGCTGGGCCACTCGTCCGGCGAACTGGTGACCCCGAAGCGACCCGAGCTCATGCCGATCGGGATGACCGAATAAAGGGTTAGCGTGGCAGACATGTCTGTTGAGAATGATCCGGCGCCCGCACTGCAGGCGTACGCCCACCCCGACAAGCTCGTCACCACCGAGTGGCTCGCCGCCCATCTCGACACCCCGGGCCTGGTCGTGGTCGAGTCGGACGAGGACGTGCTTCTCTACGACACCGGGCACATCCCCGGCGCGGTCAAGGTCGACTGGCACCTCGAGCTCAACGACCAGCTCACCCGCGACTATCTCGACCCGACCGCCTTCGCCGCGTTGTGCGAGGCCAAGGGCATCGGCCGCGACGACACGATCGTCTTCTACGGCGACAATTTCAACTGGTGGGCCTCGTACGCCCTCTGGGTCTTCAGCCTCTTCGGCCACCGTGACGTGCGCCTGCTCGACGGCGGGCGGCAGAAGTGGGCGGCCGAGGGGCGGACGCTGACCCGCGAGCGCACCGAGCGGCCGGCCGCGAAATACCCCGTTCCGGTACGCAACGACGCCGAGATCCGGGCCTTCCGCGATCAGGTCATGGGGCACATCAGCAGTGGCCGCCCGCTGGTCGACGTCCGCTCCCCGCAGGAATACACGGGCGAGCTGACCCACATGGAGGCCTATCCCCAGGAGGGCGCGCTGCGTGGCGGTCACATCCCGGGCGCGGTCAGCAAGCCGTGGAAGTCGGCGGCCA
Organism: Paractinoplanes polyasparticus; assembly: GCF_019710575.1. GTDB lineage: Bacteria > Actinomycetota > Actinomycetes > Mycobacteriales > Micromonosporaceae > Actinoplanes > Actinoplanes polyasparticus. The sequence continues at coordinate 73,136 of NZ_JAHWFK010000044.1, read as the reverse complement.
ACGAGGACGGCACGTTCAAGCCGGCCGACGAACTCGTCAAGATCTACCGCGACGAGCTGGGGCTGGAGTCGGGCGACGACATCATCGCCTACTGCCGGATCGGGGAGCGGTCGAGCCACACCTGGTTCGTGCTGCACCATTTGATGGGTTATCCCCAGGTGCGCAACTACGACGGCTCGTGGACGGAGTGGGGCAACCTCGTCCGGGCCCCGATCGCGAAGGGCTCCGAGCCCGGCGGCCTGAGCTGACGTAGCCCGAGCGAAGCGGGGCGGGTCTGATCCGGTGAAGATCAAGACCGGCCCCGTTTTTGTCGGTCGTTCGCGGTACCTTCTCCGCCGTGAGCAACACGTTCCAGGTCGATCTCCGTGGCATCGTCGATCTCCTGAGCCACCACCTCTACGCGAGCCCGCGGGTCTATGTCCGCGAGCTGCTGCAGAACGCGGTCGACGCGATCACCGCGGCCGAGGTGCGCGGCCTGGTCTCGATCACCACCGGCCCCGGCCGGCTGCGCGTCAGCGACAACGGCATCGGCCTGACCGAGGCGCAGGTGCACGAGCTGCTCGCCACCATCGGCCGCAGCTCCAAGCGCGACGAGCTGGGCTTCGCCCGCCACGAGTTCCTCGGCCAGTTCGGCATCGGCCTGCTCTCCTGCTTCCTGGTGGCTGACGAGATCCGGGTGCACACCCGCCGGGCCGGCGCCGAGCCCGTGCTGTGGCAGGGCTTCTCCGACGGCCGCTATTCGGTCGCCCCCGGCGACGATCGTGAGCCCGGCACGACGGTCACGCTGGTGGCGCGCCGCGGCGCCGAAGGTCTTCTGTCCGGCCCCACGGTGCGCGAGCTGGCCGAGCTGTACGGCTCGCTGCTTCCGGTGCGGGTCGAGGTCGACGACGTCGCCGTCACCACGGGTTCGTTGCCGTGGCCGGGTGGCGACCTCACGGCGTACGCGCAAGAGAGGTTTTCGGTTTCCGCCCGCTCGACGTGGTGCCGCTGGACGTGCCCGAGGCCGGCCTCACCGGGGTCGCGTTCGTGCTGCCGACGCCCGTCAACCCGGCCGCCCGCGGCGGTCACCGCGTCTATCTCAAGAGGATGCTGCTCGCTCAGAGCATCGAGGGTCTGCTGCCCGAGTGGGCGTTCTTCGCCCGCTGCGTGGTCGACAGCACCGAGCTGCGGCCGACCGCGAGTCGTGAGGCGCTCTACGACGACGGCCTGCTCGCCGACACCCGCGAGGCGATCGCCGATCAGCTGCGCGGCTGGCTGGTCCGGCTGGCCTCGACCGACCCGCGCCGCCTGGCCGAGTTCCTCTCCATCCACCATCTCGGCGTCAAGGCGCTGGCTCTGCACGACGACGAGATGCTGCGCCTGGTCGAGCAATGGGTGCCGCTCGAGACCAATCTGGGCCATCTCACCCTGGCCGAGTTCCGGGAAAGACACGGTGTTCTGCGCTACGCGGCCGGCGACGACGAGTTCCGCCAGCTGGCCTCGGTCGCTGCCGCCCAAGACCTCGGCGTGATCAACGGCGGCATCGTCTACAACGCCGATCTCGTCGAGCGGCTGGCCACAGTGGATTCCGAGGTGCGGGCCGAGCGGCTCGAGCCGGCCGACGTGGCGGCTCGCTTCTCGGCCGTCGACGCCGAGGCCGAGCTGCGGCTGCGCCCGTTCCTGGCCGTGGCCCAACGCCGCCTCGACCGGCTCGGCTGCGAGGTCGTGGTGCGCGGCTTCGACCCGGCGACCGTTCCGGCGCTCTATCTGGTGAGCCGCGCCGCCGCCTTCAACGAGCAGTTCACGGCCAGCCGCGACGCCGCCGACGACCTGTGGGGCGGCGTGCTCGACGCGCTGTCGCGCACGGTGCCGACCGACCGCCCGCAGCTGGTGCTCAACCACCGCAACGCCCTGGTCCGCCGGGTCACCGCGATCGCCGATCCCGATCTGGCCGGCCTGGCCGTCGAATCGCTCTACGGCCAGGCCCTCATGCTCGGCGGGCATCCGATCCGCCCGGCCGACGCCGCCCTGCTCACCAGCTCGTTCATGGGCCTGCTCGACCGGGCCGTCCCGGGGGAGGACAAATGAGAACCGCCGACGAGCTGTGGGAACTCTGCGAGCAGGCCCGCACGATGCCGCACGGCGCGGCCCAGATCGCTCTGGTCGAAGAGGTGATGCGGCACGCCGACACGGTCAACGACCCCCATCTCGCGTTCACGGTGCGGCTGCTGGCGACCAACGCCTACACCTACGGCGGCGAGCCGGCCAAGGCGTTCGTCACCTTCGCCTGGACCCTCAACGACTTCGACCGCAACCCCGGCCGGCATCACGAGCACGGCAAGCACACGCTGCTCTGGCACTTCAAGACCATGGTCAACGCGATGCTCAACTTCCCCGAGATCGCGCTCGACCGCACCCACGCCGTGCTCGACGACATGGAGCGGCGCTACCGGGAGGACGGCCACAGCCTGCAGGCCGTCTACAAGCACCGCTACCTGGTCGCCGACCACGTCGGTGACACCGCCGGGGCCGACGAGTGGTTCGCCCGCTGGCAGGCCGCGCCGCGCGACGACCTCTCCGACTGCATCGGCTGTGACCCGTCGTCGGTCGCCGCCTACTACAACGAGCGCGGCCGATGGTCCGACGTCGTGGCCACCGCCGAGCCCGTGCTGGCCGGCGAGCTGAGCTGCAGCGAGCAGCCGCAGGGCATCCTGCGCGAGCTGATGGTGGCCTACCTGCGCACCGGCCGGCCCGACGAGGCGGCCGACGCGCACCGCCGTTCCTACCGTCTCGAGCGGGGCAACCTGGCCGACCTGTGGAACCTCGGCACCCACCTGGCGTTCTGCGCGCGCACCGGCAACGAGCATCGCGGCCTCGAGATCCTCCAGCGCCACATCGACTGGCTCGACAAGGCGCCCTCCCCGGCCGCCGAGATGCATTTTTCGTCCGACGCCGCCATGCTGCTGCGCCGGCTCACCGAGCGGGGGCGCGGCGAATCGGTGATCCACCGCCGTGAGCACGGCGACATCGCCGCCGTCGAACTAGCCACCGAGCTGTCGGCCCGGGCCACCGAGCTGGCCCGGCGGTTCGACCAGCGCAACGGCAACGACCACCAGAGCCGGTCGATCGCGGCCAAGCTGAACGCCCAGCCGTACGAAACCGCCCTGACGCTCTCGCCGAGCGCACGTCGTCCGGCTCCGGCCTACGTGCCGGTTCCCGCGGCCGTTCCGGCGCCGCCCTCTGAGGTGCCGGCCGAGGCCGACGCCGCCCAGCTCCTCGATCTCGCCCAGCAGTACGACCGCGCCGACGACGACCCAGGATTGAACGCCGTCCTCGAGGCGCTGGACGTCCGCTTTCCCGAGCTGGCTAAACCGCAGCTGGCCGACCCGCAGCCGGCCGACGCGCAGCGTCATGGCCGGCGGCATTCTGATCCGCTGCTTGCGGCCCGGCGGGAACTGCTGCTCGGCAATCGGCTGCGGTCGGCCGGCGGCGAGAACGACCACTGGCCGCGGGCGCTCGAACTGTTCGCCCGGGCCGGCGCCGACGGCGAGGCCAGTGCCCTGCGCGCCCGCATGGCGATGGCGGCGGGCTACGTGGGCGGTGAGGTCGACGAAGAGCCGATCCGCGCCGACGTCACCTGGCAGCAGCAGCACGGCGGACCGCGCGAGCAGGCCTACGCCTGGGCCCGGCTGTCGATCCTGCACCTGATGAAAGACCGTCCGGACGAGGCGAACGAGGCGGGTGACCGCGGCGACGAGTGCGCTGTTCAGACCGGCGACGCCCGCCTGGTCGCCCTGCATGCGATGCTGCGCGCCCGCAGCCGCATGGCCTCGCACCGCCACGACGAGGCCTTGGCCGCTGCCCGCGAGGCCTGGCAGTTCTACCGTGCGAACGGCCCGGCCCGGCGCCTGGCCGAGGCGGGCATGATCTACGGCCACACCGTCGACGATCCGGCGGAGCAGGTCGAGGCGTTCAGCGCCGTGCTCGCCGACGGCGACGCCGACCGGTCGCTGCCGGCCCGGGTCGGGCGCGGCAACGCGCTGCTGCAGCTGGGCCGGCCCGGCGAGGCGATCACCGACCTGGCCGAGGCGGTGGCCCTCTGTGCCGAGGCGGGCAACGAAGCCGGCGGCGCCTACGCGCGCAGCGACCTCGCCAATGCCTACCGCCTGGCCGAGCGCCCGGTCGAGGGAGCCGAGGTCGCCGAGGAGGCGTTGGCCCTCTTCGAGAAGTCCGGCGACGACGACGCGGCCGACAACACCCGCTACCTGCTGGCCGGGCTCTACCAGGCGATCGGCGACAAGAACGGCGCCCTTGCGCTCTACCGCACTCTCGTCGAGCGGCTGGCCGACAATCCGGCGGGCCGGGGCCAGATCGCCGAGGAAGCTGCCGGCCTGCTCTTCGACCTGGACCGCGACGCCGAGGCGGCCGACACGTTCCGCGCCGCCGCCTCCGCCCTGCACGAGGCCGGTGACCTGATCGGTGAGCTGCGGGCCCTGCGCCGGGGCGTGGCCGCACTGCACTTCTCCGATCAGCCCGAGCGGGGTGAAGAGGCGCTGCGGCTGATCGCTGAGAGGTTCGACACGTTGCCCGCCGAACTGGCGGCCGAGCCCAACGCGATCTTCCAACGTTCGATGACCGCGTTCGAGGCCGGTAACCTGTTCATGTCCCGGGGCTGCTATGCCGAGGCGTTGCCACATCTGCGCGGCGCTCCCGAGCGGCTGCGGGCGATCGGCGCCACCGATCAGGCCGACCGCATCGAGGGCATGCTGGGCGAGGCGCTGTTCCGGGCCGGTCACGAGGCCGAGGCCGAGGCGTTGCTGCGGGCGCTGATCGAGCGCATGCCCGCCGATGCGCCGAGCCGCGAGGTCGCGGTCCGGGTTCACGACGAGGCGCGAGCCGCCCTGGAGGGTCGTTCCACATCCTGAACGCCCGTTAAGGCGAAGGCTTGACAGCGGGTTAGAGTGACGTCGTGACAACGGTTGATCAGCAGCATCGTCCGGGCCCGCCCGCGCCCCGGCGGCGGTCGCGTCGTGACGAGATTCTCGAGATCGCGGTGGGCCTGTTCGCGGCCCGTGGCTACCACGGCGTGTCGATGGACGACATCGGCTCGGCCGCGGGGGTGACCGGCCCGGCGCTCTATCACCACTTCGCCGGCAAAGAGGCGATGCTGGTGGCCGCCCTGATCCCGGTGAGCGAGAGCCTGCTGCACGGCGGTAAGACGCGCGTCGGTCAGCATCCGGCCGACGCGAGCGCCGCGCTGGCCGACCTGATCGACTTCCATGTCGAGTTCGCCCTGGCCAACCCGGCCGTCATCGCCCTGCATCTGCACGAACTCGACCGCCTGCCGGAAGAGCCGCGCCGCCAGATCCGCCGCCTCCAGCGCCTCTATGTCGAGGAATGGGTGGGGGTGCTGGCCACGCTGCGCCCCGAGCTCGACGCGGCCGAGGCGCGGGTGCTCGCCCACTCGGCGTTCGGCCTGATGAACTCCACTCCGTTCCTCGGTGGCGAGGTCGACCGCCGCCGCCGGGCCGCGCTGCTGCGCGAGGCCACCATGCACGCCCTCACCGGCCGCTGACCTTCCCGTCGGCCGCGGGCCAACCGGGACCCCGCCGCATCGCCTACGCCGCACGACCCGCCCCTTCCAGGCGGCGCACTACCTGCCCGTTTGGGGCGGCGCACCACCTGCCCCTTGCGGGCGGCGCACTACCTGCCCTTTGCGGGCGGCGCACTACCTGCCCTTTGCGGGCGGCGCACTACCTGCCCGTTTGGGGCGGCGTAACACCCCGCCCACACCCCCGGGCGAACGCCACAAACGCCCCATCGGGCTGACATTCACGACGCGCCCTACCGGGCGACGGAAGAAGAGAAGGTCAACGATGATCGACTCGCTGCTCATCGCCAACCGGGGTGAGATCGCCCGCCGGATCATCCGTACCGCCAAGCGGCTCGGCATCCGGACGGTCGCGGTGCACTCCGAGGCCGACGAGGGTATGCCCTTCGTTCTCGAAGCCGACGAAGCGGTCTGCGTCGGCCCGGCCAACCCGGCCGAGAGCTACCGCAACGCGGAAGCGATCCTGGCTGCCGCCAAGAACACCGGCGCCCAGGCCATCCACCCCGGCTACGGATTCCTGAGCGAGAACGCCGACTTCGCACGGATGGTCGAGGCCAATGGCCTGATCTGGGTCGGCCCCGGCGCCGACGCCATCGCCGCGATGGGCGACAAGATCAAGGCGCGCAATCTGATGGCCGCGGCCGGCGTTCCGGTCGCGCCCGGCACACAAGATCCGGTCGGCTCGGCGGACGAGGCGGTCGCGGCCGCTGCGACCATCGGCTACCCGGTGATGGTCAAGGCCGCGGCCGGCGGTGGCGGCATGGGCATGGCCGTCGCCGGCGACGAAGCCGCGCTGCGCACCGAGCTGGCCAAGGTGCGCGCATTCGCGGAACGGATGTTCGGCAGCGGCGACGTCCTGCTGGAGCGGTACTTCCCGCGCGTGCGCCACGTCGAGGTGCAGATCCTCGGCCTCGCCGACGGCCGGGTGATCGCCCTGTCCGAGCGTGAGTGCTCGGTCCAGCGGCGCAACCAGAAGCTGGTCGAGGAGGCGCCGAGCCCCGCCGTCGATCCCGAGCTGCGCGAACGCCTGCTGGCGGCTGCGGTCAAAGCCGGCGAGGCGGTCGGCTATCGCAACGCCGGCACCGTCGAGTGCCTGCTCGACCCGGCCACCGGCGACTTCTTCTTCCTCGAGATGAACACCCGTCTGCAGGTCGAGCACCCGATCACCGAGCTGATCCACGGCATCGACCTGGTCGAGGAGCAGTTGCGCATCGCCTCGGGCGAGGCGCCCACGTTCACCGGCGTACCGGAAACCAGTGGCCACGCCATCGAGCTGCGAATCAACGCCGAGGATCCGAAACGTTTCCTGCCGGGCCCGGGCAAGGTGACCACCTGGGTCGAGCCCGACGGCGAGGGCGTGCGGGTCGATTCCGGCTATGCCGAGGGCACCACGGTCGGCATGTCCTACGACTCCCTGATGGCCAAGCTGATCGTCGTCGGCGCCGACCGCGACGAGGCGGTGGCCCGGGCCCGCTCGGCCGTCGCCGGGTTCGCGATCGCCGGTCCCAAGAACAACCTGCCGTTCTTCGCCGAACTGCTCGACAACGCCGAGTTCCTGTCCGGCGATTACGACACCGCCATCGTCGCCCGGATGAGGTGACGGGCCGATGACAACCGTCAGCATCCGTGAGGTCGCCCCCCGCGACGGCCTGCAGAACGAGGAACCGATCCCGACCGACGCCAAGGTCCGCCTGATCGACGCGTTGAGCGGAACCGGCGTGCGGCGCATCGAGGCGGTCTCCTTCGTCCACCCGAGGGCGATCCCGCAGATGGCGGACGCCGACGAGGTGTGGGCGCGGGTCGACCGCCATCCCGAGATCCGGTATTCCGCGCTGATTCCCAACACCCGGGGCGCGCAACGGGCCCTGGCCGCGGGCTTTCGCGAGATCGAGGTCGTGGTGTCCGCTTCGGACACTCACAACCGGCGCAACCTGAATCGCTCGACCGACGAGTCGCTCGACGACATCGCCTCGCTCATCCCGCTCATCCACGACGCCGGCGCGACGGTCGAGGTGATCGTCGCGACCAGTTTCGGCTGCCCGTTCGAGGGCGACATCGACCCTGACCGGGTGGCGGCGATCGTCGCTCGGGTCCGGGCCGACGGAGCCGACCGGATCGCGTTCGGCGACACGACCGGGATGGCGACGCCTCGCCGGGTGCGGGATCTGCTGTCGGCCGTACGCCCCGACCTGCTCCACTTCCACAACACCAGGGGGACGGGGCTGGCCAACATCCTCACCGCGCTCGAACTCGGGATCACCGAGTTCGACGCGAGCGTCGGCGGGATCGGCGGCTGCCCCTACGCGCCGGGCGCCTCGGGCAACGTGGCGACCGAAGAGGTCGTCCACATGCTGCACGACATGGGCCTCGACACCGGAATCGACCTGGATCGCCTGATCAGCACGGCCGAAACGGCCGAGAAGCTGCTCGGCCGCACGCTCCCGTCGGGTGTCCTTCGAGCCGGACCGCGCACCAGATTGGTGTGATTTCGCCCGCCGAACCCGCGATCATTTTTCCCATTTGTCCGCGTGACCGGTCTCCGGTCGTGTCGTTACCAATATCGAGTGGCCGATATCGCCGGATCGAAAAGGCGGATCCGTCACCGGTTCAGCCGACACGACGAGGGGCGGATCATGACGGGATCGGGGGTCGAGCGCACGCTGCGCGCGGCGTACCGGTTGCCGGTGCCGCCCACCGGTGTCTCCACGCCCTTGCCGCCTCCCATCCAGGGGGCGGAGCGGCGCTCGGGGAACCGCGCGCGACGCACCGGACTCCGGTGGGGTCTGCGCGTACTCGCCGTCAGCGGCCTGGCTGGTGCGGCCTGGCTGCTCACCGGCTCCGCCGCCCAGGCAGCGGACCGGGCCGACGGGCCTGACGGCTCGTTGCTCGGCTCCCTCGTGGGCGCCGACGCCACCTCGCCGGTCACCGGCCTCCTGCAGGCGGCCGTCCAGCCGCTGGAGCGCACCGAACCGGCACACCACGAACAGCACCTTGTGTCCGACATCCTCGACGTGCCGCGGCAGGTTCTGACCCGCCCGGTGACCGACGACGACGTCGTACCCGAACCGTCCGCGGCCATTGTGGACGTCTTCGACGTCGACAAGGACCGGGACGAGGTCGCCGCACCACTCCGCCTCACCGGCGAAGCGGCGCCCGACCAGCGGCTCACCCTGGCGACCGACCCGGTCGCCGACGTCGAGCTCCCGGCTGAGCAGGAAGAACTCCCCGGAGAACTTCAGCCGGCTCCTCTCCCCCAGGAGGCGGAGCAGACGGCCGAGCCGAGCCGCAAGCCGCTCCAACAGGTCCTGCCCGCCCCGGTCGCCGGCCGTCCGGCCGCCGCTCCGGTCAAGCACGGCAAGGCCTCCTCCGTACCGTCCGCCCACCGGCAGCACCACCACACCGCTCACGCGGTGACGGCGCAGCCGGCGACGGAGCCGGAGGACAACACTCCCGGCGGTGACGCACCGGCCGCTCCGCTGCGGCTGCACCTCGGGGAAGTCAGCGGCATCCCGGCCAGCGGGCCGGGAGTTCCGACGGAAGGTGGCTCCGCGGCCTTCCTGCCGGCGGCGATCGCGAACAGCACGACGGCTCGTCACGTGCCCGCGATCGCGCCCGATGTCGAGGTCCGGCGGTACGACGCCGAGGCACCGACCGTCTCACCTGACTGAGTGATGGCGCCCGGCGGTCCGCCCGACCGCCGGTGAACCGGCCGGTACGCCTCTTCGGTGTCCGTGTTCCGGTCGATTCCCGAACCGCTTGCGAACGAGCGGCGAATCATCCGACGCCTGAATCACACGCACCGCACCGAAGCGCCACCGGGCGCACGTCGACAAGCGGGGTCAGGGCAGAAAGAAATGCGCCAGGGCACCGCTGCGCCCGAATGCAGTTCCGGAAGATCCCCCAATTGAATACGCAACACCTTTGCCGAAACATTCTTGAAAGGCATTTCTTTTCTCATGAAGACTTGGGTTCGTAAGACTCTGAGCGTCGGTGTCCTGGCCGCCGGCGCCCTGCTGTTCGCCCCGGGCGCCGCCAACGCCGACTCCCGTCAGGTCACCGGCAGCAACGTCGGCATCCTGAACGGCACCCAGATCGCCGTTCCGGTGCAGGTGCCGGTCAACGTCGTCGGCAACTCGCTGGGCATCCTCGGCGTCGCCGACGCTCGTGGCGTCGGCGTCAACAACCTGGAGAGCGGCCGTCGTGGCGACCGTGGCCGGGGCGCCGTCCAGGCCACCGGCAGCAACTTCGGCATCCTGAACGGCACCCAGGCCTACCTGCCGGTCACCGTTCCGGTCAACGTGGTCGGCAACGCCGCCGCGGTGGGCGGCTTCGCCAGCGCGCAGGGCGCCGGCGTCAACCGCACCGAGAGCACGAACCGCCGGGACGACCGTCGCTGGGACAGCCCGACGCAGGTCACCGGGTCGAACTTCGGCATCGGCAACGGCACCCAGATCTACGCGCCGGTCGACGTTCCGATCAACATCTGCGGCAACTCGCTCGCGATCCTCGGCTTCGCGCAGTCCAGCGCGGTCTGCGCGAACGACCTCTCGGGTCGGGGTGGCCGGAACTTCGGCTTCGGGCGCAAGGAGAGCGCGCAGGGCGGCCACGGGGTGACCCAGGCCACCGGCCAGAACGTCGGCATCGCGAACGGCACCCAGCTGCTCGCGCCGATCAGCCTGCCGGTGAACCTGGCCGGTAACTCGGCCGCGGTGCTCGGCGCGTCCAGCAGCCGCGCGGTCGCCGTGAACGAGTCGGCCCACGGGCACGACGACGACATCACGCAGTTCACCGGCTCGAACTTCGGCATCCTGAACGGCACCCAGGTCGCCGTGCCGATCAACGTTCCGATCAACGCCTGCGGCAACGCACTCGGTGTTCTCGGTGCGGCGCAGTCGTCGGCTGCCTGCGTCAACGACCGGGGCGGTCGCGGCTTCCGCGGCTTCGGCGACGACGACTGGGACGGCGACCGGGGTCACGGCCGTCCGGGTCACGGTCACGGCGACCACGACTGGGACGACAACGACGGCGACGGTGGCGTCAAGGACGACGACAACGACGACGACTACAAGGGTGACGGCGGCGTCCGGGGCGACCAGAAGGACTACAGCGACGACGTTGCGGAAGAGCCCGCTGCTGACGACGCGGGCGAGGAGCCGGCGGCCAACGACGACGGCTACACCAAGCCGGCCGCCACGGGTTCGAAGACCAACGCCACCGGTGGCCGCGAGTCGGCTCCGCTCTCCGCGGTGACCGGCACGGTCGGTGGCCTGGGCCTGCTCAACACCCTGCGCTGAAACGCGCTCTCCCACGGGGGATAGCGGAAGACCGGGTCGTGCCGGTCCCGGGCACGATCCGAACGACGCCAGGAGGCGTCGGGTAACAGCCGGTGCCCCTCCACGGCATCGGCGGCAGTAAAACGGACGGGAGTCTCCGCAACCAGCGGAGGCTCCCGTCCGTCGTTGCCGCGCAAGGTCGGATCGGCTACCCTAACGCTCGTTAAGCTTTAACGACCGTTCAGGAGGATCGGCGTGGGCGACGAACTCGCACAGGCACGCAAGCGGATGCTGGCCGGCGGGGCCGAGCGTTACCACACCGCCAACGCCGCGAAGGGCAAGCTCTTCGCCCGCGAGCGGATCGCTCTGCTGGTCGACGAGGGCACCTTCGTCGAGGACGGGCTCTATGCCAACAGCCTGGCCGACGGATTGCCGGCCGACGGCGTGATCACCGGAATCGCCCGGGTCGACGGCCGCGAGGTCTGCCTCATGGCCAACGACTCCACGGTCAAGGCCGGCTCCTGGGGCGCGCGCACGGTTGAAAAGATCATCCGCATCATCGAGCGGGCCGTGCAGTACGGCGTGCCGATGATCTACCTGGTCGACTCGGCCGGCGCCCGCATCACCGACCAGGTCGACCTCTTCCCGGGGCGTCGCGGCGCCGGCAAGATCTTCCATACGCAGGTCAAGGCGTCCGGCGCGATCCCGCAGGCCTGCGCGCTGTTCGGCCCCTCGGCGGCCGGTGGCGCCTACATCCCCGCCTTCTGCGACATCGTCGCCATGGTCGACGGCAACGCCAGCATGTACCTGGGCTCCGACCGGATGGTCGAGATGGTCACCGGCGAGAAGACGACGCTCGAGGCGATGGGCGGCGCCCGGGTGCACTGCTCCGAGTCCGGCGTCGGCCACTTCCTCTGCAAGACCGAGCAGGACGCGCTCGACACCGTGCGGTCGTACCTCAGTTATCTGCCGTCCAATTGGGAGGGCCGGCCGCCCACGACCGAGGCGAAGGACTCGACCGGCGCCGATCTCGGCGCGCTGGTGCCGGCCAGCGAGCGCCAGGCCTTCGACATGCGGCGCTACATCAAGGGCCTGGTCGACGAGGGGTCGTTCTTCGAGATCCAGGCGTTGTGGGCCAAGGAGCTGACGATCGGGTTCGCCCGCCTGAACGGCGAGGTGATCGGCCTCGTCGCCAACAACTCGATGTTCAAGGGCGGCGTGCTCTTCCCCGATTCGGCCGACAAGGCCTCGCGCTTCGTCCAGCTCTGCGACGCCTTCAACGTCCCCCTGCTGTTCCTGTGTGACGTGCCCGGCTTCATGGTCGGCTCGGCGGTCGAGAAGCAGGGGATCATCCGGCACGGCGCCAAGATGATCACCGCGATCTCCGAGGCCACGGTGCCCAAGATCTGTGTGGTCGTGCGCAAGGCGTACGGCGCCGGCCTCTACGCCATGGCCGGGCCCGGCTTCGAGCCCGACGCCACGATCGCCCTGCCCACCGCCAAGATCGCGGTGATGGGAGCCGAGGCGGCGGTGAACGCGGTCTATGCCAACAAGATTGCCGCCCTGGCGACCGACGAGGAGCGCGCCGCCTTCGTCGCCGAGCGCCGCGCCGAGTACGAGCAGGACATCGACATCATGCGACTGGCCAGCGAGCTGGTCGTCGACACCGTCGTCGAGCCGGGCGACCTGCGCGACGAACTCATCCGCCGCTACCGCGCCGCCCACGGCAAGGAACGCGGTTTCGCCCGGCGCCGCCACGGCGTCACGCCCGTCTGATCCGACAGGAGCACAGCCATGGTCGACTTCCGGCTCGACGACGAGCAGGAGGCGCTGCGCGTCACCGTCCGCGATTTCGCGCGCGAGCAGGTCGCGCCCGTGATCGCCGAACACTACGAGCACAAGACCTTCCCGTACGAGGTCATCCGCCAGATGGGAAAGATGGGTCTGTTCGGCCTGCCGTTCCCCGAAGAGGTCGGCGGCATGGGCGGCGACTACTTCGCGTTGTGCATCGCGCTCGAGGAACTGGCCAGAGTGGACAGCTCGGTGGCGGTGACGCTCGAGGCCGCGGTCTCGCTGGGCGCCATGCCGATCTACCGGTTCGGCACGACCGAGCAGAAGGAGCGCTGGCTGCCCCGGCTCACCACCGGCGAGGCGCTGGCCGGCTTCGGCCTCACCGAGCCCGGCACCGGCTCGGACGCCGGCGGCACGACGACCCGCGCGGTCTACGACGACGCCACCGACGAGTGGGTGATCAACGGGACCAAGGCGTTCATCACGAACTCCGGCACCGACATCACCTGCCTGGTCACCGTCATGGCGGTCACCGGGATCAACCCCGACGGGTCCAAGGAACTGTCCACGATCATCGTGCCGTCGGGCACGCCGGGCTTCACCGTCGCGCCGGGCTACTCCAAGGTCGGCTGGTGCGCCTCGGACACCCACGAGCTCTCGTTCGACGACGTCCGGGTGCCCGCGGCCAACCTGCTCGGCGCCCGGGGCCGGGGCTTCGCCCAGTTCCTGCGCATCCTCGACGAGGGTCGCATCGCGATCGCGGCGCTCTCGGTGGGGCTCGCCCAGGGCTGCGTCGACGAGTCGGTCCGGTACGCCCGGCAGCGCGAGGCGTTCGGCCGCCCGATCGGCGACTACCAGGCGATGCAATTCATGATCGCCGACATGGAGATGCGCGCGCACATCGCGCGGGTCGGCTACTACGACGCGGCGGCGCGTATGCTGGCCGGCGAGGACTTCAAGCGGTACGCGGCGGTGGCCAAGCTGAACGCCAGCAACGCCGCGATGGAGAACAGCCGGTGGGCGACGCAAATCCACGGGGGGTACGGCTTCATGAACGAGTCCGCCGTGGGCCGCTTCTACCGTGATGCCAAGATTCTCGAGGTCGGCGAGGGCACGTCCGAGGTGCAGCGCATGCTGATCGCCCGCGGTCTGGGGCTTTAGACCCTTCGCGGCTTTTGGACGCGTAGTGATCGGTCCGCAATCCGACACGGGCGGATCTCTGCTCGCCGGGCGGGTTAACCCACCTTAAGTTCGGTGTCATGGGGGCAGATACCGCACCGGACCAGGGCGGATCCGGGTTCGACGCCGTACTGCGCCGTGCGCGCCTGCGGGCCAAGCTGACCCAGGAAGAGCTGGCCGTCCGTGCCGGCGTCGGCGTGCGCACGGTTCGTGACCTGGAACGGGGCCGCTCGTCCCGTCCGCAGCGCACCACGGTCGGCCTGCTCGCCGACGCGCTCGGACTGGACGACGGCGACCGCGAGTCCTTCCTGGCCGCGGCGCGTGGCCAGGCCACCGAGGAGCCGCTGCCGCCCACCGGCTTCCAGCGGGTGCCGCCGCCCGGCGAGTTGATCGGCCGCGGTGACGACCTGGCCGAGATCACCACCCAGCTGTCCGGGCCGGACGGCCCCCGCGGTCTCACCCTGGTCGGCCTGGCCGGGGTGGGCAAGACCAGCCTCGCCTTCGCGGCCGCGCACCGGGTGGCCGCGGCCTATCCGGGCGGGGTGGCCGGCATCGTGGTCACCGATGGCTGCACAGCGGGCGAGATGCTCGGCAGCATCGCCGCCGAGTTCGGCGTCGGGCGGCCCGACGACCTGCCCGCGCGTTTCGGGGGCCGGGCCGCCATGGTCTTCGTCGACGCCGTCGAGCGGTCGCCCGACGCGACCGCCGAGATGCTGGCCCACCTGCTCGAGCGGTTGCCGACGCTGCGGTTCCTGGCCACCGGCCGGCACCCGGTCGGGCTGAGCACGGAGCGGGTCTGGCCGTTGGCCCCGCTGACGGCGCCGCCGCCCGAGGCCGCCGGAAGCCTGAGCGACCTGCTGGCGTACCCGGCCGTGGCCCTGTTCCTGGAACGACTGGCCCAGGTGCGCCGGGCCGATCCCGAGCCCGACGAGGTCGTGGCGGTCGCGGCGCTGGTCCGTCGACTGGGCGGGTTGCCGCTGGCCATCGAGCTGGCCGCCGCCCGCGGCCGGGTGCTGACCGTGCCCGAGATCCTCGACCGCTACGGCGACCGGGTGCTCGACCTCGACCGGCCGGGGTCGGTGTCGCTGCGCGACGCGGTGGCGACCAGCTACCGGCTGCTCAACCCGCAGGAACAACGCGCGCTGCGGCGGCTGGCGATGTTCCGCTACCGCTGGTCGATCGGCCTGGCCGAGCAGCTGGTCGACGAGCCTCGTACGGACGTCGTCCACCTGCTCGACCGGCTGCTCGAACTGGGCCTGCTCAGCGTGCGCGGCAGTCGGACGTTCCGGTTCCGCCTGCTCGACGTGGTGCGCGACTACGCCGCCGAGCGCGCAGCCGCCGAGGGGGAACTGGCCGAGGCCCGCCGGCGCCACGCGCGGGTGATGGCCGACCTGGCCGAGCAGATCTGGCCCGACCTGACCGGCACCCGGTTGCCCGAGGCGGCCGGACGCCTCGACGACGTGGCCGGCGACTTCGGCACCGCCCTGGCCCACGCGGCCGGTGACGATCCGCACACGGCCCTGCGCCTCGCCGCGGCGCTGCCACGCTGGTGGCGGTTCCGGGGGCGCGACGTGACCGGCCGCCAGTGGCTGCGACGGTTGCTCGACGACCCGCGGACCGCGGACGCCGACCCGGCCACCCGCGCGTGGGCCCGCATCGGCCTGGCCCAGCTGGCCCGTGAGCACGGTGCCGGTGCGGAAGAGCTCGAATCGGCGCGCGAGGCTCTGGCCGACTTCGAACGGCTGGACGACTTTGCCGGTCAGCTCACCGCGCACGCCCAGCTGGCCGCGCTGTGGATGAGCACCGGCGCCTACGACGAGGCCCGCGGACACGCCGAGGCCGCCCTCGAACTGGCCCGGCACGGCGGCAACGACCGCGACCTGGCCGTGGCCGAGAACAACCTGGTCTGGCACGAGATCCGTCGCGGTGACCTGGCCGCGGCCCGATCCCGGCTGGCCGCGGTCGATCGGCTGGCCGGGCGGTGCGGCGAGCAGCGGTTGCGCATTCTGGCCCAGGCCAACCTGGCCGAGGTGGCCCGCCTGGACGGGCAGCTGGAGGAGGCCGAGCGACTGGGCCGCAGCGCGATGATCGGGCTGGCCGGACTGGGCGACCCCGGTCACCGGCGGCGGCTGCTCGCGACCATCGGTCTGGCTCTGGCCGACTCGGGCCGGGTGGGCGAGGCGACCTCCGTGCTCGAGCAGCTCGGCCCGGGTGACGAGGACGGCGCCCAGGACGGTCCGGCGGCGGTGGTGGCGGCGGCGATCGCGCTGCGCCGGGGCGAGCCGAAGCGGGCGGCCGAGAACTTCGCGCGCGCGGCCGAGGCGTACGACGGGACCCATGATCCTCGCGACGTGGTGGCGGCCCTGGTCGGGCTGATCATCAGCACGCCCGATCCGGATCAGCGGGCCGCGGCCGTCAGCCGGCTGGGCAAGATGTGCCGATCCGGCGGGATCGTGCTGCTGGCCCGGGAACGCGAGCGGCTCGGGCCGCAGACTACTAGGGCCCTGCTCGAAGACTGACGGGCTCGAAGACCGACAAACTCGGGGTTTTACAGGGCTGGCCGGGCGTGGACGGTCGGCATGGCGTGCCCCCCACGCGCCGACCGTCGCAACGCCCGCCAGTTACGCGGCGAGAACGAAGCTCCCCCGTCAAGCCCCGCCGTCGCCTCGGTCGCGCCGCATCCCCCTGCGTGGATCACAGTAGCCGCGCGGGTCACAGGAACACGGCAGATTTGTCCGTTTAGACCGCCGAGTCGCCCGGTTCTGCCGGTAGTTCTGCCGGTTTCCCTCAGAACTTCCGGCGCGACCGTCACGGACCGTTTTGTGACGACCTCGTCGAGTGTCCTCATTGATCAAGGAACCGTGCTCAGGCGGCCGGGCGTTCCTCGGTGGTGCCGGCCGTCGCGCACGGGTTGACCGCGTCACGGATGGTGCGCAACGACTCAAGCATGCCGTCGAGCTGGCCCGGGGTGAGCTGGCCGATGAACCACTGCTGGAGCAGTTCGAGGTGGCCGGGAAGGACCTCGTCGAGGCGGCTCACGCCGGCCTCGGTGATCACGGCGAACGAGCTGCGCCGGTCGCTCGGGCAGGCCTCGCGGCGTACCAGCCCGTCACGGTCCATGCGGTCGACGACGCGGGTCACTCCGCTGGTGGACAAGGAGGTCTGACCGGCGAGGTCCGTCATCCGTAGGCGCCGGCCCGGCGAGCGGGCCAGACGCATCAACACCTCGAACTCGACGGGCGAGAGGCGGTGCTCCTCGAACTGGGCGGCGAAGCGATTGGTCAGCCCCGTGAACGCCTCGGCGAACAGGCCGAACGCGGTGAAGCGGGGGTCATCCAGATCCGTACTCACGTACCCATCCTACACCGGACCTTGACACGCGGAATATTGCTTGGCATATTATTGCTCCGTCACACAAACACCGACCACCGCTCTTCGAGAGAAGGAACCAGTCATGACCGAGTCCGTCGCCACCACCCGTGCGTACGAGGGTCTGCAGATCCCGGCCGCCGGCACGTACGACCTGGACGCCGCGCACAAGCGGGTCGGCTTTGTGGCGCGACACCTCATGGTCAGCAAGGTTCGCGGTCAGTTCGCGGACGCGTCTGCTGTCATCACGATCGGCGAGGACCCGCTGACGTCCTCGGTCGAGGCGACGATCAACACCGCCAGCATCGAGACCGGCCAGGTCGACCGGGACAACCACCTGCGCAGCGGTGACTTCTTCGAGTCCGAGAAGTACCCGGTCATGACCTACCGCAGCACCGGCATCAAGAGCCACGCGGGCGGCGAGTTCGTGCTCAACGGCGAGCTCACCATCAAGGACGTGACCAAGCCGGTCGAGCTGCTCGTCGAGTTCGAGGGCGCCGGCACCAGCCCGTACGGCCAGGCCGTCTTCGGTTTCAGCGCGACCGCCGAGATCGACCGCGAGGCGTGGGGCCTGACCTGGAACATGGCCCTCGAGAGCGGCGGCGTCATGGTGAGCAAGAAGATCAAGATTGAGATCGAGGGCGAGGCCATCCGCCGCGCCTGATCCACCGTCCACTGTCGAACCGCCGTCCGGGCCTCCGGGCGGCGGTTCGTCGTTGTGTGGCGCGCCCCAATCCGGAATGGCAAGGTAGACGCAAAGCAAGCAATCGGTCACAGAGTGATGATCGATGTCCGTTCCGACCCTGGCCGCCCCGGGAGGGCAAGTGGGCAAGGATCTCGCGACTCTCGGCTTCGCCCCCGAGGCTCGCGTCACCTACCGCCAGAAGGTACGCCGATGCCTCGACGCCTTCGCCCAGATGCTCCACCGGGGCCTGTTCGACGACTCCGACGGCATGACCGGGCTCGAGATCGAGCTCAACCTGATCGACGAGCACGCCCGGCCCGCCATGCGCAACGCCGAGGTGCTGGCCGAACTGGACGACCCGTGCTTCCAGACCGAACTCGGCCGGTTCAACCTCGAACTCAACGCGCCGCCGCGGTCGATCGCCGGTCGTGGCCTCGGCGACTACGAGCACGATCTGCTCGACAGCCTGCGCCGGGCCACCGCCAGGACGGACTGCGGCATTGTGATGATCGGCATGCTTCCGACGCTGTCGCCCGACGACCTGGTGCTCGAGAACCTCAGCGCCAACGAGCGGTACCGCCTGCTCAACGACGAGATGGCCGGCGCCCGCGGCGAACAGTTCGACCTCGACATCCGGGGCGTCGAGCGGCTCCGCAGCGCCAGCGCCTCGATCGTCCCCGAGGCGGCCTGCACGAGTGTCCAGTTTCACCTGCAGGTGCCACCCGATCGCTTCCACAGCTACTGGAACGCGTCCCAGGCCATCGCCGGCATCCAGGTCGCGATCGGCGCCAACTCGCCCTATCTGCACGGCCGGCGGCTCTGGGCCGAGACCCGGATCGCCCTGTTCCAGCAGGCCACCGACACCCGGCCGGAAGAGCTCAGGGCTCAGGGTGTACGACCGCGAGTGTGGTTCGGGGAACGCTGGATCACGTCGGTGACCGACCTCTTCGACGAGAATGTCCGCTTCTTCGCGCCCCTGCTCCCGATCCTCGAGGACGAGGATCCGATCGAGGTGCTCCGGGCCGGTGGGGTGCCCCGGCTCGGCGAGCTGCGACTGCACAACGGCACGGTCTATCGCTGGAACCGGCCCGTCTACGACGTGATGGACGGGCGGCCGCACCTGCGGGTGGAAAACCGGGTGCTGCCGTCCGGCCCGACCGTGGCCGACCTGCTGGCGAATGCCGCGTTCTATTTCGGGCTGGTGCGCCGGCTGGCCGAGGACGAGCGCCCGATCTGGTCCCGGCTGCCGTTCGCCGCGGCGCTGGACAACTTCCACGCCGGTGCGATCGGCGGGATCGAGGCGACGGCCTATTGGCCCGGCCGGGGTGAGATCCCGGTGGCTGAGCTGGTGCGATCGGTGCTGCTTCCCCTGGCGTACGAGGGTCTGGACCGCTACGGCGTGGAGCCGATGACCCGCGACCGGCTCCTGGGGATCATCGACGAGCGCTGCCGTCTGCGTTGCAACGGAGCGTCGTGGCAGACCGGGGCCGTACGCTCCGCCGAGCGCCGCGGTCTTTCCCGGAGCGCAGCCCTGCACGAGATGTTGCTGCGCTACTCGGAGTTGCACCGCACCAACGAGCCCGTGCACACCTGGCCCACCGACTGAAACGCTCAGTCCTTGGCCGTCGGCTTGGGGTTGATCTGCGCGACGGTGGGTGCCGTCGGTGGCGGAGTCACGGTGGACTTCGGCGTTTTGCGCGCTTCGGGAGCCGTCGCGGCTTTTCGTGGCTTCGGGCGAGGGCGGGCGGCCGACGCTATCTCGGCGTCGACGACGGCGCTCGCGGGCCTGCCGTTCGTCTGCGGGTCGTTCTTCTCGGTCGCGGACTTGGCGATGGGGGCGGGCTGGGCCGGTATGTCCTGGGCGGAGCGTTCCGGCCCGGGTGCGGGGGGCTTGACCCGGCCGAAGAGTCCGGTCTTCGGCTTGGCGGGTGGCGTCTCTTCGACCGTGGCCACGCCGACGGGGGCGAGGCGGGGGGTCGGTGCTTCGGCCGGGCGGGCGCTGGGCTCCGTGGGAGCGCGAGGGCCGGGTGCTGCTTGCGTCGGGTGGTCGGCGGTGGCTTGTGCGCGGCGGGATCGGCGATCGGCGAGCGCGCGGGCGGTGGCTACGGCCAAGGCCGAGCCGGCCAGACCTGCCAGGGCCGCGTACGGAGCGATCAGGTATGCCGACTCGATCGCGCCCAGGGCTCCGGTCAGGCGGGGCGCCAGGGCCAGGAAGGCGATGGCCACCAGTAGGGGGCCGGCGGCGCCGGAGGTGGTGGCGCCGACGCCCAGGTCGCCGCGCCGGGCGGCGGGGGTGGCGGCCAGCGCGCCGACCAGGAAGGCGGCGCCCAGCGTGAGCAGGGCACTCGGCCAGTAGATGGTGCCGTAGCGGCCGCTGCTGGCCACCTCGGCGAACTGCCAGCTGGTCAGATAGGTGGCCGATTGCCGATTGGTGCTCAGCTCGACCACGATGCCGGCGACGGCCAGCGCCCACAGCCAGACGCCGGTGGCCATCAGGTTGGCGGCGACGGGTCTCGACGACACCGCCCAGAACGCCACCACCAGGCCCAGCGCCAGGCCGACCGCGGCGTAGCCACCGGCGATGACCTGCGGCGAGAAGGTGTCCAGCCGTACGGCGGAACGGGCTGGAAGCGCGATCAGGGCGACAGTCACGAGGGCACCGACCGCGGCGCAGGCGGCAAGGGCGAAGCGCCAGGCCGCGCTCGTGCGGGGGCCCGGACCGCCCCGGTAGCGGCTGCCGAGCACTGCCCCGAACACCGTGGCGCTCGCCGTGATCCAGGTGGCCCAGCCGAGACTGCCCAGCCAGGCGCTGTCGTCGGGGGTCGGGGTCACCGGCCACACCACCACGCCCAGGCCGTAGCCCAGGCCCAGTTGCGCGGCGCCCGTCCCCGCGGCGGCGCCCGCCGCCGTGGCTATCCGTGCCGTCCAGCCCTTGTCGGCCATGGGCCGCACTGTAGCGGTACCCACCGATGCCTGCGAATCGGTGCGGCGCTGACCCTGTATGCGTTTCAACCGTAGCCACCTGGTGTGTTTGTCCTGCGGAGGCCAGACATGTCTCGCAAGATTCGATACGTTGACCCCTGCTGGTGAACGAGCCCAAGGAGAGGCGATGCCCGACGAGAGCGACGAGACGCGACGTTTCTCGCCCGGCGACGCCGACGACCCGCCTCCCGAGCCGAAAGCCGCCCCGGCGGGCGGCGAACCAGCCGATTCCGACGCCACCTCAGCGCCCGGCGGGCCGGCTGATCCCGATCCCCAGCCGGATGGCGCCCCGGCTGACCGCGACGCCACCCAGATGGGTGGCACCCCGGCTGACCTGGACTCCACCCAGGTGGGTGGCACCCCGGCTGACCTGGACTCCACCCAGGTGGGTGGCACCCCGGCCGAGGCGATGACCGTCGGCCGGGCCGCCGTGCCTCCGCCCGATGACGAGGACACACTGCCCGGCAAGGGCAGCCGCGACGACGACACGCTGGACGACGCGCGCCAGGTGCCGACGGTCCAGGACGAGCCGACCGTGGTCACCAACCGCCCCGGTTCGACCGCGATCCTGCCGCCGGTGAACGACGACTGGGCCCCGAGCCGGGCCAACCCCGCGTGGTCGGGCCGGGCCGAGGTGCGCGCCCCGCAGCCGGGCCGCGGATACCCCGAGGTCGACTGGGCCGCAGCCGCGCCGCCACCGCAGCGCGACCGCTGGTGGATGCCGATCGTCGTCGGCATCATCGCCCTGGTGCTGCTGGCCGTGCTGGGCTGGGCGGTCTATCTGCTCGTGAACACCTCGAGCGACGAGCAGACGCCCGCACCGCCCGTCACGAGCAGTGCGGCGGCCACGCCCACCGACACGGTCACGCCCACCGAGACCGCCACAACCGAGCCTTCGTCGCCCAGTCCGACGCCGACCACAACCACACCCTCGCCGGAGCCGTCCACCACCGATCCGACCAGCGCCGAGGTCATCATTCCGGCGCTGCGCGGGCTGGCGTTGAGCGAGGCTCAGGCGGCGCTGCGCTCGACCGGCCTGAACTACCGGCTGATCTACCGGCAGGCGCCGGACGTGCCGGCGGGCACGGTGATCGACAGTGACCCGGTGGAGGGGCAGGAGGTGCCACCGGACACGACGGTCACCCTGGTGATCGCGGCCGAGGCCACGAACACGCCCACGACACCGACCGGTCCCACGGAGGAGCCGGACCAGGGTCAGAACTGACCGGTCAGCGGTTGGAACGGACCGCGCGGGGCTGGACCGTGCCGCTGACCAGGCCGGGCTGGCGGCCGTTGCGCGCCCGGGGGTCGGGCGCCTTGCCGACGGCCCGCAAGCCGCTGACCTGAACGAAGATCGATCGCCGCTCCACCGCGTCCCCCGCTGCGTTCAGCTCGTATCCGTCCAGCCAGATCCAGCCGTCGTAGGTCGGCCAGTCGTGGACCCGGATGACACGGAACAGCATCGGCGCTGCGAATTGGACGCTCGCCGCCTTCGTCACGTGGAGAACATCACCGGACCGAGGAAGCACGTCATCTCCTGCCCTGAAACTTCGTCGCGGGACGAACCTTGACACGAAAGCACCAAGTGTGCCCGGCAAAAACCGCAGTGCAAGCCTCTGGTGATGCCAATCATCAAAAGCGTTGCACAACGTCACCGTCACCGATCCGGTGGCCGCCCGAAAGTGGATCAGTCCACGTCGGACGAACATTAAGATCGGTACCCCGTTAACGATGGCGCATCTGAGGGTTGAGCGGGGCCCAGCCGCATCGCCCGGATGGGCGTAGTGACGTGGGCCATACCGAAAAGATTGCACCACGAGTGGGGTCGATGCAAGTTGCATGTCAGCCCTTCGTGATTACCGATCGGTAGGCAACGGTCAACTTGAATCGCTAAATGATCGACAGGAGACTGGTGGCTGTGAATCAACATCGCAGTCCCACCATTCGCCGCCGCCGGCTGGGTGTCGAGTTGCGCCGGCACCGCGAGGCCGCTCGGGTCACGATCGACATGGTGGCGGAGCGACTCGGTTGTTCCACGTCCAAAGTGTCCCGAATTGAGACGGGGCATACCAGTGCTACTCCCGGTGATGTCTCGGCCATGATGGACATTTACGGCGTTTCCGACGAGGCGAAGCTGGAGCTTGTCCAAATTGCCCGAGAAGCACGGCAAAAGGGATGGTGGCACCCCTTTTCGACCGTTCTTACCGGCGCCTATGTCGGCCTCGAGGCCGCCGCGAGGCTGGTCCGCACGTACGAGTCGCAGGTCATTCCGGGTCTGTTGCAGAGCGAAGAGTATGCAATTGCGATGATTCGGGCCGCCCGGTCGGGGGACAGCGACCAGGAAATCGAGCAGCGGGTGCGCGTCCGGATGGAACGGCAGTCGTTATTGATTCAGGACGATCCGATCGATCTTTGGGTGGTGCTCGATGAGGCGGTGGTGAGCCGGCCGGTCGGCGGCGACGAGGTCATGCGTGATCAGTTAGCCAGATTGATCACGACGGCCCGGTTGCCGAACGTGACGTTGCAGATCTTGCCGTTCGCGGCGGGTGCGCACGCCGGGATGGACGGCACGTTCGCCATTCTCGAGTTCGAGGAGGAAGGCGACGCCGACGTGGTGTTCACCGAGAACGCGACCGGTGGCCTGTTTCTCGAGAAGGCCGAGGAGCTCAGCAAGTACATCTCCATCTTCGAAACCATCCGGACGACGGCCCTCCCACCGGAGGAGTCCATCGGGATGATTCAAATGCTGGCAGAGGAGCCATTGTGGAAATCGAAGCGAAGGGTCTCCGGGTCGATCTGAGCCGGGCACAGTGGTTCAAGAGCACTCGCAGTGGGCCGAACTCCGACAACTGCGTCGAGGTCGCATTCGTCGACGAGGCGATCGCGGTCCGCGACTCCAAGGACCCGCTCGGAGCGGCGCTGATCTTCACCGCCGCCGAGTGGGACGCGTTCGTGGGCGGAGCCAAGGACGGCGAGTTCGACCTCTGAACCGCCAGGTCCGCCGAGCTGCGGCCGGCCCCTCCCGTCCGGTGCGGGGGAGCCGGCCGTAGTCATTTCCGCGCTCGCCTCGTTGAACGCCAAAAGCGCGGTCCGGACCGCGCACACCGGCGGGGTCAATTCCCCGAACGAGGCAGGGCAGACAGATGACGATTGGTTCGGAAAACCTCAGCAGCAGCTCGTCGACGGCGCAGGACAGGTTCAGCGGCGGAGTCAGCGCGTACCGGCAGAACCGGCGGGACGCGGCACTCTCCGGAGACACCTCGGACGGCGAGCTGATGTCGCGGGGCAGCTCCTCGGGCCTGCCGACCCGGTCGCCGGGGCGGTCGCACAGCATCGAGCCGACCAGCCCGCTCGACCGTGCGGCCCAGCTGCCGTCGCTCGACCTGCACGGGCTCAGCGAGCCGGTCTTCCCGTCCAGCGGCTGGCCCGATTCCGGCTCGTCGGAGTCGATGGCCGATCACCCGCTGCTGCGTGGCCTGCTCCTGGAGCTGCCCGCCCGCGGCACACTGCCCACATCGGACTGGCTGGACCGGTGGTTCGAGGCGGCGCGGTCGATCCTCGAGCTGCTGTACGTGCAGGAAGCCAAGAAGAGCTGAGCTCAGCGGGACGAGTCGACCGGCGCCCGTAGCCGGTTGCGGCCGATCGGAGCCAGCACCTGAAGGCTGAGCCGGCTGTGCCGCAGCCCGGCCCGGATGCCGATCGCCAGCACGGCCACCCCGACCACGGTGATCGCGATGCCGGCCAGGTCGGCGCCCGGCACCTCGACCAGCCCACCCGCGATCGGCAGGCTGATCAACGTAGCCAAGCCCGTGACCTGCAGCGGCACCAGAATCAGCGGATGTGCGGCGGCCGCGCGCAGGGCAGGCGGCACCGGCGTCTGCGGCGCGGTGTCGAAGGCGCTCGCACCGCGGCGTACCTGAGCCACCCGGCGCAGGGTGGCAGTCAGGGCGACAAGAGCGGGAACGGCCGGCAGCAGAGCCGCCGCCGGCGCCGTCGAGTCGCCCGGCAGCAGGCCGGTGACCAGCGGGATCGCGACGAACACGGCCGCACCCCCGGCGACCAGCGCGGTGAGCAGGCCGGCCCGGTGCCGCATCTGGAGCGCCGAACGGGCCGACGGCAGCGCGTCGGCCAGCAGCCCGGCCGTGAGCCAGACGGCGACGAGGGCGCCGGCGAGGATGAGGTCCGCGACGATGTTCACATCGACAGCGTTCACCGATGGGCTCCGACGCGAAACCGGGTTATCACCCCACCGGTCCCGTAGGGGAAGTGTCGTCGATTACCCCGAGACCCCTCGCCGGCGGGGATCACACGGAGAAGCTGGTGACCGGCTCGGTGGTCGGCGGGGGCGGGGTGGCCTTCCACAGGCCGCTGCGCTGAGCGGCCAGCCGGACCAGGTAGGCCGGGTTGAGCAGCACATACCGCTTCCACAGCCGCTTCGGCTCGAGGCCCAGGCGCCACAGCCATTCGAGGGCGTACTTCTGCATCCATGCGGGCGGGTTCCTGAGCAGTCCCGCGTGGTAATCGAAGGCGGCGCCGACCGCCAGCAGCGGCATGTCAAGAAGCGGACGCATGACGTACGTGAAGATTTCTTGCCGCGGGCACCCGAGCCCCACCAGAACGATGCGCGCGCCCGACGCCTTGATGCGCTCGGCGATCTCGCCGGCCTCGCCCGGGTGCGACATCCGGAACTTCGACGCCTCGACGCCGGCGATCTTGAGCGCCGGGAACATGCCTTCCAGCGCCGGCACCAGCCGGTCGAGCGTGGGCTGCGTGGATCCGTACAGATAGACAGGAAGACCCTCGGCTGCGGCCTGCTCGACAACCTTGAGCGTCAGTGTCGGCCCGTAGACCCGGTCGGCGAGCCCGGCCTTGTGCACCGTGTTGAGCGCCCACCGCACCGGCTGCCCGTCCGGCGTGACCAGATCGAAGGAGTTCAGCCGGCGGTTGTGCTCCTTGTCCTGCACACCCGTCATGACTCCGTGCACCGCCAGCGCCGTGACCGCGTACCCACGCCGCTCCCGCGCGGCTTCCATGATCCGCGCCGTGGCGTCCGCGTAGTCAGTGATGTCAACGAGCACACCAAGCACACTGCGCTTGCCCGTCCCGGTAGCGGCAGTCACGGTCGGCACCCCTGACGTAAGTGTTTCTCCAGCCATTTTCCGCCGCCGAGCATAGCGACCAGAACCCCCATCACCCGTCCGGGCTCATCCCCTCCGGCCCGATCCCGTGACCCAGGGCCCGTGCGCCCATCCGCGACACGTCAGCTCCCGATTCCGCGACCCACCGCCCGTGCGCCATCCGTGACCCCGGCAGCACCCGATCCCGTGATCCGAGGGTCCCTCTACGCCCGCAGGTCTCAAGGTTGGAACCAGACCGTGACCAACCACGCAGAGCAACATTCCATGACCGGTAAGCGACTTTTATCCGATAAACCCGGTCCCCGGCGAAGCCGGCACCCATGCAGCCAGAGTGAGATATCCCGCTAAGCCCACACCCGCACCGCGGGGTTTCAGGGGGCTCGGCCCCTTGAGCAGAAATGACGAGGCGCAGAGGTCCGCGCTTCTCAGCGGACACTCTGCGCCTGCGACTCGTGGGGATGGGGGGAGTTGAACCCCCACGTCCTTTCGGACACACGGACCTGAACCGTGCGCGTCTGCCATTCCGCCACATCCCCGTGGCTTATAAGACAGGCCGAAGACCTGACTTTTTGTTACTGGCTGCGACAGACTACGCTGTCGCACGTCACCAAGCGAGTTGATATCGCCCGCGACGCCAGGGAAGACTAGCACGGCGTCTACGGGTGTCATACGAGGGTCAGAAGTGCCGGTCGACCTTGCGCAACAGGTGCGCAAGCGGCGGCCGGATACCATCATGTCCTCGGAAGCCGAGGAGGAGCCGGTGAGCGTGCTGCAGCGCTTTGAAAAGCGATTGGAAGGCCTGGTTGAGGGGGCCTTCGCGAAGGTGTTCAAGGGTGTCGTGCACCCGGTGGAGATTCTGAATGCCATGCAGCGGGAGGCCGAGGCGCACAAGGCCATCCTTGCCGGTGGCCGCACGCTGGTGCCGAATCGCTACGTGATCGACCTTTCGCCCTACGACCACAGCCGGTTGGCGCCCTACGCCGCCGCGCTGGCCCAGGAACTCGCACAGTCACAGGCCGAGTTCATCGGCGAGCAGGCCTGGACCGTCTACGGCGACGTGATCGTCGAGATCGAGCGTGGTGACGGGCTCGACACGGGCATGTTCCGGGTCACCGCCGAGGTCTACACCGGTGGCGAGGTCGCCCCGGTGCAGCAGCCGGCGTACGACGCGGGCCCGCAGTACCCGCCCTACGAGCAACAGCAGCAGCACGGCGGCTACCCGCCGCACGGCGGCGGCGGTGCTCCGAACGGGCGCGGCGGCGTGGGTCTCATCTCCGGTGACGGGCGCACCTACCCGCTGCAGATGGGCTCGACCGTGATCGGCCGTGGCGACCAGGCCAACCTGCGCCTGCCCGACGTCGGCATCTCGCGCCGGCACGCCCGGCTCGACTACGACGGCAACCAGGTCGTGCTGACCGACCTGGGGTCGACCAACGGCACGATGGTGAACGGCCAGCGCGTCTCGGCCGTGGCGCTCAACCCGGGCGACATGATCCAGCTGGGCACGACCACGCTGACATTCCGAGTGGACGGCTAGGCACCTTGCCCGAATTCGTCCTCACCGTCGCCCGGTTCGGCTTTCTCATCCTGCTGTGGATCTTCGTGTTCACGGTCGTCGGGGTGATCCGCCGGGATCTCTTCGCTGGGGTCCGGTCCAAGAGCATCGTCGCCAGCCCTCGGGGGGTGGGTGGCGCGGTTCCCGAGGGCCGGCCGGCGAAGGCGAAACGCGGTAAGGCCGCCAGGCAGCTCGTGGTTACCGCCGGCAACCTGGCCGGCACCCGCATCACGCTGGGCGAGGCTCCGATCACCATCGGGCGTGCCGAGGATTCGACCCTCGTCATCACCGATGACTTCGCCTCGGCGCGGCACGCACGGCTCGTTCCGCGCGACGGTCAGTGGTTCGTCGAGGATGTCGGCTCGACGAACGGCACCTATCTCGACCGCGGTAAGGTCTCCGGACCTACTCCCGTCCCCCTTGGCGTGCCGATCCGGATCGGGCGCACTTCCCTCGAGTTACGGCCATGACCCTGACCCTGCGCTATGCCGCTCAGAGCGACCGCGGTCTGATCCGAGACCTCAACCAGGACTCCGTGTATGCCGGGCCTCGGCTCCTTGCCGTCGCCGACGGCATGGGCGGTATGGCTGCTGGTGACGTCGCGTCCAACATCGTCATCGCCGCGATGGCGCCGCTCGACGAGGACGTCCCCGGGGACGCCATGGTCGACGCGCTGCGTCACGCGGTGGGCACGGCCAACCAGCACCTTCGTGACACCGTCGACGCGAATCCGCAGCTCGAGGGCATGGGCACCACGCTGACCGCGGTGCTCTTCTCGGGCAGCAAGTTCGGCATGGTGCACATCGGTGACAGCCGGGCCTACCTACTCCGCAACAACGAGTTCGCCCAGATCACCAAGGACGACACGTACGTCCAGATGCTGGTCGACGAGGGCCGGGTCAGCCCGGAGGAGGCAAGCAGCCACCCACAGCGGTCGCTGCTCACCCGCGCGCTCGACGGCCGCGACATCGATCCGGAGTACTCCGTCCGTCAGGTGCTCAAGGGTGACCGCTACCTGATCTGCAGCGACGGCCTCTCCGGCGTGGTCAGCTCCGACACCATCGGGCAGACGATGCGTGAGATCGCCGATCCGCAGGCCTGTGTCGAGCGGCTGGTGCAGCTCGCGCTGCGCGGCGGCGGCCCCGACAACATCACGGTCGTCATCGCCGATGCGACCGACCACGACATCGTCGAGCAGGCGCCGATCGTGGGTGGCGCCGCCTCGCTCGACCGGGGCAACAACACGGTTGCCGACAGCTCGACCTCGGCCGCCCGGGCCGCCGCGCTCCAGGCGCCGCGTCCGGCGCAGCCGCAGCCCGAGAACGACAACTACGCCGAGCCGGAACCGAAGGGCCATCCGGTGCGGGCCGCGCTGCTCGTGCTGGTGCTGCTCGGGGTGCTCGGCGGGGGCCTGTGGCTGGGTTACCAGTACACGCAGAAGCAGTATTACGTCGGCGCGACCGAGGCCGGTCAACTCGCGATCTTCCGCGGGGTGCCGGGCGAGATCGCCGGCCTCGACCTGTCCAACGTCAACGAGACCAGTCCGTCCCGCCTCGACGACCTCACCGTGGTCGCGCAGGAGCGGGTCAAGGAGGGCATCCACGCCGACGACCGGCCGGACGCCCAGCGCATGATCGCCGAACTGACCGACGACGTGCCGACCAACCCGAATCTGAAGCCGCTTTGCATCGTGCCCACCACCGCGCCGGCTCCCACGTCGGTGCCGCCGGTCGCACCCTCGGCCGGGGCGAGCAACCGTGCCGGCAGCACTGCGCTGCCCGGCAGCACCACGACACGGCCCGCCGCGAACGGCAGCACCGTCGCGGCGCCGCCCTCTTCCGTACCCACCAGTACGCCGTCCGCTCAGGCGTCAGAGTCCGCGCCCGCTGCCGATCCGGCCGGGTGCCGGACCGTCAACTGAGCTTCGGCTCGACCATGTCTGGGGATTCTTCTTGACCGCGCCCGCCGTGCCCGCCTCCTCGCCCGCCTCCACGGGCGAGATGGCGCGTATCCCGGGAATGAAGACCCAGCGCAATGCCGAGCTGGGTCTGCTCGCGTTCGCCATGGTGCTGGTGGCGGCATACGGCGCCACCGTCGAGGCGAGCCGGATCGGTGAGATCACTCCGACGTTCTGGGTGCCGGCCGCGCTGCTGAGCATCCTGTTCCTCGGTCTGCACGTGGTGGTGCGCTTCACTGCCCCGTACGCGGACCCGGTGATCATCCCGGCCGTCGCGCTGATCAACGGGCTGGGCGTGGGCTTCCTGCGCCGGCTGGACATCGGTGACGCGCTCAGCGAGAAGCTGCCCGTGCCCGGCATCTTCGCCGGTATCGGGGGCCGCCAGCTGGCGTGGACGCTGATCTCGCTGATCCTGGCGGCGATCCTGCTGCTGGTCGTCCGGGATCACAAGATCGTCTCTCGGTACGCGTACACGCTGGGCCTGACCGGCATCGTGCTCGTCATGATCCCGGCGGTGCTGCCGGGCAGCATCTCCGAGGTCAACGGGGCCAAGCTGTGGATCCGGATCGGGTCGTTCTCGATCCAGCCCGGCGAGTTCGCCAAGATCGCGCTGGTCTCGTTCTTCGCGTACTACCTGGTCCGTAAGCGCGAGGTGCTGTCGCTGGCCAGTCGCCGGGTTCTCGGCATCGACCTGCCGCGCGGCCGCGACCTCGGCCCGGTCGTCACGGTCTGGCTGCTCAGCCTCCTGGTGCTGGTCTTCGAGAAAGATCTCGGCACCGCGCTGCTGTACTTCGGCCTGTTCATCGTGACGCTCTATGTCGCCACTGAACGGGCCAGCTGGTTGATCATCGGTCTGCTGCTGTTCTTCGGCGGCGTCTACGTGGCCTACCTGCTGGGCGCCTCGGTCGGCGGTCCGTTCGCCAACTTCTACGACCGGGCCGAGGTCTGGCTCAACCCGTTCGACAACGCGAACTACGAGCGGCTCGGCGGCAGTTATCAGCTGGTGCAGGGCCTGCTCTCGCTCGGCACGGGTGGCTTGTTCGGCACGGGGCCCGGCGCCGGTTCGCCGCGGTTCGTGCCCGAGGTGCAGAACGACTTCATCTTCGCCGGCATGGGTGAGGAGATCGGCCTCTTCGGCCTCTCCGCCCTCCTGGTGCTCTACCTGCTGATCGTCGAGCGGGGTCTCCGCTCGGCGCTGGCCGTGCGCGACTCGTTCGGCAAGCTGGTGGCCGGCGGCCTGTCGTTCACCCTGGGTTTGCAGATCTTCGTCATCCTGGGTGGCATCACCGGCCTGATTCCGCTGACCGGCCAGACGACGCCGTTCCTGTCGTCCGGCGGATCGTCGCTGATGGCCAACTGGCTGCTGATCGCCATGCTGCTGCGGATCTCGAACGCGGCGCGCGGCCCGGCGGCCAGCGGTGGCGGCAGCGACCGGTCCGGCGGACCGAAGAAGGCACCAACCCAACTGCACGGCGCCATGACGGAGGTGATCAAGCCGTGAACGCACCCCTTCGACGGGCCGGCGTGGTCATCCTCGTCCTGTTCGCCCTGCTCTTCGCGAATCTCAACTGGGTTCAGGCTTACAAGGCGGACGACTACCGCACCAACGACTACAACCGCCGGGTGGTGGTCGCGCAGTACGAGCGGCCCCGCGGCATCATCGAGGCCGGTGGCACCGGGGTGGCGACCAACAAGGTCACCGACGACGCGCTGAAGTACCTGCGTGTCTACCCCCGCAAAGAGGTTTACGCGCCGGTCCTCGGTTACCGGCCCGTCGGCCTGGCCGCGACCGGCATCGAGAACGCCGAGAACGACTTCCTCTCCGGTGAGAGCGACAAGCTCTTCGCCGACCGGGTCAAGGACATGTTCACCGGGAACAACACCGGTGGCGGCAACGTGCTGCTGACGATCAACACCAAGGCGCAGGAGAAGGCCTGGAAGGAGCTCGTCGACAACGAGCGCGGGGTCGACAAGGGCGCTGCGATCGCGATCGACCCGCGTACGGGCGCCGTGCAGGCCATGGTCTCGATGCCCAGCTTCGACCCGAACACGCTGGTCACGCACGACGAGAAGGCGGCGTCAGCGGCGTACAGCAAGCTCAACAAAGACCCCGACCAGCCCCTGCTGAACCGGGCGACGGCCGAGACCAAGCCGCCGGGTTCGGTCTTCAAGGTGATCGTCTCGGCGGCCGCCCTCCAAAACGGTTATACAACCGAGACCGAGATCGAAGCAGGGCGCGAATACCGCGAGAGCGGCGCAGTCATCAACAACTCCGAAGACGAAGTTTGCCCTGGTAGCCAGATCGATCTGAAGGACGCGCTGACCACCAGCTGCAACACCGGCTACGCCCGGCTCGGCGTGAAGCTCGGCCGCGACAAGGTGTTCGGCGCGGCCAAGGCGTTCGGCTTCGAAGACGACCAGCTGACCGTCGGCAACCTCGAGGGTGGGGGCCTGCCGGTCGCGATGAGTGACACCGGCAAGGCCGCCAACCCGGACGGTGGTGTCGACAAGGGCGCGCTGGCCCAGTCGTCGCTCGGCCAGCGCGACGTCCGGATGACGCCGCTGCAGGGCGCGCTGATCGCCGCCACGGTGGCCAACGGCGGCAAGCAGATGCGCCCCTACCTGGTGCAGAAGCTCACCAGCCCGGATCTCCGGACGATCTACACGGCCGACCCGAAGACGCTGCGGACGCCGATCAACGGCCAGGTCGCCGGCGACCTCAAGGACATGATGGTCAGCGTCGTCGAGAACGGCACCGGCAAGCGGGCGCGGATCGACGGCATGGAGGTCGGCGGCAAGACCGGCACCGCGCAGAACGCCGAGGGGGCCGACCCGCACGGCTGGTTCATCGGCTTCGCCTACAACGACAAGGGCGATCCGGTTTCCGCGGTGTGCGTCATGCTGGAGAACGTGCCCGGTGGCCACGCGAGCGCCGAGGCTGCCCGCATCGCCGGGCTCATCATGAAGGCCGCGGCGGGTCAGGGAGGGGACTGAGCATGATCAGCCCTGGGGTGACCCTCGGCGGCCGGTACCGCCTCGACGAGCGGATTGCCGGCGGTGGGATGGGCGATGTCTGGCGCGGCACCGACGAGGTGCTGGGCCGGACGGTCGCTGTCAAGATCCTGCTGCCCGCGCTGCTCGACGAGCCCGGCTTCGCCGAGCGGTTCCGGGGCGAGGCCCGCACCATGGCCACGATCAACCACCCCGGGGTCGTCGACGTCTACGACTACGGCAGCGACCAGCAACTCGCGTTCCTGGTCATGGAGTACGTCGAGGGCGACGCCCTGTCCCGCACGCTGAGCCGGGTCGGCCGGCTGACCCCGGCCCGCACGATGGCGCTGATCGCCCAGGCCGCCGACGCGCTGCAGGCCGCGCACGCGAACGGCATCGTGCACCGCGACGTGAAGCCCGGCAACCTGCTCGTCCGCCCCAACGGCACGCTGGTGCTGACCGACTTCGGCATCGCCCGCTCGGCCCTGGTGGGTCAGCTCACCGTGGCCGGCTCGGTGCTCGGCACGGCGTCCTACATCTCGCCCGAACAGGCCTCGGGCGCGGTCGCGACGCCCGCCTCCGACGTGTACGCCCTCGGCGTGGTCGCCTACCAGTGCCTGTCCGGCCACCGGCCGTTCGACGGCGCCACCCCGATGGAAATCGCCATGAAGCACGTGCGTGAGACGCCGCGCCCGCTGCCCGGCGACATCCCGCCCCAGGTGCGCGTGATCGTGGACCGCGCTCTGGCCAAAGACCCGAATGCGCGCTGGCCCTCAGCCTCGGCCCTGGCTGCCATCGCCCGGCAGGCCGCCGCGTCGCTGGCCAACACGGCATCGCAGCCGGCCGGTCAGACCGTCCGAGCGTCCGGCCCGGCCAGTCAACCGACCGGTTACCCGTCGAGCGGCGCGCCCACGCCCGGCTCGCCGGCCGCTGGTCGTCCCCCGTACCCTCCGGTTCCGCGTCCCGTCTCGGGCGCGCGCGGCGCCGCTTCCGTGCCTTCCGGACCGCCCGCCGCGCAACCCGTTCACAAACCGGTTCAACCGCAGGCCTACCGTCAGCCGTATCAATCACCGGCGACGCCGGCCGCCAAGCCGCAGAGTTCGGGCGGGCGGCAGGTCCTGATCGTGCTGGCTGTTGTGCTGGCGCTGCTGGTCCTGCTGTGTGCCGGGGTGATCTCGTTCCTCTACAAGCAGGGCCAGAACGCGAGCGGCACGCCGGCCGGCGTGACCGTCGTCCACACGGGCGTGACCGGTGGGGATCCATCGGTGGCGTCGAACCGTCCAACCACGCAGGCGGGCGCGAACCCCGGCTGGACAAGAGCTAACGAAGGACGACAGACGCTATGACGGCGCAGGCCCGCCTGCTCGGTGGCAGGTATCAGGTCGGCGAGCTCCTGGGCTACGGCGGCATGGCCGAGGTGCACCGCGGACGCGACCTCCGCCTCGGCCGTGACGTAGCGATCAAGATGTTGCGGACCGACCTGGCCCGTGATGCCACGTTCCAGGAGCGCTTCCGCCGGGAGGCACAGAACTCGGCCGCCCTCAACCACCCCGCTATCGTTGCTGTCTACGACACCGGCGAGGAGATCTCGTCGACCGGCGAGAAGCAGCCGTTCATCGTGATGGAGTTCGTGAACGGGCAGACCCTCAAAGAGGTGCTGGCCCAGGAACAGCGGCTCCCGACCCGCCAGGCCCTCGAATACATCGCCGACATCTGCGCCGCCCTGGAGTTCAGCCACCGGCACGGGATCATCCACCGGGACATCAAGCCCGGCAACGTGATGATCACGCAGAACGGCCAGGTCAAGGTCATGGACTTCGGCATCGCCCGGGCCCTGGCCAGCGGCGCCACCACCATGACGCAGACCAGCGCGGTCATCGGCACGGCGCAGTACCTCTCGCCCGAGCAGGCCCGCGGCGAGTCGGTCGACGCCCGCTCCGATGTGTACGCCGCCGGGTGCGTGCTCTTCGAGCTGCTGGTCGGCAACCCGCCGTTCGTCGGCGACAGCCCGGTCAGCGTCGCCTACCAGCACGTACGGGAAGAGCCCAAGGCGCCCAGCGACATCGTTCCCGGTGTTCCGGCCGACGTCGACGCCATCGTGCTCAAGGCGCTCGCCAAGAACCCGGTCAACCGCTACCAAAGCGCGCAGGAGATGCGGGCCGACGCACTGCGGGCGGTTGCCGGCCGGCCTGTGCTGGCCGAGCCGGTGATGTCACAGGCCGAGACGATGGCGATGCAGGGCGCGACGCAGCGGCAGTGGCAGCCGCAGTCCGCGACGACCATGCAGCGACCTGTCGGTGGCCCGCCGCGGCA
The DNA here is from genome assembly GCF_019710575.1 of Paractinoplanes polyasparticus. Lineage (GTDB taxonomy): Bacteria > Actinomycetota > Actinomycetes > Mycobacteriales > Micromonosporaceae > Actinoplanes > Actinoplanes polyasparticus. Next base: position 38,313 of record NZ_JAHWFK010000044.1, on the reverse strand, counting down.
GCCGGAACGGCGGTCGTCCTCGTGGGTGTGGGCGGCCCTGGCCGCGCTCGGCGTTCTGGTCGTGGTGGTGCTCGGCGTCGCGCTCATGCAGGAACGCGGCAACAAGAACAACAACAACGCCAGCGGCGACACCCCCAGCTCCGCCCCGGTGACCCACGAAATGCCCGATCTTGTGGGCATGACGAACGCCGAAGCGGTGAAGGCTCTGCAGGCGGCGGGCATAACCAACTCCTCGTCGGACGCACCCGAGTTCCGATCGGACTGCAAGGGCACTGTCGTCAAGCAGGAGCCGGGCAAGGGCGCCACCGTCGGCGCGAACGACCCGGTCAGCTACCAGCTCTGCCAGAAGCCCGACAAGGTCGAGGTGCCCAACCTGGTCGGCTCGACCCGGGAGAGCGCCCAGACCCAGCTGCGTGGCCTCGGCTTCAAGGTCGACCCGCAGGAGGTTGACAGCCTCAAGCAGGCCGGCATCGTCGTCGAGGTCGAGAAGGAAGGCCGCGAGGTCGACCCGGGCACCGAGATCACCATCAAGGTGTCCAACGGCCGCCTGGTCAAGGTGCCGGACGTGGTCGGCAAGAGCCTGGCCAACGCGCAAGGCGTCCTCGAGAACGCCGGGCAGTTCAACGTGAACACGGTCGACGTGCAGGACCCGAACGGCGAACCGGGCACCGTGATCGAGCAGACGCCCAAGGCGAACACAACGGCCGAAAAGGGCGACCGGGTGACCCTGTCGGTCGTCGCCGAGCCCGACGACCCCGGCACCGATCCCACCGATCCCACCCAGACGGAGACGCCCGGGAACGGCGACGGCGGTGGCACGGGCGCGAACGGTTTGATCGGCAACTCGATCAACGCGGTCCGGCGGGACGACACCGGCATCTGAGCGGAAACGAGAAACGGCCCGCCGTGAAGGCGGGCCGTTTTTTGTGATCTAGGTGGTGGCGAAGGCAGCCCGGCGACGGGTCTCGACCTCGGCGGCCAGCGGGGGCGCCTTCTCGAGCGCTTCGGGCAGGCCGCACGAGGCGAGCCAGTTGGCCAGCATGGTGTGGCCGCCCTCGGTGAGCACCGACTCGGGGTGGAACTGCACGCCCTCGATCGGCAGCTCGCGGTGGCGCATCGCCATCACCACGCCCGATTCCGTCCGCCCGGTCACCTCGATCTCGGCCGGCAGGGTCTCGGGCAGGACCGCCAGCGAGTGGTAGCGGGTGGCGGTGAACGGCTCGGGCAGCCCGGCCAGCACACCTGCACCGTCGTGATGCACCTCGGAGGTCTTGCCGTGCAGCAACTCGGGAGCGCGGGTCACGGTGGCCCCGAACGCCGCGCCGATCGCCTGATGACCGAGGCAGACGCCGAACATCGGCACCTTCCCGGCGTACGCCCGGATGACGTCCATCATGATGCCGGCGCGCTCCGGCGTGCCCGGGCCGGGCGAGAGCAGGATGCCCGCGGCGCCGAACGTGCCGACGTCGGACACGTCGATCTCGTCGTTGCGCCGCACCTCGCACTCGGCGCCGAGCTGGCCCAGATACTGCACCAGGTTGAAGACGAACGAGTCGTAGTTGTCGATGACCAGGATGCGCATGTCACTCACCGGGAATGCCTTCTGAGGGGTGGGGCTGGTTCGACTCGGTGCTGTACGGGATGTCCTCGGGCGCCTCGTGGTCGGGGTCGCCGGGAACGGTCACATCCGAGTCGTTGCCGGCCGGGCCCTGCTGCTCGGTGCCCGTGCCGACCTGCACGTCGTCGAACGGCAGCAGCGGGGTGGCCCAGGGGAAGACCACGTACCAGAGCAGGGCGGTCGTGGCCGCCAGCAAACCCAGCGAGCCGGTGAGCTTGCCCCAGAAGCCGAACGGGAGCTTGCGCCAGATCCAGGCGTACATGGGTCAGGCCCCCTTCACTTCGGCCGGCATGCCGGCGTTGGGCAGCTTCTGGTCACGCTTGGTGGTCGAGACCAGCTCGGCGTGCACGATGAGCCGCTCGTAGTTGTTGTACTTCGGGTTACAGGTGGTCAGCGTGAGCAGCGACTTCGTCGGCTTGGCCTTGGGCCTGCCGGGCACGGGGGCGACCACCTCGACCGCGCTGGGCTTGACGACCTGGCTCGTGTAGACGCGGTAGACGTACCAGTTGGAACGGGTCTCCACGCCGATCACGTCGCCCGACTTGAGCTCGTCGAGCCGCCAGAAGATCTTCTTGATCCGGTGGCCGGCCACCGAGAAGTTGCCGACCTGACCCGGCTTGGCCGAGTCGGGGTAGTGACCGGGCGCGTAGCGGATGTCGTCGGGCTGCACGCCGTCGACAACCACCCACTCCTTGTCGAGCTTGGGGATGTAGAGACGGCCGACCAGGTTGCTGCCGGGCGCCACGGGCGCCTTGGTGGCCGCCGACGGGGTCGGGCCGACCGTCGGGTCGTTCCACACCTCGTCGAGTTCGGTGCTGAGCGCGTTCTGCTCGTCCTGCACCTTGGCCGAGTTGCCGAACACCTCGTAGCCGGCGAAGAGCAGGACGATCAGACCGAAGGTGATCATCAGCTCGCCGGAGACGCGGATCGCGCCGCGGATGCGGGAGCCGACGGTGGGCCGGGTCATCTCGGAGTAGACGCTCTTGTAGCCCTCGCCGGTCTGCTCGGGTCGCAGTTTGACGACCTTCTCGCCGCGTTTCGGCTGTTCCGGCACGGGCTCCTCCGCTGCGGGAGGCCTCGGTGAGCCCGGGGCCGCGGGGGAGACCGAGGCGGCGCCGAGGGCGGCGTCGGGCTCGGCTTTCGCCTTCGCGGACTGGGCGGCGAGGCCGGGGACCGCGGAGAGGAGCGCGGTGGGGGCCTGGATGGGGGGCGGGTGCTCGTCGGAGCGCTTCATCGCCGGCAACAGGCCGGTGGGGGCGTCGGACGTACGGATGACAGCCGTCTCCCGCGGATCCTGCGGCGTTCCCGCGAGGCGTGGGTCTTGGGGCGTTCCCGCGAGGCGCGGGTCTGCGGGGCCATCGGCGGCGGGTTGACCGGAACTGATCGGGACGCCGGGGTTGATCGGGACACTGGGGCGGCCCTGGTCGGCACCGTATCCGTGCGGCCCCGTGGGGTAGCCGCCCGAATTGTGTCCAGCGGTGGCGGGCGGCACGGCGGGCCGGAAGCCCTGGGACGGGCCGGGCGGGACCGCGGCGCCGAAGCCCGGAGGGGAACCGGGCGGCACCGGGCCGCCGAAGCCCTGAGAAGGGCTGGGGGAGACCGGGGCGCCGAAACCCGACCCACCCTGGGGCGGGTCGCCGAACGACCGGCTCGGGGCCTGTGGGCTGCCTGAGGGCGTCTGTGGGCCGGCCGCGGGCGCCTGCGCAGCCGAGAAGGCGGTGTTGTAGCGCTGCGGCGGGGCCGCGGGCGGCTGGGCGGTCGGTTCCTCGGCCGCGGCGAAGAAGTCGAACTCGTTGCGCTCGGGCTGGCGGGGCTCGGAGTGCGCGGCCCGCGGGACCGCGCCACCCGCGGCTGCGCCCCGGACGATCCGCTGCTGCACCTCTTCGTCGGTGCGCAGCACGGCCGTCTCGGCCGCCGAGGGGGCGGACGGCGGCAACGTGGGTGGCGCGCTCCGCTCACGCGGGGCCGGCTGTGCGCCGAAGCCGACTGGAGGGACGAGCGGGGGCGTGGGTGGCTCGGGCCGGGCCGGCTGTGCGCCGGGGCTGATGGGGGGCGTGGGGGGCGCGCTCTGCTCGGCCCGGGACGGCTGTCCGCCGAGGCCGATCGGAGGGGCGAGCGGTCCGCCGGGCACGCCGTCGGGCGACGCGTCGGTGATCCGCGGGATGTAGGCGGTCTGGGCCTCGGCGTCGGGGGCGCGGTGCCGTCCCGACCCGGGCCCGGCCGGCGGCTGGTCCGGAGCGGCCATCAGCCGGTGACCCGCGCGGACCGGAGGTCGCTCGACCCGTCGTACGCCCGCACTGTCACGTTCCTCTCGACGGTTTCCTGATAACCCAGGCCGAAGTCAGCGACCGCATCCTTGAATTGGCGGACTCCGTCCGCGGACTCCAACGCGCGATGCATCTCTGTGGGTTCGCCGATCGCCGTGATCCGGAACGGTGGCGAGAAGACCTGGCCGTGTAGGAGCAGCGTGTTGCCGACACAGCGTACAGCGCTGGTGGAGATCACGCGGACATCCATGATCGACATTGCCTCGGCCCCACCAGCCCAGAGAGCATTCACCACTGCCTGAACATCACCCTGGTGGACGACAAGATCGTCATTGTCGGGAGCGTTGGCGGCCACGAAATCGTTGCTTCGGCGCGAGGAGTCGTCGAGTGTCACGGTGAGGCCGGGGCCCTGGAGCGCGGTGAAGCCGGCGGGCGCCCGCAGCTTGTCGGCGCCCTCGCGGGCTTGCTTGACCGGACCGTCGACCTCGGCCAGGCGGGCCGTGTCCTGATCGACGGCTGAGCGGAGTTCGGCCGCGGTCTGCTCGCGGTTGTCGAGGCGTACGCGCTTGTCGGCGATCAGCTGGGCGAGCTGGGGGCGGCGGTCGTCGCGCAGTGTCGTGCCGTCCGCGGTGGTGGCCGAGGTCGTGAACAGCAGGCCCGCAGCCAGGAAGATCAGGGGTGTGACGACCGTCCAGCCCCGCATGGTGCGAGCCGGCCGGCCGGGCCGCAATCCCGTCCACGCGCGGCGCAGAACGAGCCGCCACGAGGGCGTGCCGGTGGTGTATTCCACGTCCTCGACTCCCCCCGAAAATCGCACCGGACATTTTTACTAGCCCGGCGGGTGCCGGTGTTCCCACCGACTTGACTACGCTAGCTGTCGAACATTAATCGCCACGGGCAGCATTCGGGGTCGCCGAAGCCGCTCAGCGGTGGGGTTGTTCACCACTTGTTGCCCTTCAGGAGTCCACCGTGCCGAAGTCCCAGGTTCGCAAGAAGAAGGTCTACACGCCGCCGACGGACATCCGTCCGGCGGCAGCAGCGGCGTCGAAGAAGCCCAGCCCGATGTGGCTGCCGATCAGCGCGGTCGCGCTGATCGTGATCGGCATCGCCTGGCTGGTCGTGTACTACCTGTCGTCCCAGCAGTACCCCGTCGAGTCGCTGCGGTACTGGAACCTGGCGATCGGCTTCGGGTGCATGGTGGCGTCGCTCGGCATCTTGTCGCGCTGGCGTTAGCCGCTTTTACCAGCGTTTACGCAGGTAGGGTGGCTTTTGCCCGTTTGAAGCGCACCTCGTGCCACCGGCCGGGGTGCGCTTCGGCGCCTCCCTTGACCCTTGGCGTGCGGCCGTCTATTACTCGTGGGTAACATGGGCGCGGCGGACAGCCGAGGCGAGGAGGCACAACGCAGATGGGCATCGCGCAGATAGTTGCCACCGTTCTGGCCGGCGCCATCACCGTCGTGGCCGTCGTGCTCGCCGTGCGGGCGGTGCTGACCATCACGGCGGTGATCCGTCAAGGTCAACCGGACCCGGCCCGGTTCGAGAACAAGCCGGCGCGTACGAAGACCATGCTGGTCGAGACGCTCGGCCACACCCGCATGCTGAAGTGGAGCGCGATCGGCGCCGCCCACTGGCTCGTGATGGTCTCCTTCATGATCCTGTTCCTGCTGGTCGTGGAGGCGTACTTCGAGGTCGTCGACCCCGAGGGCGGACTGCCGATCATCGGGCACTGGGTCGTCTACGGGTTCGTCACCGAGTGGATCGGCATTCTCGGCCTGATCGGCATCGTCTACCTGATCCTCGTGCGCCAGCGGAACATCCGGCAGAAGCGCAGCCGTTTCCTCGGCTCCACGATGTGGCAGGCGTACTTCGTCGAGGCCGTGATCCTGGGCGTGCTGGCCTGCGGGTTCCTGATCCGCGGATTCAAGGTCGCCAACGACACGTTCGAGTACCCGGGCTGGGCGACCCCGCTGTCGCACGGCGTCGGCAGCCTGTTGCCCGCGGCCGAGGACGGGCCCACCTGGGTGGCGCTGGTCAAGCTGTTCATCTCGATGGGCTGGCTGATCACCATCGCGCTCAACCCGACCATGGGCGTCGCCTGGCACCGCTTCCTCGCGTTCTTCAACATCTTCTTCAAGCGGGCGCCCGAGAAGCCGGCCGGTTCCGGGCTGGGTGCGCTGCGGCCGATGATGAGCCAGGGCAAGCCCCTCGACTTCGAGGAGGCCGACCCCGAGAAGGACCAGTTCGGCGTCGCCCAGGTGGAGCAGTTCACCTGGAAGGGGCTGCTCGACTTCTCGACCTGCACGGAGTGCGGGCGGTGCCAGTCGCAGTGCCCGGCGTGGAACACGGCCAAGCCGCTCTCGCCGAAGCTCCTGGTCCTGTCGTTGCGTGATCATGCGTACGCGAAAGCGCCTTATCTTCTGGGCGGCGGCGGCAAGGATCTGACCGGCGAGGAGAAGGCCACCGAGGCCCAGCTGGCCCACATGGACGTGCTCGCGCTGGCCGAGGGGAACCGCCCGCTGATCGGCACGGCCGATGAACAGGGCGTGATCGACCCGGACGTCCTGTGGTCGTGCACCACCTGCGGCGCCTGCGTCGAGCAGTGCCCGGTCGACATCGAGCACATCGACCACATCGTCGACATGCGCCGCTACCAGGTGCTGATCGAGTCGTCGTTCCCGTCCGAGGCCGGCGTCATGCTGCGCAACCTCGAGAACAAGGGCAACCCGTGGGGCGCGCCGCAGAACACCCGCGAGGACTGGACCAAGGGTCTGGACTTCGAGGTGCCGCGGGTCGGCGAGACGGAGGACTTCGACTACCTGTTCTGGGTCGGCTGCGCCGGCGCGTTCGAGGACAGGGCCAAGAAGACCACCCGCGCGGTGGCCAAGCTGCTGCACGAGGCCGGGGTCAACTACGCGATCCTCGGCGAGGGCGAGACCTGCACGGGTGACCCGGCGCGGCGCATCGGCAACGAGTTCGTCTTCCAGATGCTGGCCCAGCAGAACGTCGAGACGCTGAACGAGGCGTTCGGGGACCGGCCGACGAAGAAGATCGTGGCGACCTGCCCGCACTGCTTCAACACGCTCGGCAACGAGTACGAGCAGCTGGGCCTGAAGGTCGAGGTCGTGCACCACACGCAGCTGCTCGCCCACCTGGTCAAGGAAGGCAAGCTGACACCGGTCCAGCCCGTCGAGGGCGACGTGACCTACCACGACCCGTGCTACCTGGGCCGGCACAACCGGGTGTTCGACGCTCCCCGTGAGGTGCTCGGGGAAGCGGTCGGCAACCTCGTGGAGATGCCGCGCAACCAGGAACGCTCCTTCTGCTGCGGCGCCGGCGGCGCCCGCATGTGGATGGAGGAGAAGATCGGCAAGCGGATCAACGTCGAGCGTACGGAGGAAGCCCTGGCGACCGGGGCGAAGACGATCGCGGTGGGCTGCCCGTTCTGCTACACGATGATCGGCGACGGGGTCACCGGCAAGGGTGAGCAGGAGAACGTCGAGGTCGTGGACGTCGCGACGGTCCTCCTGCGCTCCCTCAAGCAGGAGGTGTAGGCCTCAGTTCGGCGTGCCGGCGGTGGCCGCGGTGGTCGAGGCGACGATCGCGACCATCACGGCCGCCTGGATCTCGTCGAGCGCCTTCTTCACGGCCTCGGCGGCCCAGGCGCCTTCGCTGATCTCGCGGAGTCGCGTCTTGACGACCTTGCGGTCGAGGCCGGCGAAGACCTTCCCGTCCAGGCCGGTCGCTGCGACGAGGGCGCACAGGGCGGCCGTACGGGGCTCGACCTCGCCCGTACCGAGCACGGCGTTTCGCATGCGGTCACGGGCGGCGGTCTCCTGCACGGGCTCGACGCCGTGGGCGGCCGGGTACTTGGTGCGGGGGAAGACCCAGAGGACCTTGTCCTTCTCCGTACGCAGGATGCCCTCGGCCACGAGCCGGTCGAGCACCTGCGGCCGGGTGTCCTGCGCGAACTTCGAGACCCAGTAACCGGGCTTGCGTGGCTTGTCGTCGCCGACGATGCGCATCAGGGCGTTGTCCAGCAGCGGGTCACCGGTCGGATTGATGTCGAGCGCGACCACCTTCTTGTCGGCCACGTCGACCCGGCCCGCCAGGGCCAGTTCGAGCAGCAGGCCACCGCCGAGACCGTGGTCGAGGTGGGTGCCGTCGGTCAGCGGAGTGCCGTCGTCGTCGTACGCGAGCAGCGTGAACTCTTCGACCAGGTTCATGCCCTGACGGTATCCAGATTCGCGGCGTGCCAATCCTCACCTCCGGTGGGCAGGCCGGACTCGCCCGGTTCCGGCACAATGAGACCGAGGTGAACCGATCATGGACGGCCTGCTCCTGACCGCGGTGCTCCCCTTGGCCGCGTTCGCGCTGCTCACGGCGGGCAACGCGTTCTTCGTGGCCGCCGAGTTCGGGCTCGTCACGGTCGACCGGGCCGAGATCGCGTCCCGCTCCCGCTCGGGTGATCGCCGTGCGCGCACGGTCGAGCACGCGCTGCACGAGCTTTCGTTCCAGCTCTCCGGCACCCAGTTGGGCATCACGCTCACCGCCCTGCTCACCGGCTATCTGGCCGAACCCGCGCTCTCCAAGATCTTCGAGCCGGTGGTCGAGCCGGTCGCCGGGAACGCCACCGACGCCGTGACGCACGGGATCGCGCTGGTCGTGGCCACCCTCGTCTCGATGCTCTTCGGCGAACTGGTGCCCAAGAACGCGGCTCTGGCCCGGCCGATGCGCGCCGCGCTGCTGACTGCGGCCCCGTTGCGTACGTTCTCGAGGCTCTTGAAGTGGGTGATCGGCGGCCTCAACGGGTCGGCCAACTGGCTGGTCCGCCGCCTGGGCATCGAGCCGCAGGAAGAGCTGGCCAGCGCCCGGTCGCCCGAGGAACTGGGCCTGCTCGCCGCCATCAGCGCCCGCGCCGGCGCCCTGCCGGCCGAGACAGCCACGCTGCTGCGCCGCACGATCCGCTTCGGCGAGAAACGCGCGGCCAAGGCGATGACGCCGCGCGTCGACGTGGTCGGACTGAAGACCACCGCCAGCGTGGCCGAGCTGATCACGGTCGCGCGCGAGACCGGGCACACCCGCTTCCCCGTCTACGAGAACACGATCGACCTGGTCATCGGCGTCGTGGGCGTCCCCGACGCGCTGGGTGTCCCACCCGAGCGCCGGGCCCTGACCCAGGTCGCGACGATCGCCCGGGAGCCCGTGTACGTCCCCGAGAGCCTCAGCCTCGACAAGGTGCTGACGGCGCTGCGCGAGGCCGACGCCGACCTGGCCATCGTGGTCGACGAGTACGGCGGCACCGACGGCGTCGTCACCGCGGAAGACCTGATCGAGGAACTGGTCGGGGAGATCGCCGACGAGTACGACGTCGAGCCCGCCCAGACCTCGACCGAGGAGCTCACGGCCCCCGGCGGCGAGAAGTCGTACGCGGTCGACGGCCTGCTGCGCGAGGACGAGCTGATGGAACAGACCGGTTTCGCGCTGCCCGAGGGGCCGTACGAGACGCTCGCCGGTTTTCTGCTGGCTCGGCTCGGCCACATCCCGGCGGTCGGCGAATCGTACGAGACACGCGGGTGGGAGTTCACCGTGACGGCCGTCGACCGGCACCGCATCGAACAGGTGCGGGTCTCTGCGCCGCCGGAGCCCGAAGATGACTGAGCTGCTGGTCACCGCCGTGCTGCTGATCGGCAACGGGCTCTTCGTGGGCGGCGAGTTCGCCCTGATCGCGTCCCGGCGTACGGCGTTGGAACCGCTCGCCGCGAACAGCAAGCGGGCCCGCTGGGCGCTCTCGGCGATGAGCCAGATCCCGCTGATGATCGCCGGCGCTCAGCTCGGCATCACGATCTGCTCGCTCGGCCTGGGCGCGCTGGCCGAACCGGCGCTGGCCCACTTGCTCGAGGGCCCGTTCCGCGAGATCGGCCTGCCCGAGAACGCGATCCATCCGGTGGCGTTCGTGCTGGCCCTGGGCATCGTCGTCTTCCTGCACACGGTCATCGGCGAGATGGTGCCGAAAAACATCACGCTGGCCGGGCCGGAAAGGGCGGCGCTGATCCTGGGCCCGTTCATGCTGGCCTTCTGCACGGCGACGAAGCCGCTGCTCAACGCGATGCGGTGGGCGGCGCGCATGGTTCTGAAGATCTGGTCGATCGAGGCCACCGACTCGGTGAAGACGGTGTTCACGGCCGAGGAGCTGGCCGGCATGGTCACCCAGGCGCGCAGCGAGGGCCTGCTGGGCACGGAACAGTACGCGCGCATCCACGCGGCGCTCGAACTGCACGAGCGTACGGCCGGCGACACGCTGCGGCCCTGGTCGAGTGTCACCACGATCGCGGACGACGTGTCCCCGGCGACGGTCGAGGCGGTAGCAACCCGCACGGGGCGCTCCCGGTTCCCGGTCGTGCAGCGCGAGACGCGGCGCGTGCTCGGCTTCGTGCACGTCAAGGACATCCTCGGGTACGGCGCCGAACGCCGCACGATGCCGATCCCACCCGAGATCATCCGCCCGTTGGCGGTGGTGGCGCCGGAGCGTTCGCTGGGCGACCTGCTACTGGTGATGCGCCGCGACCGCCTGCACATCGTGCTGGTCAGCGACGGCCGCCGCCCACTCGGCGTGATCACCCTGGACGACGTGATCCACGCGGTGGTGGGCGAGCCGGCTCACCCCGTGCAACCGCCGGCGGTCGCCCAGCCGAGGGACGCCGGCGTCTCCCACCACTGACCGGACCATCCGGAAGTGACCGGTGCGGCGACCGCATTCGGGTTGTTTCACCCTTCGCCCGGCGGGTCGAGGTAGCCCCGATGGCATAGCCCGCCGACCATTTCCGACAATAGTTGCATGTCTCGCAAACGATGGTGGTCGGCTTCGATCGGGGCATTGGTTCTGGTCGGAGTGGCCGTCCACGCGCAGCGGCCCTCGTCGCCACCGGCCTTCGCCGTCGGGCGGCCGGCCGTGTCCGCGAAGCCCGCACCGCTCGACCTGACCACCCGGACCCAGCGCGGAGCCGGCGCCCTGGCCGGTCTGCTACCCATTCAGGAACCGGGCGCATCTCCACCGCCGGGCCGCGTCAGGACAGCCGCCGGACCGGTGTCGGTGCGCTACACCTTCGACGGGGGCGTCGGCCGTCCGATCACCGACCACCTCGGCCGCCACGAGCTGCGGCCGCTCGGCCAGAACGGTGGCGCGCTACGGCTCGTACGCCAGGGGTCAGGTCTGGCCCTTTCCTACCCCGACCGCTGCCGCCTGGCCCGCGAACGTGACTGCCCCCGGGCCATCCTCGAGGGACGGCGTGACGACACCCTCAACCCCGGCACCAAACGCCTGCAGTACGGGGCCGCGGTGCGCATGACCCCAGCCGACCTCTCCGACGGCGCGAACGTCGTGCAGAAGGGCTACTCGGTCGGCCGGGTCAGCCAGTACAAGCTGCAGGTCGACCACCGCCTCGGCCACCCGAGCTGCGTCCTGGCCGGCAACGGCGCCATCTATCGGGCCGAGCCCGCCGTGAACGTGGCCGACGGCCGCTGGCACAAGCTGGAGTGCACCCGAACCCGCAACAAACTGACCCTGACCATCGACGACGCCCCCGCCGCCACGGTCGCCGTCCCGCCGTCCCTCTCCATCGCGAACGCCGAGCCCCTGCGCGTCGGCGGCAAGGGAACGAACAAGTCCAACGACCAGTTCGCCGGCGAGATAGACAACGTCTTCATCCAGATCAGCTGAGCAGCATCCGCTCCGACGGGCGCGCGACTCGGTGCCACGAAACCTGCCGCACGCCGGCCGGGTCGGTGCGCCGCGCGGTCTCCACCACGCGGACCGGGTCGCCGTCGCCGCCCGGCATTCCTGTACCCGCGTCGCCCCGCCTCCCCAAACCGGCGGGGCCTGGTGTGCGCTGCCTACACTCCGGCTGTGCGGATCGGTCGACGGCGCCTGAGCGCCGCCATCGCGGGATTCTTGCTGGTCATCGTCGTGCTGCTCGGTGCCATCACTCTCGTACGCTGGAGAGCCGCCGGCACCGCGCACGAGATTCTCCGGCCCGCGCAGGCGTCCACCCAGCTCCCCGAGGGCGAATACGAAACGGTTGTGGACAACCGCGCCAACATCATCGCGCTGGCCCTCCGCAACGACCGCGGTCCAGCCACCGTCCACACTTACGCGCTGCCACCGAACTCCCCGTGGCTGCAGACGCAGAAGCGCGTAGCCACCCAACTCGACCACTGGCCCCAGACCGGCGACTGCACCGACAACCCGGACGCCAGAATCCTCGAATGCACGTGGCGCGAGCCCACCCGCTGGTGGCCCCGCGAGGTACGACTGACCATGATGCGCCCACCCCCACCAGGCGAGCCCCGCAGCGGCTGGCCCAACCTGACCATCGTGATAATCGGCTCCGCCCCGGGCGCCTAGCCAGACCCTTCGCACGGTCAGTTCGGGGACACCGGTCGCCTCGGTCTATGCCGCGATGGCGTCCTCAGTAGGTGAGCTAGCTCCTCAAAGATCTTTTTGGCTGCCCACACCCATTTGTTTCGAGGGTCGATGTTGGCCTTAGTGACCTTGTCCATGGGGGTGCCCTCGTAGTTGAGGTCCACGAACATCTGAGCGGCCTGTTCCACGGTGATGCCGTGGTAGATCTCGATGGTCACCAGTTTGTTGAGAAGCTTGTCCTTCAGCGCCTGCGACACGCTTTGGTCGGCATTGATGTAGAGGCCGCACAGGTGCCGGCACTCACCGTCGGCGAGAGTGCTGCATCTTCGCGCGCATCGGAGCGAGCTGGGCCACCCGCTCGTCAAGGGTGTATCCCTGATCGATGTCGCGGAGAGCATCCTCCAGGACAAGGCCTGACGCGAAGGTGTCGAGCAGCCACTTGAAGGGCATGACTGTCGTGCCCAAGCCCCAAGCCCTCAAAGCCCCACCGCCCACCGACCGCAAGTGACCGCAACGTGGGGTCTGGGGGCTCGGCCCCCAGGCAGAAATGCGAGGAGGCCCGGTTCGCGCTTTCCGCGAACACGGGCCTCTCACCGACGAGCGGGTGACGGGAATCGAACCCGCACTGTCAGCTTGGGAAGCTGATGTTCTGCCATTGAACTACACCCGCAGCGGGCATCACTGTACCCGATCTGGGGGTGGGGCGGCGGGACCGGGCCGGTTCAACTCACGGCTGCGAGGGGGCGGGGTAACTCGGCGCGCCAGGAGCGGGTGAGTGGGGCCACCAGGGGGCCCGCGGCCAGGGGGAGGGCGCCGGCGGGGCCGTGGGTGCGGAGGGTGGCCGACTCGATGGAGAGTTCGAACAGGCGCCAGTCGACCTCGGGGGAGGCGTGCAGGTCGGCGGCCAGGCGGGCTATCACTCGGGGGTTGTGGACGGGGGTGGCGCGGCCGGTGAGGATGGCCTCGTCGTCGTTCTCTTCCGGGGGGAAGGAGTGCAGCGCGTAGCGGCCGTCGCGTTCCAGGTCGCGGCGTTTGGGGGACGGGACGATGAAGCAATACAGGCCCTGGTCGGTGAAGACGGGGGAGACCGGATGGAGGCGAGGGGCGCCGTCGGGTCGGACCGTGGCCAGGTAGGCCAGGCCGGGACCGTACTGCTGGATTAGCGCTCGGATGCCCGCGGCCAGCGTGGGCTCGGAGGCGGCGAAATCGGACCAGGAAGCCATGCGATGATTCTATCGAACATACGTTCGACACGCCCACAAACGCGCCGATCGAGTGACGTGGTGTGCGGCAAGGGTCGGTCGGGGTCCGCTAGGTATGGTGTTGCGATGCTGCTCTCCGACCGTGACCTGGTCTCCGAGATCAAGGCGGGCGACCTCGCTCTGGCGCCCTTCGAGCCCGAGCTGATGCAACCGTCCAGCATCGACGTGCGGCTCGACCGCTTCTTCCGGGTGTTCAACAATCACCTCTACACCCACATCGACCCGGCCGAGCAGCAGGACGATCTCACCGCCCTGGTCGAGGTGACCGACGGTGAGCCGTTCGTCCTGCATCCGGGTGAGTTCGTGCTGGCGTCGACGCTCGAGGTCATCACGCTGGGCGACCAGCTCGCGGGCCGGCTCGAGGGCAAGAGCAGCCTCGGCCGTCTGGGCCTGCTGACCCACTCCACCGCGGGATTCATCGACCCGGGTTTCTCCGGGCACGTCACGCTGGAACTGTCCAACGTGGCCAATCTGCCGATCAAGCTGTGGCCGGGCATGAAGATCGGCCAGCTCTGCATCTTCCGGCTGTCCAGCCCGGCTGAGCACCCGTACGGCTCGGCCGTCTACGGCTCCCGTTACCAGGGGCAACGCGGTCCGACCCCGAGCCGCTCGGCGCAGAATTTCCGGGTCTGGTCCACGAGCTGAAGATCAAGACCTGGATGTCGTAGCGGGGTGGGGGGTCCGGGCCGCTGCTCCCGCCGAGGGCGCGGCCGGGGCGAGCAGGGCGCTGGCGCGCCCAGGACGCTCACCCCGACCGCGCGACCTGCGTGAGTGGTTGCGCTCCGAAACCCGCTCGGCCGAGCCCGGAAAGGACTCGGCCCGAAGAACGTCGTACCGGAAGGTCAGCGCAACCAGCCGGGCCAGAAGACGCCGCCGCGGAAGCCGGTCGACCACTGGTGGTCGGTGCACGAGGTCCTGGTGGCGAAGCGCTGGTCGTCGATGATCGCCGTGGTGCCCGGGTTGTAGGTGCCCAGACCGAAGCCGATGCCGGTTACCGTCATCCTCGGGTTGTCCGCCACTACCTGGGCGAACGTCTTCTCCGGGGCGCCGCCGGCGGTCTTCGCGAGGCCGGTGATCGTGGTCGACGGGGTCCACAGCTTGCCCTGCAGGACGTTCCACTCGGTCCGGAGGCCGCGCTGCGGGTTGCCGGGCAGGCCGATCTGGCCGAGATACCAGTACGGCTCGAAGACCAGGGTGCCTTCGCCGGCCGGGGTCTTCACGTAGATGTGGTAGGCGGGCAGCGCCGCGTCGTTGACGCCCGCTCCGGCCTGGTCCAACTTCACGGTCTCGTACGAAAGTTCGTTGACGGTGTTGGCGGCGACCGGCCGGAAGTTGGCGCGCCACGACACCTTGTCGTCGTTCTTCGACGGGGCCGTCGCGACCTTGAGGCCGTCGGCGCCGAGGGTGGCGGTGCCCGTTCCTACCTTGACGACGCCGTCGGTGTTGCTGTGCTTAACCACCGTGCAGGGACGATGCGAGGAAGCCAGGGCGGGCTGGGCGTTGGCGACGGCGAGGCCGGTCGCCGCGGTCATCACCACGGCGGCGGCGAGCAGCGGTCGCCGCGAGAGTGAGATCTTGGCGTTTTTGTCCATTTGTCCACTGTATGGCGTAAGGACGTTATAAGCACTTTAAGGAGCTTCGTTCGGGTTAAGCCGCCGGGTCAAACATCTATGCCGATCGACGTGCGCGAACGCCGGACGGCGGACGCGCCACCGGCCTGTTTGGACACGACGCGGTGATGCGACGCTCAGCCTCGGCCAACCGGGACGCCGTGGGCCGCGGCCGTGGTCAGCACCTGGTGGATCTGCAGGGCCGACATGCCCCGGGTCGGCACCTGCACGAAGCGGCTGCGACCGAGCCCCAGCACCAGCTGGCCGGCGAGGTGGTCGACGTGACTGAAGGCGTTCCACGCGTACGCATGCCGGCTCTCGACGGTCGAGCAGGCCACCCCGTCGTCGCTGATCTCGACGGTGGTCGGGCCGCCGTCGCGCAGGACCCGCCGCACCCCGCCGTTCAGCAGGAACATCGGGACGACCACGGCCAGGGCGACGCCCGCGACGAGCAGCGTGAAGTTGAGGCCGTCGCCGTGCAGCCGGAGCAGCAGGGCCAGACCGAGGAGCGCCCAGCCGCCGAGCCGGGCGAGCAGCACCGGCCGGCGTAGCGCGTGGCGCAGGGCTTCAGCGGTCAGGAGGGGATCCGGCCGCGCGATGATCTGCAGAAACACTCCCAAAAAGTAACTTTTCCGGTAGTCGGCCCGGCATCCTCCGCTCGGCGGACCGCCCGGCCCCGGTTCGCCGCACATGAGCCAAAATCCGGTGCACTTTCCGCTCGACCAGCCGGGCCTGTGCCCTACGCTGTGCCGCTATGGGCGCGATCAAACCTTGGCACCTGCTGATCCTGTTCAGCTGCTTCCTGGCTGTCACCGGGATCGTGGCGGCGATCTCCATCGTGATCGCCAAGCAGCGGCGTAAGTAAGGCTCAGAACAGCGCCTCGGCGACGGCTCGCCACTCCGCACGCGGCAGGTGCGGGCTCGGATCGGCCGACAACACCTGCAGGGCCACGTGGTCGGCGCCGGCCTCGAGATGAGCGTCGACGCGGGCGCGTACGGCCGGACCGTCGCCCCAGGCCACGGCCCAGTCGGCCAGGCGGTCGCTGCCCTCGCCGGCCAGGTCGTCGTCGGTGAAGCCGAACCGGCGCCACGGGGTCGTGTAGTTCGGCAGAGACAAGTACGGCTTCAGCACCCGCCGCGCCACAGCGCGCGCCTCGACCGGGTCGGTGCCCAGGAAGACCTTCTGTTCGGGGACCAGCAGCCGGTCGGCCCCGAGGATCTCCCGCGCCTCAGCCGTGTGTTCCGGTGGCATCAGGTAGGGCAGCGCGCCGGCGGTCAACTCGCGTGCCGCGGCCAGCGCCTTCGGGCCCAGGGCGGCGATCATCCGCTCGTCCGGCGGCACCCGGTGCAGCTTGTCGGTGAGGAAAGCCCGCAGTTGCGTCAGCGGCTTCACATAGCTCTGCCCGACCGCCGCCGCCGTCGGCGCGTGCCCGGAACCCACGCCCAGATAGAAACGCCCCGGGAACTGCTCGCGCAGCCGGACGTGCGACGCGGCCAGGGCCTCGCCGTGGCTGTGCCAGATGTCGACGATGCTCGTGCCCGCGACCAGAGTCGTCGTCGCGGCGAGCACGGCCTCGGGCAGGTCGAGGTCGTCGGGTGGGCTGCCGCCGAACCACACCGAGCCGAAGCCCAGGCTCTCGAGTTCCTGGGCGCCCGTGGCGATCAGGTTCGGCTCCTGCGGCCAGCTGTGGTGGGAGATCCAGATTCCGTACCGCCCGAGGTTGTTCACGATCTCGATCGTACGATTACGGACGAGTTGACACACCCGGCGACCGCCCGAGAGGAACACCACACGTGTACCTGATGATCTCGAAGTACCTGGTGCCGATCGAGCAGGTCGACGAGGTGCGCGACGCGCATCTGGCCTATCTGGAGGGCCTCGAGGCGCAGAACCTCGTCGTCACGGCCGGCCGCCAGGACCCCCCGAACGGCGGGGTCGTGCTGCTCAACGTCGACGACGAAGCCCGCGCCCGCGAGCTGATCGGGCAGGACCCGTACGTGCTCCGGGGTGTCGCCGAGTACTCGGCCACCGGCTGGCTGCCGACCCGGGGCGCGCTCAAGGACTTCCCGAAGCCCTAGAGCTCGATGTCGGCCCCCGTGAGCAGGCCCCGCAGGGTGAGCTCACGGGCCACCTCGGGCGGGCACTCGTTGACAATCACCGCGGTGCCGACGTACCGGCCGGCGAACAGCGTGCGCAACGCCCGGGCCTGGGCGCCGGTGGCCGCCCAGTCGTCCACCACCAGCACCCGGTCGTCGGCTCGGATCAGCTCACGCCGTACGCCGAGATGCTGGTTCTCGCCGCGATGGTCGGCGGGCACCTCGGCCCAGATCATCGGTTCGGCGATCGGCCGTCGCGCCCCGGCCCGGTAGGCCTCGACGAAGCCGGCCCCGAGGGCCCGCGCCACCAGGGGGCCGACCAGAAACCCGGTCACCTCGGGCGAGACCACCACGGTCGGCCGTTCCGCGCGGAACAGCTCGGCCAGCCCGTCACCGAGCTTCGCGAGGATCGCCGGGTCGCGCCACCAACCGGAGCGGTCGCTCACCAGATAGTCGCTGCCGTCGCCCGGATCGGTCCACCGGAAAGCCGCCCTCAGATGATCACGCAGATCGGTTGTCACGCGAACATCCTGTCACCGCCCGGCCGTCCCCTTCGGCCGCGCGGTCAGAACCCGCTCAGACTAGGGGTCAATTTAGTGCGGTCGGTCGCCTCGATCGTGCATGCTGTGTCGCGTAGCCATGCCTGACCTACCGCCGGGCCGACGCCCGCTGAGCCCTGGATCCCGCGCCGGACTCGGCGCGGCCGTTGTGCTGCTCGCAGTAGTGTCCGCCGTGGAACTGGCGGACCGCCGGAACACCGACTTCGTGGGCCTGTTCGCGGCCGTCCCGTTCCTGGCCGTGGTGTTCGCGTACTGGCAGACCGTGCTGGTCGCCGGGGTGCTGGCCACGATCGTGGGCATGGTCTTCGTGGGTATGGCCGGCCCGCTCACCGTCACGGGCGCCGTCAACATCTTCGGCATCGTGCTCGCCACCGGCATCGCGGCCGCGGTCGGCACGCTGCGGCAGCGCCAGGCGAACCAATTCGCCGAGCTGCAGCGGCTCGCCGCGGTGGCCCAGCAGGCGGTGCTGCGGCCACTCGGCCCCCAGGTGGGCGCGCTCGCGGTCGCGGGCCGCTACATCTCGGCGACCGCCGCCGCCGACATCGGGGGCGACCTCTACGAGGCGCTCGACACCCCGTACGGGGTCCGGATCATCATCGGCGACGTCCGGGGCAAGGGTCTGGACGCGGTCCGGCTGGCCAGCATCGTGCTCGGCTCCTACCGGCATGTGGCGTACGAGCGGGCCGATCTCAAGGCGATGGTCACCGACCTCGACCGGGCCGTCGCGCGCAGTGTCGGCGACGAGGATTTCGTGACTGCCGCGCTGGTGGAAGAGCGCGGCGGCACGCTGACGATCGTCAACTGTGGACACCCCGCCCCGCTGCTGCTGCGGCGCGGCAAGGTCATTCCGCTCGAGCCGCCGGCGCCGGCCCCTCCGCTGGGGTTCATGCCTGAGGTGAAGGCCCGGGTCGAGCGGCTCGAACCGGGCGACCGGCTGCTGCTGTTCACCGACGGCCTGGGCGAGGCGCGGCGGGAGGGCGAGTTCTTCCCGACCGCCGACCGGGCGTGGCGTCTGCTGGGCCATGGCACGGTCGGTGACGGTCTGGCTTCGCTCGAGACGGCCCTGGTCGACTGGGTCCATGGCCGGCTGGAGGACGACATCGCGCTGGTGCTGCTGGAATACGCCGGGCCGGACGACGGCGCGACGCTGCCGATGCCGAGCTGGGAAGTCGGCGCCGCCGGAAGTTAGGCGGCGGGCTGAGCCGAAGTGGAGTCCGACGGTTCCCCGACCGGCGCCGGCGATACCGGCACCGGCACGGGTTCAGGACGACGGTGACGCCCGATGTAGTGGCGTGGCTGGGCCGCCTGGCGGGGCTCCGGAATGAGGCTCTTGATAGTGGCGAACATGGCGCGCCCCCTTGGCGGCTGGTCGGAGCGGAAAAGCTCCGTGTCTATCCGGAGCAACGAGCCGCTGGGCGCGCCGATACGACGGTCGCGCATGGGAGTCGGCAAATAGCCGAACGGCCATCCTGCTGGCCACCCGATCGGAGGCGTTTGATGTGCGAACCGACGGACAGACCCCCACCGGAGGGTGGTTGGTCACGAAACAGCTCGCGGGTTGTCCGGTCCTACCGATCAGTAATACAGTGGCTGTTACTGACGGGTAACTCCAGACCGGCGGCGTTCGGAGAGCGGGGCCAAGCAGCATGACTCACTACAAAAGCAACCTTCGGGACCTCCAGTTCAACCTGTTCGAGGTCTTCGGGGCCGACCAGGCATTCGGTCAGGCGCCGTACGACGAGATCGACGCCGAGACCGCCCGTGACGTGCTGACCGAGGTCAACCGTCTCGCCACCGAGGATCTGGCCGCCAGCTACGTCGAGGCCGACCGCAACCCACCGGTGTTCGACCCCGCGACGCACACCGCGCCGCTGCCGGAGTCGTTCAAGAAGTCTTTCGACCAGTGGATGGCGTCCGAGTTCTGGCGCCTCGACCTGCCCGGCTCGCTCGGTGGCACGCTGGCCCCGCGCGCCTTCTGGTGGGGCCTGGCCGAGAACGTGCTCGGCGCCAACGCCCCGATCTGGATGTACTCGTCCGGTCCCTCCTTCGCGTCCGTGGTCGACGCCGAGGGCACCGAGGAGCAGAGGAAGTGGGCCAAGCTCTTCGTCGAGAAGCTGTGGGGCTCCACGATGGTGCTGACCGAGCCCGACGCGGGTTCGGATGTCGGCGCCGGCCGGGCTCGCGCGATCCCGCAGCCCGACGGCTCCTGGCACATCGAGGGCGTCAAGCGCTTCATCACCTCGGGTGAGCACGACCTGACCGACAACATCATCCACTACGTGCTGGCCCGTCCGGTCGGCGTCGAGGGTGTGGGCGGCCCGGGCACCAAGGGCCTGTCGCTGTTCATCGTGCCGAAGTACCACTTCGACGCCGAGACCGGCGAGCTGGGCGAGCGCAACGGCGTCTACGCGACCAACGTCGAGCACAAGATGGGCCTCAAGGTCTCGAACACCTGCGAGCTGACCTTCGGCGAGCACGGCACCCCGGCCAAGGGCTGGCTGCTCGGCGAGAAGCACCAGGGCATCCGCCAGATGTTCATGATCATCGAGTACGCCCGCATGATGGTCGGCACCAAGGCCATCGCGACCCTGTCGACGGGTTACCTGAACGCGCTGGAGTACGCCAAGAACCGCGTCCAGGGCGCCGACCTCGTGCAGAACGACGACAAGGCCGCCCCGCGCGTCACGATCACGCACCACCCCGACGTACGCCGCTCCCTGATGCTCCAGAAGGCCTACTCGGAGGCCCTGCGCGCGCTGGTCATCTACACGGCCACCTGGCAGGACAAGGTGGCCATCGCCCAGGCGGCAGGCGACGTCGAGGCCGCCAAGGCCGCGAGCAAGGTCAACGACCTGCTGCTTCCGCTGGTCAAGGGCGTGGGTTCGGAGCGGGCGTACGAGCTGCTGGGTCACGAGGCGCTGCAGACGTTCGGTGGTTCGGGCTTCCTGCAGGACTACCCGCTCGAGCAGTACGTGCGGGACGCGAAGATCGACACTCTGTACGAGGGCACGACCGCGATCCAGAGCCTCGACCTGATCTTCCGCAAGATCGTGAAGGACCAGGGCGTCGCGCTCGCCTCGCTGGCCGGTGAGATGCAGGCGTTCGTCGAGAGCGAGGCCGGCAACGGTCAGCTCAAGATGGAGCGGCTCGGGCTGGGCAAGGCGCTCGCCGACATGCAGCAGATCCTTGCCTCGACCATGGGCTGGCTCGGCGCGGTGCAGGGCGGCGAGACCCGTGAGCTCTACAAGGTGGGCCTGAACTCGCGACGCATCCTGCTCGCCCTCGGCGACGTGGTGCTGGCGTGGCTGCTGCTGCGGCAGGCCGAGGTTGCGCTCAAGGCGCTGGGTGGCGACATCTCGGCGGCCGACAAGAACTTCTACGAGGGCAAGGTGGCGGCCGCGCGCTTCTTCGTCCGCGAGGTGCTGCCTCGGGTCGGCGCCGACCGACGGGTCATCGAGAACGCCGCTCTGGACATCATGGACATTTCCGAGGACGTCTTCTGACGTCGCCCCCCACAGAAAAGCCGGCGGACGCCCCCCGTCCGCCGGCTTTTTCTCATCCCCGCGCGGTGTGCCGCTCGACCAGGCGCATCGAACGGGGCTCGAACGAGGACCACGGGTTGTCCGAGCGGTGGACGGCGAGGCCCGAGGTCTTGAGCTCGACCGCCGCGCCGTCGTACTGGTCGTCGGGGATGAGCATCAGCGACACCTCGGAGACCCACGGGTTGTGCCCGACCACGAGCACCGTGCGAACCGTGTCGGGCACCCGGCGTACGAGATCGAAGACCTCGGTCACACCCCCGTTGTAGAGCCCGTCGTCGTAGCGCACCTCGGGCGTCCCGCCGCCCGTCTGAGCCTGGGCCAGCGCGATCGACACGCCCTGCCAGGTCTGCCGCGTGCGGGTGGCCGACGAGCAGAGGACCAGGCCCGGATGCAGCCGCTCGTCGGCCAGCCAGGCGCCGGCCGCGTCGGCGTCGGTCTCCCCGGCCGTGGTGAGTTTCCGGTCGAAATCGGAGAGTCCGTCCGGCCTCTCAGCCTTGGCGTGGCGCAGCAGAACGAGCGTCCGTGTGGTCATGCTTCCAGCTTGCCTGATTGATTTTTCGAACGTGTGGGTAAACACCGTTCAGAGGCATTGACCACGGTGAGGATCAAGGAGGCCCGCGATGGGCATCGGCGGAAGCATCTTCCTGCTGGCGTTGGGCGCCATCCTGGCGTTCGCCGTCAACGCTGACATCAGCGGGATCGACATCAATATCATCGGCTGGATTCTGATGGCGGCCGGCCTGATCGGCCTGATCATCACGCTCTGGTACTGGAACAGCCGCCGTCGCACGGTCGTGACTCGGCAGAGCGCGACCCCGGTCGCGGGCGACCCGGCGTACCCGAACCAGCAGGTGCGCAGCGAGTACCGCGAGACCCGTCGCGACGACGCGCCGCCGCCCCCGCCTCCGGGCTACTGATCCCCTGACTCGCGACGCCGGCAAGCCGCTCATCCCCCTGGCGGCTGCCGGCGTCGCGCGTTGTCAGCCGTTCAGGGCAGCCTTGATCGACTCGGTCAGCGGCGTCACCGGGCGGCCGAGCAGCGTCTCGAGGTCGTCGCGCGGTACGAACAGCGCGCCCTGTGCGGCAGCCCGGTCGGCGTCGGCGTAGACGGCCGCCGCCTCTTCGGGCAGACCCACGCCGACCAGCATTTCGCGGTACTTCTCCTCGCCCAGGTCGGTGTAGGTCACCGGCTTACCGGACTGACGGGAGATCTCGGCCGCGAGCTCGGCCATCGTGAAGGACTCGCCGCCCAGTTCGTACACCTTGCCCTGGTGGCCCTCGGTGGTGAGCACCGACGCGGCTGCCTCGGCGTAGTCGGCCCGCGGCGAGGCGCTGATCCGGCCGTCGCCGGCCGCCCCGAACATCCCGTGCTCGAGCGCCTGCGCGACGTTGTAGTTCTCGGTGTACCAGCTGTTGCGCAGGATCACCGACGGCAGGCCCGACTCCTTGATCATTTGCTCGGTGGCCAGGTGCTCCCCGGCCAGCTTGAGGTCGGTCGTGTCGGCCTTGGGGGCGCTCGTGTAGACCAGGAGGCCCACGTTGGCCGCCTTGGCCGCGTCGACCACGTTCCGGTGCTGCGGGATCCGCTTGCCGGGCTCGCTGCCCGAGATGAACAGGACCTTGTCGGCGCCCTCGAACGCGGCTCGCAGGGCCTCCGGATCCTCGTACGCGACCTTCTTCGCCGTCACCCCGAGGTCGGCGATCTTGTCGACCTGGCGGCCGAGGCCGACGATCTCGCTCGCGGGCACACCCTTGGCGAGCAGCGACTGGATGGTGAGCCGGCCGAGGTGTCCGGTGGCGCCCGTGATGACGATGGTCATGCTGTCCTCCTGCTGGTTGTTCTGCCAACAGCAGCCAAAGCCGCAGGTCAGCGGTCACTTCCCGAAAGATAGAAGGCACCTTGAAGTGCGGTACTCACCCGAGGGATAGTAATGGGGTGGATGCCAGTGCGTACGCGAAAAACTGCCCCAGCCGCCAGATCCTCGACCGGATCGGCGACACCTGGAGCGTCCTCGTCGTGATGATGCTCGCCGACGGGCCCCAGCGGTACACAGCGTTGTCGCGCCGCATCGAGGGGGTGAGCCCCAAGATGCTCACCCAGACGCTGCGCGGCCTCGAGCGGGACGGGCTGATCGGCCGCACGGTGCACGCCGAGGTGCCGCCGCGGGTCGACTACGAGCTGACCACCCTCGGGCGCAGCCTGCTCAGCCTGGTCGGCGCCCTGGAGAACTGGGCCGAGACACACATCGAGGACGTGCAGGCCGCACGCGAGGCCTACGACAACCCCGGCATCAAGGTCAGCGCTTAGGCGTACAGGGCGAAATAGATCGCGATGTGGTGGCAGATCGCCGCCACCAGGGTGCAGGCATGGAAGAACTCGTGGTGGCCGAAGACCTCGGGCCACGGGTTCGGACGGCGCAGGGCGTAGAAGACGGCGCCGACGCTGTAGATCACGCCGCCGGCGGCCAGCAGCACCAGGCAGGTGACGCCGCCGACGCTCAGCACCTCGGGCAGGATCGCGACCGCGCCCCAGCCGAGCGCCAGATAGAGCGGCGCACCGGCCCAGCGGGGCAGGTGCGGCCAGATCGTCTTGAGCGCCACCCCGCCGAGCGCGCCACCCCAGATCAGGCTCAGCATCAGCGTCGCCTTGCCCGGCGGCAACAGTTCGATGCAGAACGGGGTGTACGTGCCGGCGATGAAGATGAAGATCATCGAGTGATCCATCCGGCGCATGATCTGGTAGCCGCGTTCGGTCCAGACCCGCCGGTGGTAGAGCGCGCTGATGCCGAACAGCCCGCACACGGTGATGCTGTAGACCAGCGTGCTCAGGAACGGCTCGATGCCGGGCCGGGTGAGGGCGATCGAGCACAGAACGATGCCGCAGACCAGGGCGACGAAGAACGCGTACTGATGCAACCGGCCACGCAGTCTCGGCTTGCCGAGG
This sequence comes from Paractinoplanes polyasparticus, assembly GCF_019710575.1. Taxonomy (GTDB): domain Bacteria; phylum Actinomycetota; class Actinomycetes; order Mycobacteriales; family Micromonosporaceae; genus Actinoplanes; species Actinoplanes polyasparticus. Next base: position 13,994 of record NZ_JAHWFK010000044.1, on the reverse strand, counting down.
TCGGCCGGCTCCATCCGGAACGGGGCGGAGGTCGTCACGGCTTCCAGGTTACGGTATCGTAAGTTACTCATGGGTAGTGAGTCTCTTCACTGGCACGATGTGGTCATGAGAGTACGACGGGCCGGGGCGTCGGCGCTGCTGATCGAGTGTCGCGACGGTGAACAGGTCGAAGCTTGGCGAGTTGCGCTCGGACGCCGGCGCGAGGCCGGTGAGCTGCGGGTTGTCGACATCGTTCCCGGCGCCCGCACGCTGCTCCTAGACGGCGTCGAGCCGGGCGCCGAAGAGTTGCTGGCCTCGTGGCCCCAGCCCGACACGGCCGTTGCCCGTGATCAGGGGCCGTTGGTCGAGATCCCGACCGTGTTCGACGGTGAGGATCTGGCCGGTGTCGCGGAGCTGTGGGACCTGACGGTGCCGGCGGCTGTCGAGCTTCTCGCCACGACCGCCTTCACTGTCGCGTTCTGCGGGTTCGCGCCCGGTTTCGCCTACATGCGGGGGCTTGGCGAAAAGTTTGGAGTACCGCGGCTCGACTCTCCCCGTCCGCGGGTGCCGGCCGGTTCGGTCGGGCTGGCGGGCGACTACTGCGGCATCTATCCCACGGCCTCGCCGGGCGGCTGGCGGCTGGTCGGCCGCACTGCCGAGACCCTTTTCGACGTACGGAACGAGCCGCCGGCCCGCCTCGGCCCGGGCACGCGCGTACGCCTGGTGCCGGCATGATCACGGTCGTCCGGGCCGGCCCGCTGACCACCATCCAGGACCAAGGGCGTCCCGGGTACGCCCACCTCGGCGTCCCCCGCTCCGGAGCTCTCGATCAACGGGCGCTGCGCCGCGCGAACGCCCTGGTCGGCAATCCGGCCGCCGCGGCCGCCCTGGAGACCACGCTGCTGGGCTGCGCACTGCGCTTCGAACAACCGGCCCGGATAGCGGTGACCGGCGCCGCGGCCGACATCAAGGTTGACAACCTGGTGACGGCCGGGGTGCTCGAGGTCGGCGCCGGCTCGGTGCTGGATGTGGGCCGGGCCACCCGGGGCGTCCGGTCCTATGTGGCCGTCGCCGGGGGCATCGATGTCGAACCCGTGCTGGGCAGCCGCTCGACCGATACGCTCTCGGGCCTGGGCCCGCCGAAACTGGCCAACGGCATGACCCTGCCGATCGGCACTGCGCAGGGGGACCTGACCGCTCAGCCGGACGGTGGCATCGCCGATCAGATCGACCTCGGCGTGTGGCTCGGGCCGCGGGACGACTGGTTCTCCGGCCGCGAACTGTTCGAGTCCGACTACCAGGTGAGCCCCCTGAGCAACCGGGTCGGTTGCCGGCTGACCGGCACGCCGCTGACTCGTGCGACTAAGGGGGAGCTGCCGTCCGAGGGGGTGGTGCTCGGCGCGATCCAGGTGCCGGCCGACGGGCAGCCCCTGATCTTCCTGGCCGACCATCCGACCACCGGGGGTTACCCGGTCCTCGGAGTGGTGGACGACGTGACTCCGCTCGCGCAGGCGCGGCCGGGGAGTACGGTGCGGTTCCGTGAGCTCCGTTGATCTGAACGCCGACCTCGGCGAAGGCTTCGGTCGCTGGACGCTGGGCGACGACGAGGCCCTGCTCGGCATCGTGACCTCGGCCAACGTGGCCTGCGGCTTCCACGCGGGTGATCCGTCCACGATGTACCGCATCTGCGGCGCGGCGGTCGAGCGGTCGGTCGCCATCGGCGCCCAGGTCGGCTATCGCGATCTCGCCGGCTTCGGGCGACGGCGGATCGACTACGACCTCGGCGAACTGCGGGACGACATCCTGTACCAGATCGGCGCGCTCGAGGCGTTCTGCCGGGTGGCCGGTGGGCGAGTGGGCTATGTGAAGCCGCACGGCGCGCTCTACAACACCGCGGCCGTGGAAGAAGGCCAGGCCGGGGCGGTCGTGGCGGCTGCCCGTGCCTACGACCCGGCGTTGCCGGTGCTCTGCCAGCCGGGGTCGGTGCTGGCCCGGGTGGCGATCGAAGCCGGGGTCACGGTGGTGGGCGAGGGGTTCGCCGACCGTGGTTACCGCGCGGACGGGACGCTGATGCCGCGCTCGCTGCCGGGCGCCGTGCTGCACGACCCGGACGAAGTGGTGGCCCGGGCCGTACGGATGGCAGTTGAGCAGGTCGTCGAAACCGCGGACGGTGAACTGGTGCCCACGCCGGTGGCCTCGATCTGCGTTCACGGTGATACGCCGGGTGCGGTCGGCCTGGCGTCTCGCGTCCGTGCCGGGCTGGCCGGCACGGGGCTCGCTGTGGAGTCGTTCAGCCGGCCGTAGTCGCGCGTCCGAAGGCGCCCGCCAACCCCATGATCGTCCGCAACTCCGACCCCGCCCTCCCAGGGGGAGCCCCCGCTGGTCATTATCGCGGAGAGTCCCATGATCGTTTGGGTGGCCTGTGGACAAGTCGGGACTGTGGAAAACGCGTGAGCGGCTGACCTGCGGAATGCCGGAAAGCGGCTCAGGCCTCCTCGTCCATGCCGCGCAGGATCAGCGGGAGGCGGGCCGGGCCGTCGGGGGTGACGACGACGGGGACGCCCCAGTCCTGGCGGGTCAGGTGGCAGGCGGCGAATTCCACGTCGAAGTCGCAGGTGGCGGCCTGGGCTACCACTTGGAGGACGCCCTTGGGGACGTCGGGGTTGATCACCAGGGAGCGGGACAGGTCGGTGGTCTTGCCGGCGCCTTCCAGCAGGAGTTCGGGCGGGGACGCCGAGACCTCCAGGCGCGTGGACGGGCCGAACTGGTTGTCGAGCTTCTGGCCGGGTGCGGGGGTGAAGACGACGTCGAGGGTGAGCTTGCCGGGGGCGACCGGGCTCGCGGGGCGTTCGGTGCGGTGGCGTTCGCCGGTGACAGTGCGAACCGCGCCGGGGGCCAGGCGGGTCAGACGGTGGGCGCCGGATTCCACCACCAGGACGTCGCCCGTGCTCGTGAGCAGCACGTCGCTCGGTTCGGCCAGGCCGGAATCGACCGTGGAGACCTCGCCGGTGTGGGGGTCGAAGCGGCGCACCGCGCCGTTGTAGGTGTCGGCCACCAGCACTGAGCCGTCGGGCAGCGCGGCCACACCCAGCGGGTGCTGGAAGAGCGCCTCCTTGGCCGGGCCGTCGACGTGACCGAAGTCGAACAGGCCCTGGCCGACGGCGGTGTGCAGCACGCCCGCCTCGATATAGCGCAGCGCCGACGTCTCGCTGTCGGCTATCCACAGCCGCTCGCCCCTGACGGAGAGGCCGGACGGCTGGGCCATCCACACGTCGGGGATCGGGCCGTCGCGCAGCGACTCGACCGTCGTGCCGGCGTAGACGCCGACCGTGCGCCTGATCGGGTCGAACCACCAGAGCTGGTGGATGCCGGCCATCGCGATGATCACGCGGTCGTCGTACCAGGCCACGTCCCACGGGGAGGAGAGATCGGTGGCGAGAGCGTCGTGCGGGTGCTCGTCGACGGCCGAACGCCACGGGCGGCCGGACCCGGCGACCAGGGTGATCTCGCCGTCGGCCAGGCGCAACCCGCGCAGCTGGTGATTGACCGTGTCGGCCACCACGACGTCGTAGCCGACCGCGGAAGCGACCTCGGCGGGCAGCAGGAGCAGGCCCTGGGGCTCGCTGAACGGGCCGCCGCGCTCGCCGCTGCCGAACCGGCGGACCAGCGTCTCGCCGTCGGCCTCGACCTCGACGATCGAGTGCCGGGCGGTGTCGCTGACCAGCAGGTGACCGCCGGGCAGCTCGATCGCCTTGCCCGGGAACCGGAAAACCGTCTCGGCGGCGGGCGGGGGAACGTACGGGCCGTCGCCGCGGTGCAGCGTGCCGTCCGCCGTGTGCTTGGCGATCAACTCGACGACCAGCCGGGACAGGCCCTCGGCGTGACCCTCGCCGGCCATCGAGGCGACCAGGTAGCCGGTCGGGTCGATCACGGCCAGGGTGGGCCAGGCCTTCGCCGCGTACTGCTGCCAGAGGTGCATGTCGCCGTCGTCGACGACCGGGTGGTGCACGCCGTAGCGCTCGACGGCCGCGGCCAGTGCCTGCGGGTCGCGTTCGTGCTGGAACTTCGGCGAGTGGACGCCGATCATCACGACCGCGTCGCCGTACTTCTGCTCCAGCGGCCGCAGCTCGTCGAGAACATGCAGGCAGTTGATGCAGCCGTAGGTCCAGAAATCCAGGATGACGATCTTGCCGCGCAGGTCGGCGAGCGTCAGATCCCGTCCGCCGGTGTTGAACCAGCCCCGCCCCCGCAGTTCGGGCGCGCGCACACGTGCAGTCATCGCACCATCGTGCCGCACCGGTTGCTCCGGTACGGCACGAAGGTGGTCAGGATGACAGCGTCAGGAGTTCGGCTTCAGGCAGAGCACCTGGTTCTTGCCGTCCGAGGTCTTGTTGACCACGTGCGGCTGCTGCGGGTCGGCGCACTCCTTCTTGTCGGCCACGATGGACACCACCTGGAACGACGTGGCGTCCGAACATTCCGACTTGACGGCGGACTCGCCCTCCCGCTTCACGCATTCGCCCTGGATCACCGACAGCGACTGGTCCTTGCCGCCGGCCACCAGATAGACGATGCCGAACACGATGCCGAGGATCAGGCCCGCGGCCACCACGACCGCGATCATGATCGGCAGCAGTCGGACGTGCGGCGTCTCCGGCTTGGCCGGAGCCGGCTCGGCCTTGAAGCTGTCGAACCGGCCCTGGTCGGCCTCGACGCCGGGCCAGCTGGTCGTTTCCTCCGGCGTCGGGGGCTTCACCGTGGCGCGGTTGGCCGAACCCGGGAAGTTGTTGTCGGGGCCGAAGCCGCCCGGTGACTGCGGGAAGCCGTCAGACGACTGTGGCCCGGGGCCGAAGCCGTCCGGCGCTTGCGAGCCGGGGCCGAAGCTGTCCGGCGACTGCATGCCCGGACCGAAGCCGCTCGGCGACTGCGTGCCGCCCGGGCCGAAGGGGCTGTTCCGCGGCTGAGTGGCCGGGTCCAAGCCGTTGAGGCCCGGGGGCATCTGCGGCAGGGCCGGCGCCGGCACGTACGGCTGCTGTTCGCGGCCCGCGATGTCCGTGGTCAGCTCGCTGTAGGGCTCACCGGGCCGTGGGCCGGGCGCACCCGGACGGTCGGAGTAGGGCGAGCCCGGCGGTGCGGGTTCAGGCGCCGCGCCGGGCAGAGCCGGTGCAGCCGACATGCCGGTCGGCGGGTTGCCGGGGCCGCCCGCCGGGGCGACACGAGCGCTGGCCGAGGCCCGGGCGCTGGCCCGCGCCGGCGACTGCGGCGCGACACCGGGCACACCCGGCTCGCTGCCGGGTGCGTTCGGGTACGCCGGGGAGCCGAATTCGCCCCCGGGCCGGTCGTCACCCGGCCGCGGGCCGAACGGCGACTCGGCACCCGGCCGCGGGCCGAAGGGCGAATCGGCACCTGGTCGCGGGCCGAACGGCGAATCGGCGGAGAACGATCCGAAGCCCTGGTCGGCGTCGCGCGGCGGCTCGGCCGGAGCCTCGTCGTCGGCGTCCTCCACCGGTGCCGGACGACCATAGACCCGGGCCTGCGGAGCGGCGGCCGGCGGAATCTCGGACGCCTCGACCGGCGCGGTGCGGCTGGCCGTGGGCACCGAGGCACTCGCGGCGACAGGCCGCGCCGAGCCGGTGGCCGGCGGGTTCTCGCTCGGGTCGCGAGGCGCGGGAACAGCACCGTTGCGCGAATCGGCGGCGGCCGGCGAGCCGAGAGCGGCGCCGGGCACCCGCTGCGGATAGCCGCCCGGGTTGTCGTCGGACTGCTCGGGCTGACCGAACACGTCGTTGTCGCCGCCGGCCTGGTCATCGTGACCGGGGCCGAACGGCGAGGCGGCACCGAACGAGGCGCCGGGCTCGCGCCTCACCCCGAACGGCGAGGACGGCTGCTCGGGACGCGCGCCGAACGGCGACTCCCCGTCATCGTCGCGGCCATCGCCGAACGGCGGGACCGGGCGGGCCGAGCCGTAGGTCGGAGCGGCGGCGCGGGAGTCGCTGGGCTCAGCTCCGGAGTCGCTTTCAGGCTGGCCGTACGACCCCGGGCGGGCCGAGCCGAAGGCCGGTCCACCACTGCCGGGAGTGGCCAACGGCGAGTCGCCACCCTCCGCCGATCCGAACGGCGAACCGGACCGCGCCGAGCCGAAAGCGGGGCCGCCGCTGCCGGGAGCTGCCTGGTCGGGGCCGCTTTCGGGTTGGCCGTAGGGCGAACCGGGCCGCGCTGAGCCGAAGGCGCCGGAGTCGCTGCCGGACGGGCGGGCGGATCCGTAGGCCGGGCCGGAAGACACTTGTTCCGAGCCACCGTCGGGCTGGCCGTACGGGGAACCGGGCCGGGCGCTGCCGGGAGTCCCCTGGCCGGCGTCGCTTTCGGGTTGGCCGTAGGGGGAGCCGGGCCGGGCGGATCCGTAGGCGGGGCCGCCGCTGCCGGGAGTCGCTTGGCCGGCGTCGCTTTCGGGTTGGCCGTAGGGCGAACCGGGTCGTGCCGAGCCGAAGGTGGAGCCGTCGTTGCCGGGAGCTGCCTGGTCGGCGTCGCTTTCGGGCTGGCCGTAGGGAGAACCGGGCCGTGCCGAGCCGTACGCCGGGCCGGAAGACGCTCGGTCGGAGCCGCCGTCGGGCTGGCCGTACGGGGAACCGGGCCGGGCGCTGCCGGGAGTCGCTTGGCCGGCGTCGCTTTCGGGTTGGCCGTAGGGGGAGCCGGGTCGGGCGGAGCCGAAGGCAGGGCCGCCGCTGCCGGGAGTCGCCTGGTTGGTGTCGTTCTCGGGTTGGCCGTAGGGGGAGCCGGGCCGGGCGGAGCCGAAAGCCGAGCCGTTGCCGGAAGCCGCCTGGCCGGCGTCACTCTCGGGCTGGCCGAAGGGCGCCGCGGGGCGGGCTGATCCGAAGGCGTCGCCCTCGGGCTGGCCGAACGGGCCGGCCGGGCGCGCGGAGCCGAAGGCGGGGCCGCCGCTGCCGGGGGTGGCCGAGCCGGAATGGTCTTCGGGCTGGCCGAAGGACGCCGCCGGGCGGGCCGAGCCGTACGTGGGGGCCTCATTGTCGGCGCCGGGCCGGGCTGATCCGAAGGGCGGGTTGCCGGAGCCGTTCTCGGACGGGCCGAAGGAAGCGCCCGGGCGGGCCGAGCCGAACACGGCCGGGCCGGTCGGCGACTGGGCCGCGGACTCGCCCGCGGTGCGGCCGAACGGGTCGGGGAGACCGCCACGCTCGGGTTCGCTCTCACGGGCCGGCTCGTGCTGTGGGGCCGGAGCGCCCTCAGGGGTCGAGGCGCGGCCGAACGGGTCGGCGAAGGGCTCGGGACGGCCGTACGGGTGGGGCGCCTGTTCCGCCGCTGCTGCCGGCGGGCCGAACGCGCTGAAGCCGTTGGACGCGGCCGGCGGCACCTGCGCCGCGCCGGCCGGTGGGCCGAAGGGCGCCTGCTGGCTGCGGACCGGCAGCTCGCCGGACGGCGTCGCGGCGGCGGGCGGGAACTGCTCGCCCTCGCTGCCGGGCGTGCCGCGCAGCGGGAAACCGCCGCTGTCGCCCCGACGGGTCGGGAAGCCGGCTCCACCACCGGCGGCGCCGCGCAGCGGGAAACCGCCGCTGTCGCCGGATCGAGGCGGCGGCGGAGCGTCGGGCAGGTCGGTGAGGGTGGCGCCGGGAACGCGGACGCGCTGGGCGCCGAACGCCGAGACGCCGGGCGGGCGACCGGCGGACTGGTCGGCCTGTTCGCCGGCGGAGGGCCCGCGCTCGTCGGCTGACGACCCGCGCGTGGCGGCGGCGGCGAAACCGTCGAAGCCGACGACCCCGTCGACACTCGCCGAGTTGGCGTTGCGCTGGGGCAGCGGGGCGCCGGGGCGCTGGATGAAGTTCTGCTCGAGCGGTTGCCGGGCCGGCGTCGTGGGGGGCGGCCCCCAGACCGACTGCGGCGGCTCGGCCGTGCCCGGCGTCGAGGCGGCAGCCTCGGCGGGCGGGCTGCCGAAGGCGGAGGACGAGCCGAACGGGGACGCCGGAGCGCCCTCGCCGTAGCCCGCGGCGTCACCGGGCGAGACCGAGCCGTACGGGGAAGCGGCGCCTCGCTTCGGCAGGCCGCCACCCTCGCCGGTGGCAGGCGCGGGGTTGCGCTGCGGCAGACCCCCACCCTCGCCGCTGGCAGGCGACGGGCTGCGCTGCGGCAGGCCGTTGCCCTCGTCGGGCGTGGGCACACGGGCCGACCCGTAGGAGGTGCCGGCGGCCGGACGCGGACCGTCGGGGCCCTGGCCGAACGTGGGGACGGCAGGAACCACGAACGGCGAGCCGCCGTTGGGCGTGGCCTGCGGCGGCGGACCGTAAGAGCTGGGGAAACCTTCGGCGGGAGGCGGGGCCGAAGCCCGGCCCGAGATCCGCTGACCGTCGGTGTCCGGCGGGAAACCCTCCGGCGTCGGACCGCCCGACGTGGCCTCGGCCGGTGGAGAACCGGCGTAGTGCCCCTCGGACGTCATGAGCGCCTCCTCGTTTCGTGCGGCCGTGCCAGCTCTGCACGGACGCCGGTGACCACCGGCGTCGTGCCCAGCTCTGAGGCCAGGCCGTGCGGGGGTCCGCTCGCGGTCGGAGCCCCGGCCTCGTGCCGACCGGCCGAGCCGGCTCGATGACCGTGCCCCACCGTACCGGGCGATCGCGGCCGGAGGAATCCCGGCGTACGCCCGGGAGGGGAACCTTGAACCGATCTTCGAGAATGCCGCGAAAAAGCAAACAGCCCGTCCGGAGGGGGTTCCGGACGGGCTGTGGCGCCGTTGACGTCAGAAGTGCCGGCGCTGGGCGAAGATGGCGATCTCGTCACGCATCGACTGGGTGGGCGCGGTCATCCAGGCCCGGTCGATGGCGCGGTTCTGGCGGTTGATCAACCGGCGCTGGCGAACGCGGTCGACGATGCTGCTCATTGCCTTGTCACTTCCCTCGGACCGGGATCGCCGGCCCATCGTGGTGCTCGTCTCGTGGTGTGTCTCCATTGTGCTCTTCCACGAGACGAGCCGCCAACGATTTAGGGGGTGACGCTGCGCACGTGCCTAACGATCGTAGGTCGAAAAAATAACTTGCCTACGAAAGTCTAAGTCCATGAGAGCAGCGCGCCTTCCGGGTCGGTGAGGAAGTCGCCGATGTCCCGCAGGAACCTCGAGCCCAGTTCGCCGTCGATGATCCGGTGATCGAAAGACAGTCCCAAGGTCGTGACCTGACGCACCTTGATCTTGTCTTTGTGCACCCAGGGCATCGGCCGGATCGCGCCGAAGGCCAGGATCGCCGACTCGCCCGGGGGCAGGATCGGCGTTCCCGTGTCCACCCCGAACACTCCGACATTCGTGATGGAAAGGGTGCCGGCTGCCATGTCGGAAGGCGGCGTCTTTCCGGACTTCGCCACTTGGACCAGTGTGTCGAGCGCCTCAGCCAGCTCCCGCAGGCTGAGCCGTCCGGCGTCCTTGATGTTGGGGACGATGAGGCCCCGTTGGGTGGCCGCCGCGATGCCGAGGTTCACGTACTCCTTGACGACGATCTCGTTGGTCCCGGCCGACCAGGTCGAGTTGACCATCGGGTGGCGCCGGACCGCGAGCAGCACGGCCTTGGCCACCATGAGCAGCGGTGAGATCCGCACGTCGCGGAACTCGCGCCGGGACTTCAGCTTCTCGAGCGCCTTCATGGTGCGGGTCACGTCGACCGTGAGGAACTCGGTGACGTGCGGTGCGGTGAAGGCCGAGGCGACCATGTTCTCGGCCGTGAGCTTGCGCACGCCCTTCACGGGGAGGCGCTGCTCGCGGCTCGCGTCGAAGACCGCCGCGGCCGGGGTGGTGGTCGCGGCCGGTGCCGCGGCGGGCGCTGCGGTCGCGGCGGCGGCGGCCTGGTGTACATCGTCCCGGGTGACCGATCCGAGCGGTCCGCTGCCGACGATCACCGTGAGGTCGACCCCGAGATCCCGGGCCAGCTTGCGTACCGGCGGCTTCGCCAAAACCCGGGCGTGCACCGGCTCCGCGGGCGGCGGAGGCGGCGCCACCACGGGCGGAGGCGGCACGGGCGGAGCCACCACGGGCGCCGACACGGCCGCGACCGGAGCACTGCTTCCCGGCGTACCGATGCGGGGCCGCCTTTTCGCCGTGGTGTTCTTCGGCCCGTAGCCCACCAGCACAGCCGTGCGGCCGCCCGGTGCCGGACCACCGATCATGCCCGGCTCGATCGAGCCCTCGGCCGGCGCGATCTCGACCGCGGCCAGCGACTCGGCCGACGGCGCGGGGCCGGGCATGTCGTCCGGCAGCGGACCGGCTGACGGCTGGGTGTCGATTGCCACGATGGGCGCCCCGACCTCGACCGTCGTTCCGGCCTCGACGTAGATCTTCGAGATCACGCCACCCCACTTGGCGGGGATCTCGACGGCCGCCTTGGCCGTCTCGACCTCGACGATGGGCTGGTTCAGCTCGACCGTGTCGCCCACCTTGACCAGCCAGGCCAGGATCTCGCCCTCGGTGAGACCCTCGCCGAGGTCGGGCAGGTTGAACTCCTTGATCCGCGACATCGGCGTCACCAGCCGAACGAACGGTCGACGGCGTCCAGCACCCGGTCGAGATCCGGGAGGTACTCCTCTTCCATCCGGGCTGCCGGGTAGGGGATGTCGTAGCCCGTGACCCGCAGCACCGGCGCCTCGAGCGAGTAGAAGCACTGCTCCGAGATGCGAGCGGCCAGTTCGGCGCCCAGACCGATGTTGCCCGGCGCCTCGTGCACGACGACGGCCCGGCCGGTCTTGCGGACCGAGGCGTAGATCGTCTCGTAGTCGACCGGCGACAACGAACGCAGGTCGATGACCTCGAGGTTGCGCCCGTCCTCAGCGGCGGCGGTGGCCGCGTCCAGGGCCGTGCGAACCATCGGGCCGTACGCGATGAGGGTCGCGTCGCCACCCACCCGGGCCACCCGGGCCGCGTGCAGCGGGTCGGCCCCGGACAGGTCGGCGCCGAGCTCGACGTCCCCCTTCTCCCAGTAGCGCCGCTTCGGCTCGAAGAACACGACCGGGTCGTCCGAGGTGATCGCCTGTTGGATCATCGTGTAGGCGTCGGACGGGTTGGAGCAGCTCACGACCTTGAGGCCCGGGGTGTGCGCGAAGTAGGCCTCGGGGGACTCGGAGTGGTGCTCGACGGCGCCGATGCCGCCGCCGAAGGGGATGCGGATGACGATCGGCAGCCGCACGTTGCCCTTGGAGCGGTAGAACATCTTGGCGACCTGAGCCACGATCTGGTTGTAGGCCGGGAAGACGAACCCGTCGAACTGGATCTCGCACACCGGGCGGTAGCCGCGGATGGCCAGGCCGACCGCGGTGCCGATGATGCCGGCCTCGGCCAGCGGGGTGTCGATGACCCGGTCTTCGCCGAAGTCCTTCTGCAGGCCGTCGGTGATCCGGAAGACGCCGCCGAGCTTGCCGACGTCCTCGCCCATGATGACGACCTTGTCGTTCTCCTCGAGGGAGCGGCGAAGGCCGTGGTTGAGGGCTTTGCCAAGCGTGATCGTCTCGGCCATCAGTGGTCGCTCCCCTCGAACGAGGCGTGGTAGTCGGCGAACCGGGCGCGCTGCGCGTCCACCTCGGGCGAGCCGTGGGGATAGACGTGGTCGAACATGGTCACCGGCTGTGGGTCGGGCATGGCGAGCACGCGCTCCCGCAGGTCGAGCGCGAGGGTCTTGGCCGACTCGTCGACCGCGGCGAAGAACTCGTCGCCGGCCATCTGTTGCTTGGTCAGGAACGCCCGGAGCCGGGAGATCGGGTCCTTGGCCTTCCACGACTCGACCTCGCTGGCGATGCGGTAGCGGGTCGGGTCGTCCGAGCTCGTGTGCGCGCCCATCCGGTAGGTGTAGGCCTCGATCAACGTCGGGCCCTGCCCGTTGCGCGCGTTGTCGAGCGCCGACCGGGTGACTGCGTAGCTGGCCAGCACGTCGTTGCCGTCGATCCGGACGCCGGGGAAGCCGAAGCCGGCGGCCCGGCGGTAGAGCGGGATGCGGGTCTGCCGCTCGAGGGGCTCCGAGATCGCGTACTGGTTGTTCTGGCAGAAGAAGACCATCGGGGCGTTGAAGACGCCGGCCCAGACGAACGCCTCGTTGACCTCGCCCTGGCTGGTCGCGCCGTCGCCGAAGTAGGCGATCACGGCCTCGCCGTCGGGGGTGCCGGTCTTGCCGTCCATGGTCACGCCCATGGCGTAGCCGGTCGCGTGCAGCGTCTGCGAGCCGATCACGATGGTGTAGCCGTTGAAGCGGTGCTCGTTGGCGTCCCAGCCGCCCTGGTCGACGCCGCGGAACAGGCCGAACGGCATGATCGGGTCGATGCCCCGGGTGTAGAGGACTCCGTGCTCGCGATAGGTCGGGAAGGCCATGTCCTGCGGGCGCAGGGCCCGGCCGGAGCCGACCTGGGCGGCCTCCTGGCCGAGCAGGCTGGCCCAGATACCCAGCTCGCCCTGACGCTGCAGGGCGGTCGCCTCGGCGTCGAGGCGGCGGACGGTCACGAGGTCGTGGTAGAGGCCGCGGTATTCCTCGTCGGTGAAGTCGACGGAATAGGTCGTGCCGTCGGCGGTGGTCACGCTCTCGCGGCGCTCACCGTCGGGGGTCAGCAGTTGGACGAAACCGCCGGCCGGGGCATCAGCCCCGACGTCGCTCACGCCGTTTGCCATCCGTGTCTCCCTGTTCATCTCTGCGCCCGCGACGGGTGTTGCCCGTCCGCGCGACGGACCGGTGGTCGTCGCGCCTGGCCCGGGTGAGGTTGCCGCGCGACGATTCGGCGCGGGCCTGGACCCCGCCGGGGAGTGACGGCGCCCACCTCGTGCCCCGCTGGGTCGGCGGAAGCGACGGCGGCGGTGCCGTCGCCCCCATCCTGACAGAGAACGTGAGCCTCGTTACAGGTCAGGTCGATCACAGTCGCGAAATTCTCCGGTCATATCGGTGCCCATATTTGTCCAATTAAGTGGCTTTCGTACGGTCACTACCGTACGAACGACCCCTTTACGCCGCTGCCGATATGCCCATGCGTCGTTCACCCCCATGACCACGGCGGATCGGTGTTGATCATTGCAGCCGGCCGCGCCCGTCGATGCCGACCCGGAAAGGGGGAGCCCGGAGGTGCCGGACGATCACGACGACCTCGTGCCGCCGATGAAGGTGATGCGCAAGCGGCTGAACGGGGTGTACCGGGCCGACACCGGGTTCAACGGGCCCACGCGGCGGTACGTGCTGATCGTGGCGATGCTGGTCGGACTGGCCTCGATGCCGACCCTGGCCGCGATCACCGCGGGCTCCCGGGAGATGTCGGGCGGGCGTACGGACACGATGGACATCCCGTTCCTGCCGCCGGCCTCGTCCGGGCCGGTGCGGCAGTCACCGTCGTCGCCGTCTTCGTCCGCGGGGCCCCCGGACGACGGGAACGGTTCGGCCCTCGGCGCATCGCAGAGCGCCGATGCGGCGGTACGGGCGGGGCGGCTGATCGGCCAGGCCGGAAAGCGCGAGCCGGTGACGTCGCCCGGCGGTGCGCCGGCTGGGGGTGCGACTGATGACGGCGTACGGAACGGGGCCGGGAAATCACGCGCCGACCGCGACCGGACCGACCGCGACCGGCGTGACCACCCTGCCCGCTGGCAACCCAAGCGGCCGAAGCCCGCCGCCCCGGCCAAGCCCGCAAAACCGCGCAAGCCTGCGAACCCGTCTCGGCCGGCCGTGCCCGGCCTGCCCGCGGTCCCGGACGAGCCGGCCGACGTTGACCGGCCGCCGCCCGCTGAGGGACGTCGGCCCTCAGTGCCCGACCTGCCCGACGTGCCGGACGACAACGATCAAGCCGAAGAGCCGGACGATGCCGACCACGGCGACGAGCCGGACGATGCCGATCATGGCGACGAGCCGGACGAAACTGGTCATGGCGACGAGCCGGACGAAACTGGTCATGGCGACGAGCCGGACGAAACTGGTCATGGCGACGAGCCGGACGACGCTGGTCATGGCGACGAGCCGGACGACGCTGGTCATGGCGACGAGCCGGACGACGCTGGTCATGGCGACGAGCCGGAC
>NZ_JAHWFK010000043.1 GCF_019710575.1 Paractinoplanes polyasparticus | reverse complement strand
GATGCCGATCATGGCGACGAGCCGGACGATGCCGATCGCGGCGACGAGCCGGCCCACCATCGCCCCGACCGGCGGCAGCGCCGGTGCGAGGAGAGCAAGGACAACCGTCACCGGTCACGCGACCGGTCCGAACACAGCCGGAGGTCAGCTGTGGCCGAACGTCCCCACAACATCCGGGCGACCGCCATCCTCGAACGCAGCTACGCCAACCGGGGCAACCACGCGCAGCGTGTGATCCCGGAGGCGCGCTCGGAGGAGAACCAGAACCGCTCCTACCGGGGCAGCCATCGCGCCGGCAGCATGCACCACGTCGACGACCAGACGCCGGATCAGCAGCGCAGCTCGCGGGTCGGCCGGCACCACGCCGACCACACCGAGGACCTCAGCGGCCGCTGGTGATCAGCTGCCGTCGAGGCGGTGGCGGTTGGCCTCGATCCAGGCGTCGATGGCGTCGGTGTCGTTGGGGTCGACGCCCTCGCTGATGAGCTGGGCCACCGCGGCCGTCGCCGGGCTGCGCTTCTCGCCGGTGGCGTAGAGCCGGGCGAACTCGGGGATCATCTCTTCCACCACCGTGTCGGTCTGCTCGGTGGCCGCCTCGGGCAGGTTGCGCCGGCGCAGCGCATAGGCCGACCAGGCCCGGGTCACCCGGGGCAGCATGGCCGCGTCGTCCATGTCGAGCACGGCGCGCCGGTGCACCCAGTCGAGCAGGAACAACCCCGCCACCGCCGGGCTCCACCGCACCGGGTCGGGGTCGGGCAGGCTCGCCGCGTGGTCGACGATCAGGCTCAGGCAGAAGTGCAACGACGCCAGCTCGTCGTCGGCGTGCACCCGGTCGAGCCCGAAGCGGGCCGCCTCGGGCGAGGCCAGGAAGTCGCGGACCAGGTCGGTGCTGCTGACCGCAGGCGGCTCGCTCAGGGGCGGCGTGCCGGCCGCGGGCAGCAGAGCCAGCCGTGCGCCGGCCAGCGCACGGTCGGTGGCCAGGGAGCCCTCGGACGGCAGGTCGGTCAGGCTGTCGGTGATTTCGAGGTGACGGTCGATCTCGCCCCGCAGCCGGCCCGGATCCTCCTCACGGAACCAGGTCAGCTCGTCCTCGCCGCACATCTGGCGGACCTGCTCGAGGATCCGCTCGGCCGAGGTGCCGACGAAGATGTCCTTCGCGATGCCGATGTTGTGGTCGACGAGCGCGACGACCGCGTGCTCGGGGCCGCCGTCGTCGATGTCGTCGTAGGCGAAGGTGACCAGATAGGACGTCTGGTCGCCGTAGACGTCGCCGTACGCGTAGTAGCCGGTGGGCCGGACCCGCCCGAGCTGGGTCGTCCACGCCGGCGCCTGTGCGCCCGGCCGCACCGCGGCCGCGCCCTCGGCGCCGGGTACGAGCGCCGCGAAGACCTGGCGGATCGTGGTGGCCGAGGCCGAGCGCCGGCGGGTGGTGGCGGCGAGGAAATCGCCGACGAAGGTGCGCAGAGCGGCGCCACGGTCGTCGTGGGCCACGGAGTAGACGCTGCCGAGCAGCGCGGTGCCGAGCATCTCGGCATCCAGCGCGCAGCTGAGTTTCGCGACGTCGCGGGCCGCGTGCAGGACCGCCTCGTACGGAGTCTGGGGGGCGGGCATGTCGCGAGCCTACCCGGCACGTTGCGTGGCGGGACTACTACGAACGCACGGTGCTCAAAGCTTCACGCGCCTGTGCGTACGCATTCAGCACCTCGCGGACCGGCGCCACCACGTATTCGCGTCCGACCTCGGTCACCGAGGCCCGCAGACGTTGCTCGGCCCTCTTCCGGGCGCGTCGCGCTCCCCACTCCACGGCCGGCCGCATGATCAGCCACAGCAGTACGCCGAGAAGCAGGCCGCCCACCAGCAGCAGGGTGGGCATCGGGACGTCGCCGACCTTCGGATTGTCCAACTCGGGCAGTCCGAGAATCCGGATCACGTAGCCGGCGGCGAGCCAGCCCAGCCCGAACACGGCGGCCGCGAGAAAGAGCCAGTGCAGGGCGCCGACGGCCCGCCACCAGAGTGGCGCCTTCTTCAGGCCGAGATCGGTGGTGCCGATGGCGCGGTCGAGCGCGTCGGGCAGGTCGGCCGACCGGGAGCGGGCGGCGTCGGCCAGTGCGGGCTTCCACACCTCGGGCAGCGGCGCCGCCGCCCGGCTGGACACCGCGCGGACGGCCAGACCGACCGCCGACTTCTGGGCCGCGTCGGCCTCGGGTAGCGAGGTGCGCGGAACGATGTCGGTGGAGACGGCGTTTGTCTCGGCCGGCTTGGTGTCAGCCGGTTGGGTGTCGAGGTGCAGGCGGCGCAGCGGGTCGGGACGGAGCCGGCGCAGACCGCGGGTCAGCGGCCAGCCGGTGGCGGCCGCGGCGCGGTGCCGGTAGGCCGCGGCGGAGGCGTCGGCGACCGCGCCCACCCCGGCCGAGGCGGCCAGCGCGTCGGTCAGCTGACGCACGGTGGCCCGGTCGACCTCGTCCTCGGCCGCGGGTGGCCCGATCATGGCGGTCAGCGGCTCGCTGATCGCGTCGAGGTCGCCGGTGACCCGGCGCAGCGCGGCCTGCCGCTCGGCGACCGTGGTCTCGAGCGACCCGCGCAGCTCGTTGAGCATGCCGGGCTGCTTGGCCGAGGTGGCCAGCACCGGCGCTTCGGCCAGCCCGTCCTCGCTGAGCAACCGCTTCAGGTCTTCGAGCACCAGTTCGGTGTCCTGCGTGGAGAGCCGGTCGGCCTGGTTGAGCACCACGACCGTGACCGCGGCGTGCGAGCGGAACTGGGACAGATAGGCCTGGTGCAGGATCCGGTCGCCGTACTTCTGCGGGTCGACCACCCAGACGATCAGGTCGACCAGGCCGAGCAGGCGGTCGACCTCGAGCCGGTGGCCGCGCTCGACCGAGTCGAAGTCGGGCAGGTCGAGCAGCACGAGCCCGCGCATGGCGGCCTCGTCGTCGCCGTCGAGCGCGCTCTCGCGCATGAAGCGGTGCCGCGGGAGCACGCCGACCCAGTCGAGCAGCCGGTTGGCCGGCTCGAGCGGGCCCCAGACACAGGCGTGAGCGACCCCGGTCGTCGGCCGGCGCACGCCGACCGGCGAGAGCTTGAGCCGGGCCAGGGCGTTGAACAGGCTGGATTTGCCGCTGCCGGTGCTGCCGGCGAGCGCGACGACGGTGTGGTCGCGCGACAGCGAGAGCCGGTTGCCGGCCCGCTCGACCAGCGTGTGGGCGGCCACCAGGCTGCTGTCGGGCAGATAGGGGTCGACCAGGCGCAGGAACCGGCCCAGCGCCTCGAGCCTCAGCACCAGCCGCTCGGCGTCCACCCGGTCGTCGCCCGCCATTGCCTCGCGCACCTTCTCGATCAGGCTCACGTCGTGCTTCCCGTCAACGCGAGTTCGGTACGGGCAGTCTCCACGGCCGCCGCGGCCTGGCGCAGCCGGGCCCCCGGTTCCTCGTCGAGGCCGACGGCGGCGAGCCGGTCGGTGAAGCGCGCGGCTTCCTCGTCGAACAGCTTGCCCGTACGCAGCAGGAGGTCCTCGCGGGCCTGGGTGGCCAACGTCCGGATCGCCTGGTCGCCGAAGATCGCCTCGAGCACCTTCTGGGCGGCGACGGCGCTGCCGGCGCCCGCGGCGAGCTCGAGCCCGGTGGGAATGAACGCGGTCGACGTGAACACGGCGATCATCACGGCCAGGCCGGCGCCGTTGACCGCGTAGGCCGCGCCCCGGGCGACCACCCGCTTCTCAGCACCTTCGGCCCGGACCAGGCCGAGCACCCACTGCTGCCAGTCGCGAACGAGGCGGTCGGCCCGCTCGGGCAGATCGGCCGCGGGGCGCTGCAGCTCGGGTTCGAGCAGGGCGGCGCCGGCCGGGTGGGCCTGCCAGGCCGCGTACGCCTGCTCGGCCGCGTCCGCCGCGATGCCGCGCAGCAGCGTGACCAGCTGCGACTCGAGCGCCACCTGCAGATTGCGGCCGGGCAGCGGGCGGCCGGTGAGCGCCGAGATGAACCGGTCGCGCATCTGGCCGACCTTGCTCTCGAGCGTCTTGAGAAATTCGCCGGTGCCGACGAACTCCTGCCATCGGGCCAGCACCTCGCCGCGCAGCAGGCGGCCGTCGCGTAGCCCTTCGGCCATGGTCTGGCGCCCGTTGCGGTAGGCCGCGGTGACCCGGTCGCCCAGGGCCTTGGCCGCCCGGGCCTGCTCGTCGGCGGCGTCGGCGAGACCGGCGACGGCCGGGCCCAGCGAGGTGATCGCGCCGTCGAGGGTCTGCCGCACAACCGCCGAGCGGGCGTTGCTGTCGGCGGCAAGCCGGCCGAACCAGTCGTGCAGCGGGCCGATGACCTCTTCGCTGATCAGCCCCTGGCCGTCGAGCCTGGTCTCGGGCAGCACGAACAGCGGCGCACCGCCCAGGTCGCGGACGTTCAGCATGTCCTGCAGGTGGGTGGCGACCTCGGCCGCGGCCTCGGCGGGCACCCGGTCGAGCACCAGCGCGATCACCGTGCCGCGGAGCCGGGCCGTGGTCAGCAGTTCCCACGGCACCGCGTCGGCGTAGCGGGCGGCTGTGGTGACGAAGAGCCACAGGTCGGCGGCGGCCAGCAGCTGGGCCGCGAGCTTGCGGTTGCGGTCGACCACCGAGTCGATGTCGGGCGCGTCGAGGAAGGCCAGGCCGGCGCCGAGGGCCGGGGCCGAGACGATCTGGAGCGCGGTCGCCTCGTTGCTGGGCTCGCGGGTGCGCACGAGGCCGGGCAGCAGCTGACCCTGCTGGAACCAGGGCAGGTCGGCCGGGTTGCTGACCAGCACCGGTGAGCGGGTCGTCGGGCGCAGCACGCCGGCCGTGCTGACGGGGGCGCGTACCAGGCTGTTGACCAGGGTCGACTTGCCGGCGCCGGTGGAGCCGCCGACGACGACCAGCAGGGGTGCGTCGAGCCGGGTCAGGCGCGGCACCAGATAGTCGTCGAGCTGGGTGACCAGGGCCGCGCCGATGCGCTGGGCCTCTTCGGCCGAGGGCATGACCAACGGGTACGCCGTCTCGCCGATCGCCACGCGCAGCTGTCCCAAGGCCTCGGCCAGGCGGTCGACGCCGGACGTGGGTTTGGCCAGCTCGAGGGCGGTCGACGGGGTGGTGGTCCGCGCGTCGGCCTCGCCCAGATCGGCGGGGCGTTTGTCGGGCGCGGACTCAGCGGGTTCCGGTTCCGGATGTGGCTGACGGGGCACGGCGGCTTCCGTACGCTCAGTGGGGTCCGCCGCTTCGGCGGTCGTCGAGCTGACCTGCTCTTTTTTACCCGCAGAGTCGTCTTGGGAAACCGTCTCGGGCTCTCGCGTGGCGGCGGGCGCGGCGGACAGGGCCGACGGACCGACCGCGTCACCGTGCGTCGTCACGGCTAAAGAGTGCCCGATCTATGCATGCAGGACAACAGATGCCGGTATGCCGTGACCGGACAGGTATCTACCGAACTGGTGACACCGCCGTGAACGACCGTAGTTGCGTCCGAGTGACTCAACTTCGACTTGACGATGTGCGAGCCCGTGGCATCATTGAGTCCGTTGCACTCAACCTTTTCTGAGCAACCCCGAAGCGAGGAAACAACCATGGCACGTGCGGTCGGTATCGACCTCGGCACCACGAACTCCTGCGTCAGCGTTCTGGAAGGAGGCGAGCCCACCGTAATCGCCAACGCGGAGGGCTCCCGGACGACACCGTCCATCGTCGCCTTCGCCCGCAACGGTGAGGTGCTCGTCGGTGAGGTCGCCAAGCGCCAGGCCGTGACCAACCCCGACCGGACCATTCGCTCGGTCAAGCGCGAGGTCGGCACGAACTGGTCGATCGACATCGACGGCAAGAAGTACACCCCGCAGGAGATCTCGGCGCGGGTGCTGATGAAGCTCAAGCGCGACTCCGAGGCGTACCTCGGCGAGACGGTCACGGACGCGGTCATCACCGTCCCGGCCTACTTCAACGACGCGCAGCGGCAGGCCACCAAGGAGGCGGGCGAGATCGCCGGCCTCAACGTCCTGCGGATCGTCAACGAGCCCACCGCCGCCGCTCTGGCGTACGGCCTCGACAAGGGCTCCAAGGAGCAGACCGTCCTGGTTTTCGACCTCGGCGGCGGCACCTTCGACGTGTCCCTGCTCGAGCTCGGTGACGGCGTCATCGAGGTCAAGTCGACCTCCGGTGACAACCACCTCGGTGGCGACGACTGGGACCAGCGGATCATCGACCACCTGGTCAAGACGTTCCGCGGCGAGCACGGCATCGACCTGGGCTCCGACAAGATGGCGCTGCAGCGTCTGCGCGAGGCCGCCGAGAAGGCGAAGATCGAGCTGTCGGCCGCGACGACCACCAGCATCAACCTGCCCTACATCACGGCCGGCCCCGACGGCCCGCTGCACCTTGACATGTCGCTGTCGCGTGCCGAGTTCCAGCGCATGACGCAGGACCTGCTCGACCGCTGCAAGGGCCCGTTCGAGTCGGCCATCAAGGACGCCGACGTCAAGCTGGCCGACGTCGACCACATCATCCTGGTCGGCGGCTCGACCCGTATGCCGGCCGTGGCCGACCTGGTCAAGAGCATCACCGGCAAGGAGCCCAACAAGGGCGTCAACCCGGACGAGGTCGTCGCCGTCGGCGCCGCCCTGCAGGCCGGCGTGCTCAAGGGCGAGGTCAAGGACGTCCTTCTTCTCGATGTGACCCCGCTGTCGCTGGGCATCGAGACCAAGGGCGGCATCATGCACAAGCTGGTCGAGCGCAACACGACCATCCCGGCCCACCGCTCCGAGGTCTACACGACCGCTGAGGACAATCAGCCGTCCGTGCTGATCCAGGTCTTCCAGGGTGAGCGCGAGATGGCCGCGTACAACAAGAAGCTCGGCACCTTCGAGCTCAGCGGCATCGCCCCGGCTCCCCGTGGCGTCCCGCAGATCGAGGTCTCGTTCGACATCGACGCCAACGGCATCGTGCACGTGTCCGCGAAGGACCTGGGCACGGGCAAGGAGCAGAAGATGACGATCACCGGCGGCTCCGCGCTGCCGAAGGACGACATCGAGCGCATGATGCGCGACGCTCAGGACCACGCGGACGAGGACAAGAAGCGCCGCGACGACGCGGAGACCCGCAACCTGGCCGAGCAGCTGCAGTGGCAGACCGAGAAGTTCCTGGCCGAGAGCGGCGACAAGCTGCCCGAGGACAGCAAGAACAAGATCGGCGAGGCGCTGGGCGAGCTTCGGGGCGCGCTGGGCGGCACCGACATCGAGAAGATCAAGGCTGCGCACGAGCGGCTGTCGCAGGTCTCCCAGGAGGCCGGCTCGCAGCTGTACTCGCAGGGTGACCCGGCTCAGGCCGCTGCCGGCGCCGGTCCCGAGGACGCCCCCGGCGCCCCGGGCGCGGGCGGCCCGAGCAGCACCCCGAACTCCGGTCCGGCCGCGGGCGGCGCTGACGACGTCGTCGACGCCGAGATCGTGGAGGACGACAAGAAGTGACCGCCGCGGACGACGAGAACGACGGTCAGACGACCGAACGGGTCGTCATCCGGGACCGCCGCAAGATTGACACCAAGGCCGAGCCCAAGGCCACCACGGCCAAGGGCAAGGCCTCGGTCGGCGCCCACCGGGCGGCTGATCCCGAGGAGGAGGCTCCGAAAGTGGAGGAGGAGTCGAAACCCGCTGACGAGCCCGTTGAGCAGCCCACTCTCGGCGCCGAACTGGAGGCGCTGCGGACCGAGCTCGACGAGCGGACCCACGACCTGCAGCGGGTGACCGCCGAATACGCCAACTACCGCAAACGGGTCGACCGTGACCGGGGCGCGGCCGCCGAGCAGACCACCGGCGCGGTGCTGACCGCGCTGCTGCCGGTGCTCGACGACATCGACCGGGCGCGCGAGCACGGCGACCTGGCCGGTCCGTTCGCCTCGGTGGCCGAGTCGCTGACCACGGCGACCGGCAAGCTGGGGCTCGTGGCCTTCGGCGAGAAGGGCGACCCGTTCGACCCCAACCGCCACGAGGCGGTGGCTCACCTGACGTCCGCGGACGTCGCCGAGCCGACCTGTGTCGAGGTCATGCGCCGCGGTTACACGCTGGGCGAGCGGCTTCTGCGACCGGCCCTGGTCGCGGTGGCCGACCCGGAGTGATCTCACACGTTCGTCCCGCCTGCTGCCTCACGGCAGGCGGGACCTACCGCAGGAGGGGGGAGGCGGGATGAGTTCGAAGGACTGGCTCGAAAAGGACTTCTATGCCGTTCTCGGCGTGCCCAAGTCCGCTCCGACCGACGAGATCAAGAAGGCGTACCGAAAGCTCGCCCGGGATCTGCACCCGGATCGCAACCCCGGGAACAAGGAGGCGGAAGAGAAGTTCAAGGCCGCCTCCGAGGCGTACGACGTGCTCTCGGACGACAAGAAGCGCAAAGAGTACGACGAGATGCGCTCGCTGTTCGGCTCGGGCGCGTTCCGCCGGGGTGCCCGTTCCGGTGGCGGCACCCAGTTCGACCCGTCCGACCTGTTCGGCGGGTTCAGCGGGGCCGGTGCGGCCGGTGGCGCGCCCGGCGACCGTCGCTTCGGCGGCGCCGGCTTCTCGGACATATTCAGCTCGATATTCTCGGGCGGCGGGCCTGGTGGTGGCGCTGCACGCCGTGGCGGTCCCCGTCGCGGCCGGGATGTCGAGACCGAGGTGACGCTCGACTTCGCGCAGGCCGTGAAGGGCACGACGCTGCCGTTGACGCTGCGCTCGGCCGGCGAGTGCGAGACCTGCCACGGCAGTGGGGCCAAGCCCGGCACGTCGCCGCGCACGTGCCCGCAGTGCCAGGGCACCGGCCTCATCTCGCGCAACCAGGGATCGTTCAGCTTCTCCGAGCCGTGCCGCGACTGCCAGGGCGCGGGCACGATCGTCGACCACAAGTGCACGGAGTGCCGCGGCACGGGCGGTGTCACCAAGAACCGCACGATCAACGTCCGGTTCCCGGCCGGGGTGGCCGACGGTCAGCGCATCCGGCTCAGCGGCCGGGGCGAGCCGGGCGACCGGGGTGGCCCCGCGGGTGATCTCTTCGTGCAGGTCATGGTGCGACCGGACGAGTTGTTCGGGCGTACGGGTGATGACCTGACCCTGGTCGTGCCGGTCACCATTGCGGAGGCGGTGCTCGGCACCGA
Organism: Paractinoplanes polyasparticus; assembly: GCF_019710575.1. Taxonomy (GTDB): domain Bacteria; phylum Actinomycetota; class Actinomycetes; order Mycobacteriales; family Micromonosporaceae; genus Actinoplanes; species Actinoplanes polyasparticus. Next base: position 68,131 of record NZ_JAHWFK010000043.1, on the reverse strand, counting down.
TCTGCGGGTGCCGACGCTGGACGGCCCGGTCACCCTGCGGGTGCCGCCGGGCACGCCGAGCGGCCGCAAGCTGCGGGCGCGAGGCAAGGGAGTGACACGCAAGGACGGACCACCCGGAGACCTGATCGTCACGGTCGACGTGCAGATGCCGGGTGGAGTCACGGGGGAGGCCCGGGACGCGCTGGAGCGGTTCGCCAAGCTGACCCCGCCCGCCGGGCGGGAGCGGCTCGAGGCTCGGGTGCGCCGGAACACCTAACGGGATCAGGAGGGGCACATGCATGAAGAGATCAGCATCTCGGTCGAGCAGTCCTCCGACGCGAAGGTCCTGATCATCTCGGTCGCGGCTCGCCTGGCCGGGATGCACCCGCAGACACTCCGTCAGTACGACCGGCTCGGGCTGGTTCAGCCCGGCCGGGCCGGCGGGGGCGGGCGCCGCTACAGCGAGCGGGACGTGGCGTTGCTGCGCGAGGTGCAGAAACTCAGCCAGGAGGAAGGCGTCAACCTGGCGGGCATCAAGCGCATCATCGGACTCGAGCAGCTGGTGGGCGACCTGCAGGAGCGGGTGCGGGAGCTCGAGCACGAGCTCGCCGACGCGTACGCCCGCCTCGCCCAGTTCGAGAGCCCGTACGGCCGTGGAGATCTGGTACGCCAGGAGCGCCCCTCGACCGCGCTGGTCGTGTGGCGCCCCCGGCGAGCATCCGACAGGTAGGAAAGGCCCCGTGCGGGGCCTTTTCTTTTACCTGCGGTTGTTGAACAGGCCGAGCCGGCGGGGGTGACGGACGAGGCCGCCCTCGATCCAGTCGGTGTAGTCGAAGATCTCGGGCCGGCTCATCAGCACGCGGCAGTTGTGCGCCCAGATCGACATCGGCTCGTCGCCGACCTCTTCCGCACGCTCCACGAACTTCTTGAGCCGGCGCTTACGCTGCCCCGAGGCGTTCTGCCGGACGCCGTCGGCGGCGTAGATGTACATGCAGTGCTGGGCGAAGCGGCGAGCCGGACACTGCCTGTCCATCGCCAGTTCGAACAGCGTCGGCGCCAGGACGTCGCCGGAGATCAACAGGTCCCAGTCGGGGGGCATGCCGCTGAGCGGCACAGCCTCCGGGTGATAGGCCCACGCCTGCAGCTCTTCCGGCCGAGGATCGACCGGATTGGCGAACCCGAAAAAAGTCGACTCACGCACTGTCACGTCGCCGCCCGAGAAAGTCCGATAACACGTAGTTGTCGCAGGCGAAACTAGCGCGCCGACCTTGCCTCGCGAAAGTGTCAAGAGCTCACAATCGGATACCGGTCAGTAGCTTTATGCAGCCTCAGGTCGGTCGTCGGCGGTGAGTGGCTGCACTGTAGGCCTCGCGGGCGTTCCCCAGCGGCGGATAAAGGTCTTGAACCAGTCGTAATCGGGCAGCCGGGCGAGCAGTGGCCCGGATACGACCGTGATCAATACGTACGCCGTGGCCAGCGGGGCCAGCCGCGGCTCGACACCCGACGCGACGGCCAGCCCGGCGATGACGATCGAGAACTCGCCCCGCGGCATGAGCGCCAGCCCGGCCCGCAGCCGGCCGGGAACGGCGATGCCCACCCGGCGGGCCGCGAAGTAACCCGTCGCCACCTTGGTGAGCATCGTGACCACGGCCAGCCCCAGCGCCGGCAGCAGAACCGGGGGCATGTCGGCCGGATCGGTGGACAGGCCGAAGAAGACGAAGAACACCGCGGCGAACAGGTCGCGCAGCGGGGACAGCATCTGCGTCGCGTGGTGCGCGACCGGACCGGAGATCGCGATGCCGACCAGGAAGGCGCCGACCGCGGCCGACACGTTGAGCTCCTCGGCCACGCCGGCCACGAACAGCGTCAGCCCGAGAACGCCGAGCAGCAGGGCCTCGGCGTCCTTGGCCGAGATCAGGGCGCTGATCTGGCGGCCGTAGCGGATCGCCACGACCAGCACCGCGACCACGGTGACGACGGCGACGCCCAGCGATTTGAGCCCGTCGACAAGGCCCACGCCGGCCAGCACCGCGGTGACCAGCGGCAGGTAGAAGGCCATGGCGAGGTCCTCGATGACCAGCACCGAGAGAATCACCGGCGTCTCGCGGTTACCGAGCCGGCCCAGGTCACCGAGCACCTTGGCGATGACCCCGGAGGACGAGACCCAGGTGATGCCGGCCAGCACCAGCGCGGCCCGCCAGCCCCAGCCCATGAGGACGGCGAACGCCGCGCCGGGCAGGGCGTTGAACAGCGCGTCGACCAGCCCGGCGGGGGCGGCCGCGCGCAGGTTGCCGACGAGTTCGCCCGCCGAGTATTCGAGGCCGAGCATGACCAGGAGCAGGATCACGCCGATGGAGGCGCCGATCTCGATGAATTCCTCGCTCGCCGAGAGCGGCACGAATCCGCCGTGCCCGAAGGCGAGGCCGGCCAGCAGATAGAGCGGGATCGGCGAGAGCCCGAAGCGCCGGCCGAGGCGGCCGAGCATGCCGAGAGCGAAAAGTAGGGCACCGACCTCGATGAGGAGGATCGTCGTTTCGTGCATTCGGGACCCGCTCGTCTCTGGGGTTCTCGCCGCGGGCAGGCTCAGTCGTCGGTGTCGCCGGCCAGGATGGCGGTGACGCCGTCCAGGCCCTGGCGGGTGCCGACCGCGACCACCACGTCGTTCGCATCGAAGACGAACTCGGGGCCGGGGGAGGCGATGACCTCGCGGTCGCGCATCACGGCCACGATCGAGGCGCCGGTGCGGGTGCGCGTGCGGGTGTCGCCCAGCTTGCGCCGCACGAAGGGCGAGCCGGCGGGCAGCGCGATCTGCTCGGTGAGCAGCCCGGACGCCTGCTGCCGAAGCCCGGCCAGCTGACCCAGCATGAGCGAAGCGCCGAGCACGTCGGCCAGAGCCTCGGCCTCGTCGTCGGTCAGCGGAATCGACGCCAGGCACGAATCCGGGTCGTCGATGTCGTACAGCACCAGGTCACGGCGGCCGTTGCGGTGCGAGACCACGCCGACCGTACGCCCCGAGGACGTCACCAGGTCATGCCGGACGCCGATTCCCGGCAACGGAGTCTGTTCCACCCGTACACGCACGATCACCACGGTAGCTCAGCAGTCACGCGCTTCCGGTCAGCATGGCCTCCGGCCGCACGTCCGGGACGATTCGCCGGGTTCGCCGGGCGGCCAGGATCAGCAGGAAGCCCAGCACGCACAGGGCGAGATTCACGCCGTACGCGAGCCGGTAGTCGAACTGCTGGGCCAGGCCGAACGCGGGCGCGGCAAGGACCTGGCCGATCGGGAAGGTGTTGGTGATCATCGTGGTGGCCCGTCCGTGGTGGCCCGGCATCAGGTCCTGCATATAGGTGATGCTCAGCCCGCCGACGGCCGCGATGAAGGCGGCGTTGAGGATCTGGGCCGCGGCCAGCACCCACACCGAGCCGGCGGTGACCGCCACGGCCTGGTACGCGATGCCGAAGACCACGCCGACCAGGATGAGCGAGCGCAGCGGCAGCCGGGTGCCGAGCGCGCCGAAGCCGAGCAGCAGCGGGATCTCGAGCGCCGCGCACAGCCCGAGAACGAGGCCGGCTCCGCTCACCGAGCCGCCCAGGTCGATGCTGACGAACAGCGGCATCGCCTGCACACCCAGCGTCATCGCGGTCTGCACGACGACGAAGCCCGCGACCAGCAGGAAGATCGTCGACCGCGGGGCCTCGGGCACGTCATCCGTTTCATGTTCGGCCGGACCGGCCGGGGCGGCGACCTCGGGCAGCCAGCGGTAGACGATCACGGCGGCCAAGCCGTACATGATCGCGACCAGGCCGTACGTGTAGGCGAAGCCGCGCGCGGCGATCAGGAGCGCGGCCAGTGGTGGCCCGGCGACCCAGGCGACCGAGAAGAGCATCCGCAGCGTGCTGATGCCCATGGCCGCCCGGCGCGGGTCGCCCTGCTGGAGCACCTGCCGGGCGTACGCGAAGCTCTGCGGGAAGAGCGCGCCGGCCAGCGAGGTCAGCGTCACGGTGACCGCGAGCAGCACCCAGTAGTCGCGGATGAACGCAGTGAGCACGGCCCCGGCCATGCCGGCCAGCGCGGCTGACAGCAGCAGCTTGCGGCGCATCGGACGGCGGTCGGACAGGCGCCCGACCAGCCATGACACCACGACGCCGGAGAGCGGCGCGACCAGCAGGAAGATCGTTGTCCGGACCGGGCCGGCGTGCACGCCGTCGCTGAGGAAAAGGGCGAGGAACGGCCCGGCGAAGGAGGTGCCGATCCCGACGGCGATGAAGATCAGGGCAAGCGGGAGCAGACGCCGCGACATCGAGCCGTGCGCCGTCGGTGGAACGGCCATGATTCCCTACGTTACGGGCCACCCCGCGCTCTTTCGGGGAGTCCGTGGCGACCATCACGACTCACGTTGTCGCGGTAGCGCCCTCGGCATAGAGTTGAGTTGAGTACGCTCAAGTCTCGGTGGGGTTCGATCAGGGGAGCACATGAACGCCGAACGTTTGACCACCAAGAGCCGCGATGTGATCACGGGGGCGGTCGCCGACGCCGGGCGCCGGGGGCACGCCACCGTCGAGCCGTGGCACATGTTGCTGGCTTTGCTCGACACCGGCGGCTCCACAGCGCCGGCGATGCTGCGGGCGGTGGGGGCCAACCCCGCCGACGTACGCCGGGTGGCGCTGCGGGCCGTCGAGCAGTTGCCTTCGGCCCGGGGGGCGAGCACGGCCGAGCCCAGCCTCTCGCGCGAGTTCGTCAACGCGATCGGCGAGGCCGAGCTGATCGCCCAGCCGCTCGGCGACGAATACATCTCGACCGAGCACCTGCTGGCCGGTCTGGCCCGGGTCGGCGGAGCTGTCGGCCGTGCCCTCAAGGACGTCGGCGCCACCGAGGAGGCTCTGGTCACCGCCTTCCCGCAGGTGCGCGGGGGCGAGCGCCGGGTCACCAACGCCGACCCCGAGCAGACGTACAAGGCGCTCGAGAAATACAGCGTCGACCTGACCGCGCTGGCCCGCGAGGGCAAGATCGACCCGGTCATCGGCCGCGACGCCGAGATCCGCCGGGTCGTTCAGGTGCTCTCCCGGCGTACCAAGAACAACCCGGTCCTCATCGGCGAGCCCGGCGTCGGCAAGACGGCGATCGTCGAGGGCCTGGCCCAGCGCATCGTGGCCGGTGACGTGCCCGAGACCCTGCGCGACAAGAAGCTGGTCTCGCTCGACCTGGGCGCGATGGTGGCCGGCGCGCAGTACCGCGGTCAGTTCGAGGAGCGGCTGAAGAGCGTCCTCGAGGAGATCCGCAACTCCAACGGCCAGGTCGTCACGTTCCTCGACGAGCTGCACACGGTCGTCGGCGCGGGCAAGGGCGAGGGCTCGATGGACGCCGGCAACATGCTCAAGCCGATGCTGGCCCGCGGTGAGCTGCGCATGGTCGGCGCGACCACCCTCGACGAGTACCGCGAGCACATCGAGAAGGACCCGGCCCTCGAGCGGCGCTTCCAGCCGGTCGTGGTCGGCGAGCCGACGGTCGAGGACACGATCGGCATCCTGCGCGGACTCAAGGGCCGCTACGAGGCCCACCACCGGGTGCAGATCACCGACGCCGCCCTGGTCGCCGCGGCCAGCCTCTCCGACCGCTACATCAGCGACCGGTTCCTGCCCGACAAGGCCATCGACCTGATCGACGAGGCCGCGTCCCGCCTCCGCATGGAGATCGACTCCCGGCCGGTCGAGCTCGACCAGCTGCAGCGCCTCGTCGACCGGATGCGGATCGAGAAGCTCGCCCTCGAGAAGGAGACCGACCCGGCGTCGGTGGCCCGCCTCGAGCGGCTCAACCGCGACCTGATCGACCGGGACCGCGAGCTCGGCATGATGAACGCGCGGTGGGAGCGCGAGCGCGGCGGCCTCAACCGGGTCGGCGAGCTGAAGAAGCAGCTCGACGAGACCCGGGCCTCGCTCGAGCGGGCCCAGCGCGACGCCGACTGGGAGACCGCGTCCCGGCTGCAGTACCAGGAGATCCCGGCCCTCGAGTCGGAGCTGGCCACCGCGGCCGCGGCCGACCAGGAGGCCGGCGAGGAACCGCCGATGGTCAAGGAAGAGGTCGGCGCGGACGACATCGCCGAGGTGATCTCGTCGTGGACCGGCATCCCGGCCGGCCGGATGATGGAGGGCGAGACGGCCAAGCTGCTGCGCATGGAGGAATCGCTGCGCGGCAAGGTGGTCGGCCAGGCCGAGGCGGTGGCCGCGGTGGCCAGCGCCGTGCGGCGGGCCCGGGCCGGCATCGCCGACCCCGACCGGCCGACCGGCAGCTTCCTGTTCCTCGGCCCCACCGGCGTCGGCAAGACCGAGCTGGCCAAGGCCCTGGCCGGGTTCCTCTTCGACGACGAGCGGGCGATGGTCCGCATCGACATGAGCGAGTACGGCGAGAAGCACTCGGTGGCGCGGCTCGTCGGCGCCCCGCCCGGATACGTCGGCTACGAGGAGGGCGGCCAGCTCACCGAGGCGGTGCGGCGCCGGCCGTACAGCGTGGTGCTGCTCGACGAGGTCGAGAAGGCCCACCCGGACGTCTTCGACGTGCTGCTCCAGGTGCTCGACGACGGCCGGCTCACCGACGGGCAGGGCCGCACGGTCGACTTCCGCAACGCGATCCTGGTGCTCACGTCGAACCTGGGCTCGCAGGCGGCCGACATCACCATGGGCGACGAGGAGCGCCGCGACGAGGTGCTGGCCGTGGTGCGCGGGCACTTCAAGCCCGAGTTCCTCAACCGGCTCGACGACATCGTGGTCTTCCACGCGCTGACCCGGGACGACCTGGCCGCGATCGTCGACATCCAGCTGGGCCGGCTTCGTACCCGGCTCGCCGACCGTCGTCTGGTCCTCGAGGTGAGCTCGACCGCGGTCGACTGGCTGGGCGAGCACGGGTACGACCCGATCTACGGCGCTCGCCCGCTGCGGCGGCTGGTGCAGTCGACGATCGGCGACGCGCTGGCCAAGGCGCTGCTGGCCGGGGAGATCCAGGACGGCGACACGGTGCTGGTCGACCTGGGCGACGGCAAGGACGGGCTGCGGGTGACGCGCGGCTGATCGCCTCGTCGGGTCGCGCGGCTCGCTTGGTCGCGCGGCTCGCTTGGTCGCGCGGCTCGCTTGGTCGCGCGGCTCGCTCGGTCGCGCGGCTCGCTCGGTCGGGCGCTCGCTTGGTGGCGCGGCTTGGTTGTCGCTCGGCTCGGATGTCGCGCGGCTCACCCCGTACGGGAAAAGGCCCCGGGTTTTGATCTTTCGATCAGCCCGGGGCCCCTCGCGTCTTCAGTTGTGAGTCTTAGTTCGTGGCCGGCCTCTGCCGGTAGGCCTGCGTCATCAGCACGTCGGTGACGACCTGTTCCCCCTCGGCGGACCAGATGCGGATGCCGTCGCGGTGGAGCTGATAGCGGACGTCTTTGAAGCGGGTCTTCGTGTCGTCATGGTGAACGACGGTCAGAGTATCGGCGTGGGGCATGGGACTCACCGGTCCTTAAGAGGTCTGGGGCCGCCGCGGTGTGGTCACGCGGCCGGCGTAACGGGACTCTTGCCCGGCGACTGTCTGCCTCGGCCCAGGCGCTCTTCACGCGGGGCGGGCGACTCGTGCGGGCAGGGGGCATCGCGGGAGGCTGGTGCTGCCGCGTCGATGCCACGACGAAAGTGTAGAGATCACGGCGTACCCGTGTCGCCCCCTGAACGAGCGACCTATTTACGGATATATCGGTCATCGTCGGCCGATGTTGCCACAGTTTGCGCGACTCCGTGGGTCGGTCGCGGAGTTGGCAGCCGCCCGATACCGTGAATGGATCAAGTTTTGGGGGCATTGTGACCGTTCCTGGTTTTCCGGCATCCGCGGCGCGGCCGCGTCCGACGGTCGTCACCGTGGCGGTCTATCTGCTCTACGCGGTGGCGGTCATCCAGGTGATCAACGCGTTGACCACGTTCTTGATCGCCGGACAGCTCACCGACGCCATCCGGGACGTCTACGCCGGCACCGAGGCAGAGGGCGCCGAGTCGTTCATCAGCGCCATTTTCGTCGGCGGGGCGATCGTCAATCTGTTGATCGGCATCGGGTTCGCCGTGCTGGCGCTGTTCGACGGCCGGGGCAAGAACCCGGCGCGGATCGTCACCTGGGTCATCGGCGGCATCTCGCTGTGCTGCTTCGGGGCCAGCCTGGGCAGTACGGCACTGGCCGGCTCGATGGGCACCGGGACGACCACCGGCGGCCCGTCGGAGGCGGAGGTGCAGCAACGGCTCGAGGAGGCGCTGCCGTCCTGGTATACGGCGTCCAACACGACGCTGTCGGTGATCGCGCTGCTGGCGATCCTGGGGACGGTCATCCTGCTGGCCCTGCCGGCGGCCAACGAATTCTTCCGCAAGCCGGCGGCGGCCTGGGATCCGTCGGTGCCGTATCCGCAGTACCCGGGCGGTGCCGGCTACGGCCAGCCAGGGTATCCGGCTCAGCCGCCGTACCCGGGGCAGCCCTTCCCGGGCCAGCCCACGTCCGGGCCCTCCTACCCGGGCCAGCCTTCGTCCGGGCCGTCGTACCCCGGGCAGCATGGGCAGCCGGGGCAGCCGGCTCCGGGATTGTCGCCGTATCCGGGCCAGGCGCCGCCGCCCGCTTCCGCCTTCCCGCCGCCTTCGGATCCGTTCGCGCCGCCGCCGGTCGATCCCAACCCGCCGCCGTCGACCAGTGGTGACCAGCCGCCGAAGCCGCCCACCGACCCGGCCTGACGGGGTTCGCGCCCCGCTCGCCGCCCCGTCCGGGTAGGTTCGGCGCAACGGATCACCGCGGGGAGTCGTCGATGTCGTACCCAGTCCAGCCACCGCCGATCGCCGCCACGCCGCCGGTGTCGCCGTCGGGCCGGCCGCCCGCGGTGACGTTCGCCGCCGCCCTGCTGTGGCTGATGGCCGGAGTCGGCCTGATCTATGCCATCGCGACGGTGGCCATCGTGCCTGGCACGATCGACCGGTTCCGGGACGTGACGGCCGCTCCGGTCTCCGGCAGCTTCACCGGCGACAACGACCCGGAGTACTACGTGGCGGTCGTCTGGCTCGGCGCGGCGATCGCCCTGGCCCTCGCCGTGATCGCCTTCGCGCTCTTCGTGGTGGTCGGCCTGTCGCTGCGCCGCGGCAGCAACGCCGCTCGCATCGCCGCCCTCGTCGTCAGCGTCCTGGGGATCCTGGGCGGCACGGCCGGCGTGCTGACGCTGGCCGCCCAGCGCAGTGGCAACTCGGCGCCGTGGTCGCTGGGCGCCCAGCTGAGCGACGCCTATCCCGACGGCTGGATCGGCACAAACGCCGGCCTCGCGATCGCCCAGATCCTCGGCTACGCGCTGGTCGGCATCCTGATCCTGACCGCGCCGCGCACGTTCTTCCGGCGCCCGGCGGCCCCGTCGGCCCCGCAGCCGGTCTACGGCGCCGCCTATCCCGGCCACGGCGTTCCCGCCAACGCCGCCTACCCGTCGTCGGCCTACCCCGGCCCTGGCTACCCTCCCTCCGCAAGCCAGCCGGCGGCGGGTTACCCAGCTTCTGGAGCTCAGTCGGCGGGCTACCCACCCTTCGGCGGGCACCCGGCGGGTGTCCCAGCGCCCGGAAGCCAGCCGGCGGCGGGTTACCCGGCCTCTGGAGCCCAGTTGGCGGGCTACCCACCCCTCGGCGGCCAGCCGGCCGGTGCCCCAGCGCCCGGAGGTCAGCTCGCCGGTTACCCAGCCCCTGGCGGTCAGCCGACGGGCTACCCGTTGCCCGGCACTCAGTCGGCGGGCTATGCGGACGGCGCCTACCCTCCGGCCCACGGTTACGGCCCCGAGTCGCACCCCGCGCAGGCCCCGAACCCCGGCTCGACCCGCCCGGACCACTCGCCCTACGCCCGGCCCGCCGACCACGCGCCGGACGCTGCCTTCACACCCCAGGCACCCACCCAGCCGGCATCGGCCTCACATCCGCCGGCGGACCCCCGATCCCCGTACGCACGTCCCACCCGGCCGACCGCTGCCCAGTCGACCCAGCCGGCCTCGACCCAGCCGGCCTCGACCCAGCCGGCCTCGACCCAACACGCGCCGTCGGAGCAGGAGCGGGCTTCCACTCAGCAGCCGGCACAGGCCTCGTCGGCGAGCGGCGAAACGCCGGTCGCGGATCAGCAGCCGATGACCGAGCAGTCGTCCTCGTCCGCGCCCGCCCATCAGCCGTCTTCCGACCAGCATCCGACCTCCGACCAGTCGTAGCGGTCCGGCTTCGCTCGATCCCATCCGCTTGTTGGTCGGCCCGCGTTCGCCCGCGATCGTCGTACTGGGCGCCCCGCATTCGGCGTCGAACCGGTCGTTGCGGTCGGCCTCTTCTCGACGCCGTCCAATGCTTGTGACGCGCCTCACTCGACGTACCGGTCTTGGCGATCGGGCTTCGCTCAACGCCGTCAGTTCGTTCGGATGGGTCCGCACTCGACGTTTAACCGGTTGTAGCGGTCGGCCTCTACCGGCGCTGTCGTTCGTTGTGGCGAGCGGCAGTCGACCCCGTCCGGTCCCAGCGGTCGACCCGTGCCCAGCTTTGCGCAGGGCACTGCGGCGGTCCAGCAGCGACCTGAGTCGCGAAATCGGCTCCGCACGGGTTGCCGGGTGTCTCTGACGGCGTGGGGCGCGCTCGCGGCACCTGAGGACCCGCGCCTCGATCCGTTGACTGCAAAAGGCGGCTGCTGACTACGAGGCGATGCTCAACCGTCGGCGAAGCCTCACCGGATCGGGCTGGGGCTGGGAGCGAAGGCGCGCCTCTCCCGGCGGACAACGGCCAGTGTGGACAACGGATGAGCGGGACCCGGGTGCAGGCGGGCACGGGGCACATCGGATGATGAGTTCCGGACAACACACTGTCGGGTTGTTACCGACCAGTTACCCCCTCAAATTGATGGCGTGACCCCTCATATTGATGGGTATGGGTCACCCGAACGGGTAAGTTTGTCATCCAGCTTCGTCACTCAATCGGCTGTCCGGATAGCGCGCCGTCACCGGTCGGCGGGTGTTTTTCGCTGGATGGGTAAACGTCCGATGACGCGATTCACAGCAGCTTCTCAGCACCTCGACCGGGTGATCTGTCGCCCCGGCGGCATGTGACCCCCGGCATAGGAGCTTTGAGCTGCATCGATGTTCCCGGCATGGGGCGAAAGGGACCGTGGAATCTGTAAGGTTTCTTTTTAGATCGACTCAATGCTGTGCGTCAATAGTTACGTTGCGCACTGCCAGGGCGAAAGGTTCCGGTTTCGTTCCAGCAAGTACGCTCGATGCATGCAAGCACGGCACGACCTGCGTAAATTCATCACTGAATTGCCCGTCGCGCAGCGTGGCGCCGTGCTTTCATCGGGTCGTGAACTTCCCATGCCGGGCCGCCCGGTTCCGGGAGTGAGCGGAAGGTGGCGAGATGACGTCGTCGGGGCGGGTGCGGGCCCAGGCGAAACGGATCAGCGACCAGCCCGTGCTTCACGAAGGGCAATAGATCGACGAATTGACAATGTGGGGCGTCTCACTCCCGGGGCGGGGATCGAGACCTCGACACAGATGGGCAGCGTCCTGATGGCGGCTGAGGCGTTGCAGGAGGCAGAGACCGAAGTCGGTACGGCGGTATGGGTTGCATCGGAGGCTCGGGTTGCCGGCCACTCCCGATCGACCGTCCCGGTGATCGACGTCGGCCTTACGGCCTGAAAGTTAGCCGGTTCGTTCCTGCGCACATGCAGGAGAATCGATGCAGTTGGTGGAAGGATGGAGATCGTGGGAACTGCGTTGGCGGAAATGACAATGCCTCAGATCTCGCCGCTAGCCGGCGAGCCTATTGAACGTGCCGACGCCGAGCGGCTTGCGGGAGTGCTGAAGGCACTCGCCGATCCGGCCCGGCTTCGGCTGCTCAGCCTTATCCAGTCCGCGACGGACGGCGAAGCCTGCGTCTGCGACCTGACCGCTCCGCTTGGTCTGTCGCAGCCGACGGTGAGTCACCACCTGCGGATCCTGACCGAGGCCGGTCTGCTCGAGCGGGAGAAGCGGGGAGTGTGGGCCTACTACCGGCTCGTGCCGACCGCCATCGCGACGATCGCCGACCTGCTGACCCCGCCTCGTAAGCGGGCGACCAAGAAGGCGCGCTGACCGCTTCGCAGGGAATCGCCTGGCGTCACCGGCACCATGCGGGGCGTGGCGCCAGGCAGCAGACCTCTCCTCCTCCAGTCCACCCCCCAGGACCTTCAGGAGTAACGGGTGAACTACGTCCACGGCGATCTGCGTGACCAGCTCGCGTACGTGGGTTTCGACGTGGTCCAGGCCGGCCTCGTCGCCGGGTCGGGCGGAAACCTCTCCGCCCGGATCCCCGACGAGGACGCCATCTGGGTCACCGGCAGCGGTTCGTGGCTGGGCCGGCTGAGCCGGACCACGTTCGCGGCCGTCCGAGTGTCTGACGGCTCGCCCGCGCTGGTGGGCAATGTGCCACCACCCGCGATCGAGCCGACGAGCGAACTGGCTCTGCACCTGGCGCTGTATCGGGCCCGTCCCGACGTCAACGCCATCATCCATTTGCATCCGCAGACCGCACTCCTGCTCGATGCACTGGGTGAGCACATCCGGATCGTCACCACCGACCACGCGTATTACCTGCGCCGTGTCTCGACGGTGCCGTTCCGGCTCCCCGGCACGACCGAGCTTGCCGCTCTGACTGCCGCGATGGCCGCTGACGGCACCGACTGCCTGGTGCTGAGTCAGCATGGCTGCGTGGTGCTGGGCGACACGATCGAACTGGCGCACAAACGTGCCCGCAACCTCGAGGAAGCAGCGGAACTCACCTACCGGGCGCTGTCCGCCGGCCGCCTGGAGAACCTCCGCGACTGCCCCGATGAGTTCCTGGACCGCCTGTACGGCTCCACCGCCGTCACGGTCTGACACGCACCAAACGGTCGACCCGCCCCGCGCCCGCCCCCAACGGCGCAGAGTGGATCGGCGCAGCCGGGGCACGTCCCGTTCCGGCCACCCGAACCATCCCCACCGACGAGCAGCAGCACACACAGCAGCGCCCGGCACGGCTCCCCGAGAGGTCCGTGCCGGGCGCTGCTGTGTTCTTACGGAAAGGCCGCCCGGTAGAGCGGGTCAGTGGCGGCGGTGCGAGCGGGGGTTCCGGGGGTCGTCCTCGTCGTCGTGACGGGCGGCCTCGACCAGGCCGGCGATGCTGGCCGCGGCCACGACGCCGATGGCGGCCGACGGCTCAGGCGGGGCAGAGGGGCCGGCCGTCTTCTTGTGGCGGCGCTCGCGCACGATCTCGATCAGGATGGGCAGGATCGAGATCAGGACGATCAGCGCCACGACCGGCAGGATGTAGCGGTCGATGTGCTCGCCGATGGCGTCGTAGATCTGCTGGGCCAGCGTGTGGCCGACGATGATGATGCCGTCGGTCCAGAGGACCGCGCCGACGATGTTCCAGAGCAGGAACTTGCGGGCCGGCATGCCCAGCGTGCCCGCGACCGGGTTGAGGAACGTGCGCACGATCGGGATGAAGCGGGCCAGCACCACGGCCTTGGCCGGGCCGAATTTCTCGAAGTAGTACTCCGCCTTCTCGACGTACTCCCTCTTGAAGAGCTTCGAGTCCGGCCGGTCGAACATGCGCGTGCCGTAGCGGGCCCCCAGCCAGTGACCGAGCTGGGCGCCGACGATGGCGCAGATCGGCGCGCCGATCAGCAGCCCGACGTACGACAGCTGGGTGCCGAAGATCGAGTCGGCCACCGGGGAGGCGGCCACGCCGGCCAGGAACAGCAGCGAGTCGCCGGGGAAGAAGAAACCGACCAGCAGACCTGTCTCGGCGAACATGATCGCCCAGACACCGACCACGCCGAAGGTTTGCAGCAGATCCTTCGGATCCAGGGGGTTGAAGGCGAGGGCGTCGCCGAGCGCGCGGACTGTCACGAGGAGCCAGGGTACGCCCAGATACCTACGTCTTTCGTTTCCTTTCGCTGTGCGCAGCTTTTCCGTCCGAGAAGGGATGGCGGCCCCGGCGGGAGGTCCGGGGCCATCCGTCCATTCGTGCGCGGCACCCATCCGAACGGCTCTGGAGGACAGGCCGCGCAGCAGGTCAGAGGCGGGGGTCGACGGGCTCCGACTCGATGGCGAGGATCGCGAAGACCAGCTCGTGGACGCGCCAGAGCGGCGCGTCCTCGGCCAGCCGGTCGAGCGCCGCGAGTCCCAGCCCGTGCTCGCGCAACGCCATGTTGCGCTTGCGGCCCAGGTTGCGCCGCCGCAGCCGGGTCAGCTGTTCCGGGCGGGTGTATTCCGGGCCGTAGATGATCCGCAGGTATTCGCGGCCACGGCACTTCACCCCCGGCTGGATCAACCGGCCCTTCGCGTCGACGGCCTTCAGACCCGTCCACGGCTTGACCACCATGCCCTCGCCGCCGGACGCGGTCAGCTCGAGCCACCACTGGGTCGCGGCGGCCTCGGAAGCTTGGTCGCCGAGCTCGACGATCATGCGGCGGGTCGGGGTGAACAGCGCCGGGTCGGCAGCCACCAGCTTGTCGGCCAGCGCGAGGTGCCAGCCGTGGTCGCGGTCGGCATACGAGACGCCGTCCCCGGCCAGCACAGCGAACGGCGCCAGCGTGACCCCGTCGAGCCCGTCCGTCGGCTTCACGTACACGCGGTACGCCGCCGAGTAGCCGTCGATCTCGTCCGAGCGCAGGGACAGCTGCTCGCGCAGCCCGGACACGTCGAGCCCACGCGCGGCGGCCCGGTCGACGACGTCGAGAGCGGCCGGCAGCGCAGCCCGGCCGGCCGCGCCGACCCCGGCGTAGCGCTCGCGGATCAGGCCCGCCGCCTTCGCGGACCACGGCAGCAGTTCGGCGTCGAGCAGCAGCCAGTCGCTCGACAGCTCGTCGAAGAGCCCGGCGGCGGCGGCGCGCACCCGGGTGAGCAACTGCTCGTCGAGCGCTGGGCCGAAGAACGGCCGGCCCGTCCGGGTCCAGATCGCGTCGCCCGCGCCGGAGCGGGACACCCGCACGATGGCGCGCGAGCCCATGTGCTTCTCTTCGCACACGACCCGCTCGGCGCCGGCTGCGCGGAGGTCGTCGAACGCGGTTGCCGGGTGTTCGAGGTAGCCGTCGAGCGCCGACGTCGAACACGGGGCCATGGTCGGCGGCAGCCACACTAGCGTGGCCGGGTCGAGCGCGAACCGGCTCATCACCTCGAGCGCCGCGGCGGCATTCTCGGCGGCGACGGTCACCCGCCCGTACCCGTAATCGACGTGCCGCCGCCCGGTCACGTCGGCGATGTCGAGGCCGTCATCGGGCCGCTCGGCCGGCGCCAGCGGGCGTACGGGCGCGTAGTACTCCCGCTCGGCCGGCACAGACACCAGTTCGCGCGACGGCCAGCGCAGCGCGGTCAGGGCGCCGCCGAACACGCAACCGGTGTCGAGGCAGATCGTGTTGTTGATCCACTCCGGCTTCGGGGTGGGCGTGTGGCCGTAGACCACCGCGGCCGAGCCCCGGTAGTCCCGCGCCCACGGGTAGCGCACCGGCAGGCCGTACTCGTCGGTCTCGCCGGTTGTCTCGCCGTAGAGCGCGAAGCTGCGCACCCGGCCCGAGGCGCGTCCGTGGTACGCCTCTTTGAGGCCGGCGTGCGCGACCACCAGCCGGCCCTCGTCGAGCACGTAGTGGCTGACCAGGCCTTCGATGAACGCCTTGGCCGACGCCACGAACGAGTCCGGTTCCGCGGCGAGCTGCTCGAGCGTCTCGGGCAGGCCGTGGGTGAGCTGCACGTTGCGGCCGTTGAGCTTGCGCGCCAGCTTCTGTTCGTGGTTGCCGGGCACGCACAGGGCGTGTCCGGCGGCGACCATGCCCATGACCAGGCGCAGCACACCCGGCGAGTCGGGGCCGCGGTCGACGAGGTCGCCAACGAAGATCGCGGTGCGGCCCTCGGGCGGCACGGCGTCGACCGGACGGGCGGATTCGTCGCGGACCAGGGTGTAGCCGAGCCGATCGAGCAGGGTCTCGAGCTCGGCCCGGCAACCGTGCACGTCGCCGATGATGTCGAACGGCCCGGTCAGCTCGCGCTTGTCGTTGAAGAGCTTCTCGTAGCGGATCGTGGTGGCGGCGATCTCGTCGGGTCCGCGCAGCACGTGCACCTTGCGGAAACCCTCGCGAGTCAGCGAGCCCAGGGATCGACGCAGGTCGCGATGCATGCGGGCAAGAACCTGGCGGCCGAAGTGGCGATCGGCCCGGGCCTCGGTGCGCTCCCAGGCCAGCGCCTCGGGCACGTCGAGGACGATCGCCACCGGCAGGACGTCGTGGTCGCGGGCGAGGCGCACCAGCGCGGCGCGGCCGTGCGGCTGGAGGTTGGTGGCGTCGACCACGGTCAGCCGCCCGGCCGTGAGTCGCTTGCCCGCGACGTAATGCAGCGCGTCGAACGCCTCGGCCGAGGCCGACTGGTCGTTCTCGTCGTCGGCGACCAGGCCCCGGAAGTAGTCGGAGGAGAGCACCTGGGTGGGCCGGAAATGAGTGCGCGCGAAGGTCGACTTGCCCGAGCCGGAGATGCCGACCAGAGCGACGAGCGCGAGCTCGGGGATGTCGATCATGCGGTCACCTCCGACGGTGCAGCGGTGAAGAGCGCGAGCTGGGTGGGAGAGCCGGTGATTTCGTCGACGTCGCCGACCCCGCGCACGGTAACCGAGTAGCCGTAGGCGCCGGCGACGGTGTGGGCCCACGCCGCGAACTCGGCCCGGCTCCATTCGAAGCGATGGTCGGAATGGCGCAGACCGGTCAGGCCGGGGTAGTTGACGTTGTATTCCGCGTTGGGTGTCGTCACGACGACGGCGCCGGGACGCGCGTGGCCGAAGACGCTCGCCTCGAGCGCCGGCAGCCGCGGCGGGTCGACGTGCTCGATGACCTCCATGAGCACGGCGGCGTCGTAGCCGCGCAGCCGGTCGTCCCGGTAGGTGAGCGCGGACTGCCACAGCTTCAGGCGGTCGCGCTGCCGCTCGGGCATCCGGTCGAGGCGCAGCCTGCGGGCCGCGATCTCGAGCGCCCGGGCCGACACGTCGGTGCCGACGATCTCGGTATAGCGCCGGTCTTTGAGCAGGGCGGTCAGCAGCGCGCCCCCGCCGCAGCCCAGGTCGAGCACGCGGGACGCGCCGACCTCGGCCAGCGCGGCGAGCACGGCATCGCGGCGCCGATCGGCCAGCGACTGCTTGCGGTGTACGGGAAGCTCCGCGTCCTCCTCGGCCGGCGGTTCCTCGGCCTCTTCACCCTCGAGCATCTGCAGCGCCGTGGTGGTCAGGGCCCGCTTGTGCACCAGATAGCGGCGGGCGATCAGCACCCTTTCCGGGTGGGCGGCGAGCCAGCCGGCACCCGATCGCAGCAGCTTGTCGATCTCGTCGGGGGCCACCCAGTAGTGCTTGGCGTCATCGAGGACGGGCAGCAGCACGTAGAGGTGGTTGAGGGCCGCGGCCAGTGTGAGCTCGCCGCTCAGCTCGAGGCCGACATAGTGGCTGTCGCCGCCCAGCACGGGCTCGAGCGGGATCGGGGTGGCCGTGACCGACCAGCCGAGCGGCTCGAACAGCCGGGTCGCGAGCTCGGTGGTGCCACGCAGCACCGGCACCCTGATCGTCAGCGGGAGCGGGGTGGCGACCAGTTCGGGGCGGTCTTTGGAGGCGCCGCGCAGCGCACTGCGGAAGACCTTGGCCAAGGCGCTGGCCAGCAGGCTGGACGCCGCGTAGGGGCGGTCGTTGACGAACTGACCCAGGGCGAACGCGTCGTGCTGCGCGCGCAGCCGCTGCGGATCCACATCGAGCAGCAGGGCCGCCGTGCACCTCTCGTCGGTGGCCTCGGGATAGAGCACGTACGCCGTGCCGGTGGGCACGTCGAACCGGTGCACCCGGTCAGGATGCTTGACCAGCAGGTAGCCGAGGTCGGTGGCGGGCCGGCGGGTGGTTGTCACGGTGAGCAGCACGCCCTCGATGATGAGCGCTCATCGCGATCTTGGGCGACCTATTTGCGGTCCTGTGGACGACTCCGGATCGGGGTCGTGAGGCCTGTGGACAACGGAATCGCCGGCTCGAGGAGCTCAGCGATACTCGTCCTCGCCGCGCACCACCTGGCTCTGTTCCTGCGCATCCCACTCCGGTGTTTCGACGCTCAGTTCGGGAGGGTTCTGTGTCTGCTCCTCGTCCTCGCCGAAGGCGTCGGCTGACTGCTCGGCGGCGTCCTCGGCCGGCGTCTCCCAACCCGGGTCAGTCATCGTGGTCATCCCTCCTGTCGCGATCCGGCCCCACTTGCCCCCTCAGCATGCGCGCAAACCGGTCGCCGGGTACGCCGTACCACCAGCCCGATGCCGGCGGCGATCAGCACGAGGGCGGCCAGCGCGGTCCACCCCGCGGCCGGCCCGGTGATCGGCAGCGCGACGGCGGCACAGGTCGCTCCGGCGACGTTCACCGACAGCGGGACGACCTTCCGGCTGGGGCCGATGATGCCGTCGTCGCCCGGCAGGATCTCGACCTGGCCGGGCGTCCCGCAATCGTCTTCCACCGTCACCAGGAAGGAGAAGTTCATCCGCTGCCCCGGCCCGAGATCCCGGTTCAGGTTGCAGTACCACTCGTTCGCCTGCTCGCTTCGCGCGGCCGAGGTCGGGGGAGCTGCTGAGGGGAGGTCGAAGCCTACGGAGTAGCAGTCGGAGCCGGCATACTCCTCCACACCCACGTTGGTCGGAAGGCGCAGGGCCACGCTGAGGCTGTTGTTCCGGAACAGGTCGGGCCGCAGCGTCCCCGGCCCGAAGTTCATCAGGCCGGCCGTGAGCGTCCGGCGATCGCTGGTGGCGGCGCTGAGCCGCGAGCCGATCGCGCTCAGGCTCGGTTTCCTCGTGCCGGTGACCGCGAACCCGATGGAGGCGAAATTGTCCTCGAGGTTCACGTCCGCCTGGCGGCTCGCGTCCTGGGCGGTGGCGAGCGGTCTGAGCGTGAGCGGCGCGCCGGTCCCCAGCCGGCCGGAATCACCCGGGTCTGTCTCCGCCCACTCGGTCGGCGTGATCCACGCGAGTTCCACGGATGCGACGCTGCCCGGCACGGTGTCAGCCGGCGAGTGCAGGGTGACCGGGGCCGAGAGGGCATAGCGGCGTCCCGGTTCCAGCGTGGTGTCGAAGGTGCAGACCATGCCGAAGTAGTAGCGGCAGTTCCGATAGGACGACTGCCTCAGCAGGCGCGGGTGAGCACTGAGGGCCAGCACCACGCCGGCGATCGCGGTTTGGCCGCCATTGCGCACCGTCGGAGTGGTCCGCACCGACCGGCCCGGCGTCGCCTTGACGGTCTGCTCGCCGTCCGACACCAGGTCGACGCCCTCGCCGATCCGAATCACCGAGGTGCCGCCGGTGACGGCGCCGTCACCGATCCGCGCGGCCATGGTGAGCACGGCGCGGTCGCCGGGCTTGGCCGTTTTCCGTGGCGTGACGGCCAGCACGGCAGGACTCTGGAACACCGTCTCCGAGGAGGGGGTCGAGGTCCACGAGCAAGTGATCTTGTCGTCCGTGCGGCGGCACGGCGTCGACGTGTCGCCGGGCTCGACGACGACCGCACCGCCCCCGGCGCTGGTCGTACCGAAACCCGGTTCGACGCTGACGTCCGCGAACTCCGTGGCGCCGCCCAGATCGACGGTCACTTCCAGGCGTACGAGAACGCCCGGCTCCGCGTTGGCACTGCGGACATCAACGACGGTGTAACGGGTGTTGCTGCCCGGCGCCAGAGTGATCGGCGGGACACGAGGTTCCAGCGTGGCCGTCGTGGGCGCCGCGGCGGCGGGTTGCAGCGGCAGCAGGACGAGAAGCAGCGCCACCGCAAGCGCCCGCGAGATCAATGGCATGGTCGGAGCGTAAGTCGCCCTCTATGTCCGATGAGCCGGTTTCCGCTGGACAGTTACGGGGTCATTTCCCAACGGCGAAGCGGCTACGGAATACTTGGCCGCTGGAGGACAGCGCGGTCCTGCCCTCTGTCTCCCGTAAAGCAACGAGCTAGGAGCGCACCGATGCCCATCGCTTCTCCCGAGGTCTACGCCGAGATGCTGGACCGCGCCAAGGCCGGCGCGTTCGCCTACCCGGCGATCAACGTGACGTCCTCGCAGACCCTCAACGCGGCGCTGCAGGGCTTTGCCGAGGCCGGCAGCGACGGCATCGTCCAGATCTCGACCGGTGGCGCCGAGTACGCGTCCGGCCCCACCATCAAGAACATGATCACCGGTGCGGTCGCGCTCGCCGAGTACGCCACCGAGGTCGCCAAGAACTACCCGATCAACATCGCGCTGCACACCGACCACTGCCCGAAGAACAAGCTCGACTCCTACGTCCGCCCGCTGCTCGCGATCAGCAAGGAGCGCGTCGCCAACGGCCGCGCCCCGCTGTTCCAGTCGCACATGTGGGACGGCTCGGCCGTGCCGGTCGACGAGAACCTGCAGATCGCCGAGGAGTTGCTGGCCGCGGCGGCTGCCGCGCACATCATCCTCGAGATCGAGGTCGGCGTGGTCGGCGGTGAGGAGGACGGTGTCTCCGCCGCGATCGACGACAAGCTCTACTCGACCGTCGAGGACGGCCTGGCCACTGCGGCTGCCCTGGGCCTGGGCGAGAAGGGCCGCTACATGACGGCCCTGACCTTCGGCAACGTGCACGGCGTCTACAAGCCGGGCAACGTCAAGCTGCGCCCCGAGATCCTCAAGGAGATCCAGGAGGCGGTCGGCGCCAAGTACGGCAAGGAGAAGCCGTTCGACCTGGTCTTCCACGGTGGTTCGGGCTCGTTGCTGTCCGAGATCCACGGCGCCCTGGACTACGGCGTGGTCAAGATGAACATCGACACCGACACGCAGTACGCGTTCACCCGCCCCGTGGTCGACCACGTGATGAAGAACTACGACGGCGTTCTGAAGATCGACGGCGAGGTCGGCAACAAGAAGGCGTACGACCCGCGCGCCTGGGGCAAGCTGGCCGAGAACGGCCTCGCGAAGCGCGTCGTCGAGGCGTGCGAGCACCTGCGCTCGGCGGGAACCACCCTCTCGAAGTAATCGAAAAGTAGTCGAACGATGACGGGCGGTTCCCCAGGAGGGGTACCGCCCGTCTCTCGTGTTGCCGGGTTACTCAGAGGTATGTATACGATCGTTCCTCCCTTGAGAGGAGGACCAAGATCGTGCTCGGCATCGAGGGATACGAACCCCAGTGGCACCATGATGCCGAGGCACTGGCGGCGGTCCACCGGACGAGATTCGTACGGCTCATCGGGCGCAAGCTGCGGTCGAGCTGGCTGATGTGGGATGTCGCCGAGCGCGGCTGGTTCGCGGACGGCCCGGTGATCCTGGACTTCGGCGCCACACACGTCGAAATTACCCATCGTAAATTCGACGAATGCGCCATCACCTGGGACCAGATCGACCTGAACGTCCCGATCGACTGGTACGAGCACTTCGACTGGCGCCCCGACCCGCACGCCGCCCTGCGCAGCGCCCGCGGAAGCATCCTGCGTGCCGTCAACATCATCGAGCTGGTGACCGTGGCCGAGTGGCGGCCCCGGGTGTTGCACGCCGTCGAGTTTCTCTTCGAGGACGCGCGGCTGGCCATCTTCAACGCGATGGACGAGAACGGCATCACCGACGTGCCGGAGAACGAACTACCCGTGACCAATTGGCGGCGTGTGCATGTGGCCTGAGCCGGCGGCCAGGGCAGCCATCGCCTCGTCGAGGGAGTCGGTGACGACCACGAGGTTCGACTGATCACCGTGCGGGCTCCGGGCCAGCAGTGGGCGCAACAGCTCTTCGACCGGTAGCTGCTTCCAGTGGTCGACGCCGAGGAAGACGAAGGCGCCGGACGGTCCGTCGGTCTGGTAGAAGGTCTTCGTCGCGGCCTGGAAGATCTCTTGCACGGTGCCGGCCCAGCCGGGCGCGAACACGATGCCACCGCGCGACAGGCGCAGGATCGAGTCCTCCCGTACGGCGTTGGAAAAGTACTTTCCGATCTGACCGGCGAAGAGGTTGGCCGGCTCGTGGCCGTAGAGCCAGGTCGGCAGGGCCAGTCCGCCGTGCAGCAGCCGCCCGGCCACGTCGGTCACCGAAGTCGCCGGCGCCGGGAACTTGGTGCGGACAGCGAGCGCGACCGCCGTGTACGGGTCGTGGTCGGCGAAATGCGGCGCCACCGACAGCATCTCGATCGCCGACGCCAGCTCGGAAGCGGGACGGGTCGAGAAGTACGCGCCCAGGTTGGCCGCCTCCATGACGCCGGGCCCGCCGCCGGTCACCACCAGCCGGCCGACCGAGGCCAGCCGCCACGACAGGGTGGCCGCCATCCGGTACGCGGCCGACCCGCGCGGCGCCGCGTGCCCGCCCATGATGCCGACCGCTCCGGCCCGCCCCCGCGCCTGCACCCAGGCGGCCAGCGCCTTGCCCAGCGCGTTGTCGATGCCGGCGTCGTGCAGCCGCTGGGCGATCGCCTCGCGAATGTCCGGCGCCGCGTGCCCGTGCGCCACGAAGTGGTCGTAGACCAGCGTGTCGTACATGCCGGCGAAGCCCTCGGCGGCGAAGCCGAACGACAGATCCTCCGGCGTGTAGAGGTTGGCTGGATGCGTCGGGTAGGGCCGCGCGTCGAACGGCGGGATCAGGTGGGCCCCGCGCCGGATCAGGTCGATCTCGACGTCTTCGTTCTCGAGCCGGCAGCCCACGAACAGCGCCCCGCGCACGTCGACGTCGGCGAGATCGGGCGGGGCGAGGTCGAGCCGCAGGCCGAGGATCACCAAGTCGGCCAGCGACTTGGCGGCCAGGTGAACGTCGAGCTCGGCCCGGGATTCGATCTCGGTCGCGGTGGCGTCGAACGGGATGGGTCCACCGAGTACGGGCTGTAAAGGGTCGCCGGGCATGACCGTAGGGTAGTCACTGTGCAAAAGGTCGCGGGATCGCTCTTCGGACTGGCGTACGGGGACGCGCTCGGCAAGCCCACCGAGTTTCAGGACTACGCGACGATCGTCGCCACGTACGGCGCCCGGGGCCCGCGGCAGCTGACCGGCAACCCGGCGCTGGTCACCGACGACACGCAGATGGCGCTGGCAGTCGGCGAAGCGATGCTGGAAGCGCCCGCGATCACGCCGGCGGCGACGGAGCCGCTGCTGCGTGCCCACTTCCTCGCCTGGGCCAAGAGCCCCGACAACAATCGCGCCCCGGGCATGACCTGTCTGAGAGCGTGTGCCGCCCTCAGCGAGAACACGAAGTGGCAGCACGCGACCGTAGCCGGATCGAAGGGCTGCGGCGCCAATATGCGCGTCACTCCTGTCGGGCTGCACCCCGGCCTCGACGAGGACCAGCGCGCCGGTCTGGCCCAATTGCAGGCCGGCCTCACCCACGGTCACCCGACCGGGCTCGCCGCGAGCGAACTCACCGCGTATGCCTGTTGGTGGCTGGCCGGCGGCCGCAAACCCGGTGACCTGCTGGACGCGTTGCGCGAGCGCGCCGGCAGCCAGCGCACGGTCTACCGCGAGGCGTGGCTGGGCGATCTCTGGCAGCGCTCGGGGGCCGGCAGTGCGGAGCAGTTCATCGCCCAGGGCTGGGACGAGACGGCAGCTGCCCTCGACCGGGTCGGCGTCGCTCTGCGGGCCGGAGACTTCGACGGCGACCCGTGCCTGGCCACCGGCGAGGGCTGGATCGCCGAGGAGGCGCTGGCGACCGCGCTGTACTGCTACCTGATCTCGCCCGACGAGCCGGTGGCCGTGCTGGGCCGGGGCGCCGCGTCGTCCGGCGACTCCGATTCGATCGCCTGCCTGGCCGGGGCTTTCGCCGGCGCCGCACTGGGCATGGGGGCCTGGCCGGCGGCGTGGCGCGAGCAGATCGAGTACGCCGACCGGCTCGCCCGGCTCGCTGCGGCCTGGGACTGAGAAGGGCCCAGCCGGAACGGGCCGCGAATCCGGGGTGATCTTTCGGTGCCCCGGCGGAATGCCTGCTCCGCGGGCCGGTTGAATTAGGTCATGCAGAATCTGCTCCCCGAGCCTCCGGCCACCCTGCTTCCCGCCGACACCGAGGCCGACAAGGCTTTCGCAGAGGCGACCGCGACGGGCACGACCGAGGCCCTCAAGTCCGTTGCCGCGGATCACCCGACCTACAGCGCGGCCTGGGCCGCCCTCGCGGCCGGTTCCCTGGCTGACGGCGACCCGGTCACCGCGTACGCCTTCGCCCGCACCGGCTATCACCGTGGCCTCGACGCCCTGCGCCGCAACGGCTGGAAGGGCCACGGCCCGATCCCCTGGTCGCACGGGCCCAACCAGGGCTTCCTGCGCTGTCTCTACTCGCTCTCGCAGGCCGCGGCCGAGATCGGCGAGGCCGACGAGGCAGCTCGTTGCGCCCAGTTCCTGCGGGACAGCGACCCCGCTGCCGCCGACGCCCTGAGCTGACCCGCTCCGCTCCGCAGAGCGGAGCGGAGCGGAGCCATGGTTACAAGCCTTCCGCTACGGCCGCCGCGATCTTCAGCCAGGCATCCTTGGTGTTGCTGGAGAGGTGGCCGTAGCGGATCGGCTCGCCGGAGTCGATCAACTTCTCGTACGGGGCCAGCAGCACCGCCCTCGTGCGGGCCGCGAAGTGCCGCTGGATGGCCGGCAGGTCGATGTCCTTGCGGGTCGGCGGCATCGACACCACGCTGACCGCCTGTCGCACGAGACGCTGCCGCCCGCTCTGCTCGAGGTGGTCGAGCATCCGCGCCGCGGTCTCGGCCGAATCGTTGCGGGCCGACATGGTGATCACCAGTTGGTCGGTGGCGTCCATGGCCGCCTGCCAGTTCTGCGCGCGCACGTTGTTGCCGGTGTCCACGAAGATCAGCTTGTAGAACCGGCTCACGATCTCGCGGATCTCACCGAACGCGTCGGCCGTGAGCATCTCGCCCGCGGTGGCCGACTCGTCCGAGGCGAGCACGTCGAACATGCCCTCGCCTTGGGCCCGTACATATTGCGACAGGTCACCCACGCGCCCCTGCGAGCCGCGGAACAGATGCAGGTCGCGCATCATGTCGCGCACCGTACGGGCGTGGAAGTCCTGCTGGGCGCGCATGCCGAGGGTGCCCTGGGTCTCGTTGTTGTCCCAGGCCAGCACGTAGCCGCCGCGCTTCTGCCCGAACGTCATGGCCAGCAGCAGCACGGCCACGGTCTTGCCGGCGCCGCCCTTGGGGTTGACGACGGTGACCTGCCGGAGCCCGCCGAAGTTGCGGCGGACCATCTCGACGTCCTGTTTGTACTCCTGCTCGCGCTTGCCCGGAGCCAGCTTTACCAGGCCCATCGTGCCCTTGCGGAGCATCGCCCGGGGGCCCTGGGTGGCCACCGGGTCGGCCGGCTTGGCCATGCGGCGGCGGGCGAACTCCTCGGCGGTGGGCGTGCCGTCGGAGACCCAGGGCAGATCCTGGAACGGATCGGTCGAGGGCTGGGCCGGCGCGGGCGGCTGCGGATGGGGCACGGCGGCCTGCGGCGGCATCGTGGGCGGCTGCGGATGGGACACGGCGGCCTGCGGCGGCATCGCGGGTGGCTGGGGATGCGGCGCGGCTGCGTGCGGCGGGATCGCGCGCGGGTCGATGCTGGGCGGATACGGCCCGGGCATCTGCCGCGGCGCGGTGGGCGGGGCCGGCGGCGCTTGCGGGGGTACGGCGGCAGCACCGTGAGCGTGCGGCGGCGGAGGGGCCGGGCGATAGATCGCGCCGTTGGCCGCTTCCCCCGCCTCGGGCCGGCTCACCGGAGGCTGTTCGGGCGCGACCGGAACCGAGGCGCGCGCGGCCGTTGGCGGCTGGACCGCGGGCGCCGGCACCGGCCGCTGCGGAGGCTGTGACCAAGGCGAGTCGGGCGAGGTGTGCACACCGGATTCGTCACCGCCGGAGACCGGCGCCGCCGGGACCGGCACCTCGGGAGCGGGCGCCGACGGCTCGAGATTGGGCCAGGCCTGGGTGGGCGGCGGAGCGGGCCGTGGGGCCGGCACCTGGATGTTCGCGGGCGGCGGCACCGGAACAGCGACGGGCGGCGGCACCGGAATGCGCTCGCCCGGCCGGTAGACCCCGGGAGCCCCGTTCGGCGGTTGCGGCAGCGGGACGGGCGGCGGGGCCTCGTGCGGCACGGGCCGGCCGTGCACCGGCGCTTCCAGCTCCTCCGCCGCCCAGAACGGTTCGACATCCCGGTCGGGCGGTGCGGGGTTGCTGGCCGAACCCGGGACGTAGACGCGGTCAGCGTCGTCGTCCTCCACCGATGCCACGGAAGCGACCCTCCCCGGATGCCGTCCGAAATCTGCTACTCCTGAGTCACACAGTAGGTCAGCTCGCGTACACCGCCCAGGCCCCGGCCTCGGTCCACCACGAGCGCTTGCGGTTCATCGCGCCGCCGACCCCGTCGTCGAGGAAATGGATCTCGCCGTCGCGGGGGAGCACCGAGACCGCGCGGCCGCGCGCCCGGCGCACTTCGACGCGCATCTTCGTGCCGCGGAACCGCTGCTTGACGATGGACGGCACGGCCACCGCGACCTCGACCTGACCGTCCACCGCGTCGCCCTCGGCCAGCAGTCGCAGGCCGGCGAACTCGGCGTAGCCGGCGCTGTTGCCGATCGCGCAGGCGAGAATCGGCTCGTCGCCGTCGGACAGCACCGCGTCGTCGACCTCGACCCGGCCCCGCCACGGCACCGCGTGCCCGTTGTCGTCCATGCCGCCGACCAGGGCACCGTCCACCGTGACCGATCCGCCGTCGTTGCGCAGCAGGTCGAGGCGCCGCACCGACCCGCCCAGGACGGCCGCGGCCACCTGTTCGGGGGTACGGGGCAGACCCAGTTGCGCCGCGAGGTCGGTGGAGTCGCCCGCGTCGAGCGGCAGGATCGCCAGCGCCGGCAGGTCGGGCACCGTACGGCCCGTGGGCAGGTCGCCGGGGCGCTTGCTGGGCGGGGGAGCGTACCGCCGGACCAGCCGGCGCACGACGGCGCGCAACTGACCGTCGGTCGCCGAGGCCACCACCAGGCGGATCTTGCTGTCGGGGTCGGGCCAGGTGAGGCCGTCGGGCCGGGCCGGGCCGTCGAACCGGGCCAGCACCTCGTCGATCTCTTGATCGGAAGCGGCGGTGACCGTCTCGACGCGGGCCCCGGCCGCGGTGAGCGCGTCGGCGCACCGCAACACCGGAACCCGCGGCGTGCAGGCTGTCGCGGGCGCGCAGCCACCGCACTCGGCGCCGCACGCGCCCCCGCCGGAGCCCTGACCCTCGGCCAGGCTGAGCAGGACCACGTCGTACACGTCAGGCTCCACTCAGGACCGAGTGCCGCTCGATGACCTGGTCGCGCGCGGGGCCGACGCCGACCACCGAGATGCGGGCGCGGATGCGCTCCTCGACGAAGACGACGAAGTCCTGCGCCTCCTTGGGCAGGTCGTCGAACGAGCGGGCCCCCATGATGCTCTGCTTCCAGCCCGGCATCGTCTCGAAGATCGGGACAGCGTGGTGGAAGTCGGACTGGCTGATCGGCATCTCGTCGTGGCGGACGCCGTTCACCTCGTACGCGATACAAACGGGGATCTCGTCGAGGTCGTCGTAATTGTCCAGTTTGGTGAGAACGAAGTCGGTGACGCCGTTGATCCGCTGGGCGTAGCGGGCCATCACCAGGTCGAGCCAGCCGATGCGGCGCGGGCGGCCGGTCGTCGTGCCGTACTCCTGACCGACCTCGCGCAGGTGGTCGCCGAACTTGTCGTGCAGTTCGGTGGGGAACGGGCCCTCGCCGACGCGGGAGGTGAACGCCTTCAGCACAGCGACCACCCGGTCGATGCGGGTGGGCGGGATGCCGGAACCGGTGCAGGCGCCCCCGGCCGTCGCGTTCGAGCTGGTCACGAACGGGTAGGTGCCGTGGTCGACGTCGAGCAGCGTGGCCTGCCCGGCCTCGCACAGCACGACCTTGCCCTCGTCGAGCGCCTCGGAGAGCTCGAGGGCGGTGTCACCGACGTAGGGGCGCAGGCGTTCCACGTACGACAGAAGCTCGTTGACCACGTCGTCCGGCTTGACCGCCTGGCGGTTGTAGATCTTCGCGAGGATCTGGTTCTTGAAGGAGAGGGCCGCCTCGACCTTCTGCCGCAGAATCGACTCGTCGAAGAGGTCCTGCACGCGGACGCCGACGCGGTTCATCTTGTCGGCGTAGGTCGGGCCGATGCCGCGACCGGTGGTGCCGATCCGCCGCGCGCCCAGGTAACGCTCGCTGACCTTGTCGAGCGAGCGGTTGTACGACGGGATGACGTGCGCGTTCGCGCTGATGCGCAGCCGCGACGTGTCGATGCCGCGCGATTCCAGACCGTCGATCTCCTGGAACAGCACGTTGAGGTCGATCACCACGCCGTTGCCGATCACCGGGACGACGCCCGGCGAAAGGATGCCGCTCGGCAGCAGGTGCAGGGCGTACTTCTCGCCCTCGATCACCACAGTGTGACCGGCGTTGTTTCCGCCGTTGAACTTCACCACGTAGTCGAGCCGGTCGCCCAGCAGGTCAGTGGCTTTGCCCTTGCCCTCGTCGCCCCATTGGGCGCCGACCAACACGATCACCGGCACTTGCTTGACGCCTTCCGTCGGACAGCTCGTACTCGGCAGAGGTCCGGGTACTGCCGAAGTTTACGCGACTGCCCTGCTGTGCGACGTGGGGAAGCGGCCCGCCGGTAGGATCGCCGGTCGTGCGCGTACTTCTGATCGGTTCCGGCGGGCGCGAGCATGCCCTCGCCGTCGGCCTCGCTGCCGACCCCTCCGTCGACTTCCTCGCCGCCGCCCCCGGCAACCCCGGCATCGCCCAGGTCGCCGAGTTGCACGAGGTGAAGGCGACCGATCCGGCCGCCGTGGCGGCGCTCGCCGTCGAGCTCGCCGCCGACCTGGTCGTCGTCGGGCCCGAGGCGCCGCTGGTGGCCGGGGTGGCCGACGCCGTGCGGGCCAAGGGCATCGCCTGCTTCGGCCCGAGTGCGGCGGCGGCCCAGCTCGAGGGGTCGAAGCAGTTCGCCAAGGAGGTGATGGCCGCGGCCGGCGTGCCCACCGCCCGGTCGTACGCGTGCACCTCGCCGGAGCAGGTCGGGCGGGCGCTCGACGACCTCGGCGTCCCGTACGTGGTCAAGAACGACGGGCTCGCCGCGGGCAAGGGTGTGGTGGTGACCGACGACCGCGACCAGGCCGAGCGGCACGCGGCCGAGTGCGGCCGGGTCGTGATCGAGGAATACCTGCCCGGCCCCGAGGTCTCGCTGTTCGTGGTCACCGACGGCACGGCGGCCGTCCCGCTGATGCCGGCCCAGGACTTCAAGCGCCTGGCCGACGGCGACGAGGGCCCCAACACGGGCGGCATGGGCGCGTACGCCCCGCTCACCTGGGCGCCGGCCGACCTGGTGCCGCGCGTGCTGGCCGAGACCGTGGAGCCGACGCTGGCCGAGATGCGCCGCCGCGGCACCCCGTTCACCGGGCTGCTCTACGTCGGGCTCGCCCTGACCCCCGACGGCCCCAAGGTCATCGAGTTCAACGCCCGCTTCGGCGACCCCGAGACCCAGGTCGTGCTGGCGCTGCTCGAGACGCCGCTGGCCGGATTGTTGAACGCGGCCGCCACCGGCGCCCTGGCCCAGTTCCCGCCGCTGCGCTGGCTCGACGGCGCGGCGATCACCGTCGTGGTGGCCAGCCGGAACTATCCCGGCACTCCGCGGACCGGCGACGTGATCGAGGGCGCCGAGGTGCCCGGCGTCATCCACGCCGGCACGGCCCGCCGCGACGACGGCGCCCTGATCTCGGCCGGCGGCCGCGTCCTGAGCGTGACCGCCACCGGCCCCGACCTGGCCTCGGCCCGCGACGCGGCCTACACCCTGGTCGACAGCGTGCGCCTCGACGGCTCTCAGTTCCGCCGGGACATCGCGCTGGGCGCGGTCGAGGGCCGCATCTCTCTGTAGCGGAACAAATCGACCGAGAGCCAGAGCACGCCGGCCGAGCCGACCAGCGCGCCTCCCGACCGGTGGAGCCTCACCGGCCGGGAGATCGAGGTGCTACGGCGAGTGGCCCGAGGTGCGACCAACCGCGAGATCGCGGCGCAGCTCTTCGTCAGCGAGGGCACCGTCAAGAACCACGTGTCGCACATCCTCGGCCGGCTCGGACTGCGGGACCGCACCCAGGCTGCGCTGTACGCCCGCGAGAACGGACTGCTCTGAGCGTCAGCCCTTCGGGATGTCGAAGAGCTTGGCCACGTTGGCCGCCAGGCCCAGGTCGCCCTTGGCCTTGATCTTGCCGGTCATGAACATCATCATCGGGTTGCCGTCGCCCGAGACGACCTTGAGGAACGTCACCGGGTCCATGGTCATGGCCAGCTTGGGCTCACGGACCGGCTGGTTGGTGACCGTGCAGGCGCCGTTCTCGATCACCGTCTCGTACGTGTCGCTCGCGCCGCCCGCGCCGCCGGTGATGATCCAGTGGATGACCGCAGTGGTGTTGCCGGCCTTCTCGGGGCGGAACAGGGTGGGCATCCGGTTGAAGACCTCGTCGAGGATCTTGGCGCGCGAGTCGCCGGCCATCACCTCGGCCAGCTTGGCGTCCGGCGTCGCCTTGACGAGCTGTGCGAACTCCTTCGGCCCGATATCGGCGAGCGAGTCCGGGTTGAAATCAGTCATCGGTGGAGACCTTTCAGGCTGAGTCGACCTACTCGTCGGTAACTTTAACGGCAAAGCCGCTTGCCGTGCAGTGTGCCACTCCCCAACAATCATTGGACAGTCGGCATGCCGCGCCCTAGACTCCCCAACATGCCTTTGGGAGATGAGGGGGCCGCGCTCCGGGCGATGGCCCACCCGGTTCGCCTTCGCATTCTGTCGTTGCTCACCAGCACCCCGCTCACCGCGGCCGAGGTGGCCCGCGAACTCGGGCTCACCCACGCCAACGCGAGCTACCACCTGCGCAACCTGCACTCGGCCGGCGTCGTCGAGGCCGCCGGCGAGGAGAAAATCCGGGGCGGCATCGCCAAGCGCTATCGATACGATCCCGCTCGCGACCGTGCGCCCGAGTCCGCAGACGGGAAGGAGGCGCTCTACACCGCGCTCGGCCACGAGCTCATCCGGCGCGTCGCGCAGGGCCGTTGGTCGGCGGCGGGCGGACCGCCCGCGCCGGCTCTGCTGGGGGACGGCGAGTTCTGGATCGATCCCGTTAGATGGCGCGAGTTGCACAACACGATCGCCGGCGTGCTGCGCGAGTTGCACGATGCGGCCCAGCCGCCGCACACACCCGGCACCATCCGCACCAGCACGACAGTCGCGATGTTCGAGATGGAGTCCTGATGAGCACCGCCTTGGCGCCCTTTCGCATCCCCGCTTTCCGCCTGCTCATCGGCGGTCGCACGATCAACGCGCTGGGGAACTCGTTCGCGCCGATCGCGCTCGCCTTCGCCGTCCTCGACCTGACCGGCTCGGCCACCGACCTGGGGTTGGTGGTCGGGGCCCGCACCCTGGTCAACGTCATCTTCCTGCTCTTCGGCGGGGTGCTCGCCGACCGCCTGCCCAAACATCTGCTGATGGTCGGGGCCAGCCTGGCCGCCTTCGTCACGCAGGCGATCGTCGCCACCCTGGTGCTCACCGGCACGGCCACGATTCCACTACTCATCGCCATCTCGGCGCTCAACGGCATGGTCGGCGCGCTCGCTCTGCCCGCGACGTCGTCGATCCTGCCGCAGATCGTTCCGGCCGAGATCCGCCAGCAGGCCAACGGGCTCAACCGGGTGGCGCTCAACTCGGCTGCCGTGCTGGGCGCCCCGCTCGCCGGCGTGGTGGTGGCCGCGACCAACCCGGGCTGGGGCATCGCTGTCGACGCCGCCACCTTCCTGGTCAGCGCCCTGCTCTTCGCCTTTCTGCGAGTGCCGCCGGCGCCCGAGGCCGAGCCCGCGCCCGGCGTCATCGGCGACGAGAAGACCCCGGGCGAGGCGGCCGTCGAGCCGTCCCGCCCCAACATCTTCGCCGACCTGCGCACGGGGTGGTCGGAGTTCCGCTCGCGCACCTGGCTGTGGGTCGTGGTGGCCGGCTTCTGCGTGCTCAACGCGGCCTGGAGCGGCTCGCTCTTCGTGCTCGGGCCGGTCGTCGCCGATGACACGATCGGGCGCCGGGCCTGGGGCCTGGTTCTGGCGGCCGAGACCCTCGGAATGATCGTCGGCGCCCTGCTGGCGATGCGTCTGCGGATGCGGCGGATGCTGCTCTTCGGCGTGTTCAGCACGTTGTTCATGTCGATTCCGGTGCTGATCCTCGGCGTCTATCCGCACCTGTGGCTGCTCATCGGTGGCGCGCTGGTGGCGGGCCTGATGGTGGAGCAGTTCGGCATCGCGTGGGAGACGACCATGCAGGAGCACATCCCGGCCGACAAGCTGGCCCGCGTTTACTCGTACGACATGGTCGGCTCTTTTGTCGCCATCCCGATCGGCGAGATGGCGGTGGGCCCGTTCGCCCACGTCGTGGGGATCGAGACGACGCTGATCGGCGCCACCGTGCTGATGACGCTCTCGGTGATCTTCATGCTGTCGAGCCGGGACGTTCGCACCTTGCAGCACAAGCTGCCGGAGCCCGAAACCGGTGCCGTGAAACAATCGGTGCCGTGACCATCCCGAACGTCCTCGCCGCTCGTTACGCCTCGACCGACCTGGTGTCCCTGTGGTCGCCGGAGGAAAAGATCCGCATGGAACGCCGGCTCTGGCTGGCCGTGCTCAAGGCTCAGCGCGACCTCGGTGTGGCCGTGCCCGAGGGCGCCGTCGAGGCCTACGAGTCGGTGCTCGACCAGGTCGACCTGGGCTCGATCGCGGCCCGCGAGCGGGTGACCCGGCACGATGTGAAGGCCCGCATCGAAGAGTTCAGCGCGCTCGCCGGCTTCGAGCAGATCCACAAGGGAATGACCTCGCGCGACCTGACCGAGAACGTGGAGCAGCTCCAGATCAGGGCGTCGCTCGAGCTGATCCGGTCCCGCGTGATCGCCGCGCTGGCCCGGCTCACCGAGCGCGCAGTCGAGTACTCCGACCTGGTAATGACCGGCCGCTCGCACAACGTCGCCGCGCAGGCGACCACGCTCGGCAAGCGGTTCGCCTCGGCGGCCGAAGAGCTACTCATCGCGTACGAGCGTCTCGACGACCTGATCGCCCGGTACCCGCTGCGGGGCATCAAGGGCCCGGTCGGCACCGCCGCCGACCAGCTCGACCTGCTCGACGGTGACTTCGACGCGCTCGGCTCCCTCGAGCAGCGCGTCGCCGGCCACCTGGGCTTCGAGCGCGTCCTCAGCAGCGTCGGCCAGGTCTACCCGCGCTCACTCGACTTCGACGTGGTCTCCGCGCTCGCCCAGATCGTCGCCGGTCCGTCCTCGCTGGCCACCACGATCCGCCTGATGGTCGGCCAGGAACTGGTGACCGAGGGCTTCAAGCCGGGCCAGGTCGGCTCGTCGGCGATGCCGCACAAGATGAACACGCGCTCGTCCGAGCGGGTCAACGGGCTCGCCGTGATCGTCCGCGGCTACCTGTCGATGGTCGGCGAACTGGCCGGCGACCAGTGGAACGAGGGCGACGTCTCCTGCTCGGTGGTCCGCCGGGTCGCCCTGCCGGACGCGTTCTTCGCCACCGACGGCCTGTTCCAGACATTTCTCACGGTGCTCGACGAGTTCGGCGCCTACCCCGCGGTGATCGCCCGTGAGCTCGACCGGTTCCTGCCGTTCCTGGCGACGACCAAGATCCTGGTCGCGGCCGTGCGCAAGGGCGTCGGCCGTGAGGTCGCCCACGAGGTGATCAAGGAGCACGCCGTCGCGGTCGCGCTGGCCATGCGCGAGAAGGGCGCCACGGTCAACGACCTGTTCGACCGGCTCGCCGCCGACGGCCGCCTCGCCCTGACCCGCGCCGAGATCGACACGCTGGTCGCCGACCGCGCCGCCTTCGTGGGCGCCGCCCCCTCGCAGGTGCGGGCCGTGGCCGACCGGGTCGCCACGATCGTCGCGGCGCACCCGGACGCCGCGAAGTACGCGCCGGCGCCGATTCTGTAAGGGCTGTGCCGCTGGGGCACGGCGGAGACAAGAGTCACGCCGCGCCCCGGCGGAATCCTGAGCCGGCCGGCAGTGGGGCGACCACCGCCCGGTCTGATGGAGATCGATGAGCCGACCGTAAGGCCGGTCGTTCCGGCCGCCAACAATCCAGTTGGCCCCTATCACCGTGTGATGACCCGCCAGTGCTTGAAGTTTTGATCGAGCGGTGGCAGAGATCACCCGGGAGTTGGCTGCTCAGCGGCCCCGGCGTCGCGTGCGCGACACCGGCCGAGAATTCCGTGACGTGGTTCGCAAGGTAGGCTCAACGTGCTTACACCTATCAGTCAGGAGTGCCCGTGGCTCGCGTCGTGGTCGACGTCATGCTCAAGCCGGAGATCCTCGATCCGCAGGGCCAGGCGGTCGCGAATGCGCTGCCCAGGCTCGGCGTCACCGATGTCTCGTCCGTCCGCATCGGCCGGCGGATCGAGATCGAGTTCGCCGGTGCGCCCGACCTGGATCGGGCTCGCGAGATCGCCGACAAGCTGCTCGCCAACCCGGTGATCGAAGACTTCACCATCCACGTCCACGAGGACGCCACGGCGGAGGTCGCCTGACCATGCGCATCGGTGTGGTCACCTTCCCGGGTTCGCTCGACGACGGGGACGCGGCCCGTGCCGCGCGTATCGCCGGCGCCGACGTCGTCCGCCTCTGGCACGGCGATTCCGACCTGCACGGCGTCGACGCCGTGGTCCTGCCTGGCGGCTTCTCCTACGGCGACGCCTTGCGGTGCGGCGCCATCGCCCGGTTCGCCCCCGCGATGGACTCGATCATCGACGCGGCCCGGGGCGGGCTGCCGGTGCTCGGCATCTGCAACGGCTTCCAGATCCTCTGCGAGGCGCACCTGCTTCCCGGCGCGCTGACCCGGAACCAGCACCTGCACTTCCGCAACCGCGACCAGTTCCTGCGCGTCGATTCGACGAACACCGCCTGGACCAACTCCTTCACCGCGGGACAAGAGATCCTGATCCCGGTGAAGAACGGCGAGGGCTGTTACGTCGCCGACGAGCGCACGCTCGACCAGCTCGAGGCCGAGGGCCGCGTGGTCGCGCGCTACATCCGCGGAAACCCGAACGGTTCGCAGCGCGACATCGCCGCGATCACCAACGAGGCCGGCAACGTCGTCGGCATCATGCCGCATCCGGAACACGCGGTGGAGGCGCTGACCGGTCCGTCCCTCG
The DNA here is from genome assembly GCF_019710575.1 of Paractinoplanes polyasparticus. Lineage (GTDB taxonomy): Bacteria > Actinomycetota > Actinomycetes > Mycobacteriales > Micromonosporaceae > Actinoplanes > Actinoplanes polyasparticus. The sequence continues at coordinate 32,952 of NZ_JAHWFK010000043.1, read as the reverse complement.
ACGGCCTCGGTTTCTTCACTTCTGTCCTGCGGGCCCTGGCCGGGTCAGCGGGAGTGAACGCAGGGGGACACCAGTAATGACGACGCAGCCGGACACGTCCGCCCCGCCGAAGCAGACGGGCTTTGCGGCGACCGACGTGCTGGTCAACGAGTTCGACGGCGGGCCGGACACCGTTCAGCGAGCCAACACCACGCCCGATGAGCTTCAGCCGCACACCGAGCTGGGCCTCAAGGACGACGAGTACGACCGGATCCGGCAGATCCTCGGCCGCCGGCCCACCGCCTCCGAGCTCGCCATGTACTCGATCATGTGGAGCGAGCACTGCTCCTACAAGTCGAGCAAGGTGCACCTGCGCCAGTTCGGTGACAAGGCGCCGCGTGGCACCCGCATGCTGGCCGGCATCGGCGAGAACGCGGGCGTCGTCCAGATCTCCGACGAGATCGCCGTCACCTTCAAGGTCGAGTCGCACAACCACCCCAGCTTCGTCGAGCCCTATCAGGGCGCGGCCACCGGTGTGGGCGGCATCGTGCGCGACATCCTCGCCATGGGCGCTCGCCCGATCGCGGTGATGGACCCGCTGCGCTTCGGCGCGGCCGACCACCCCGACACCGCTCGGGTGCTGCCCGGCGTGGTCGCCGGCATCGGCGGTTACGGCAACTGCCTGGGCCTGCCCAACATCGGCGGCGAGATCGTCTTCGACCCCACCTATCAGGGCAACCCGCTGGTCAACGCGCTCAGCATCGGCGTGCTGCCGGTCGAGCGCCTGCAGCACAAAGAGGCTGCTGGCGTCGGCAACATCGTCGTGCTGCTCGGTGCCCGCACCGGTCGCGACGGCATCGGCGGCGTCTCCGTCCTGGCTTCGGCCACCTTCGACGAGGGAGCCGAACAGCGCCGCCCGTCGGTGCAGGTCGGCGACCCGTTCATGGAGAAGCTGCTGATCGAGAGCTGCCTCGAGCTCTACGACGCCGGCCTCGTGGCGGGCATCCAGGACCTCGGCGGCGCCGGCCTGACCTGCGCACTCACCGAGACCGCAGCCGCTGCCGGCACCGGCATGCGGGTGTGGCTCGAGCGGGTGCCGCTGCGTGAGGCGTCCATGTCGCCGACCGAGATCCTGGCCAGCGAGTCGCAGGAGCGCATGCTCCTGATCGTCACGCCGGAAAACCTCGCGGCCGTGCTCGGCGTGGCCGAGAAGTGGGGCGTCTGGGCCACCGCGATCGGCGAGGTCACCCCGGCCGGCGAGGACGGTTCGCCGGGCCGCCTGGTGATCAGCTGGAATGACCACGTCGTGGTGGACGTGCCGCCGGGCTCGCTCGCCGACGACGGCCCGGTCTACGCGCGCCCGATCCGTGAGCCGGCCGACCTCATACTGCTTCAGGCCGACAAGGCGGAGACGCTGCCCCGGCCCACGACCGGCGACGAGCTGCGCGAGACGGTGCTGCGCATGATCGCCTCACCGAACCTGTGCGACAAGACCTGGGTCACCGAGCAGTACGACCGCTACGTGCTCGGCAACACCGTGCTGGCTCAGCCGGAAGACTCGGGCGTGCTGCGCATCGACGAGCGGACCGGCCTCGGTGTCGCGCTGTCGGTCGACGGCAACGGCCGCTTCGCGCGCCTCGACCCGTACGAGGGTGCCCGGCTCGCACTGGCCGAGGCGTACCGGAACGTCGGCGTCACCGGCGCCGAGCCGATCGCCGTCACCGACTGCCTGAACTTCGGCTCGCCGGAGGACCCGGCCGTGATGTGGCAGTTCGCCGAGGCCGTACGCGGTCTGGCCGACGGCTGCCAGCAACTGGGCACCCCGGTGACCGGCGGCAACGTCAGCTTCTACAACCAGACCGGCGCCGCCGCGATCCACCCCACCCCGGTGGTCGGCGTGCTGGGCCTGTTCGACGACGTCGCCCGGCGCATCCCGATGGGCTTCAAGACCCCGACCGGCGACGGCGACCTGCTCTTCCTGCTCGGCGAGACGACGACCGAGCTTTCCGGGTCGGAGTGGGCGTGGGTCACCCACGGCCACCTCGGCGGCCGGCCGCCCAAGGTCGACCTCGAGCACGAACGCAGGCTGGCCCAGCTGATGGCCCGGGCCTCGCGGACCGGACTGGTCAGCGCGGCCCACGACCTGTCGGACGGCGGTCTCTCCCAGGCTCTGGTCGAGAGCTGCCTGCGCTACAACGTGGGCGCTCAGGTCACGTTGCCGGCCGACGCCTTCGTGCAGCTCTTCAGCGAGTCGGCCGGTCGTGTGCTGGTCGCCGTGCCGCGCGGGCACGACAAGGCGTTCGCGGGCCTGGCCGCCGAGTTCGGCATCCCGTGCACCCCGATCGGCATCACCTCGGCCGAGCCCGTGCTCGAGGTGCGCGACCAGTTCAGCCTGCCGCTCGACGAGGCTCGCGAGGCCCACGAGGGCACGCTGCCGCGATTGTTCGGTGGCGCCGCCGAGCTGGCCAACCGGCACGGCGACCCGGAGCACGCGGCCGACCCGACCGCACCCGCGAGCCCCGACCGGGGTGACGACGTGCTGGTCACCGCGGCGGCCGGCGCGGCCATGGAGTCGGCGGCCCCGATCGAGGCGGACGGCATTCCAGCCGCCGCCGTGGCCGAGGTCAAGGAGCCGTCGCCCAACGACGACGCTTCCTGACCCCGGCAGTCAGGCACAAAGAAGCCGGCCAGCGAATTCGCTGGCCGGCTTTCTTGTTGTGTTGCCGTGACTCAGTAGTCGTGGTTGCCGCGCCGCGGGGCCGGCGCCTCCGGACGTCCGCCGCGCTGGTCGTGCCCGCCCGGCTGGTTGCCGTACTGGTCGTCGTAGCCGCCGCGGTCGTCGTAGCCGCCGCCCGGCTGGTAGCCCTGGTCGTAGCCGCCCGGCTGGCCGGCCTGGTAGCCCTGGTCGTAACCGCCGCCGTACGGCTGACCGGCGGGTGCGCCGCCGGCCGGGTCACTGGCCGGGTCACTGGCCGGGTCGCCGCCGTACGGCTGGGTGCCGCCGTACGGGCCGGTCTGACCGCCGCCGTACGGCTGGCCGCCGCCCTGAGGGCCGTAGCCGTTGTTGTCGAGGCCGTCGCCCGCAGCCCCCCACGATCCGTAGCCGCCCTGCTCGGCCGGTTCCTGTCCGTAACCGCCGGCCGGGTAGCCACCAACCGGCTCCGCGCCGTACTGGCCGGTGCCGTACTGGTTGGTGCCGCCGTACGGCTGGTTGCCGTAGCCGCCGTCGTCGGCCTCGGGCCGGTACATGCCGGTAGCTTCGCCGTACGCTCCGTAGCCGCCGCCCTGCTGGGCGCCGCCGGCGTAACCGTTGTCCTCCGGCGGGCGGCCGTACGAGGTCGCCTCGCCGTACGGCGGCTGAGCGCCGCCGTCGTACGGCTGGGTCCCCGCGCCGTACTGCTGGGTGCCGGCGCCGTACTGGTTGCCGCCCTGGTCCCACCCGCCGGCGGCCGCACCGGCGTAGCCGCCCTGCTGCGGCAGCGGAACGCCGTAGGGGTCGGGGAACTCGTCCTCGACCGCGGGCACGGGGCGGTGGATCATGGTCGGGGCGTCCGCCATGGCCGCCGAACGCGGCGCCGGGGCGATCATGGTGGCGTCGTTGCGCCCGCCACCGACCGGCGCGCCGACCCGGGTTGCGTCGGTGAAGCCGCCGCGGCTCGGCGGCACCACGCCGCCCGAGCCGGAGAGGCCGGTCGGGTCGTCGTCGTCACCGCCGTTGTCGGCGCTGTTCCGGCGGCGCAGAACGACCAGCACGATCGCGCCGATGCCGGCCGCGACCAGCAGAACGCCGATGATGATGTAGAGCATCGACCCGCCGTCGTCCTCGGTGGACGCGGCCTGGTCGGTCGCCTGCTCGGTCGCCGTCTCCTCGGGCGTCGCCTGCTCGCTCACCTCTTCGGTGGGGGCGGCGCTGGTGGCCGACGGGCTCGGAGTCGGAGTCGGGGAGGGCGTCGCGGGGGCGGTCGACTTCAGCGTCAGCGAGACGGTCAGGTTCTGGTCGGCCTGGGCCTCACGCTGGACCGTGGCCTCTTCGAAGCCGTTCTTGCCGGCGCCGATGGAGATGCGGCCGGGCGAGATCGGCTTGCTGTCGGTGGACCGGAAGGAATACTGACCCGAGCCGTCGGAGGTGCCCTGGAAGACACTGCCGGCGCTGTCCTGCATGCCGACGGTGGCGCCCGCGATCGACTTGCCGTCCTGGTCCTTGACGCGGCCCGAGACCTGGCGCACGGACTGCGGACGGTCCGGGCCCTTGATCGTGATCTGCTGGCTGGCCCGGCCCGGCTGCTCGCCCTGGACATTCGCCGTGATCTCGACCGTAACCTGGCGCGTCTCACCGGCGTTGACATTGGGTGCGGTGAGTTGCACGGAGAACGGGCGCCCGTTGCCGTCGACCGTGGTGCGCCGGCTGCAGTCGCCGCCCCGGCATTCCATGCCGCCGCCGTTGACGGTGATGTTCGCGGGGACCGGGACCTGGCTGCCGTTGCCTTCGGCGACCTGGAACTGCATGGTCAGCCGGCCGCCCGAGAGCACCTCGGTCTGCAGGTCGGTAATCTCTACGTTCGGCGGGTCGGCCAACGCCACCGCGGGGGCGACGAAGATACCGCCGAGCACCACCGCCAGTAACGCACCGGCCTGGGTCGCCCGGGCTCGTAGGTGCGTTCTCACCATCCACCGCCTTCCGGTCGCACGGTCCTCCCGGCCGTTCAAGGGTGGCCGGTTACATCCCGCGACTAAAACACCGTCGGCCACTATGCCTTGTCACACGTCCATCGCGCGACCCAGGGCCGCGTACCAATCTCGCTGAAGCGAGTCGTATCGTCCCGACGTGTCCCCTGCGCACAATAAATCCGAGTCCGTGAAAGAAGCGTTGGACGCGCTGGACCGAGGCGTCGAACCCGAGAGATCTGTGCAGCGTGACGCTGTGCGAGCGCTCCTGGCGGAGCTGTCCAGGAAGGCCCCTGGCCGATCGGTGGAGGTCCGGATTCCGCCTTTCGGTGCTATTCAGTGTGTTCCTGGTCCCAGGCACACCCGCGGCACACCGCCCAATGTGGTCGAAGCGGATCCCATCACCTGGCTGCTCGTCGCCACGCAGCGTATGACCTGGGCCGATGCGGTGCGTGACGGACGCCTGCGGGCCAGCGGTATCCGCACGGATCTGACCGAATACCTTCCGTTAACTGGTCGCGAGGCCGATTAGCAGCGAGGTCGGCGCCCATCGGCTCGCGTACACTGGTCGGTCGGACGGCAGTTACGAGCACATGAGCATGAGGGAGCTACAGGTGCCCCGAGGCGACGGCCGGTTGACCGACGATCTCGACCCCCAGGAGCGTGGCCCCCAGGATGCCTGTGGCGTCTTCGGCGTCTGGGCTCCCGAGGAAGAGGTCGCGAAACTCACCTACTTCGGGCTCTTCGCTCTGCAGCACCGCGGCCAGGAGGCGGCGGGCATCGCGGTGAGTGACGGCTCGGGCGTGGTGGTCTACAAGGACCTCGGCCTGGTGTCGCAGGTCTTCGACGAGCCCACGCTGGCCAGCCTGCGCGGCCACCTCGCGATCGGGCACACGCGCTACTCCACCACCGGCGGCTCGAACTGGGAGAATGCCCAGCCGACGATCCGGGCCACCACGGCCGGCACGACGATCGCGCTGGCCCACAACGGCAACCTGGTCAACACCGCCGAGCTGGCCCGTGAGGTCGCCGAGCGGGGCCTCGAGGTCGACAGCGCCACCTCCGACACCTCCCTGGTCACCACGCTGCTGGCCAGCCGTCCCGACCTGTCGGTCGAGGGTGCGGCGCTCGAGGTGCTGCCGGGGCTGCGGGGAGCCTTCAGCTTCGTCTTCATGGACGAGACCACGCTCTATGCCGCGCGCGACGCACAGGGCGTTCGCCCCCTGGTGCTCGGCCGCATGGAGCGGGGCTGGGTGGTCGCCAGTGAGACGGCCGCCCTCGACATCGTCGGCGCGAGCTTCGTCCGTGAGGTCGAGCCGGGCGAGATGATCGCGGTCGACGAGCACGGCCTGCGGTCCACCCGGTTCGCCGCACCCGAGCCCAAGGGCTGCCTCTTCGAGTACGTCTATCTCGCGCGTCCCGACACCACGATCGCCGGCCGCAACATGTATTCGGCCCGCGTCGAGATCGGCCGTGTGCTGGCCAGGGAACACCCGGTCGAGGCCGACCTGGTCATCCCGGTGCCCGAGTCGGGCACCCCGGCTGCCATCGGCTACGCCGAGGCCTCCGGCATCACCTTCAGTGCGGGCCTGACCAAGAACGCGTACGTCGGCCGCACCTTCATCCAGCCGTCGCAGACGATCCGTCAGCTCGGCATCCGGCTCAAGCTCAACCCGCTGCGCGAGGTCGTGCGGGGCAAGCGCCTCGTCGTGGTCGACGACTCGATCGTCCGCGGCAACACCCAGCGAGCCCTGGTGCGCATGTTGCGCGAGGCCGGGGCGCTCGAGGTGCACGTGCGCATCTCGTCGCCGCCGGTGAAGTGGCCGTGCTTCTACGGCATCGACTTCGCCACCCGGGCCGAGCTGCTGGCCAACGGGCTCGACAACGAGGGCATCCGCCGCTCGATCGGCGCCGACTCCCTGGGTTATGTTTCCCTGGACGGGCTGGTGCAGGCGACCGAGCAGCCGAAGACGCGACTGTGCATGGCCTGCTTCGACGGGCACTATCCGATCGAGCTGCCGGCGGGCAACCTGATCGGCAAGCACCTGCTCGAGGGCGTCGGCAAGCGGGCCTCGATGCCGTCGGCCACCGACGAGGCCGCCACCGCGGCCGTCGCCGAGCTCGAGACCGAGTACGACGTGCGTGAGCTGGCCGGCCAGGGCGGCGGCGCGTGACTTCGACGAACGAAAGACCGCTAAGGGGAGAACCGTGACGCACGTGTCCGAGCGCAACAGTGCCGGGTCCAACGGCGCTGAGGGCGCCGACCGCCGGCCGTGGACGGCCGGCGGCGGCCGCGGGGTGCGTAAGCGCACGGCCACGTACGCCGACGCGGGCGTCTCGATCGAGGCCGGCGACCGGGCCGTCGAGCTTCTCAAGTCCAAGGTCAAGAAGACCACCCGGCCCGAGGTCATGGGCGACCTGGGCGGCTTCTCCGGCCTGTTCAAGCTCAACACGGCGAAATACAAGAGCCCGATCCTGGCCTCGTCGACCGACGGCGTCGGCACCAAGCTGGTGATCGCCCAGCAGCTCGACATCCACGACACGATCGGCATCGACCTGGTCGCCATGGTCGTCGACGACCTGGTCGCCTGTGGCGCCGAGCCGCTGTTCCTGCTCGACTACATCGCCTGCGGCGAGGTCGTGCCGGACAAGGTGGCCGAGATCGGCGCCGGTATCGCCGACGGCTGCCGCTACGCCGGCTGCGCGCTGCTCGGCGGCGAGACGGCCGAGCACCCGGGGGTCCTGCGCCCCGACGAGTACGACGTCTCCGCGACCGGGGTCGGTGTGGTCGAAGAGAGCGAGATCCTCGGCCGCGAGCGCGTCGAGCTGGGCGACGCGGTGATCGCGATGCGCTCGTCGGGTCTGCACTCCAACGGTTACTCGCTGGTGCGCCACGTACTGCTCGGCGCCGGCCGGATGCGGCTCGACTCGGTGGTCGACGACTTCGGCTCGCAGCGCACCCTGGGTGAGGAACTGCTGACCCCCACCAAGATCTACGCCAAGGACTGCCTGGGCCTGATCGAGGAGACCGACGTCCGCGCGTTCTCGCACGTGACCGGCGGCGGCATCCCCGGCAACCTCAACCGCGTCCTGCCCGGGAACGCCGACGCGGTGGTCGACCGCTCGACCTGGCGCCCGCAGCCCATCTTCGACCTCATCCAGGCCAAGGGCCGGATCGAGGACAACGAGATGGAAGCCACATTCAACATGGGCGTCGGCATGTTCGCGATCGTCTCGTCCGACGACGCCGACCGCGCCATGGCCTATCTGACCGGCCGCGGCGTCGAGGCCTGGCAGGTCGGCGAGGTCATCGAGGGCACCGGCGAGGTGCAGATGATGGGGCAGTACACCCGCGGCTGAGGCCCGCCGATGCATAGATCCGCGTGTGTCGATATCCGGCACATGCGGATCTTTTTCGTTTACTGGCTGGACCCGGGGGCCTAGCCTCTGACGTGAGTTCTTCACGCGTGGGGCATTTCCGCACGCGGCCGGGCAGGACGGGGGTGCGGCAGTGGCACAAGCCTGGAGCGGGATGCGTGGAATCGCTTCCGTGCCCACCTATGTCGTCATGCAGCCCACCACGCTCTGCAACCTCGACTGCGCCTACTGCTACCTCCCGTTCCGGGCGGCCGACAATCGCATGACGGTCGAGGTCGCCCGGGCCGTCGCCGCCTCGATCGACGGCTGGTCCCGCGACGGCCGCTTCTCGGTCGTCTGGCACGGCGGCGAACCGCTGGCCGCCGGGCGGGAGCATCTGGCCGCCCTGCTCGAGCCGTTCGCCCCCGGCGTCGAACACCACGTGCAGACCAACGCCACGCTCATCGACGACGCCTGGTGCGATTTCTTCCAGGCCCATGACGTACGGGTGAGTGTCAGCGTCGACGGGCCACCGGAGCGCAACGGTGAGCGGGTCACCCGGGGCGGCAAGCCGGCGTACGACCGCATCCTGCGCGGGATCGAGACGCTGCGCCGCCGCGGCATCCCGTTCTCGGCGCTGTGCGTCGTCGGTGATCCGCGGCCCGGCGCCGCCACCGAACTCTACGACTACTTCCTCGGGCTGGGCTGCGACGTGCTCGGCATCAACGTCGAGGAGCAGGAGGGCGTGAACACGCGCGCCAACGGCCACGCCGCGGCCGACGTCACGGCGTTCTGGGCCGAGCTCGTCACGGCCTGGCGCGCCGACCCGCGCATTCACCTGCGGGAGGTCGAGTGGTCGCTGCGTTACGTGGCCGCGGTGCTCGACGGCACAGCCGACGACCTGCTGCCCCGCCGGCTCGACCCGATCCCCACCGTGGCCCACGACGGCTCGGTGGTGCTGCTCTCACCCGAGCTGGCGGGTTTCTCCGACCCCCGCTACGGCGACTTCACGAGCGGTAACGTCCTGACGACGCCGCTGGCCGAGATTCTGGCCGGCGCCGCGTCGGCACCCTGGATCGCCGAGTTCCTGGACGGCGTCGAAGCGTGCCGCGCGACGTGTCCGTACTTCGGTTTCTGCGGCGGCGCCCATGCGGCCAACCGCTACTTCGAGCAGGGTCGGTTCGACACCACCGAGACCGACCACTGCCGGAACAGCAAGATTCGCCTACTGGAGGGAGTGCTGGACCATGCCCGAGACCACGAGTCCTCGGCTGTCCGATGAGCCGGGGACCGATCCGGTGAGCGCACGGGTGCATGACACCCAGGCCGGACTGGCCACGCTCCTCGCGGAGGCGGAACAGGCACGGCAGGCACGCGCGGAGAGCACGGCGGAGGAAGGTTCGGCGGTGTGCGCCTGGAACCACTTCGAGAACATTCCCACGTTCTACAACTGGAACAACCGGCCGCGTTAACATGGCTCCGCTTCGCTCCGCGGGCGCTTGCCTCTGGGAGGCATGTGAGCAGACAGCCGATTTTCCGGCACCGCAAACCCCGCGGCGACGAAAAATCGACTGCCTGCTCACATGCGAGGCAAGCGCAGGCAGCTCACGATTTTCGGGTCGACGCAGGTGATGTTGGTGAGGACCGGGCCACCCTGAACTACGAGGTGCTCGCCGGCGCCGGTGGTTGTTCTGGTTCCAAGCCCACGCGGGGGTTGGCCCGCGTGGGCTTCGGTGTTTGAACCGTAGGCTGTATCACCACAAGCAACTGACCACGACGCACGTGAGCACGCGGTCTGCCGCGTGCTCTGTGCGATTCGGGTCAGCGCCTTGTCGGCGACCAGGAATCCCGGTCGTCGTCAGCGTCATCCTCGTCATCGTCGACGAACTCATCGTTGTCGTCGTCGAAGTGACGGTCGGATGGACCGGCACCCGCCAGTTCGCGCTGCAAGGCGGTGAGGTCGGTGTTCGGGGAGTGGTACTTCAACTCCCGGGCCACCTTCGTCTGCTTGGCCTTAGCACGGCCGCGCCCCATGGCTCGACCCCCTCGCACAGAATTCGGGGCAGCCCGAAGGCGGGCCCCGATGACGTTAGGCATCTCTCGTGGGTCTTACGGTACATGGACGATGCCGTCTTCGGCACCTCGGGTTGCGTGTGACACTGCCGCGCGTCGCGGTTTTCCGTCCCGGAACGCGCGGCAGGCACTAAACCGCTCTCTTTTCCTACCTCGCACCCCACCTTTCGGCGGATGGAGGTGGCCGTTCGGGCCAGGTCTCAGCTGAGATAGATCGAGCGCAGGCGGCCGACCTCGGCCATGCGCTGTTCGGCCAGCCGGTCGGCGGCGACGGCCGGGGCCACCCCCTCGGTCCGCGCCATCTCGAGGATCCGGCGGGTGGTCTCGAAGATGCCGGTGGCGCGCAGCTTGGCCCGCTCGAAGTTGAAGCCCTCGATCTCGTCGGCCACCTGGATCACGCCACCCGCGTTGACCAGATAGTCGGGCGTGTAGAGGATGCCCCGCTCGGCCAGCGTTTTCTCGATGCCCGGGTGGGCCAGCTGGTTGTTGGCGCCGCCGGTGACGACCTTGGCCCGCAGCAGGGGGACAGTGTCGTCGTCGAGCGCGCCGCCCAGGGCACACGGGGCGTACACGTCGAGCTCGGAGGTGATCAGCGCCTGGGTGTCGGCCACGAGCTCGATCTGCGGGTAGGTGGTGCGGGCCCAGCTCAGGGCGGCCTCGTTGACGTCGGTCGCGATGACCGCGGCGCCGTCCTCGATCAGGTGGCCGGCCAGATATTTCCCGACCTTGCCGAGGCCGGCGATGCCGACCGTGCGCCCGGCCAGGGTGGGGCGGCCCCAGGTGTGCTCGGCGGCCGCGCGCATGCCCTGGAAGACGCCCCAGGCGGTCAGGATCGAGGAGTCGCCGGCGCCGCCGTGCTCGAGGCTGCGGCCGGTGACGTACCGGGTCTCGCGGGCGATGACATCCATGTCGGGGACGTAGGTGCCGACGTCGCAGGCGGTGTAGTAGCGGCCGTGCAGCGACTCCACGAAGCGGCCGTACGCGCGCAGCAGGCCCTCGGACTTGGCCCGGGCCGGGTCGCCCCAGATGACTGCCTTGCCGCCGCCGTGGTCGAGACCGGCCAGGGCGTTCTTGTAGGCCATGCCGCGGGAGAGCTTCAACACGTCGGCGAGGGCGGCGTCCTCACTCTCGTACGGATAGAAGCGGGTGCCGCCGAGAGCCGGCCCGAGGGCCGTGGAGTAGATCCCGATGATCGCCTTGAGGCCGGTCTGCCTGTCCTGGCAGAAGACGACCTGTTCGTGACCGGTGGCGTCGGTGCCGTCGGTGTCGAACACGCCCATGGCTGTTCTCCTGATCTGGTGTCTGGGCCCTTGTGGGGCAGGTCGTACCGGCTGGGGTGGGCCGGACATCCCGAGCCTAGTCGGGTGCACCTCTACCGGATTTACGTCTGCGCGGGAAGTTCCACCCGGCCGATTTCGTGAAAGGATCGCGCCGTGCCGTCACTGTTCGCGTCGTACCTGAGGGTTTACGAGCCACTGACCGCCTTCGACCGCGACCGTCAGGTTTTCTGGCGCAAGTACGCGCGCGAGGGTCGTGCCCTGGGCCCGGTCGACGGCCCGGTCCGTCAGCGTTCGGCCGTGCTCGAGGCGCTCGGCGCCGGCTGGACCAGGCTGCCCGACCTGCCCGACGAGGCGTACGTGTTGCAGTGGGGCGACTCGCTGCTGGTCTGCCCGTGGAACCTGCGCCTGCGGGTCGCCGAGGCCGCGCTGAACGCGCGCGACGGCGTGCCCAGTGTGCTGGCCGACGCGTTCGTTCCGCCCGTGCTGGCCGGCCAGGCCAAGGCTGTGGTCGAGGACTGGCGCAGCGGGGCCAAGGTGCTCGAGCACGGTGTGCCGCGGGTCCACGAGCAGATCGCCACCTGGGGTGTGCCGCTGCGCTGGTTCGTCTTCGTCGATCTGGAGGAGCGGGTCATCGACCTCGCCGCCCAGCCGCGCACCCTGCGTTACCGCACGGAGATCTCGAAGGCCCGGCGGCGCGCGCACCGCGCGGTGGCCGTGCTGCGCAAGTCGGTGGGCGATGCCCCGATCACCGAGGCGGTCGAAGAGGGCACGCGCTGGCTCGAGGAGTTCCACCCGCGCTCGATCGTCGAGCTTGACTACGGCGGCCTCGTCAACCTTCTGCCGGATGACGTTCTCGCTGGTGACGATTCACCCGGAGTGGTGGCGGCGGGTCTCTCGGCACTGTCGCGGGGCGACGCCGACGACGCCTCCGCCGCGTACGAGAAGCTGGTCGAGCGCTGGCGCGCCGTCCAACTTCTGGAGCGCTGCAACTGACCTGCGAAAATGCGGTGATATGCCCCCCGTGGGAACGCTCCCGAGGTGAACACTCTTCGTAATCACCGTTCCGCGAAGCGTGATAATCGGACTAAACGCGGCACTATCTGGCGTAGAAAACACGTAAAAATCGGGCATGCTTCATCCGTCTATCTGGGGACCTTCGTCCGTTCGGCCCATGTCGGACATCGGGGACTAGCCGGACCATGAGAGACGCACCGGCCGGCGGGACCCCGGCCGTTGTCTATAGGTACCTGTGGAGGAGTGACCGATGGCATCGCGTACGCATGATCCTGAGCCGCTACTAACTCCGGCCGAGGTGGCGTCGATGTTCCGTGTCGACCCGAAGACCGTCACCCGGTGGGCGAAGGCCGGCAAGCTGAGTGCGATCCGCACTCTGGGCGGCCACCGTCGTTACCGGGAGTCGGAGGTTCGCGCTCTGCTGCAAGGGCAGATTCCCACGCAGCGTCAGGGCGACTGAACGAACCTCAGTCGAGGCGAGAGATCGTTGCAAGGGGCGAGCGTCGGGGAAGACGATCGCCCCTTCTTCGTGTCCGGGCCGGCTCCGCGCCCGGGACGAGACGAGACGGTTCGTCTCGCTAGGCCGGCTGCACCGCGATGACCGTGATGCGGTCGCGGTGGCCCAGCATCCGGTAGCGCAGCGAGCCGAGGATGCCGGTCACCCAGTACTTGCGGCCCAGCACCTTGGCGAAGTGGTCGCGCTCGGCGTCGCTGACGATGCGGGCCGTGCCCTCGACCGCCTCACCCCGCACCTTGCCGCGGATGTCGCAGGCCGCCACGGTGACGCGCGGGTCGTTGCGGACCCGCTTCACCTTGTACGACCGGGTCTCCGTCCAGATGGCCACGCCGGCGCCGTCGGGCAGCACCCAGACGGGCGTCGCCACGGGTGAGCCGTCCTTGCGGTAAGTCGTCAGAAGGACGTACTTCTCGGAACCGAGTTGCTCCAGGGTGGCCATGCCCCCAAGGGTAGTGACCATGGAAGAGCCACCGATCGGCGACGTGTTCGGCGAGATGATCCGCGACGCCTACGCGGTGCGCACCGGCGTCGGGCCGAGGCCGCTGGCCGGCGGGCGGGTGCCCCGGCCGGTGATCGAGGTGATCGAGCGCGACGACGGACTGATCAACGGCGCTCCGGCCGATCACTACCTGGACGAGCCTCGTCAATGGGAGGAGCAGGACCATCGCGCGCTCCGCCTCTGCCGGGGGCACGTCCTGGACATCGGCGTCGGCGCCGGCCGCACTGCCGTCGAATTGCAGCGCCGGGGCATGGCGGTGACCGGTCTCGACACCTCGGCCGGGGCGATCGCTGTCGCCCGCGAGCGAGGTCTGCGCGACACCGTGCTCAACACCGTCGACGCGTACGCCTCGGCGAGCGCCCGCTACGACACGTTCCTGCTGCTCGGCAACAACCTGGGCCTGATCGAGAACGCCGAGCGGGCGCCCGTCTTCCTGGCCGCGCTGGCCCGGCTGGCCAACCCGGGCGCCCGGATCATCGCGCAGGGCACCGACCCGTACGGCACCACCGATCCCGTGCACGTCGGCTATCACCAGCGGAACCGCGAGAAGGGCCGCCTCGGTGGACAGTTGCGGCTGCGGCTGCGCTACCGGCGGCTGGCCACGGCCTGGTTCGACTACCTGAACTGCTCGGTGGCCGAGTTGGACGCTCTGCTCGCGGGCACGCGGTGGCGCCTCGCAACGATCGACGACGCCGACCGGCCGTACTACCTTGCCGTCATGGAGCTGCGGGAATGACCGGGCTGACCCGCGAGCAGGTGCGGACCAGCCGGCGGATCGCCCTGGTGCTGCGGCACCGGCCCGAGTCGGCCGGCCTGACCCTCGACGCCAACGGCTGGGTGCTGGTCGCCGACCTGCTGTCCGCGCTGGGTATCACCCGGGACGAGTTGGATGCGGTGGTCGAGCACAACGACAAGTCCAGGTTCGCGGTGACCCATCGCGACGGGGTCGACTGGATCCGGGCCAGCCAGGGACACTCGCGCCGGGTGTCCGTCGACCTCGGCCTGCCGCCGGCCGATCCGCCGCCGGTGCTGTTCCACGGCACGCCCCGGGCCAACCTCGAATCGATCATTGCTGAGGGCCTGCGGCCGCGCAGCCGGGACCACGTGCACCTCTCGTCCGGCGTGCCGACCGCACTGCTCGTCGGCCGCCGTCGCTCGGCCGACGTGGTGGTGCTGCGGGTCGCGGCGGGCGAGATGGCCGCGGCCGGGCACGTGTTCCACCTCAGCGCGAACGGGGTCTGGCTGACGCCGGGCGTGCCGCCGCGTTTTCTCATGCTAGAAGCGACAAATCCGTAATACCCGGCTCCACAGTGGTCGTACGTCATGACGGCGCACACCCCCCGTTAGCGTGGGGTGATGGCGAGGATCAACCGGCGTGAGCTGACGAATCTCCTCGGTGCGGTCGGTGTTGTCGCCATCCTGGGCGGCCTCGCCTTCGGGCTGCCGGCGGCCGACCGGTCGCTGCCGGCCGAACGCGCGGTTCCCGACGACGAGCCCTACTCGGCCGGCGCCGGGGTGACCGTTGTGCCGCCGTCCGGCGCGGTGCTCGACGTGACCGGCACCAGACCGGGCGACTCCCAAGGCACGGTCCTGTTCCGCGTCGGCCCGGTGCGCTACGCGATCGCCGTACGCCCGTTCCGGGGTGACCTCGCCGCGGCCGCCGACCGGTTGCGGAAGAGGATCGTCGACACCACCGGCTACCAGGTCACGAGCGCGCAGCTCACGGTGAGCACGGCGGGTGGTCTCGCCGGGCTGCAGGGCGGCTACACCGCTCCCGGGCGCGGCGGCCGGTACTCGGTCTTCGTCGCCGACGAGCACACCATCGAGGTGACGATCAGCGGGAACGACCTGGACCTGGGCCGGACGCTGCCCCGGATCGAGGCGAGCACGCGCACCCTGCGCCAGAACGGGGAGCCGCGGTGACCGCCTCGGTGGTGCGGCCGGCCGCGGGCAGCCCACGGGTGTCGGCCCTGATGCGGGTGCCCGCCTTCTGGGTGGTGCTCGCGGTGGTGGCGGCCGGCGGACTGCGCATGGCTCAACTCGCCGGGCAGTTCTTCACCTCGTACCCGAAAGCGACAGCCGCCTCGGTTCTGCTCTTCGCGCTTCTGGCCGTGCCGTTTTGGCTGTTCGTCTCGGAACTCGACTTCTTCGAGCCGGAGCCGACGAAGCTGCTCGTGCTGGCCTTCGCGTGGGGTGGGCTGGTGGCCACCACGGTGTCGATCCCGGGCGGCGTGGCCCTGCAGAACCTGGTGGCCAAGCTCGGCTCGCCGCAACTGGCCGCGGGCTGGGGCGCCGCCCTGGCCGCGCCGACGGTCGAGGAGATCGCGAAGACGCTCGGCGTGGTGGCGATCGTGCTCATCGCCCGCTCCCAGGTCAACAGCGTGCTCGACGGCATCGTCTACGGGGCGATGGTCGGCCTCGGCTTCCAGATCGCCGAGGACATCGTCTTCGCCGTCGGCGCGGTGGCGCTGGCCGGACAGGGCGACCAGGTGCAGCCGGTGATCGCGACGTTTCTGCTGCGCGGCTTCCTCAGCGGCATCTGGAGTCACACGCTTTTCGGCGCGCTGGCCGGGGCCGGGATCGGCTACCTGGTGGTCAGCCGGGAACGTGGAGGCCCGCACCGGGTGGGCGTGGCGGTGCTGGGCGTGCTGGGCGCGTGGGCCTCGCACGTGCTCTGGAACGCGCCGCTGGTTGTCGACGGGCTCGGCAACGGGGCTCTGGCGCTGCTCGGAGTGCTGGTCGTCAAGGGGCTGCCGCCGTTGGTGCTGATCCTGCTGCTGGTGCGGCGGGCGCACGACAGCGAGGCCGACTACTACGTGGGCCGGCTCGCCGAACTGGACGACCCGGAATTGATCACGGGCGGTGAGCTGGAGGCGCTCCGCTCGGGGGCGCGTCGGGCGTCGGCCCGCCGGCTGGCCGCCGAACAGGGTGGGCGGGCGGCCGCGTCGGCCGTACGACGGTTGCAGCGGGCCCAGGCCCGGCTGGCTGCCTCCCCCTCGGTCGAGCAGGGGAAGGCAGCCGTCCGTGCACAGCGGGCCGAGCTGCGGCGGCTCGGACATCCCGAAGCCGTCGCGGGCCCGGTGTCGTGGCGGCACCGGGCCTGGACGATCGCCGCGACTGCCGTGGCGATCGCCGTGTTGTGGGTCGCGTTGAGCGCCCTCGGTGGCGCCTAGACCTTCGGCGGAATCCCGCCGTCCCCGTCGACGATCATGTCGGGGTTCCCGTCCTCGTCGAGATCGACCATCGTGATGTCGACCTTGCCGTCCCCGTCTGTGTCGAACTGGAAGAGGTCGGGCTTGCCGTCCCCGTCGGTGTCGGACACCCACACGTCGGTCTTGCCGTCGCCGTTGGCGTCCTGGGCGATCAGGTCGACGCGCTCGTTTCCACGCGTCTCGACGGTCTCCTGCGGCTCGGTCATGGGGCCTCCCGGCATATGGCGTACACGGTCGCAGGGAAGAGTAAGACCCAAGTCACAGCGCCGCGAGCCGAGTGCCGCCGGTAACGTTCATCGAATGGACATAGCGGCCGACAGTGTGCAGGAGCTCTTCACCGACGGCGGCGGTTCGCTCGGTGCGCGAATGGGCATCCAGCTCAGCGAGGCGTCGGCCGAACGTGTCGTCGGCACCATGCCGGTCGAGGGCAACACCCAGCCGTACGGGCTTCTGCACGGCGGCGCCTCGTGCGTGCTGGCCGAGACGCTGGGCTCGGTCGGGGCGGTCATGCACGGGCAGACGGTCGACCGGCCGTTCGCCGTGGGCGTCGACATCAACGCCACGCATCACAAGTCGGCCCGGTCCGGGGTCGTCACCGGGGTGGCCACCCCGGTGCACCGGGGCCGCACCATGGCGACGTACGAAATCGTCATCACCGACGACAGCGGGGAGCGCGTCTGCACCGCGCGTATCACCTGCCTGCTCCGCGGAGCGTGATTTCCGGGGTCTCACCGCGCAGACCTTGACCGTTCCACGTACCTTCTTTCTCGTGACCGAGGTACCACAGCACGCTATCGACGACGCGGCACTCGTGCTTCAGAGTGCGCTGAGCGGCGACAGTGATGCGGTGGTCGGCACGTTCGATTCGGTCGTCGACCGTTCGGGCATCGTCGGCGCCTACGACGTGGCGTGGTGCCTGGCCGCGACGATGGTCGGCCAGGTGCCCTCGGGCGGCGCGTGGACGCTCGACTTCCCCGGCATCGACGACGCGCGCTACGACAAGCGGTGGGTGGCCCGCTTCATCAGCGCCTACGCGAACGGCGACATCCCGACCGCCGAGGCCCTGTTCGGCGCCGCGATCGCCGACGGCCAGCTGCCCGACTGCCTGCTGGCCCTGGCCGGCTCGACGGTGGCGACGCTGCGCCACCGCGCCGCTTAGCCTTTGCCCCTCTTGAGACCGCTCAGCCTTTGCCGTTCTTGAGATACAGCGCCTTGGTGTACTGGGCGGCCGCGGCCTCGTTGTACATCGACGCCAGCGACATGTAGAACTCGTGGTCGGCCAGCGCGGACTGGGCCTGGGCGGTGCTCTTCCAGCGGATGGCCGCGTCGACCTCGGACAGGCCGCGCGCCTTGAACTGCCGGCGCATCGCCATCCGGCCGGACCGGAACATCTCTTGCGCCTCCTCGGCGTTCTTCATCGCGGCGAAGGCCTTCTCGCTGAGCGCCTCGGCCATGCTCCAGGCCGCCTGCTCAGCCGCGTTTGTGAATGTCAGCACGCCGTCCTCCTCGTCACGCCCGACCCGGACAAGATCGACGAACGTTACTGCTCACCGACCTGCAGTTCACTCTTATCGACCGCACAGCCGCCTACAAGCCTGGTCCCGTGCCCGCTTCTTCCACCGTCTCCGCAGTCGATCTCCCGCAGGCGGCTCCGGCATGATGTGCGCGACCGCGGATAGCATTCCGTGTGTCGTCGAATCCCTGTCCTACGCTCTTTCTGAGCAGCACCGCACGCGACCTCGAGCCTTGTCCGCGAGGTCGTGATCCACGTCTGCCAGCGCCTGGGCATCGACGTGATCGCGATGGAGGAGTTCGGGCCTGATCCGCGCGAGGCTGCCCCGTTGTGCCGAGCCAAGATCGAGGAAGCAGATCTGTTCCTCGGCCGGCTTCTCGAGGATCTGGCCGATCCCGCCTGATACAGGCCGATGCGGCCAACACGTCGGCCGCGCTCGAAATCGAATGCGGCAATCTCGAAGCCGCCGTCCTTGCGCGGATAACGCCTTTGCAGCGCGCCGAGCAGTTGCTGAAAGAACTAGGTGTTCCGCCTCCCGAGCTTTGGCTGTCAGTGCCGCGGGATGCGCGTGACGGGAGATGACGCTGCTCGGCGCCTGGCGGGTGTGGGTGGCATGGCAACCCATAGCAAGAGTGGAGAAGGATCGAGCGATGTTGTTGCTTCTGGATCTGGACAACACGCTCATCGATCGGGCGGGAGCGTATGCGGCTTGGGCTCGGGGGCGGTTCGGCGCGGGTGAGGTGGCGTGGCTCGTCACGGAGGACCGGGACGGCTACCGGCGGCGGGAGGAGCTGGCCCGGGTGATCGCCGAGCGGTACGGGCTGGACGCGGGGGAGACGCTGTTCGAGCTGCGGGCGGGCATGGTCGAGCAGCTTGCGCCCGATCCTCGGGTGGATGCGGCGCTGCGCGAGGCTACGGCTGCGGGGTTCGTGCCGGTGGTGGTCACCAACGGCACGGTGGCTCAGCAGGAGGCGAAGCTGCGCCGTACGGGGTTGGACCGGCTGGTGCGGGGCTGGGTCATCTCCGAAGGGGCGGGGGTGCGGAAGCCTGATCGGCGCATCTTCGAGATCGCGGCGGCGGCGGTGGGGGCCGATCTGGCTGAGGGCGGCTGGATGGTGGGCGACAACATCGCGTACGACGTCGGGGGTGGGTTCGGTGCTGGGCTGCGTACCGCCTGGGTGTCGGGTGGGCGGGTGTGGCCGGATGACGTCGCTTACCGGCCGACTGTCACCGCCGTCGACTGCGTCGCCGCCCTCGAAGCACTGATCCGGGATCAGCGCGTTGCGGGCACCGGCTGAGGTGCGGCGGGCCACAGGGTTTTCTGTCGGACGCCGCGCAAGGTCCGGGTCGCGACGATCGCCCAAGCTGTCAGCAGGACGGCGAACAGGGTCACCGCCAGCACGGTCAGCACGGGGGACCCGGTGCGGGTGGCCAGGCCGCCGGTCGCTGTCACCACCGTGCCGACCGGGAAGGTGAAGCTCCACCAGGTGAGTGAGAACGGCAGGCCGTCGCGCGCGGTGCGGACGGTGATCGCGGTGGCCAGCGCGGCCCAGAACAGGGCGAAACCCAGCACCGGCACGCCGTAGAGCACCGCCAGCATCTGGGCGCCCGACGCGTACAGGTCGGGCAGCACCCCCTCGGCCGAGCGGCCCAGCAGGTGGAAGGCGGTGACCGACTGGCCCAGCGGACCGAGCACGATCCACAGTGTCGGGACCATGCGGGCCGCGCCGACCTGATGGTTGACCAGGCGCGTCCAGATCTGGGTGATCACGACGAGCGAGGCGATCAGGCTGATCCCGGCCAGGGCGTAGCAAACGAGCAGCAGGTCGCGGCCGTCGGGCACGTGCGGCACGAGCAGCGCGCCGGTTGCGGCGGAGACCATCGGTGGCACGACCGGCATGAGCCAGCCGCCGAACGCCGCGTCGGGCGCGGTGCCGGGGCGGGTCATCATCCGGTACGGGACGGCGACCGCCACGATCAGGCCGAGGACCGTGCCGGCGCTCCACAGCACGAACGAGGCGGTGACGGCGATGCTGCCGGGGCCGAGCAGCAGCGTGCCCGCCCCGACGGTCATCAGCGCCATCGGCGGCGCGCCCCAGAATTGCACCAGCACGGGGTCGGCGCCGTGCGTGGTGCCCCGGCGCGCGAACGCCACGATCACGGTCGCCAGCAGCAGCGTGGCCAGCAGCCACATCACGGTGGCGAAGGCGTGCAGGCCGGGCAGGTGGACGGGCAGCGTGGCGGCCGCGACGGCGACGATCCCGGTGCCCATGACGGAGGCGAACCAGTTGGGTCCGAACATGTCTTCAGCCTGCGGCTGTTTGATCGCCGCCGGTAGGTGGTGATCCTGGCTGAGGTCATAACCTTGGGTTATGCCTCTACCGCCGTTCGCCGCCGACCTCACCGGCTTCGACCTGCTGCTCAGCGTCGCCCGGCTCGGCAGCGTGGGCCGAGCCGCTGCCGAGCACCGCATCTCCCAGCCGGCGGCCAGCGCCCGCCTGCGCGAGTTGGAACGGCGGGTCGGGCTGACATTGCTGCACCGCACCCCGCGGGGTTCGACCCTGACCGGCACCGGCGCCCTGGTAGCCGACTGGGCCCGATCAGCCGTCGACGCGGCCGACGCGCTGGCGGCCGGCCTGGCCGCGCTGCGGGCCACCCATGAGAGCCGCCTCACGGTCGCGGCCAGCCAGACCGTGGCCGAATATCTGCTGCCGGCGTGGCTGGTCGCGCTGCGTGCCGCCCACCCCGGGCTGGCCGTGACGCTGCAGGCCGCGAACTCGGCTGACGTGGCCGCGGCGGTGCTGGCCGGGCAGGTCGAGCTCGGCTTCGTCGAGGGTCCCGACCTGCCGGCCGGGCTGCATGCCGAGGTGGTGGCGACCGACCGCCTGACCGTGGTGGTGGCGCCGGCGCATCCGTGGGCGCGCCGGCGCCGGGCGGTAACGGCGGCCGAACTGGCCGAGGCCCCGATGGTGTCCCGCGAGGCCGGCTCGGGCACCCGCCGCGCGTTCGACCAGGCGCTCGGCGGCCTGGTCGCGGCGGCTCCGATGGTGGAGCTGTCGTCGACCACCGCGATCAAGCACGCTGTCGCGGCCGGTTCGGGTCCGGCCGTGCTCAGCTCGCTCGCGGTGACCGCCGAGCTGACAGCGGGCACGCTCGTGGCCGTTCCGGCCGCCGTCCCGCTCCAGCGCCGGCTGCAAGCGGTGTGGCGGGCCGCCGACCAGCTCATCGGGCCGGCCCGCGACCTCTACGCCATCGCCCGCCGCACGTGACCGCGGCCCGGCGTCAGGGCTTCAGGTCGATGGCGGCGGCGAACGAGCCGTCCATCTGGAACGGCACCGACTCGTGCTCGTGCACGACCAGCCAGCGTCCGTCGACGCGGCGCAGGCCGAGCGTCACCCGGTACCAGAGGGTGAACGCGTCGGTCGTTCCCTTGGGGGTCGCGCTCATCGAGTCGATGCTGGTCGCGAACGCGACATCGCCGTCGGCCGCGATCTCGAGCCGGGTGACCTCGCGGCGCGGCGGCGCCTCGAAGGTGGCCAGCCACTGCTCGGTCGGGGTCGGGTCACTGCTGTCGACCCGCTCGCCCAGCGGCGGCGCCAGGCTGTACAGGAGAATCTCGGGCGCCGAGTACGCCAGGAAGCCCCGCACGTCGCCCTCGCTCAGCCGGGCCGCCCGTCCCTCGATCACTTCGCGGATCTCTCGCATGTCGTGCTCCTCTCGGTTCTTCAGAAAACTTCTCCCGAGACGTCGAAGCGGGGCCGGCGGCTTCGACATGCTGAGTGAGGCAAAGGAGATGACCCGTGAAGTATCTGATTCTCATCCAGTCGAATCCCCGCAGCCTGGCGATCTGGGACAAGATGTCCGACGACGAGCGGGCGGCGTTCGGCCGTGGCCACCTCGAGCTGAACGAGGCGATGGCCGAGGCGGGCGTGCACGTCGCCGGTGAGGGCCTGGCCGACCCGTCGCTGGCCCGGTTCGTCTCGGTGCGCGACGGCGAGACGATCGTGTCGGACGGCCCGTACGCCGAGGTGAAGGAACACCTGGCCGGCTTCTACCTGATCGACGTGCCCAGCCTGGACGAAGCCGTGGCGTGGGCGGCCAAGGTGCCCGACGCGGCGAACACGGAGGTCGAGGTGCGCCCGATCCTGGACATGAGCGGGTGGGAGTTCTGACCCCTCTGGAGGAGGTGCTGCGTACCGCCGCGCCGCAGGTGCTGGGCGCGGTGGTGCGGCGTTACGGCGACTTCGACACCAGCGAGGACGCGGTGCAGGAGGCGCTGCTGGCGGCGGCCCGGCAATGGCCACGGGAGGGGATGCCGGATGATCCGCGCGCGTGGCTGATCCGCGTCGCTTCGCGTCGTCGCATCGAGCTGCTGCGCAACGAGGAGGCCCGGCGCCGGCGCGAGGCACTGCCGGCGGATCCGGTTCCTTCCGTACGCGGTGACGACGAACTGACGCTGCTGGTGCTCTGCTGCCATCCCGCATTGACGCCGCTGTCCCAGGTGGCGTTGACGCTACGTGCGGTCGGCGGTCTGAGCACGGCCGAGATCGCCCGCGCCCTGCTCGTGCCGGAGAGCACGGTCGGCCAGCGCATCAGCCGGGCCAAGCGCAAGATCCGTGAGGCCGGCGCCCGTTTTGTGCTGCCGGCCAACTTCGAGGAGCGACTTCCCGGCGTACGCCAGACCCTGTACCTGATCTTCAACGAGGGCCACACCGCCAGCTCGGGTTCGTCGTTGCACCGCGTCGAACTGAGCACCGAGGCGATCCGCCTGACCCGCCAGCTGCACGCCCGCCTGCCGCAGGACGGCGAGGTGGCCGGCCTGCTCGCGTTGATGCTGCTCACCGACGCCCGCCGCCCGGCCCGCACCCGCCCCGACGGCGCCCTGGTGCCCCTGGCCGAGCAGGACCGCACGCTGTGGAACCGCGCCGCGATCGAGGAGGGCGTGGAAATCATCACCGCCGCGCTGCGCGACACCGAAATCGGCCCGTTCCAGCTGCAGGCCGCTATCGCCGCCGTTCACGCCGAGCCCGGCGAGACCGACTGGCCGCAGATCCTGGCCCTGTACCGCCTGCTGGAATCGGTGGCCCCGGGCCCGATGGTCACGCTGAACCGGATCGTCGCACTCGCCGAGGTCGACGGCCCACTGGTCGGCCTGCGCGCCTTGGAGAAGGCCGCCACCGAACCTGCCTTGGCTACCCACCACCGCGTCACCGCCGTCCGGGCCCACCTGCTCGAACGCTCCGGCGACCTCGCCGCCGCCCGCGACGAGTATCTGCTGGCCGCGCGCCAGACACTGAGCCTGCCCGAGCAGCGCTACCTGGAGTCTCGAGCGTCGCGTCTGCGCTGATGCGTGAACCGGGCGTACGGGGGAAGACCGTGCAGCGAAAGAAGGGCGCGGAGCCCGCCGACCTTGACGTTATGACGGACGCAACGGGCCGGCGGGCCCCGCTGAGAACCCGCCCGGGCGTACCGGGCGGGGTCACGGCCGCAGCCACACCGCCTCATCTCGGTGTGACTCGAGCGGCCCCGGGTAATCGAGGCCGCGCCGGACCTTTTCCGGCAAGCGCCAGGGCTGGTGCACGGCGCCGCCCTCGATTCCCTTGAGTTCGGGTATGTAGCGCCGAACGTACACGCCTTCGGGGTCGAAACGCTGAGCCTGACGAATCGGATTGAACTTGCGGTAGGGCCGGGTGTCGTTTCCGGTACCGGCGACCCACTGCCAGTTGCCCGAATTGTTGGGCACGTCGCCGTCGAGCAGCCAGCGGAAGAACCACTGGACTCCGGGGCGCCAGTCGACGCCGAGGTGTTTGGTCAGGAACGCGGCGGTGATCAGGCGGGCGCGGTTGTGCATCCAGCCCTCGGCGCGCATCTGGCGCATGCCCGCGTCGACCACCGGCACACCGGTTGTGCCGTCCTGCCAGTGCTGAAGGGCGTCCTGGTCGACGCGCCATTCGGTGTCGGCCCGGGGTCGCAGCGGCCGGGTCGACAGCTGGGGGAACGTCAGCGCGACCTGGTAATAGAAGTCCCGCCAGCAGAGTTGCCGCGCGTACTCCTCGGCCTCGTGGTTGATCGCCGCCCTCGTCAGCTCCAAAGGCGACAGACAACCGAACCTGAGGTACGGGCTGAGCCGGCTGGTGCCGTCGCCGGGCATGTCGTTGTGCAGCTCGGGGTACGGCCCGATGTGCCGCAACCAGGTCGCGAACCGCCGCCGGGCCTCGGTCTCACCGCCCGGGGCAGCGTCGGGCGACTCGCCTTCCGGGATCGCCGGCAGCTGCCCCAGCGCGATCCCCGGCGGCAGCGTGACCGTGGCGGGTGCGGCCACTTCGTCCCGCCATCGGGCCGCCCGCCAGACGCGGTGGTAGGGCGAGAAGACCCGGTACGAGTCACCGCCTCCGCCGGGCCGCAGCGCCCCGGGGTCGACCACGGTCAGACCGGGGAACAGCCGCAGCGCGATCCGGTGCCGTTCGCACTCCTTGCGCATCCGCTCCTCGCGGCGGCGGGCGTACTGGCTGACGTCGGCCGCCATGCCGATGCCCTCGGCGCCGGTGGAGCGGGCCAGCTCGATCGCCTCGGCCACCGGGTCGCCGATCCGGATCACCAGGTCTCCGCCCCGTTCGCGGAGCGCGGTCCGCAGGTCGGCCAGCGACTCGTGCAGGAACCGGGTGCGGTTGGGCGACAGCCGGGTGAGGTCCGGGTCGAGCACGAAGAGCGGCACCACCTGCTCGGCGTTCGCGCAGGCGGCGGCGAGTGCGGGGTTGTCGTGTACCCGCAGGTCCCGGGTGAACAGGACGACGGCGGTCTTCATGTCAGGCCGCCGTCCGGACGGGGGTGCCGGCCCGGGTGAGCAGGCTGCGCACCGCGACGGCGGCCCGGCGCCGGTTCGGCACGGTGGCCCGGCGGGCGAAGACGTCGTAGTCGTTGGCCTCGATCTCTTCGAGGATGCCGCCGTAGAGGGCGAAGGCCGTCCGCATGCAGGCCTGCGACGCCGGTTCGAGGATCACGATGCCGGGCGCGGCGGCCGCATAGTGCTCGCGGGCCACTCCGATCTCGTACCGGACCAGCTCTTTGATCTCGGGGGTGGCCAGCCCGCGGGCGAGGTCGTCGCGGGTCACGCCGAACCGGCCGAGATGCGATTCGGGCAGGTAGACGCGGCCGCGCTCGAGGTCCTCGGCGATGTCGCGGATGAAGTTGGTGAGCTGGAAGGCGAACCCGAGCTGGCGGGCGGGCTCGCGGGCGGCGGCCGGATCGTTCGAGCCGAGGATCGGCAGCATCATCGTGCCGATGACGGCGGCCGAGCCCTCCATGTAGTCGAGCAGGTCGTCGTACGTGCCGTACGAGGTCTCGGTGAGATCCATCGCCATGCAGCGTAGGAACGTCGCGAAGTCGTCGACCTCGAGGTCGAACACCGCGATGGTGTGCAGCACCGCGGGCAGCAGTGGGTCGTCGACGGGCTCGCCGCGCAGGCCGGCGACGAACGCCTCGGACCATTCGTTCAGGCGGGCGGCCCGCTCGGCGGCGGGGAGTTCGGAGGTCTGATCGACGATCTCGTCGGCATACCGGGTGAAGCCGTACAGGGCGTGCACATGCCGTCTCTTCCAGGACGGAAGGAGCCTCGTGGCGAGGTAATAGGTGCGCCCGTGCCGCTTGTGCAGCTCGCGGCACCGCTCGTAGGCAGCGGCCAGATCGACGTCCACGGGGGGCCTCCGGAGAAAAATCGACGCACGAATCGACGCAACTTCAAAGCAAGGGTACGGTATTGGTCGTGGCTAACGACACGCTCGAGGGAAACCGGCACAGGGGTATTCCCCGCCAGGGTGCCTCGCCGCACACGCTGATCGATGCGATCCAGGGGACGCTGGCCGACTTCCTGGCCGCCCAGATCGGGTCGCTGGATTCGATCGATCCGGCCCTCGGCCGTTTCGCCCGCACTGCCCGCGACCTGGTGCACGCCGGCGGCAAGCGGCTGCGCCCGGTCTTCGCGTACTGGGGCTGGCGGGGCTCCACCGGGCCCGGCGCGCCGGTCGAGCCGGTGCTGCCGGCCTTTGCCGCGCTCGAGCTCATGCACACGTTCGCGCTGATCCACGACGACGTGATGGACG
The DNA here is from genome assembly GCF_019710575.1 of Paractinoplanes polyasparticus. GTDB lineage: Bacteria > Actinomycetota > Actinomycetes > Mycobacteriales > Micromonosporaceae > Actinoplanes > Actinoplanes polyasparticus. The sequence continues at coordinate 6,744 of NZ_JAHWFK010000043.1, read as the reverse complement.
AGTCGGACACCCGCCGGGGCCGGCCCACCGCGCACCGCATCTTCGCCGGACAGCACGAGAACGACGGCAGCATCGGCGACCCGGAGCGCTTCGGCTCGTCCGCCGCGATCCTCATCGGCGACCTCTGCCTCGTCTGGGCCGACCAGCTGCTGGCCCGTTCCGAGGCTCCGCCCACCGTCCGCGCCTGTTACGACCGCATGCGCGTCGAAGCGATAGCCGGGCAGTATCTCGACATTCTCGGCGAGAACCAGCCCGGCGCCTGGTCGGTCGACCGCGCCCTGCTCGTCGCCCGCCACAAGACCGCCAGCTATACCATCCAACGCCCGCTGCAGCTCGGACTCGCGCTGACCGGCGTCGTCCAGCCCGAGACCGAGCAGGCCTACGGGTCCTACGGGCTCGCGGTCGGCGAGGCGTTCCAGCTTCGCGACGACCTTCTGGGCGTGTACGGCGATCCCGCGGTCACCGGCAAGCCGGCCGGCGACGACCTGCGTACCGGAAAGCCCACCGCCCTCCTCATGCTCGCCCGCAAGCTGGCCACCCCGGCCCAGCGGGCCGAGCTGACCCTCGACCCCGCCGGAGCCGTCAACCCCGCCGACGGCTCCGGCGGTTCTACCTACGCCCTCACCGAGGGCGGTTTCAGCCAGGCCCAGATCGAGCGTCGCGCCGGCATCATCGCCGAGACCGGCGCGCCCGCCCGGCTCGAGGCGATGATTCAGGAGCGGGTCGCCGACGGCGTCGCCGCCCTGGCCCAGGCCCCGATCCACGAAGAAGCGCGTGCGGCGCTCATCGAGCTTGCGGTTCGTGTCACGCACCGCCCGGCATGATGTTCAACCGGAGGTGCACACGATGAGAACCGTGACAGGACCGACCGACCACGTGGTCGTGGTCGGCGCAGGACTGGGCGGGCTGGCTTGCGCCCTGCATCTGGCCGCGGCCGGGCGGCAGGTGACGGTCGTCGAGCGCGAGGCCGTGCCCGGTGGGCGGGCCGGTCGGCTCAGCCTGCAGGGGTACGAGTTCGACACCGGCCCGACCGTGCTGACCATGCCCGAGCTGATCGCCGAGCCGCTCAACGCCGTCGGCGAGAACCTGTCCGACTGGCTCGAGCTGACGCCGCTCGACCCGGCCTACCGGGCCTTCTATCCCGACGGGTCCACGCTGGACGTACGCACCGACACGGTACGGATGGCGGCCGAGATCAGCCGGGTCTGCGGGCCGCGGGAGGCCGACGGCTACCTGCGGTTCGTCGACTTCGCGCGGCAGCTGTGGCAGCTCGAACGCAACCACTTCATCGACCGCAACCTCGACACCCCGCTCGACCTGGTCAACCTCAACCTGCTGAAGCTGCTCGGCCTGGGTGGGTTCCGGCGGCTGCAACCGAAGATCAACCAGTACTTCCGGGATCCCCGGACCCAGCGGATCTTCTCGTTCCAGGCGATGTACGCGGGTCTCGCGCCGCACGACGCGCTGGCCATCTACGCCGTGATCGCCTATCTCGACTCCGTCGCCGGCGTCTTCTTTCCCAAGGGCGGCATGCACGCCGTCCCCCGCGCTCTGGCCGGCGCGGCTGAGAAGCACGGCGTGACGTTCCGCTACGAGACCACGGTGACCGAGGTCGAGACGGTCAACGGCCGGGCGACCGCGGTGATCACGGAGGACGGCTCGCGGATCCCGGCCGACGTGGTCGTACTGAACCCGGACCTGCCCATCGCGAAGCGCGACCTGCTTCCCCCGCGGCGGCAGCGCAACCTCAAGTACTCACCCTCCTGCGTGGTTCTGCACATCGGTTCGACCCGGCAGTACAGCAAGATCGCGCACCACAACATCCACTTCGGATCGAAGTGGCGCGGCACGTTCCAGGAGGTCATCGGCAAGGGGCTGCTGATGAGCGACCCCTCGCTGCTGGTGACCAACCCGACGCACACCGATCCGTCGGCCGCGCCCGCGGGACGGCAGAGTTACTACGTGCTCGCCCCCACCCCGAATCTGGTCTCCGGACCGATGGACTGGCGCGGCGGTCTCGCCGAGCGGTACGCGTCGTCGCTGGTCCGCACCCTGGAAATGCGTGGCTACGTCGGCTTCGGCGACGGCATCGAGGTGCAGCAGATCATCACACCGGCCGACTGGGAGGACCAGGGCATGGCCGCCGGCACGCCGTTCGCCGCCGCGCACACGTTCGCCCAGACCGGCCCCTTCCGGCCGGCCAACCTGCACCCCGGCCTCGACAACGTGGTCTTCACCGGCTCCGGCACCCAGCCCGGTGTGGGTGTGCCGATGGTGCTGATCAGCGGCAAGCTGGCCGCCGCCCGCGTCACCCGGGCGACGTCGTGACCGCGCGCGAAGCCCACCTGGTCGAGCTGGTCGACGCCGAGGGGCGGGCCCTCGGCACGGCCACGGTCGCCGAATCGCACCAGGCGCCGGGCCGGCTGCACCGGGCGTTCTCGGTCTTCCTGCGCGACGAGTTCGGGCAGGTGCTGCTGCAACAGCGGGCGGCCGTGAAGACGCGGTTCCCGCTGCGCTGGGCGAACACGTGTTGCGGCCATCCGCTGCCGGGCGAGGCGTTGCCCGTCGCGGCCGCGCGGCGTCTGGTCGAAGAGCTCGGGGTCGACGGCGTGGAGCTCACCGAGGTGGGCGTCTACGCGTACTACGCGGAGGATCCGGCCACCGGTCGTGTCGAATACGAGTACGACCACGTGCTCGTCGGGGATCTGCCTTCCGGCGTACGACCGTCGCCCGACCCGGACGAGGTAGCCGACTTGCGGTGGGTCTCGGTGCCGGTGCTTCTGGCCGAGGCTGAGAGCGATCCCCGGTCGTACGCGCCCTGGCTCCTCGGCGTCACCCAGCGCCTAGCGCTCGAAGCCAGGCCGGCCCAGCCCGATGGCCGGTGACGGACTCACCGCAGGGGCAGTGGCCCGCCGCCTCGGGGTGGCGGTCACCACATTGCGGACGTGGCACCAGCGGTACGGGCTGGGCCCGAGCGAACACCTGCCGGGGCACCACCGGCGCTACACGGAACAGGATCTCGATCGCCTCCAGGTGATGCGGCGGCTCACCGCCCAGGGAGTCGCCCCGGCCGAAGCCGCCGCGTGGGCGCAACGGACACCGCTCACCACCGACGAGGTCGAGTTGCCGCGCACCCGCGACGGCGGCGGACACGCCATCGCGCTCGGCTCAGTCACTCCCGCGGCCCGGGGACTGGCTCGCGCCGCCATGCGCCTGGACGCGCCGGCCATGCGCGACATCCTCGAGATGGTGGTGACCCAGAACGGCGTGATCCGGGCCTGGGAAGAGGTGGCCATGCCGGTGCTCATCGGGATCGGCGAGCGCTACGAGTCCACCCGCCGCTTCATCGAGGTCGAACACCTGCTTTCCCGTACGGTCACCGAGGTCCTGAGCTCGGTGCCGCGCCCCGACAGTTCGGCCTCCCCCCGGGTGCTGCTGGCCGCAGCCGACGAGGAACAGCACACGTTGCCGCTGGAGGCTCTGGCCGCCGCCCTGGCCGAGGTGGGCATCCCCAGCCGCCTGCTCGGCGCCCGTGTGCCACCGAAAGCCCTGGCCGACGCCATCGACCGCACCGGCCCCACGGTGGTCGTGCTCTGGTCGCAGACACCCACCTCGTCCGACCCCGACCAGCTGGCGCAGGTGGCCGCGGCCCCCCGTCCACCCATGCTGACCGCCGCCGCCGGCCCCGGCTGGCCGGACGAACTGCCCGAGGGCGTGGTCCAGCTCACCAGCCTGGAAGACGCCGTCAACACCGTCGTGGCCGCTACCCGCTGACGTTTGTGCTGGTCAGGGCACCGCCGCCCGAAAGGGAATACCGGTTTGGAGGCGGGGCGGTGGATCACGTATGCTTTCCAAGCCTCAAGCGGGGGCCCGGTTGGGGTCAAAGCCGAACAGCATTGCAGACGTGCAATACTGATGGCGTTGCCCTCATCGTCTAGTGGCCCAGGACGCCGCCCTTTCAAGGCGGTAGCACGGGTTCGAATCCCGTTGGGGGTACTGGTAGGTTAGCGACCAGCACGGTTCGCTAGACTGACCGAGCAGTTGGAAAGCAAGATATTTGAATAGCAAGGTCCTGTGGAGCAGTTGGAGTGCTCGCCGCCCTGTCAAGGCGGAGGTCGCGGGTTCAAGTCCCGTCAGGACCGCAATGCACCAGCAAGGCCAGGTAGCTCAGTTGGTACGAGCGTCCGACTGAAAATCGGAAGGTCGGCGGTTCGACCCCGCCCCTGGCCACCAGGCCTCTCGCCGGGCTCTGAGCACCGTCCACCTGCGGAAACGCACGGTGGGCGTTTTGCTTTCCGGGCCGATTCCCATTCTTGACGCGCCCAGCTGTGACGGTGCCCGCGACGCCGGGTGTTCGGCGACGTCGCGGGCACCGGCAAGCGGAAACCGCCGTGAGTGTGGCGGGCACCAGCCCGGTCCGCCACCGCTCCCTCGCGGCCATCTCCGTGTGAACCCTCATTCCGCGACAGTTCAGAATCGGTCGCGGTGGCCGCTGCTTGAGAATTCTCAGCGCGGTAGTGCGGCGTCGACCCGGTCGAGCACCGCGAAGTCGGCGAGGCGGCGGCTCACGTAGGCGATCGCCAGGTTGCGGGACGGGTCGGCATAGCCGGCCGAGCCGCCCAGGCCGCCGTGCCCCCAGGTGCCGTCCGGCTCGAGCTGGACGCCGAGGCCCAACGTGATCTCCTCGCCGATGAAGAGGTCGGGCCCGGTGTACTGCGGAATTGCCGGGGAGGGCAGCTTGCCGGCCAGCAGATCGGCGTAGAAGCGGGCGATGCCGGTCGCGGTGGCGTGCAGGTTCACCGCGGGCACCGATGCTCGGCGCCAGGCCGTGCTGTTGATGACGGCCAGGTCGCGGGCGCCTGGTGGGTTGCTGATCGCGCGGTTCTTCGGGGAGCCGGGGGCGCCGGCGTTGCGGTCCGGCCAGTCGGGGGCGTCGAACTCCAGCTCGGCGCAACGGCCGATGTCCTCATCGGACAGGGCGAAGCCGAAGTCGTACGGGAGCTCGTCGGCGATGAACCGGGCCGGCGATCTGCCGTCGACGCGGCGTACCAGTTCACCGAGCAGGTGGCCGTACGTCAGGGCGTGCTCGGCGGCCACGCTGCCGGGCTCGTACTCGGGTGTGGCCGCGGCCAGGTCGCCGCAGAGCAGGTCCCAGTCGCTGTAGGCGGAGGCGGGGCGGGGCACGGGAAACGAGGGAAGGCCGGCGGTGTGGGAGAGCACCTGGCGTACGGACGCCGGGGTTCGGAACGACGGCCAGTAGCGGGACATCGGCGCGTCGAGATCGACCAGGCCGCGGTCGGCCAGCAGCACCACCGCCATGGCGATGACAGGCTTGCCGGTCGAATAGACGTTGACCAGGGTGTCGGGCCGCCACGGGTCGGTGCGGGCGGCATCGCGCCAGCCCTCGACCAGCTCGACGACCGGTTCGCCGCCGCGCAGGATCGTCAGCGCCGAGCCTCCGCGCGGATCGGTGGCGAAAGCGTCGCCGACAGCCTCGAAACCGGGTGCGATCAAGCCATTCATGACCGGCACGCTATGCCCTCACGGCGTTTCGCGGACCTCTCAGCGGGAACCCCTCGGTCATGCAGTTACTGAACCGGCTGGAGACGACCCGTTCGCTCGACGGTGTGATCGACAAGGTGCAGGCGGCGATCCTCAAGACGCCCGAGCGCCTGCGGGACACGCTGCACGGGGTATGGATCGGCCATGCCCTGCACCCCGTGCTGGTGCAGGTGCCCGTGGGCGCGTTCATCTCGGCCGGCGTGCTCGATCTCCTTCCCGGTCAGCGCCGGGCCTCGACCGTGCTCATCGCGGTCGGCACGGCGGGAGTGGCGCCGGCGGTCGCAGCCGGATGGACCGACTGGTCGCAGATGACCAAGGACAAGCAGCGCGTCGGTCTCGTCCATGCGACGGCGAACGTGGTGGCGGTCGGGCTCTACACGGCGTCGCTGGTCGCCCGTCTACGCGGACGCTCGGGCCGGGCCCTGAGCTACGCCGGCTTGTCGGTGGCCGGGCTGGGTGCCTATCTGGGCGGCCACATCTCGTACTCCCGAGGGGGCGGGATGAACCAGGCGGCGCCCGACCTGAATCGGGTGCCGGCGGAGTGGACGTCGGTGGGTTCGCTCGCCTCGCTGCCCGAGGGCAAGCCGGCCGTACGAACCGTGGGAGACGTCCCAGTGCTGCTGTGGCGCGAGGGCAGCTCGGTGACCGCCATGCTCGAACGGTGCGGACACGAGACCGGCCCCCTGGGCGAGGGCGACGTGGTCGGAACCGGGAAGGACGCCTGCGTGGTGTGCCCCTGGCACGGCAGCACGTTCCGGCTCCGGGACGGAGTTGTCGTGCACGGGCCGGCGGCGAACCATCAACCCCTGCTGCGCGTGCGGGTGGAGGCGGGCCAGGTCGAGGTGGCGCAACCTTGACGATTTCCCTGCGCTGACCTGCCCATACGCGTCAGACTGGTACCCGATTTGGAGCCCAGGGAACGCGCGTGTAATGTTTTGCGAGCCGGCAGGGAAACGGACGCGGCAGCGGAGAGATCCGCAAGCGGACGTCCTGCCAAATCCTTCGAACTGCGGATCGCAGCGATGCTGCGCGCCTCAGGACGCGGGGTTACTGGGACGAAGCGGCACCAACCGGGATAAACCGGTTGACAACGCCGGGAAGACCTAGTAAAGTTGAGCGAGTGCCCCGGAGCGGTTGGCCGGGTGTGGTTGTTCTTTGAGAACTCAACAGGGTGCTTGATAA
>NZ_JAHWFK010000042.1 GCF_019710575.1 Paractinoplanes polyasparticus | reverse complement strand
CCCGTTACCTTTTTGATCGTCCCCAGCCGGGGACTGCTCGGTCGCTCGGTCCGGTATGACTTACTGCCCCTGTCGCACGCATGATCCGGGGGGTGTTGTCGCCGGGCCGGGTGGTGTCGGCGAGACCGTGCGCCCGCAACAGCCCCGGTGAGATCGATGCGGCCACCAGTGGTACATACTCGGCGAAGGTCGGATCCTCGGGACGCACCGGCGCCCCCGCCACCAGGTCGTCAGGAGAAATACCCATCCGCTCCAGTAGCAGCCGAGGCGCCTGCAGGCCGGCCTGATCGATCGTCGGCTCAGCCATCGCGCCGACCCCCGAGCGCGTCGGCGTGGACCTGGTTCACCACCGCGTCCAGGACCGCGGGCGGATGTACTACCAGCAGGTCACCGTTCGGATAGGCGGCCAGCAGCACCCGGTAACCTGCGGCCGGCGAACACCACCGCCGGGCACCAGCCTGCAGGTGAGATAGACGATGCGTCGTGATCCGGAAGGTGCCTCGATCGTCCGAGACGACCGCGATGTCCGGAGCTCAACACCGTGGATAGCAACACGGCAATCGCATCCCGAGAACTTTGCGTCAGACCGGCGGAGGCAAGATCAGGCGTCCTTAGGCGTGAGAACCGCTTCGGGCGTCATCACCTTCGCCGACGGCACCCTGGGCGTCGTGTCCAATACCCGTTACAACGGCCGCGGCTACGACGTACGGCTGGAGGTGCACGGTTCGGCCGACAGCATCGCTGCCGGCATCGACCCGAAGTGGCCGGTGCGCAACGCAATGCCGGGTGCTGCAGGTGCCGACCCCCATCCGCATCGCTTCTTGATGGACCGCTTCGCCGACGCCTTCCGCACCGAATTCGAACCGTTCCTTGATGTCGCCGCCGGGAAGCAGCCGTCGCCGTGCACGGTCGCCGACGGTCTCGAGGCTGACTGGATCGCCGAGGCCTGCGGTCGTTCGGCCGCGGAGCACCGTCCCGTACGCATCGAGGAGGTCCGGGTCCGATGATCTCAAGCAGGCGAAAGTCTTGGCCTGGGCCATCGGGAAGGAACTCCGGATTCCAGCGACGGCCGCCCTCCCGAGGGCTTGAATAACGCGTGCTGTCCCTGGCCGTCGGTTACTTCAGCGCCTACGCCAAAGTTCGATGCCGCCAGCGGCACGTTAATAGCCTCAGCAGCGGTCACGGCCCATGAAAGGGTCGGGCGTGAAGCCGTTCGTCGGCCATAGTGCGGTTGAAGCGTTCTGCCTTGCCGCTGACCTGTGGCCGGTAGGAGCGAATCAATCGGGGTTGGGCGCCAAGGGCGACCAAGGCATGGTGCCAGGCTTGGCCGCAGCTGCAGTCTGAACCTGCGATGGATTGGTTCCGACTACCGCCGATTCTTCGCTGCACCACTGTGCCGCCCCGCTGGGCCGCGGCCCAGCGAGCATCAGCGCAGAGTCGAAGGGCTTGCTAGCCTGCTCGCCGAAGATCACCGAGCGCATGGCCGACACACGGACGCGCCGGAGACCCGCGTGGTGCGAGGGCCTCCGGCGAGGCGGTTCCGTGCGGTGGATCAGGACCCGCGAAGGATCAGGTTGCCGTTGTCCGCGGCGCCGCTCTGCGAGCCGCGTTTCGCTGGCGCGTTTTGCGGCGCCGCCTTCCCCGCGGCTTTATCCCGCTGGCGTTTCGTTCAAACCCAAACCACGCAGGACGTCATCACGGTTCGCGTTTGCGCGCAGCGCGGTCAAGGAATTCAAGCGGCCCAGCAAAGTCGTGGAAGATGCGGGGCACTTCAAGTCTTGAATCGCCGACAAGGTCTTTTCAAAACGTTGGATGCGGCTCTCAAGGTCCGTTCCACTCGGAAGGTTCGCATTCTTGAGCGCTACCTGCGCGTTCACTTGGGCTTGAGTGGGTGGGCAGCGACCGGGAACATTTACCCCGGTAGGGCCCACCCGGTCGGCCGTCGCGTTCGGATCGCCCGGGCTGAAACCCAGCGCCGGCACCAACGCATTGATGTCACCGGAGCCGGCTCCGGCGTTACCCGTCGCTCCACTCGCGGCCGCGTCACCGGATCCTGCGGCGGCGGCTCTATCCGCCGGCGTTTCGTTCAAACCCAAACCACGCAGGACGTCATCACGGTTCGCTTTTCCGCGCAGCGCGGTCAAGGAATTCAAGCGGCCCAGCAAAGTCGTGGAAGATGCGGGGCACTTCAAGTCTTGAATCGCCGACAAGGTCTTTTCAAAACGTTGGATGCGGCTCTCAAGGTCCGTTCCACTCGGAAGGTTCGCATTCTTGAGCGCTACCTGCGCGTTCACTTGGGCTTGAGTGGGTGGGCAGCGACCGGGAACATTTACCCCGGTAGGGCCCACCCGGTCGGCCGTCGCGTTCGGATCGCCCGGGCTGAAACCCAGCGCCGGCACCAAAGCGTCAATGTTGCCGGAGCCGGCTCCGGCGTTGCCCTGTTCGGCGGCCTGGCTCATCCCCGTGCCGACCGCGAGAGCCGAGCCGAGCAGCGCTGCGGCGACACCTCCAATCACCAGCTTGCGCGTCCGGCCGCTGGCTCCGCGTCGATAGCTGCTGACTCCGCGTCGATACATGCACGGCTCCTCTTCGTCTCGGTACTGCTTGTGCCGAGATATACGAGCAACCATGTGCAGCAGTTCATGATGCCGAGCAAGCGTTCCTTAAAGTTTCTTAAACGAGACGCCCGGGGCGTGCAGCCGCCAGCCACCTGCCGGCTGAACGAGCTGTCGGTCAAGCTGTGGGTTGAGCACGGCGATACCGACGCGCTGCGCGCCTACGCCGATGCTAGTGAGTCTTGGGCCGCTCACCGGCTTCTCGACGTGTTAGCCGAGCGCGGTGACTTCGAGGCATTTGGTCGACCTGTTCGCCTGCGTCGGCGGGCTCGCCTACGGCCGCCACCGTTCCACGTCGGCCGGATCAAGGTGAGCGCGTAAGCACAGGTGCCGTACGGGATGACGGAAGCGTCCGGGGAAGTACGCCTGGTCGACCACGATCTCGGCGATCAGCAACGGCTCGACTCGGACGTGGGGCTGAGGCTCGCGTCGGTCTAGCCGGCCGATCCAGGCCGCGGGCAGCGACTGCGGCCATGGGTGGACGCCGGTCAAGCGGTGAGCAGTCGGGCGATCTCCTGGCGCTGGCTCAGCGCGAGCGGCACGGTCCGGGCGATGTAGCGCAGCCGGCGGCCGAGCAGCAGCGTCCGCGGGTCCTCGATGACGCCGGTGATCCCGCCGACGATCGCCTCGACGGTGATCTTCCTCTGCTGGTGAGGAGACGGTATTGGGAGCCTGCAGTATTCGGTCCGGCGGAGAAGGGCTTGTCGTCGCCGCACCCGACCGAGCCTTCCTCCAGGGCGGCCCCGGGGGCCTTCCGTATCCCGCCACCGAGTACAGAAATCGGCGTGTTCTAGCAAGGAAAAATACAAGGCGGTGCGGATCGCCTTACCTGCGCACTTCCGAGCCGGCGCGCCGGAAGCTCCTCAGCTACCCGGCTGACGGATTGCGGCGCCTGGATCGGTGCTCTGCTCAAGGGCCGTCCACCACTCCTCCAGCTCATCGACCCGGCTCTGGAGTGCGGCGTTCGCCGCCCGGGCCGTCGCCAGTTCCTCGGTCAGCGCACCGATCGGCCCGGAGGCGGTCAGGGCGTCGAGCCAGCCCGCGACCAGCCGATCCTCAGCGGCGACCCGGCGGAGCGCGGAAGCGACCACCTCCGGTGACAGCTCAGCCACGAACTCTCTCGGGAGCGTGAGCAGGCGAGCGACCTCGCCGAGGCTCCGCGCGGCGCTCATCTGGCGCCGAAGGCGCTCAGCGGACGGCACCGCCGGTTCGGCCGGCGTCGCAGCCGCGATCGGCTTGGCGGGAGAAGGAGCGGGCTTCGACACAGGTGCGGGCGTAGGTGCCGGCTCCGGGTCAGGCTCGGCCTCTGACGGGAGTTCGGGAAGGTCGTCCCCCATCCAGGCGTAGGCCAGAGTGTCGCCCTTCTGCCGTCGGACGACATTTGGCCACTTGGGCAGAACCGCCAGCGCGCGGGGCCCGTGCCGGGCCCAGGTCTCGTTCCGGAGACCGAGCTCGGCCAGACGCTCCCGGATCTCCCGCACCTTCAGCGGGACCGACGACTCGGCCAACAGGTGGAGAACCACCGCGAGGGGCTCTTGGGCGAAGACGGCGTGGAACAGCCGGGAGTCGGACAGAGCCAGGAAACGCAGCGAACCCCTCGTCGCGACGTGAACGCCGGCGCCCCGTGGGACAAGCTCTTCCTCATCGGTGTCATCCCACTTGACCTGATAGTTCGTCCCGTCATCCGCGAGGATCGATCCGGCTCGGGAACGGCGTACGCCGAACGAGTCGGACACCCGGACAAGACCCTGATCTGCGCTCACGAATGCGACTGTAATGGTTATTGTCGCGGCCGGGGCACCGGTCGGTGTCAGCCCATCCTGGCCAGGCCCATCGGCCGTGTGCGCCCAGCGCCGGCTTGGCGGAACAACTCTGAGAGGAGATGGGCACGCTCGCCGACCGCCCGTACGGACAGATCGGTGAGCTTGTTACTCGGTTCAAGGTCGAGCGTGAACGTGTGCCCGTCCCGGGGCTTCGTGGACGCGCTGCTGGCACGGATGGGTATGGAGGCCCGCCAGGCTGCCCAGCCCAAGGCCAACCAGCGCAAGTACCTGCAGGTGAACTCACTCGACCTCGCCCCGTACCCTGGCTGAACGGGCCGGCGGCACCGTGGCCGCGCTGCACGTCCCGATGGTGGTCGACAGCGTCGACACCGCCACCCGGCTGCGCGCCGAGCCGTTCGTCGACAAGACCGTGCAGCAGTTCGACCACCTCGACCGGGCGCTGGTCAGCGTCGGCGCAGGCCATCGTGGTTGCTGGTGAACATGGCGAGGATCTGCTGGTAGGGCCCGCCCGCTGATAACCGCTGGTTCAGGTGCGGTCATCCGTTGTCACGCCATAACGGGAAGAAGAAGTGCGTCACGGACTTCGGTGGCACGTTGTGGGGCACGTAGACCCACTGCCGGCCGCCGGCAACTCCTGCTGGCCGACGGCGTGGTGGGGGCGTCGTACGCGCCATCTGATTACTGCCCGACGTCGGCCGGCGGGGACCCAGACAGGTATCAAGTCGAAGAATCCGTCGGCGGCCGGCCGGTAGATCAGTACGGCGATGGCGGCGCGGTCCACCAAAGCGATCTTGCCGGTCAACATGTACAGGCCAGGCAATCAGTTCGTCAGAGACAGCAGATCATCCAGCCCAGCTTTCAAGCCCTGGAGGCCGTGCTCGCCGATCGAGGTCAGACCGCCCGTGAGTCCCCCGGCAATGGCCCCGATCACACCGTTACAAGGTCGTCGGCGCGCGCTGCCGTGACGGCCGGTACCCGCGGCGCATCCGGTGCGAATGAAGCCGTCCGGTACCCGTACGCGCGATCGTGAGGTACCGCACCGACAGGGAAAGAGGACCGCGATGAACGACCCGACCACCTCCAAACCCCTCGCCACCGGCGTAGTCCCCACCGTGAGGAGCGGGTTCATCGGCCTCGCCAGTACCACTGTCACCGTGTTCGCCGCCGCCGGCGCCGCCCACCGCCGGATCCACCGGATGGAGATTGCGCCCTCCGAGCTGGCACGCCGGCATTGGCGCTGGGCGAGGATCGCCGCAACGGAGGGCGTCGGGGCCTGACGCAACGGTTTGGCGACCTCTTCGCACAGCTGGCTCGTGAACTGAGCCAGCCGCTGTGCAGCGGGACTCGCTGTTGACTCGTCTCGCGGAAACGGTCCACACTGGGCATTCTGCCGAGGGCGCGGAGCCGAGAAGGTGGCTGAGGGAGGCACGTGGCGAAGCGGTGGGAGGACCATAGTCTGCCCTCGAACCTCCGAGCCGCCGCCCGGTCCAACCTGTACATCGGGATGATCTCCTGCCTGCTGGGGGTGGGGATCACCGTTGTCGGCTACATGGAGCTCTGGTCGTGGGTGGACCTGCTGCCCGGCTCCCAGTCCTACGTGGTGCAGATGGGATTCGTGTTCCTCGGGATCTACGCGTTTCAACAGGGCGAGCGCAACCGCTGGCGAGCGCAGGTGGCGTCGTCCCGGTTGAGCGACTACCGGCGTCTCCACGCCGGCATCGGCGCCGCCGAGCCGGTGTTCGGCCCGCAGGTCATCAGAGGCACCTACCAGGAGTACACAAAGTGGTTCGCGGTCGGTGCGGTCCTCACCAGTGGTGGGGTCTTCACGGTCAGCGCCTGCTTCTTGCCCCCGCCGGAAGGTCTCGGCCCGGCGGGGTGGTGGGCACTGCGCGCCTTCTTCGTCCTGCTGGGTGCGTTCAACCTCATCGTCGCCAAGAACGCGTTCCGCCGCGCGGTCCGGCTCCGCGTCGGCGTCATACCGTCGTTCACGCCGCTGCCGGCCGGCTCGTACGTGTTGTATCTGCGCAACTTCAGCGACGACCCTCAGCTCGCCAAACCGTTCCCCATGCTGGGGCTCCGCCCGCTGATCCCAGGCCTGTTCATGTTGGCGCGCAGCGAGGAGGAGCGGCTGGAGACCGCGTTGCGCTGGGCGGGCAGCCCGATGATCGCGGTCGGCGTGCCCGGCGAGCGCGCGCCGAACAACGGCATCCTGCGGATGCAGCTTCCCAACGACTGGCAAGCACCGGTACGGAAGCTCGTGCGTGACGCGCGGCTGGTGGTCCTGGTCCTCGGCCGCGGCGCCGGCACGTTGTGGGAGCTGGGCGAAGTGATGCGAGAACTGCCACCGGAACGGCTGGTGCTGGTCAACCCGATGAAGCGCGCGAAATACGAGGAGTTCCGCAGCGTGGCCAGGGAGGCATTGCACGCCCAGGCCGACGAGCTTGAACGCACCACCGGCCACCGATGGACACCGCCAGAGCTGCCCGACCCGCCCGCCGACAGGCGGACGCCCTCCCGGGTACGGGGCATCATCCACTGGTCCCGGGACTGGAAACCCACCTACGTCCCCTTGCCACGTGTCCTCCCGCCCGAGGACTACCTTCTCGGCGCCCTGGACCGAGCCCTCTGGGCCCCCATGCTGCAGATGACCGAACACGAGCGACGCGTCGGCGCACCCCACGGCTGAGCCGGGGACCGTGCCACGAACGGCACCTCACTTGTCAAGGCGTCGGCAGCAGAGAGCTATCGGATGATCCTGTTGCGGGAGAAAGGCGAGACCTTCCGCTGGCAGCCGGTCTCCCCCACTCTGGTAGCGTTCCTCCAGCTGCACATCGACGAACGCGGGCCGCTCGAGGACCAACCGCTGCTGCGCTACCGCAACGGCCGGCAAGCCGGACGACGCCGCTACGGCTACCTATTCGACCGACTCGGCAAAACCCTGCCCTGGCTCGGCACCCAACAAGTCTCCGCGCACTGGCTACGCCACACCCACCCTCACCTGGGTCGAGCGCGTCTACGGCTACGCCGTAGCCCTCGCCTACGCCGGACACGCCGAAACACCCAACGACGCCGGCACCACTGCCCGCTACGTCAAAGCCACCCTCGCCGAAGTCGCCGCCGCCCTCGCCGGACTCACCGGCGAACCACACCCACTCGCCGACACCGACGTCGACCTGACCGGTCCCCAGCAGGCTCGGCCCACGACCGAAGGGGACGACGACGAGTAACGCCTACCGTCCCCGATGCCTGCCCTGAGTCAGCGTGTCCGGCGATGTCGCGGCACGGTCGCACGATGTGCTGTGCGACGAAGTTCCCAAGCCGCTCACCGTGAGTCACGGCGGGCCGGGTACCACTGAGCTCGCCGAATCGACGACCTGGCCCGACATGACGTGCGATCCAACCGGCGAGCATCCCACCAGCCATGGGGGCGAACAGGTACACGACGAGCAGGTGGGACTCACCGGAGAGGATGGCGGGTCCCAGCTGCCGTGCGGGGTTGGCCGACCCGCCGGTGAGGGTTCCCAGGACTGCGCCCTGGAGCCCGAACAGGCCACCCACGATCCAGGCCAGAGGCCAACAGGGGCGGCGGGTCTTCACCCAGCACATCACCGCGACGATGACGGCGAGCGTTGCCGCTTCGGCAACCGCCACGGTTGACCCACTGCAGCCGTGTCCCGGCTGGACGACTGTCCACCTGATCGGCTCCTCCGCCACCGCCGGCCCCCACAAGACTCTGGTGACCACGGCGGCCGCGATCGACCCGGTCGCCTGGGCGGCCAAATAGGGCAAGACCCGGCGGGCCGGTACGGCTCCGAAGGCGAACAGGCCGAGGGTGATCGCCGGGTTCATGTGGGCGCCGCTGAATCGGCCCGGTCGGGAGACGGCGAATCCTACGATGACCAGAGCGACCAGCACCGAAACGACAATCACCCGCAAACGCACTTCGGCGGCCGTGGCGGCGGGTGTCACGGTGCCGATCCCCCAGCGCACAAGGCTGAAGACGGTAGTCATGAACGCTGTGGTCAGACCGAACTCGACCAGAGCGGCTCGAGCATCCTCGCTGGCCGGCCAAATCAGATCGTCACGTACGAGGTCCATGATCACGAGCCTCGTTGAAAGATCGACGGCCGGGCAGTGCCCATAGTCCCGACCTGGGCGGCCGATCGTCCGCACGTTTTCTGCCGCCTATGTTCCTGCAGTGACGCGAAGCGCAGAGCCGCCCCTGGTGAAGTGCGTCTTCACCAGGGGCGGCGGCTCATCAGAGGGCCGGAACGTCCTGCTCGGTCAGCGCGCGTCGATCGCCTCACCAGGTTCCGGCGAGATGATTCGCGGACCCTGCTGGGGCCGGCGACGAAGATGGTGCAGCCGCGAGCGGAGCCGCTCCTGCATGAGGTCGGCTGCTTCCTGCATCGTCGAGCCGACACCGTGAACGTGAACGCCGACTCCGTTGATGTCCACGTGGGCGTCCGCACGGTCACCGGGCGCAGCCGCGTCCAGAGTCAACGAAGCGCGAAGCACAGGACCAGGAGCGTGGTGCAGCGCCGCGACGACCTTCGCGACGGCGTACGCGGAAGCTTTCGCTGTCACATCGCCTCGGAGGTGCACCTGCGGGCTGACGACCTGTTCGATACGCGTCATGACGCCTCCTCACCGTCCCGCCCGGCCCATGTCGTGCCGGGCGTATCCACATGATCAGCCGACCCGAGTTGGCGTTGTAGGGTCTTTCGGTACCTTCCACGGCACCCGCTTCACGGATCGCCACGACTGCGGCGGCGGCCGGTGCTCAGGACGTGAGCGCGCCGGTGACGGCCGAAACGGCCAATCCGGCGAACTCGCCCGCTGCCACCGTCGCGAACCACCCCGGAAACAGCGGCCTGTCACGGAGGTTCAACGAGATCTGGGCTCAAGCGCAGGTCCACCAGAGTTGCGTTGTCCGGCACCGCTACCCGCGGGAATCGGCGGCGGTAGAGGGACGCGGCTTCGCCGTTCGCCGGACTGACTTCGCCGACAGCGGGATGCCATCTGCCATCCAGCCACACGTCCGCTGCGGCGGCTTGGCGGAAATGGCGCCACCAGCGCTTCTTGTGGGCATGACCGACAAGCACAACAAACCGCGTTGCCTCCTGCGCCGCCTGGACGGGCAGAGTGACGATGGCGCCGGTAACTGACAGGTAGCGGAGCAGGATTATCGTCCGGGGCAGCAGATGCCGGATCGGTGATCGGAGGCGCCGAACCATCGGCCCGGTGGGATCCGCTCGGCCGATCCCACGTGTGGTCATCGATGGGTGAGACGGCGTGCGCCGGAACGGACTCCTTCGACGCCGGCGGCGACCAGGACGACGAGAACCGTGCTGGACACGGGCAACAGGATGGCGTATCCCGCCGCGATCAGATTGCGCTTCAACATGATGGCCCTCCTTTTTCGGTGCCTGGCCTTTCCTTACACGTCCAGGAGACCGCTTGCACCACCGCGGCCGGCAGAGTCGAAGGCACACCATTGGGAGGTCTTTCGGCACTGACACGTTGCCCACCCGCGTCGTAGGTTCGTCTTGAGGGCTACGGCCGTTCTCCTCTTTTGGGAGTCGAGATGAACGTCCTCAGAAAGCTGCTGTGCACGATCGGCCTGCATACGGGGCAGTGGTCGCTCCCGGGCGTCCGATGCGAGAGCGTGCGTGTCTGCGCCGCATGCGGGAAGACGGACGAGAAGGTCCACCACACTTGGGGCGACTTCACCTACGTCGCTGCTGATCGGTGCGAACAGGCCCGTCGCTGCCAACGATGCGGCACGACGGATACTCGAACCGAGCATGACTGGGGCCCGTGGCGATACTCGAACTGGGAGTACAACTCGCCGCAGTTTCACCGCTGCCGCCGGTGCAAGGCGACGGAGAAGACGATCGCCACGATGCGCTGACGCGGCCGGCCCACAGAATCGGGTCTTTCGGCCCTGACCGCCCTGCTCCCCAACCTGCGACGGTGAAGTCAGTCAGCGAAGCCGGAGGTTGCCATGACCGGGCCCGAGCACGACGTCACCCGCGCCGAAGCGCGCACCGCTCTGGAATTGGCAGCCCGGGAGGCACTGCGGGCGCCGTCGGTCTTCAACACCCAGCCGTGGAAGTGGCGACTCACCGACGAGTCGCTGGAGGTGTCCTCCGATCCGGCCCGCCGTCTCGGGGTCACCGATGCCGAAGGCCGCCTGTTGTTGATCAGCTGCGGCGGCGCCCTGCATCACGCGCGCATGTCCCTGGCCGCCGCCGGGTGGCACGCAGCGCCGCGAGATCGGGGCTGTCGACGTCCTGGCCATCTCGGTTGACGAGGCCGCCGACGCGAACTTCTTCGACCCGGCGCATCACAGCGAACTGACCACGTGGACGCACCGACCGGCCTGGGCCGACGACGGGGTGCCGCCCACCACCGCCGTCCAGCCCAGTCTGCGCCGGGTGCCCGTCCGCAACTTCCTTCCGGACGGCTCCCCCGGCATGCTCCCCGGCGCCGATCACGACGAGGGCGCCGCGTACGTGATCATCTTCGGGACAACCGACGCGCCGCTCGACCTGCTGCGTGCCGGCGAGGCCATGTCAGCCCTTCTCTTGCAGGCCACCACCGAGGGCTTGGCGACGGCGCCCATCAGCGAGGCCGTCGAGGTGGCGTGGCCACGCCGTCTGCTGAGCCGGCTGCTGTCCGGGGTGGGCGAGCCCTACCTGATCGTGCGACTGGGCTACGTCGAGGCGGCGGACGCAGTGCCTCCATCGCCACGCCGTCCACCCACCGATGTCATCCAGATCGAAGACTGATCTACGGGACGTGTCTACGCGCAACGACTAACTGACGTAGTCGAAGCAAACGCAGCACGGGGATAGAGAAACGACGCCGACGGCGGCCCCGAGCATCGGGGCCGCCGTCGGAAGAATCGGTGATCAACTCTCCGTGCGGTTGAGGGACCAGTCCCGCACCTCGGGCATGTCCTCGAGGTGCTCGACCACGTAGGCCTCGTGCCGAGCGAGCTGTGCCTCGCACCAGGCCTTGAGGCCGGCGGCGCCGCGGGGCAGGCGGTGGGCGTTGTTGATGGCGTCCATGACGAGGTGGTAACGCGACGCCCGGTTGCGGACCGTCATGTCGAACGGAGTGGTCGTGGTGCCCTGCTCGATGAAGCCGCGTACCCGGAACCGGTCGGCGTCGGGCCGGCCGTGCACGAGCTGGTGGATCGCGCCGGGGTAGCCGTGGAAGGCGAAGACGACGTCGACGGTGTCGGTGAACAGCTCGGTGAACCGGGTCTCGCTCATGCCGTGCGGGTGGTCCTTCTGCCGGGGCAGCGTCATCAGATCGACGACGTTGACGACGCGGACCTTGAAGCCGGGCAGCCGGTCGCGCAAGATCTGCGCGGCGGCAACGGTTTCCATCGTGACCACGTCCCCGGCGCAGGCCAGCACGATGTCCGGATCGCTGGTGTCGTCGGCGGTGCCGGCCCACTCCCAGATCCCGGCGCCGCGGGCACAGTGCTCGATCGCCTCGTCGATGGTCAGGTACTGCAGCTGAGGTTGCTTGTCGATGACGATCAGGTTGATGTACGAACGCGACCGGAAGCAGTGGTCGGCCACGGACAGGAGCGTGTTGGCGTCCGGCGGCAGGTAGACCCGGGCCACGTCACCGCGCTGCGTCAGGACGTTCTGGATCAGGCCGGGCCCCTGGTGCGAGAAGCCGTTGTGGTCGTTGCGCCACGCGGTCGAGGTCAGCAGCACGTTGAAGCTGGGTACCTTCGCCCGCCAGGGCAGGTGACTGGCCTCCTGCAACCACTTGCCGTGCTGGACGGTCTGCGAGGCGCTGACCATGGCGAACGCCTCGTAGGTGGCGAACATGCCGTGCCGGCCGGTCAGGTTGTATCCCTCGAGCCAGCCGTGGCAGTTGTGCTCGGAGAGCACCTCCATGACCCGCCCGTCGCGGCTGAGCGCGACGTCGCTGGGCATGACCCGCTCCATGAAGGCGCGGTCGGAGACCTCGAAGATGGCGCCGAGCCGGTTGCTGTTGGTCTCGTCGGGGCAGAACAACCGGAAGGTCTCAGGGTTGCGGGCGTAGATGTCGCGCATCATCTCGCCGAGCCGGCGCGTCGACTCGGCCCGCCCGGTCGCCGGCTCGGCGACCTCGATGGCGTAGCCGCGGAAGTCCGGCAGGTCCAGCTCGCGGGTGAGCAGGCCCCCGTTGGCGTGCGGGCTGGCACTCATCCGCAGGTCTCCCTCGGGTCCCTGTTCCCGCAGCAGAGCGGTGGGTGCGCCGTCCGCGTCGAACAGTTCCTCCGGCCGGTACGACTTGAGCCACTGCTCGAGGACGGCCAGGTGCTCCGGGTTGTCCCGGACACCGGACAGCGGCACCTGATGCGACCGCCACGTGCCGGTGACCTGGACCCCGTCGACCTGAGCCGGTCCGGTCCAGCCCTTGGGCGAACGGAGGACGATCAACGGCCAGACCGGACGGGTCCCGTCCCACTCACCGTTGCGGGCGGCGGCCTGGATGTCACGGATGCGCCCCCACGCCTGCGCGAGGGCGGCCGCGAACCGGTAGTGCATGCCGGGCAGGTCCTGGCCGGAGACTTCGATGACGTCGTAGCCGTGGCCGCGGAGCAGTTCCTGCACCTCGTCGGCGTGCTTGCGGCCCAGGACCGTGGGGCCCGAGATCTTGGCGTCGTTGAGGTGCAGGATCGGCAGGACCGCGCCGTCGCGGGCCGGGTTGATGAACGAGACGCCCTTCCAGGAGCCCTCGAGCGGGCCGGTCTCGGCCTCGCCGTCGCCGACCACTGCGATCGCGAGCAGGTCAGGGTTGTCCATCACGGCGCCGAACGCGTGGACCAGCACGTAGCCGAGCTCGCCGCCTTCGTGGACGGAGCCGGGTGTCGTAACCGAGACGTGGCTGGGGATGCCGCCCGGGCTGGAGAACTGGCGGAACAGCTTCCGCATGCCCTCCTCGTTCCGGCTGATCTGCGGGTAGATCTCCGAGTACGTACCCTCCAGGTAGCCCGCGGCGACGAGCGCGGGCCCGCCGTGGCCCGGGCCGGCCAAGTAGATGGCCTGCTGACCGGTGTGCCGGATCAGCCGTGACACGTGCGCGTAGACCAGCGAAAGACCGGGGCTGGTGCCCCAGTGGCCGAGCAGGCGGGGCTTGATGTGCTCGGCGGTCAAGGTCTCGCGCAGCAGCGGATTGGCCTTGAGGTAGATCTGGCCGATGGTGAGGTAGTTGGCGGCCCGCCACCAGGCGTCGAGGCGGGCGAGGTCGGCCTCGTCGGGTTCGGCGAGGGTCTGCAGCAGGTCGGGCACAACCGCGGTCACGGCGATTCCTTTCCGGATCTTTGTCGTCGCATCGACCGTACGGTGGTGGCCGCCCGCTGCCGTAGGGCCGGAAGCAGGGACCGATGGGACTTTCGGCCCTACGGGCCGGGACTGCCCAGGCGGGTCACGAGGAACACCGGGTAGTCGGCTGCGATTGCGGCGAAGGCAGCGATCGGAGCACGCCGATCGACCGGGATGTGCGGTCGTGCCCCGGGCGCCTTGGCGAGGTAAAGGCGCAGGATCGGCGGTCGTTCCTCCACCGGCACCTCGCTGAGGTGGATCCGCTCGCGGTGTCGGTGGCTCACGACGGCGTCGCCAGCTGCGGCCCGCACGTTGGCAACCCAGTTGGCGTCGTTGCCCAGCATCGATACCAAGTACTCGCAGCCTTGGTAACGGACGAGCACGAGGGGGCAGGACACCGTTCGGCCGGTGCGACGTCCGGGCACCTCGAGCGTGACCCACGTCCGGGGTACCAGGAAGCCGGCTCGGTACTGGGCGGCGGAGATGCGGTTCAGCAGGCGGGCGAGGCCGTGCGGACGTCCGCCGCGGTACATCCAGCGCTTCATCGAGCTCACGATCAGCATGCCGGCTCGTCCGGGTAGGCGTAGAGCTCGATCAGCCGGTGGCGCGCCGACTGGAGGCGGTCGGAGACGACGTCCAGCATCCGCCCGGTCAGTTCGCGCCCCAGATCGGCGTCTTCAGCTATCACCGCACGCACCCGCGCGGCGTCGAACTCGATGGCGAGCACGTCGTCGGCGACCACGGCGCCGAAGCTCCAGCGGAACGGTGGCCGCATCCATGACCAGCCGACAGGAGCGCCCGGCCCGATTCGTTCGACGACGATGTCACCTCGGCCGGGTACGGAGAAGTCGATCGCGACGGCTCCGGAGTTCAGCAGCCAGAAGCGGTCGGCGTGCGCGTCCTCACGGCACAGCCGGTGCCCGACGCCGAAGAACACCGGCCGCCCGGCCACGGCGAGACGCTGCAGCCAGCCGGATGGGAGGTCGGCGACGAAGTCGTGCATGGCAAGCAGGTCGAAGACGCTCAGCGACGGCATGATCCACTCCTCGGTGGGGCGCGGAGCCCAGTGGTGGCCGGGCTCCGCGCGATGATCAGGCGACGTAGAAGACGCCGGCGCCGGTGGTGTCGGTGTCCTCGAAGGCGACCTGAAGCTTGTCGATCACCTCGACCACGCCCGGTACCTGCCGGGTGAGGCGGACAGCCAGGTTCGCCGTCGAGCGGCGGTCGACCTCCCCGGTCAGCCGCACCACACCGGCGGCGACGGCGACGCCCACCCGGTCGGCGCCCTCGTGCAGCAGCGCGTCGAGGACGTCCTGGTTGATGTCCCCGCGGATCTCGTCGTCCGGCCGCCGATGGACCTTGAGCAGGTCGCCGCGAGATGTGATGCCGACCAGTCGGCCGAGGGCGTCGACGACGGGCAACCGCTTGACGTTCTCGGCGTCCATGAGTCGCGCCGCGGAGGCGATGGGCGTCCCGCTGAGCACCACAACCGGCGGGCTGCTCATCAGATCGGCGGCGGTTCCCGCGAACGCCTTGGCGCGCTCACCCCGGCGCCGGCGTCCCTCGAAGAGCCGGGGCTTCTCGTCGCCAGCGTACTCGATCTTGCGAAGGAGATCTGCCTCGGAGATCAGTCCGGTCACGTGCTGGCACTCGTCCACGACCGGCACGGCGCTGAAACGGTGACCGATCAGCAGGTCGACCACCTCCCGGTAGGAGGCGGTCGGCGGTACCGACACGACCGCCCTGGTCATCACGTCGTCCACTTTCCACGCTGTCATGGCAGCCTCCTCGCTGGTCACCTCCGACGTTAGGAGTCCCGGCCGGTGCCGGGCAGGGCCGAAAGACCCCGCTCGGCCCGTTCCTTGATGCCGTGCAGCATCCGACGTTCCATGATCAAGCTGCCGGGCGCCATCACCACGTCGTGGACCAGCCGGGCCACTCGGCTCGCCCCCGGCTGCGAGACACGGTTGCGGCTGATCAGCCGGGTCCGGCGCCGGTCCGGCCGCAACTCGAAGATCCACACCCAGGCGCCGTCGCCGGACCGGAACACCAGCGTCCGCTCCGGTTCGCAGATCTCGACCCGCATGGCCGGCCCCGAGGATCCCAGCGGCAGGGTGTCGCCGACGGCCAAGTGCTGGAACTGGGGAAGAATCTCGTCGGCGCTGTGCATGTTCAGCCCGAACAGGTTCTCGATCCAGTCGTACGTATAGGCGCCGCCACGGCCGCTGCCCATCTGGACCAGCCACGGCCACACCGCGGACGGTTCGGCGTCGATCGTGATCGCTCGGGTGGAGACGAGTCCGGCGTCCGGCAGCAGGTCGTCGCCGGGAACGGCACTGGCGACCTCCTCGGGTGTGGCACCCCAGGTGACGTACCGTCTGCGGGCCCACGGCGAGACAACCACGGCCAGCCCGGCACCGATCAGCAGCAGTCCTGCCCTCATCGCGACACCATCACCTTGAGCGCGCCGGAACGCGCCGGGTCGGCGAACACGTCGTACGCCGCCATGAATTCGCCCATGCCGAAGCGGTGCGTGATCATGTGGCT
Organism: Paractinoplanes polyasparticus; assembly: GCF_019710575.1. GTDB lineage: Bacteria > Actinomycetota > Actinomycetes > Mycobacteriales > Micromonosporaceae > Actinoplanes > Actinoplanes polyasparticus. Next base: position 176,091 of record NZ_JAHWFK010000042.1, on the reverse strand, counting down.
CAGGTCGAGCTGCCCGGCGACGAGCATGTCGAGCAGCTTCGGCGTCGAGGATGTGTCAACCAGCCCGGTGGTGATGGTGAGGTTGCGGATCCACAGGTCCTCCAGGTGCAGGGTGGCCGGTTTGCCGTGCACGCCGATATTGGCGACCCGGCCGCCGGGTCGCACCAGGGTGGCGCACAGCTCGAACGTCTGCGGCGTGCCGACCGCCTCCATCGCGACGTCGGCGCCCAAGCCGTCGGTCAGCTCCCGGACCGTAGCGAGCGGATCGTCCGCGCCCACCAGGACGGTCCGGTCCGCGCCGAACATCTTGGCCGCCTGCAGCCGGCTCTCCGCCTTGTCGATCACGACGATGTGTGCCGGTGAGTAGAGCCGTGCGGTCAGCACCGCGGCCAGCCCGATCGGCCCGGCGCCGACGATCGCCACGGTGTCGCCCGGCTGGACCCGGCCGTTGAGGACGCCGACCTCGTACGAGGTGGGCAGGATGTCGGCCAGCAGCACCGCCGCCTCGTCACTGACCTGCTCAGGAACCATGTAGGTGGACAGGTCGGCGTACGGAATCCGGGCGAACTCCGCCTGTACGCCGTCGATGAGGTGACCGAGGATCCACCCGCCTCCGCCACGGCATTGCCCGTACGCGCCTGCACGGCAGTAGCGGCAGATGCCGCAGGCGGAGATGCACGATGCAAGCACCCGGTCGCCGGGTGTCAGCCCAGCCACACCACTGCCCGTTTCGACCACCGTGCCGACGGCCTCGTGCCCCAGCACCCGGCCCACCTCGACCTCCGGCACGTCGCCGCCCAGGATGTGCAGATCCGTGCCGCAGATGGTGACGGCGTCGACCTGGATGATTGCGTCGCGGGGTTCCTGGATCCGGGCGTCCGGGATCTCGGTCCACGATCGGTTGCCCGGTCCGCCGTACACAAGTCCTCTCATGACTTTCTCCTTTCTGCCTCCTCGCTTCCACAGTCGACCGTCGCGGGCCCGTTGAGTAGGGACGTCCGGCCCTACAGCGCAGGTCCTGCGCCGCGCTACCAACGAGGAAAGGGAAGGGGTGCCACGGGCCATGACCAGATACGTCTACGACTTCACCGAAGGCAACAAAGACCTCAAAGACCTGCTCGGCGGCAAGGGCGCGAACCTGGCCGAGATGACGCGGATGGGGCTGCCGGTGCCGCCCGGCTTCACCGTCACCACTGACGCATGCCGGGAGTATCTGCGCACCGGCAGGATGCCCGCGGAGCTGCTGGCCGAGGTCGAGCAACACCTGCGGCAGATGCAGAACCGGATGAACAAGACCTTCGGCGACGCCGAGGATCCCCTGCTGCTGTCGGTGCGGTCCGGCGCGAAGTTCTCCATGCCCGGCATGATGGAGACGATCCTGGACATCGGCCTGAACGACGCGAGCGTCGTCGGCCTCGGCCGGCAGAGCAACGACGAGCGCTTCGCTTGGGACTCCTACCGGCGTCTTGTCCAGATGTTCGGCCGGACGGTGTTCGACGTGCCGGCGGCAGCGTTCGACGACGAGCTCGCGGCGGTCGGTGGTGTCGGCGCCGACCTCAGCGTGGCGCAGCTCAAGGACCTCGTCCTCGCCTACAAGAAGGTCTTCCACTCGCACACCGGCCGCGACTTCCCGCAAGCCCCGCACGAGCAGCTGTTCCTGGCGGTCGGCGCGGTGTTCCGGTCGTGGAACGCCGAGCGCGCCACGCTCTACCGCCGGCAGGAGCGCATCCCGCACGATCTGGGCACCGCGGTCAACGTGATGGCCATGGTGTTCGGCAACCGGGGCGAGGACTCGGGCACCGGCGTGGCCTTCACCCGCGACCCGGCCACCGGCCGGCGCGGCGTCTACGGCGACTACCTGCGCAACGCGCAGGGTGAGGACGTGGTCGCCGGCATCCGCAACACGATGAGCCTGAGCGAGCTGGCCACCATCGACCCGGCGAGCCATCGCCAGCTCTTGTCGATCATGCAGCGGCTGGAGCAGCGCTACCGCGACCTGTGCGACATCGAGTTCACCATCGAGAACGGCAAGCTGTGGATGCTGCAGACCCGGGTCGGCAAGCGCACCCCGGCGGCCGCGTTCGTCATCGCCGCCCAGCTCGTCGACGAGGGCACCATCACCCTCGACGAGGCGCTGCAGCGGGTCACCGACGAGCAGCTCGCCCAGCTGATGTTCCCGAGCTTCGACACTGCCGCCGCTCCCCCGCCGCTCACCACCGGAGTTCCCGCCTCTCCCGGCGCGGCCGCCGGCGCGATCGTTTTCGACTCCGCGGCTGCCGCCGCGGCCACCGAGCCGGTGATCCTGGTCCGCCGGGAGACGAACCCCGACGACCTGCCCGGCATGATCGCCGCGCAGGGCATCCTGACCTCGCGCGGCGGCAAGACCTCGCACGCCGCCGTCGTCGCCCGCGGCATGGGCAAGACCTGCGTCTGCGGCGCCGACGAGCTCGTCATCGACGGTGACACATTCGCCGTCGCCGGCCGCATCCTGCGCGCCGGAGATGTCATCTCCATCGACGGCACCAGCGGCAAGGTGTACCCGGGCTCGGTACCCGTGCGGCCTTCGCCGGTGGTGCGCTACTTCGAGGGCGAAATCACCGCCCACGGCGACCCGCTGCTCGCCGCGGTCGAACGCCTCATGATTCATGCGGACCACGAGGCACGGCTGGGCGTGCACACCAACGCCGACACCGGCGCCGATGCCGCCCGGGCCCGCCGCTTCGGCGCCACCGGCGTAGGCCTGTGCCGCACCGAGCACATGTTCCTGGGCGACCGCCGGGAGCTGGTCGAGCGGCTGATTCTGGCCGAGGACGACGCCTCGCGCGCTGAGGCTCTGGCGGCGTTGCTGCCGTTGCAGCGGGCCGACTTCGAGGAGCTGTTCGCCGCGATGGACGGCTTGCCGGTGACCGTGCGGCTGATCGACCCGCCGCTGCACGAATTTCTGCCGCCGCTGGAGGAGCTGACCGCCCGGGTGGCCCGTGCCGAGGCGCTCGGCGAGGACCCCGGCCGCGACGGCACGCTGCTGGGTGCCGTACGGCGCATGCACGAGCAGAACCCGATGCTGGGCCTGCGCGGCGTGCGGCTCGGGCTGGTGATCCCCGGCCTGTTCGCCATGCAGGTCCGGGCCATCGCCGAGGCCGCGGCCGCCCGGGTCGCCGCCGGCGGCGACCCTCGGCCCGAGATCATGGTTCCGCTGGTCGGGGCGGTTCAGGAGCTCGAGACGGTACGGGCCGAAGCGGAAGCGGTGCTGGCAAGCGTTCCCGGCACACCGCCGATCCGGATCGGCACCATGATCGAGGTGCCGCGCGCCGCGCTGACCGCTGGGCAGATCGCCGGCGCCGCCGAGTTCTTCTCCTTCGGCACCAATGACCTCACCCAGATGACATGGGGCTTTTCCCGCGACGACGTGGAGGGCGCGTTCTTCGGCCGCTACCTCGGGCTCGGTATCTTCGCGGCGTCGCCCTTCGAGACCATCGACAGCGAAGGCGTGGGCGAGCTGGTGCGCATCGCCGTCGAGCGCGGCCGCGCCGCCCGCCCGGACCTGACCGTCGGCGTCTGCGGCGAGCACGGCGGAGACCCCGCCTCGGTCAGCTTCTTTCACGACGCGGGCCTGGACTACGTGTCCTGCTCGCCGTTCCGCGTGCCGATCGCCCGGCTCGAGGCCGGCCGAGCGGCGAGCCAAGCGGCCGGCTCGGACAGCCGATGAGGAGGTTTCGATGACGACAACACCGATCACGTCGGTCCGGCGCGGCGACCGGGAGATCGGCGCCTACATCGACGGCCGGTTCGTGCCCGCCGTGGATGCCACCGCCGTCGCGCTGGCTGCCCTGGCCACCGCGGCGGTGGCAACCGTCGGCGTCTCCACCGGCCTCGCCCTGCGCCGGCATCCTGCCATCGGCACGGTCACGATGGGCCCGGGCGGCTGGATCAGCCTGAAGCGCACCTCCCGCCCGCCGCTGCGGAGCGCCCGGACGCCTGACCGTCCCTGGTGGGCACGTGTCCTGCGCGCCCGCCGTCTGGTCGCCGAGCGCTGACAGGGTCGTTCGGCCCTACTGACAGCAGTTACGGCGGACCACGCTCAAGACAGCGACAGATCAAAGGAGAACGTCATGCGCGCAGCCGTGGTCACCAGTTTCGACCAGCCGCTGGAAGTCAAGGATGTTCCGCTCCCGGAGCCCGGCGCCGGGCAGATTCAGGTCCGGATCGAGGCGAGCGGCCTGTGCCACACCGACATCCACGCCGCCCGCGGCGACTGGCCGGTCAAGCCCACTCCGCCGTTCGTTCCCGGCCACGAAGGCGTCGGCATCGTCGAGAAGACCGGGCCGGGCGTCACCGCGCACCGGGTCGGCGACCGGGTCGCCGTCCCGTGGCTCGGGTACGCGTGCGGCGCCTGCGAGTACTGCATCACCGGTTGGGAGACGCTGTGCGAGTCGCAGCTCAACACCGGCTATGCGATCGACGGCGGGCACGCCGAGTACCTGATCGCCGACGCCCGCTTCGCTGTCGCCGTCCCGGCCGGCATCGACCCGGCCGAGGCCGCGCCGCTGACCTGCGCCGGCGTCACGACCTACAAGGCCGTGAAGGTGGGCGGTGTCACGCCCGGGGATCGGGTGGCGATCTTCGGCATCGGCGGGCTCGGCCACCTGGCCCAGCAGTACGCGCAGATCTTCGGCGGCGAGACCATCGCGGTCGACGTCACCGAGGAGAAGCTCGCGCTGGCCAAGCAGCTCGGCGCCGCGCACACCGTCAACGCCGCCACCACCGACCCGGTCGCCGCCATCGAAGCGCTCGGCGGCGCCGACGTCGCCGTGGTCCTCGCGGCCGACCCGAAGGTGCTCGAGCAGGCGCGCGCCTCCTTGCGCCGCGGCGGCCGGCTGATCCTGGTGTCGTTGCCCAAGGACAACGCCATGGCCCTGCCGATCTTCCAGACCGTGCTCAAGGGCATCCAGGTCATCGGCTCGATCGTCGGCACCCGCGCCGACCTGGCCGAGGTGTTCCGCCTGCACACCGCCGGGCGCACCCGGGTCTTCCACCAGACCCGCCCGCTCGAGCAGATCAACGACGCCATCGAGGAGGTGCTCGCCGGTCGTGTTCCGGCCCGGCTCGTGCTGCTGCCGTAGACCACTCCTGGGCCGACGAGATCGCGCCCGCACCTGGAGGTCCCGGACGGTCCCGACCGTCCGGGACCTCTGGCCCTAACCGGCGGGTCATCACTGGGCAAGGCTGGAAGGAGACGAAGGAGGGGCCATGGCCACCACACCCCAGGACGCCTGGCGCGGATTCACGGGCACCGACTGGCGCGGGACGATCGACGTCGGCGGGTTCATCCACGACAACTTCGAGCCGTACGCCGGCGGGCCGGAGTTCCTGACCGGGCCCACCCACCGCACCGAGCGGATCTGGCGTCAGTTGCAGCGGATGTTCGTCGAAGAGCGGCGCCGCGGGATCTACGACGTGGACACGCACACCCCCTCCACGATCACCGCGCACGAGCCGGGCTACCTCGACCAGGATCACGAGCTGATCGTGGGCCTGCAGACCAGCGCCCCGCTGCGCCGGGCCATCATGCCGAACGGCGGACTGCGCATGGTGGAGGCCGGTCTCAAGGCGTACGGCTTCAGGCTCGACCCGACCGTGAAGACCATCTTCAGCCAGTACCGCAAGACCCACAACGACGGCGTGTTCGACGCCTACCCCGCCGACGTCAAGGCTGCACGCCGCTCGCACATCATCACCGGGCTGCCCGACGCGTACGGCCGCGGCCGCATCATCGGCGACTACCGGCGCGTCGCCCTCTACGGCGTGGACCACCTGATCGACGAGCGCCGCGCGGTCAAAAGCTCGCTCGACGGACGACTGTCGTCGGAAAAGGTGATCCGCGACCGGGAAGAGCTCGCCGAGCAGATCCGGGCGCTGGAGGAGCTGCGGTTCATGGCCGACCGCTACGGCCACGACATCTCCGGCCCCGCCACCACCGGACGCGAAGCGATTCAATGGTTGTACTTCGCCTACCTGGCCGCGACCAAAGAACAGAACGGCGCCGCCATGTCGCTCGGCCGCACGGCGTCCTTCATCGACGTCTACCTGCAGCGCGACATCGCCGAGGGCCGACTCACCGAGCAGCAGGCGCAGGAGCTCGTCGACGACTTCGTCATCAAGCTGCGCATCATCCGCTTCCTGCGCACGCCCTCATACGACGAACTCTTCTCCGGTGACCCGACGTGGGTGACCGAGGCACTCGGCGGCATCGGCTGCGACGGCCGCCCGCTGGTGACCCGCACCAGCTTCCGCTACCTGCAGACCCTCTACAACCTCGGCGCGGCACCCGAACCCAACCTGACCGTGCTCTGGTCCCCGCGCCTGCCCGAGGGCTTCAAGCGGTTCTGCGCCCAGGTCTCGATCGACACCAGCGCCATCCAGTACGAGAACGACGAACTCATCCGGCCCGACTACAGCGACGACACCGCGATCGCCTGCTGCGTCTCGGCCATGCGCGTCGGCAAGGACATGCAGTTCTTCGGCGCCCGCGCCAACCTCGCCAAGACCCTGCTCTACGCCATCAACGGCGGCCGCGACGAGCTCACCGGCGAGCAGATCGCGCCGGCCGCCGAGCCGATCACCGAAGACGTGCTCGACTACGACCGCGTGATGGTCGCCTTCGACGGCATGCTCGACTGGCTCGCCGAGACCTACGTCGACGCGCTCAACGTCATCCACTACATGCACGACAAATACGCCTACGAGCGCCTCGAGATGGCCCTGCACGACTATCCCGTGCATCGCTTCCTGGCCACCGGCATCGCCGGCCTTTCGGTTGCCGCGGACAGCCTCTCCGCCATCAAGCACGCGCATGTCAAGGTGCTGCGCGACGAGAACGGCCTAGCCGTTGACTACGCGGTGGACGGCGACTTCCCGGCCTTCGGCAACAACGACGACCGCGCCGACGCAATCGCCGTCGACCTGGTCGAACGATTCATGGCCAAGATCCGCCGGCAGCCCACGTACCGGAATGCCGAGCCCTCGTTGTCGGTCCTGACGATCACCTCGAATGTCGTCTACGGCAAGCACACCGGCAACACCCCCGACGGCCGCCGCTCCGGCGAACCCTTCGCCCCTGGCGCCAACCCGATGAACGGCCGCGACACGCACGGCATGGTCGCCGCCGCCCTCTCGGTCGCGAAGCTGCCCTACCGGTCCGCCCGTGACGGCATCTCACTGACGATCACGGTCACGCCCGACGGCCTCGGCCACTCCCGCGACGAGCGGATCGGCAACCTGGCCGGTGTGCTGGACGGCTACACCGACGGCGGCGGCTTCCACATGAACGTCAACGTGCTCGACCGGAAGACCCTCGAGGACGCCATGGCACACCCGGAGAACTACCCCCAGCTGACGATCCGGGTCTCCGGCTACGCGGTGAACTTCGTCAAGCTCACCCCGGAGCAGCAGCGCGACGTCATCTCCCGCACCTTCCACGGATCGCTGTGATGACTGCCGTCGTCTCGGCGCCGGTGACCGGCTCGCTCCACTCCTTCGACATCTCGACCGGAGTGGACGGGCCGGGCACCCGGTTCGTGGCCTTCCTCGCCGGATGCCCGCTGCGCTGCCTCTACTGCCACAGCCCCGACACTCAGTACCGCCGCTACGGTCGACACACCTCGGCCGACGACCTGATGATCGAGATCCGGCGGTATGAACGCTTCCTCAAAGTCGCCCACGGCGGCGTCACGCTCAGCGGCGGCGAGCCGTTGCAGCAGCCCGCCTTCACCCGCGAGGTGCTGCGCCGCTGCCACGACATCGGCCTGCACACCGCGCTGGACACCAGCGGCTTCCTCGGCGACCGTGCCGACGACGCCCTGCTCGACGCCACCGACCTGGTGCTCCTGGACATCAAGTCCGGCGACCCTGGCACGTACCGGAAGGTGACCGGGACCGGACGGCTGGAGCCCACCGTGCGCTTCGCCCACCGCCTCGCCGACCGCGGCAAGCCCATCTGGGTCCGCTTCGTGCTCGTTCCGGGCCTCACCGACGAACCCGCCAACGTCGACGCCGTCGCCGCGATCGCGGCCGGCGTGCCCACCGTCGAACGCGTCGAAGTGCTGCCGTTCCACCGGCTCGGCGCCCAGAAGTACGCGGCCCTCGGCCTGCCGTTCCCGCTGGCCGACACGCCTGCGCCGGACGAGGCGCTGCTACGCCGGGCCCGCGCACAGTTCCGCAACCACGGCCTGACGGTCTACTGACGACGCGACAACGCCTGTGCACCACGAGGGCCTCGCAGGTCCCGGCCGAGCTCGCCATGACGTGAATCCGTTGCACAGTGACGATCCTGTGGTTCGGGTCGGGCTTTCGTTGGGTGCTTCGATACTACGGCTGGTCACCTTTCGTCCCCGTCCAGTCCAATCGGACTGCACGGCGTTTACCCCCGCCGGAGGTGAGCCGACCACGCGAAGCTACGGGCGGAGGCCGCCTGACCACGCTCATCGCGCTCGCATCTCGTGCTTCCGGGCCAGGACGGTCAAGGTCCTTCGGACAGCGGCGGCCAGCGCGTCGTACTCGGGCACGATGCCGGGATCGGCGATCACGCTGATGGTCAGTTTGCCCGCGTAGGACAACGCGGCGAAGGTGACACCCGTATCGCCGGGGGTCGCCACCATCGGCACCAGCTGGCCGATCCGGTGGCGTACCAGTGCACGGCAACGGGACGTCGGTCGCACAAGGGAGATGAGCTCGGCCAGCTGCGGACGCACCCGCCCGATGCCGAGTTCGCGCAAGCCCGCCACCGCACGCCGCAGGCCGCCGGATGACTTCATCGTTCCAGCAGCACGGCGCCGTCGGGCGGGGCCGATCGACTCCCGCACCGGCTCGGTGAACTCGGGTCCAACGACTCTGCCGGTCCCGGTCTCGACCGCATAGCGTCACTGCAGGAGGTAGGTTCATGAACGCGTCCGTCCTTGCCACACCGGAGCTCATGCGCTGCGTACATGCGGCGACCCTGGCGCCCTCCCTGCACAACAGTCAGCCGTGGCGGTTCGCGCTGACGGGCGAGGCGATCGAGGTGTACGCGGACCGCGATCGGCAACTCGACGTGCTCGACCCGGACGGCCGGGAACTCATGGTCAGCGTCGGCGCGGCCGTCTTCACGCTGCGGCTGGCGCTGCGCCGGGCCGGCCGCATGCCGGAACTGGCCGTCCTGCCCGACCCGGACCGCCCTGACCTGGTGGCCGTGATCCGGCCCGGCCAACCCGCCGAGCCGTCCGCGGCGGTGCTCGAACTCGCCGACGCGATCGAGCGACGGCACACCAACCGGCAACCGTTCCTGCCCAAGGTGGTACCGGCCGACGTCCTCGAGGAGCTACGCGCGGCGGCAGGCCACGAGGGCGCAGCGCTGACCGTGGCCGGGGCGGCGAGCCGTACCATCATCGCCGGTCTGGGCCGGGAGGCGGAGCGACGCCTGCGTGCCCGCGACGGCTACCGCGCGGAGATGGGCAAGTGGACCCGCCCCGCGGCTCGCCGCCGCGACGGCGTCCCGACCGCCGCGTACGGCCCGTGGGACGCCCTGGAACGGCTACCGATGCGCGACTTCGGCATCGTGCATCCGCAGCGGCAACGTCGCGCTGAGAAGTTTGAGAGCCATCCGACCATCGCCGTGCTCACCACCGGCGGCGACGACCCGGCCGACTGGATCCGGGCGGGCCAGGCCCTGCAGCGGGTGCTGCTCACCGCGACCACGCGGCATCTGGCCACCACCCCGATCAGCCAGCCGGTGGAGATTCCGGGCATCCGCGAGGTGCTCACCGACCGGCGCGCCGGCCGGTTCGCGCAGATGGTGATCCGGCTCGGTTACGGCCAGCCGGCACCGGCCACGCCTCGGCGTCCGGTCGGCGAGGTCGTCCAGCAGGCCGCATCCTGAGCTACGGTCCGGGTCCTCACTGGAGCCGGAGAGTCCACGCCCGGTCGACGGAGTTCACACCGCCCGAGCGTCCATCCCCAGTCGGCGAGCACGACGGCGTCAGTCCCGCTCGAGCATCCGGCCGACGACAGCAGGGCGGCCGAAGGCCGGACGGTGCTGAAGGAGCTCCTGAGGTCCCGCCGGGCCGGCTGGTCCCGGGACCACCGGTCCGCTGGTCGCCGGAGAGCTGGACCGCGCCCGGAAGTGGGCCGTGGAGCTGGCCGCTTCCCTGCTGGATGCCCGGCATCCCGCGTGAGCCGACCGGCACGCCGCCGTGCTGCTGTCCCGATCAGACTGAGGGCAGCAACTCGGCGGTGTCGATGACCCGGCTCAGCGGCGAGCACACCTCAACTCTCAGCGGGTGCTTCTCCGCAAAGGTCGGCAGCGTCAGACACGTGGTCGACCACGTGTCTGACGCTGCCGCGCATACATGGCATTCACAACTTTCAGACGTCCGCGGCGCCCGTCTCCGGCGGCACCGCGAGAGGGTGGCGCTCGTCGTCTCGAGCAGCGACCTTTGCCATGGCTCGGATGTACTGACCGCGGTTGATCTCATCGGCGGTCAGCTGCGCGACCAGAACACCCTCCAGGCTTTCCGGCCGCGACGGTACGGTGGCCGCCAGCTCTTTGGCCTCGGCGACGTCGCGATGCTTTTTCGCTTCGTCATACCAGTCGAAGACGGCAGGCAGCGCGCAGATCGCAATGAGCACTAGGAATACCGTGAGAGCGAACAACATCATTTCTCACCTCCCGGCTTCCATGCTCGCCGCTCCAGACGGTGCGCGGCAGGGACGAAAGTCCCTCCCGCGCACGCCGATCTGCCCTGGCTCGATCCGCTCGGCTTCCGCGGCTCAGACGTGCTCCGCCAGCCGAGCGGATCGGTCGGCTCGCGCGGCGCGCGAAGCTTGCCGACCTCGCCTCGCATGTTCGCCAGATGCACGATCTCGTCCTCGCCTTCGCCAACCCGCACGACGTGTCCGGTCACCTGGAGGATCCGCACCGTCACGTTGCCTTCGAACGCGAGCGCCGAGCCGGCGACCGTTACGGGTGAGGTGACGACTTGCCCAGCGCGTTCAACGTCGTGCGGCCCTTACCGAGGACGACCGTGGTCACCGGTCCGCGAGCCGTGTTCGCGCCGCGGACGGAGGAACGGAAGTCCGCGGTGGTGACGAAGTCGCTGACTCATACCGGCGCCGGAACGCGGTGACGGCCGAGGTCGACGAGCCGGTCCACGTGACCGGCGATGTCGGCCCGGTGGGTGATGACCAGGACGGTGCGGTCGCCGGCCGCGGCCAGCAGGTCGTCGAGGAGTGCGACGGCGGTCTCGTCGTCGAGGTGCTCGGTGGGCTCGTCGAGGATCAGCACCTGGAATCCGGCCAGCAGCGCCCGGGCCAGCGCGAGGCGGCGCCGCTGGCCGCCGGACAGTGCCCGGCCGTGCTCGCCGACCAGCGTCTCGACCCCGTCGGGCAGGGTGTCGATCCAGTCCAGCAAGCGGGCCTGCGCGAGGACACCGCGCAGCTGCTCGGCGGTGGCGTCAGGCCGGGCGACGCGCAGGTTCGCCGCGATGGTGGTGTCGAACAGGTAGGCGTCCTCGGGCAGGTAGCCGACGACCTGCCGCACTTGTTCGGGAGCGATCCGGCGCAGGTCGATGCCGTCGAGGGTGACCCGACCGGCAGTGGGGTCGAGGAAGCGGACCAGCAGCGCCGCCACGGTGCTCTTGCCACTGCCGCTGGGACCCACCAGCGCGACTCGGGCGCCGGGCAGCAGCTCGAGGTCAACGCCGTGCAGCACGGTGCGGCCCGGCGTCCAGGCGGCGGCGACCGCCTCGAGGCGCAGCGTGTGCGGGCCGTCCGGGACGTCGACCGGCGCGGGTGGGGCGGTGACCGGCGCCGGTGTGGACAGCACGTCGGCCAGTCGGCGCAGCGAGGCACGGGCGGCCGCGAAGTGCTGCGCCGCAGCGGGCAGAACGGCGGCGGTCTCGAACACCGCGAGAGGGGTCAGCACGACGACGGCCAGCAGCTCGCCGGAGAGGGCGCCGGAGCGGACCGCGACCGCGCCGGCGGCGAGACCGACGAGCAGGCAGATGCCGGTGGCCAGCGCGGTGACGGCGGCGGAGACGCCGGCCAGGGCGCTGGAGCGCTGCTCGGCCCGGCGCAGCTTCGCATCGGACTCGGCCAGCCCGGCGAGCCGGCTGCCGGCTGCGCCGTACGCGAGCAGGTCCGGCAGTCCGTGCACCAGGTCGACGGTGCCGGCGGCCAGTTCGGCGCGCAGCGGCGCCCGGCGCCCGTCGGCGAGGCGTGCGGCGCGGGACTGCAGCACCGGCACGACAGCGCCGACCAGCAGCAGCCCGCCGGCGAGGGCCAGTCCCGCCACCGGCGAGTACGCACCGACCAGCAGCACGGAGCCGAGACCGACGAGGGCCGCGACCGCATACGGCAGCAGCACCCGGGTCAGCATGTCGAGCACGGCGTCCACGTCGGCGGACAGCCGTTGGGCGAGGTCGGCGTGGCGGTAGCCGGCGAGCCCGGCCGGGGCCAGCTCGGCCAGCCGGGCGAAGACGCGGGCCCGCAGCCGCTCTAGGACCCGCAGGGCCGCGTCGTGCCCGGCCAGCCGTTCGGCGTAGCGCAGGACGCCGCGGCTGAGGCCGAAGGCGCGCACGGCGACGATGGCGACCATCAGGTGCAGCACCGGCGGGTGCAGGGCGGCGCGGGAGATCAGCCACGCGGAGACGGCCATCAGGCCGACCGCCGCGCCGGCCGCGCCGGTTCCGGCCAGGACGGCCAGCACCAGTCCCCCGGCGGCGGGCGAGGCCGCGGTCCGCAGCAACCGGATCCAGCTCATCGGACACCCACCGGCTGCGGGACCACGTCGACGACGCGGTCGGCCAAGGCGATCAGTTCTGGGCGGTGCGCGGCGATGACGACCGTACGGCCACGGGCGAGGTGCCGGATGGCGGCCATCACCTCGGCTGCGGTGCCGGCATCCAGGTTGGCGGTCGGTTCGTCGAGCAGCACGATCGGAGCGTCGCGCAGGAACGCGCGCGCCAGGGCGATCCGCTGTCGCTGCCCGGCCGAGAGCCCGGCGCCGTTGTCGCCCAGCGCGGCGTCGTAGCCGTCCGGCAGCTCGGCGATGAAGCCGTCGGCGCCGGCGAGTCGCGCCGCGGCCGTCACATCGGGGGCGGGTGCGTCGGGCAAGGCGCCGGTGAAGCAGTACGCGAACGCCGTAGGCGGCGCAGGGGTGCGCGTGGGCGGCCCGCCGAGGGCGATGTTGTCGCGGATGCTGCCGGCGAACAGGTACGGCCGCTGCGGCACCCATGCGATCGTGGACCGCCAGGCGGCCGGGTCGACTTCGCCCAGGTCGACGCCGCCGACGGTGACCCGGCCGTGGTCCGGGGCGACGAAGCCGAGCAGGACGTCGAGCGCGGTGGACTTGCCACAGCCGCTCGGCCCGATCAGGGCCACGATCTGGCCGGGTTCGATCGTCGCGGACAGGCGCAGCGCGTCCCGGTCGCGGTAGCGGACCACCACGTCGTCGAAGACGATCGTCCCGGTCGGCGCCTGCGCCGTCCCGCGTGCGGGCGCCGGGGTTTCGAGGATCGCGAAGGCCTCCTCGGCGGCCGCCAGCCCTTCGGCGCTGGCGTGGTAGTGCGCGCCCACCTGACGCAGCGGCAGATACGCCTCCGGCGCCAGGATCAGGACGAGCAGCGCCGTGGTCAGGTCGAGATGGCCGGAGACCAGGCGCAGGCCGATGCCGACCGCGACCAGCGCCACCGACAGCGTGGCCAGCAGTTCGAGGACGAGCGAGGACAGGAACGCGACGCGCAGCGTTCGCATGGTGAGCCGGCGCTGCTCCGTGCTGATCCGCCGGATCGTGGCCACTTGGGCGCCGGCTCGGCCGAAGATCTTGAGTGTGGTCAGGCCGGCGACCACGTCGAGGAAGTGGTGCGAGAGCCGGCTGAGCAGGCGGAACTGGCGGCGGTTGGCGGCTTCGGTGTGCAGGCCGACCAGGGCCATGAAGACCGGGATGAGGGGCAGGGTCAGCGCGATGGTGATGGTGGCGGTCAGGTCGGCCGGCAGCAGCCGGGCCAGCACGACCGCCGGTACCAGCGCCGCGAGCACTAGTTGGGGCAGGTAGCGGGCGAAGTAGGCGTCGAGGGCGTCGAGTCCCCGGGTGATCAGCGTCGTGACCGCCCCGGTGTCGCCTCCGCGGGCCGGCCCGACGGCCGCCAGGTGCGCCAGCAGGCGGCTGCGCAGCTCGCTCTTGACCGACGCGGAGGACCGGACCGCGACGGTCTCCTGTGCCCACGCGACCACCGCCCGGCCGGCGACCACGGCGGCGAGCGCGACCAGAGTCGGCGTCAGCGTCCGCAGATCGGCGCCGTCGAGGAACACTGCGGTGATGCCGTGCGCCAGCAGGGTCGCTTGGGCGACGATCAGCGCGGCGAGCACCACCCCGAGGGCGACGGTTGCAGCCAGGTAGACGCGGGTACTGCGGGCGTACCGCAGCAGCCGCGGGTCGAGGGGCTTCACGCGGGGATCCGCTCGATCGTGAGCCGCTTGCGGAACACCCAGTAGGTCCAGCCCTGGTAGGCCAGCACGATCGGGGTGAAGGCCACCGCCACCCAGGTCATCACCTTCAGCGTGTACGGCGTGGACGACGCGTTGTCGACGGTCAAACTGTTGGCCGCGGCGATGCTGGACGGCATCACGTCCGGGAACAGCGTCACGAACAGCCCCGCGACCGCGAGCACGAGCGTCACGCCGGTGGCCAGGAAGGCCCAGCCTTCGCGGCGGAATCGGGTGGCGAACGCCGCTCCGGCCAGGGCGAGCGCCGCGGCTGCGAAGATCAGCCAGCCGATGAGGTCGTGGTGGGTCCCCGCAGTCCAGGCCAGGAACCCGCCGGCGACCAGGATCGCCACCGGCGCCAGCCGCTCGGCGAGCCGGCCGGCCCGCTCGCGCATCTCGCCGTCGGTCTTCAGGGCCAGGAACACCGCGCCGTGCAGCACGAACAGCGTCAGGGTGGTCAGGCCACCGAGCAACGCGTACGGGTTGAGCAGGTCGAAGAAGCCGCCGACGTACTCGTGATTCGCGTCGAGTTTCACGCCGCGCACGATGTTGCCGAAGGCCACGCCCCAGAGGATCGCCGGGACAAGGCTGCCGCCGATGATGCAGAGGTCCCAGCGGCGCCGCCAGGTGTCGTCGTCGCGCTTGCCGCGGTACTCGAACGCGACGCCGCGCAGGATCAGCGCGACCAGGATGAGCAGCAGCGGCAGGTAGAAGCCGGAGAACAGGGTGGCGTACCACTCCGGGAAGGCGGCGAAGGTGGCCCCACCGGCGACCAGCAGCCAGACCTCGTTGCCGTCCCAGACCGGGCCGATCGTGTTGATGAGCAGGCGGCGTTCGCGGTTGTCGCGAGCGAGGACCGGCAGCAGGATGCCGACGCCGAAGTCGAAGCCTTCGAGCAGGAAGTAGCCGGCCCAGAGGGTCGCGATGAGCGCGAACCAGACAGTCGTGAGTTCCATGTCAGAGTCTCCGTGGGCGTCAGTAGGCGAAGGCGAGGGGGCGGTCTTCGGAGTCGTCGTCGCTCGCCGGTGGCAGCTCCGGAGCGCCGGCCCGGGCGTACCGGACGAAAAGCCCGACCTCGACGACGGCGAGCACTCCGTAGAGCAGGGTGAGCACGATCAACGAAGTGGCGACCGACCCGGCTCCGACCGAGGGTGAGACGCTGTCCGCGGTCTTGAAGACGCCGAAGACCGTCCACGGCTGGCGGCCCATCTCGGTGAAGATCCAGCCGAACGAGTTGGCCGCCAGCGGCATGCCGATCGAGGTGATCGCGGCGAGCCACAGCCACCGGTTGGTGGGTGCCCGGCCGCGGCGGGTGGCCCAGAGCGCGGCGAGGGCCACGAGCATGGCGAGCCCACCGAAGCCGATCATGAGGCGGAACGACCAGTAGGTGACCGGCACATAGGGCGTGTAGTCGCCGGGTCCGTACTTCTCGGCGTACTCGGCCTGGAGGTTGTTGATGCCCTCGACCTCGCCGCCCGGGCTGCCGGTGGCCATGAACGACAGCAGCGACGGGATACGCACGCTTGCCATCTCCTCGCGCCCGTCGAGCGACCCGATCGTGAAAATCGAGAAGCTCGCCGGCTTGGACGTGTCGTACAGCGCTTCGGCCGCGGCCATCTTCATCGGCTGCTGCTCGGTCATGATGCGCGCCTGCAAGTCACCGGTGATCAGCACGCCGACCCCGGCGATCAGCACCACCCAGGCGCCGAGCTTGAGGCCCGGGCGGAACACGTCCTCCTGGTTGCGGCGCTTGAGGTGCCAGGCGCTCACCGCGAGCAGCACGGCCCCGGCGGTCAGGAAGCACGCCGTGATGGTGTGCGGGAAGGTGACCAGCGTCGTGGAGTTGGTCAGCACCGCCCAGATGCTGGTGAGCTCGGCCCGGCCCGATACGGGGTTCACGGTGTAACCGACCGGGTGCTGCATCCACGAATTGGCCGCCAGGATGAAGTACGCCGACAGCAGCGTGCCGATCGAGGCCAGCCAGATCGTGGCGAGGTGCAGGCGCTTCGGCAGGCGATCCCAGCCGAAGATCCACAGGCCGAGGAAGGTCGACTCGAGGAAGAAGGCGAGCAGCCCCTCGATCGCCAGCGGGGCTCCGAAGACGTCGCCGACGAAGCGCGAGTAGTCGCTCCAGTTCATGCCGAACTGGAACTCCTGCACGATGCCGGTGACCACGCCCATCGCGAAGTTGATCAGGAAGAGCTTGCCCCAGAACCTGGTGGCGCGCAGATAGTGCTCCTTGCCGGTCCGCACCCAGGCGGTCTGCAGGCCGGCTACCAGAGCGGACATGCCGATGGTGATCGGCACGAACAGGAAGTGGTAAACGGTGGTGATGCCGAACTGCCATCGGGCCAGATCGAGCGCGTCCACGAGCGGGTCCTTTCCACGGATGACACCGAGTCTGTTGATCGCTCCGCCCGGCGGTCAGGGCCGAAAGTCCCGTCCGGTCCCGACCGTGGTCCCGTCAGCCGTCGTAGGCGTCCCTCATCAACTGCTGCATGTCGTCGAGCATCGGCATCCGCGGGTTGGCCGGCGCGCACTGGTCCTCGTACGCGTTGAGGGCCTGCCGGGGCAGGGCGACGAGGAAGTCGCTCTCCTCGACGCCGAGCTTGGCGAACGACGGTTCGATACCGACCGCGTCGCGCAGCGTCTCGACGGCCCGGGCGAGGGACTCGACCGCCTCGGCCGGTGTGGCGGCGGGCAGCCCGAGCATCCGGGCGATGTCGGCGAAGCGTTCGGGCGCCCGGTAGCTCTCGTACTTGGGCCAGCCGGACAGCTTCGACGGCATCGAGCCGTTGTAGCGGATCACGTGCGGCAGCAGCACCGCGTTGGTGCGCCCATGGGCGATCTGGAAGGTGGCGCCCAGCGTGTGCGACATGGCGTGCACGATGCCCAGGAAGGCGCTGCCGAACGCCATCCCGGCGATTGTGCCGGCGTTGTGCATGTGCTCGCGCGCTCCCGCGTCCCCGGCCACGACGGACTGCTCGAGGTTCGCGAAGATCAGACGGATGGCATGCAGGGCGAGCCCGTCGGTGAAGTCGCCGGCGTAGACCGACACGTACGCCTCGATGGCGTGCGTCAGCGCGTCGAAGCCACTGTCGGCCGCGATTGCGCGAGGAAGGCTCGCGGCGAGTTCCGGGTCGACGATGGCGACGGTGGGGGTGAGCGCGTAGTCGGCCAGCGGATACTTCTTGCCGGTGACGTGGTCGGTGATGACCGCGAACGGCGTGACCTCCGCCCCGGTGCCCGAGGTCGTCGGAATGCACACCAGCTGCGCCTGCGCCCCCAGCGCCGGGAACGCGAACGCCCGCTTGCGGATGTCGAAGAACTTCTCCCGCATGTCGTCGAAGTCGACCTCGGGGTGCTCGTACTTCAGCCACATCACCTTGGCCGCGTCCATGGCCGAGCCGCCGCCGAGCGCGATGATCGTGTCCGGCCGGAACGAGCGCATCAGCGCCGCGCCCCGGTCCACGGTCGTCATCCGCGGCTCCGGTTCGACATCGTCGATGATCTGCAGGGTCACCCTGCCGGGGCGAGCCTGCAGCACCCGGTTGATCCGGTCGACGAAGCCGAGCCGGGTCATCGTCTCGTCGGTGACGACGGTGACCCGCTGGACGTCGGGCATGTCGGTGAGGTAACGGATCGCGTACGGCTCGAAGTAGATCTTCGAGGGGACCTTGAACCACTGGAGGTTGTTGGTCCGCCGGCCGATCCGCTTGACGTTGATGAGGTTGACCGCCGAGACGTTGTTCGACACCGAGTTGCCGCCGTAGCTGCCGCACCCGAGGGTGAGCGACGGGAGGAACGCGTTGTACATATCGCCGATGCCGCCTTGCGAGGCCGGCGAGTTCCAGATGATCCGGACGGCCTTCATCCGGCGGCCGAACTCCTTGACCAGGTCGTCGTCCTCGGTGTGGATGACGGCGCTGTGCCCGAGGCCGTGGAACTCCACCATCTGGGCGGCGTAACGCAGGCCCTCGTCGTGGGATCGGGCGCGCAGCACGGCAAGCACGGGGGCGAGCTTCTCGCGCGTCAGCGGCTCGATCGGACCCACCTCGCCCACCTCGGCGAGGATGATCGACGTCTGGGGCGGCACGGCGAAGCCCGCCTGCTCGGCGATCCAGGCCGCGGTCCGGCCCACGACATCGGGGTTGAGCCGGTCGCCGTCGCATCCGGTGCCCCCGGCCGCAACGCCGAAGATGAACTGTTCGAGCTGCGCCTTCTCGGCGGGCGTGGCGACGTACGCGTGCAGGTTGCCGAACTCGGCGAGCGCGTCGTCGTAGACGGTGTCATCGAGGATGACAGTCTGCTCGGAAGCGCAGACCATGCCGTTGTCGAACGACTTGGACAGCACGATGTCGTGCACGGCCCACTTGAGGTTCGCGCTCGCCTCCACGTACGCCGGAACGTTGCCCGCGCCCACGCCGAGCGCCGGTTTGCCGGCGGAGTAGGCCGCACGGACCATGCTGTTGCCGCCGGTGGCCAGGATCGTCGCGATGCCGGGGTGGTGCATGAGCGCGGTGGTCGTCTCAACCGACGGCTGCTCGATCCACTGGATGCAGTGCGCGGGCGCGCCCGCCGCCACAGCTGCGTCGCGCACCACTCGAGCCGCCTCGGCGCTGCACCGCTGCGCCGCCGGGTGGAAGGCGAAGGCCCTGGGCCACGAGACCGTCCACCGTTACGGCGGCAGTCATCACCTCTCCTCTCCCTGTCGCCGCGGTCACGCGACGCCGAAGAACATGCCCGCCGTCAGCGCCTCACGGTCGTCGTAGGCGAACTCGATCGTGGAGATCACGTCCACGACACCCGGGATGCGCCGGGTCAGACGGGTGGCGATGTCGACGGACGAGCCACGGTCGACCTTGCCGCTCAAGGTGACAACGCCGTGCACGACGGCAGCAATCACCTTCGCCGAGTCCTCGACGAGGAACTGGTTGATCACTTCGTTCTCGACGTCGGCCAGGATCTCGTCGTCCGGCCGCAGGTGCACCTTGAGCAGGTCGCCGCGGGACACGATGCCGATCAGGCGACCCAGGTCGTCGTTCACCGGCAGGCGTTTGACGTCCTCGGTGTCCATTTGGCGCGCCGCCGCGGCGATCGCGGTTCCGCTCAGGACGGTGACCGGGGGCCTGCTCATGAGGTCCGCCACCGTCCGCAAGCCCGCCTTGGCCCGCTCGCCGCGCCGGCGCCGGGACTCGAACAGCCGCGGTGTTCCGTCACCCTCATACTCGATCTTGCGCAGCAGGTCGGCCTCGGACACCACGCCCACTACGTGCTGGAAGGCATCGA
This sequence comes from Paractinoplanes polyasparticus, assembly GCF_019710575.1. GTDB lineage: Bacteria > Actinomycetota > Actinomycetes > Mycobacteriales > Micromonosporaceae > Actinoplanes > Actinoplanes polyasparticus. The sequence continues at coordinate 156,288 of NZ_JAHWFK010000042.1, read as the reverse complement.
CGACGGGCACGGCGCTGAAACGGTGCCGGGTCAGCACATCGACGACGTCCCGATAGGTGGCAGCGCTGTCCACGGACACGACTGCTTCGGTCATCACGTCGTTCACGGTCCAGTTCTTCATGTCGTCCTCCTCGTTCGGTCTCAACCCGACGCTAGGACCGATCTGTGGACCAGGGCAGAACCGACGGTCCCGCCATAACGGGACCTTCGACCCCGTAGGCCGCGCCTTTCCCAGGGGCGTTGGGGCTGATCACGGAAGCCGTGAGCGGATCCGGCATCATCGACGTCGATGGCGGAACGAGCAAGGTCGGGCTTGTGCGCCGCACGCCCGCGGTGGCTTGTCGCGCGCTGCACAGAAGTTCGGCGAAGCTGCCGCTCCGGCCGATCCCGGCCACCATCAGACGACCACGCCGCAGCGCGCGTTCGATGGTGTACGCCCTCTCGAAGTCATTGACCACGAGACGCTCGACCGCCACGTCGGGGAACCGCGTGGTCCAGCGCGCCAACGTCTCGGCCAGGGCTTGCGCGGCAACCGCCCGTTCCTCGGCGTACGCGCCCGGTCGCACGGCCGGCGGGGTGCCGTCGGCAGCGCCCGGCCTGGCCCACATGTGCAGTGCGACAAGCGGGGCCTTCACCAGCGCGGCGCGCTCGAAGGCGAAGCCAAGCGTGGCGTCACTGTCCGGCCGGGCCGAGGTCGCCACCACGATCGGCCCCTCGGACGGCACCGCCCCGCGATAGATCAACAGCGGGCAGGCACTGTGGTACGCCAGATAGGCAGTGGTCGACCCCCAGGCCGGTCGGGTGTACGCCTCGTCGCGATGCCCCAGCACGAGTAGGCGAGCGTGGCCTGAGGCCTCGGTCAGCAGATTGGCGGCACCGCCGTCCAGGAGTTCGGTGCTCACTGGCACATGCGCCTGGATCAACCGGGCCCGGCCGGCCACCAGATTGAGGAGCCGTTGCGCGTCGGCGCGCGACGGCACGGTCCCTCGGCCGCGGTAGGCGCCGGTGTACCGGCCGGGCCAGACATGCACGATGATCAGCGGGACCTGATACCGGGCCGCTTCCGTCACCGCAACGTCGACCAGCGCCGGACAGATGCGCGAGCCGTTCACGCCGACCATGACCGGCCGGTTCCGGGGTGTCGAGACATCGCTGCGCATAGTCGCAAGTTAGGCGCCCGGCGGCGGCCCACGGCACAGGCGGTGGACACCATCTGCCGGGCCGTTCGGCCCTGACGTCCATGTCCGTGTCCGACCGCCGAGACGATGGCGGAACCATCAGCGACCGCCGTGGTGGCGCCGGCCTCCGGACAGCCGACAACGGGACCTTCGTCCCCTCCAGGTCGAGCCCATGGCCTCGGGACTCCCACCCGCGACCGGTGCAGGCTCAAGGTACAGACATCGATGAAGGAGGACACCATGACAACCATCGGCCGGGGTACCGCCACTCACCTGGAGCACGTCGAGGCCCCCGGCGCCATGCTCACCAAGACCGCCGCGCGGGCGCTTGCAGTGCTGCGCATCTCCACCGGCTTCGTCTTCCTGTGGGCATTCTTCGACAAGCTGTTCGGCTGGGGATTCGCCACCACCTCCGAGCGCGCCTGGATCAACGGCGGCTCACCCACCAAGGGCTTCCTGGCCAACGTCGAAGTCGGCCCGAGCTGGCTGCAGACGTTCTTCCACAACATCGCCGGCGACCCGTGGGCGAACTGGGCCTTCATGCTCGGCCTGCTGGCCATCGGCCTCGCCTTCACGCTGGGCATCGGCATGCGTCTGGCCGCCGGCGCCGGCGCACTCATGATGCTGCTCATGTGGGCCGCCGAATGGCCGCTCGACCGGACCACCGCCGCCGGTGAGCCCAGCGGATCGACCAACCCCGTCGTCGACTACCACATCATCTACGGCCTCGCCGGCGTCGTCCTGGCCCTGACCTACGCCGGCCACACCTGGGGCCTGGGCAAGTGGTGGGCCTCCCTGCCCCTCGTCCAGAAGAACCGCTGGCTCATCTGACGCCATGCGCACTCATCGACGGGACACCACCGTCCGGCCGCGCCCGCCGCGACCGGACGGTAGCGCGCCCCGCATCACCGTCGAGGACCTGACCAAGGCGTATGGGCGGGTGCGCGCCGTCGACGGGGTCAGCTTCACCGTCGGCGACGGTGAGATCTTCGCGTTGCTCGGCCCGAACGGCGCCGGCAAGACCACCACTGTGGAGATCCTGGAGGGCTACCGCACGCGGGACTCCGGCTCCGTCGACGTGCTGGGATTCGATCCATCGACCGGTGGTTCGGCCTACCGCGCACGGATCGGAGTCGTGCTCCAGTCCGCCGGGTTCGAGGAGGAGTTCACCGTTCGCGAGCTGGTCCGGCTGCAATGCGGGCTGTTCCCCCGCCGACACGACCCGGACGAGCTGATCGACCTGGTCGGCCTCGGCGACAAGCGGACGACGCGGGTGAAAGGCCTGTCCGGTGGCCAGCGACGCCGCCTCGACCTCGCGCTCGGCCTCGCAGGGGCCCCGGAGTTGCTCTTCCTGGACGAGCCGACCACCGGCTTCGACCCGGCAGCCCGGCACCACGCCTGGGACCTCGTGACACGGCTGCGTGAGCTGGGCACGACCATCCTGCTCACCACCCACTATCTCGAGGAGGCACAACGCCTCGCCGACCGGGTGGGCGTCCTTCGCGGAGGGCGGTTGCTGACGATCGGCACGCCGGACGAGCTGCGGGCGAAGAGCGGGCTGCCCACCCTGATCAGCTTCCGGCTGGCGTCGTCAGCCGACCTGCCGGCGACGAGCACTGCGCCGGAGATTCATGGGGACCATGTGCGGGTCGTCTCCCGCGACCCGGTGACGGACACCTGCCGGCTCACGCGGTGGGCGGAGGAGCACCGCATCCCGCTGCTCGACTTCGCCGTCGCGCCGCCGACGCTGGAGGACGCCTATCTCGCGCTGACCGAGGAGGCACCCGATGACTGACGTGATCGTCCGGCCGCCGAAGCCGGTGCCGGCGCTCACCGGTCACGCCGTCCGCGCCTTCCTCCGCAACCCGCCGGCCGCGTTCTTCACGCTGGCCTTTCCTCTCGCCTTCCTGATCATCGTGGGAGCGATCGTCGGTGACGCGACCACCGGAGAAGGTGCGCGGGTGACCCAGTTCCTCGTCGCGCCGTTCGCCGTCTTCGGTGTGGCGCAGGCATCCTTCACGATGGTCGCGGTCGACACGGCGGTACTGCGTGAGAGCGGCGTCCTGTTGCGCCTGCGCGCCGCACCCGTACCGGCCGGGGCCGTGCTCGCCGCGCGTCTGTGTGCCTCGGCCTTCGCGGCCGGCTCCGCCGTACTGCTGCTGGCGTTCGCGGGCGTGCTGGCGTACGACGTCGAGATCGTGTGGAACAAGCTTCCGGCGCTGCTGGTCACGCTGGCGCTCGGCGTCGCCTGTTGCGCCGCGCTGGGCGTCGCCCTGGCGTCGTCGGTCCGGACCGTGACGGCTACCCAGGCGCTGGCGCAAGGCATCCTCATCCCGCTGGCATTCGTCTCCGACGTCTTCATCGTGGATGCCGACCTGCCGCGGCCGCTGGAAATCATCGGATCTGCGCTGCCGCTCAAACACCTCGCCCTGGCGACAGCCGAGACCTTCCACCCCGGCGGAGGTGCCGGCTTCTCGCCCGGTCATCTGGCCGTGCTGGCCGCCTGGACAATCGCGGGCGTGCTCGTCGCGCGACGCAGGTACGGCTGGAGACCTCGCGGACTCGGTGCCGGGCCTGCCGTGGCGGAGACGACCGATCCGGTACGGACGCGCCTGTCGGCGCCTCAGGAGCGGCACCGTGATTCGCCGGTCGCCCTGCTCGGCGGCCAGATCTCGTACGCGCTGCTCGGCATGCGCCGTGACGTGCTCTCCGTGTTCTTCGCCGTGGTCTTCCCCGGCCTGCTCCTCGCCCTCTTTCCCACCGTGTTCGGCGACGCCCGGATATCCGGCCTGACCATGGCGCAATACCTGGTCGCGAGTCTGACCGCGTACACCGTGGCGGTCACGGCCTATGTCGACATGCCGGAGGGCCTGGCCGGTGCCCGTTCCGCCGGCGTGCTCAAGCGGCTTCTCGGCACTCCCCTGCCCTTCGGCGCGTACGTCGCGGGACGGATGTGCGCAGCCCTGCTCACCGCCCTGCTGAGCGGCGCGCTGCTCGGCGTGGTGGGCATCGGCTTCCTCGGCGTACGCATCGAGCCGGCCCGCCTGCCCGCGGTGCTCCTGACCGTTCTTCTCGGCTCGTTGTGCTTCTCCGCGCTGGGGCTGGCACTGGCCGCGCTCCTGCCGCGTGCGCGGTCGCTGGTCGCCGTCACGCTGGGAACGCTGCTGCCGCTCTGCTTCCTGTCGGACATCTTCGTGGTCGGTGACCAGCCACTGCCCCGTGCCGTCACCACCGTCGCCGACGTCTTCCCGCTGCGGCACCTGCTTCAAGCTCTGCTTGCCGCGACCCGGCCGGACGGGACAGGGAGCGGATTCGCCTGGGAACACCTTGCCGTGGTCGCCGCATGGGCACTGGTCGCGCTCGCCGTGGCGCGGCGCCGGCGAGCGGGGCTCATCTGATCCGTTGGGCCCCCGGCCCGGAGGGCTTCCGGCCCTGGAAAGCGCGGCCCCGCGGAGTTGTGCTGAAGGAAACCCCGGGAGGTGTCATGAACCGCTATCCCGTACGGGTCGAGGCAAGGCACGACGAGCCGCTGAGCCGATGGCTGTGGCTCGTGAAGTGGATCCTGCTCGTCCCGCACTATCTCGCTCTGCTGGTGCTCGCGACCGGCTCGGTGGTGCTCACCCTGGTGGCCTACCTGGCGGTGCTGTTCACCGGCCACTACCCCGCCCCGATCCGTGCGTACAACCTCGGTGTCCTGCGCTGGAGCTGGCGGGTCGGCTACTACGGCTACCAGGTGCTGGGCACCGACCGGTACCCGCCGTTCACCCTTGCCGACGTGCCCGACCACCCGGCACGCATGCGGCTGGACGATGGCGCTGACCCGCCGCCGCGCTGGCTGCCCCTGGTGGCGTGGCTGTTCGCCATTCCCCACATTCTGATCGTCGTCGCGCTCAACGGCTCCGTGACGTGGACACCGGCTGCCCCCATCGGGGTGGTCTCGGCCGCCCTGCTCATCGCCGGCATCGTCCTGCTGTTCACCGGCCGCTTCCCGCGCGGGCTCGCCGACCTACTCATCGGCATCGCCCGGTGGAACCTGCGCGTGCTGACGTACTTGACCCTGCTCACCCCGCGCTACCCGCCGTTCCGGCTGGACCAGGGCGGGACGGAGCCGGATGGCGGGCCGGACGACCTGCCGACTCGGGCTGTTCACCCGCATACCACGTCGACGGCAGGTTCGGTCGTGGCGCTGGTGGCCGGCGTGCTCCTGCTGGCCCCGGCGGCCGGCATCACCATCGGCGGCGGCATCCTGCTTGCCGTGGACGGCCGGCGCGACAGCGCCGGTTACGTGACCTCACCCGCGGTGTATCTGGCCAGCGGCACCTCAGCGATTACCGCGGAGAACCTGACCATCGTCGACGCCGATGCCTGGACCCGCAGCATCGCCGACGTCGGCGGGCTGCGGCTCAGCGCCGACTCCCCCACCGGACGCCCAGTGTTCATCGGCATCGCTCCGCAGCGATCGGTCGACGCCTGGCTCAGCGGGACCGCGCACGACCAAGTCACCAGCTTGAACGAAGAGACGCCGAACTACGACCGGGCCACCGGCGACGTCCGCGAGGTCACCGGCCCCGCCACGCAGACCTTCTGGCTCGCCTCTGCGACCGGGCCGGACGCGACGCTCGAGTGGAACGTGGTGGACGGCGAGTACGCCGTGGTCGTCGCCAACGCGGACGGATCTCCCGGCATCACCGCGGGCGTCCGGGGCGCGTTCCAGGTGCCGGCCCTGGGCGCCTGGGGGGCCGGCCTTCTGACCGTCGGGATCATCCTCGGCCTGCTGGCCATCGGCCTGATCGTGCTGGGCGGAGTGGGCCTCGGCCGCCGGCACAGCGACCCGCCGCCACCGGTCGGTCCGGCGCCCCAGCCCATTCCGCCGGTCACCGCCGGCGTCTGACCGCCGCGCCGTGTCCCGGCATCGTCCACGGTGCCGGGACACAGCCACTTGAGAGGTGCCACGATGATGACCCGGAAACGGTATGGCATCCAGGACTACAGCACGCGTGTCTCCTACCGGCCGCCGGCCAGTTGGTACCGGCGTCTGAGTAACCCTCTCGGCGTCGCGCTCACCTCGGGGCCGGCAGCCAACGAAGCGGCGCCGCCGCAACCGCGCCGGGCAGCCGCAGCGCGCACACCATGTTCGGCGGTCACACAATCAGCCTCCGGCGGATCGTCATTGCCTTCGGCGTCGAGCGGAGTCTGCACGAGCACAACAAACCCGGAGAGGTCACCCTCAGGTCCAGTGGCCGCATCCTCCTGGTCAGCCGTGTGGATGCTCCCCCAGCAGGCGGGTGGCGAGCACCGCTGCCTGTGTACGCCGCTCGAGGCCGAGCTTGGCCAGGAGGCTGGAGACGTAATTCTTGACCGTCTTCTCGGCCAGGAACATGCGGCCGGCGATCTCCCGGTTCGTCAGCCCTTCGGCGATGAACTCGAGGATCTTGCGCTCCTGATCGGTCAGCGAGGCGAGTTCGCGCGGCTGTTCCACGCCGTGCCGGATGCGCTCCAGCACCCGCTGGGTGACCGCCGGATCCAGCAGCGACTGGCCCGCCGCCACCCGGCGCACCGCGTCCAGCAGGTCGTTGCCGCGTATTTGCTTGAGCACGTAGCCGGAGGCGCCCGCCATGATCGCGGCGAACAGCGCCTCGTCATCTTCGTACGAGGTCAGGATCAGGCCTTTGATCGTCGAGTCCACTGCTCGGACATCGCGGCACACGTCGATGCCGTTGCCGTCGGGCAGCCGGGCGTCGAGGATCGCCACGTCGGGACGCAGCGCGGGGATGCGCGCGGTCGCCTCCTGGGCGAGACCAGACTCGCCGATCACCTCGATGTCGCCGTCGGCCTGCAGCAGGTCGACCAGGCCGCGACGCACCACTTCGTGGTCGTCCAGCAGAAAGACACGGATCATTTGTTCTTCTTACCGTGTCGGGCCGACCAGCCGTAGGGACCAAAGTCCCGAATGCGCAACCGCGGCGCCGACGGAACATCCGCAGCGGACCGCTCTGTTCGCGAGCCACCGCGAGCCCCTAGTCTGACCGTCATGGTGGAACGCACTTCGGGAGACGACCGGATCGATCCGCCTTCGCTCGGCCTCCGCCCCCTCTCCCGCGTACGGCTCGACGAGCTCCTGCAGGAGATGCTCGACCGGGTCGGCGAGGTGATGACCAGCCGGGAGCGACTGCGCGCCCTGCTGGACGCGGTCGTCGGCATCGGCACCGACCTCGATCTGCGCAGCACCCTGCAGCGCATCGTCGAGGCTGCCTGCGCGCTCGTCGGCGCCCGCTACGGCGCCCTCGGCGTGCTGGGCGCCGATCGCACCGACCTGTCCGACTTCATCACCCACGGCATCGACGCGGCCGCGCACGCGAAGATCGGGGATCTGCCGCACGGCCGCGGTGTGCTGGGCGTGCTGATCACCGACCCCAGTCCGGTGCGGCTGCCCGACATCACCCAGCATCCCGACTCGTACGGGTTCCCGCCGAATCACCCGCCGATGCACAGCTTCCTGGGCGTGCCGGTCCGCACTCGCGATCAGATCTTCGGCAACCTCTACCTCGCCGAGAAGCAGGGCGCCGACGAGTTCAGCCTGGACGACGAGGAGATCGTCATCGCGCTCGCCGCCGCGGCCGGCGTGGCGATCGACAACGCGCGCCTCTTCACCCTGGCCCAGCAGCGTGAACGCTGGCTCGCCGCCACCGCCGAGATCACCAGTGTGCTGCTCGGCACCGTCCACCGGACGGAGGCGCTCCGGCTGATCGCCCGTCGTGCGCGCGAAGTGTCCGGCGCCGAGCTGGTGCTCGTCATGCTGTACGACGACGCCGACGCCCGGTACACGATCGAAGTAGCCGACGGCGCCGACCCCTTGTGCGGCGAACTCACCGGCCGGATCGTCGCCGTGGACCCGGACGCCGCAGCCGGGTTCGGCCGGGAGAAGTTCCGAGCCGTTGAAAATCTTCGGGCCGTTGCCGAGTGGCCGGGGCCGGTGCCGGAGAGTCCGGCGATGACGGTGCCGCTCGCCGGCCCCGACACCCTGCACGGCGTGCTCATCGTCACCCAGCCCGCCGGCCAGCCGCCGAGTGACGAGGACGCCGCGCAACTGTCGACCTTCGCCGGGCAGGCGGCCCTGGCTCTCGAACGGGCCCGGGCCCAGGAAGAGCGGCAGCAGCTCGTCGTCCTCGAGGACCGCGAGCGCATCGCCCGCGACCTGCACGATGTTGTCATCCAGCGGCTGTTCGCCACCGGCATGCACCTGCAGGGCGCCGTGCATCAGGCCGGGAAACCCGAGGTCGCCAAGCGCATCAACGCCGCCGTCGACGACCTGGACGCCACCATCCGCGACATCCGCCGCTCGATCTTCGAATTGCGCACCCCCACCGGCCCGTCCCTGCGCTCGGAACTGAACGAGACGGTGGTCGCGGCGAGTGAGGCCCTCGGATTCCGGCCCGTCCTGGACACCTCCGGACCCGTGGACAGCGCCATTCCCGACGACATCAAGCCCGAACTGGTCGCTGTACTGCGCGAAGCACTGTCGAACATCGCCCGGCACGCCGGCGCCACCGACGCCCGGATCTCGCTCCGAGTGGCCGGGAGCGAGGTTGTTCTGCACGTGGAGGACGACGGCATCGGCTTCGACCCGGCCCGCGCCCGCGGTGGCGTCGTCAATATGGGCGAACGCGCTCACGACCTGGGCGGCAGCTTCGAGATCGGTGCCGCCCGCGAAGGCACCGGGACAATGCTCACCTGGCGGGTCCCGATCAGCGGCTGAAAACGGGACCTTCGACCCTGAACAGTCACCCGCAGTACGCGGCACGGTGGTGGGGAGACCGGACGACGGAGGTTCCCCACCATGACACCGCTCGAGCAGGCCGCCCGCGCAGCACAGCACGCGCCGTCGGTCTTCAACACCCAGCCGTGGAACTGGCGGCTCGCCGATGACGTCCTGGAGCTGTTCGCCGACCCACAACGCCGCGTCGACAGCATCGACCGTGACGGCCGGCTGCTGCTGCTGAGCTGCGGCGCCGCGTTGCACCACGCCCGCACCTACCTGGCCTCCGCCGGCTGGTCGGTGACCGTCGAGCGCCTGCCTGAACCGGCTCGGCCCCAGCTGCTGGCCCGCCTGCGCCTGGGCCGGCCGGTGCCACCCGATCCCGAGGCCGTCCGGATGGCCGCGGCGATCGCGCACCGGCGCACCGACCGGCGGGCGTTCGACGACCGGTCGGTGACCGACTTCGAGCTGACCAAGCTACGCCGCTTCGTCGAAGCCGAGGGCGCCTATCTGCACACCGTGCGCCCCGACCAGATCGCGATGCTCGCGATCTCCACCGACCTCGGCGCCGCGGCCGAACTGAACGATCCGGCCTACCGGGCCGAGCTGCACCGGTGGACCACCCGGCCCAGCCAGGCCGGCGACGGCGTGCCGCCGGCCACCGCGGTCAAGCCCGAGCTGCGCCGCGTGCCGGTACGTGACTTCTTCCCGGACGCCACAGCCACGCTCGGGGCCGGTGCGGCCCACGACCAAGGCGCCGCCTACGTCGTGCTGTTCGGTCCGGATGACGAGCCGATAGACCTGCTCCGGGGCGGCGAGGCGCTGTCCGCGCTGCTGCTGCTGGCCACCGCCGACGGGCTGGCCACCGCTCCGCTCAGCGATGCCGTCGAGGTCGAATGGCCCCGCCACCTGCTGCGCGGCCTGGTCTCGGACATCGGCGAGCCATACCTGGTCGTCCGCATGGGCTACCGCCACGACCGTCAGCCGGTTCCCGCCGCGCCGCGACGCGACCCGGCCGACGTCATCACCGTCACGAGGTAGGTGGCCGTCATGGGCGCCTCGATCGCAGCCGGCTTGGGCGGCGCAGGAGGAACCGAAGCGCTGGCCTGGGCCACCGAGCAGGCAGAGCGGACCGGCTGGCGGCTCGTTCTCGTGCACGTCTGCGTACCCGGCTCGCCGCTCGACGGGACGACGCGGGCCGGCATCGAGCTGATCGATCCCCCCACGCGCCCGTCCGAGCCGCCGTCGGCGCCAGGTTGCTGGTGTCGACGACAAACGACGCGGGGTGATCGGCCGGGTTCGTACCGGCGACGTTCCGCGACCGTGGCCGCGGAGGCTTCCTGCCCGGTCGCGGTCGTCCCGCTGGAGCAACACGAAGGAGACCCGCTGTGAACGGCTACGGCGAGGCGGAGTTGCAGCTGGCCGCGGAAGCGGGCATCCGCGCCCCCTCCATGCACAACAGTCAGCCCTGGCAGTTCCGGCTGCACGACGGCGCGATCGAGGTCCTCGCCGACCCGTCCCGGCAGCTCGCTGTCGCCGACTGGTCCGGCTGGGCTGCCCGCCTCGCGTGCGGCGCCGCCACCTACAACGCCCGCCTCGTCCTGGCCGTGCACGGCCGGCCCGCCGAGGTCCGCCTGCGTCCCGACGCGGCACAGCCGAGCCTCATCGCCCGGCTCGCCCCGGGACGCGAACGCCCACCGAGCTACGCCGAGCAGGACCTCTATGCCGCGATCCCGCGCCGGCACAGCAACCGGCAGCCGTTCTGGCCCGACCCGGTGCCGGCCGAAGCCCGGGTCCGCCTGATCGAAGCGGCCACCAGCGAATCGGCCTGGCTTGACCTGCTCGTCGGCATGACCGCCCTCACCGGCTTCGCCGAGATCGCCGGCAGCGCCGACCGGGTCCTGCGCCGCGACGGCCGCTACCAGGCTGAACTCATTGGCTGGACGCACGCCGGCCAGGCGCCGGACGGCGTACCCGTCACCGCCGGAGCACCGCTGGCCGAACCGCAGGACCTACTCCCCCAGAGGACCTTCGGTGACCGACGCCGCGCGCCCGGCCGCGACTACGAGCCGGAGCCGCTCATCGGCATTCTCGGCGTGCCCGGCGACTGGGCAGCCGACCAGATCACCGCGGGCCAAGCGCTGCAGAAGGTGCTGCTCACCGCGACCGACGCCGGCTTGTCGGTCTCGATGATCTCCCAGCCGATCGAGGTGCCGGCCGCCCGCGACCAGCTGCGCCGATCACTCGGTCGCACAGGCTACCCGCAACTGGCACTGAGGATCGGCTACGGCACCCCCAGCACCGCCACGCCGCGACGGTCGGTCACCGACGTCCTGCTCCCGCGGACCAGCGAGGAAAGCGATTCCTGAAGTCGACGACGGTCGAAGCAGGTTGACCAGCACACCCTCGCGGCTTCCGGGCTCGCCGGTCGGCGACGGGTCGCGGCGGTCGTCCTGCTCAGTCTCGAACGTAGTGCTTTCAGGCTCAGTACGGGGCCAGACGAAGCAGACGCACGAGGCGAACAGTGCCACGGTCAGAATCAGCAGGAGGACCATCTCGGCTACTTCCGCTTCATGCTTACCCATCGAAGCTCCGCCTTCAAGTACACAAGGTCCATCGGTCAACGCGACCGGGAGCGAGATCGGTGGATCGCACTCCCGTCGCATTGGTCTCCTCAGTGCTTGCCGCGTACAACGACCACGGGGCAGTGTGCATGGTGGACGCAGTGTTGGCCTTCGCCATCCTCCTGCCCACGGTGCTGCTGACAATCGGTCTCCTCATCGCAGGGATGCAGCGGGGACCATCCGAACCAGCGCCGGCCGACCCGATCCGGGGCCCGGAACGAATGCTCGCCGAGCGGCTCGCCGGAGGCGAGATCGACATCGAGGAGTACGAGCGGCGCCTGCACGTATTGCCCGCCGCTCAACGCTGATCCGGGTCCCTCCCACGCGGGACTTTCGGCCCTGCCGTGCGGGTCCTCGGTGCCGGAATGTGGAGATGAGATCGATCGGAGGATCAGCGTGGAGAACACTGTCGTCGGTACCACCCCGGCCGGACTCACCACTGCGGAGGCGACCGAACGACTGGTGACAGACGGTCCCAACATGGTCGCGCCGCCGGCACCGCGCCGTCTGGCCGGCCGGATCGGTCGTCAGCTCGCCGACCCGCTGGTGGCCCTGCTGCTGGCCGCGGCTGTGGTCACCACGATCCTCGGTGACGTCCCGGACACCGCCGTCATCGTCCTCGTCGTCACGATCAACACGCTGATCGGTGTGCTGCAGGAAATCCGGGCGGACGCCGCCATCGCGGCGCTCGACCGGCTCGCCGCACCCACGGCGCGGGTCGTCCGTGACGGTCACGACGTGGTCTTGCCGGCCGCGGAGCTGGTGCGCGACGACCTCGTGCGCCTCGAGGCCGGCGATGTCGTCCCGGCCGACCTGCGGCTGACCGAAGTGCAGCGGGCCGCGTTCGACGAGTCGGCACTGACCGGTGAATCCGTGGCCGTGCACCGCGCTACCGGCGAGGTCGCCGGATCCGGCACGGTGCTCACCTCCGGCCGCGCCGCCGGTCTGGTCACGCACACCGGCGACGCGAGCTCTCTCGGCCGGATCGCCGCCCTCGTCTCCCGTACCAAGCCCGCACCGACGCCGCTGCAGCGGCGCATCGCGAGCCTGGGCCGCATCCTCGGTCTCACGGCGATCGCCGTGTCCGCCGTTGTCTTCGCCGCCGGGTTGCTCGCCGGCCAGCCCGTGGCCCGCATGGCCATCACCGCGGTCAGCCTCGTCGTGGCCGCCGTGCCGGAGAGCCTGCCGGCCGTGGTGACGCTCGCCTTGGCGTTGGGCGCCCGCCGGATGGCTCGCACGAAGGCGATCCCCCGCCGACTGCACGCGGTCGAAACGCTCGGCTCAGTCACCGTCATCGCGTCCGACAAGACCGGCACACTGACCCAGAACCGCATGTCGGTACAACTGGCTGTCACCGCGGACAGCGACCGGTACACGGTCTCAGGCATTGGTTACGCGCCGGAAGGCGACATTCGGCCGGCCGGGGAAACGCCGGATTCGCTGCTCCTGCTCGCCCGCGCCGGACTGCTCTGCAACGACGCGGATCTGATCGCACCCCGCGGCGAGCACACCGAGTGGACCGCTGCGGGGGATCCGATGGAAGCAGCGCTGGTCGCCTTCGCAGCCCGGTGTGGTCTCGACACCACCGGCGAACGCTCCGCCCTGCCCCGCGTAGCCGAACAGCCCTTCGACCAGGCAACCCGCCGGATGACGACCGTGCACCGGCAGCACGACGGCAGCTACCTCATCGTGCGCAAGGGCGCGCCGGAGAACGTGCTGGATCCGCGGGCGGATGCAACCCTGCTGGGTGCAGCCGCCGAGCTGGCCGCCGACGGCCTCCGTGTGCTGGCCATCGCCACGGCGATCACCGCCACGCAGCCGGACCCGGCGAACCCTCCCCCACTGCGGGCCGGCGGGTTGGTCGGTATCGGGGATCCGCTGCGCCCGAGCGCCCGGCAGACCGCCGCGGCGTTCGAGGCCTCCGGCGTACGCCTGCTGTTGATCACCGGTGACCACCCGGCCACCGCCGCCGCCATCGGCACCCAGCTCGGCATTCTCGAGTCTGGTGACCGCGTCGCCGTGGGTGACGCCGGACCGCCGACTGATCACGACATCGAGCACGCCCGGGTGTACGCCCGTACCCAGCCCGAACAGAAGCTCGACATCATCGCCGCGCTGCAGCGACGCGGCGAAGTCGTCGCCATGACGGGCGACGGGGTCAACGATGCGCCCGCGCTGCGCCGCGCCGACATCGGCGTCGCCATGGGCAGTGGCACCGAGGTCGCCCGGCAGGCCGCCGAACTGGTTCTGGTCGACGACAACCTGGGCACCGTGGCCGACGCCATCGGCGAAGGGCGCCGCATCTACGACAACATCCGCCGGTTCCTGCGCTACGCGCTCTCCGGTGGAATCGCCGAGCTGATGGTCATGCTCGCCGGACCGCTGCTGGGCATGCCGCTGGCCCTGCTGCCGGCGCAACTGCTCTGGATCAACCTGCTCACGCACGGCATCCCCGGTGTGGCTCTGGGCGCCGAACCGGCCGACGCCGACGTCCTGAAGCGCAAGCCCCGCTCACCGCAGGAGTCGGTGCTCGGCGATGGGCTGCTCACCAGCGTGCTGGCCGGCGGTCTGTGCCTGGCGACGGTCGTCCTGACCGCCGGGGTCGTCGCCGGCCGGATGGACCTGCCGTGGCAGTCGGTCATGTTCGTCGTGCTGGGGCTCGCCCAGCTCGGGGTCGCCCTCGCGGTACGGGCCAAGGCGGCACCCGGCGTCCCGCGCAACTGGTCGCTGCCCGCCGCCGTCGCGGTTTCCGGGCTCCTGCAGGTCGCCGGCGTCCTGCTGCCACCGTTGCGGACGCTGCTCGGCACCGAAACGTTAAGCGTTCCCGTTCTGCTGGCGTGCGCCGCCGTCGCGGTGATCCCGGGGCTTGCCCTGCGCCTGGTCCGCCGCTGACCGAAGGGACCTCCGGCCCGTCACGAGAGGACCTGCCGCCCTGCCCCGGCGCATCGACGAGTCCGACGATGAAGGAGAGACCGAGAGGGGTACGGCCATGAACACCGAGCCCGTCGTCGTCGCCACCGACGGCACCGAATCGAGCACGGCTGGAGGAGCAGCTAGCTCCCTGGCGGGCGAAGTATCCGGCTGTGCCGGTCCGGACTGTGGTGACCCACGAGAGCGCCGCCTTCGCCCTCGAACAGGAGTCGCGACGTGCCCGCCTGGTTGTCGTCGGCAATCGTGGACACAGTCTGCTCGCCGGCGCTTTCCTCGGCTCGACGACCGTGCAGCTGCTGCACCACGCCACCTGCCCCGTCTTCGTCGCCCGGCCGCGGCCGGCCTGAGAAGGCCGCCATGACCCTCGACATCGAACTCGACATCAACCCCGTACTCGCCGGGCCCGACGGCGTCGTCGCCGTCGACGCGAAGCTGCGGCTGGCGCCGGTCGGCGCCGAGCCGGACCCGATGCTGCGCGCCCTGCGCCCGGCAGATATCTCCCGAGAGGAGACGCCATCATGATCACCCGAAGAATCATCGTCGGCTACGACCGTTCCGCCGACGCCAAGGCTGCCGCTCGGTGGGCGCTCGACGAAGCCACCCGCACCGGCGCATCGGTGGAGTTCGTGTACGCCTACGAATGGCCGACCTGGCTGCCGGCGACCTCGACGGTGCCCGCCCCGGCTGCCTGGCCGGACGGCGAAACCGACCGCGCCATCAAGGGCGCACTGCACGAAGCCGTCGCTCTGGCCAAGCAAAGCCACCCGACTGTGCCCACTCATCTCTCGATCGTCAGCAACAGCGCCGCCCTCGAGCTCATCGGCCGTTCCGAGGACGCGGCTCTGATCGTGCTCGGTTGCCGCGGACACAGCGCCGTCGCCGGCCTGCTCGGCTCGGTCAGCGTGGCCGTCAGCGCCCACGCCAAGTGCCCCGTCGTTGTGGTGCGCGGTGATTCGACCGCGGAAGCGCCGGTCGTGGTCGGTGTCGACGACTCCGCGTCGGCTCAGCTCGCCCTCGCGTTCGCCGTCGAGGAAGCCGTCGCCCGCAACGTCGCGCTACGGGTGGTCCGCGCCTGGCGGCCGGTCACCGGCCTATGGGAGGAAAGCCCGATCGTCACCCGCACGGTGACCGAGGAGGAACGACGGCCGTTCGACGAGGTCGTCGCCGGTTGGCGGGACAAGCACCCAGAACTGAGGATCACCGCCGAGGCCGTGGTCGAGCATCCGGCGGCCGCGCTGCTCGAGGCGAGCAAGGATGCGCAGCTGCTGGTCGTCGGGACGCGGGGACGTGGCACCGTACGCGGAATGTTGCTGGGCTCGGTCAGCCAGCATCTGCTGCGTCACTCGGCCTGCACCGTGGCCGTGGTCCACGGCAAGCAGTGAAGTCAGGTGGGCGGCGCCGCGGCGCCGCCCACCTCTTCTCAGGGACTCAAATGCGGTCGGCAGTGGTGCTGCGCAGACTCCAGACGATCGACACAGCGATGGTTCCGACGATCACGCCGAGGGTGAGCGGAATCGGAAGCTTGCCGACCGGCGTCTCGGAAAGGATGAGTTTGACGCCGGCGAAGGCCAGCAGCACGGCCAGGCCGTAGTGCAGGTGAACGAACCGGCGCAGTAGGCCGGCCAGGCAGAAGTACAGGCTGCGCAGGCCGAGGATCGCGAACGCGTTCGCCGCCCAGACGATGAACGTGCTGGTGGTGATGGCCAGGACCGCGGCCACCGAATCGATCGCGAAGATCAGGTCGGTGGCCTCGACGGCGATCAGCACGACGAACAGCAGAGTGGCCACGCGGCGGCCGTCGATGCGGATGACGAACCGGTCGCCGTGGTAGGCCGGGTCGGTCGGCACGATGCGGCGCACGAGGCGGACGACGGGGTTGCGCTCCGGTGGGCTCTGCTCGCCGTGGCGGAAAGCCATCCGGTAACCGGTGTAGACGAGGAACGCTCCGAAGACGTACGCCGTCCAGAAGAACGTCTCGAGCAGCTCCGCGCCGACGAAGATGAACACCAGCCGCATCACCAGAGCCCCGACGACGCCCCAGAACAGCACCTTGTGCTGCAGTGCGGGCGGCACCGCGAAGGCCGAGAAGATCAGCGCGAAGACGAAGACGTTGTCCACGGAGAGCGCCTTCTCGATCAGATAGCCGGCGTAGTAGGTGCCGGCGACGTCAGCGCCCTGCCACCACCAGAGCACCGCGCCGAACAGCAGACCGGTGCCGATCCACACGGCCGACCACGTCGCCGCTTCCCGAAAGCCGATCACGTGGTTGTCGCGGTGCAGGAACAGGTCGACCGCCAGCATCACAGCGACGGCACCCATCACCAGAACCCAGGCCCACCAGGGCACGGACATGCGGAGCTCCCTCCGACCAGGCCGGCCACGTGGGCCGGCATCACTGGTCGACGGTCTCCCCGTACCACCACGCTGGTGGCCGCGTCACCGGGCCCCGGACGGCCGGGTCCGTACTGACGGCGACGCGCCGCACATCGGGTACTCCCCCTCGAACTACGAAGCATTATTCACGAAGTACAGTTCGTATGACAAGGGAGGCGTACGGATGCCGGCATGGACGTTTCTGACCAACCACGCGCACGTGCTGCTGGCTATCGCCCGCAACCCGGATGCGCGGCTCCGCGACGTCGCCGAGACCGTGGGAATCACCGAACGGGCGGCGCAGGCCATAGTGGCGGACCTCGAGCAGGCCGGATACCTCGAACACACCCGCGTGGGACGTCGCAACCGCTACACCGTCAACCCGGCCGGCCATTTCCGCCACCCGGCGGAGGCGGACCGGCGAATCGGCGACCTGCTTTCCCTGTTCACCCCGGCACCGTCAGCCGAAGCCGATCAGGGCCACCCGTGATCGGGCGGCCCTGATCGGAACGTTCCACGGTCACGACACCGAAGCTTCCGTGCGCACCGCCGCCACACCGGGCACGGTGCGCGCCAGCACTGTCACCACGGCCTGCTCGGTGTCGTTGGCGTATGCCCCGGTCACCGTGGCGATCCCACCATCGACGGCAACTGTCCACACTTGCCGGCCGTCGGCGTACTCGTCGAGCCGATGCTGCACCTCGCGGGCAATGACCTCATCGCTGCGCACCATCGCCCGGAGGATGTCCCGGCGGCTGATGATGCCGACCAGCGCGCCGTCGTCGAGCACCGGGATACTGCGCACATCGTTCTCGAGCATGGCTTCGGCGACCTCCGCGACGTCAACGTCCGGATACGTGGTCAGTGGGTACGGCGACATCACCTCGGACACCATTCCCGGTCGCCCGGCCGGGTCGGTGTCCGGGATGCGGCGCACATGGGCTGTCGGATCCGTCGGAACCCGATGCCACAACAGGTCACTCTCGCTGACCATGCCGGCCAGCTTCCCGTCGCCGTCGACCACAGGCAGTGCGGTGACGGCCTTGGCGGCCATCAGCTGGGCGGCGCTTTCCACCGAGGCGGTCTGCACGACGGTGTGCACGGGGCCGGACATGATGTCCTTGGCGCGCATGACGTCACCTCCCGGCCATCTGCAGGGTCAGGTCGACCAGGCGGTTGGTGTAGCCCCACTCGTTGTCGTACCAGCCGAACACCTTGGCCAGCCGGCCCTGCGCCTGCGTCAGCCCGGCGTCGAAGACACACGACGACGGGTCGCCGACGATGTCGGTCGAGACCAGCGGAGCCTCGGCGTAGCGGATGATGCCGTGCATCGGCTGTCCGGCGGACGCCGAGGCGGCGACGGCCTCGTTGATGCCCGCGGCCGTGACCTCCGTGGCGAACTCGAGCGTCAGGTCGCTGATCGAGCCGTCGATCACCGGCACCCGCAGCGCCACCCCGTCCAGCCGGCCGGCGAGCTCGGGCAGCACCAGGCCGACGGCCTTCGCGGCGCCGGTGCTGGTCGGGATGATGTTCACACCGGCGGCGCGGGCCCGGCGCGCA
This sequence comes from Paractinoplanes polyasparticus, assembly GCF_019710575.1. Taxonomy (GTDB): domain Bacteria; phylum Actinomycetota; class Actinomycetes; order Mycobacteriales; family Micromonosporaceae; genus Actinoplanes; species Actinoplanes polyasparticus. The sequence continues at coordinate 137,866 of NZ_JAHWFK010000042.1, read as the reverse complement.
TCCTTGTGCGGCGCGTCGAGCACGTTCTGGTCGTTGGTATAGGCGTGCACCGTGGTCAGGTAGCCGCGTTCGAGCGTGAAAGCCTCGTGCAACACCTTGATCAGCGGGGCGACGCAGTTGGTCGTGCACGACGCGGCGGACACGATCTGGTGCTGGTCCGGGTCGTACGTGTCGGCGTTCACGCCCGGCACGAGCGTCGCGTCGACACCCTTGCCCGGCGAGGAGATGAGCACCCGTCCGGCGCCGGCCTTGAGGTGCAGCGCGGCGTCGTCGCGGGTGCGGAGCTTGCCGGTGGACTCGATGACCAGGTCGACGCCGAGGTCGCCCCAGGGCAGCGCGTCGGGGCTGCGCTCGGCGAAGGTCGGGATGCTGTGCCCGCCGACGACGAGCTTGCCGTCCTCGACGCTGACCTCCGCGTCGAGGCGGCCGAACGTCGAGTCGTACTTGAGCAGGTGCGCCAGCGTTCCCGCGTCGTACAGGTCGTTGATGGCGACCACTTCGAGCCCGGCACCGGCCAGGTTCTTCTCGGTCAGGCTGCGCAGGTAGTTGCGGCCGATCCGGCCGAAGCCGTTGATGGCGATGCGGTAGGTCATGGTCGTCCTTCCCGTCCCTCGTTTCCCCCTCAGCCTTTCGCGGCAGATCCGGTGTCGGCAGGGCCGAAGGACCCGGGCCGGCGGGACCGAGCGCGCCGCAGGCCCGCTCGATACAGCTCGTCCGCTCCCCAGACGAGCAGCGGCGTGGGCAGCAGCAACAGAAGCTGACCGGCGCTCAACCCGGTGGTGCCGAAAATCGACTGCAGAGGCGGGAGGTAGATCAGGCCGGCAGCGAACACCAGTTCGAAGGCGATGCCGGTCAGCAGCAGTCTGTTGGTCCACAGACCGATCGACCGCAGTGAGGCATGATCGGTGCGGGCGGCGAACGCGGTGCCGATCTGGCACCCGACGATTCCGGCGAACGTCATCGTGGTGGCTTGCTGATAGGCGTGGTGCAGGACAGTGCCGGCAGTGTTTCCGTGCCCAGGTCGATCGCGAGGATCTGCAGCACGGTCAACGGCAGGGGAATCGCGCCGCCGGACAACGCAAAGATCAGGAACGGCACGACTTCGGGTACGGCGTGGGCGAAGATGTACAGCACGAACTTGCGGACGTCGTCGAAGACACGGCGCCCCGCGTCGACGGCCCGTCACGCGTCCCCGACAGCCGGCCACAGCGTGACCGATCCAGCACGAAGACTCCGCTCCGCCTTTGTGTCAATCAGCGATCGTGGCGAAAGACAAGAACATCTGCTCGGGGGCCCCGGCTACGACTCCGACCGTTTCCTTGATCATGGTGCCGGGCACGACGGCTAAGCCTGTCAGGCGGCGTAGCAGGCGTTCGACGGCGACCTCGATCTGGAGCCGGGCGAACTGCTGGCCAAGGCAGCGGTGTATTCCCACGCCGAAGGCGAGGTGGGGATTCTTCGGCCGGTCGAACCGGATTTCGTCAGCATGCTCGAATTTCGCCTCATCGCGGTTGCCCGATTGCCAGTGCACCGCCAGCCGGTCGCCTTTCTTGAGCGGGCGTCCCAGCAGCTCATTGTCCTGGGTGACGGTGCGGCCCATGACCGACACCGCCGATGTGTAGCGCAGCAACTCATCCAGGTCGTGCCGAACCCATTCGGGCCGGCGCAGCCGCTGCTCGAACCCGGGAAGTTCGGCGAGGTACCGGCCGATGTGGGCGATCGTGCCGCGGGTCGTGTCCAAGCCACCGAGCAGCAGGACAGTGACGACGCCGAGTTGCTCGACCAGGGACAGGCCACGGCCGCCGTCGACACGGGCGGTGACCAGTGACTGAAGCACATCGTCACGTCCGGTTGTGTCGGCGGACCGCTCCGACAGGATCTCCGCGGCAACGCCTGCGACTCGCTCGTAGGCACTCTGGTCTCCCGTGGCCACGCCGGTGACCGCTTCGATCGCGCGCTTCATCCGGGCGTCGTTGTCGTCGTCGATCACGACGCGGGCCAGCGATCCGGCAGTGAACGGGATGGCGAACTGGCTGACGAACTCGATCCGGCCGCTGTCGATCACGTTGTCGATCAGCGAGTCGGCCAACCGTTGCATTTCCGGCACGTACCGCTGCAGGAACGACCGTGAGAAGTACGGGTTGAGGAACTGGCGGAAGTCACGATGCAGCGGGGGGTCCAGGTCCAGCGGTGGCAGAGCGACCGGGACGTGCTGCACGCCCGGTGTCGACGAGCTGAAGATCTCAGGATGCTCGCCGATCGTGCGCAAGTCGTCGTATCGGGTCACCACGTACTGGCCACCGTCGTAGCGGGAGTGGACTACTGGGCACTCTTGGCGTGACCAGGCGAGTTCGGCGAGGAGGCGCTGGCCGTCCTCGCGGCTGAACCAGTCCAAGCGCTCGAAGAAATCGAGGTGGGGATCAGTCATGACAGGATTGCTGTCCCTTCGAGATTGTTCTGCTATCGCTCAGATGCGGTCGAGCTGTGCATCAGGTACGCCGGAGCCGAGCGCCTCGCGGAGAAAACCGATCGCCTGGTTGATCGCGGCATCGGCGGCGTGTGTCGGGCGCAGCGCGTTCAGCATCACGAAGTCGTGAATGATCCCCTGGTAGCGGACGGCGGTGACCGCCACACCGGCGGCTCGTAGCTTGCTCGCGTAAGCCTCACCCTCGTCGCGCAACACGTCGGCCTCGGCGGTGATCACCAGCGCCGGTGGCAGGCCGGCCAGCTGCTCAACGGTCGCGCGCAACGGTGACGCGGTGATCTCGCCACGCTGACGGTCATCGGTCGTGTATTGCTCCCAGAACCACTGCATGGCATCGCGGCGCAGGAAGTACCCCTCCGCGAACTGGTGGTACGACTCGGTGTCGAAGCCGGCGTCGGTGACCGGATAGAACAGGACCTGTGCGGTGAGCGCAGGGCCGCCGCGCTCCTTGACCATCAGTGTGAGCGCCGCGGACATGTTGCCTCCGACCGAATCACCGGCGACAGCGAGGCGCGATGCGTCGAGGCCGTGGGCGGAGCCGTTCTCGGCGACCCATCGCGCCACGGCGTAGATCTGCTCGATCGCGACCGGGTAGCGAGCCTCGGGCGAGCGGCTGTAGTCCGGGAAGACGACTGCGGCTTGTGTACCGGCGGCCAGTTCGCGCACGAGTCGTTCATGGGTGTGGAAGTCTCCGAACACCCATCCTGCGCCGTGCACGTAGAGGATGACGGGCAGAGCCCCCGTGGTGCCCGCCGGCCGTACGATCCTGACCGAGAACGCTTCGCCCGCGGCGGACAGGCCCATCTGCTCGACGTCAGCGGCGGGTCGGTCCACCTCGCCGCTCTGAACCTCATCGACCAACTCACGGCCCTTCTGCGGACCGACCTCGAACAGGTACGGCCCTTCGGCCGTCGCGTCCGCAAACGCCCGCGCCGCCGGTTCGAGCACGACATCGCTACTGATGATCTCCATTGCAGCCTTCTTCTGGTCGCGGTACTGAAAGGTCATGAGCCGAATGAGCTTGTGCGGGTCGGGTCTGTTCGCCCCACGCGGTCCGCGTCCGCCGGCCTTGACGGCCCCCGGACGCGGAGCGGCTGTTGCCTCTCAGTAGGTGACAACGGCCTTGAAACGAACGTCGCCGGCGACGACGCGGTCGTATGCCTCGGCGATGCTCTCCTTGGCGAACACTTCGATCCTCGGTTTCACGTCGCCTCGGGCGACGTATCCGAGGGCTTCCTCGAGGTATTCGTAGCCGTTGTGCGCGGATCCGATGATCTGGTGGCTGTTCGAGACCAGCGACAGTGCGGGGACGTACATGTCGTCGAACGCGATACCCATCATGACCACCTTGCCCCACGGCTTGAGGCCGGTCATGGCGTCGTTGACGACACCGTGGTGGCTGGCGGTGTGCATGATCAGGTCAGCGCCTCCGGCGTTCTTCAGCGCCGTTCCGTCGGCGACGACCTGGTCGGCGCCGAGGTCCAGGGCTGCCTGCTGCTTGTCCGGCGAGTGGGTGATCGCGGTGACGTGGTAGCCGGCCGCCTTCGCGTACTGGATCGCCAGGTGGCCCAGCCCGCCGATACCGACGACGGTGACTCGCGCGTTGGGCTTGAGGTCGGCGCGGCGCAGGGCGGCCCACACGGTGAAGCCGGCGCACAGGGTGGGCGCTGCGTCCTCGTACGAAATGCCGTCGGGCAGCCGGACCGTGCCGGCGGCGTCCACGACCATGTAGTCGGCGTGCGCGCCGTCAACGGTGACACCGGTCAGGACCGGGCTCGCGCAGTTGGCGGCGGTCACGAAGCTCTTGGGGTGTTCCTCGCGGCAGAAGTCGCACCGGCCGCAGCCCTTCTGCACCATGGGCATGCCCACCCGGTCGCCCACCTCGCGGGTGGTCACGCCGGCACCGACCGCGACCACCTCACCGACGCCCTCGTGACCGAGCACCAGCGGGAACGGACGGTACGAAAGCTTGTTCCGGGCCATCCAGAGGTCGGTGCCGCAGATCCCGCAGGCGCGCACACGCACGAGAACCTGTCCGGGAGCGGGCTCGGGAATGGGACGGTTCTGCAACTCCCAAGCGGCGTCGGGTTTGGTGATGACAGCGGCTTGCATGAGACCGGTCACGGTCAGACTCCCATCGTTCTCGGAATTTGTTTGGTGCGGTTGGCCGTCGCTGGGGGAACTGTGCGACCGCCCCGGCCGCCGTGTCATCACCTCAGTCGGCCAGCTGGTAATGCCGAGGCCGCTGGGACGAGCTCTGAGCTGGGAATATTCGGTATTGAGCGCGTGGCGACCAGTTGTGGTGAGATGTGGCTCGTCCGCACGCGGCCGACCGTTGCGTAGTGTTCGGAGGCGGCGTTAAGGTATTTCAGAAGCCGGTCATGCACACCGGAACGGCAGTTGAGGCGGCGGCCCCGGGGTGGGCATTGGCGAACTTCCGTGGGGTGGCGCCGAAATGCCGCTTGAAGTCCTTGATGAAGTGCGATGTGCTCGCGTACCCGACGTGGTGGGCGGTCTCGTCGACGTTGTGTCCGCCGGCGGCGAGCAGGTGGGCGGCGCGGTTGAGGCGCATGCGTTTCAGATAGCGGTGCGGCCCGGTGCCGAAGGCCCGGCCGAATGCGGCGTTCAACGCCGACGCGCTGACCATGGCATGCTGCGCCAGTTCGATGACCGTCACCGGCTCGGCCAGGTTCGATCGCATGTAAGCGACGGCCCGCGACACCGGGTCGCTGCTTCGCTCCGCCCGGGCCACCGCGCGGACCAGGTCCCCGTTGCTTGCCGTTGTCATGAGCCGGTAGACGATCTCTCGCAGGTACATCGGAGCCAGGACCCGCCGGTCTCCGTCTTCGATCAGTGATCGCAGGAAGCGCAACACGGCCGAACCCAGCGTGGCGTCGGCGGACGGCTCCGCCGTGGCCTGTGCGGTCAGCGAGGCAGGCACCGCCGGTGGGAGGTCCGCGCTGATGGAGCTGACGACGGCCGGATCCACTGCCAGGTCCAGGCAGAGGTAGGGCCTTGCCGGCTCGGCCCGCACCACCTCGGTCCGCACGCCGGTCTCGCCGAGAAAGAACAGAACGTGGGGTGCGGCGGCAGCATATTCACGCTCACCGGTGGCGACCCGTTGCCCTCCTTGGACCACGAAGCAGATCGTTAAGCAATGCGCCTGACATCGCCACCGCGGCCGCTGCGGCGAGGAAAAACGGTAGGCGGTCAGGCCGGGCCAGGGTGTCGTATTGGCGCCGACCTCGGACGTCATCGCCCGGACCTCGCCGCGCAAAGTGGTCAGATCGCCCGGGTGGGGCCAGGCCAGAAAATTCAGGCCAGGCAATGCCGCCTGACTCAGTCGCGCAGCAGATGACATGGCGTCCATGATCTGCGACCAGACTCGGGCTCGGGGGGATCTGCCAGGCCCCGGCTGGCGACACCGCGGCCGCCGGCGGATCAGCCCGACCGCGGCGCGGCGAGCTCTGCTTCGGCGGGTAGCTCCGGCCGCGCCGGGCGAAGCCCGTAACCGGGAGCCAGGTAGGTGGCTAGACCGCCGATCAGTGCTGCGGCCAGCAGGTACCCGGCGACAGCCACCGACGAGCCGAGCGTGGTGAGCAGCAGGGCCGCCACAATCGGTACCGGCGCCGAGGTCACCGCGCCGCCGAGGTGATACGCGACTGACGAGCCCGTGTAGCGGACCGGCACCGGGAACAGTTCGGCCGTGAACCGCGACACCGGCCCGTACGCCAGCGCGTGCATGACCGGAAGGGCCAGCAGATAGGACAGGAACACCCCAGCGGCGAGGCGGGACTCGAAGAGCAGGAAGACCGGGAACGCGCCGACGGCGACGACGCCGCAGGCGCCCAGAAGGACGCGACGGGTATCGAACCGGTCGGCCCAGTGCGCGAACAGCGGCAAGGTAACGGTCTCCACTGCGGCGGCAGTCAGCAGGGCCGACAGCACAAGGCTGCGGTCCAGGCCCAGCCCGGCCGGACCGTGGTGCAGCAAAAACTGGGCGGAGAGGTAGAAGACGGTGTTGGCGGCCATCCCACAGAACATGCCGGCCAACAGCGCCCGCTTGTGCGATCTGACCAGCGTCAGCGCCGGCCTGCGAGCGACGTCACCGCGCTCGCGGGCGGCGAGGAACGCGGGCGACTCAGTGAGCCGAAGCCGGATGTAGAGCCCGACCGCGACCAAGACGGCCGAGCACAGGAAGGGAATCCGCCATCCCCAGCTGAGCAGGTCGTCCTCGGGCAGCAGAGTCACCAGGAAGAAGGCGCCGCTGGACAGGAACGCACCGGCGGGAACGCCGGCCTGCGGAAGGCTGGCGTAGAGGGCGCGCCGGTGCGGCGGGGCGTGCTCGAGCGAGATGATCACCGCACCGCCCCACTCGCCGCCGACGGCGAAGCCCTGCGCCAGCCGCAGGATCAGCAGCAGAATCGGGGCCCAGATGCCGATCGTGTGGTAGGTCGGGAGCAGCCCGACGGCGAACGTCCCCGCACCCATGGTGACGATCGACAGCACGAGCATCTGCTTGCGCCCGGTGCGGTCACCGAAGTGCCCGAAGACCAGGGCGCCGACAGGCCGGGCGAGGAACGCGACGGCAAGGGTGGAGAAGCCGGCAAGGGTGCCGGTCACAGGATCGAGCGTGGGGAAAAACAGCGGGTTGAAGACGAGTACGGTGGCCGCGCCGAAGACGAGGTAGTCGTACCAGTCGATGGTGGTTCCCACCGCGGCGGCCAGGGCGATCCGCAGCGGGGTCGGTGGCTTTCGCGGGGCTGGAAGGTGAGACATCGTCGGCTCCGGAAACGTGACAACCGTAATCACTGCAGCCTAGGAGCGGGGAGGCGCGTGGATGTAGCCAATTTGACGCGAGAAATAGCGGTCTTGGCTTGTCATTCAGGGATGTCGATGGCGATGTACTTCTCTTCCAGGTACTCGGTGATTCCGCTGTTGCCGCCCTCGCGACCCAGACCGGACTGCTTGACGCCGCCGAACGGGGCACTCGCGTCCGACACCAGTCCCCGGTTGAGGCCCACCATGCCGGACTCCAGCTGCTCGCTGAGCCGGACAGCTCGGGTCAGGTCGCGGGTGTAGAGATAGCTGACCAGCCCGTGCTCGGTGTCGTTGGCCTGCCGGACGGCCTCGGTCTCGTCGGTGAAGGTCTGGATCGCCGCGACCGGCCCGAAGATCTCCTCCCGGGTGATCGCGGCGGCCGGGGACACATCGGTGAGGACCGTCGGCGGATAGAAGAATCCGGAACCGGACGGCACCACGCCACCGGTAAGCACCTGGGCGCCGTGCCGGACTGCATCGTCCACCAGAGCAGCCACCCGCTCGCGTTGCCGGCCGTTGATCAGCGGGCCCAAGTCGGTCTCCGGGGCGGTTCCCGGGCCGACGCGCAGCGCCCGCATCCGATCGGTGAATTTGGCGACGAACTCGTCGGCGACCCCGGCGTGCACGTAGAAGCGGTTGGCAGCCACGCACGCCTCGCCGATGTTGCGCGTCTTGGCGGTGATCGCACCCCGCACGGCGGCGTCGACATCGGCGTCCTGACATACCAGGAACGGGGCGTTGCCGCCCAGCTCGAGAGACGTCCGGAGCACACGGCTTGACGCCGCGGCCAGCAGGATCCGTCCGACCTCGGTGGAGCCGGTGAAGGACAGCTTGCGCAACCGATCGTCGCGAATCAACGGGCCGGTCACCTCGGCCGGGCGGCTGGTCGGGATCACGTTGACAACCCCATCCGGTGTTCCCGCCTCGGCCAGGACCCCGGCGAGCTTCAGCGTGGTCAGCGGGGTTTCCTCGGCCGGTTTGACGACGACGGTGCAGCCGGCCGCCAGCGCCGGGGCGATCTTGCGGGCCGGCATGGCGAGCGGGACGTTCCACGGCGTGATCAGCAGGCAGGGCCCCACCGGCTGGCGCATCACCAGCACCCGCGCCGAGCCGTCCTCGCTCACCTTCCACTGCCCGTCGATGCGCACGGTTTCCGCGGCGAACCAGCGGAAGAACTGGGCGGCGTACGCCACCTCCGTGCGCGACTCGGCCAGCGACTTACCCATCTCCAGGGTGATCAGGCGGGCGAATTCGTCGGTGCGCTCCATCAACAGGTCGTGGACGCGGTGCAGGATCTCGGCCCGGCGACGGGGCGGGACCCGGCTCCACGCGGCACCGGCTGCGGCGGCGCTGTCCAGCGCCAGGATGCCGTCTTCGGGCGTGGCGTCGGCAACCTTGCTCAGGACCTTGCCGGTCGCTGGATCGGTCACCTCGAAGGTAGCGCCGCTGGCGGCGTCTCGCCCGGTCCCACCGATGATCAGCTGGGTTGGCAGGTAGGGGACCGAGAGGTCATTCGTCATGGCGTACTCCTCATCGTCGCCCATTGGCGGAATCCTTCCGAAGCGGATCCCAGCGTCCTGCGTTTCGAGGCCAGCAACCCGATGTGCCGGTATGCACGCGGCACGATCGGTACCTCCACCGACCCGGCCAGCGGGCCGCCGTGCCGGGCCGGTAACACCGCCACTCCCAACCCCGCGGTCGCCAGCCCGCGCACCGTCTCCACCTCTTCGGTCTCGAACACGTAGCGCGGCTGCGTGCGCGCCGCCAGGAAGAGGTCATCAACACTGCGGCGCATCGCGATCCCCGGCGACAACCCAACAAAGCTCTCGTCACGGCACTCGTGCAGTCGCACGGATCCGTGGCGGGCCAACGGATGCTCCAACGGCATCACCAGCACGTACGGTTCCCGGAACATGTCCACCGCGACGATATCGGGATCCGAGGGCCGCACCACGCTGAGTGCCACATCCACTGTGCCGTCGTGCAGCGCCGCCACCAACTGTTCATGCGCCGCCTGCACCAGCGTCAACCGCACCCGCGGATGAGCCAGCCGATACCCCCGCAGCAACTCCGGAGCACGACTGACCCCCAAGGTCCGTAAGAAGCCGAAGATGACTTGACCGTGACCTGGATCGGTGGCGTCGTATGCACGCGCCACTCCCGCCGCCAGCACGGAGTGAGTCCTGCGGACGCTTTCGGCGAGCACCCGGCCGGCTGCGGTCAGTTCGATACGCTGACCGGCCCTGCGGGTCAGCGGGACACCGACCGCCTGCCTCAACGCGGCGATCCACTGGCTGGCCGTGGACTGCGGCAACCCGATCGAGGCGGCCGCCGCGCTCAGGTGCTCCCGCTGCGCCATCGCGACCAGCAGCGCCAGCTTCGGAATCAGTTTGGACGCGACCTCCGCCGGCTGTGGGACCATGGACGGACAATAATCGCGGCCCGCGCCGGCGCAGCCCGAAGCACCTGCGGTGAGGCTGGATCCGACTCCCTTTCGCCCTCCCTCGGCTGGGCTTATTCAAATCTGGCCGGGGCATTTCACTGAATGCTGCGGCCACCGTCCGCGATGCGATGGCGCCGGCGCTCGGGCGCGCCGTGGCAGCGGCCCGGCTACGACACCGCGCGCTGATCTGTCTGGCTACCGGCATGCGATGCCGGCATCGGGCTCAGCCCGGCGTCGGCGACCACCTTCAGAAGCCGGAGCCGTTCCTCGTGGCCGGACTGCGGGGTCATCACGATCAGCAACGGACCCACCTCCCCGGACAGCGCATACGCGTCCCACTCGACGGCGATGTCTCCCGCCCGCGGGTGCCGGATGACCTTGGCGCCATGAATGTTCTCCCGGACGTCGTGCCGGGCCCACAGGTGCCGGAACTCGCCACTGCGGATGCCTAGCTCGCCCACGACCGCGACCGCCCGAGGATGGGCCGGATCGGTGGCCACAGCAGCCCGCAAGATCCCGATGAAGTCCAGCGCCATGGCCTCCCAGCCCGGACACCGCTCGCGGAACCCTTCGTCACGGAACAGCGCCGCGAGAACATTACGCTCACTGGGCGGTCGCCGGGTGGGGTCACCGAGCAACGCCGCGGCCAGATCGTTCCACGCCAGAACGTCGAGATGCCGGGTGACGACGAACGCCGGCAGATCAAGGGAGCCCAGTAAGACCTGCGCGTTTCGGGTCACGTGATCGGGCGGCCGTGTGATCTGCCGCGCGGGTCGACGCGCCAACCGCCCGAGATGCAGCACGTAACGCCGCTCCACCGCGCCGAGTTCAAGTGCGTCGACGATCGAGTCCAGCACGGCGTCCGACGGCCGCACATTACGACCATGCTCCAGCCGCTTGTAGTAATCGGTACTCAACCCGGCCAGCGCCGCGACCTCCTCGCGGCGCAGCCCGCCGACCTTCCTCCTCGGGCCCGGTTCCAGTCCCAGCTCCTGCGGCGTCGTCCGCTCGCGCCGGGAGCGCAGGAACAACCCGAGTTCTCGGGCGGCCTCATGCCCGCTTCCCATCCGTGGCGCATGCCTCACGATCGACCGGCCATCAGGCACCTGGGCGAACGCGATGACCGGCCGATTCCGGCCTTCCGGTCGCCGGGTAAGGACGAGTCCGCTTCAGCCGGCATGTCACGGCAAAGATCAACGCCCCCCCAGATGCTCTGGTCGAGCTTTTGTCGCAGCAATCGCATGGTTGTTCCTCCGTTCATCGTCGATTCGTGGCTGTCGGTGCCGACAGACCTCACGCCGAGCTGCCGGAACCCTTCAACACGACCGGCGCCGGGCCACGGCCGTTGGCAGCATGTCGGATCGCCCATCGGTGGAATCCTTCCGCGGGTGGCTCCAGAGTCCGCCGCCTCGACGTCAACAAACCGATATACCGGTACGTGCGCGGCGCGATCGGCACCTCCACCGACCCGGACAACGGCCCACCATGGCGGGCCGGTAGCACCGCCACCCCCACACCCGCGGTCGCCAGACCCCGGACCGTCTCTACTTCCTCGGTTTCGAATACATACCGCGGCCGGACCCTCGCCGCGAGGAAGATGTCGTCGACGCTGCGACGCATGGCGATTCCAGGCGACAATCCCACGAAGCTCTCGTCCCGGCACTCCCGCAACCGCACGAACTCATGACGGGACAGCCGGTGCCCAGCCGACATCACCAGCACGTACGGCTCTTTGAACATCTCCACAGCCGCGACATCGGCATCGGTTGCCCGCACCACACTGAGCGCGACATCAACCGTGCCGTCGTGCAGACCGGCAACCAGCTGCTCATGAGCGGCTTGCACCAGGGTCAGACGTACCCGCGGATGATTCAGACGATAACCGCGCAACAGCTCCGGAGCACGACTCGCCCCCAAGGTACGGAGAAATCCGAACAGCACCTCTCCCTGACCAGGATCAGCGGCCTCGTAGGCACGAGCGACACCGACGGCCATCACCGTGTGAGCCGTCCGAGCGCTGTCGGCGAGAGCACGGCCGGCCGCGGTCAGCTCGACCCGCTGACCGGCCCGGCGGGTCAGCGGAGCACCCACCGTCCGGCTCAACGCCGTTATCCAACGCGTCGCCGTCGGCTGCGGCACACCCGCCGCGTCGGCCGCAGCACTCAGATGACCACGCTCAGCCATCGCCACCAGAAGGGTCAGTTTCGACATGAGGCTGGAAGCGATGGTCGCCGACGACGGCTGCACGCCCGGGCCGGAATTCATCGAGCCCCGCATCACCAGGCGTGCCTCTCGTTCCCACAATGCCTTCGCGTCGTCGTCATCGGCCCCTCCTTCGGGCAGACGACAATAACCGTGCATGCGAGGCACAGCCGGGTTTCCGCCAGCCATGACCCAGCAGATCCCCCACGCTCCTGCCTGACAGCGGATCACGCACGACGCCATCCGCGGCTTTTCGAGGGCCACACCCCCGCCCTCCGAGGCTGCGTATCGGCCGCCTCAACCCCGCTTGAGGAAACATGGAACGGAAGATATGAGCGCACAAGGCGTCTGTCCAAGACCTGTTCCGTATGCGCCCGATGCATGAAACGCATACAGCGCTACTCACTCCGATCCCGAACCACGCCCGATCTTGACCTGCGGTTGGTGCGCCACTTCACCATCGACTGGCGTCCGGTTGGGCCGCGTCAGTGCTTGTCGAGGAAGTTTTCGAGGTCACGCTCGTTCTCAACGGTCTGCATGCCGTCAGCGAGGGCCGCGCTCAATGCCTGCTCCACCTCGGGAGGTGACGGATAGACGTGGGCGAGTGCGGCCGCCTCCGTCCGCAGGTCCTCAGGGAGGCGGTCACCGGCGGTCGCGGGATCGATGGCCGCCTTGGCTGCGCGAATCTGGGACGGCAGGCGGGAGCCGATCCGATGGGCGATCTCGTCGACCACCCGATCGAGATCGGCCGCGGGGACGGCACGGGTGATCCAGCCGTACAGCTCCGCGGTCCGCGTGTCGTACAGATCGGCGGTGAGGACGGCCTCCAAGGTACGGGATCTCCCGATGGCGCGTGCCAGCAGCTGCGTACCGCCGCCGCCGGGGATGATTCCCAGTCTCCCTTCGATCTGACCGAGCCAGGTCTGGTCGGCGGCCGCATAACGGAGGTCGGCTGCCATGGCGAGTTCGTTGCCGCCTCCGCGGAGGTACCCACGGAGTTTCGCGATGGTCACCTGCGGAAGGGCACGGATACTGGCAACCAGATGCTGCAGCGGCAGCAGACCCTCGAAGCCGGTGTCCTCGCTGCTGAGCCGGGCGAAGCCGTCAGGGTCGGCGCCGTATCCGACGTCGACGTGCGCGGCGAAGAACTCCGGTACGGCGCTGTCCAGGACGATCACCTTGACCGTCTCGTCGTCGGCGACGGCGCGAACGAAACGCTTGAGGTCGGGTATGAGGACACGGTCGAGGAGGTTCAGCGGGGGGTTGTGCATCGTGGCCGTCAGAACGCTGCCCGAGCGGCTTATGCGCAAGGACTCATAGTTGTGTGCAGTCACGTTGGCCTCCTCCTGACTGCGAGACGGTGATCAGCCGATCTCGTACGGTCCGGGCTGCTGCGCCGAGGCCCACTGTTGTTCACCGATCCGCTCGCGGAGGTGGTTCATGCTGGCCTCGGCGAGTCGGCGGGCTCGGGGGAACAGGCCGCCGAGCAGCCGGCCGTCGTGTTTGAGGACACGGCCGTTGACCATGACGGTGTCGACCTCGCCGCGCTGGGCATGGAAGACCAGCTGCGATACCGGGTTGATCAGCGGCACCATCGACGGGGTGTCGGCACGCACCATGACCAAGTCGGCGAGTTTGCCCGGTGTGATCGAGCCGAGGCGTGCGCCCAGCCCGAGCGTGTCCGCGCCGCCTTGGGTGGCGAACCGCAGCACGTCGGCTGTACGCAGGTTGTTGTTGAGCACGGTTCTGTCCTGCGCGTGCGCCCGGTAGTGGTCGATGCCCCGATCGGCGTTGAGCGTCGCGCGCATGGCCGCGAACATGTCCGCGCTCCACCACACCTGGGTGTCGCTGGACAGCGACACGGGGATGCCGTGGGCGCGGATCCGGCCGGTCGGCGGGTATCCCTGCCCCGCGTTGAGCTCGCTCTCCGCGGCGATCGACACGGTGCCGCCGGAGTCGGCGATCAGCTCGTAGTTGCTTTCCGACATGGTGCCGCAGTGCACGTACGTGTTGGTCGGCAGCAGGAACCCGTTGTCGCGCAGGTTCAGGATCTGCTCGTCGGCCATCCAGTTGCGCACTCCCGAGTGCATGGTCACCGGGAGGTGGTGCGCGCGAGCGAACTCCCAGGCCGGGCGTTCCGGGAAGGCACGCTCGGTGCCGGTGCCGTCCCAAGCCAGTTGCAGGGTCACCAGCTGGTCGGTCGAGCTGAACCGCTCCCGCTGTAGCCGGGCCACGTCCCCCTTGGTCACCCACTCCTGCGGGGGCGCGAACGAATATCCGTATGCCAGCCGGGCGCGGGCCCCGGAGTCGAACAGACCCTCGGCCTCGGCAATCGCGTACTCGTAACTGCGCAAGTCCTGGGACCAGTCGACGGTCGTCGTGACGCCGGCGTCGATCGACTCCACCATGGACAGCAGCGCTGCGGCGTACAGGTCCTCGGGCCGCCAGAACGTTGCCCAGCGCTCGTAGATCCAGCCGAAGTAGTTGGCGATCGTCCATTCCGCGCCGAGTCCGCGGATCACGGTCTGCCACATGTGCCGATGGGTGTCGATCATCCCGGGCATGACGATCGCGCCGCGCCCGTCGATCACCGCGGCGTCACCGGGAGCCGAGAGGTTGCGGCCCACCGCGCGGATCGTCCGTCCGGTCACCAGAACGTCGGTGTCGTAGCGCACGCCGAGCTTGGGATCGCCGGTCACCACGGTCGCGTTCCGGAATACCACTGGGCGACCCGTCGTGAATGCGGGCGCGGGTCGCGGGGCCGCTTCCGCCCGAGCGGGAGCGGTGGCCGTGACGACCCCGCCGGTGGCTGCGGCGACACCCGCCGCCGCGCCGAGCAGGGACCGGCGCCGCAGGTGCGGGCCACCGGCCTCGGCCTTCTCCCAGTCCTTGTCCATTTCGACCTCCATCACATATCTGGTCGTGAGCTTCAGCGTGCTGTCTGTGACGTGCCGAGACGTTAAGGACCCGATCGGGCGGTGCCTAGCGTCCGCGCGTCGAGGAGCTCGGATCGCACTCCGGGCCGTGCGGGGCTACCTGGGAAGATGCGGGAGTGGCCGGCCGGAATTCACACTTGAATATGCCGCTGCGGGCGCCGTCACCACGGACGTCACTGATCCCGAGGCGATGCGCGATCTCGTGGCGGCTGCCGAGTTGGAGTTCGGCGGGCTCGACGTCATGGTCAACAACGCCGGCCCGCCGCATCGCCTGACACCGCTCGTCGACCTCGACGTTGCGACCATGGATGCGCAATTCGCCGTCACTGTGCGCAGCGTGGCGCTCGGCTGCAAGTTCGCCGTGCCGGCCGCGTTTCTCTACCTCGTCTCGGACCAGGCCGGCTTCTTGACCGGGGTCTGCCTTGACGTGGACGGCGGCCGCAGCATCCAGTGAAGGGTTTACCGCGACCTCCGCGGCGCTGCCGCCGATCTTCGCGTGCGAGGAACTGGGCTGCGCCTATGCCCGTCTGGTCGGCGAGCATCAATTCCGAGCGGGGCCGGCTCCACCGAAGTCGGGTGGACTCTGCTGGTCACGGCCGCGAACGGTCTCTGGTCACGTCCTGCTGCATTACGGCTCGGGCCGGCCTCGCTGCTGCTCGCCTCGCCCGGGTCATCCGCGGCCATCGCCGGGTACGGATGGCCACCGCGTTCCTCGCCGGACTGGCCGACTACTCGGTCCGGTGCCTCAGGCCACGCCCCCTGAACCGATGCGTTGCGGTATGCGCGAGTCGTACCGCCGCATAAGTCCTGGAGACCGCGGCTGAGAGTGCCGGTTCGGGCTCGCCGTCGAGCCGATTCCGGTGTACCGGAAACCACGACGGGCGGACCATGGCGGCATGAAACCAACGGTTGCGGTCCTGGGCACCGGGATCATGGGTACAGGTATGGCGCGGAGCCTGCTGCGTGCGGCACTTCCGGTCGTGGTGTGGAACCGCAATCCCGCACGGAGCCGGCCGTTGGCCGAGGCCGGCGCGGTGGTAGCCGGCTCGGTGGCGGTGGCCGTCGCGGAGGCGAACGTCGTGATCACGAGCCTGTTCGACGTCGAGGCCGTCGAGCAGACGGTCCGGCCGGCGCTCGGGCAGTTCTCCGACTCGGCGGTGTGGGTGCAGGCGAGCACCGTGAGCGCGAGGGATACCGAGCGGCTCGCGGACCTTGCCCGGGAGGCGGGCGTCGCGTTCGTCGATGCCCCGGTCCTGGGCACAAAGGCGCCGGCCGAGAACGGCAGGCTCGTGGTCCTGGCGTCCGGAGACCCGGCCCTGCGCGAGGCCACGGCCGAGACCTTCGCGGCGATCGGCGCGAAGACGCTATGGGTCAGCGCGGTTCCCGGCGACGCGAGCCGGCTCAAGCTGGTCCTCAACGCCTGGGTCGGAACACTGATCGGCGGGATCGCGCAGTCCGTGGCGATGGCCGAGAGCCTGGGGCTCGATCCACGGCTGTTTCTCGACGCGATCACGGGTCAGGCCGTGGACTCCCCGTACGCGCAGGCCAAGGGTCGCATGATGATCGACCGCGATTTCACCTCGGCGTTCCGGCTGGGCGGCCTGCTCAAGGACACCGGGCTCATCGTCGACACGCTTCGCGAGGCGGGGACAGACCCGGCGCTTGCCGTGGCGGTGCGGGACCGGCTTGATGCCGCGGCGGCGCGGGGACACGCGGACGAGGACATCGCCGCGGTCATCGCGTCCTATCGGGACTGACCGGCCAGGCAGGCGCCGGGCTTCGTCCGTTGCCGGCATGTTGTGCCGCCCACTGACGGAATCTCTCCGCGGCCGGCTCCAGGGTCCGTCGCGTGGAAGCCAGCAGCCCGATGTGCCGATAGGTCCGGGGCGCGATCGGCACCTCTACCGAACCGGCCAGCGGGCCGCCGTGCCGTGCCGGCAGCGCGGCCAGGCCGACGCCCGCGGTGGCCAGGCCGCGGACGGTTTCGACCTCCTCCGTCTCGAAGACGTACCGCGGCCGGACCCGCGCCGACAGGAAGAGGTCGTCGACACTGCGGCGCATGGCGATGCCCGGCGACAGCCCGACGAAGCTCTCGTCGCGGCACTCGGGCAGGCGGACGAACTCGTGCTTGGCCAGCCGGTGCTCCGCCGGCATGACCAGCACGTACGGTTCCTTGAACATCTCCACGGCGAGCACGTCGGCGTCGGTGGCGCGCACGACGCTGAGCGCGACGTCGATCGTGCCCTCGTGCAGCGCCGCGACCAGGTCCTCGTGAGCCGCCTGGACCAGGCTCAACCGCACCCGCGGATGGGCCGCGCGGTAACCGCTCAGGATCTGGGGCGCCCGGCTGACCCCGAGCGTGCGGAGGAAGCCGAAGACCACCTGTCCCTGACCGGGATCGGCAGCCTCGTGGGCGCGGGCAACGCCGATGGCCAGCACGGAGTGGGCCGTGCGGACGCTGTCAGCGAGCCGCCGGCCGGCCTGTGTCAGCTCGATCCTCTGGCCGGCGCGGCGGGTCAGCGGCACGCCCACGGTCCGGCTGAGCGCGACGATCCAACGGGTGGCGGTGGGCTGCGGCACACCGGCGGCCTCCGCGGCCGCGCTCAGGTGGCCGCGCTCGCTCATCGCGACCAGCAGCACCAGTTTGGGGATGAGGTCGGAAGCGATGCTCGCCGAGGGCGGCTGTGCACTCGTGCCGGAATTCGTCGGATCTCGCATCGGCGACCGCCCCTCCCTGTGCTGGCGCGATGATATCGCCTCGGTGATCCGCATCTGGGCGTTCGCGAGCCGGGGTCAGGTAAACACCCGGTCGCCGATCATGGGTCCGTGCGCGCTGCCGATGCCAGTGTCTACCGTGATGCCGGTGCCGCGTCGCCCGATTCCTGATTGTTCGCCAGCCTTTATGCATAAAGCCAGGAAACGGCGGTGCTCGGCCGGTCGTCCACCCCGGAGCCCACGCCTAGCGGTTCCCGTTCTCCACCCGTCCCCTGACAATTTCGACGTATCCGGCCCGTGTCAGTCAGCGAGGAAACGATGGACAACACATCCTCAGGGTTTCGATGGGAACGGGACTTCGACGGAACGGTTCTCGTCCCCGAGAAGGCGCTGTGGGGCGCGCAGACGCAGCGCGCCGTGGCAGCGTTCACGATCAGCGGACTGCGGCTTCCTCCGCTTTACATCCACGCCCTCGGTTCGCTCAAGCGCGCTGCCGCGTACGTGAATGCGGACCTCGGCCGTCTCGATGCCGGCACCGCCCGTCTGATCGCCCGGGCGGCCGGCGAGGTCGCCGACGGCCTGCTCGACGAGCATTTCCCCGTCGACGTCTTCCAGACCGGCAGCGGAACCAACACGAACATGAACGCCAACGAGGTCATCGCCAACCGAGCCAATCAGCTGTTTGGCGCACCCCTGGGAGCGCGGGCTCCCGTGCATCCCAACGACCACGTCAACCTCGGCCAGTCGTCCAACGACGTGACGCCCACGATCGTTCACCTGACCGCCCAGTGGGCCATCACGCACCGCCTGATCCCGGCCTTCGCCCGGCTCGCCGCGGCGCTGCGGAGACTCTCCACGGCCACCGACGGCATCGTCAAGACCGGCCGCACGCACCTGCAGGACGCCGTGCCGATCCGACTCGGGCAGGAGTTCGCCGGCCACGCGGGTCAGATCGAGCGGGACGCCGACCGGTTCCGCACCGTGCTGTCCGGCCTTGCCGAAGTCGCGCTCGGCGGCACCGCCGTGGGCACCGGTGTGAACACCCACCCCGCCTTCGCGGGCGGCGTGCTCGCGAGGCTGGCCGACGAGTTCGAGGTGGAGTTGCGGGAGACAGACAACCACTTCCAGGCGCAGAACAACCTGGACACGGTTGTCTTCACCTCGGGCGCGCTGCGGACCGCCGCGGCCAGCCTCTTCAAGATCGCGGACGACATCCGCTGGATGTCCAGCGGGCCACGGGCGGGCCTGGCCGAGATCGAGGTGCCCACCTTGTCGATGGCCTCGTCGATGATGCCCGGCAAAACGAACCCGATCATCGCGGAGGCGGTCGTGCAGGCCGCGGCGAAGGTGACTGGCAACGACGCCACGATCGCCCTGGCCGGCGGTCGGGGCAACTTCGAGATCACGCTGATGACGCCGGTCGTCGCGTTCACCCTGCTGGAATCGATCGACCTGCTCGCGGGCGCCGCCGCCACCTTCACCGACCACTGCGTCGCCGGAATCCGTGCCACGCCGGCCGGACCGGCGGCGGTCGAGCGGACCCTGATGATGGCGACTGCGCTCAGCCCGCGGATCGGCTACGACCGAACCGCCGCGATCGCGGACGAGGCACGGCGCACCGGCCGGACAATTCGCGAGGTGGCACGTCAGAGTACTGACCTGACCGAGAAGGAACTGTCGGTTCTGCTCGATCCGGCGCGAATGATCGGGCCGTGACGAAGGGCGGTGAAACGGTGCACGACAGCGGTCGCTGACGGCGACGTCCGGGTCAAGGCTGTGGTGACAATACTGACTTCCTCTACCATGTGCCGATGGCGGATCTCGATCTCCGACTGGTGCGGTACTTCACCGTAGTGGCCACTCATCAGCACATCGGCCGGGCCGCCGCCGAGCTGCACCTCGCGCAACCGTCCCTGAGTCGTCAGATTCAGCGGCTCGAGGACCAGCTCGGTGTGCGGCTGTTCGACCGCACCGCACACGGCAGCCACCTGACTCCGGCCGGCCGCGCCTTTCTCGTGCAGGCGAACGAGCTACTCGGGGCCGCCCGCCACGCCGTCACGAGCGCCCGGGCAGCCGCGACGTCGGGAACGATCACCATCGGCTACATGCCCGGCCTGCCGGTCACCCCGGCGGTGCGTGACCTGCGCGAGCGCCACCCCGACGCGGAGATCCACACCCGATACCTGACGTGGGAGGACACCCGGTGCCTCGCGGAGCACCGGGTCGACGTGGTGCTCGCCTGGCAGCCGTTCGTGTTCCCGATGGAGGGTTACCGCGTCACGGTGTTGTACGAGGACCCCCGGCTGCTCGTGGTTCCCACCACACACGCACTGGCCGGGCGCACGTCCGTCACCTTGGCCGACTTCGCTGACGAACCACTGGTGGAGTTCCCGATGCCCGGCGCGTCCGCGGAGTGGCGGGCCTTCTGGTGGCCGGAGCGTCCGGACGGCGGCCGGCGCCCGGTGGGCCCGACCGTGCACACCGTGCAGGACAAGTTCGAGGTGGTCGCGTGCGGCAAGGCAGTGATCATGCATCCGCGCAGCGACCAGAGCTTCCTGATCCGCCCCGACCTGACCTCGATCCCGATCGACGACTTCCCGCCCTGCCACGCCGTCATGTTGACCCGCCCCGTCGAGGACAACAGCATGGTCGACGAGTTCCGCAAGTCGGCCCTGAGCTGTCTCCCCGGCTGACAAGACGACCAAGGCCGGGGTATTAGCCACCACAGCCGCGACAGTCCCCGAGACCACCGCACACCACTTCTGCGGCCCGCGACGGCGCAGGGCCATGAGGCCATGGCCAGGTGACGGACCAGTCGCCCCCTGTGGGCGATGCGTTCTCCAGATCGCGGTTGTTTTCGCGCGTGGCAGCCGCCGGTCAGCGGACATCGAGTTTGGCATAGAGCACGCTCGCGGCGTCGCTCTGGCCGGTGACGCCCAAGGTTATGCCACCCGACCGCAGGCCGGGATCGGAAAGCGCGGCCTGCAGCCCGAGGGCGCCGTCGATCGAGACGGTCGCGTGGCTGTCGGCGACGGCGATCGCCACCTCGTGCCGGGTGCCGGGCGCGAGGGCGGTCGACGGGGCCCGGCCGATCGACTGGGGCAGTCCATTGCCGACCGAGATGAGTTCGAGCAAGTCGGCGCAGGCGGTGAGCTCGTAGCCGTACTGGTCACTGTGCCGGAACCAGATCACCGCGCACGACCGTTCCGTCGTCAGCGTCACCTGCACGGTGATCGTCTGGCTGCCCGAGAAGCGGTCGGCCGGGCCTTGGCACTGATAGGCCGAGCCGGCCGCCGACCGGGCGCGCAGGCTTCTGCCGTCGAACGCGCAGCCGCCAGTCTCCCCCGAGCTCGGGCGGAACCGGCCGGGTCCGGCCAGCGGGTCGAAGAACGAGGGACCCGGAGCCAGTAGCGTCTCGATCGATGTGGTGGTGGACGTGCGCGGCGTGGCCGACGGCTGTTTGTCGCCGATGGAGCGGGCGTAGGCGACACCGGCCCCGACGACGGTAAGCACCAGCAACGCCACGATCGTGTAGAGCATGCGGTGGATGGTGGTCCCCGGGCCCTTACGGCCCGGAGAGTTCCCCGCCCGCGTCGGCTCGGTCGAAATCAATTCGCCCAGCAGTTGCCGCGAGTCGAACCGCCCGTTGGCGTCGTTTGCGCCCGGCCCCACGCCGCCGCGGTGCGCGCCACCCGAAGAACCACCCAACGACGACCCGGCCGGCGCAAGTAGCTCGCTCAGCGAACGGGACGCGCCCGGCGAACGCGGCGCACTATCCGAACCCGGATCACCTGGCGAGCTCAACATGCCCGCCGCGCCCCGCCCGCCGGGTGGCGAGAACTCGTCGAGCAGGTGCCGACCCTCCAACGACGTGGGCAGCGGAGGCCTCGGAGCACCGGCAGCAAGGAGTCCCTGCAGGAGTTCGGTGGCAGTCGGACGCTGACGCGGGTCCTTGGAAAGGGCTCCCAGCACGAGTGGGATCAACGAGTCGGGCAGGCCCTGCACCTCGGGCTCGACGGCCAGGATGCGGGCCACCGTCGCCATCGGGGTGTCCGCGCCGAACGGGGTGCGTCCGGTGCCGGCGTAGGTGACGACGGCGCCCCAGGCGAAGATGTCGGCGGCCGGCGTGGTCTCGCCGAGCGTCGCGTCGAGCCGCTCCGGGGCCATATAGGACACCGTGCCCATCACCTGGTCGGTGCGGGTGTGCCGGCTGGTCGGGTCGAGCGCCCGCGCGATACCGAAGTCGATGACCTTGGGCAGGCCGAGCGAGAACAGCACGTTGGTCGGCTTCAGGTCGCGGTGGATCACCCCAGCGCCGTGGATGGCGGTCAGCGCGGCGGCCACCCCGACCGCGACGCTGTGCAGGTCGCCGGCCGCCATCGGGCCACGCTCGCGGACGACCTCTTGCAGGCTGGGTCCGTCGACGTAGTCGACGATCAGATAAGGCGTCTCGTGGTCGGGGTCGGCGTCGAGGACGGCCGCGGTGCAGAAAGCCGGCACTTGCAGGACCCGGTTGACCTCGCTGCGGAATCGAGCCCGGAACTCCTCCTGATCGGCATATTCCGGGCGGATCGCCTTGACCGCCACAGTCCGTCCGTCGGTCGCGCGTCCCAGATAGACCGTGCCCATGCCACCCTCGCCGAGCCGGCCCAGCAGCTGGTAGCCGCCCAGCCGCCGCGGATCGTGTGGCCTCAGAGGCCGAGTAGCCATGTTCGCGTGCTCCCGACGTTTCCGCGCTGCCCGACGGCCTGACCGACGGCGACCGGTGGGGCGCCGTCGCCGCAACGTCACTGCGAAGGCGCAATCAAGCTACAGGACCATTCCGGGACGAAGAAAGCATTACTGGGAAGTAGGAAAGCGATAAATGCGGTTCCGGTGACGACGGTGAAATGGCGCACAGACCACGGGCCGATGTCCGGCCTGGCTCGACACTGGGGCGAGATGCACGATATGCGCTTCGCGCATTAGGTCGATACGGGAACAGGTCTGGACGGGTGCCGCGGGAACTCATGACGACGAGCGGGCTGTCACGTTCACCGGCCCGGCCCGGCCCGGCTCGCGTGGGGCACTGTCGGCCGACGGCGGTCACCGCACCGAAGGCGACAGCAATCCGTGGTCCAGAATTGAAAGCGACGCACTCAACATTGAATAGGTGCAGCTCAATTGGCGTATAACCAGCCCGTCGTCGACGCCGGGGGCCGTGCTGGACGATGACATTTGATGGATTGCGCCGCATGTTTCTCTGGCAATGATCAGCGACGGCAGCATGCTTGCCGGGGCAGCACGGTGAGAACTTCCGCCACGCCTGACCTCGAACCAAGCGGATCCAGAACCCTCGAAGGGACACGCACGTTAGTCATGACTGGCGCGGACCTTGAGTTCTTCAAGCAACTTGACCAGCCCTAACAGCAACACCCGACCGCCTCGTCGAGAAACTTGGCTGGTCACGCAAGGAGTATTCGGCATTGGAGTCGGCGGCGGATCGGAGTCGCCCTCGATTGCCGGCTGCGCCGACGCGAACCTCTCCGTTGTGCCCGGCACGGCGGTCACGCAGACGGTCGATGCGAACGTGTAGGCAGGACAACCGATCGTGCGATTGACCGGGAGATTTGATGACCACACCACAAGAGATCGACCAGGCGCGCTGGGAGATCTGCCGAGACCTGGCCCGGGACGTGCTGCTCCTCGGTCCCGACGGTGCCGATCTCAAGCTAAGTTATCTGCAGGTGTTGATCGACGAGGGTCTGCCGACCACGACGGCGCCGAGGCGGGTGGTGTTCGCCGATCAAGGCTTCACCGGCCGGCTGGTCGACCGGGCGCTCGCACCTTGGGCATGGTGATCGACATCGTGCGCAAGCCGCCCGAGCAGCGCGGGTTCGAGGTCCACCGGAAACGATGGATAGTCGAACGGACTCTGGCTTGGCTGACCGCCCATCGCCGGCTGGCCCGCGACTATGAACGCGACCCGGAGGTCTCCGAGGAGTTGATCCGCTGGGCCGCGATCAACCAGATGCTGCGCCGGGTCGCCCGCGGCAAACCCGCCGAACGCCAGCAACGCCGTACCGCGTTACAAGCCCGGCCTGACATTCCTCCAAAACACTCACTCAGCGAACGGCCGGCAGAACTCAAGCGCGCCGCACACGAAGCGCGCAGCCACGGGGCGGGCATACGGTATCGAGTTCTCGTCGACCTCTTGTATACCCGCCACGTCTCCCACGCCGTGGACCGCGAACCATTCGACCCCGTGAGAGTGGGCCGCCGTGGCGACCCCGGCGGCCTCCATCTCCACGGCGAGAACGTGCTCCAGCGCTAAACAGCCGTGCCGTCTCCGCCGCGGTGCCGTCGGTCACCCGCCGCAGGGTACCGATCACGTGCGGGAATCCGGCCACGTGGGAAGCCGTGCTCAGGTGGATGACCTCGGCCGCGGCGACCTCGCTGCTCAGCACCGTCTCGCAGGCCGACAGGAACACCAGTTCGCCGTGCGGCGCCCGGTCGGCCAGCAGACTCCGTACGGTCAGACGCCGTCGTCCAGGTGCAGCGCACTGTCCCCCGGGGTGGCCGGGTAGCTCGTCGCGTGACGGGCGACGGGCAGCCACCGGCTGGTGCGCAGGGCGGCCGGTACAGCATCGGGCGGCCGCAGCCGGTGGACACCGTGTTGTCGTTGCCACCCGAGCGGCCCGGATCGTGCGCGCGTCGGACGCCCGCAGCCGCTGTCAGGAACTCGCACAGGACGTGGCAGCTGTGCTCCGCTGGACATCGAGGGCAGAACTCGACACAACGCCGGCCGAGGTCGCCGAACGCCTGCTGGTGCCCGAAGCGCAGCTGCGCGACGTCCTGGACTACGCGGAACAGACCGGAATGCTGCACATCGACAGCCGGCCCAGCCTGCGGCTAGCCAGCGGCTCCGTGCAACGCTATGCCCACTCCGACCAAACGGCGATCTGGCTTGACGAGTAGCTCGGCGAGTACGTCAAAGCCTCCCTCTAGGAAATCGCCACCGCTCTCGCCGGACTCACCGGCGAACCACACTCTCTCGCCGAACCCCGACACCAGCCTGCTGGCTGCCGAACAGGTGCGGTCGGCAGAGGAAGGGCATGGCGACGTCTGACGCCGACTATCGCGGGATTGAGCGTTTGCCGGTGCGGTCGTGGTATTCGTTGCGGGCGGTGAGGACGTCCCCGATGTGCTGCACCGACCAATCCGAGAGCGCCTTCAACGGACCTCGCAGCGTCTGCCCGAGCGGTGTCAGCTCGTATTCCACGCGGATCGGCGCCTCCGGGTACACCGTTCGCAGAACCAGTCCGTCACGCTCGAGCGTCCGCAGGGTTTGGGTGAGCATCTTCTCACTCACTCCCGCGAGTTGTTGCCGCAGCTCGGTAAACCGGCACGCCCCGTTGCGGCCGAGCTCGCCGATCACGAGCACCGCCCACTTGCTGCCGATCTGGTCGAGCACGTCACGTGAGGGGCAGCCGCGTGTGTACGGGTCCCATGCGGATATGGGCTCGATCACATCGTCGGTGGTGGCCACGAACGTCACCTCGAAACTCTCGTCGGGGTGGCCAGCTTACCTCGAAGTCAGTACTTACCAAAAGAGAGTGACCAGGTAATCATGGCTTGCGTACCGCGGAAAAGTCCGCGGCAGGAAGAGGGAAATCCCATGTCGATCGTCGTCACCGCCGCCTCCTCGCATCTGGGCCGGCACACCGTCGAGGCACTATTGACCCGCGGCGTGCCTGCCTCCGACATCGTCGCGACCAGCCGCGACCTCAGCAAGATCAAAGACCTCGCCGATCGCGGCATCGTGGTCCGCCGGGCCGACTTCGCGCAGCCGGACAGCCTCCCCGCCGCGTTCGAGGGCGTGGAGAAGCTCCTGCTGATCTCGACCACGGACGTGGACGAGCGCGTCGCCAATCACCGCCGCGCCATCGACGCCGCGGTGGCGGCAGGAGCGTCGCTGGTCGCATACACGAGCATGCTGCACGCCGACACGGCTACCTCGATCCTCGGCGTCACCCACTACGCCACCGAGCAGGACCTACGCGACCGCGTCCCCAGCGTCATGCTGCGCAACGGCTGGTACCTGGAGAACTACACCGCCCAACTCCCGCAGGTGCTGCGCAGCGGAGCCTTGGCCGGGGCGACCGGCCAGGGCAGGATCAGCGCCGCGACCCGCGCCGACTACGCCGCCGCCGCCGCGGCCGTGCTCACCACCGACGGTCACGCCGGCCAGGCATACGAACTGGGCGGAGATGAGGCGTTCACCCTGGCCGAACTGGCCGCCACGATGTCAGCCGTCACCGGGAAGCAGATCGCCAACATCGACCTGCCGGCCGACAAGTTCACCCAGGCGTTCACCGACGCCGGCTTGCCCGCGGCACTGGCCCGCGTCCTCGTCGACGCCGACCTCGCCATGGGCCGCGGCGAGTTGTTCACCGACTCCGGCGACCTCAAGCGACTGATCGCACGACCGACCACGACTCCGGCCGAAGCGATCACCGCCGCACTCAACTGACCGGCCTTCACGAACCTTCCAGATCCCTTGTTTTCCGGGCACGTCACCGAGGAAAGCCCTTCACGATGTCCACCGGGAGCCTTGTTTCCTCCTACGTCGTTCCCGGCACCGGCGAGCCGACGCTCGCCACCGGTGAGACCCGCCGGATCGAGACACCGGCCCTGCCCAGCGCCGACGGGATCGTGCGGCAAGGAAACAACCTCTCCATCGCCCGTACTGTGAAACAACTAGGCGCGCGTGGGCCGGGTCAATGGATTCGCTCGGGCGGCGGCCAGAGCACGAGGCGTGTCGAGAACCGCAATCGCGTGCACGGGCCGGACGCAGCAGAAACCTCACTGTGCGCGGGAATCGTCGGTGCGGCAAGGGCTGGCTCCAGCGGACCTTCGGGGCAGATCTTGAGCCGTCATAACCGACAATTGGATCATTCAGCGTAAGAGCTAACTCCTCCTGTGCCAGTTTGAAGCCCACATCGCCAAACAGGAGAACCCATGTCGAAAATCATCGTGGCAGCGCCCCCGGTACCGGGAGAGTTCGGGCCAATGCTCACTCTGGCTCAAGCGCTCGCCGCCCGTGGCCATCAAGTTACGGTCCTGTCGGGCAGCACGTTCCGGGTCGTAACCGAGGCCGCCGGGCTCGCGTTCGCGCCGCTCGCAGGAGAGGCTGACTACGATATCCGGGAAGTGGTCGCCGAGCGTGAGGCGCTGGGGCTGCCGCCGGGTCCAGCGCAGTTGAACTACGACTGGATTCGCGCGTTCGCCAACCCGATGGGCGAGGAGCACCGGGCGCTGCAGGCCTTGCTCGAAGAGGACCCGGACCAATACCTGATCTGCAACGTATTGTTCTTGGGCGCGATGCCGGTGAAGTTCGGCGCAGCGGGTCGGCGGCCGGTCAAATGGGTCGGCGTCAGCGTGGCCCCCCTGGCAGTCAGCAGCGACGATTCCACCTTCTTCGGCCCGATCCCGTCGGCCGACCCGGAGGCAGCCAAGGCCGCTAACCGGGCCGGCAACGCTGAACTCGCCGCAGCCCTCGAGCCGGCCCGCGACCGGGTGGCTACGTTGCTGCGGGAGTTGGGGGCGACGGAGCCGATCACCGCCTCGTTCGTGGACGTGCCATACACGACGCCCGACGCTACCGCCGTACTGAGCGTGCCTGGTTTCGAATTTCACCGCAGCGACCTGCCGGCCACCATTCACCTGGTGGGCACGCTCCCGCCGCAGCAGACCGCCGACTGGGAGCCGCCGGGGTGGTGGTCCGACCTGGACGGTTCACGCCCGGTGGTGATCGTCACGCAGGGCACGTTGGCCAACCACGATCTTTCGCAGCTGGTCGAGCCAACGCTTGCCGGTCTGGCCGACAAGGACGTCACGGTGGTGGCCGCGTTGGGTGGCGCGGATCCCGCGTCGCTGTCGATCCCGGTGCCCGACAACGCTCGCGTGGCGGACTACATCCCGTTCGAGGCTCTCCTTCCCAAGGCGAGCGTCCTGGTTACCAACGGAGGCGCAGGTGGAACGCACCAAGCATTGGCGGCCGGAATCCCGGTGATCGTCGCCGGGCAGAGCGAGGACAAGCCTGCTAACGCCGCCCGGGTCGCCTATCACCGGCTCGGCATCAACTTGGACACCGCGAGCCCGACGCCGCAAGCTGTGGCCGAGGCCACTGCGGCCGTTTTGGGCGACCACGAGATTCGGGACAACGTGGCGCAGCTCGCGAAGGTCTACGCCGAGCATGACGCCGTCACAGCGATCGAACGCCTCGCCCTGGGCTGATCCGCCGCCCTCCGCCGGGACCCGCCCGCGCATACCCAGCCCGGCGGAGGATTGCCGCCCCAACCAGGGCGGGTTTCATAAGTTGCACTGCCGGGTCGAGGTCACGGTGTGGCGGTCATCGATACACGACGAGGTCTCCGAAGCGGTGACGGGGCGGCACGACCTCACCGACGCGCGAGGGGCGCACAGCTTGCCCGGCTGCTGCCTGCCGCGTCGGCCAAAGGCTGCGAACCGTCAGCACGGCTTCTCGAGAGGCGCAGATTCACAGGCCGAGTTCCTTCAGTCGCTCCTCGGTGAGGGAGTGAACCCGAGCTGTGAAGGTTGCGTCGCGGGACTGCTTCGACGATCTCGTAGGCGCCTCCCTCGTAGAGGCCTCCGGTCGGACGGGTGACCTCGGAATCGAGGGCGTGAAGCACACTTCGTCCGGCGGCTTTCTCCGGAGTTGCGACCAGCGGCGGCGCCACCGGTCGGATGATGCGGTCGAGAACTGCCGGGAAACCGCTGGCCATGCGCGCCGGCCCCGAGTTCCTGAAGCACTCGTGCGGGATGACTAATGCGATGTTGCCAATGTCCGGCCGAGGAAATCCGCCACGATGCCTACGGTTTCCTGAGGCGCTTCGTAAAGCATGCCGTGCGAAGCGTCGATCGGGCGGAGCTCGATGGAGGGCTGAGCTCCAGCGAGGGCGTGGAGATCTCGCCACAAGCCGGCGCGAAACGCTGCCGTCAGCGGTTCCCATTCCGCCGGTACGTGAGGTCCGCTGGATTCCGCCACCACCATGAGGAACGGCACGCTGAGACCCTGCAACGAGGTGAAGTTGTCGGCAGCAATGGCGGCGCGTGCCGCTGCGGATGCCGCCGCCTGGGCGGACCGCAGGCGCGACTCGTGCTGGGCGAACGCCGCGTCGAACCACGCCGTGAAGCCGTCAGACAGTGCCACCACGTCGTCGTCCGTATCAGTGCCGAGGTCGCTGGTTTGCGTCCCGGCCACACGGTGGCCGTCGAGGCTGGCCGCAGCCGGACAATCGAGGTGACGACGGGTCCAACGGGCTGCCAGCAAACCCCCCACGGAGTGCCCGACCATGGCCGGTCGCGCCATGCCCAGGGCGGCGACCACCGCCTCCAGGTCGTCGAGCACCTCTTCCCAGCTCCAGAGGCCGTCGCCCGACTCGCCATGCCCCCGCAGATCGACAGCCACCGTGCGATAGCTTTCGGCGAGCGGCGGTCCGACAGCGTCCCACGATGTCCGGTCCGCACCGGCGCCATGCAGCAGCACGAGCGGATGACCGCTGCCGCCGTAGTCGCGATATCGCAGCGGAACTTCGCCCGCGTTGATGGTTTGGTCGGTGACCACGCTCAGGCTGCCACTTCGTGCGAGTGTGCACTACCGAAGTAGTCGGGAAGCGTGAATGTATCGGCCGCGGTCTTCGAAAAGCGGTCGAAGAGCGCAAGCTTCTGCACCGGCCGGCTGCCGAGCACCCGGACAGCCGTACGCAGAACCGCCAGTCCGGCCCGGCCGCTCGGGTAGGCCAGGCCGACCCCGCCGGGCGGCAGCTTCTGCGCTCGCTCGACGTAGGGTCGCAATCGACGCTCGTAGGCGTCGTATGCCGTGGGTAGATCACTGGCGGTGGACAGTTCGCCCGCGAGAACGTAGGCGCCGACCAGGGCGAGGCTGGTGCTCATCCCACTCAGCGGCGAGGCACAGTAGGCGGCGTCGCCGATCAGCCCGATCCGCCCCTCGTTCCACTTGGGTAGGCGAACCTGGCCGATGGCGTCGAAGTAATAGGGCGCGTCGAGCCCGTCCAGGACCCTGGAAGCCATCCAACCGGCATCGGAGAAGGTGCTGCGCAGCAAGGCGGTCACCTGCGGCTCAGGCAGAGTCTCCAACCCGCGCCTGTTGCTGGTGAAGCTCAGCACGGCGCGCGTCGTCCCCAGGTTGTCCGGCCGAGTCATCACGACCCGCGAGCCGGGCGCGTTGTACCAGCGCCAGTAGTCGTTGTCGTCGTCGGTGCGCGGGATGGTCAGGTACGCGGTGTACAGACCCACGCGCGAGATGTCGGCGTCAGGCATCACCATCCGTCGCGTTCGGGAGGTGAGACCCTCAGCGATCACGACGACATCGAAGGACCGCTGGGGTGAGTTCGCGAACGAAACCTCGACATGAGTGCCGACGTCCTCAAGATTGGTGATCTGATCGCCGAATACGTACTCCGTCTCGTTCCGTGTTCCCTCGTACAGGATCCGGGACAGCTCGCCCCGAAGGATCTCGAGCTCGGCCGTCGCACCGTCCACCTTGGTGGCCGAACGGGGGAACACCGCCAGCGACCGGCCGCGGCCGTCGACGAATTCAGTGCCCTCCTCTCCGGTCCGGGAGGCGAGCATCGCCTCTTCGAGTCCCATCCGACGGACAACCTCGCGGGCCGCCCCACGAACATCGATGTTGTGGCCCGCGTCGCGCAGCTGGTCGAACCGTTCCACGACGGTCGTATGCCAGCCGGCACGATTGAGCCAGAAGGCCAAAGCCGGACCGGCGATGCTGGCGCCGGAGATCAGAATGCTGGGTGCAGACATGGCAGCTCGAATCCTTGCCGCAGAGTAGCGTTGACCCGGAGAACATTACTCGATTGTCTAGCTACTAGACAAAGTGTGTGATTTGTGACACTATTGCGGTCTTGTCTCCAGAGCTTGCAGGACTCCCGCCAGATACTGCTGGACGATTCGCCGGGCATCCGGGCTCAAGGCTCGGCCGGCCTCGTCGATCGCGATGATCGTGGGACGGATGAAGTTCAACGCCGCACGATGGGCTGTGGGGGTCGGTGCCACGGTGACGCGGCGGCGATCGTGGGGATGACTGGACCGTTCGACATGGCCGACACTCTCCAGCCGGTCAATGAGGGCGGTCACCGAGGCGGTCCGGATGCCGAGCCGGTTGGCCAGCTCGGCGGGCCCCATCGGTCCGTATTGCTCAAGCAGCGACAGCGCGGCCATGTCGGTGGTGTTGACGCCAAGCTCCCGCGAGGCACGAGCAATGAGCTCGTTCGAGGCGTTCACGGTGCGCTGAACAGCGATCGTGATGTCCAACAGCGGCGGCAGGTCGAGCTCATCGTCGCCCATCGTTCTCACTCCCTACTTGGTGACCACGACAACGCTAACGGGTCTCGGGGAGTCGGTCGCAAGGCCGGCCAGAATGTCTCACGGTGACCGAGATCCGGCCTCAGGGCGCAACCCGGTCCGGCGCCGGTGCCCGGCTCGGCATGGTCCCGGCACCGGCACCGGCACCGGCGCTGTTCGCTTTCGACGGCGGCTATGACCCGGTCCAGTTGACCGTCGAGCTTTGCCCTGCGCCGGGGCGCAAATCGTGGTCCGTATCGGTGACGACCGGGTGTTCTTCGCCCGCCCGCCGTCACGCCTGCCGGGTGGCCGCGGCGGTGCGCCGCTATGCACGGCGCCCGGCTCGCCAGCGCCGACCCGTCGACCTGGCCAGGTGACGGCGGCTGTCTGCATCAGCTGCTCTTTAAGAAACACAGCCGCGGTAGACACACCGGGCCCGACAGCGCAGACGTGTTCAGAGGGCAGCCACGATGTCGATCTCGACCAGGAAGTCGGGCGAGAACAGAGCGGCCACACCGACCATGGTCTGTGCAGGCGGTGGCGTCGTGACCCCCTCTCGCAGCGCCGCGAAGATCGGCCCCGCCACCCCCGGGCGATAATCGGCGACGTAGATCGTTTCTTTGACCACCCGGGACCGATCGGTTCCCACGGCGGCAAGCGCCGTGTCGATGTTGCGGACGATCTGCTCGGCCTGCTGCCCGTGGTCGTTCGCACCGACCAGTTCGCCGGCCTCGTTCCAGGCGACCTGACCAGAAAGGTAGACCAGGCCGGCGTCCGGGACGACGACGGCGTGACTCAGGACTCCCGGCACAGGGTTCAGGCCCTCGGGGTCGACGTGGCGCAATGACATGTCCGGTGAACTCCCACTGTAGGTATGGTGTGATGACCGGTGAACGGGTGCCGCATGTTGAGGACTTCTTGATCGTGCACTGCTGCCGGTGCTCGCACGCCGGAACGTCAGATGAGGCCGGCGATGTCCAGCCGCCGACCCGGCCCTCTCGGCGAGGCTCCGTATCGGTGATGAACTGGCTGAGTGTGCGCTCGCCCGGGGTCCACGGTCTGACCAGGTCGTCCCCCGGGCCGCCGACCCGGCCCGGAGGACAGCGCAGCTAGACCAGGTCGAGCACGTTCGAGACGTGACGGCGGGGCTTCTGCACCCAGTTCTCAGGGGCCGCGTAGCCCAGGGCGACGAGCATCACCGGGAACTCGTCCTCGGCCAGGTCGAACTCCTTGGCGACGTCGTCGGCGTCGAACCCGATCATCGGTCCGGTGGCCAGGCCCATCGCGTGCGCCGCGAAGATCAGCGTGCTGACGCCGAGGGTCGCCGACCGGATCGCCTCATCCCGCTGCCGCTGGGGCTGCTCGTCGTAAAGCCGCTTCGCCGCCCCCGCCCAGCCTGTCGCGACGGCCTGCGGCATGATGTCGGCGTCGACCGCCGGCTTGAGCCGGTCGGGCACCAGCTGGTGGTCGGCCAGCTGGCCGACGACGACGAAGGTCACCGCAGCCTCGGTGATCTTGGGCTGGTCCCAGCCGATTTGGCGCAGCCGTGCCTTTGCTTCGGGCGTCCGGACGCCGATCAGGCGCCAATTCTGCAGGTTGAACGACGACGGCGCCAACGTCGCCAGCCGGACCAAGTCAGTGATCACCTCGTCACTGAGCTCCCGCGTGGGATCGAAATGGTTGACGGTCCGGCGCTCTTCGATGGCCTGGATGATGGGGTGCATGGGATGTTTCCTTTCGAAAGCCGTGCATAGTCCCGCCGCCGGCGATCGCCGGCCGGGCAGATTTCAGTGAGTAGAAGCAGAGACAGCCGTCAGGCGATGGTGTCGACCACGCCACCGTCGACCCGCAGGGCCGCGCCGGTGGTCGCTGAGGCCTGCGCCGAGCTCACGTAGACGATCATGTTGGCCACCTCGTCGACGGTGGCGGCGCGCTGGAGGATCGACGAGCTGCGGTGGGATGCGATGAAATCCGCTGCCACAGTCTGGAGATCGCCACCGGTGCGGTCCATGTCGGCCTGCAGCAGGCCGGCAACCCCCTCGGAAAGCGTAGGTCCGGGCAGCACAGCATTGACGGTTACGCCTGTTCCGGCGAGCCGCTTGGCCAGCCCCCGCGAGATCGCCAGCTGCGCGGTCTTGGTGAAGCCGTAATGAATCATGTCGACCGGAATGTTGAGCGCCGATTCTGACGAAATGAAGACGATCCGGCCCCATCCACGCTCGACCATGGCCGGCGCGTAAGCCCTCGCCAGCCGGACACCGGACATGACATTGGTCTGGAAGAAGCGGTCCCATTCACCGTCAGGAATGTCGAAGAAGTCCTGCGGGCCGTACACACCGATGTTGTTGACGATGACGTCGAAGCTCGGATGCTCGCCGATCAACTTCGAGCAGGCGAGTTCTGTGCCCAGATCACCCGCGAACCCGGTGACTGCCGCCGTAGGGCCGCCCAGCCTCGTCACGGCGTCGGCGACCGTCTGCGCACTGCGTCCGTTGATGACGACACTCGCGCCCGCCGCCAGAAAACCCTGGGCCGCGGCGAACCCGATGCCGCTGGTGGAACCCGTTACGAGGACCCGGCGGCCGGTAAAATCGATGATCACTTGTGCACCTCCTTCCCTCAAGTGGTTTACGTTACAATTAAAATTTGAAAGACATGGTTCAACAGAGTCCCGCTTAATAGGATCGAATCACTGCCGAAGCGACTGCCGGCTACTCGACCAGTGTGGCACTGCGACTCATAAGCGTCCAATACCAAATAGCTCTGACACTGAGAGCAGACCGTGCACAATCGCTGGCAGCGGCGGACCGGTCATCGCCGTTGCCGACCAGGCAGAGCTTCAAGAATGCGTTTGGCGAACAGGCCTGGTGTTTGTGCATCAAGTCGCCGGGGGCAACAACGGCTTCACCACGGAAGGCAAGGATCGGCTCATGCGCCGGCAGCCCGTTCATTACCTTTCCGCGCCTCGCCGATCCTCTCCTTGTAGTCCGGATAGACCTGCAGTGCTGAGGTGTTCCTGCGGAAACCCTCGACGTTCTTGCCGAACGCTCCGGCGGCGGCCTGAACCGTGAGGGCCTGCTGCTGCGACGCCTCAGCCTGGTTGTTCAAGCGGGTCACCGTAGTGATCGCCACAGCGCTCATGCCGGGGCCACTGAAGATCGCAATCAGCACCGCGGCACCGAGCTTCGTACGCAGCGAGCCGTTGTCGAACGCCACACCGAGCTTCATGGGACGGCCCCTCCGAAAGCATGTGGCACACAGCGGAACGGCCGTCGGGTCACCGCACATGACTTACAGTCAGCGACTCTGAATAGTGGACGCTTCCGCGAATCCGTGACGGCGGCTGAACCGCGGCGGCCGGCCGCACAGCGAGCCGGCCCAACACCTAATGCAAGGGCTAGAAGTGGCCGGTGACCGACATTACACATAGGAACCTCGACGTCAACGGCATCCGCATGCACCTCATCGAGGCTGGAGAGGCTCCGCTCGTCTTGTTACTGCGCGGCTTCCTGGAGACCGCATACCCTTACCGCCATCAGGTCGCCGCGCTCGCCGAGGCCGGATTCCACGCGGTTGCTCCGGACCAGCGCGGACATTCTTAACCGAGCAGCCACCATCGGTCGCCGACTACACCATTCACCATCTGATCGGTGACGCCGTCGGTCTTATTAACGGGCTCGACGCTCGGGACGCCGTCGTGGTCGGCCACGACTGGGGTTAGCCGGTCGCCTGGGCGTCGCGCAGAGCCGCCCTGATCTGTGCGCGGTGTCGCCTCGCTGAGCGTCCCGTTCGGGCCGCGCACACCGATCAACCCCTTGGACGCGGTATGTGCGGCACTGGATTCCGCAAGAGCGCCCGGACGAGACAAGCGCGGCCCTGAGCGCCTTCTCCCGCTCGGTCTCGTGACTCGCTGGCGTCTTCCGCTCTCCTTGCCGTGGAGTCGAGCTGGATTTGCAGCTCTTGAGACACCGCACCCGCCATTGGACGCCTCGGTGCAGTGCATCCAGGACGGCCCACACCCGTGGAAGTTCATCCGGCAACGATCAGGACACCGCGGGCGGGGTCGGCAGTTCCCGTTCGGCGATTTCGAGGACGGCCCGCAGAGCCGCCGACGGGTTGTCCGTGCGCCACGCGAGAGCCGCCTGCAGCCACACCGTTCGACCGGCAAGCGGCAGATAGACCAGGCCGCCCTGGCAGACGTGCTCGACAGACTTCAACGTCAGCGTGACTCCCACACCGGCGGACACCAGCGCCAGAACTGTGTTGGAGTCCGGCGCCTCCTGCACGACCTTGGGCGTGAAGCCTGCCTCTTCGCAGGTGCGTGTCATCGCGTCCCGCAGCGTCGAGCCTGAGTTCGCCGGAAGGCTGACGAACGGGTCGTACGCCAGGTCCGTCAGGTCGATTTCTTCCTTGCCGGCCAGCGGATGATCCGTCGGGAGGGCGCAGACGAGCTGGTCGTTCTCGAAAACCCGGGTCTGCAGACCGGGACGGTCCACCGGCATCCGGACGAAGCCGAGGTCGAGCGAGCCGTCCGCGACGCCCTCCAAGGCTACGTTGGCGTACTTCTGCACCTTCATCACCAGCTCGAGCCCGGGGTGCGCGGCGCGAACCGCCCGGGCCAGCCGGGGCAGCGCTG
This sequence comes from Paractinoplanes polyasparticus, assembly GCF_019710575.1. Taxonomy (GTDB): domain Bacteria; phylum Actinomycetota; class Actinomycetes; order Mycobacteriales; family Micromonosporaceae; genus Actinoplanes; species Actinoplanes polyasparticus. The sequence continues at coordinate 102,242 of NZ_JAHWFK010000042.1, read as the reverse complement.
CATGGCTCGACGCCCCGCCGAAGCCGACGACGACCCGCCCGAACTCCCCGATCCCGGCCGACTTGGCGGCCCGCTTGGCCGTGTCGACGTCGTCGAGCACCCGCCGGGCGGGCGCCAGGAACGTCTCGCCCGCACTGGTCAACCGGACACTCCGGGTGCTGCGCTCGAACAGCTGCACACCCAGTTCCTTCTCCAGCTGGCGAATCAACTGGCTTAGCGGTGGCTGCGCCATCTGAAGGCGCCGGGCCGCCCGGCCGAAATGCAACTCCTCAGCTACGGCCACAAACGCCGTCAGGTACCGCAGTTCCATGATCACCCTTGTCGATTGGGTGGCGAGGTGTCTCGGCCGACCCACAATTGGGCTTGGTGAAATGAACAATCCGGCGGGTCCGCACACCGCTTGGTGGTTAGCCTACTTCACCTCGCAGAACTCATCCGCAAAGACTTCCTCAAGTCATTCGAGGGACGGCTCAGGCGGCCACCCGCTCCTCGTCCGGGACCTCGACCGGAGCCGGGAGCCACGTCTCAGCCCACCGGGAGAGCTCCCGAACTGCCGCTTCGAGGGCGAGGCCCTTCTCGGTGAGGTAGTAGTCGATCGTCACCGGAGTGGTCGGCTGCACCACGCGCTCGACGATTCCCTCGCTCTCGAAGCGCTTGAGCCGCTCCGAAAGCAGCTTGTCGGTGATGTCAGGGATGGCGTCGCCGATCTGGCGGAAGCGCGTAGCACCTCGGAGCAACTCACGCAGGATCACGCCGGCCCATCGACGGCCGACCATCTCGACGGCCAGGTGGTATCGGGGGCAGAAGTCAGGCTCGTAGGTGGACATGTGGCTAGCTTACCCAAAGATAGCGACTTGCACATCGACACTCGGCCCGCTAATTTCGATGGCAAGCCGCTTTCACATGGAAAGCGACTATCAAGCCATAGTTCGTACTGGAAGGTGTAACTCGTGACCAGCAGCAACACCCACGCGGACCTGCCCGACAGCGCCATCAGCAGCCTCTTCAATGCCGAGGACACGGCATTGCTCCTCGTCGACCACCAGCCCCAGATGATCTTCGGGGCGCGCAGCAGCACGGACCCGCAGGCTCTTGTCAACAACGTGGCCGCTCTGGCCAAGCTGGCCAAGCTGTACGAACTCCCCACGGTCCTCACCTCGATCTCCGCCGAGACGTTCGGCGGTGCTCTGATCCCGGAAATCACCCGGGTGCTGCCGGAGATCGACGTCATCGACCGCTCGCACATCAACGCCTGGCAGGACGGCACCTTCCGGGCGGCCGTGGAGGCCACCGGCCGGAGGCGGCTGTTGATCGCCGGGCTCTGGACCGAGGTCTGCCTGACCTTCCCGGCGCTCTCTGCCGTGGAGGCGGGCTACGAGGTCTTCGCAGTGGTTGACGCCTCCGCCGGCTCGAGCACAGCCGCGCACGACGCCGCGATCATCCGGATGACCCAGAAGGGCGTCGTACCGGTCAGCACCGCGAGCGTGATCTCCGAACTGCAGCGCGACTGGGCCCGTACGGAGACCTACGGACCCGTCAACGACATCATCCGCGACCACATGGGCGCCTGGGGACAGGGCGTCAACTACGTGACATCGGGCTTCGTCAAGGGCTAGGTTCTGTCCCGCGGATCGTGCGTGGCGATCATGGATGACGGTCGTTGAATCGGTGCGGCGCGTGGTGATCTGAGTAGCGAGGAATGGGTTGTGCTGGAGCCGTTGCTGCCGGCGCAGCCCGTCCGGGGCGGGCAGTGGCGTGATCACCGGCAGGTCATCAACGCGATCTGCTGGGTCAAGCGCACCGGCTCTCCCTGGCGTGACCTGCCCGAACGTTACGGCCCGGGGAAGACCGCCCATCAACGTTTCACCCGGTGGGCGGCCGATGGCACGGGCGCGGCCGATCCTTGGCCACGCTCATCACACCCGGGCAGGCCGCCGACACCCGGCAGCTGATCCCGTTGCTGGACCAGGTCCGCGTCGCCCGGCCCGGCGGGATTGGCCGGCCGCGCAGCCGACCGGAGTCGGTGACCGGCGACAAGGCCTACTCCTCGCGAGCCAACCGGCAGGCCCTGCGCGGCAAGCGGATCCGTACGACGATCCCAGAGTCCAACGACCAGATCGCGAACCGGCAACGCCGCGGTTCGCGCGGTGGTCGACCACCCGCGTTCAAAACGCCGATGCCTATCCGCATCGCAACCAGGTCGAACGCGACTTCAACCGGCGTAAACACCGGCGAGGGCTCGCCACCAGGTTCGACAAGCTCGGCGTCAACTATCAAGCCACCCTCGACCTGGTCGAAATGCTGGACTGGCTACGTGCCGTGCCCGACGGACATGATCCGCGGGACAGAACCTGGGCGCGCCGGCCGGATGCGCGCGGCATCCGGCCGGCGGTAGCGGCTGCGCAGCAGTGTCACACACGGCGGAGGCAGAAGCTCATTTGCGTTCCGAGACCGCGAGATCCGGAGTGAACACTCGATCCGTCCGCGACCGTTACCTTTGGCTCGATAGAGGGTGAGATCGGCGTTGTGGACGAGCGCCTCGGCGCCGACGGTGTGCGAAGCCGACACGGCGATGCCGACCGAGACGCCGATTCGCACCGTCTGCCCGTCGATCTCGACCGGCCGGGAGGGGTCGCCACGAATGCGGTCGGCCGTCGCGTAGGCCAGGTGTTCGTCGCCCATCCCCCGGCCGAGCACCAGAAACTCGTCGCCGCCGAAGCGACTTACGACGTCCTCGGGCCGGATGACCGCCACCAGACGCCGGGCCACCTCAGCCAGCAACGTGTCGCCGGCCGCGTGACCGTATCTGTCGTTCACCGGCTTGAATCCGTCAAGGTCCAGGAACAGAACCGCCACCGGCCGCTTCTGCGCGAGCGCGTTTTCGGCTTCGGTGCGGAACAACGTCCGGGTTGGGCAGCCCCGTCAGCGGGTCGTGCAATCAAGTGTGTGCCAGCCTAGCCGAGCTGATCAGGGTGGCGGCGCCGATGACCAGGATCAAGGTGACCGTGGCGGCGAGCTTCTCGTCGGGAATGGGCCGCCCTACCGGCGTGGCGTCCGAGGCGATCACCGTGGCGCCGGCGTTGTCGATGACGTAGGTCCGGCCGGTGGTCACGTTGAGGGCGCTCCGAAGAAGGCTTGCCACCTCGGCGACCGTCGCAGGAACGACTAGGACCCGCGTCCCGCCTGAAGCGCTGAACGGCTGGAATCCGTACACCACCGGCCGGCCGTCTTCCACCTTGACGTCGCCGTAGGTGAGGTGACCGGTGGTGACTGCTGTCCGGAATCCAGGGTCGGTCCCCAGGGACGCGGCGAGCGTGTCCATTGGTCGAGGTGAGGCGCCCAGCACTGTGCCGTCCTCGCGGAGAACTACCAGCCAGGCAATGCCGACGCTGCTGGAGTCCAGGACCTTGCCCAGGCCGGCGGCGGGGCCGGTGAAAGTCGTCGACGCCCACTCGCGGGTCTTGGCGTCGCTGGCTGTCATCGTGTCCCCGGTCCAGCTGGGTCACCTCGTCAGAGGTGGGTGCGTCGAAGACGAGGCGCCGTACGGCCCGGACGTGGCCGGGCGCGGCGCGCTGGATGGCGGCCCGGCCTTCCTCGGTGACGCGGACGAAGGCGCCGCGGCCGTCGTCCGGGCAGCCCGACCGCGCCGCGCGACCGCGTGGCCGAACTGGCCGAGCAGGCGGTCGTAGCCGACGAGGCCGGCGTGGCCCTGCCTGGCGTCGGCGAGCACCACCGGTCCCACTTCGTCGCGTCCACCCCGCTGGTCGTCCTGGCGGCGGTGGCGATGCGGACAAAGAACATCAGACTGACCAGCGGCGTGACCGTGCTGGGGTCGGAGGACCCGGTTCGAGTTTTCCAGAACTTTCGCGACCGTCTATCTGGTCTACGGCGGCCGCTAAGAAATCATCGCCGGTCGCGGCTCGGCACCCTGGTCCTCAACGGGGAGATGTACAGCCACATCGAAATCGGCCTGCGCGACATCATGCCGGCGCTGAAGGCGTTGGCCGGTTAAGGCTGCTCACCGCCGAGAGGACGACGACCGGGAGCCACCCACGGCGGACTCGACGTTCTTGCCGCCGCGGACATGGCCTCGACGCCAGCTGTCAGGGAACAGCGATTCACGACACCGACCGCGCGAATTCGAGCAGGGCCGCGCTCGTCTCAGCAGGGCGCTCCTGCTGGATCCAATGTCCCGCATCGGCAATCATCGCGTAGGAGGTGAGGTTGGTGACCGCCGCAGCCATCGCCTGACGCAGCAACGCGGGGTTGTACCAGTTGACCACCGGATCTCGGTCACCTCCGATGAACATCGCCGGCCTAGTGATCATGAGGCCGGCCCAGGAACTGGTCAGCTCCCAGTTGCGGGTGATGTTCCGGTACCAGTTCAAAGATCCGGTGAAGCCCCGCTCGGCGAAGGCGTCGGCGTACACAGAGATGTCTTGTTCGGAGAGCCACGCCGGTAAGACATCCGGCATGGGCAACGAACCGGTCATCCCGTTCTCGTCGCACATGAGAGTCTGGATCTCCGGGGCGTCACCGGAATACCAGTAGAACATCCGCCGGAACATCTCGGCCGTTTCGGTTTCGAATTCCCGCTCTGCGACGCCCGGCTGCTGGAAGTACAACTGATAGAAGTTGTCGCCGTAGGCTGCCCGAGCCGTGTTCAAGGGGTCGACCGGTGCGCGCGGCGCGAACGGAACGCTCAACGAGGCGACGCCTCTGACCAGATCGGGCCGACATTGCGCTACACCCCAGGCCACCGGCGACCCCCAGTCGTGGCCGACCACAACCGCGTCCGATACGCCGAGCCCGTTGATCAACCCGACCGCATCGCCGATCAAGTGGTGGATCGTGTAGTCGTCGACCGACGGCGGCTGCTCAGTCAGCGGGTAGCCGCGCTGGTCCGGGGCCACTGCGTGAAATCCGGCCTCGGCCAGTGCGACTACCTGATGCCGATACGAGTACGACGTCTCCGGGAACCCGTGCAGCATCAACACGAGTGGCCCGGTACCAGCCTCGAGCATGTGCATACGGATGCCGTTGACCTCGAGGAACCTCTGTCCGATATCGATCACGGCTTATTCCTATCGCCATCCTCAATGGCGCCGCTAACCGGCTGGCCCAAGGAGGAACCATCGGCCCCTGCGGTGTGCCCATAGGTCACGGGCCGCCTCCGACCGGCCGACGGTGCACCCGACCGCAGCGACGACGCTTTCACCACCGAACAAGACTGCCGGACCCAACAAGCCGGAAAGCGGTCAGTCGGTGAGAGGCTCAATGGTGGTCTTACCAACGTGCTGGTAGATAACGGAGCTGCGGAACCCGGCGATCTCGCGACGGCCGCTGAACTTGTCCATGAGAAAGGCGTGCAGGCTGTCGACGCTGGGCACGGCCACGTGAACGAGGAAGTCGTCTCCACCGGCCACGACAAAGACAGAAAGCACCTCCGGCAAAGACAAGGCGTACGCCTTGAACCCGTCGATAACTTGCCGGCTCAGCGGCCGGACCTGGACATGCAGCATCGCCTGCACGTCACGATTGAGCGCGGTGAGGCTGACCGACGCGTGAAAACCAGTGATGACCCCGCGTTCCCGTAAGGTCCGAACCCGTTCCAGACAGGTGGAGGGAGCGATGCCAAGCGTTCGCGCAAGGTCCCGGTTCGTTTGCCGGGCATCTGTTTGGAGGTAAGTGATGATCGCCGAATCAAGTTCGTCCACAGACTGTATTATCCACAGGACTTGCTGACTTGCCCCTCGGTCCCGCTGAGTGACCGTCCGGCGACCGCGGCTTTGATCAACAGGAGAGACCGGGCTCCGCAACTTTTTCGGTGCTCCGGCGTCCGCCAAAACATCATCGAACCCTTTAGCCGACGACGTGACAAGGCATGCGGCCCAGGCGGTGAACAGCCGCGACCACGTCAAGATGCCGCGTAAGTGAAGAACAAACCACGACCCAGAAAGAAGCACAGTTCCCAGTGCAGCGACGATCGGCAACGTAGGGATCTCGAACTGGGCATCAGACATGAAGGCTCCATGGGTGCGACAGCGACAGCCCCGACCTACCACGTTCATCGATGGCTTATCGCGCCGCATCGGCCACAGGACGGAGACTTCCGACTCCCCGGTAGGCCCAACGTATGATCGCTGACGTCGGCCCCGCCGCGGAGCCACAGCGCGATCGCACCGAGATGTCGAGAGGCACCACCCGTTGAGCCCCTCGCGCGGCGTTCCCCAGACAGGAGGATCGCTCTGCACTCGGATGAAATGGCTTCACCGCGGCATACCGGCTTGGCCACGAAGAGCAGCGCCTACTTCATGCAAGTGGCGAAGCGCCTCACGGTAGGAGTCGATCAGCCCGGTCACCTCGTAGGACACATCGATCTCTCGACAGTACGCCTGCACGATCGGTTGGGCCCGGCGCAGATTCGGCGTCGGCATGGAGGGGAACAAGTGGTGCTCGATCTGATAGTTCAGACCGCCGAGCAAGGCGTCGGTCAGCCACCCTCCGCGAACGTTGCGTGAGGTCAGGACCTGCTTGCGCAAGTAGTCCTCATCGCCGGTGGGGTGCGGCATGCCCTTGTGGTTTGGCGCAAAGGTCAGACCCAGGTAGACACCGAACAGCGCTTCGTGAACGACGAAGAAGGCTAGTGCCTGCAACGGCGACAACACGGTCACGAGTGCCACCAGATAGCCTATGACGTGCGCACCGAGCAGGACCGACTCCACCGCACGATGTTTCCCGCCGCCCCGCCACAGGGCCTTGATGCTCGCCTGATGCAGGCTGACCCCGAGCAAGGTGAGTAAGGGAAAGAAAAGATAGGCCTGGCGCCGGGTGAGGAATGCCGCCAGCCCGGTGCGCCCGGCTGCGTCCTGCTCGGACCAGATCAGCGTCCTGGGGGCGACGTCCGGGTCGAGGTCATCATGGTTGGGGTTGTTGTGGTGGCGGGTGTGCTTGTCCATCCACCAGCCGTAGCTCATACCGATAGCGAGATTGGCCACGATCACTCCGACCCGCTCGCTCAACGCCTTGGTGCGAAAAACCTGCCGGTGCGCCACATCGTGCGCGATCAGCGCAACGTGGGCGTAGGTCACAGCCAGAGCAGCCGCCACGGCAAGTGTCCACCAGGAGGAGCCGACCAGGAAGAAGGCGAGCCAGGTGCCGGCCAGTATCAGCGAAACGACCGCCAGCCGCCAGGCGTAATAGCCCGGCCGCCGCTGCAGCAACCCCTCGGCGTTGACCCGCTTGTTCAATTCAGTGAAGTCGCTACCGGAGGTAGCCGGCGGTTGTCGTGACGTTGTCGTCATGCGTCTACTTCCCCACGCTCGTCCGGCGCGATCTGCTCTGGTACTGCCGTCTCCCGTCGACTCCTGCCGGTCGACGACTCCACTCTCCGACACCGGCAACAACAGGGACCCCGGGCAAACTACGGGTGGAGTCCCGTGTCTCGCACAGAGGTGTCGGCGTCTTCCGACTCAGCCGGCTGCGTGGGAAGCGCCTGCTCAGCGACCGCAAGCACCTCTCGCAGGACCGCCGACGGGTTGTCAGCCCGCCACGCCAGTGCAGCGTGAAGCCAGACCGTGCGGCCTCGCAGGGGCAGATAGACCAGTCCGCCCTGGCAGAGATAGTCCGCCGACTTCAAGGTCAGCGTCACGCCGACACCGGCTGAGACCAAAGCCAGCACGGTGTTCGTATCCGGTGCTTCCTGCACGACTTCGGGAGTAAAACCCGCGCTCTCGCAGGCCCGCATCATCGCCTCTCGCAGGGGTGACCCCGTATTCGCGGGCAGACTGACAAACGGGTCGTGGGCCAGATCGGCGACATCGATCTCGTCCTTGCCCGCGAATGGATGGTCCGCCGGAAGTACGCAGACGAGCTCGTCGTTCCCGATGATTCGGGTGCGGAGACCGAGCCGGTTGACCGGCATCCGGACAAATCCCAGGTCCAGCTTCCCCTCCGCCAATGCTTCCAGTACGGCACTGGGGTCGGGCTGTACTTTCAGCATCAGATCCAGCCCCGGATGCGCGGCCCGAACGGACTGGGACAGCCGGGGCAGCGCCGCGTAGCTCGATGCGCCATCGAAGCCGATCGTCACCCGACCGCACTTTCCGGCTTTCGCCCCGTTCGCGGCTCGCTTGGCCATGTCTATGTCGTCGAGTACTCGGCGCGCGGGCTCGAGGAACGTCTCCCCCGCGCTCGTCAAGCGCACGACGCGGGTGCTGCGCTCGAACAACTGCACGCCGAGTTCCTTCTCCAACTGCCGGATCATCTGGCTCAACGGCGGCTGCGCCATGTGCAGCCGGCGTGCGGCCCGGCCGAAATGCAACTCCTCGGCTACGGCGACGAAAGCGGCGAAGTACCGCAGTTCCATGATCGTCCTTCGACAAGTAGTTGGCCATCTCAGCGTGTGTCCGGTTCAGCGACACCCCGCGGGTAGCCGAGCCCCTCCGCGGCTCGGACCGAGCACTTCGACACAACCCTGTTCTGAACTGGTGCGCCGGCGCCACCTCTGGGGGATCGCTGGCCCTGATGGGTAGGCCTGCGGGAGCACAACGGGCAGGGGTGGCAACGCGATCGACCGCCTCGGCGCACACCGCGTCGATGAGGTGTCAAGCAAGAAGACAAGGGCCTTCCAGTACCTGGACGGGCTCGGGACAGGCCGGACCCAAAGTGATCTGGATTACCTGTAGCACTCGGTATCGCGCTGCACATGTACGTCCGGACGCGCTCGGGCGCCCAGGACCCACCAGGAGCAGCCGATGACGACAGCCACGGTCGAGCAGGCGCCGATGCCGCTGCAAGAGCGGGGCTCTCGAGCCGAACAGGTGCCCCGGCTGTATCTGCTGGACGGGTTACGGCTGCTCTGCGCCCTTGCCGTGGCCGGTACCACTTCGGCGACTCGTGGCGACTGGACGGGGTGCACCCGCCGGCCTATTTCCTGCCGGACGCGGCCCCTGTGCTGATCTACGGATTTCCCGGGGTCGAGACATTCTTCCTGATCAGCGGATTCGTCATTCTGATGAGCGGCTGGGGCCGCACCGTACGTGAGTTCGCCGCCTCCCGCGCCGCGCGGCTCTACCCCGCCTTCTGGGCGAGCGTAGTGATAACGACCGTCGTGACCGCGGTGCTGTCGATCACCGGCGGACTGCCTTTCTCGAGCCAATCAGATACAGGCGACGTACTGATCAACATGACTATGCTCGCCGAGCCACTCAACACACCGCTGGTTGACACCGTGTATTGGACACTCTGGGTCGAGCTCCGGTTCTATCTGCTCACGGCGTGCCTGCTCGCAGCCGGGTTCACCCGTCGCGTGGCGCAGAAACCCGCGCGTGAGCTCCTTGAGCGGATCGTCAGCACCGACCGACAGGCCGGCCGCGAACCGGCACCCTCGCGCCGCCGTGCGCCGCGTCTGGCGATTGCCGGCGTGGCGAGCACGGTCGCCGCGGCCGGGGCCTTCGCGCTGGCCCTGGCCAGCATCGGCCCGGCGTACGCGTCGTGGACTCCCGACCCGAGCCCTCTCCCGGCCGCCGAGGTCAGGAAAATTGTGGATAAGTGCCTACCGGCGCGGGAGGTGGCCACCGCGCGAGTAGTCATCGGGGGGAAACGCGGCGCGTATGCGTATCTGAACGCCGTATGGCCGATGGAAGCCGGACGTGCTTCCTCAACCACGACGGAAACGTCACCGAGGCCAGCATCTTGACCGCCTTGAGCAGCACCAGGCAACTGGGCGCCGAGGGCGTCGAGCTGTACACCTGGAGTCAGCTGCGCACCGATGAAGGTTACGTGCGGCTCATGGCGGGACACCTGGGCTCGCAGGTGGTCCGTGTGGACGTCACCATCCGGGCGGAGAAGGACGACTCGTCGCGGACGGCACACGCTTTCGTCCGTGACGGCTACTTCGCCGCGTGGTATCCGGAAGGCGTGGACGAGGCGAACACCAACAGCACCACACTCACGCTCCACCTCGCCGACGGCAGTACGGTCAGCAACATCTCCGCGAGCCGATTGCACGAGCAACCGAAACTCGACTGACTACGTCGCCGGCAAGTTGGCGGCGGACTAGTCGAGCAGACCGCTCCGATGGGCAAGAAGAGCAGCCTGGACCCTGTTGTCGCATGCCAACTTGAGCAAGATTCGGCTGACGTGTGTTTTCACCGTGCTCTCGGAGATCACCAGCCGCTCGGAGATCACCATATTGGACAGCCCCTGAGCGAGCAGTCTCAACACGTCCCGTTCGCGGTCACTGAGCTGATCCAGCCGGGCCTCGACGTCGTGGCCGGGTGGCTCGGGGCGTAGTTGCTCGAGCCGCCGGACGGTCTGCCGGGTGACCGGCGGGGAGAGGAACATCTCGCCGGCCGCCGCCGCACGGACGGCCGGCCCGAGCTCCTCCGCGGCCGAGCTCTTCAGGACGAAGCCGGCCGCACCGCTGGTCAGTGCGTCCTCGATGTATTCCTCCTCGCCGAACGTGGTGAGCATGACGACGGGAACAGAGCAGGCCCGCCGGATCTCGCGCAACGCGGCCAGCCCATCCATGATCGGCATCTTGATGTCCAGCAGAGTGACGTCGGGACGGTGCCGAACAGTGAGGTCACGAGCCTCCGCTCCGTCAGCCGCCTCGGCGACGACCTCGATCCCCGAGATCCCGGCGAGAATCAGCTCGATGCCGCTACGGGTCAATCCGTCGTCGTCGGCGACGATGACCCTCAGCGGTTCACGACCCGACATCGACAGTCTCCTTGGAGATCAGTGTTCCGTCGCGGAAGCAGAACCGGTATTCGCCCTGCAACCGAGCCGGATAGGTCGTGCAGCCCGGATGAGAAGTATCTGAAGCCTGCGACCAAGACCGGGGCGGCAGCTTCGCGCGTGCAGCCGTCTCACTCTCACCTACACGGACGCTTTGGTAGGTGTCACTGTCAACGGTGATGCGCAGCCAGAGGAACACAAAGCCTCCCGCGCACAGGATGCCCAGGGCGAGAACGGACATCACCATGCCCGCCACCCAGGCGCGACGACGCTGATCGCGCCGACGGAGGGCCTCACCCACGTCATCCACAACGACCGGTTGCTCGGAAGACCAGGGCTCACGGCTCTGCGGCCCCGATTGGGTCAGAGGCAGCGTCGCGGCAATCCGGTACCCGCCGTCGGGCTCCGGCCCGTGATAGAGAACACCGCCCGCCAGCCGCACGCGCTCGGCCAGCCCATACAGACCCTGACCGCTGGTCGTACCCTCATGCGGCCGGCCCGGACCATTGACAACCTCAACGACCACCGAGCCCTCTTCGTACCGCAACGCGAGCCGGACTGCACCGCCACGAGCGTGCCGCAGCGCATTCGTGACACCCTCTTGAAGGGTGCGGTAAGCCGCGTGCTCGACCATCGCCGGAAGGTCGATGGGTTCACCCTCGCGAGTCAACTCGATCTCGGCACCCGCTGATCGAGCGTCGGTGACCAGTTCCCCGGCCTGGGCCAGACTGGTCCGCTGCGGTTCCTCGGATGACTCGTCGCGCAGAAGGACAAGGATGTGCCGTAGTTCGTCGATGGCCGAACGTGAGGTGGCGTACAGCAGATCCAGGGTGTCGGTGTCCGCCCGGCCGGAAGACTTTAGCGCGCCTGCATACAGCGTGAGCAGGGTGAGCCGGTGCCCGAGTGAGTCGTGCATCTCCCGGGCGATCCGGGTGGCCTCCCGGACGCGGGCCTGCTCGGCGATGATGCGCTGCTGGCCGGCCAGGTAAATCGTGCGCTCGTGCAGCAGATCGAGAATCGCGCGCCGCTGGGCCGACATCCGCGCGACGACGGCCGGGACGACCGCACAGCATAGAAAGATGCCAACGGAGAAGGCGAGCCCGGGGAGTCCGAATTCATCGCCTCGCAGCCGGCTGCCAGTCAGGAAGCACACGGCCGCAGCGACCAGGATGGCGCTGAGCCGGCCGGGCGGCAGCCGGTAACCGGCCGACCAGCTCAGAACAACGAGTAGCAGACCGTCCGGCCGCCCCGACGCCAAGGTGGCCGCCGAAAAGACGACCAGCGCCCCCATCGGGTACGACTTCCGGGCCGCGACGAGCACCAGGTCGATAACCGCCAACGCCAGAACGGCGGCCACCGGGATACCCAGGAGCAATGACATCCCGGCGGTGCTGCCCGCGACCAAGACGGCGAGCGTCGACTCGTACGCCAGGCGCGCCCTCCCCAGCCCGCGGACAGTGGCCACCATGCGGCTGATCATCACTACTCGGTCCTGATCTTTTTCTTCTCGACCAACTCACCAGCAGAGAAACAGAATCGGTACATCGGCTCATCGCCGACCTCCGTCAGCGGCTTCACCGGGTGGTAGACGCAGGAGGCGCCATTCGGCATACCTTGACGGGTGGGGTCAGTGCCGTAGTAGCCCGCCTCTGCTTCCTCGCTGAGTTCCAGCGGTGCCGGGAGCGCATCCTGGACCTCCTTCTGGGACTTGCCGATCTTCTGCGCATCGAACTGCGCCGCGGTGATGGCGGTATCGGCGTATTCCCTTCCCATACCGATGCCGCTGTACACCAGCGCGCCCCCAGCGCCGCAGACGAGCAGCGCGGCGACTCCGCTGACAATCAGAACGACCTTCTTACTCATAACCGGTTTCTCCTCGGAGTCCTGTCGAACGGAACGACTCCAGACTCGCGCCGTGGACGCGCCGGAACGACCGCCGATCGACGGATCTTGCCGGCTTGCCGGTGGTACGAAAGTGCTGTTGGCGACGACCGGGGGTGAGCCGAGACAGGGCGAAGACCGGTGGATACCCGCGGGACCGGTCCGGTATGCGATGCGGCGGTAAGCCGCCCGAACCGTACAAGTTGGTTTGCTCGTATCCCGCGTACAACCGCTTACAGTGCCCCGAGGTACTTGAACGCCAGGACCAAGAAGGCACCCGTGGACACAGCGGCTATATGACGCCTGGTTCTGCCAGTACGCTCTTGGGGTGAGCATGTATTGAATGGCGACGAGCGGGCAGATTCACATCCGCCGCCGGCGCCGGCACAGCCGAGCGATGATTTCGTCTCCGATCCCACATTGACCTGAAGGTGACGTGAGGTTCTGACGTCCACATTTCAGCACGGAGACAGAATTGCCGTTCGCCTGTTCCGGCAGCTTGGAATCCGTCGAAGGCCAGCATGGATCAGCAAGGAACCCGCACTCTTCCGAGCAATTCAAGGCAGTGCCGCGGGCAAGGTGGAATGCATTCCACGCAACTATCGATCAAGCAGGAGATCTTGGCATGAAGGTATGGAATCCCGCGGTCGACCACCAACCGGCGGAAGTGCTCGTCAGCGCAACAGTCGACGACGTCCGAGCCGGCCTGGCCAAGGCTACGGCGGCGGGACTCGGCATCTCCGTGCTCGGCGGAGGACACGACTGGCTTGGTCGCTCCGTCCGGCACGGAGGTCTGGTCCTCGATCTTTCCGGGATGCGCACCGTCACGGTCTCGGAGAACATCGCGGTCGTCGGTGGAGGCACCCGGTCCCTGGAGGTGGCGACCATCGTGGAAAAGGCGGGTGGCTCGGTCGTCGCGGGGACCGTCGGTTCGGTGGGTGTCGCAAGCTTCACGACCGGCGGCGGATACGGATACCTCAACAGCCTCGTGGGAACGGGATCCGACAATCTGATCGCCGCCGACGTGGTCCTCGCCGACGGCACACTCGTGCACGCCAGCGAGCAGGAGGATTCGGACTTGCTGTGGGCGCTTCGCGGCGGCGGTGGCAACTTCGGCGTCGTGACTGCACTCCACCTCCGAGTGCACCCTCTCACCACAGCCCTGACCGGGATGGTCGCCTTCAGCTGGGACCAGGCGGCCACCGTCCTGCGAGGCTTCGGGGAGATCTGCGCCGAGGCACCCGACGAGTTCAGCGCCCGGGCCGGCGTCGTCACGCTGCCCGGCGGCCCTACGGTCGCATACGTCGCCCCGGCCTGGATGGGCAATCCGGCGGACGGCGAGGAGTGGATGGGACGGGTCACCCGGCTGGGCACCCCTCTCATCGCTGACCTTCGCATCAAGCCGTTCAGTGACGTACTGCGCGAAGGCGAAGCGATGCTGGCCGGCAACGATCATCACCACAGCATGGCCACGCGCAATATTGCGGCCCTCGACCCGGACGTCGTAGCCGCCATCATCGAAGCCGCCGAGGCACGCACCTCTCCGGCCAGCGTGATCGAGATCGTCCAGTTCCACGGCGCGGCCACCCGAGTGCCCGCCGAGGCAACCGCCTTCGCCCAGCGCAGCCCACACTTCTTGATCCAGCTGATCGGCTCGTGGAACCCCGGTGACAGTGCCGAGAGCCAGGCGTGGGCCCGGGACACGTCCCGCAAGCTTGCACCGTACGCGCTTCCCGGTGGCTACCCGAACGTTCTGGGGCCCGACGACAAAGAGCAGGTGGCACACGCCTACGGTCCGAACGCCGACCGTCTTCTGTCGCTCAAGCGTCGATACGACCCGCAGTCCGTCTTCTCGGCCAGCCCGTTGCCCTACTGACACCGTTGCCTGCCTCGCCGGACGGTGAGGCAGGCAACCACAGTCGCTCCGCGAACGTAATGGGCGGCGTGGGATCTCCACGCCGCCACGTCCTGTTCCTCGGAAACAGTCAGGGCAGAGGGGTAGCGGAGAACACTCCCTCGGGGTCGTATCGCTGCTTGACCTTCAGTAACCTTGCGGCGTTCGACCCGTACGCCTCAGCGGCCTGCTGCTTCCGATCCGGGCCGATCATGTTCGGGTACCCGCCCGGCAGCGCATACGGGTCCAACAGGCGCTCGGTCTCTTCGGCCCACGAGTCGTGTGGCCCCGCCTCGCCCTCGTTCCAGACGGAAATGATCTCGACCATCAGATGCTGACGCCGGTTCGCGAAAGCCGTGCCGGCCGAGGGAACGCGGATGCCGGCTCCATGAAGATGGTGCATGTTGATCGCTGACATCGCTGATGGACGATTCGCCGCCGCCTGGGCGATCGCCGCCACGGCACTGCTGGTCAGGTCCGGCATCGGCAGGCTGCGCGTGCGGATCACATAGCTCCGGTCACTCAACCCGTAAAGCTGATCGCCCGTTCGCAGTCCTTCGCTCAGCGGGACCTGTGCCGCCTGTGACAACAAGGGTTTGCCCAGCTTCTCCAGGCGGGCGAAGAAGGCCGCGCCCTCCGTCTGATCGCCGGCCCAGGTCGAGACGAGATACACCACGGGCGTGCCGTCAGGGCCGGTCCCCATTCCCGGCCGTACGTTCAGTTGGTCCGGCAGGGTGGGCGACATGTCGATCCAGTCGCCCAGCACGTCGATGGCCTGGTCGGCGTGGAACATGATGGTGCCGGCGTACACGGTTGGAAGTGGCAGCAGTTCCACCCGCAGGGCCGTGACGACACCGAAGTTCCCGCCGCCGCCCCGCAGGGCCCAGAACAGATCCGGCTCATGTGACTCGTCGATGGTGACAGTGCTTCCGTCAGCCAGGACGACTTCCGCCGCGATGATGGTGTCGGAGGCCACGCCGCCCACCCCCGCCAGCGGACCGTAGCCACCGCCGAGGGCCAAACCGGTTGCCCCGACACTGCCCTGCGTCCCGGTCACCACCGAATAGCCCGAGTCGACGGCGGCGCCCATGACGTCGAGCGCCCGCGCGCCACCACCGAACACGGCGATCCCGTCACCGACCACGACGTCCCGCATGCCCGACATATCGATGACCAGCGCACCCGGCCGGACAGAGCGTCCGGCCCAATCGTGACCACCGCCGAGAACCGACAGCGGCAGACCACGCGTTCTGGCGTCGAGGACCGCGGCACTCACGTCGCACGCGGATCGGACACGGACCACGTCCGCCGGCTGTGCCGAATAGGATGCGTTCCAGATTCTCATGGGGCTCCTCAGACGTGTGTGCTCGGAGAGCTGCGCAGCAGCCAGCGTCGCGGTTGAGACGAGGCATTCACGGGACCGACGGCCGCGCCGGTGAAGGCGGTGAGATCGGTTCACCAGGCGCACCTTGGATCGGATGCTTTCCGTCGCCGGCGTCGACCAGCCGGTCACGACGAGCGGAGCATTCACGATGCGGGGGGTCAGGCATTCATTCCCCATGCCTCGGCACAAGTGCCACTGACCGTTCCGCATCCAGTCAGCAACTCCAGCGTGCCCTCATAAATGAAGGCCGTCCAATACTGACTTGCTATCAGATCAAGACCAGAAGCTACATAAGGACTCCGAATTCGTGACCAGGGACCAGGGACCAAGAGCCGTGCCGGGACGGCGCCAACACCTTTTACCGGCGGGCGAAGTGCCGCCGGCTACGTCTTGGGTTGGGGGCCGCTGTGCGGGCGGGGTGATGGTTGGGGGTGGGGTCAGGAAATGGTGATGACGATTTTGCCGTGGTTGGGGCCGGTGGCGAGTTGGCGGAGGCCGTCGATGGCGTCGGCGAGGGGCAGGGTGCGGGTGATGTCGGTGTGCAGGGTGCCGGTGGCGGCGTGGTGGGCGAGTTCGGTGAGGGTTTTGTGGTCGGGGTTGGCGATGGTCATGCCGGTGCTGTGGAGTCCGTGGGTGGTGGCGGTGTCGGCGTCGGGGGTGCCGGTGATGGTGGAGACGGTGCCGCCGGGGCGGACGGTGGTCAGGGGGACGTCGTGGGGGTTGGTCGCCCAGAGGTTGAGCAGGACGTCGACCCCGTCCGGGTAGAGGGTGCGGACTTGGTCGGTGATCGGTGCGGTGGTGTAGTCGATGATGGTGTGGGCGCCGAGTTCGCGGAGTCGTTCGGCGGTGGCGGGGGTGGCGGTGGCGAGGACGGTGGCGCCGCGCTGGGCGGCGAGTTGGACGGCGTAGCGGCCGACGCCGCCGGAGGCGCCGCAGATCAGGACGCTCTGGCCGGATTGCAGGCCGGCGGCGTTGATGATGGCCAGGGCGGCGCCTGCGGCCAAGGGGAGGGCGGCGGCGGTGGCGTCGTCGAGGGTGGCGGGTTTGAGGGCGACGGTGCGGGCGTCCACGACGGCGTATTCGGCGAGGGTGCCGGCTTGGAAGGGTGCTTGGAAGCCGATGTGGCCGATCACGGCGTCGCCGATGGACAGGCCGGTCACGTCGGGGCCGAGGGCTTCGATGGTGCCGGCCACGTCGCGGCCCAGGGTCAGGGGGTAGCGGTGTTCCATGGCCGGGGCCAGGGCGCCGGCGGCCAGCACGTTGTCCATCGGGTTGAGCGCGGCCGCGTGGACCCGGATCAGGACCTGTCCGGCAGCGGGTACGGGGGTGGGGATGTCGGCGATCTCGGCGGGTTTGCCGGGGGCGGGGACGATGACAGCGCGCATGGCGGGGCTCCTCAACGGTTCGAACTTCACTCTTGAAGAAGCTACTCCGAACTTAACGCGTGAACAAGTCGGTGTCATAGACTGCCACCATGTCGTCGATCACGCCGCGCAAGACCGCCCGCCAACACCGAGCGCCCGAACCGGAGCACCGGACAGCGGAAACTCGCTGGCTCGACGACGCGCAGCAGTCGGCCTGGCGGGCCAACGCAGCGATCATGATCAGGCTGCCGGCGGTGCTCGACGCCCGGATGCAGGCTGAGGCGGGCCTGACTTTCTTCGAATACACGGTGTTGTCGACCTTGTCCGAAGTGGACGACCGAACGTTACGGATGACCGCCCTCGCGGCTCGCACGTCGTCATCTCTGTCACGCCTTTCCCAGGTGGCCGGCCGCCTCGAGAAGCGAGGATTTCTCCAGCGAAGCCGGGTTCCCGGCTCCGGCCGGCGTACCAACGCCACCCTGACCGAAGCCGGGTACGCCAAGGTCGTAGCCGTGGCACCCGGACACGTCGCCGCAGTCCGGGAGTACTTCATCGATGTACTCGAGCCGGGCGACCTGTCGGCCCTCGGACGGATCGGTAGCGCCGTCGGGATCGCCATCGATCAGAACACCCCCGACCTCGGTGCCGCCGACTCCTCTCCTCGAGGCGCCACGCCAGAAACGGGGTCCGGTGTTTGACAGGACGGCGGTGGGCCGGGCTCGCTACGCCCGCGAAATCCCCAGAGAAGACCGGATGCGATTGACTCGTCGGTCGGACTCGGTGAAGCGGCGGGGGGATCAGATGATGCCCGCACGAAGCGCGTAGGCCACCGCATGCGAGCGGTTGCGCAGATCGAGGCGGTGGGTCATGCCATAGACGATGTTCTTCACGGTCCGTTCGGAGACCGACAGTTTGCCGGCGATCTCGACGGTGTCGAAGCCATCGGCCATGAGCCGCAGCACCTCGATCTCGCGAACGTTCAGCCCGGAAGCATCGAGACCGTTCACCGCGAGAACGTTCTTGTGCAGTCGCTGAATGTGGTTCAGCAGGCTGCCGACCAGGCTCGGCGACATCACGGCACCGCCCTCCGCGGCGGCCCTGATGGCGTGGTGCAGGCGGTCGGCGGTGACCGCCAGGCGCGGCAGGATGGCCACCACCCGGCACTCGACCGCGACCAGCAGTTCCGACTCATCGATGCCATCGACGACCAGGATGACCGGCACGCCCACCTCCCTCGCGGACCGCCGCAGCATGGCAACGACATCGACGGTGAGGCGCCCGGTTCCGACCACGAAGACCTGCGCCTGGTCGGGCCGGTTACCGGGTACGACCACGAACTCAGGCCGTTGCTGAAGAAAACTGACAAGACCCGCCTGGCTCAGGGCGTCGGCGCCCTGGACAGCGACACGAACCTGCTCAACCGCCATTCCTCCGGTCCTTTCGCTGGTACGACCGTCGTTGCGCCCGAAGCGGCCGAACGATGACCGAAGCAGCCAGGTGCGACTGGGACACTTCCCGTGCCACAGCGCCGGCAAGCTCTTCCAGGTCTCATCCCTGCTCCTTCTCGGAGTGCTGCTCGACTCTGCCGACGTTGCTGGGTCGATGGATTCAGCCTGAGCCAGGAGGGCAGAGCCCCACCCCGGGTATGTCACGGGGGGATCCCCGTGTGAATAACCCGGGTCCGTCTCATCGGGCGGTTCCTCCCGCCTCGGCGCCTCGGGGTCGTACTCGCTGAGACGCCATCCCATGACCGTCACCCGCCGCGCACGGAGACCAGCACGCCAGCCACGCTTGACGCGATAACAGCGGCCTCGGGAGTAGCTACTGCACCACCGAACCGCCCCCCGCTGCCGGCAACGGCCGTAAGGCGCCGTGCCGTCACCTTCGAGGGTCTTCAAGACGGTGGCCGGAGATCGGCGCACCCGGCGAAGCCGTTTTCAAATCATGCCGGACCGAAGCGCGTATGCCACGGCGTGGGATCGGTTGCGCAAGTTGAGACGGCGGGTCAGGCCGTGCACGATATTCTTCACGGTTCGTTGGGAGTAGGACAACTTGTGAGCGATCTCGGCCGTGTCCAAGCCCTCCGCCGTCAGCCGCAGTACGTCGACCTCGCGGGAGGTCAACCCGGAGATATTGAGGCCGTTCGGCACCAGTATGTCGTTCTGCAGTCGTTCGATGTGCCGGAGCAACTCGCCGACCAAGTTCGGCGGCATCACACCACCGCCGGCCACGGCCGCCTTGATGGTGTGCTCCAGAAGATCGGCGGTGATGGACGGACGGGGAAGGATTGCGACCACCCGGCACTCCACTGCGACGAGAAGCTCCGACTCGGTGATTTCGCTGACGATCAGAACCACCGGCACCCCGACCTCGGCTGCCAAGCGACGCAGTGTGGTGATCACGTCGACGGTGAGCCGTTCGGTGCTCACCACCTTGACCTGTGCCTTATCGGGACGGTTGCCCGGGACGACCGTGAAATCGGGCCGACTCCGCACGAGGCTGATCAAGCCCTCATGGCTCAGCGGGTCGGTGCCTTGGACAGCAACTCGAAATTGCTCCACAGCCGTTCCTTCGTTGTTCACCCAATGCAGGCGACTCTTCATCGGACGCGGCCACGCCGGCCCTGGTCTGGGCCGGTGGGGCGGATGGTGACAGTTGGTAACCTTGCCCCACCACAGAAAACCTCTCCACAGGACAGCCAGAGAGCCCGCTGCCGTCGCCCTTTCGCGAGCACGATCATGGCAACGTGACGGAGAACCGTCCAATATGAGTTAAGTCCTACAGCAAGACCCGAAACCTCATAGTTGTGAGCTCGGCGACCGGTTTGCCGGCCATCGTGGTGTGCGGGCGCAACCTGGTTGACGCGATCACGCTGGGTCACAGATGCAACCACGCGCGAGACCGGGCCGGATCCGGCCCGCCACCGGCGAGCAGCCGAGTGGCGGCCGTTACCGTCTGCACAGTGTCGGGATCGAGGAGACTCGTGGTGTGGCGGCGGACGCTCGAGGCGTACGACTGCTCGGCGGAGCGGAGCCACTCCAGCCCTGAATCGGTGGCGATCGCGTACCAACCTCGCCGATCGTCCGATACAGGCTCCCGCCGCACGAGATTGCGCCTGACCAACTTCAGCACGGTCCTACTCATCCAGCTGATCGAAATATTGGTCGCCACGGCAAGCTCGTTGATACGCATTCGGTAGCCTTGCGCGCGGGCGAGACGCCGTAACACGTTGAATTCCATGAGGTTGCCGCCGGGCTCGTCCGAAAAGTCGGCTTTGATATTGCGCTGGATCGTGACTGCAGCATTCAGAAGATTTTCGAGGAATGCTTCCTCATCTGCCGACAACGTATCGTTCGTAGTCTGCTCGCTCGAGAATCGACTTTGCATGTCCCCATCTCTCGCGGTGTGCGACTTGCCCAATTTCGGTCATACCCCTGCGGTCGATACCGGTCGGCTACCGCGGAACGCCTCAACTTCTCGACGACCCGGCGAATCGGCTGCCCCGACGCCGGCAGGGAGATTCGATGACGGCGACAATCGAACGGCTTGGAGCAGTCCGGAACCTATATGAATATGTACTTGTCACTGAGCGCACGAACAGGGCACTCAGGCGCCGCCGTTATACACCGACGGCGGTGGGCCCTGGTATTCGGGTTTCCTTGCCCCCGAAACGTTGTGCCCCGACCATGCTGACATGACCGCTCACGCCACGTCCAAGACTGAATCGCTCTTGTGGTGAGAGCATTTACTTCATAATCGGTCAGCCCCGGTCGGGCGCATCCTCCCGTAGGCCGACTGTTGGCGGACGCTAACCAGGTGCTGACATCCCTTTGACACATTCGTCGGCATGACCCACCACAAGACGCTTGCGTTTGTCATGGCGACCGTCGCCACCCTGCTCCTGTCGGCCTGTGGCGACAAGACTGAGCCGCGTGCCGCGGCCGGCAACGAAGCCCAGGTCGCGACGCTGCAGAGCAGCGCGGCGGTCGCACCTTCACCGAGCTCCGACGGCCGACCGATCATCCGGCCGGACGCTACCCGTGAGGACATCGACAGACTCGACCAGGCCTACTTCAAATGCCTGGACGACCACGGGGTCCCGCAGGACAAGGACGAGGACGGGAACTTCGTCAAGGGAGATGCTCTGGAGACCACCAGCAAGGCGAAGGTCGACGCGGGCCGAGCTGCCTGCGCGGACAAGGATCCGGAGAGCTGGCTCGATGTCGAGCGCCGGACCAATCCCGAGTTCCCCGACACGATGCGCATCGCGGCCAATTGCATGAAGGACAAGGGGTACAACGCCCGGGTAGTTAAGGATCCGCAGTGGCGCATCGCCTACGGCACGACCGCTGAGTTCATGCGGGCCGACGAGGACGAGACGAACTGCATCGAGGATGCGTTCGCGGAGCGGATCAAGACATATCAGTGAACAACGCATCGTCTGCATCGGCCTGACCCGGAACCCGGACCGTGACGGTCGTGCCTTGGCCGAGCGTACTGGCAGCGTCCACCGTGCCGCCGTGCGCTCGCATGAGATCACGGACGATAGCCAGCCCGAGGCCACTGCCGCCGGTGGCGCGCTGACGGGAGCCGTCGGCGCGCCAGAATCGGTCGAAGATGTGCGCCAGATCGTCGGGGGCGATGCCCGTACCGGTATCAGTGGTGGTGATGACGAGTTGCTCGCCGATCACTTCGCCTCGAAGCGTGACAGTGCCGCCGGGCGGCGTGTGCCGCACCGCATTGGAGAGCAGATTTCCGACGACCTGACGCATCCGCACCGGGTCCACGGTCACCGGCAGAACGGGGTCGAAGGTCGTGATCAGCCGTAGGCCGGCGGACTCCGCCTTCCGGCTGTGCGCCTCAGCTGCCGGGCCGAGCACATCGCCGAGCCGGACCGGTTCCGGGTACAAACGCAGTGTGCCGGCGTCGGCGGCGGCAAGGTCTCGCAGATCGTCGACGATGCGTGACAGCTGACCGGTCTCGTCGAGCAGTAGTGCGACGAGTCGGGCGTCGGTGGGATTGACTCCGTCCTCGGCCGCCTCCAGCAGGCTCCGAATATTGGTCATCGGATTGCGCAACTCGTGCGCGATATCGTTGATCATCGCCTTGCGCTGCTGTTCGGCGCTAAACCGGCGCGCAGACAGGTCGTTGAGAACTGTGGCCAGCCGGCCGATCTCATCACGACCGGTCACCGGCATCGGCGTCGGGGTATCGATCGGTGCGCCGGCGGCGTCGGTCAGGGCCCGCAGCGGACGGGTCAGCCGCAGACCGACGAAGACCGTGAACGCCACGGTGACAGCGAGCACGCCGCCGGTCACCACAACGATCCTGACAATGTTGGGCCGAGAAAGAGTGAATGCTTCCGGTCGAGAGTTGCCCGCGATCGGGTCGCTCACATAAAGCAACGCGGGCGGGGCCGCGTACCGGCGCAACTGGTCCTGGCGGGAGAGCATGACGCATGCACGGATCTCCGCCTCACTGGCGTGCGTCCTGTCGAAGCTGTCCATGGCGACCTCGAAGTTCGGAAGCCAGAAAGCGGTCGCACCCGGAGCAGGGAGCCCTAAGCACCTCGCCACCCGTCGGGACAGATCGGCGAGCGCCTTCTCCTCGGTCGTCGTCGGCGCACCCACATTGATGATGCCGCAGTTCAAGTCGGAGCGCTTGGGATCGGCGCTGAGAATGCGTACCTCCGTACGCCCGCTGGGCGAGGGCACGATCTCGGCGCGGACTCCGTCGCGGGCCATGCAGTCGACCACCGCGGTGGCTTTCCTACGCAAGGCGTCGCGCTCCCCTGTCGGCAGCCGGTACGGGCCGACGATACGCGGGTCGAGCTGTTGCTCGTCGTTCGGCTCGAGCGGGTCTATGACGGCGGTCGGCGGGCCGTTCGGCGTTGGTAGCCGGAGGTCGGAGTCCGCAATCAGCCGCCGGTTCGAGGTCAACAACGTGATGCGGCTGCCGGTCCGGTCGGCGAGCCGAGCGACCATCGGGCCGACGCCCTTCCAATCGGGGTACGTGGTGGCGTAACCCATGAGCGTCTCGTACACAGCGTTGTCGTCCTCGAGGGAGCGGCCCTGCTCCTGCTGGATCACCCGGGTCGTGGTTTGTACGGCGAGCCAGGACGTGCCGACTGTCGCGCAGATCGCCACGAGCGTCGAGGTCGCCAGCAGCCGCACCACGATGCTGCGGTGTTTCGGCACTGGGCGCATCAGGCGCCCGCGCTCAGTTTGTAGCCGACGCCGTACACCGTCACCAGCAACGCGGGCCGGCGCGGATCTTGCTCGATCTTGCGACGCAGGTTCAAGACGTGCACATCCACCGCGCGCGGGGTCGCGGAGCGTTCGAACCCGCTGGTGACGGTCAGCAGTTGCTGCCGGGTGAAGACGCGTTCGGGCTGCTCGCTCATGGCCTCGATGATCGCGAACTCACTGCGTGTGCATTCGATCCGGCGACCGCCGACGCTGATCTCGTGCCGCCCCGGGTCCACCATCAGCGAACCGATAAGGCGCAAGCCGGTCGGTCCCGGCAGGGCTGTCGCCCGGCGCAGCAGGCTGCGGATCCGGGCCATCAACACCCGTGGGCTATAAGGCTTCGCCAAATAGTCGTCCGCGCCTAGTTCCAGTCCGACCAGCTGGTCTTCCTCGTCGGTGCGGGCGGTCAGCATCAGCACCGGCAACGCCGATTGCCGGCGCAACTGGCGACATACCTGAAGCCCGTTCAACAGCGGAAGCATGACGTCAAGGACCAGAAGGTCCGGTTCGGTCCGCAGCGCATAGTCAAGGGCCGCGCGGCCGTCGTGGACCACAACCGCTCGGTAACCACCCGCCTCCAGGTACTGCTGCAGGACTTCTGCTTGACGTCCGTCGTCCTCGGCAACCAACACGTATGCACCCACGCGGCGAACTATAGGCACATCGGTCCGGTGTTTGCGCCGTCCGGATCGTTGCCCCGGGCTAACCACTTTCTGACCGCCCGGCACGACGATCGAGGAGATGAAAGCGCGAATCGCAGTGACGGCAGCGGTGGTGGTGATCGCCGCGACCGCGGCCGGTGGCTCCTTCTGGAAGGGGCGTCAGGAGTCTGCTCAGGATCCCGCGCCGACACCGGCGGCCGTCGCTTCTGCGAAGGTCATACGGGCCGACCTGGCAGAGACCAAGACTTTGCGTGGGACGCTCGGCTACGGCAGTCCACGACAGATCAAGGGAAGGCAGGGAACGGTAACCTGGTTGCCCAGGCCGGGTGCCACCATCCGACGCGGCGAGCAGATCGTCCGGGTCGACGATCGCCCCGTCACGGTCTTTTACGGTGATCTGCCGCTCTACAGAAACCTGACCGGGCCGCTCATGGCCGGCAACGATGTCGCCGTGGTCGCCCAGAATCTCGAGGCCCTCGGGTACGCGGTCGGTGACCTGGGCGGGAAGAAGACCGCGCCCCGCTTCACCGAGAAACTGACTGCTGCGGTCAAGAGCTGGCAAGCCGACACTCTGCGACCGGTCACGGGAGCGATTGCGGTCGGTGACGTCGTCGTGCTTCCTGGAGCGGTACGGGTGGACTCCGTCGCCGCGCAGACCGGGGACGACGCCACCGCCGCGATCTTGTCTGTCACGCCGACGAAGAAGATTGTCACAGCCCAGGTAGAACTGGGCGAACTGGCCATGGTGAGAGCCGGCCGAACTGTGTCGCTCGCCCTTCCCGATGGCGGCGCGACCCCCGGCAAGGTCACTGATGTCGGCACGACGCTGCGCAGCGAGGCCGGCACGCCCGACAGCCCGCAGACTTTCGCTGTCACGATCACACCCGTTGATGCCCGCAAGTTCGCCTCTTTTGACGCCGGGGATGTTCAGGTCACCATCACGTCCAAAGCTCGGAAGAACGTCCTGGTGGTACCGGTCGGAGCTCTGCTCGCGCTCAGCGAGGGTGGGTATGCCGTCCAGCTCGGCGACGGCAGACTGGTCGCCGTGCGGACCGGTATGTTCTCCCGAGGACTCGTTGAGGTCACCGGCACAGGGCTGACCGAAGGGCAGAGCGTGGTGACCACCTCATGACGGTGATCGCTGTTCACGACGTAGCCGTGCGCTATCCGGGCGGGGTCGTCGCGCTCGACAGCGTCTCGCTCACCATCGACGCCGGTGAGCTCGTCGGCATCGTCGGTCCGTCCGGCTCCGGCAAATCCAGCCTTCTCACCATCATGGGTACTCTCGCGCGGCCCACCAGCGGAACCGTACATGTCCACGGCGAAGACGTCGCCCGGCTGAACGATCGGCGGCTGTCCGCGCTGCGCAGCCGAGTCCTCGGCTTCGTCTTCCAGCAATGCCGTCTGGCGGACGGGCTGACCGCGGTCGAGAACGTCGCCACCGGGCTGCTCTACGCGGGTGTGCCGCGCAAGCACCGCCGTGCGATGGCTCTCGAAGCGCTGCAGCGCGTGGGACTCGCGGAGCGCACCGGCCACCGCGCCAACCAATTGTCCGGAGGCGAGAAACAGCGCGTCGCCATCGCCCGCGCGCTGGTCAACAACCCGGCACTGGTGCTCGCGGATGAGCCGACCGGTGCGCTCGACAGCAACAACGGCCATGCCGTCCTGGATCTATTGCACCGGCTCCACCGGGAAGGAACCACCATCGTAGTCATCACCCACGACCGGGACATCGCAGCGCGTCTGCCGCGCCGGATCGAGATCCTGGACGGCCGTCTGGTCCACGACTCCCGAACCGACTTCACCGTCGCATTGCCGGCAGTCGGCGGAGTCGGCCGGTGATCAGCCCCGGCCGCGGAGGGATCACTCGTCCCGTCCGGCTCTCGCTCCTGGACATCCTCGCTCTGGGGCTGATCGGTATCCGGACCCGCGTGGCCCGCGCCGCACTCTCCGCTCTCGGCATCTCCATCGGTATCGCCACCGTCATCGTGGTGACCGGGATCCCGGCGTCCAGTGAAAGAGCCCTGATGGACGAGCTTTCCCGGCTCGGTACCAACATGCTGCAGGCAGTACCGCAGGATCCCGAACAGGACAGGTTGTCCGAGAACTCGGTGGAGATGGTGGCCCGGATCGGCCCGGTCACCGGAGTCAGCGCCGTGGCGAACACGCACGCCGTGGTCCGCCGCTCCGCCGGTATCGACATGCTCGACGGCTCGGGTTTGACCGTCTTGGCCGGGCGCCTCGATCTGCTGCCGATACTCGACGCGCGGATCGCACACGGCCATTGGCTCAGCCCGGCGACTGAGCCGTTCCCCACAGTCGTACTCGGCGCCGTCGCCGCTACCAGGCTCGGCATCACCTCTGTCTCCGTCGGCGGTCGAGCGCCCCTGGTGATGATCGGCGATCAGTACTTCACCGTCATCGGGGTCCTCGATACTCTGCCCAGGTTCGCCGATATTGATCGATCGGTGCTTGTCGGCTGGGCCGCAGCCGCTAAGTACCTGCAGTTCGACGGCCATCCCACCGTGCTTTATGTCCAAGCCCGCGAGGACGCGATCGAGACGGTCCGACGCGTGCTGCCGGAAACGATCAACCCCGAGAAACCGAGCGCCGTACAGGTCAGCCGTCCGTCCGACGCGCTCACTGCGAAGCGGGCCGCATCGACCACGTTCTCGTCACTGTTCCTCGGGCTGGCGGCCATCGCGTTACTGGTCGGAGGCATCGGCGTCGCCAACACCATGGTCATATCCGTGCTAGAACGCCGCGCCGAGATCGGCCTGCGCCGTGCCCTCGGCGCCAGCAAAGGACAGATCCGTAGTCAGTTTCTGACGGAATCGACCGTTCTCGCTACCCTCGGCGGTCTCGGGGGTGTCACGCTCGGTGTGCTGGCCACGATCGGCTACGCCGCCTACCAGAACTGGCCGATCGTCGTCCCGTTGTCCTCCGCCGGGGCCGGTCTCGGCGGAGCGCTGATAGTCGGGATGCTGGCCGGGCTGTACCCGTCCGTCCGGGCCTCCCGCATGACACCCACCGAGGCTCTGGCCACGTGAGGTGCGCCGGCGCCGGGGTCCCGCCGTCGAGGCACCGCGGGCCGGTCTCAGCCGGTGGTGGCAGAGCGGAGGCGGCGCAACCAGCCCTCGGCGGTGTGACGGGGCACCTCGTAGTGCTCGGCGATGACGGAGGCACCGTTGAGCCGGCGCGCGACGGCGGCGAAGTCGTCGGGCATGCGCCGGTAGGCGCGTCCCTTGCTGCCCTCGGTCTTCTTGGAGTCGGCCACGACGCTGTCCTTTGGCGTCACGGTCACTGCAGACGCGTCGGAACGGGCAGCCCTTCGGCGCGCCCGTGGCTTCACGGTCTTTGGCGCCCCGGTTGCTGTAGCCTCCTTCGCGGCGCCCCGTCGTCGTCCCCGCCCAGCTGCGGGACGATCCGACTGCGCGACGTCGGCTGAACCAGGAACGTCAACGGTGGTGACGGCGCTCCGGTCGGGGTCAGTGGGCACGCTGGTCACGTGGTCGGTCTTCCGCTTGGCGGTTGCGGCGGAGGTCGTGGAGGAAGGCGCCGAGGGGGTTTGCGCGGCCTTATCGGTGCGGGACTGCAGCGGCACTGCGGGTGACGCTGTGGCCAACGCGAGCTGAGGCGCGACGGCCTGCATCAGAAGGTTGACGTCGACAGCGGGAAGTTGTGTCGCGGTGAGCCCTCCGGCGGCGTGCAGGTGCACATCGGTGATACGAGTCTCGTCACCACTCACATCAACGATGATCGTGGTGGTGCTGCCATTGTCGTCGGTCGGCGCGACGGTGACGGTGTAAGAGGTCATCGCAATCCTTGATCGTCTAACGCAGCCACACTCGGCCGTGGATGCTCGGTGAACGGATCGACGCTGCCACAATGGCTCAGTCGTTGCTAAGGCAACGTCGTCCGGCATGACGATATCCGCTGGCCGCGATCTCGGCGAGGGCACCTCACCCGCCAGCCTCAGGGATGGGCCGCAGACTCTGGCGCAGACACGTTGCCGCAATGTCGTCCTGGCGGCAGCACGGTCGTTCAGATGATGCCGGCACGAAGCGCGTATGCCACCGCCTGCGAGCGATTGCGTAGATTGAGCCGGCAGGTCACGCCGTACACGACGTTCTTGACGGTCCGCTCGGAATAGTTCAGTTCCCGGGCGACCTCGGAGGTGTCGTAGCCGTCGGCCACCAGACGCAGCACGTCGATCTCGCGCGAAGTCAGGCCGGAGAGGCTCAGCCCGTTGGGGACCAGCACGTCGCGCTGCAGCCGCTCGATGTGTCGGAGCAGTTCGCCCACGAGGTTCGGCGGCATCACGCCTCCACCCGCGGCTGCGGCCTTTACGCTGTAAACGAGCAGATCGGCGGTGACCGTCCGGCGGGAAAGGACGGCCACCACCCGGCACTCCACCGCGACGAGCAACTCCCTCTCGATGACTTCCCTGACCACGAGAATGACCGGCTTACCAACCTCGTTGGCCGACCGGCGCAGCGTAGCCGCGACGTCCACACTGAGTCGCTCGGCGCTCATCACCACGACCTGCACAAGGTCGGGGCGATCATCCGGGACGATCACGACCTCGGCCTGTGCTTGCAGAAAGCTGACCAGACCCGCATGACTCAGCGGGTCGGTGCTATGAACGGCCACTCGAAGTCGTTCCACAGCCGTTCCTCCGGTCGGTCGCTGTGCAAGGCGACCTCCAGACTCGCGGCTGGGACGTCTCGGTACGACCGCCCATTGACGGATCTCCGCATTCCAGCAGTGGTACCAAAGTTCCACTGTTCAGGTCTGAATTCGTCGCCGGACACTCGACGTCAGAAGTGGTCAGCTCTCCGCCCTCGCACCCCGACCCACGCTGCGCCTGGCCTTGCCCAGTCGGCAGATCACCGACACAAAGCGGTGTCCAGCGACTGCTCAAGGTGCTCCACAGCGGAGATTTCGGAGATCATCGAGTTCACCGCGATTGACGCTGCCCGACCGGACGGCGCGACGCCCACGTAGGTCACATAGCCTGGGGCAACGCCGCCGTGAGTCCATGCGAAGCCGCCGCAGCTGAGGTTGAAGGTGGCGATGCCGAGGCCGTAGCGGGAGCCACCGACCGTGTCGAAGCCGGGCGCGTCGACTGTCTTCTTCATCTCGGCAAGCTCGGCCGGCTTGAGCAGCTTGCCGCCGAGCAGACCGGCCAGGAAGACGTTGATGTCGCTCGTCGAGCCGATGAGGGCACCTGCGGCCCAGCCGCCGGACGGCTCCGACCGGGTGATGTCGATCGGGTCGTTGCCTTCGACACCCGGGAAGTAGCCGCGCGGATGAATGCCACGGATGGCGGTGTCGCCGTCGGCC
Source organism: Paractinoplanes polyasparticus (assembly GCF_019710575.1). Taxonomy (GTDB): domain Bacteria; phylum Actinomycetota; class Actinomycetes; order Mycobacteriales; family Micromonosporaceae; genus Actinoplanes; species Actinoplanes polyasparticus. The sequence continues at coordinate 72,720 of NZ_JAHWFK010000042.1, read as the reverse complement.
GGCCAGTACGTGTGCCGCAGCCGCAGCGGTTCGATGATGCGCTCGGTGATCTGCTCACCGACCGGTCGGCCGGTAATTTTCTGCACGAGCAGGCCGGCCAAGATGTAGTTGGTGTTGGCGTATCCGAATCGTTCGCCCGGTCGTGATTGCGGCGCCTTGGCGAAAGCGATCCGGAGCAGGTCGTGTGGCTCGTGATAGGTCTGCAGCGAGTTGACGAAGTCGGCGTACACCTCGTCGTCGTAGTCCAGCAGGCCACTGGTCTGCTGGAGGAGCTGACGTACGGTGATCTGCCGACCGTCGATACCGCCGGCGCCACGGACCAGACCCGGCAGGTACGTCTCGATCGGCTCGTCGAGTTCGACCTTACCCTCGCCGACGAGCTGAAGGACCACCGTGGCGGTGAACATCTTGGTGTTGCTGGCGATCCGGATCCGGCTGCTTACCGGCATCTTTTCCTCGGTCTTCAGGTTGCCGACCCCGGCGGTGTAATTACGTACGCGGCCGTCTGCTTGTCGGACCGAGGCCAACGCCCCGGGGAAGTTGTCGACACTCACCAGGCTGTCGAGGCTGCGCTGCACGGCGTCGCGAGGACCATGCGACGCCGGAGACGCCGACGCTGAGAGGCCACTGCCGACCGTGAGACCTCCCAACGCCACCAGCGAGACGAGGACCCGGCGGCGGGTGAGCGTAAGTACCTTCAGCATCGATGCTCCTACAACGGTGTGGGACTGATGACACGAACATTTCCATTCGCAAGCCGCGCTCACCCAGCTACGCCTGGCCCGTCTCAACCGCAACGAAACGGGAGCCGCCCCTGGCAGCTGCCTCGATGACTTCAGGCCATGCCCAAGTACACGTCGCGTCATCCCGCCTGGTCGGCCAAGGCTTTGCCGAGGGCATCTCGCAGCGCCGCTCTGGTCGATATCCCGAGCTTGTCGAAAACCCGAGACAGGTGAGTGCTCACGGTCCGGTGCGACAGGTAGATCCTCGCGCCGATCTGCTTGTTGGTGAGCCCGGAGGCGGCCAGTTCGGCGATCGCCAGTTCCTGCGGCGTGAGCGTTTCGACGCGTGCGGTGGCTGTCCGGGCCGAGACGAGTCCAGTACCACGCAGCTCCCGATCCGCACGAGATTGCCAGGGTAGGGCGCGAAGATCGCGAAAGATGCACAGGGCATCGGTCAAGTGGCTGCGCGCGGAGCGAAGCGATCCTCCTCCCCGGCGAAGCCGCTCAGCGTATGCGAGTTGAACGCGTGCGCGGTCGAACGGCAGGTCGTCCAGGCCGGGGATGGCCAGTGTCCTCTCGATATGGCCGACCTTGCCCGAATGAGCCAAGGCGATGGCGCACTCGGTCAGCAGCTTCAACCGGGGTGAGAAGACGCGGAGGTCAACGGCCTGGACCATGCTTACGTAGGCGCGGGCAACGTCTGGACGGGCGGTGCGGATGGCGCATTCGACGAAGTCCAACGAAGCCGCCAGGGCGAGTGGGAGATTGCCGGCGAAGGTGTCGGGCCCGGCGATTCTGGAGATGCACTGGAATGCCTGCTCGAAGTCTCCCCGGGACTGGGCGAGCAAGCAGTGCACGTAAAGCGCGTACAGCTGAACAATGGCGGACCCTCTGCGGCGCGCCCAGTCCGTGATTTTGTCGGCGAGTTCTCGGGCCTGCTGGTCGTCGCCGCGGAGGGCGGCGATGATGGCGGCGACCGCCCAGAATGGCCACTGGAGCTCGTGGTAACCGTGCAGGTCACACAATTCCAGGCCGGTCTCGGCCAGCCGAAGTGCCTCGTCCCAGGCACCGGTGAGCAGGTCGTCGATGCACAGTGCCATGACGGCGTGGATCGCGGTCTCGGTCGTGCAGGATGCGTGGCCACGCCTGGTGAGCGCTTCGTTCATCAGGTCTCGAGCCGGCATGTCACTGAATGCCGGACCCTCGGCCCGGCGAACCGGCCCGACGGCCGACAACCGTTGGCCTCCGGTAGGAACAAACGCCGCGGATGCGGGTTCTTCATCCTGCAATGTCTCCGCAAGACCCTTAGCTGACATGCCGGCTCCTCTGAGCGCTTCTCGATCAGGCGACGACTGCCGTGACCTCGGCCTCAATAAGGATGCCGGGCTCGAAAAGAATGTCGACGCCGATCAAAGCGAGTGGTGGGGTGGCCAGATCAAACTCTTGTGCGGCCTGTTGGATACCTGCGGCGAAGTCGTCGTACATGTCTTTCTTCCACCCCGCGGCATACCAAGTTATGCGGACGACATCGTGGAATGTCGCCCCCGCGGACTGCAAAGCCCTGGCCACATTTCGATAGACCTGAGCGACCTGACCGGCGAGGTCACCCGGCGCCACGAGAACGCCATTTTCGTCCCAAGCGACCTGACCGGCGATAAAGATGTGTCTGGCGCCGGTCGCGACCGCGACGTGATGATAGATCGGAACCTGAACGTGCCCATCAGGATTGGAAAGCAAAACAGTCACAATATGCTCCTAACAATTGACATCGACTCTTGCCCGCGCCGGCCGGTTGCGTCGCCGGCTCCTCAGCTCCCGTACCGGCTCCCTGAGTGAGCCGAGCCGACCCGCATGTCGACGAGTCCACCGTTGCCCATGGGCAAAGAGTGCGACCCCGGGTAACTCACGGGGAGGACCCCGGGCAGCGCGCGTTCCACCGATTTCGATGTCAAGGTCACGCCTGTACCAGCCGATACCAGAGCCAGGACCGTGTTCGAGTCCGGCGCCTCCGGCACGACCCTGGGCGTAAAGCCGACCTGATCGCAGGTCCGTATCATCACATCCCGCAGCGTCGATCCAACATTTGCGGGAAGGCTGACGAACGATTCATGTGTCAGATCCTGGAGATCGATCTCCTCCTTGCCGGCCAGCCGATGGTGTTTCGGGAGCGCGCAGACGAGATGGTCGTTGCCGACGACCCGGGTTCGCAGGCCGGGCCGGCTGACCGGCATCCGGACGAAGCCGAGCTCGAGCGTCCCGTTGGCAACTCTCTCGAGGGCCCGGTTGGCATGCTTGTGCTCTCTCATCACCAGATCGAGCCCGCGGATGGGCGATCTTGACCGCCCGGGCCAACTGGGACAACATCGCATGACTCGACACCCCGCCAAACCGATGACGACCTGTCCGTACTCGCTGGCCCCGGCTGACCTGGCAGCCCGCGTCGCCACATCGACGTCCTCGAGCACCCGACGGGCGGGCTCAAGAAACGTATCGTCCACACTGGTCAATCGCACCCAGCGGGTGCTGCGCTCGAACAGTCGCACGCCGAGTTCTCTCCCCAGCTTACGAATCGTCTGGCTCAGCGGCGGCTGAGCCATCCGCAGCCGACGAGCGGCCCGGCCGAAGTGCAGCTCTTCCGCCACGGCGACGAAGGCGACCAGGTAGCGCAGCTCCATCGTTATCCTTCGACCTGAGTTCCGGCCACGTCGGCCGGACGGGCCCGCGGCGCCGACCGTACGGTGACGAGCGCGCCCAGGCCCAGAACGATCGGGATGATCAGCAGTAGGCCGCAGAACACCAGGACCAATGCGGTGAAAGCCAGGCCGGCGAGGGCGCCGTACCACGAGAGGGAGCCTCGAGGCAGCAGCCGGTGAGCGGCGGCCATCCCGGCGAAGGAAACAGCCGCGAGACACGCGGAGGTGACCCGCATGAGGCCGTCCAAATCGATCGTCAGCTGCCAAGTGACGAAGACGGCGATCGCACACAGGGCCACCTGCACGGTAAGGCTGCGCCGCGGCACGTCACCGGCAGTGCCGCCTTTCGCCAAAGCCCGCGGCAGCGCGCCGTCTCGTCCCAGCGCCGCCCCCAGCCGAGCCCCGCCGGCGATGTACGTGTTCACCGCTATGAAGCTCAGGAAGACCGCCGCGACAGCGGTGACCACCCGACCGGCCGGCCCGAAGGCGGCTTCCAGCATCAGGCTCAGCGGCACCGACGTGGCCGCCGCACCGACGCCGAGGACGCCCACGGTGGTGATGGTCAGCGACAGATAGAGCAACGAGACGAGGACCAATGTCAGTCCGGTCGCCAGGGGCAGATGGCGGCGCGGATCGCGGAACTCGGCGGACAGGTGACTTGCCGCCTCCCAGCCGGAGAAGGCATAGAACAGCACGGTGGCGGCCGCGCCGACAGCGGCCCAGCCGTGCGGGGCGAACGGCGTGAAGTTCACTGCACGGCTGGTGGGCGCCGTGACGATCACGGTGACCAGCAGCAGCACAGTCAGCACGACAACCATCGCCAACTGCACCCGTCCGGACAGGTGCAGTCCGACGTAGTTGGTGCCGAAAGCGGCGGCCAGGATCGCCACCCCGATCCACAGCGCAGTGGCCGGGCCGGCACCGAGTGCCGCCGCGACATACTCACCACCTACCAGCGCCCCGGCCAGGACCCCGACCGGCACGACGAAGAAGAACCACCAGCCGACCGGGGCGGCGAGACGAGGACCGAAGGCGCGGGAGACAAAGGTGGCGACACCGCCACCGTCGGGATGGCGCGCGCCGAGGGCCGCGAACGCGGCGGCCACCGGCACGCTGAACACCAGCAACACGACCCACGCCAGGATCGAGGCCGGTCCCGCGGCTCGTGCCGCGAGCGCCGGCAGAACCATGACCCCGGGGCCCAGGACCGCCCCGATGAACAGCACAGTGCCCTCGACCAACCCCAGCCGATGCCTTGCCATCAGGACTCTCCCCGGCTTGCCGATCCGGTATCCACCGTCACAGCAGCGGGAATCGCTTCGTCAGCGCAGTGACTCGGTTGCGCGGGCCGAATACCGCGACGCCGGCGTAGTCGACGTCATCGCCGGGGGTCTCGGCGAGCGTCGCCAGGTAGTCCTCGTACACGCGGGCGCGCCGGGCGACCTCGTTGAATCCGACGACAAGCAGGTCCGGGCGCTCGGTTGCTTTGCGGTACAGCTCGCGCAGCTGCTCCTGGCCCGCCGTGACGACCGGCACGGGGTGGGTGTTCAGGCCCAGATGCACCTGGCCGGAGGCGTCCTTGCCGTCGAGGCCGAGAGAATCCGTGAGCCGGCCGCCGATGGCGAGCCCCAGCACGGCTGCGGCGTTGACGGCGTGACCGGAGGTGAGCGTTTCGTCGACCACGACGACCAGCTTGGTCGCTGGTCGTCCGTTTTCCGTTTCGATAGACACAGCGACGAAATGTAGCCGGGTGGACATGTCCGACGGCCAGATTCCGAACGTCGTTCGGGCAATCCCCTGGATAGCCGGCAGAGGCCGAATCTACTTCGGCGTTTGCCCCGGGACTGCGACCGGACGGGACCTCCGGCCGTACTGACCCGAGCCGACGTTGCCTCTCCGGTGACCTTCCCGCCGGGAACGCGGCCTACGTGATCGCTGGCTCAGTGCCTTCCTCGGCGCTCACAAGTTCCGCGATGACGTCGAAGAAGGCGCGGATCCCCGGGAGATTGGCGCCCTTGGCCCGGGAAGCGGCGAAATCCTCTGAGCTTCGCCACGTCACGATGTCGAGCCATTGATCCCCGGGAAGTTCCACCAGTCGGGCGTCGAGAAAACCAGTGCGGTCGGCCCGAAAGTCAGCCAGCATGCCCGGTCGGGTCCGCAACAGGTCAGCGGACCGACCGGGCTCGACCCGAAATCGAGTAAGTTCGACGGTTGTCATGACTTCCTCCCGACCGTGGCGCTCAGGTGATCCGGCCCAGCCTCTCACCTGGAGCCCGGGAGCACATACGTCAAATGAAGGTGTCTCGCTCGGGGTCGGTCGAATGGCTCTCCGGTGGTCACCGCGTCCGCTACGGACCAGCTCGCGAGCAGGCGTAAGCCGTCCTCGGACGGCTGGTCGGTCGGCGCGTAAGCGATCAGGAGCAGTCCGCGATCGTTGGTGAGCTCCATGCCCTCGCAGCCGAGCTCGGGATCGCCGACGACCGGATGGCGCACGCTCCTGACCCCGGCGCGGTGCTCGCGAACGTCGTGCGCGGCCCAGAGCTGCCGGAACGTCTCGCTGCGGGTCGAAAGCTCACCAACGAGGTCGATGAGAAGACGATCGTACGGAGCTCGTCCGGCCTCGGCGCGCAGCAGAGCGACGGTCTGCGCCGCGGCGTCATCCCATTCTCGGTAGAACGTCTCCGCGCGCGGGTCGAGGAACGTGAAGCGACCGAAGTTCGCCGGTCGTTGCGACTGCTCATACATGGGTGACAACGTTGGGGATCCTGGCGACGGGGGCGATGGCAGTCCATCAGGCACGCCTCAGGGGTGCTGAAGACGATGTCCACGCCATGCTCTGCTGGTCGCCGGCCCTGACGACGTCCGCGCCCGACGCAGAGCTTGGATGTATTTCGGGAACTCCGCTGCGGCTCGTTCCAGTTGACCGGGAGCGACCTGATCGGCGAACAGTGCCTCCACGACGAACGATCTGAGTTCATCGGGCAATTCATCGATCCGCGTAGTCACCTGGTCCCGCCAGAAACGAAGGACTCGTAACCGCGATTTTACCTGTGCCAGGGAGTGTTCAAGACCGGCTATGGCCTCATCGGCCTGGGTCGCGTCGACGACCAACCGGCCCTCGTTGGCCAGACGGAGCAGGGCCTCCCCGAAGAAAGGAACCGACTCGTTCTCGTTCACTTGTGCTCCTCGCCTCGAGTGGGCTCGGCCGGCGACCGCGTACGCCCTGTCAACGCCGGCAACTGAGTTCACCCGAGCAGCTTGGTCGAGGGGAGTTGTTACTCGCCGCATTGCCCCGATGACCGGGAACCTCTGCCCTGGTAGTCGAGGGGGTCTGAAGGATGCCGGCCCGGACGGCGTAGGCCACCACGTGCGAACGGATGCGCAAGTTGAGGCGTCGAGTGGTTCGAGATGACTGAGCAGGCCCTCCGGGCCGAGAAGTTCGGTGCTGCGCACGGCGCTCGGAAGCTTCTTCACGACGATTCCTCCGGTCGCCTTCGTATAGAGTTCGCTTATGCGAACAGTGCGGACCGTGGAGCGAGCCCTCGCTCTGCTCCGGACCATCGCCATCAGTCCCACGCCGATGACTTTCGGTGAGCTGCACAAGGCATCCGAGCTTCCCAAGGCCAGCGCCCACAATCTGCTGGCGACACTCGAGGAAACCGGTTTCGTCGTGCGCGACCAGAACGGTCGCTATCGGGTCGGCCTGACGGCCTTCGAGGTGGGTTCGGCCTATCCCGTCCGGGCTGGTCTGCTCCGGCTGGCGGAGCCGATACTGCGCGATCTGGTCCGGCGGCACAACGAAACGTGCCACCTCGGCATCCTCGACCACGGTGACGTGCTCTATCTGGAGCGTCTGGAGTCCTCGCAACCGGTTCGCCTCACCACTGCGACCGGGGTCCGCGTCATCGCGTACGCCACCGGCATCGGCAAGGCGCTGCTGTCGCTCCTCCCCGATTCGGAGGTCCGGGAGCTCTATCCGGGCAAGCTGCTCCCGCTGACCCCGCAGACTCTGGCCGGCATGCCGGCGCTGCTGCGCGATCTGGGTGAGACGCGCCGCCGCGGTTATTCCATCGACAACGAAGAGTCCACCGCCGGCGTTCGCTGTGCCGGGGCGGCGGTCAGCGCGCCGGGCTGGCCCGCCGCCGGGATCAGCCTGTCCGTGCCGCTGCAACGGATCCCCGACGACCGGCTGGCCGAACTGGGTGCGGACGTGCAGGCGGCGGCGGACGCCCTGGGCGCGCGACTACGCGAGGTCAAGACCGGCATGTAGCGGCGCGGCGGCCGGACCGCCGACCGGCAGGTCGATGGCATAGAGCCGCCCGGCGCCCGGGTACCGATCCGAGTCGGCGGGGTCGTATCCCTCCTGCGACGTGGTGATGAACAACGTTTTCCCGCCGAACGCGCAACTGGAGACCTGCGGCGCCGGCACCTCGACGCTCGCCAGCTTCTCGCCGGTCGGGGCATACCGGCAGACCTGGCCGCCACCCCACAGGGCTACCCAGAGGCAGTCCTCGTCGTCGATGCACATCCCGTCGGGTGCGCCGTCAGCCGGGTCGATCACGAACGCCGGCCGCCGACCGACCGGCTCGCCGTCCTCGTCCACGGTGAACACGTCCACCTGCCCGGTCGGGGTGTCGATGTAGTACATCCGATCGCCGGCCGCCGACCAGGCCATGCCGTTGGAGATGGTGACGTCCCGCAGGATGGTACGGACCGTGCCGTCATAGCGGTACAGCGAACCGGCACCGGGCCTTTTCGACCAGGCCATGCTGCCGGCGTAGAAACGGCCGCGCGGGTCGCACTTGCCGTCGTTCATCCGGTTGGTGTCACGGACCGCTTCCTCCGGCTCGGCCATCACCCTGGTCCGGCCGTCGGCCGACAGGCGCATGAATCCGGCGCCGGCGGCCAGCATCCAGCCGTCCTCACCGGCGATGGGCACCACAGCACCCACCGGCCGGCCCACTTCGTACGTCCGGACCGGGCGCAGCTCCCCCTCGGCGTACCGGGCCCGGTGGACCAGCCCGGCGAACTGATCCACCCACAGCAGTTCGTCGTGACGCGCGTCCCAGGCCGGCCCTTCGGCGTGCTCGGCCCGCGTATCGGTGACGGCCCTCGCCGTACGCCTGATCACCGAGGCCTCACCAGGGCCTTGCTGACCCGGCGATCGGCCACAGCGGCGAACGCCCGCTCCCAGTCGGCCAGGTCGAACACGCTCGTGAGCCGCTCGGCCGGCAAGGCGCCGCGGCGCATCAGGCTGAGCACGCCGCGCCAGTCGTCGTACCCTGAACTGAAGCTGAACTTGACGTCCACCGAGCGGAAAAGCGTGTCCCGCCAAGGAATCGCGAACGTATCGTCGCCGACCCCGACAGTGACCAGCTTCCCGGCGCGGCGCAGCGCGGCGATGCCGGCCGTGACGGCCGCGTTCGACCCGGTGGTGTCGACCACAACGTCGACCTCGCCGTCGATGCCGGTCGCGCATTCCAGGCCCAAGCCGGCGGCCGTCCTCATCCGGCCCGATTCGACGTCGCGTCCGATGAGGACGGCCCGGTCGGCACCCCGGGCGGAGGCCTGCAGCGCGGCCAGGATGCCGATGGGGCCCGGTCCGAGAACGGCCACCCGGTCCCCCGGACCGATCCCGACGCGGTTGAGAGCGCGGGCGGCGACCGCGGCCGGCTCGCACCCGGCGGCCCGTTCGTCCGGCACCTCGTCCGGCACCCGGTGCAGCAGGGCGACCGGCACGGCGACGTAGGGCGCGAACGCTCCGTCGATCCCCCAGCCGGGCGCCCGCTTGGAGGTGCACAGCCGAACCAGCCCGCGCCGGCACTGGTCGCAGTGGCCGCAGAACAACGCGTGCGGCTCGCAGACCACCCGGTCGCCGGCCGACCACCCGGTCACCCCGTCACCCACCGCCTCGATCGCGCCGACGAACTCGTGACCCAGCACCACCGGCGGGTAGTACGGGTGCCGGTCGGCCGCGATGTGCAGGTCGGTGCCGCAGATGCCGCCGTACCGGACGGCCAGCACCACCCACCCGGGCCGGGCCTGCGGCTCGGGCACGTCGGCCAGCTCCAGATGCCCCACGCCGGCCGCGGTCTTCACCAACGCCTTCACGACGCCACCTCGATCAGCACCTTGATCTCCGATCCCGAGCGCAGCAGGTCCAACGCGGTGTCCGCCGCCCGCAGCGGCAGGGTCCGGGTCAGCAAGGGCCGCGGGTCGAACGCGCCGGTGTCGAGCAGACGGATCGCTGTCCGCAGGTCGTCGCGCTCATAGACCCGCGTGCCGATCATCTCGAGCTCGGCGAATGTGACCCGCTGCAGATCGACCGGAGCCGGCCGGGCATACACCCCCACGAACACGATCCGGCCCCCGGGCTCCACCCACCCGGTTGTCGAAGCGGCTACCGATGGCACCGCCGCGGTATCGAAGACCACCTGTCCGACCGCGCTGTCGACCACCTCGAACCCGAGTGCCCGGGCCCGCTCGCCCCGCATGGCGGCCGGCTCCACCACGAGCACCTCGGCGGCTCCGGCCAACCGGGCGCACAGGGCCACGGCCAGCCCGATCGGCCCGGCTCCCACCACGACAGCCACCTCACCCAGGCGGAGCCGGCTGCGCCGCACGGCGTGCACTGCCACGGCGAGCGGTTCGACGAAAGCCCCGAACCGCAGGTCCATCGCCGGGGGCAACGGCAGGAGCAGCTCGGCCGGGACGGAAACCTGCTCGGCCACCGCTCCCGCCTCGTCTATGCCGATCATCCGCAGCCGCTCGCAGACGTGCCGGGCCCCCCGCAGGCAGGCCGGGCAGCGGCCACACCACAGCAACGGTTCGACAGTGACCGGGGTGCCGGCGGCCAGCCCGCCGGCCGGTTCGGCGAGCCGCCCGGCGAACTCGTGGCCGATAATCAGATCGGGCTTGGCCCGCGGGTGCTCACCGTCGCAGATGTGCAAGTCGGTGCCGCAGATCCCGGCGTACGCGACGTCGATGAGCGCGCGGCCGGCGGCCCGGGCCGGGGCCGGGACGTCGGCCACGGCGACGTCGGCGCCCCGCCAGGTGAGGGCCTTCACCGGCCGGCTCCGGCGCGCACGTCGTTCACCGGGTTGCGGGGTGGCTCGCCGTCGAGCACCCGCACCACCTCCCGTGCGGCGTCGTCCTTCAACATGCGGAATGCCTCCTCGGAGTACCAGGCGCTGTGCGGGGTGACCACGACCCGCTCGTGGGCGATCAGGCCGGTGGCCGGCGGCGGCTCGTCGGCCAGCACGTCGAGCCCGGCACCGGCGAGCCGGCCGTCATCGAGGGCCGCCAGCAGCGCCGCCTGGTCCACCAGCGCACCCCGGGCGGTGTTCACGAGATAGGCGCCCGGGCGCATGGCGGCGATCTCGGCCGGGCCGAGCAGGACGCCTCCGTCGGCCCCGGCGGGCACGTGCACCGAGATCAGATCGGCCTCGGCCAGCAACTCGGGCAGGGACACGGCGACGGCACCGGGGAGAAGCTCGCCGGCATCGAGGCGCCGCACGTCAGCCACCACGATGCGGGCGCCGAGCCCGGCGGCCATCCGGGCGTACGTGGCACCGATCCGGCCGTAGCCGATCACGCCCAGCGTCAGCCCACTGATCCGCCGCAGCGGCCGGGCGGGCCGGTAGTCCCACTCCCCGGCCCGGACCCGGCGGGCCAGCCGGTCGACTCCCCGCAGCAGCGTCAGGCTGAGCGCGAGGGCGTGCGCGGCGACCTCCTCAACGCCGTAGTCCGGCACGTTGGCCACCCAGATGCCCCGCGCGGCGGCTGCCTCGGTGTCGATGTTGTCGTAGCCGACGCCGTAGCGGACCACTACCCGGCAGCGCTGGAGCCCGGCCAGCACGCGGTCGGTGATCGGCGCGTACTGACAGATGACCGCGTCGGCCTCGGCCGCGACGGCCAGCACGTCGTCCTCCGTGCGGCAGTCGGCCACGGTCAGCCCGAACCTCGGTTCGAGCAGGGCCCGTTCCCGGTCCACGTCTCCGTGGTCGCAGTCAGTGATGACGACGTTCATCTGACGGTCACCGCCCCGGTCGAGGCGGGACCCACGACCGCCGCATACTTGGCCAGCACGCCCGGTTCCGGAACGCGGCCGCAACGTACGGTTTCGCGCGCGGGCAGATCCACGTCGAGCACCTCCAGGGTCCGGTCGGCCACGTCGATACGGATGATGTCGCCTTCACGGACCGCGGCCAGCGGACCGCCGGCGGCGGCCTCGGGGCAGACGTGCCCGATCATCAGGCCGCGGGTGGCGCCGCTGAAGCGACCGTCGGTCACCAGGGCCACGTCGTACCCGCGACCGGCGCCGACGATGGCTGCGGTGACCCGCAGCATCTCCGGCATGCCGGGCGCACCGCGGGGGCCCTCGCCCCGGATCACCACGACGTCACCGGGCTCGATCAGCCCGTCGGTGACCGCGGCGTAGGCGTCGGCCTCGTCGTCGAAGACCCGGGCCGGGCCGGTGTGCCGCCGGGGCGTCGTGGCCGTCACCTTGACCACCGCACCGTCCGGGGCGAGGTTGCCGCGCAGCACGACCAGGCCGCCCTCAGGTTGCAGCGCCTCGTCCACCGCCCGGATCACCACCCCGTCGCCGCGAGCTCCCGACACAGCCCCGTCCAGATTCACGCCATCCACAGTGGGCACTGTGCCGTCGAGCAGTCCCGCGTCCAGCATCCGGCGCAGCAGCAGCGGTATGCCGCCGGCCTCGTACAGGTCGGTCGCCAGATAGCGCCCGCCCGGCTGCAGATCGGCCAGCAAGGGCGTGCGCCGGCTGATCGCATGGATGTCCTCCAGATCCAGCGGTACGGCCGATTCGCGCGCGAGGGCCAGCAGATGCAGGACGGCATTGGTGGATCCGCCGGAGGCCGCCGTGACCGCCACCGCGTTCTCGAACGACGCGCGGGTGAGCAGTCTCCGCGTGGTGGTGCCCGATTCGAGCAGCCCCATGATGGTCGCGCCGGCCCGCTCGGCCGCCGGCGCCTTGGCCGGGTCGGCGGCCGGGATGGAGTTGAACCCGGACGGGGAAAGTCCCATCGCGTCGAGCACGGTGGCCATCGTGTTGGCGGTGAACTGGCCGCCGCAGGCGCCGATGCCGGGACAGGCCGCGCCTTCCAGATCGCGCAGGTCCTCGTCGGTCAGCTCACCGGCGGCGACCGCGCCCAGCGCCTCGTAGACGTCGGCCGAGGTGACCCGGCGGCCCCGCCAGTGCCCCGGAGCCATCGCGCCGCCGTGCAGGATCAGCGCCGGCCGGTCGAGGCGGGCCATGGCGAGCGCGGCGGCCGGGCTGGTCTTGTCGCAGGCGACCAGGCAGACGTACGCGTCGAAGCTGTGCGCCCGGCCCATCAACTCGATCGAGTCGGCGATCACCTCCCGGCTCACCAGCGAGGCCCGCATGCCGGGCGTGCCCATGGTGATGCTGTCCGAGACCGCGATGGTGTTGAACTCCATCGGGGTGCCGCCGGCCGCCCGCACGCCGTCGGCCACCGCCGCGGCCAGGTCGCGCAGCCCGGCGTTGCACGGCATGGTGCCGGTCCAGGTGTTGGCGATGCCGATGATCGGGCGGCGCAGGTCGTCGTCGGAAAGTCCCATCGCCCGGTAGTTGGCCCGGGCCGGGGCGCGGTCGCGCCCGGCGAGTACCGACCGGCTCGGCAGCTCGGTCACGCCGCCCCCGCCCCGACCCGGATCTCGCGCCCGCCCTCGGCCAGCGACCGGGCCGCGGCGAGCACTACGTCGAGGTCGGCCCCGGCGTCGGCCACGTCCACCACGGGCGCGTGGCCGTGCCGGATCGCCGCAGCGAAGTCGGCCACCATCGCGGCGTGGCTGTCGTAGTAGTACTCGCCGGCGGCCAGCGTCTCCGGCGGCTTGCCCGCGGCGGTCAGCACCGCCGATCCGTCCGCGGTGTCGTAGGCGACGTTGATGTCGATGCGCCCATCCGTGCCGTACGCGGTGGCCTCGGTCTGGACCACCGTCGCGGGCGTCTGCCAGGTGTACAGCGACTGGGCCAGGACCCCGGAGGCGAACCGCAGGGAGAGTCCGGCGGTGTCGCCGGCCGACAACCCCGGTGACGCCGACACCGCGGCGACCTCGCCGGCCAGGCGGCGCAACAGGCTGGTGTGGTGGGTGCCCTGGTCGAGCAGGATCCCGGCCGCCGGACCGACCCCGGTGCGCCAGCCGTCCCGCACCCAGACACCGCCGATCCGGTAGGCCCGGGTGGAACGGAGCGCCACCAGCTCCCCGATCCGGCCGGCCGTGATGGCTTCGGCCGCGGCCCGTACCGCCCGCAGATGCGGGTAGTTCTCGGCCACCGCGACCACTCGCCCGCTGCGCTTGACCGCCTCCACCATCGCCTGCGCGTCGGCTGCGGTGGTGGCCAGCGGCTTCTCCACGAGGACGTGGAGACCGGCGGCGAGTGCCTCGAGCAGCGCGGCGGCGTGCCGGTCGTGCGGCAGCCGCAGATCAGCCGCATCCGCCTCGACGGCGGCCAGCGCCTGAGCCAGGGAACCGTACGCGGGCACGCCGAGTGTCTCGCCGACTGCGGCAGCGCGATCAGACTGCACGTCCACCACCGCCACCAGTTCGCATGGCGCATCCGGAGCGGCGTAGACGAGCTGCGCGGCCATCTCCCCCATGGCGCCGCATCCGACGAGGACGGTCCGGGGTCTTCCCGGGCCGGGCATTGACATCGATGAAGCCATAGGTCGATAGTCACGTAACCGAACAGAAATGTAAACAGCGTTCGTATATGCGAATTGCTTTGGGAGGCATCATGCGGCAGAGATATCGCCGGACCGCCATCGCCATGACAGCGGCTCTGGCCGTCGTCATGGCCGCCGGGTGCAGCAAGAGTGGCGGTGACGGCGCCGGTCCGGCGGCCGCGCCACCGGCCGACCTGCCCGGCTCGATCACGTTCAACGACGACGATCTCGGCAAGATCGCGGCCGAGATCAAGACGCAGGTGGCGGGCAAGAACCTGGCCGACGTCCGGGTCGCGATGGTCATCAACAACCCGTCGGCCTTCTGGCGCGAGGGCGAAGCGGGGCTGGACAACGCGGCCAAAGAACTGGGCGTGAAGGCCGAGTTCCAGGGCCCGCAGGGCGGCGACCTGACCCGTCAGCTGTCCATTCTGGACACCCTGCGCGCCCAGAAGGTGGCCGGTTACACGCTTTCCGCGGTGGACCCGGCGGCGGCCCGGGCTCCGGTCGACGCCGCCATCAGCGCGGGGATCGACGTGGTGGCGATCGACTCACCGCTGCCCGGCACCCGTGAGCCCGTGCTCTACCTCGGCACCCCCAACTTCGAGGCGGGTCAGCAGGCCGGCGAGGCGATGAAGAAGCTGCTCGGCGGCAAGGGTGAGGTGGCGATCCTGACCGGCTCGCTGACCGCCACGAACGCCACCCAGCGGATCGCCGGCTTCCAGAAGGCGCTGGAGGGCAGCGAGATCAAGGTCGTGCAGACCCTCGCCGACGACGCCGACCCGGCCAAGGCCTTGTCCAACGCGCAGACCGCACTCCAGGCGAACCCCGGCCTGGGCGGCATCTACGCCGTCTGGTCCTACGTCGGACCCGCGGTCGGGCAGGCCGTTCAGGCGGCCGGCAAGGCGGGCAAGGTGTTCGTGGTCGCGGACGACGCCGAGCCCAAGACCGTGCAGTTCGTCAAGGACGGTGTGATCCAGGCGATGATCCTGCAGCGCCCCTACCAGCAGGGCTATCTCGGCGTCTACCTGCTCACGGCGCTGAAGGTGCTCGGCCCGGAGGCCACCAACAAGATCATCGAGCCGTACGTCACCGACAACGACGGCGTGCGTACGCTCAGCTCCGGCATCGGGCTGGTGACCAGGTCGAACCTCGAGCAGTTCCAGGCCGGCCTGACCGAGCTCGGCGTGCCGGCGCAGTGACCAGCGTACGCATGACCGGCCTGCACAAGGCCTATGGGACGACCACCGTCCTGGACGTGCCGGAGCTGGTCCTCCACGGCGGGCAGATCGTGGCCCTGGTCGGCGAGAACGGCGCTGGGAAGTCCACCCTGACCGGGATCCTCTCCGGCATCGTCCGCCCTGATCGGGGCACCGTGGAGGTCGGCCCGTCCACGCTCCGGCCGGGCGACCCGGTGCACGCCCAGCAGCTCGGGGTGTCCCTGGTCGCCCAGGAGTTCCCCCTGTTCGGTCAGCTGTCGGTGGCCGAGAACCTGCTGCTCGGCCGCCCGCCGGCCGGATTGTTCGTGGACCGGTCGGCCCAGCGCCGCCAGGCCCGGGCCCTGCTCGACCGGCTCGGTGCCGCGATCGGCACCGACCGGATGGTGGAGACGCTGACCGTGCCCCAGCAGCAGCTCATCGAGATTGCCAAGGCGCTCGGCCGGGAGCCACGGGTCCTGGTGCTCGATGAGCCCACCTCCGCGCTCGGGCCGGTTGAATCGGCCGCGGTGCTCACGGCGGCCCGGGAACTGGCCGCCGCGGGCGCGGTGGTCGTGTTCATCGGCCACCGCCTCGACGAGGTGCGCGAGATCGCCGAACGGGTGGTGGTGCTGCGCAACGGCCGGCTCGTCGCCGACCTGACCGCGGCCGAGGCGACCGAACAGCGACTGGTCCGGGCCATGGTCGGCGCCGAGCTCAGTGACCTGGTCGGCGAGCCGGCCACGGCCGCGACCGACCGGGACGCGTTCACCGCCGCCGGGCTCACCGCACCCGGCATCGGCCCCGTCGACCTGACCCTGCGCGCCGGTGAGATCCTCGGCGTCGCCGGGCTCATGGGTTCCGGTCGCAGCCGCCTCCTGCACACGGTGATGGGAGCGATCCCCCGCACCGGCGGCACGATGACGCTGGGCGATCGGTCCTACGACCCGGGCAGCCCGGCGGACGCGGCGGCAGCCGGCGTCGGCCTGGTGCCGGAGGACCGCAAGCACCAGGCGTTGCTGCTGGACGACTCGGTGCGGTGGAACGTGTCGCTGGCCGTGCTGCCCACGCTCTCCCACCGCCGGTATTTCCTGTCACCCGGGCGCGAACGGACGTTCGCGGCCGGCGCCGCCGCCGCGGCCGGCGTCAAGTGCGAGTCCATCGAGCAGCCGGTCCGCGGACTGTCCGGCGGCAATCAGCAGAAGATCGTCTTCGGCCGATGGTTCGCCGCCCGGCCCCGGTTGCTACTGCTCGACGAGCCCACCCGCGGCGTCGACGTAGGCGCCAAGGCCGGCATCTATCAGCTCATCGAGCAAGCGGCGGCCGACGGCATGGCGGTCCTGGTCGCCTCCTCCGAGCTGGAGGAGCTGATGCAGCTCACGCACCGGATCGCCGTCATGTCCCGGGGACGACTCGTGCGCACCTTCGACCGGGACCAGTTCAGTAAGGAGGCAGTCATGACCGCCGCCACCACGGGGGCTCCGCGATGACCGCCGCGCACACCGACCGCCCCGCCGTCACGCCCGAGGAACCGGTGGCGGAGCCGGCCGGTCGGCGGCTCGTCACCCGGCTCGCGGCGACCCCGGAGATCGGCGTCATCGCCACGGTGATCGTGCTGTTCATCGTGTTCTCGGCGGCCAGCGAGAGCTTCGCCGGCGTGTCCAACCTGCAGACCATGGGCTTCGACCTGGCCCAGTACGGGATCCTCGCGCTCGGCGTCAGCTTCGTCATTCTCACCGGCGGTATCGATCTGTCGCTGGGCTCGGTGGTGGCGCTGACCGCGGTGGTGTCGGCCTGGCTGAACGCGCGGGCGGAGCTCCCCGCGCCGGCCGCGATCGCGGTGACGCTCTTGCTGGCCGCCGCGATCGGTGTCCTGCACGGCGTCTTCGTCACCCGGCTCGGCGTGCCGCCGTTCGTCACCACGCTGATCACGCTGGTGGCGGCACGCGGCGCGGCTCTGGCCATCACCAAGGGCTTCCCGATCGACGGCGTCAGCGAGACGTTCACCGACCTCAACGCCTACCGGGTCCTGCTGATCCCGGTCCCGACCGCGATCTTCATCGTCTGCTGCGTGGCCGCCTGGGTCTTCCTGGAACGCACGTACGCCGGACGGCAGCTCTACGCGGTCGGCGGCAACCGCGAGGCCGCCCGGCTGGCCGGCATCCGCACCGAGCGCCGGATCATGCTGGCCTACGTCGTCAGCGCGCTCTGCGCCGGCCTGGTCGGGGTGCTCATCACCAGCCGGCTCTCGGTGGGCCAGCCCGGCGTCGGGCAGGGCTGGGAGCTCACCGCCATCGCCGCGGCGGTGATCGGCGGCATCAGCCTCTCCGGGGGCGCCGGGCGGGTGGTCGGCGTCGCGTTCGGCGCGATCCTGCTCGTGGTGATCAACACCGGTCTCGTCATCCTCCACGTCTCGCCGTACTACCAGCAGATCGTCCTCGGCCTGGTGCTGGCAGTGGCCGTGACCACCGACCGGATCCGATCCCGCCGTCTGGCCCGCGCCCGCCGGGCCACGCCGTGAAACGGCGCGCGTGCGTCCTCGCCACCCTTGCCCTCGGACCCTACGGTCCGTCACCGGCCCAGGCCTGGCACGGCGACGGAGGCCGGAGACGCCACCACGGTCTACCTGTCCGCCTCGGCGGCGGCACCGCCGAGGGCACCGCCGCCATCGTCCATCGGCGTCTGCCGGATCGACATCCTTGAGCTCAGCGCCGACCAGCACGAGGTCAGCCGGGTCCTGGCCCACGCGGTCGGCCTGAACCTTGCCCGCCGACTCGTCCACCGTCCTGCGCCTCCGGTGACCCCTCGTCCCCCATGATCGGAGTTTCGATGCAAGCTGTGTCTGCCGTCCTCGCGCTGCTGGTCGGCCTCATTCCCACCCCCAGGGCCGCCACCGTCTTCACTGATTCGTTCGGCAACATCCCCGGCTGGAACCGCCACGGTGTCGTGCTCGCCAAGTCACTGCCGTGGGAGAGCACCCTGATGCAGGATCCGACCCTCGTCCACAACACCGGCGGCGGGGCGAAGTTCAAGATGTGGTACGGCTCGCTGACCAACATCGGCTACGCGACCAGTGACGACGGCGAGCACTGGACGAAGAAGACGGATCCGGTGGTCAGCCAGACGCTGCCGACCGAGGGCGGCGCGCTCAACCAGCCGAGCGTGGTCTACCGCAACGGCATCTGGCACATGACGTACTTCGGAGTCGGCACTGACGGCGTCGGCCGGGTGCACTACGCCGAAGCGACGAATCCGGCCGGGCCGTGGCAGAAGTTCGGTGTGGTGCTCGACATCACCGCGGCCTGGGAGGACAACTGGATCTACAACTCGTCGCTGCTGTACGACGCCCAGGAGAGCATCTGGAAGATGTGGTACACGGCCGGGAAGATCGCCTCGGCGGGCGGTGAGCCCGAGTTCATCTGCTACGCCACCGCCACGAATCCCCGCGGCCCGTGGACCAAGTCGCCGGCCAACCCGCTCATCCGGCCGATGAACGACGGCGGCTGGGCCGGCCTCGGGATCGGCGGCCCGAACGTCCGCAAATTGGCCAACGGTACGTATGAGATGGTGGTGGTGGGCTGGCAGGCCGACTACCCGTCCCGCGGCGGAAAGCTGACCTCCCCCGACGGCATCCGTTGGAACCTCGACCGGTCGAAGATGACGCTCGACCTGGGGGTGGCCGGTGGTGTCGAGGACAACATGATCTATCGGCAGTTCCCGATCAACGTCGACGGCACCGACTGGGTCTGGTACAACACCAAAAACAACCGGCCCGGCTGGAACGAGACGGTCAACCTGGCCAAGTGGAGCCCGAGCCAGGCCATCATCGACCCGTCCAAGTGGGCGATGGCGCAGGGTCCCGACATCCCCAACGGCGCGTCGTTCGAGATGCGCAACGGCAGGGCCCAGTCGCTCGGCAACGCGCCGGCCGGGCGGCTGCAGACCCTGCAGGGCAACCGATTGATCAACGCCCGCGACTACTCGGTCGCGGCCGAGGTCACCCCGATGGAGACCACCCCGGCCGACCGCGACAACGTGCTCCTCGCCCGCTACACCGACCGGAGCAACTACTACTACGCCGGCATCGCTTCGTGGGGCAACAAGTACGCGATCGGCAAGCTGGTCAACGGGACCAACACCAAGCTGACCGGGGTCGGCTCGGACGCCGAGACCAGCGCCGGCACGACGTACCGCCTACGCCTGGAAGTCAACGGCACAACCATTTCCCTGTACGACGGTGGCCGGCTGGTCGCGTCGGCGACCGACAGCTCGCTGCAACCGGCGGCCAGCTACGTCGGCCTGCAGACGACCGTCTCCACGGGCCACGCCGCCTTCGACAACGTCTCGGTCACCACCAATTGAGACGGCGCCGGGTGCACCCCGCAGTCGGGAAGGGTGCACCCGGCGCGCCCGGGTCAGCGCAGGACGTCGCCGTCGGCCCGGTCGAGCAGGTCGAGTTCGTCGACCAGCGGCAGCCCCTCCCAGTCACCGCAGGACGCGACGGCGAACGCACCCAGCCGGCACCCGCAACGCAGCCGCTGCTCGATCGGCTCGCCACCGAGCAGCGCCGCGAGGTATCCGGCGGCGAACGCGTCCCCGGCGCCGACCGGGTCCAGCACGTCGACCGGGATCGCCGAAGCCCGCACCAGTTCGTCGCCGGCGAGGCCCAGCGCACCCGCCGCGCCGAGCTTGACCACGACCTGGGCCGGCCCCAGGGAGGCGATGGCCCGCGCGGCCTCGTCCGGGGCGGCGGTCGCGCCGAGGCCGGCGACCATGCGGGCCTCGTCATCGCCGGCGAAGACGACATCCGCGTACGCCGTGAGGTCGCGCAGCACCGTCCGGGCCCGCTCGGGCGGCCACAGTGCCGCTCGGTAGTTGTAGTCGAGGGAGACCAGGACTCCGTGCGACCGTGCCAGGATCATGCCCTGCTTCGCGGCCTGACGGGCGGTGTCGCTGAGCGCCGCGGTGATCCCGGTGACGTGCAGGACCCGCGCCCCGGCGACGAGGCCTTCGGGAACGTCGGCAGCCGCGAGCCTCGACCCCGCGCTTCCGGTGCGGTAATAGCGGACCCGGCTCACCTTGGACGTCCGTCGCTCCTTGACCATCAGCCCGGTGGGCGCGGACGGGTCCACCCGGACTGCGTCCACGTCGACGCCCTCGCCGCGCAGACGCATGAGAACGGCCCGGCCGAGTTCGTCGTCACCCACCCGGCCGACGTACGCGGCGGAGATGCCGAGCCGGCGGACGCCGATCGCCACGGTCGCCTCCGCCCCCGCCACGCCCAGCCGCAGGCTCGCCTCATGACGCAGCGGCCCGATTCCGGCGCCGGACACCACCGCCATGGTCTCGCCCATCGTCACCACGTCGGGCATCAGGCACGCCCCGGTCGCATCGAGATCATCAACCACATGGACCGATCGTCGCCGCCTTCGCCGGCAAAGTAAACACTATTCGCATATACGAATCGAGGCACATGATGTACCGCTGGGAGACGACGGCGGCGCTGACCACCCAGCGCGTCATCGGCATCGTCCGGGCCACCGAGGCGGACGCCGCGAGGCGCACCGCACAGGCGTTCCTGGACGCCGGCCTGCACACGCTTGAGGTCACCCTCACGACACCGGGAGCCCTGGGCATCATCGAAGCCCTCGCCGCCGGGACGCCCCCGCACATCGTCGTCGGCGCCGGCACGGTGCTGGACGCCGCGGACGCCCAGGCCGCGGTCCGGGCCGGCGCCCGCTTCCTGGTGGCCCCGAACGTGCGGGCCGACGTGATCCGGGCCGGGCACCGTCACGGCGTCCCGGTGCTCCCCGGCGCGGGCACCGTCACCGAGGTCATGGAGGCTCTCGAACTGGGCGCGGACGCCGTGAAGATCTTCCCGGCCGCATCGCTGACACCGGACTGGGTACGGGCGGTACTGGCCGCCGTCCCGTACGCGCCACTGGTGCCTACCGGCGGCGTGACCCCCGACTCGGCACCACAATGGATCGCAGCCGGCGCAGTCGCCTGCGGTGTGGGGGCCGCACTGACCACCGGCGGCCCGGCACAGGCGGCCGCCCGGGTCCACGCGCTGCTTCAGGCCCTGACTTGAGCGTGGCCACACCACCGCCAGCGGGGGGTGACGGCTTACACTCCCACCCCGCTTCCAGCCGCCGTTGCGAACCGACAACGGCGGGCCGCGGCGCGGGCCTCCTCGGAGGAATACCGATCTACTCTCACACTGAGCGAGTGCTCACACCAACGCTCAGGCCTGAACGGACGTCACTTCTCGCCCGGGCCGTCGCCGGGGCGAAGGGGCATCGGCTCGTACCGGTCATCGTCGACTCCGTCCCCGCCTGTCGGATCGATCAGTTCAGGCACCAGGTCGTGGACAAGCGTGTGGCGAGCCCCGGCATCTGCGATCACCTCGAGGGCGAAGACGAGAGCGCCCAGGGACCCCAGAAATGCCGCAACCTGAACCAGCTGCCGGGTCAGGACCAAAGCCGGATCGCCGATTCCCAGCACCATGATGACGCCACCCTCGGTGCCCGACCATTCGGCGACCAGGTCAGCATCGACGGACATGATGCCGACAATGACAAACGACAAGAACAGCGTTGCACCGAACGTCAGGATTTCCGTCGCGACTCGCACGGTGGCGCTTGCGACAACCGAGCGTTGCAGCGTCTGCCGCAGTCCGACCACGACGACCAGCAGCGCGGCGGCAAAGATCATCAATACCACAGCAGTCACGCGAAAGGGAGTGAGCCGGCCGACGTAACGCCAGACCTCTGACGTAACGAACAAGATGAGCAGGAGCCCGAGGAGAAGATGCAGCTCCCGCACGACGACCCGAACCACTTCAGCGCTGCGGGAGGCAACGCGGGAGCGCATGCCCATCGAGCGATCTTCTCGATTATCGTCCATTGTCATTGAATTCCTGCGCTCTTATGTGACGGACCAACGCAGATCGCTTGGCTGCTGTCGGCCGGCATCTGACCGATTGGCCCCTTGCTCGGCTGCACCCAAGCCCGAACCCGGGGCGCTCACGAGCTCGTCCGCGAGCGTGCCGGATCAAGCACTCCGGGCGTGACGCCGGTCCCGTGGGAATACGTCGCGGGCGGCCCTCTCAGTGTGCAGCAGGCCAGAGCCAGAGGATTCGAAATCTTGCGCCTGGCCGATGCCCGCAACCCAGCCATCATCGCGACTGTCGTCTCTTCCGGCCATCGACCGGCCGACGCTCAGCGTGACACGACGATCGCAAGAGATCTAATACCGAATTAGTCTCAGAGTAAGACCGGAGAATGAATAATTACCTTACGGTCGTCATCCGATTCGAAGTCCGACGTCTTCAGCCCGCGTGAGGCGACGGCGATCGATGACTGGATCACCGTTCGGCCGCAGCCGACGACTCGATCTCCAAGAGGCACGGGGCGGTTTCGATGTCACGGATACCGGCCACAGTCCCCACCGTCTCGGTGAGGAACGAGTAGAACGACCGCTCGTCCGAGGTGAGCACGGCAGCGCACAAGTTCGTCCGGCCGGTTGTGGCGGCGGCGAAGACCACCTCGGGAAAGGAGACCAGCGTCTGCCCCGTGACCTCCAGACGGTCTGGTGCCACGGTCATCCACACCGCAGTGAGCATCAGTTCTTTCGCCGCGGAGGGACGTAGGTCAACATCGAATGTCAGGTTCCCCGAGGATCGCAGGCGACGCAGTCGTCGCTCGGCTGTGCTGGGGCTCACCAAAAGCTTCCGAGCGATCTTTTGCAGCGGCATCCGGCCGTCGAGCCGCAGAAGCGCGACGATGGCCTCGTCGAGCGGATCGACAGCCGCCGGCGGTCCTGGCTCGTCGCCCTCAAGAGCGGGTCGCATCACGGCTACCTGATCCGCGGTGAGTGACTCATCAGCAGACGAATACCTGTCCAAGAAGTACGGCAATGAGCTGCGCGCGAACCGGCGGAGCTCGCGCTGCGCCGTGACATCACGCACCTGTGGCGTCCGGGGGAAGTCGCGCATGAAGAGATGCCCCGCCTCGGTGGCGGAGCGGAGGTGGATGGAAGCAACAATCTCGGTCCCGCCGGCGATCAGCGCGACCCAGGAAGTGCCGGTGCGCTTTGCGAGGGCGGCGGCCACCCTCATCGCGGAGCCCGGCGCGCAGCGAAGCCGCGCATACCATCGTTCTCCGGCCAGCACGCCTCCGTCGGTGTTGGCCGAGATTCGTAAGCCCCATTTCGCCTGAAGCGCGCTGTATCGACGCGCGATCGTCCGATCGGCGGCTCCCAGTGCCGCACCGAGCTGACGGAACGACGCCCGAGGATCGATGATCAGGGCCCGGAGCAGCTGATCGTCAACTGGATCCAGCCGCATCTTCGATCCCCCACTGATTGACGGAGAGCCCTGGGCGCACGTCCAAGATCCATCATACGAGCCGCAACACATGACCGATCCTCGCGTCCAGCTACGGCCGGCCGTCGATTTCTGTCTGCCGGCTGCCTTCCGAGGTCTCGCACCTCGTTCGGTTCCTAGAGTTGCTTCGCACCCGAGACAGCGACAAGTGAGGACGCAGATGACTCAGGACCGGCCGATCCTGTTCCGTGGAGCGACGATCGTCTCAATGGATCCGCGGATCGGGGTGGTTGACCACGGCGACCTCTTGATCGAGGACGGCCGGATCGCGTCGGTATCCGAATCCGGAGCACCGGATGCTCCGGCTTTGCCCCATGGGGGCGTCGATGTCATCGACGGGACGGGACGCATCATCATTCCCGGCTTCATCGACACCCACCGTCACATGTGGGAGGCGCTGCTGAGAAGCGGGGCGTCGCATCACACCCTGAACCAGTACTACTCGGACGTGCTGGGCGACGTCTGCCGGCGAGTGACTCCGGACGACGCGTACGTCGGCACTCTGGCCAGCGCCAAGAGCGCCCTGCTGTCAGGCATCACGACAGTGCAGGATGTGGCGAACGTGCAGCTGACGCCGAGCCACACCGATGCTTCAGTCGCCGCCCTGCGCGACTCGGGGTTGCGCACGATCCTTGCGTACGGCAAGCCGTTCGACCACATGATGAGTACCGGCACCGGCCTGCCCGACGACGTCCTGCGCGTACGCTCCGAGCTTCTGCCCCATGACGACGCGGATGTCACGATGGCCCTTCTCACCGAGTGGGGAAGCGATGACGACGAGCGCCACAACGCAGCGCTCGCCGACAAGCTCGAAGTCCGTACGGTGCGGCATATCGGGGCCACGACTCCGATCTCGCGCCTCAAAGATCTAGGCGTGCTCCGGCGCGGCACCACATTCATCCACGGAAACGGCCTCCCGGCCGCTCAGCTGCAGATCATGGCCGACAGCGGTGGAACACTGTCATCGGCTCCGGCGATCGAGCTCATGATGGGCCACGGCGTGCCTGCCGTGGGTCAGGCCCCGTACGGTCTTCTCATTTCCCTCAGCACCTCGGCCGAGGTCGTGACCGCGGCGGACATGTTCAGCGTGATGCGCGCCGCCTTGCAGACGGGTCGCCAATTCGGCCGCGGCGCCGAATCGGAGCGCGAGCTGACCGCGGTGGAAGTTCTCGCGATGGCTACCCGTGACGGTGCCCGATCACTGGGCCTGGAGGAACGCACCGGGACGCTCACCCCGGGCAAGGATGCCGATCTGACGGTACTGCGAGCGGACGAACTGGATGTCGTGCCGGTGGTCGACCCCATCAGCACGATCGTGCTGCAGATGGACCGCCGCCACATCGACGCCGTTTACCGGCAGGGCCGGCGCATGGTGGGCAACGGCTCCCTGGTCGACGATCCGCGACCGCTCATCGAGCGCCTGCGCAGTGCGGCCGATCGTCTGGGCCCCGTCCCGCGGACCGACGTCTCGGTTCAGCCGTGGCTGTGACGCCCTGACCGCGGTGTGGTTGCAGCCCGAACGCCCGCCTGGCTCCGAGCGCGTATAAGGGCGAGGTGGAAGCTCGCACATTGAGCAAGAGGACGTCTGATCAATCCCCGCAAAATGTATTAATCAGACGTCCTCTTACCAGGATCAGATGCCTCTCCTTGGAATCCCGCGACAATGTCTCCTGGCAGATCCCACCGATCCGCCGCTGCCGGGCGGAGAACCAGTGCGGCCCGGTCACCAGCCGCGGCGACGATCAGCGGGCCCCCGCGGCTGGTGCCCTTGTTCGTGATCGGCCGGGTCGGCACTCACCACCTTGGACGACTGACCAGGATGACAAAGATCGGCAGCCGGCTACGGCCCGGACACACCGGTCAAAGCCGGTAGTGCCGCTGTCCCCGAATCAGCGCACCGCAGCTCGAAGCGAGCCTCGAAGCGACCGCGTGCGGCGCGCTCGATCCGCCCGTCCCGTACCCCCGCCCAAGCCTGAACAGATGCGGCTTTACCTGGGCAATGATGCGCTCGGGACGACGGACATCGGCGCCGGCCGCACATAGGCGGCCGATGAGCGACACCCGCCGAACCAGATTCGGTCACGACCAAGATTCGGCCCGAACAACCGAACGAAGTTCGGGCGAATGCTGTTAAGCAAGGGCCGTCGAGTAAGCTTCGTCGCGCTGTCCCGCCAGCAATGACTACCTAATCGTGACCGAGCCGGTCGAGTGCTCGCCTCTGCATCGGCCGCAGGCCGCTGATCGATCGGAGTGGCAGGAAAGGTACACCCGATGGATGCAGTAAGTCCTGGAAGTTCCCATGACGGCAATGAG
The DNA here is from genome assembly GCF_019710575.1 of Paractinoplanes polyasparticus. GTDB lineage: Bacteria > Actinomycetota > Actinomycetes > Mycobacteriales > Micromonosporaceae > Actinoplanes > Actinoplanes polyasparticus. The sequence continues at coordinate 46,704 of NZ_JAHWFK010000042.1, read as the reverse complement.
GTGGATAAGCCTCTGGGACGCGATCAAGAGTGCCGGGTGCTGCGTTCGATCGTGGGGACCGTGCGCGCCGGCCGAAGCGCGACGTTGGTTGTCCGTGGACCCTTGGGCGTGGGTAAGACTCGGCTGCTGGCCTACCTCGAGGACAGCGGGTCGGGTTGCGTCGCGCTGCATGCCTCCGGGGCCGAGTCCGAGATGGAACTGGCCTACTCGGGCCTGCAAATGGTGGTCGCCCCGTTGCAGGCGCGCGTTGGCCAGTTGCCGGCTCGGCAGCAGGACGCTTTGGCTGTCGCCATGGGCCAAGCCTCGGGACAGGCACCGGATCGATTCCTGGTCGGTCTGGCCGTTCTGAATCTCATGGCGGCCGCGGCGGAGGCCCAGCCGTTGCTGGTTCTGATCGACGACGCGCAATGGTTGGACCGGGCGTCGTTGGAAACGTTTGGATTCGTCGCGCGGCGGCTCGAGGCTGAGGCGGTGGGGCTCGTATTCGGGCTTCGGGACCCGGTCAGCCATCCGGAGCTCGATGGGTTGCCGACACTGACAGTTACTGGTCTCGGGAACAAAGACGCGCACACCTTGCTGACGACCGCTGTTCCGGGACGAATGGATCAGCAGGTACGGGACAGGATCATTGCGGAGAGCCGCGGGGTCCCGCTGGCGCTGCTGGAGCTCCCCCGAGGGCTCAGCCAGGTCGAGTTGGCGGGCGGATACCGTACGCCCTCAGCGGGGGCGCTCGTCAGCCGGATCGAGCGCAGCTATCAGCGCCGGCTCGCGCAGCTTCCCGCCGCGACCCGGCTCCTGCTTCTGCTCGCCTCGGCCGAGCCGGTCGGCCAGGTGGCGTTGTTGTGGCGGAGCGCGGCCCGGCTCGGAGTCGGCGTCGAGGCTGCAGCGCCTGCCGTTGCCGATGGATTGCTGGAGATCGACGCCCGCGTGCGATTCGCCCATCCCCTTTTGCGCTCGGTGATCTATCGCGAGGCCGATCTCACCGAGAGGCAGGCCGTGCATCGGGTTCTCGCGGAAGAGACCGACGGTTCATCCGATCCGGACCGGCGCGCCTGGCACCGCGCGCAAGCCGCGACCGGCCCGGATGAGGAAGTCGCCGCTGAGCTGGAATGGGCTGCCGGTCGCGCTCAGGCGCGGGGTGGCCTGGCGGCGGCTGCGGCGTTCCTGGACCGTGCGAGCACCCTGACTCCGGATCCGGAGCGCCGGACTCAGCGAATGCTGTCCGCCGCGCGAGCGCACAACCTCGCCGGCGCCCCTGAAGAGGCGTTGAACCTGCTCGGCGCGATCAGGACGGCCCCATTGACTCCGCTCGACCAGGCACGATCGGACCTCTTAAGGGGCCAGAGCGCTTTCGGATCGACCCGAGACGCTCTTCCGTTGCTGTTGAGGGCGGCCAGGAAGCTCGAACCGCTCGACTCTGAGCTGGCCGGCACGACCTATCTGGAGGCGTTGTCGGCCATTCTCTTCGCGGGCCGCCTCGCCCCGCCGGGAGTGCAACGCGAAGTCGCCATGGGCGCTCGGCACGCCGTCCGCTTGGCCGACCAGTCCCCCGGTGTGCGCCTGTTGCTGGAAGGTCTGTCGACCCGTCTGATCGACGGCTATGCGGAGGCGGCACCGATCCTCAAAGAGGCGCTTTGGACGTACCGCAACAGCAAGGCCGACCACGAGAAAGATCTACGCTGGCTCTACCTGGCCAGCTGGATCGCCATGGATCTCTGGGACGACGAGAGCTGGCACGATCTGGCCGACCGCCAGCTGCGCCTGGTCCGCGAGTCGGGAGCGATCAGCCTCCTCCCGGTCGCGCTCTGCTTGCGGAGCCGTCTGCATGTCGCGGCGGGTGAGCTGAGCGAGGGCGAGTCCCTGATAGCCGAGTCCGAGGCCGCCACCGACGCGATGCAAAGTCCGTTCGATCCTCTTCCTAAAAGTTATTACGTAGCGCTGCGCGCGCGATACGCCCACGCTCGTCGTCTGCTCGACTCGGGGTCGGCCCGGCAACGGTCGAGTGGAGGGGGGAACGGCATCAGCATCACCGCAGCCGCCTTCGGGAACGCTGTCCTGGCCAATGGCACCGGACGTTTCGACGAGGCGCTGGAGGCGGGACTGCTGGCAGTCATGCCCCCGGTGGGTCTTGGATGGGCCAACTGGGCCCTACCAGAAGTGATCGAGGCCGGCACTCGTAGCTCGGCTCGTCCCGCGGCGACAACAGCGATGCAGCAACTCGCGGAGAACACCCGGGCCGCCGGCACCGACTGGGCCCTCGGCATCGAGGCACGGTCGCGGGCGCTGCTCAGTTCGGGTGCCCAGGCGGAGACGCTTTTCCAGGAGGCCATCGACCGGCTCGGACGTACTCCGATGAGGGTGGACCTTGCCCGGGCCCACCTCCTCTATGGGGAGTGGCTACGTCGCGATGACCGCCGGAAGAAGGCCCGCGAGCGCCTACAAACCGCTTATGACATGTTCACGGCGATGCGGGTCGAAGGCTTCGCCGCCCGAGCGGCCCGCGAACTGGAGGCCGCGGACGGGGTCGCGCGGGAGACCACCACCGATCCGGCGGAGAGCCTCACCGCCCAGGAACTGCAGGTCGCCACCCTCGCGCGCGACGGATACACCAACCCTGAGATCGGAACCCGCCTTTTCATCAGTCCCCGGACCGTTGAGTGGCACATGTCGAAAGTCTTCGCCAAACTGGGCATCACTACCCGAAGAGCTCTCCGGGATGCACTTCCCAGACCGGCCGAATAGCCACCGTCTCCCAGGCAGTGCCGTATTGACCACGCTCAGAACCGCAACAGCGTCAGAGGCCGGATGTCAGCCGCGCCAGAGCTCCAGCACTGCGCGAGCCGGCCCTTGGCGCGACGCCCCACCCGCGGCACGGCCGACTTGCTCAGTCCGGCCAGGTAAACCGACGGACCCATGATTTGTCGTCGGAGCGCCATCAATACAGGGCTGAGCGGGCGAGGCCGGGTCCGGCCCACGTGGAGGGATGCTGCACCTGCCCGCGACCTCACGGGTCCGGGCCGGTTCCGGATCAACGAGTGAAGCCTCGGCTGTTCTCGAGAATCTCCGCCGCCTCACGCAGCATCTGTCGGGCTGCCATCCGGCCACCGGCCGCCCGGGCCAACTCGGGGCGTGGCACCACCACGACCGGGCAGGCCGCTCCGTGAGAGCCTCGAACAACCCCGCCGGCCGGCCAGCGACGGCCGGTGCCGATGACGAGAAGGTCGCGCGGAGATTCGACGCTGTCCTTGAGCGTCAGGGCCGGCACTCCTTGCGCCGCCCGCGCCAGCACCTCCAGGTCCCGGGGCATCTCCCCCACCGCTTCGTCAAAGGTTCCGATGATGGCCCTCCGCGTCCGGTTGGCCAGTACGCGTTCCCATTTCCGCAGGGGTGGTGTCCGCACACTTCCGTTGTACGACCAAGGCCGGACGGCCTCCAGCGGCACCTGCCGCCGACGTGCCTCGGCTATGGCGAACCGCAGCGCCTCAGGTCCCGACAAGGACGATGAAATTCCGACCACAACCTTGCCCGCACCATCACTCATTCGCACACCGTGACGCGGGGTCGGACCCGGTGACCAGCGTCATTCACGCAGAAACCATGCCGGGCGAGACGTGTTGACGGTGTATTGACACCGGCGGCCACACCCAGCTCCACTTCGTGCGGACGCGAGATTCAACTGCTGCGGCCGATGCTGAGCGAGCGCGATCGCTGCCAGGTCGGCCAGATCGGCCCGCGGACGACCCGGCGCAACCGTCACCGGGAAGGTGGTCCAGCAGAAGACGCCGAGTGGAATTCGCCGCACTTCATCCCCTCCTTCATGATTCGCCCGGCGGTCTATAGTCGGCGCGTGGCCAGAGTATTGATCACCGGCTCCTCCGCGGGCATCGGATTGGCGGCGGCGACCGCCCTGAGCAAGCAGGGGCACGAGGTGGTGCTGCACGCGCGCAACGAGTGGCGGGCGGCGGAGGCACTCGCCGCAGTGCCCTTGGCAGCGGGCGTTGTGGTGGCGGATCTCGCGTCATTCCAGGAGACCCGCGGCATGGTGGCTGAGGCAGAAAAGTTCGGACGGTACGACACTGTCGTGCTGAATGCGGGTCTCGGCCTCAAACACGCAACCGAACGGGAGCTGACAGTCGACGGCAACGAGCTGACGTTCCAAGTCAACACGTTGTCGGCGTACCTGGTGACGGCCCTGCTGTCCCGCCCGCGGCGGCTGATCTTCACGTCCTCCGCGCTCGCGGGCGAAGGCAAGCTCGACCTCGATGATCCGAACTTCATGCGCAAGCCGTTTCAGGGCTGGCAGGCCTACCTGAACACGAAGCTGCAGCTGATCCTGCTGGCACTCGGCGTCGGCCGCCGCCTTTCCGAAGTAGACAGTATCGCGTTCGACCCGGGTTGGGTGACGACCCAGATGACCCTGCGCAACGGCGACGGAGGCCCGCTGACTCCGGATCATGCGGGCGCACGCCTGGCCCGGCTCGCGACGACCAGGGACGTACCACCGGACTCCTACGACACGGAACGCCCTTGGCGACCAGGAAGAGACGAGAAGGACCCTGAGAAGCAGGACGGGTTGCTCGCGCTCTGCGCACAGCTGACCGGCTCGGCCCTCTGACACCCCCGGCCGCAGATCATCGCTGACCTGCAAGTGCTGCGGGTCAGACGGCTGTGTTGCGAGACAGCCCCATCGCCGGTCCCGCGGAAACGGCCGGATCCAGTCGGACCGCGATATCGACGGTTCGGCCCAACGCACGCCCCAAGGCCGGCTTGAAGATGGTTTTGAGCTGCGACTCGACCGAGTCACGAGTGGCAACGTCAGGCACGTCCACCACCGCTACGTCGTCGATCAGCGCCCTGCACCGGGTAAGGCGCAAAACATGCAGTTGCTCCGGCGGCAGGATGCCGGTCACGTCATCGATGACGGCACTCCACACAGCGTCGAGTTCAGGCATCCTGAGAGGCTACAACGGCCCGTACGGGTAAAGGAACCGGGACGGATCGGGGCGGATACCGGGCAGGTCGGGATTGCCGCCGGCCAAGCCGAACTGTCCCACTGGCGCAGACGACCAACTTGAGGGCCGTTGCAGTATTAAGAGGCTCGGAACCGGCCCGGCGCCACCCCGTAGGCGCGCCGGAACGCGGCCGAGAAGGCGAACTCCGTCGAGTAGCCGACCTGCCGGGCGATGGCCGCCAGCGGCGCCGGGCTCGCCCGTAACAGCTGGGCGCCCAGGCTCATCCGCCGATCGACCAGGTACGCCATCGGAGGAGTGCCGGTCACGGCGGTGAAGCGCCGGTGGAACGTCGTACGCGACATACCCGCGACCGAGCTCAGCTGCTCCACCGTCCATGGCCGCTCGGGCCGCGCGTGGATCGCGTGCAGCGCGCCGGCAATGCCCGGGTCGGTGGCCTCCGGCCGGTCCGGCACCTGGCGCAGCATCTGCACGACCATCAGGTCGATCAGGGCCGCCCGGGCCGCGTCGGTGCCCGGCTCGGGCCGGTCCAGGTCGGCGCGCAACATGGTGATCAGCGTCCACAGCTCCGGCTGCTCGGCGTAGTCCGGCGTGATCAGGACGAGCCCCGGCAGCTGCCGCAGCAGGGCGGGCACCCGGCCGTCCGGCATCCGGTAGGCGCCGCAGAGGAACTCGAAGTCGGCCTGTCCGCTCGGCGCCGGTTCCTCCACCGTGAAGACCGGTAGGCCGTCGAGGGCGACCGGCGCGTGGGACAACCCGTGCACGACACCGGCCGCGGTGAAGATCAAGTCCCCTGGGCGGACGCGCAGAGGGTCGGCCTTCTCCTGGATCAGCCATCCCTCACCGTGCAGCATCACATGGAAGCCGAGTGCGGCCATGGGTGGGAAGCGAAGTCCCCACGCACCCGACTCCGTGATGCGGCGCCCGTTCACGCGCAGGGCCCGGACGCTGTCGAGTGCCGCCGAGATCATGTCCACGACCCCGATGGTACGTCCGCGTATCGCCTCGGGCCGCGCAAGCATGGTCGAGCGGAACCGGAGCTGGTTCGGTTGACGGCGTGACATCACCACTCGTCGAGATCCTGTCCGCGCAGGCCGCGGAGACCGAACAGCAGAGCCGCCCCACCGCGAAGAGCCTGCAGGCGGCCCGGGAGGCCGGCGCCTTCGCCCTGCACGACCGCACCGCCACCGAGGCCGCCCAGTTGCTCACCGAGATGGCCCGGGGCTGCCCGTCCACCAGCTGGATCGCCGGCACCTCGCTCACCAGCAAGATCTTCAGCCGCCGGGCGATCGGCGACGTGATCGGTCCGGACGCGCTTCTGGCCGGGTCGGGCACGCCAGGCGGCCGGGGGGAGACGGCTTCCGGCGGCGTACGCGTCACCGGCCGCTGGGCGAACGTCTCCGGCTGCGAGGACGCGGAATGGGCCGGCCTGGCCCTGCTGATCGACGGGACGCTGTCCTGGGCCCTGATCCCCACGCGTGACCTGCGTGTCGAACACACCTGGTCGGCGGCCGGCATGCGCGGCACCGGCAGCCACACCCTCATCGCCGAGGACGTCCTCGTGCCGGCCGGGCGCGTCGCGCCGCTCGACTTCGCCGCACTGGCCGGCGACATGGTGCTCTTCGGCCTGACTGTGCTCGCCCCGGTCGTCGGGGCCACGCTGGGTGCGCTGGATGTGGTCACCGCGATGTTCGCGTCCGATCGCAAGCCCTACATGAGCTCCTACGCCTCCATGGGCGAGTCCCCGGCCGCGCGTACCTGGCGGGCCGAGGCCACCGCCCTCGCCCGGCGGGCCGAACGCACGATGCTCGCCCTCGCGGCGGCCGGCCCGGGCGACCACGGCCTCGACATGTCCGGGGCGGCCCGGGACTGCCGCGCGGCCATGGACCTGATGCTCGACCTGCACGGCGCAAGCGGTTTCGCCGATTCCAACCCCTTGCAGCGCTACTGGCGGGACGTCGCCGTGGCGAGCCGACACCCGCATATCAATGCGTTCCTCGCGGCCAACCGGCTTTAGCAGGACTCTGTCAGGTGGGTACGGGTTGGTGGCGGTGGCCACTGCACCAGCAGCCGGCAGTCGGGCAGGACCCCGTCACTGGCGGATGGGAGGCCTGCGCGGACTGTTCTGCTTGCGGGGCGCACCCGCAGGGTGAAGAAGTGCCCGGACAGCGAGCCGGCAGGCCTGTCTTCGGTGTTGCCCGACGCCGGTAGCCGCTCGCGCCAGTGCACGAGTGCGGCTTGGCCGGCACCGCGCTCGAGGGCCAGGTCTTGATACTGCGGGCCGTCGAGCATCAGACCACGCAGATACCGCCCCCCGTTCGCTGCACCTCACCGGCGGGGTTTACAACCCCGGGCCGCGGTTTGGGTTCCCCGGTGATCGTGCCGCCGATTCTGCCGGTCTCGCCCAAGAGTGCTCGGCCCCGGACGGAACATGTCACGGCCCCGGCGCCCACGCCGCCGCGAGCTGGTGTGCGGCAGCGTGGGGCCGGCCGGCTTTGCTGCCGTACGAGGGCAGGAAAGCGACATTCCCGGGCGGCGATCAGGGCCTCTCGAGCTCCTCGTCGGTGATCCACGAGCCGTGGAAGCCGGTCGGGACTCTTCGGGGAAGCGTGACGGAGGCGACCGGCTTACCGCCGACGTCGGTGGCATCGAGGACGAGCAATTTCGAACCACTACCGTCACGCCGGCTGGCGATGCTGAGCAGCCAGCCGTCGTCCTCGGCACGGCCGGGACTGGCGGACGGGACGAACACCGCCTCGCTGGCCACGACGTCGGGACCGAGTTGGTGTTCGGCGATGGCTCCGGCATCCGCATCGAACTTGACGATCGACGTGGCGAGTGGGCCACCACCGGAGACAGCGTACCGGTAGCGGGACAGGCGCCCGACACGGTCGTCGTCGATGGTGGGGAACTCGATCCCCCGGTCGTCCAGGTCCGTTTCCGTCACTGCGCCGGTGGCCGGGTCGAGCACCCAGCGGTGCAGGCGAGCCATGCCACTGTTGGCCGCCGCGGCGGCCGGCCCTTCCGGGTCGGGATGGCTGGGAATGCCGACTGAGGAGATCGGGTTGCCGATGACCTTCCACATTCGTGCCACGTCGGCGCCCGCATAGCGGGCGCCGTCGAGCACCACCCGCCCGGCGGCGTCGGTGTGGGCGTTGCCGACGTGGAACACGTATGACGGTTCAACCTCGTACCATCGGACTTCACCCGGGCGTTCGAGCGGCATGACGCCGATCCGGGCGCCGTAGGACTCGTCCCAGTCGTACGGGAGCGCAGCCTCGAGCCGATTCATGTTCAGGGTCATCGGTAGGTCGAGGAACACGGCGTGCTTTTCGGTGATCGCGAAGTCGTGCATCATGGTCGGCCCGGGAACGTCGATCGGCGCACTGGTCACCAGCTCGCCCGAGGCGGAAAGCTTGTGATAGGTCAGGAACGGCGGGGTCACGCCGTAGCCGAAGAAATGAAGCTCGCCGGTGACCGGGTCGGCCTTGGGGTGTGCGGTCATCGATGTGGTGAGCCGGCCGTCGAAGTCGCTGATGCCCAGGGTCTCCAGCTCAGGGGACATCACGTGCGGCAGGCCGGATTCGATCAACGTGAAGATCTTACCGGCGTGCGCGATGACACTGGTGTTCGCCTCGACAGCAGTCCGGTCGATCTGCCCGTCAGGGCGGAAAGTCGTCTGCCCGTTCGTCCGGGCGGCGAACGGCTTCGTCCGCACCCAGCGATTGCGGTACCAGGTTGCCCGGCCACTCTCCAGCCGGATGCCGTGGACCATTCCGTGGCCCACGAGCCAGTGCTCCGACGGCTCGCCCGGCAGCGGATTGGGCCCGTTGCGCAGCAGACGACCGACCAGCTCCGGCGGCAACGCACCCTCGACCGGCAAGTCGGCGGCGTCGATCTCATCCGGTACCGGAGCGAGATGGCCGGTCACGTGAAGCGGCGCCTCGGATGTGTACAGACTCGCCATGGCGGAGTCGCCCACCTGCGTCGCCCTTTGTGGCCGACGTGGCTCGTCCTCGCGGCGTTCAGTCAGATCTTGCGACATGGTTCCTCTCATGGGGGTTGTTGTGGTGGCCGGTGTGCTTGTTCAACCACCAGCCGTCCGTTCATCCACCAGCCGTCCGTCAGGAGGGCTCCTCAGGGTGCCTCCGGATCTCGCCGAGTGCTGCGGGTCGACGTGTTCAATCTCAGGCACCGGAAGCAGGTGGGACCCCGGGTAACACACGGGCACAACCCCGTGTGTTACCCGGGCCCATCTCCTCTACGGGATCCGCCATGGGGCAAAGCCTCCCTTCCGGATGATCGATGAGCGCCTTGACCGCAGGCCGCTGTCCACACGCGGAGGTGGACTCGAGCGAAACGGGCGCCTCCGCGTAGTGCCGGTCGGGCCGGAGCCGCACCAGCGAACCGGATCGCAGATCGGCCGCGCACAGCACGTCCTGCACAAGCCCACGCCCAGGCCGGCCCGCAGTGCTGCGAGCACCGCGTCGGCGCTGAGGGAGGCGAGCTGCTCAACACCGACCCGTTCTGGAAGATCGGCGTGGTGGCGGAGCGCTCGATCGAGTCGTTCGAGGTCGTCATCGGCGCGCTGAGCTGACCGTCCTGCCCCCACCGGGAACACGGTGAACGCAACCGTCGTGACGAAACATGCGGAAGGACTTCCATGACTCGCCTTGCGGGGAGAACCGCACTCATAACTGGCGGCGGGACCGGGATCGCCCGAGCCACAGCCGGACGGTTCGCGGACGAAGGAGCGACCGTTTTCATGACAGGCCGCCGCCATGCCGAGCTCGACGCGGCCGTCGAGGACATCGGCACCAGGGCGATCGCCGTTCGGGCCGACATCACCAGCACCGCCGACCTCGACCGTCTCTATGCCACCATCGCCGAGCGGACCGGCCGGCTGGACGTGTTCTACGCGAACGCCGGTGTCCGGCTCAAGGTTCACGGGATCCGCGTGAACGTCCTGAGTCCAGGGCCGACCGACACACCGATGCTGCGCACCCTGCTGTCCGACGCCGAGGTCGCCGAATTCAGTCAATGGGTGGCCGGCCAAACGCCGTCAGGCCACTCGGGGAACCGGTCGACGTGGCTGAAGCCGCGCTTTTCTCGCCTCCGAGGACAGCGCTTTCGTCAACGGCGCTGAGCTGTTCTTCGACGGAGGGTACGCCCCAGGTCTGAGCCCGGTCCACTGCAGTGCGTACCCCGTCGCCACCGCTGCCGTTAAGTTTCAAAGCGGTGTCCTTCCGTCCTCGCGGATGAAGAGAGCCGCCTGCTCGCCGACCGCCACGCTCGGCGCCATCGTGTTGGCCATCGGGACGTGGGGTAGCACCGAAGCGTCCGCGACCCGGAGCCCCGCGCAACCGATGACCCGTAGCCTCGAGTCGACCACGGCGAGTTCGTCGTTGCCCATCCTCGCGGTGCCGGTCTGGTGCCAGAAGGTATGAACACTCTCGCGCAGGTAGCGTTCCGCGTCGGCGGCACCGGGCAGCCGCTCGTCGCCGATCCAGGAGCGCAACGCGGGCGCGGTGACGATGGATCTCGCGATATTCAAGGCCTTCAACGCCTCGGTCATGTCGTCGGCGTGCGTGAAGTAGCCGGTCTCGATGAGGGGGCCGGCCGTCGGATCAGCCGAGGCCAACCTGACCCGGCCGGGATTGTGCATCGGCACCCCGACCATGAAGTTGATGCCGCCACCGGGGGCCGGGGTGACATACATGAACCCGCGCGACCAGAATCCGGCCACTCCGGTGTCGCCGGGTGGTGGCAGCTGCACCCCCGGCGCGGTGTTCCAGACCAGGTCGAGATGAGCGTGGTCCTGCAGGTTGCGACCGACGCCCGGCAGGTGGCCCGTCACCGGGATGCCGTGCCGGGCCAACTCGTCGGCGTCGCCAATGCCCGAGAGCATGAGTACCTTGGGGGTGTTGACCGCGCCGAGCGAGAGCACCACTTCCGTTCGCGCGTGGATGTCCTCGGTGCGACCACCGGTGAGAACCCGGACGCCCACGGCCCGACCGCCTTCGACAATCACCCGTAGCACGAGCGTGCCGGGCATGACGGTCAGGTTGGGCCGGTCCGGGCCGGCCACATAGGCCCGATAGGGTGAGAAACGGCGCCCATTTCGAATGGTCTTGACGGACCTCACGGAACCTCGGTCGCGCGTGGCGAGCGCCCCGTTCACGTTTGAACAGGTCGGCAGTCCGGCCTCCCCCGCTGCTGCGAGCACGGCTTCACCGAGCGGATGCGGCGACGCGGGCTGCACGTGCATCGGACCGTCCTCGATGCGCCGGAAGACCTCGCCGATCGCCTCGTGCCCCCATGCCGGGTCGCCGGTCAGACGGGCATAGCGCGCCCAGTCGTCGCGGTGCCCACGAACCCAGTTACTGACGTTGACGCTGCCTCCGCCGCCGAGAACCCTGCCCATCGCGTACGGCAGTGTTCGCCCGCCGACCGCCTGATCGGGCACCGTGGTGAAGTCCCAGACCCGCTCCGATTCCAGGTTCAGCGGCCAGAGATCCGGGTCCTGCACGGCCTCCGACTCGTCGCTGCCGCCCGCCTCGACAAGCAGCACCGACACGTCAGGGTCCTCGGCGAGCCGACCCGCCACCGTTGAACCGGACGAACCACTGCCGCACACGATGAAGTCGTACATCCCATCCATCTCCTGCTGGTGAGGAGGGCCCGGGCTCAGCGATCCCATCCGCACCCGGGTCATTAGACGGGAAACATACGGGAATGACCGACAGCCAGCCGTGACGACAAACCCGGCTGTGCCCAAAGGTGTCGACTTCCGGCGGCCCTACGGGTAACGCCGTTGCACGCGCAACCGTGCCCGAAATGGCGCGGAGATACGGTCTGAATGACAGCGAGATCCGAGGAAGGCAACCCCTTGAAAGCGATCGTCTACCGCGAGACCGGAAGCCCGAGTGTCCTGCGACTCGTCGACAAGGTGGCATCGGAACCGGCACCCGGCGAGGTCCGCGCGGGTATGGGTGTATCTGGCCACGAGAGGCCGACCAAATGGCACCGCTCAGGAGTTCACAGTCGTGCCTGCCGCGAACGTGGTGAAGCTCCCCGACAATGCTTCTTTCGACCAGGGCGCCAGCCTCGGCGTGCCGGCGATAACCGCACACCGGGCGCTGACGGTGACCGAAGGGGGTCCGCAGCGGCTCGCGCCCGGCGCTTTCAGCGGCCGGATCGTCATGGTCGCCGGCGGGGCGGGCGCGGTCGGACACGCAGCGATCCAACTGGCCCGCTGGGCCGGCGCTACGGTGATCGCCACCGTCAGCGGGCCGGAGAAAGCCGCCCTGGCTACCGCGGCCGGTGCCGATCACGTCGTCAACTACCGCGAAGGTGACCCTGTCGCGCAGATCCGAGCGATAGCTGGGGACGGCGTGGATCAGATCCTCGAAGTCGCCTTCGCGCCCAACGTGAAGCTCGACCAGGCAGTGATCAAGAACCACGGCACCATCGCGATCTACGGCGACAACGGTGGCGACGTGGCACCGCTGGACCTCGGCGTGAACGCCGCACTGAACACCCGGCTGCAGTTCCTGCTGCTCTACACCGTTGGCGAGGACGCCCTGGCTACGGCGACAGCAGACATCACGGCGGCTCTGCGCGACGGCGCACTTCCAGTCGGGCCAGAGCACGGGCTTCCGCTGCACCGGTTCCCGCTGGCCGAGAGCGCCCGCGCGCACGCGGCGGTGCAGAACAACGCGATCGGCAAAGTCCTGATAGACGTAGCAGCTTTCAAATCACCGGTGCGCCCGGAGCGGTAGGGGTGGAAACGCTGGGCTCAAGAGTCCACGGTGCGGTCGACGGCCGGGCGACACCGGCCAACTACTCCTCCATCATGGGTGAACCCTCGACTCCATCGGGTATCCAGCAACCCCCGCGAGCACAGTAGGCGGGAGAGCGGCACGATTCAGATGCGTTCGAAGGTGTCGCGCCTATCGAAGGAGGAGTTCGTGACTGTAGCGTTCGTGCACGGCAATCCCGAAAGTGCAGCGATCTGGACCGATCTGCTCGAAGAGCTGCGGAGGGTCGGCGTCACCGACACCGTGTGCCTGTCCCCTCCGGGGTTCGGCGCACCGCTGCCGGACGAGTTCAGCGGCGATGTGGCCGGCTATCGAGACTGGCTGATCGCGGAGATCGAGCTCTTGAACGTGCCGGTGCACTTGGTCGGGCACGACTGGGGCGGAGGCCACGTTCTCAACGTGGCCATGACCCGGCCCGATCTTCTACAGAGTTGGGTCAGCGATGCCATCGCGCTGTTCGAACCCGACTTCGTCTGGCACGACCTGGCACTGCGCTGGCAAACCGAAGGTACGGGCGAAGCCGACGTGGCCACTGAGTTCGGCGCCTCGCACGAGGAGAAGACCGAGCAGATGATCTCGCTCGGTTTCGCCCGGCCGATTGCTGAGCGCCTCGCCTCGGCGCAGAACGCAGACATGGGTCGCGCGTTGCTGGGGTTGTACCGCTCCGCGGCGCAGCCAGTGATGGCCGAGCTCGGTCGGGCACTGACCAGGGCGGCGGCACGGCCTGGGCTTGTCCTGCTGGCGAGCGATGACCCCTACGCGGGCTCCGAAGCCCAGCGGCGCCGGGGAGCTGCGCGAGCCGGCGCGCGGGTGGAGATCCTCGACAGGGCCGGGCACTGGTGGATGGCCCAGGACCCGGCCCGGGCCGCCGACCTTCTTGCCGGGTTCTGGGCTTCCATTCCGGATCAGCCCGCGGCCCCGACCTCGCCGACACCGCGCGCACATCCGACCTTCGGAGAAGTTCGCCCCCCACGGTCAGGAGAAACGTTCGGTGGATAGTCCTCGCCGGCCGTGTGCGCCGCGCGGGATTCACCCGCTCGGCCGAGACGCGGGCACTCTGATGCTTCTCCGCCGGAGACACGAAGTTCGCTTTCATCGCTGCGGTCGGCCACGCCGCGACGGCGGCGGAATCCCCACAGGAAGACAAGGAGGGTTGCGACGGTCGAAGCACCTGCGGCAAAGGGTATGAGCGCCGCATTTCCGTTGTCGACCAAGGGCGCCCAGCAGGAACAGGCCGGCAAGGACCATCGCAGTTGCGATGAGGAATCCGACCCCGATCGTCCGGCTTCCGCTACCACCGTTCCTCCTGCGTCATCCGCGAGTCCAGTTGCAGCTTCTGGCAACGGATCGCCGCACCGACCTCATCGACGAACGAATTCATGTCGCCCTCCGCTGCAGGCCTGGGCCGGAGACCGACGGTGTTCCCGGAGTCGAGCTGCGCTCGTTGGGAGTGGTAAGGCGGGTATTGGTGGCGAGCCCTGAGCTGGCGTCGACTATCCGGCCGGGTGAACGAATCGAGTCATTGAACGCCATGCCAACCGTTTCGATGGTCGACCCGGTCTCCGGCTGGTTGGAGACGGACCGGTGGGATCTCGACCGGGCCGACGGTGCTCGACTGGTCGTGCACCATGAACCGCGGATCGCCTCCCTGGGAGCCGACGCGGTGCTTGAAGCGGTGCGGGCCGGAGTGGGAGTGGGCCTCGTCCAGGACCTGCTGTGCGCGGCCGATCTGCGATCCGGGTCGCTGGTCCGGCTCTGGCCCGAGTGGTACTCCGCGGAAGCACCACTCTCGCTCGAGTTCACCTCCGCGCGAGGCCGGCTTCCGGCAGTCAGGGCACTCATCGACTACCTGTGGGAGAGCTTCGCCGAGGCGCGAATCCGGGTCTGACCCGTGAGCCATCCGGTCAGCCCGGCCCGGGTTCGAAGGAGACCGTCGCGAGAGCGGCCAGACGAGAGGCGGCAGCGCTCGGCGTGCGGCCGCGGTGCGTTGCGACACTGACAACTGTCTCGAGCGCGGCATCCTCGATGTCGATCCAGCGGAGGTGACTGTCACCCTCGACCGAATATCGAGGCAGGATTCCGACGCCCAGGCCGTTGCGGACCAGGGCCGCAGCATCGTTGACGTCCGAAGTCTCGATCCGGATGTCCCGCCACAGCCCGCGCTGCCGGAACTCGTTGTCGACCAGAGATCGCGACGTGAATCCCGTGTGGTTCTCGACGAACGGTTCCGAGACGGTGTCTTCGAGCCGGACCCGGGCTCGGCCGGCCAGCGGGTGATGAGCCGGGACGACCAGCCCCATGGGCGAGGTGGCCAGCACAGCGACGCTCAGGTCGGGATAGGCCGCCGGCTTGGCGCTGAGGAAGGCCAGGTCGAGGTCGCCGGTGCGGAGGCCTTCGGCCAGTCCCGTGGTGCCGGTGGCGGACGGCGCCAGGTGCATGGTGACACCGACGTGATCGGCGTGGAACCGGCCGAGCAGGCCCGGGACGTCGAACAGGGTGACGTTGGTCATGTAACCGATGCGAAGCGATCCGGAGAGTCCAGCGCCCACCGCGTCCACGGTGTCTCGAGCGTCCTGGAAGGCGTCCAGGATGGCGACCGCCTTCGGCAGCAGGGCGCGGCCCGCCGCTGTCAGCCGCACTTGCCGGGTCGTCCGATCGAACAAGCGCTCGTTCAAATCGGACTCGAGGGCGGCGACGGTCGCGGAGACAGCGGACTGCACCAGATGCAAATCATTCGCGGCCCGGGTGAAGGTTCCCGCCACCGCGACGGCAACGAAAACCTCCAGATGACGCTTGTCCATGATTTATCTCCGACTTCGATCAGAATCATCAAAATATATCGTGGCAGATGATTGGAGACGGCAGCATGGTTGCTTCATGGCTACTACCCAGACGACTCCGGTCCGGAGTGTCACCCACGGAGCCGGATTTTGGATCGCCGCGGCCGCGTTCCTCGTCGTCATGGCGTACAGCACCGTGCCGACGCCACTCTGGTCGCTGTATCAAGAGCGCGATGGCTTCTCGACTTTCGCGATCACCGTCGCGTTCGCGGCGTACGCGGTAGGTGTTGTGATCAGCCTTTTCCTGGCCGGGCATCTCGGCGACGCCTACGGACGGCGACGCATCTTGCTGATCGCCATCGGGCTGGAGATCGCCTCGGCCGTGATCTTTCTGCTCTGGCCCGCCCTGCCCGGCCTGATCCTGGCGAGAGTTGTCTCCGGGCTCGGCATCGGCATGCTGACGGCTACGATCACGGCGCACATCCTCGACCTGTATCTGAGAACGCGCCCCGGCACCGACCTTACGCGGGCCCAGGTAGTGGCGGCGGCAGCCAACCTCGGCGGGTTCGGTGTGGGCGCCTTGGTGTCCGGCGCGCTCGCTCAATGGATCACCGCACCGCTCATCACCCCGTACGTCGTCTTCATGGTTTTTCTCGTCATTGCCCTCGTCGGGGTGGCTCTCGTGCCAGAGACCGCTACTCCCCCGGACGTACGTCCGAAATACCGCCCGCAGCGCGTCAGCGTCCCGGAGAACGCGCGCGGAACCTTCTTTCTGGCCGGCGGTATCGCCTTCGCCGCTTTCGCGGTGCTGGGTTTGTTCACCTCGCTCGTGCCGGGCTTCGTGTCCGGCCAGCTGCACATCACTTCAAGATTCACGGGCGGTCTCGTCGTGTTCGTGACCTTCGCCGCTGCCGTGCTCGCACAGATCGCCCTGCGGTCGCTCACCATGCGCGCGCAGACAGCGATCGGGACCGTCCTGCTGGTCCTCGGCATTATCGTGGTGACGGTCGTCGTGGTGCAGGTCGGCGAGCTCGGGTGGTTCTTCGCCGGCGGCGTCCTGACGGGCGCCGGAGGTGGCCCGCTGTTCAAGGCAGCCCTGGCAGTGGCGGGCTCCCTGGCCGACCCCAGTCATCGTGGTGAGGTACTCGCCGGCATCTTCCTGATCGGCTATGTCGGGCTCACACTGCCGGTGGTCGGCATCGGCGTCGCGACCCAGGCGATCTCGCTCACGACGGCCCTCATCGGCTTCACCATCGCCACCGTCGCGATCGCCTTGTGCACCGCGATCCCCCTGTTGGCCCGCCTGCCGGGTGGGCCGCGGGTGCGTAAGACGTCCGCGGGTTGATCCGTTCTTTGCCCGGCACATCGCCCTGCCGGGTTGCGTCTCCCACCAACCGATCCCTCTTCAACACTGGAGAATTCTCATGTCTGACACCACCGTGACCCCGGGACGGCTTCCGGCCCACCGCTATGTGATCCGCGGTGGCGTGGTCTTGTCCATGGACCCCGCCGTGGGTGATTTCGAAACCGCCGATGTTCTTGTCGAAGGCAAGAAGATCGTGGCAGTCGGGCCCGAGCTTGACGCCGGCGACGCGGATGTCATCGACGCCCGCGGGCGCATCGTGGTGCCGGGTTTCGTCGACACGCACCACCACCTGTTCGAGACCGCGCTGCGCTCCTTCCTGCCCGACGCGCTGCTCTTCAACGACGGATCTGGCACGCCGAGCGCTGATCCCTCGTACGTCGAGTACGTGCTGCAGAAGTTCGCGCCCGTGTACCGCCCGCAGGACGTATACATCAATTCGCTGGTCGGCGGGCTGTCTCAGCTCGACGCCGGTGTCACCACGGTTCTGGACATCTCACAGATCCATCACTCGCCCGAGCACACCGACGCGGCGGTCCAGGCTCTGGTCGATACACGACGCCGGTCGGCGTTCGGCTACTTCGAGGGTGACGGCCGCGTCGGAGCGGCCTACCCTGACGACGCGTATCGAGTCCGGAAGCAATGGTTCTCCTCGGACGACCAGCTGGTGACCATGGTCATGGGCGGTGAGGTCTATCTCGGCGACGACGTGCTCACCCGGTCCTGGACCATCGCCCGCGATCTGAACCTGCCGATCGCGGCACACGCCGTCGGAAGCTTCGGGCAGGGTCCACTCATTGACGCAGTCGCACGCGGTGAGGGCGGCTCGAAGAAAGACATCGGGCTGGGTCCGGACGTCCTACTCATTCACATGACAGGGATGAGTGACTTTGCCTGGAAGGTAGCCCGGGACGCCGGCGCCAAGGTCTCCGTGGCCGTGCCCGTCGAGATGGTCATGCGGCACGGCACACCACCGCTGCTGAAGATCCAGGAAATGGGCATGGAACCGTCGCTGAGTTCCGACGTCGAAACCACGATGACCGCCGATCCGTTCACACTCATGCGCAGTGCTCTGACCGTGCAACGCATGCTCGTCAACCAAGCCGTTCTCGACCAGGGTGGTGACCACACCGGCATGCCAGCGCTACTGCGCACTCGCGACGTGCTGCGTTTCGCCACCGCCAACGGCGCCGACCACCTGGGCCTCGGCCACCGAACCGGCTCTCTGACCGTTGGCAAGGAAGCCGACATCGTGCTGCTCAACGCCAGGGCGCTCAACGTCGCACCGCTCAACAACGCGCCCGGCGCCGTGGTTTCGCTGATGGACCGGACCAACGTGGAAACCGTCATCGTGGCCGGCGAAGTCCGCAAGTGGCAGGGAAAACTGCTCGACGCCGACCTCGACCAGCTCAGCCGCGAGCTCGAGAAGTCACGCGACTATCTCTTCCGGACCACCGGCATACGCCGAAACCTCCTCGCCTGAGTCAACGAGAGATGATCACTGAGACGCCACCACATGGGCACATGACACACAAGCGTTGGCCCAGCGGCGCGTAGTTCGTCTCCATCCACCACAGGGCGAGGTCGCGCATCGAACGGACGTGCCTTCGTCGAGGGTGGCGCCCGAT
Source organism: Paractinoplanes polyasparticus (assembly GCF_019710575.1). Taxonomy (GTDB): domain Bacteria; phylum Actinomycetota; class Actinomycetes; order Mycobacteriales; family Micromonosporaceae; genus Actinoplanes; species Actinoplanes polyasparticus. The sequence continues at coordinate 28,143 of NZ_JAHWFK010000042.1, read as the reverse complement.
CCGTCTGCCGGCTGCGGCACTGCAGGCTTCGCCGTGCGGCTCCGGGCGGACGACGTACAACGCCAAGTGGCAATGGCCGCACGGGACGCTGTCCGGGCAGCCGACCACGCGCCCGGGTTCGGGCTCCTGCTGGAAGGTCTGGCCACACACCTGATCGACGGTTACGTGGCCGCGGCTCCCATCCTCAAGCAAGGGCTCCGGGCCTACTGCGACATCCAGCCGGACTTGAACGAGGATCTCCACTGGAACCACCTGGTGGTCAGGGTGGCGATCGACCTCTGGGACGACCAGAGCTGGCACGAGCTGGCCGACCGCGAGCTCCGCTTCGTCCGCGAATCGGGCGCGATCAGCTCGGAATCACCACCCGACGAGATCTTCGGGATACGCTTCCCCGGTCGGCCAAATGATTCTCGTCCGGTCGCTTCGCCGAGTCGAGCGACCGACCGCCGTACCACCGGCAGCTTGCGAGACTTGGTCAGTGAATTGGCCGTCCTGGTCGCGGCTGCATTACCGCGGTGCGCCGTTATCGGCGGTAGTCCGTAGGGGATCGGCCGTACTCGGTGCGGAACGCAGTCGCGAACTGGCGAGCACTCCGGTAGCCACACATGGGCGCGATCTGCGCGACGGAATACGAGGTCCCGTGCAGCAACTCCGCCCCAGCTTGTAACCGCATCCGACGCAGATACCGGTACGGAGTGAGCCCGGTGGTGGACCCGAAGACCCGGATGAAGTGGAACTTGCTGACGTTGACAATCGCGGCGAGTTCCTCGATCGTGACGTTCTCGGCAATCTTGGCCCGCATGTATTCCGTGATCCGGTCGACCTGCCGGGGGCTCAGCGACGGGAGCTGCGCCCCGTCACGCCGTGCGGGTCGCCTCGTCCGCCACGCAAGATGAGTGACCAGCGCCTGGGCGATGGCGTCGGCGTAGAGCGCCGGTGCGCCACTGTCCAGTGCGCCCGCCAGCGCCCACGTGCTCGCGGCTACGAACGGGTCGTATTCATTGGCTCTGTCGAGCGCCGGGACCCCTCCGGCGGCAGCGGGATCGAGCAGCAGGTGCAAGGAACGCAGCGGGGTGTTCGAGGCGCTGCGCCAGCGTATGAGGTTGTGCCGGCCAGGTGAGACGATGCAGATGGAGCCCGGCCGACGTACCTCGCCGTGCCACTTCCCCCGGCTACGGTGTTCGAGCCGGTACTGCCCGCTGGTGGCCAGGACGATGAACAGCTGGTTGGACTCGACGCAGAACTCTGCGGTGGCGGGTGGATCGGAGTATCTGGCGGCTTGGACTGTCCGCCACCCCAGGCCGGTGCTGGTCTCCAAGCGCTGGCCGGGGCCGTCATGCGCTGAGGGCGCCGCGATCGCCATGCCTCATATGGTGTCACGGTCGGCGCTGGGCCGCTTGTCCGCCGCCGGAGCGACGGCACCCGCCTGCGCATTGTCCTATGGCCTGCGCATTGTCCTATGGCTCGACGCCCCGCCGAGGCCGAGGCCGACCCCGCCCCGGTCGGCCCATTCCGGAATTCGTTCTGATGCCGGTGGAGCGGCCCGGCCTGTCGGCCCGGACTCGCAGCTCTCGCGATTGAGAAGGATCTGCTCTCAATGCGCGAGCTGATGATGTTTGGGAAGATCAGAGCTTCCGTATCCGTCCACAGCAGACCATCAAATGGTGCGAAGACCCGCGCCCAGGTATAGCCGGGTGCGTTCACGGGACTAGTGGCTGCTGGTCGTTGCTCCGCGCCGCGCCTTGAAGGTCAGCAATATGAAAGACGGTCCTACGCAATCTTCGGGACGCACCCAGGCCCCGTCGCGAGCAGTGTGGAATCGCTCGGACCGCACGGCATTGATGACATCGGGAGAGATCGGCATGAGGATGTGGAATCCTGCTGCGGACTTACAGCCAGCCGAAGTGATCAGTTGCGCCACTGCCGCTGACGTCCAGGCTGCCTTGGCCAGAGCCGCGAACGCGAGGCTGGGCGTCTCCGTGCTGAGCGGAGGGCATGGCCGGCCGGGACGCTCCCTGCAGCGTGGCGGCGTGGTGCTCGATCTTTCCCCGATGCGTGCGGCCACAGTCATCGGAGACGTGGTCATCGCCGGAGGCGGCGCCCTGTCCCTGGACGCGATGATCGCGGCTGAGAGAGAGGGGTACTCGATCGTCGCGGGAACAGTCGGCTCAGTGGGTATCGCCGGGTTCACCCTCGGAGGCGGGTACGGTCCGCTGAACGGGCTCGTCGGAACCGGGGCTGACAACTTGCTCGCCGCTGAGGTCGTCCTCGCCGACGGCCGGCTCGTCCACACCAGCGAGCGGAGTGATCCGGATCTGCTGTGGGCGCTGCGCGGCGGTGGCGGCAACTTCGGCGTCGTGACTGCGCTGCATCTGCGCGCATTCCCCATCACGTCAGTTCTCACCGGCAGGGTCACCTTTGGATGGGACCAAGCTGCTGACGTTCTGCGAGGTTTCGGCGAGCTCTGTGCGAAGGCGCCTGACGAGTTCACGGCCCGAGCCGGGGCCACCACCCTGCCGGACGGCACCGATGTGGCCTACGTCGCGCCCACCTGGCTCGGAGATCCGGCGTCCGGTGAGCAGTGGATGGAGCGGGTCACCGGACTCGGCCGACCGCTGTCCGTTGACATGCGGACCATGGCGTTCAGCGACGTCCTGCGCGAAGGTGAGGCAGCTTTCGCGGATACAACGATGCATCACGACATGGGCACACGGAATGTGGCCGCCGTGAATTCCGCGGTGGCAGCCACCATCATCGAAGCCGCAGAAGCACGCACCTCGCCATCCAGTGTCATCGAGATCGTCCCGTTCCACGGCGTTGCGACCCGCTTGCCCATCGAACTGGCCGCCTTCGCTCAGCGCAAACCGCACTTCCTGGTTGAGATGATCGGGTCCTGGAGTCCGGATGACGGGGCCACCGACAAGGACTGGGCGCGTGACACGTCTCGCAAACTCGCGCCGCACGCACTGCCCGGCGGCTATCCGAATCTTCTCGGACCCGCTGACGACGAACAGGTCGCGCACGCATACGGCCCGAACACCGAACGTCTGGTCGCGCTCAAGCGCCGTTATGACCCGCGGACCATCTTCTCCGCCACCCCGTTGCCCCGCTGATCGTGCTTGCCGGTCTCGAGGTCGGCAACGGAGACACTAGCGAAGTGGGACAGCGCGCACAGGACATTCCCGCACAGCGCGGAAGCGCGTCGAGGCGCAAACGCGCCGCCGAGCCTGGGGCACGGCCAAGTTCAGACGAACAGGTTGGTGCGTTCGGTCGTCCTCGTCGGCGCGCGCGGGTAAAGGATCACCGCGAGGGCCCGGTCGGCGCGGCGGGGTTGGCCGCGGACAACGGCTCGATGTCGTGGTCGGTGAGCGGGTTCACGATGATTCTGATGCCCTGCGGCGAGTTGATCCGGAACAGCGAGCCGGGAGCGATCGCATACCCCGGCGTCGCGCAGCACACTCACCGCCCGTGTCTCGTCCGGAACCCGCACCCAGATGTTGATGTCGGTCGTGCCTGGGTCGGCTGGCCCCGGGAGGACAACCCGTGTATCAGCTCGGTGCGCCGGTCCTCATAGCTTTTCGCCGCGTTCGCGATCTGCACTGTGACCTGGGGATCCTTCCACAGTTGCAGGAGCAGTCGCTGCAGGATGGTGGACACCCAGCCACTGCCGATCCGCGTCCGGCCGACGACGCGGGCGATGGTGGCCTCGTCGCCGACGAGCAGCGCGATCCGCAGATCAGGTCCGAAGGGTTCGGACGCCGATCGGACGAATGCCCACTTGCCGGTGACCGGCCCCACGCAGTTCGGCGGAACGTCGACCAGCTCGGCGGCGTGGTCGTCCTCGATCACCAGGACGCCCGCGTGCCCCTGGAGCAGCCGGCGCAGATGCTCGGCGCGACTCGCACTCACGGCCGCACCGGTCGGATTCTGCGCGCGTGTGGTCACGACGACGGCGCCGACGCCCGACCTGAGGGCCTCGGACAACGCCTCAGGCAGCGGGCCCTCCTCATCGACGGCCGTCGCAACGGCACGCAGATCGAGTGCGGCCAGCAGGTCGAACAGATTGGCCCATCCCGGATCCTCAACGGCCACCGAGTCGCCCGGCCGTAGATGGGCGGTGAGTAAGCGCTCGATCGCGTCCAGGGTCCCGCCGTGACGGTGACTGACGCGTCGTCGACCGGGATGCCGTCCGCCGCCAGACGCAACCGTGCGGCATCGACGAGCTCGGGTATCGCCTCGACCTTCGCACAGCCGGTCGGCGGCCCGAGTCCGTCGGCGACCCGGACCAGACCAGGCCCGAGGGGAGGCAGAAGGGTCGTGTCCGGTTCGCCGTTGGTCAGATCGCGAATGCCGGTCGGGACCGGCACCCGCAGGGCAGACCGCCGTTCTGCGACCGCTGGGCGGGATCGCACCCGGCTGCCACGGCGGCCATCAGCCTCGGCGATCCCCCGCCGGCGCAGCTCGGAGTACGCCTTGGCAACCGTGGCCGGGCTGACGTGCAGATCCAACGCGAGCACCCGCACTGGTGGAAGCGGGACGGCTCGGGGCCGCGGAGGTACAGCGCGAAGTGGCGATGGCCGCCCGGAACGCCGTTCGAGGTTCGGGGCTGGGAGGGCGGTGACGGCGGCGACAATGCCAGGCCGCCGGCCGCTCATTTTGTTGCGCAGTCTGCGGCGCACCGGCGCCATCACGGGGCGCCTCCATGGATCCGCGAGCTTCCTGCAGGCAGGCACCCAGCGGCCGAGGATGCACGCCACCCGTCAACCGAACGCGAGGATGCCGGACCGTCTCCTTGAGCGCCCGTAGTCGAGGACGTCCGGCATCATGGCTGGCATGGACGTCGAGGAACTGATCGCACGCCACCCGCGGGTATTCCACGCGGATATCGCGCTCCGACCCTGCCGAAGGCCGTGGTAAGTTATATGCATGTACATGCAAACGAGATCGTCTGAAGCCGGCCCCGAGGTCATCAGCGCGATCTGGTCGCAGGTCGCCTCCTTCACCTCTGCCGTCGATGCGGGTCTCGGCAAGTGGCTAAATGACGCCTACCGGGTGGGGCTGACCGAGTACCGGGCGTTGACCTACCTCAGTCAGGCTGCCGACAAGGAGCTGCGGGTCAACGACTTGGCCCAGCGGATCAGTCTCAACCAGAGTTCCGTGACCCGGCTGGTGAGCCGGCTGGAGGGCAAGGGCCTGGTCCGCCGCGACACTTGCCCGGACGACGGGCGCGGCATCTACGCGGTGATCACCGAGCAGGGTGAAGCCTTGGTCGCCCGGGTGCGTGGGCCGTACGAGCAGCATGTGCGTGACCTGCTCGGCAACATGGACGGGCACTTCCCGCAGATGGACGCGCGCCAGCTGAGTCGGGCCCTGAGTGACATCAGCGCCTTGATCAACTCCTAAAGGTTCGGCGCAGGCAGAACGGATGCGCTGCTCCTATATGTATGCATGTACATGCAGTTAATGCTCTTCTCCGTGTATCGAAAGGCCGTCATGAGCTGGTTCTATCTGAGCATCGCTGTGATCTTCGAGGTCGCCGTCGGGCTCTTCGCGAGCAAGGCCAAAGGTTTCACCCACGCCTGGTGGACCGTCGCCACATTGGCCTCCGGGGCGATCGCCACGTTCTTCCTCGGCCTGGCGCTGCTGTCGTTCGACGTCGGAGTGGGTTACGCGATCTGGACCAGCGTGGCGGGCGTCGGCATCGTGATCGTCGGCGCGCTCTTCCTCGGCCAGCGGCTCGACTGGAAGAAGACCCTCGGCATCCTCATCGTCATCGGTGGGGTCGTGGGCCTGCAGTTGAGCGGTTCCGCATAACCGACGTCATACCCTCAACCCCCTGGAAAGGACCGAACTAATGACCACGACATCCACGACCAACCCCAAGATCAGCCGCTCCTGGCTCGTCCTCCTGCTCGCCGGCGCCTTCGAGGTCGGCTATGCGCTAAGCGTCGGCGGAAGCGAAGGGTTCACCGTGCTCGGCTGGTCCGTTTCCGCATTCATTTTCTTCCTGCTGACGCTGTACTCCCTCAGCGTCGCCCTCAAGCACATCGACGTCGGCATCGGCTACGCCGTCTGGGCGGGCATCGGCGCAGTCGGCGCGGCGCTGTTCGGCCCCTTGTTCTTCCAGGAGTCACTCACCCCGGCCCGTGGCATCTGGCTGGCCGTGATCATCGGTGGTCTGGTCTGGCTCAAACTCGCTGACAGCCCCAAGATCAGGTCCCGGAAGACGGTAGCCGGGTCCCGGTCGGTTCGGCCAGACGCCACCACGTCGCTGCCGGGCTGAGCGTCGGCGACAGCGGTCCGGGTAAAGAGCATCGGATTGATCAGCGGGAGACTGGGTTGCGGCATCTGCGCGGGTTGATGCTGGACGGGCAGCTCAAGTTGATGCAGCCGATGGCGGCCCGGCTCGGGGTTGATCACCAGCAGCTACAACAGTTTCTGACCTCCTCGACGTGGGACGTGACCCGTGTCCGGCGACGGGTGGCGACCTGTGCCCCTGTCATCCCGTCAGAGAACATCCGCGCCGCCTGCAGACGCGACGGACGCGGCCCTGCGGACCGACTCCACCGCCGTCCCCGTATCGCATGCGCTATCCATGCACACGGACCAGACCATCAGGAATCACTCGCACCAGCGATATGGACACAAGAGTGACCTGACCCAGGAAGATCAGCAAACGACGCCAGAGACGGTGGGACCTGCCCGGTGACAGGTCCGCTGATGTTCCCGGACGACATGTGCAAGCTCTTGTCCGGTCCGTTGGACTGTAGCGATTGAGGTTCTAACTGCGCTGACAGCAACAGTTTCTCACCAGCTGTCAGTAGGAGGCCGTAGTCGCCTACGGTGGGAGATGCTCGCTGGCGGACCGCTGCAGGTGCAGGGCCCGGCAAAGTCGTGACGGTGTCCGCTTGAGTGGAGGAGTCATGCCCGCACTGCCATCGTCGCTGATCGACGCCCGTCCGAAGCGATGATCCGCCGGCTGCTGCAGTCCCTGGACCCGGATCTGCTGACCATGGTGATCGGCGCGTGGCTCACCGGCCGGACCCTGGCGGACATCCCGGCCGGTCGGCGGGCGATCGCAGTCGACGGCAAAGCCCCGCGCGGCTCCGGCACCGCGGACACGGCTGCCGATCATGTGATGGCCGCCTGCAACCAGAGCGCCGGCGTGGTCCTGGCCAGCACCGACGTCGACGGCAAGACCAATGAAATCACCAGGTTCGCGCCGCTGCTCGACCAGATCAGCGACCTGCGCGACACCGTGATCACCGCTGATGCGATGCACTGCCGGCACGACCACGTCACCTGCCTCGCCGAACGCGGCGCACACTGGATCCTGACCGTGAAAGGCAACCAGCCCCACCTGTACAAACAGCTCACCCGCCTGCCCTGGAAGGCGGTCCCGGACGCCACCCGTGACGACGACCGCGGACACGGCCGCCGCGAGATCCGCACGTGCAAGATCCTGACTGTCTCCACCGGCATCGACTTCCCGCACGCCGTCCGGGCCCTGCAGATCCGCCGCCGCAGACGCCGCCTCGACGAGCCGAAACGCTCACCACCGAGACCGTCTACGCCATCACCGACCTGCACCTCCACCAGACCAAACCGGCCCAGCTGGCCGCATGGATCCGCGGACACTGGTCCATCGAGAACAAAATCCACCGGGTGGTGTCATTCTGCATCCGGCAACAAAGTGCGTGAGTCGACCGATGGCCGAAATACGACGCCACAAGAAGTAACCCAGCACGCGCCAATCGTATTGGCCAGAAGGTCATTGGCGTCGGCGGCACGGCCGCTACTTAAAATCAAAATGCCAAGATATTGGAGCGCTCCTATCATGCCGCTGAAAGCCGGCCCGCGAAGAGCGATCTAACCCGAGCCCGCACCTCACTGAGAAGCGGTAGCAGCAGTCCCAGCGGGACAGTCATGACGATGTTGAGTATGAACGTCCGATGTCAATGGCGACGAGTGGGGTGAAGGTTTCCCTTCTCGTACCACGGTATTCGAACGGCGTAGCTGCCCACTGCCACCTGCAACGGAAGCATGGTTACGGTGATTACATCGAGCAGGTAGAGGCAGGCAGTCCAGGCGGTGAACAGCCGCGGCCACGTAAAGTGGCTGCGCGAGTGAAGAAAAAACCACGACCCAAGAATGAACACGGTTCCCAATGCAGCGGCGGCCGGCAACGCAGGGATCTCCCACTGGGCATCAAACATGAAGGCCCTCCATCGGTGCGACGTCTCCGACCCGTCATGCTCATCGGTGCCATAACGTCCGGCATCGGCCATAGGATCGAGACTTCCGCCTCCCCGGTAGGCAAGAAGTATGATCGTTGCCGCGTGGGCCGCTGCCCGATCGCCACGGCTACGGAGTTGTAAAACGCCCTGACGGTGGGGTGTAGTGAATCATGCAACTTTCGAGGGGCGAAGGCGGAGTGCGCCAGCCGGTGGGGCGTGAACGGGAGCGCCTCGCGCTACGTGAAATGCTGGACACAACGCGTAGTGGCTACCGGGCCGCTCTCGTCGTTCGGGGGCCCATCGGCGTCGGGAAGTCCTGGTTGCTCGCTTACCTGGAGGACAGCGCATCGGATTTCGCCGTCACGCGTGCCTCCGGAGCCGAGTCGGAGAAGGAGCTTCCGTACGCAGGCCTGCAACTCGTCTGCGCCCCCATGCTAGGCCGGGTGGGCCAGCTGCCGGCCCCGCAGCGTGACGCCCTACGGGTGGCGCTCGGCCTGGCGTCGGGGAAGACGCCGGACCGATTCCTGGTCGGCCTGGCCGTGCTCAACTTGATGGCTGCCGCTTCTGACGTTCGGCCGTTGCTATGCGTAGTCGACGACGCGCAATGGCTCGATCGCGCAACGGTAGAGACCCTGGCCTTCGTCGCGCGGCGGCTGCAGGCCGAGCCGGTGGCTCTTGTATTCGCTGTGCGAGAGCCAACGAACCAGCCGGACCTCGACGGGCTGCCGGCACTCGAGGTGGGTGGGCTCAACGACAAGGACGCGCACGCGTTGCTGGCGACAGCCTTGCCCGGGCGAATCGACCAGCGCGTAAAGGACCGGATCGTCGCCGAGAGCCGCGGGATTCCCCTGGCCCTGCTAGAGCTTCCCCGCGGGCTCAACCAGGTCGAACTGGCGGGCGGCTATCGCACTCCGGCTCACGACCCTCTCGTGGGCCGGATCGAACGCAGCTACCGGCGGCGGCTCGGGCATTTGCCGGCCGACACCCGGCTCCTGCTCCTGCTCGCAGCGGCCGAGCCGATCGGTCAGGTACCCCTGCTGTGGCGTGCCGCGGCGAGGCTGGGAGTGAGCGCCGAAGCTGCCACACCCGCGATCGCCGACGGCCTGGTCGAGGTCGACGCGCGCGTGCGATTCGCCCACCCGCTGCTACGGTCGGTCATCTATCGCGAGGCGAACCCGGCCGAACGGCGACGAGTGCATCAGGTGCTCGCCGAGGAGACCGCCACCGAGGCTGACCCCGACCGGCGGGCCTGGCACCGGGCGCAGGCCGCGATCGCTCCGGACGAAGATGTCGCGGCCGAACTGGAAAGCTCCGCCGGACGGGCGCAGGCCCGCGGGGGCCTCGCCGCGGCGGCCGCCTTCCTCGAGAGCGCAAGCGCCCTGACACCGGACCCGGTGCGCCGAGCACGGCGCGGGTTGGCCGCCGCGCGGATCAAAAATCTGGCGGGGGCCTCCGAAGAGGCGTTGAACCTGCTGAGCGCGGCCGAGATTTCCCTGTTGAGCCCGCTCGACCAGGCACGGGCCGACCTGCTTCGCGGCCAGATCGCTTTCGCGTCGAGCCGCGCCCGCGACGCTCCTCCCTTGCTGTTGAAGGCGGCGAGAAACCTCGAGCCCCTCGACTCTTCTCTGGCCGGCAAAACGTATTTGGAGACGTTGTCGGCAACCTTCTTCGCGGTCGGATTGGGGGCGGAAGGCGTACAGCGCGAAGTGGCGACGGCCGCCCGGAATGCCGTCCGCACCACCGACCAACCGCCAGCGGTACGTCTGTTGCTGGGTGGGCTGGCAACGCGTCTGATCGACGGCTATGCGGCTGCCGCGCCGATCCTCAAGCAAGCACTCCACGCGTACCGCGGAATCAAGCCGGACATCGAGGAAGACCTGCGCTGGGCCTATCTGGCCAGCTGGGTAGCGATAGATCTCTGGGACGACGAAAGCTGGTACGAGCTCGCCGAACGCCAGCTCACCTTCGTCCGTGAATCTGGGGCGATCAGCATGCTACCGATCACACTCGGCTTGCGCATCTACCTCCACGTAATGTCAGGTGAGCTCGCTGAGGGCGAGTTCCTGATCGCCGAAGCCGAAACCGCCATCGAAGCGATGCGGAGCCAGTTCATCCCTTATCCGGAGTGTCATTACGCCGCACTTCAAGGACGTTACGCCTACGCTCGTCCCCTCATCGACAAGGCAGTCGCCCAGGAACGGTCGAGGGGCGAAGGATTCGGTGTCGCCGCCGTCGCTTTAGCGAGTGCCGTGCTCAGCAACGGCAATGGGCGCTTTGAGGAAGCGCTGGAAGCGGCGCTGCTCGCCGGCAGCCATCCAGCGAATCTGGGCGCCACCAACTGGTCATTGCCGGAAGTGATCGAGGCGGGCACTCGTGGGCCATCTCGTTCTGCCGCGGTCGAGGCGATGCGGCTGCTTACGGATAGCGCCCAAAGCTCCGCCACCGATTGGGCACTCGGCGTGGAGGCCAGGTGCCGGGCGCTGCTCAGCTCTGGTGCGGAGGCCGAGACGCTTTTCCGAGAGGCGATAGACCGGCTCGGGCGCACTCGCATGAAGGTAGACCACACACGTGCCCATCTCCTCTACGGAGAATGGTTGCGTCGTGCCGACCGGCGTCGGGAGGCACGCGAGCAGCTACAGATTGCCCACGACGTGTTCACGGCAATGAAGGTCGAAGGCTTCGCCCAGCGAGCGGCACGAGAACTGGAAGCTGCGGACGGCGTCGCACGACCGGTTACGATCAGTCCGATCGACAACCTGACTCCACAAGAATTACAGATCGCTACGCTTGCTCGCGACGGCTTCACCAACCCCCAGATCGGAACCCGTCTGTTCATCAGTCCTCGCACCGTCGAGTGGCACATGTCGAGAATCCTGGCCAAGTTGGGTGTCACCACCCGACGAGCCCTTCGGAACGCGATTCCCGGCACGAGCGGGTCATTCTCACTCTGACCTCGGTCGCATGTCGGCGCGATCACGCAGCGGCGCACCCACTTCGTGCAGGTGACGAAGCGCCTGACGGTACGAGTCGAGCAGCGCGGTCGCCTCATATGACACACCGATCTGCTGGCAACAGGCCTACACGATCGGTTGGGCCTTAATACTGCAACGGCAGTTAGCAGGCGAGACGTCTTTATGATCGGCTCAGGATCGTCGGCGACAGGAAGTCGTCGAATCGCCCGTCGGCCTGGTAGGGCAGCGCCGTGCCCCGACCCTCCGGCACGAACAGGTCGTCGACCACCACGGTGTGCGTGCACAGCACCGCGTCCGCGTTCTTGGCGTTACATGTCTTCGACGCCCTGCCGCGGCAGTAGCGACGACATCTGCGTGCAGGCGCTGTCGTCAGCGACGATCCATCCGGTGGACGCGTCGCCGCGGCCAAGCTCGGACAACACCTCGACCTGGGTGCGCACGTTCACGCCGTGACCGCCGAACTCCTCCGGCGTGCTGATCCGAAACATGCCGGCGTCGCGCAGCGCGGCCAGGCTCTCCTCGGTGAGCCTGCGGTTCTCCTCGTCCCGGCGCCGTTCTCCCGCAGTAGCGGCACGAGCTGCTGGGCCCGCTCGAGCAGGACCTCCAAGGTCGGCTGTTCACTTGATGCCACGGCGAAAACTCCTTTAGACCCAAGTCGGCGGGGCGACCGCCACGTCCGGGCATGCAGTCTCATGGGCGGCACCGGCCCGGCGCTCACGCTGCGAACCCAAAACCGGCGGCGAATTCTGAGCGGTGGTCACAAGCTGGCCGGCCCCGCGGCCGTTCATGCTTCGGTGCGCGCACTGCCGTGCCGCCCCTCTCAACTCCGGAGTCCGTGAATGCCGCCGTTCGACACCGTTGTGTTCCGCAGGGTCCTCGGCCGGCTGCCGACGGGGGTCGTGGTGGTCACCGGAGCCGGCCCGGACGGCGAACCGGCCGGGATGACCTGCAACTCGTTCACGTCGGTCTCGCTGGACCCGCCGCTGGTCCTGTTCTGCGTCTCGTACACCTCGACCACCTGGCCGCTCCTTCGCACCTCGGGGCGGTTCTGCGTGAACGTGCTCGCCAGCCACCACGATCTGCTGAGCAGCCGGTTCGCGTCCGGCGCCGACCGCTTCTCGCCCGGCGACTGGGTCACCCGCCCGGGCAGGTTCGGCCTCGCTGACGCGGTATCCCTGGATTGACTGCGAGCTGTACACCGAGCATGACGGTGGCGACCACTGCATCGTGTCGGGCCGGGTCATCGAGCTACGCACGGTGTCCGAACACCCGCCGCTTATCTACCACCGCGGCGCGTACGACACGGTGGCCAAACGGCGTCCGCGTCCATCGCCTTGCGCCGGGCCGGTGACGACCGGCGGGAATCGATGACCGCCGCCCGCCCCCAAAGCCCGTATCGGCTCTGCAGCCGGCTCAGGTAGTCGTCGGCGCCGGCCTGTTGGTCCTGGGCGCCGCGACGGTGGATCTCGTACACGCCGTCGGAGCGGACCCGCACCACGGTGGGCGCCTGCCGATCGATCGGATCGCCCGGCTCGGATTCGTCCAGCGCCATCCTGGCAGCGGTGGCCGCCCGGCTCGGGTCGGTGCCGCTCACGTACAGCACCGGATGGTCGTCCAGGATGGACTCGACCGGCGCCCGGCGGACCCCGTACACCATCATCGAGCCGTCGACGATGGCCGGACGCATCCAGGCCGGGACGACAAGCTTGCGATCCGGCACCAGCATCATCACCCGCTCCTCGATCAGCAGGCGCAGCGCCCGTTCGGCCGTGCCGCAGTCGACTTTGACCACCTGCCCGATCGCGTACAAGGTCGGCTCCTGTTTGCTCCACAGCGCGACTTGGTGAGCCGGCGGAAGCCCTGTTCTTCGGGATGACGGCGCGGGACGCCGAGCTGCTCGACCCGCAGGACTGCGCGGCCCGGATCGGCCTCGATCCGCAGCAGGTGCTCCAGCAGAAGCCGGACGCCGAGGCGCTTTCCAGGATGGCGGACCTGCTCGCCGGGCGGACACCGGACGCGCTTCGCACCACCGGTCTGCTATGGCAAGCCGGGGTTCGTGTGCGCCGGTCTCCGCACCAAGACGACCGGTTCCGGCGCGTGCCGCTGCCCACATATCCCGTCCAGCGCTCCGCGATGGACGGCACCACTCCGGTCGAGGAGGACCGGGCGACGGCCGAGTCGTCCACCGAGGTCGAGATGACGATCGCCGAGGTGTGGTGGGAGATGCTCGGTGTGCCGCACGTCGGCGTCGGCGGCGACTTCTTCGAACTGGGCTGCCATTCTCTGCACGCCACCCCCCGTGGTGCCCGGCGGGGAACCCGTGATGTCGTACGCCCAGGAACGTCTCTGGTTCATGGACGCGTACGCGCCCGGCACGACGGCGTACACAATCCCCGAGACTTGGCGGCTGCGCGGCCCGGTCGACTCGCCGCCGGCCCCGTGGCGCGAGCGATGCTGATCACGATCGGCCCTTGCGATCGCAAACGGCCGCCTCCACGCGATGGAGATAGCAGCCAGGGCAACCACCGGGAGAGGCCAACGTGACGTTGATTCGTCGGTCCTGGATCCATGCCATCGAGTGTTCGATCTACCCGCGATAGCGGCAACCGCACTAGCGAGAACAGCAGACGACGTCACTGCCCATGCACGTGGATCCGCTCGCCTTGAGGGCTGAAAGGGAGAAGACCTCGGCCACCTCGGCCGCCGCATCGGCGTAGCCGTGGGGCTGCCGGGTGTCAAACTCTACAGCCTCACGGATATCTGATCAATGCGCTCGGTGCGCCGGACGGCGGATGGTCCGTCGGGAGCGCGCAGACGAGTGGGGGCCGACGCAGCGATCATGATGTAGCTCACCACGAGGGATTCCGACCTACCGACTTTGCGGCGTTCGATTCGCGCTGATCGGCGAGGACGCCGGCGCTCTCGCGCGTCTGTGGCTGAGATGCGATGTGCTCGGTGCCACCGATGCGCTGGCCACCCCGCGCTGCCCACGACGCTGACGGAATCCCCAGAGGAAAAGCAGAAGGGCAACGACATTCGCCGCCGCCCCGGCGAAGGGGATAAGCACAGAGCCCCCGTTGTCGAGGACGGCGGCTCCCAGCAGGGGCGCAGCGGCGATGCCGCCGTACATGGCAGAGGTGTACCAGCTCAGGGCGATCGGGGCGGTGGGCGGGTCGATCGACGACAGGCGGTGCTGGATCGGAAGGGAAGTGCCGAAGGACGCTACTCCCCAGAGGCCGAAGATCAGCGCTGTGGCAATGTACGACTCCGCCCCGAGGACTATGCAGCAGAGAACCGCTGCGGTTGCGGTGAGGAAGCCGATCGCTGTCGTCCGGCTTCCGAACTTGTCCGTCATGCGGCCCGACACCAGTGTGCCCAGCGTGCCCGTGACGCCATAGACCAGGAGCAGGATCGCGAGCAGCGTTCCCGACCCGCCGGTCACTCGCGCGGTGACAGCCGAGGAGAAGATGTAGACCACGTTGAATCCGATGAACACGAAGATCGTCGCCAGCAGGGTCAGCACCACGCGCTTGTCCTTGAGCGGGGTGAGGCGTTCCGAGAATCGGGTCCGCGGGCTGATGGGGAGGCCTCGCAGGAAGAGCGCTTTGGCGACGGCCAGCAGCAACGCGAGCGCTGCCACCACCAGGAGGGGAAGCTGCCATCCACCCACCGAGCCCAGCATGGTCCCGAGCGGTGCCCCGAGTGCGGTGGCGGCGGTGAAGCCGAGAGCGACGAAGGCAATGGCTCGGCCCCGGCTCTCCGGTGGGGCGATCGCGGCCGCAGCAGCCGTGGCCGCCGGAAGGACAGCTGCCGCGCCGACTCCGGCCACGATCCGGCCCGCGATGAAGAGCCCCATGCTCGGCGCCAGGGCCGAGGCGGCCGTGCCGCCGGCGATGAACACAAGGCCGATGAACATGAGCGTCGTCCGGGACATTCGAGCGGCCCAGATGGAGATCACCGGCGCAGCGATCGCGGCGACTACGGCGAGATAGGTGATCGAAAACGATACGTCGGTTTCCGGGACATCGAGACTCCGAGCGATGTCCGGCAGGAGGCCCGCAATTACGAAGGCGTTGGTGCCGACGAGAAACAGGCTCGTCGTGAGCAACGCTAGGCGTGGGTATAGCTTCGGCCGGTTTGGACACGGTTGTTCGGACATGACCTGTCTTTCCGACGAGGTGTGCGGTCTTGGGCGCGCGCTCCGGAGCGCGTCGGCGGCCACGACTTCGGGTATGTGCCGGATCGATGCGCCTGCTGTCAGCCGACGACCGGTGCGTCATCGAAGCTCTCGCAGCGGCGGCCTCGCGAGCTTCCGGCTCTCATCCAGCTCCGCTGGGATCCCGTCGACCCTCCGCTGGTCTTGGGTCGATAGGTTCACCCTCAGCCCGTCGGAAGTAGCGAGACCCCGGGTAACTCACGGGCGAAACCCCGTGTCACTCCTGAGGTGCAGGCTCCGGCGGCATAGACCGGGCGGCGCCGAAGTCCGGAGGCGCCGGCGCTGATCGGGCCAGCCGCGATGGTGAGCGGAGACGCAGCCACCCGTTGTGAAGTCCGTCGCCTCGAGGCGAGGGAGCGTCATTTTACGGATGTCGACGCGCCGCTCGACGCGCTGTGCTTTTCGAGGAAACCATCGCGCCCCCTCGCCCAGGACACATCGTGGCGGCGAGGCCACCGCTGACACCCACACAGGCCGTTGCGGCCGTATCGGCGGTACCTCCGATGTCGCGGCCCGAGATGGTCATTCACATGGACTGACGGCGGGAACGGATAGCGGGTGGAGGCGGTGCAGCTCAGGAGCCGTCAAGAAGTCTGGAGGAAAGTTGGCCGGGCCGGAACCCGAACTTGTGCACAACCCGCTCTGCAACCTCGACCTGCATCCGTCGTGGCGCGAGAGAGAGCCAGTATGACCATCGACAGCTCTAGCGTGGATCTTGCTGTTATCCCGCCAACCTTGCTTAGAGGGCGTCTGATCCTCTAAAGAGGGTCAGACGCCCTCTTAGCCGGCAACGTCTCCGTCCGGTCCTCCGGTGTGGTCCGCCGAGGCTCATCGGACACTCGAACTTCCTCACGACACACGAGGTCTGACGAACCGCCGCCCGTAGCCCCACAAGATCAATCACCTTGCCGGCCGACGAGGCTAGCACCACTCGGCACATCCCTCAGAGGATGCCGAAATCCATCAAGTCGCAAGGCTGCTGCGCCGGCAAGCGTGCACGCAGAACGCGGTGCGGTTGATCTTCGCGGTGACGTGCAGCAGCCGGTGACGCAGCTTCTTGGGCTCCGCTTGGGTGCGGGCCCGTCGAGGAGCAGATGGTGGGTCCGGGCCAGCAGGCCGACGCCGGTCAGCGCGAGCTCGAGCACAACTTTGTCCGCGCTGAACCAGCTCGACCGTCATCGCCGGTGGCCGATCCCTCGCGAGACGACCGGCCGACCCGGGCTCAGACGGGTTGCAGGTGAGTCTTGACCACCTCGACCAGCTCGGGAGTCCACTCCATCGGCTGGTGCGCGGTCCTGGTGTGCAGCTCGACGTGCTGGAGCAGCTCGTCCTCCTCCCCCGCGGTGAACTCAGCGGGACAGTCATTGTTGAAATCGGCACAACGAATCTTCACGCCCATGCCGTGGTCCTACCCGCCGATCGAGCTCCGAACCCGAATACTCCTCGGACAGGTGAAACCGCCACCTAGCCGAAGCCTCCGCCGGTCTCGACGTCGATCTCAGTGGCCAGGAGCGACGTGCCGTCGATCGAGGCCGACCTGATCGCCGTGTTCAGCGTCGGTGCCGGCTGCGGGATCTCACCGATGGTCAGCACACCGACCTGGCTGCCGTCCGACAGCACGATCCAGCCACCCTTCACGTCGGCGTTACGAACCTTCGCCGCCGCACGATAGAGACCCGACGGTTTGTGCACCGTGGGCACGTCGTACTTGTAGGTCTTACCCTGCACCTTGACCTGGCCGGCGATTTCACTGCCGCTGTACCGCCCGGTCAGCGTCGCCCCCGCCTTGCCACTGAGCGTCACCGAGCCGTCGGTTGCAGGTCCTTTGAACCATGCTTCGAGCCGCTTGCCGTCACACATGTATGCGATGCCCCGTCCGTCGCGGATCGCAACATAGAGAGTGCCTGCCTTGCCCGGCAGGTGCGCCGCGTAGGTGCTCCGCTTGGGCCAGGCCAGCGTCTCGGTCGCGAGGGAGGCCGGGGCGGGTTCCGTCGTCGCCGTCGCCGTCGTCGGTGTGGCCTCCGGGGCGGCCGAATCAGTCCGGGGAACGAGAACGGCGGGCGGCGCGGCGCCCGGTTCGTCGTCGGCTCTCGACTCGACGGCGATGAGCGCGACCGCAGCCAGCACGACGAGGACGGCTGACGAGACGAGCGTTCGCCGGCGGTTCCGAATGACGCGGGCGCGCGGCTTCTGCCCGATCGAGAGCACTGGCCCCGCGCCGAGAGCGGCAGGCTCCCGTACGGCGGGTGACTCCTCGACCCAGCCATGATCCGGATCGTCAGGCGGGGTGTCAGCAGCGGACACGTGAGATGTCCACATGTCCGCGACAGGTTGTGGCGACGGGCTGGCGGCGGCAGTCGCCGCCGGTCCGGCCGGCGGAACGGGACCCGGGCCGTCGGCCGCTCCCGAGTCGGATGCGGCGAAGGCATCTCGGCCCGGAACCACACCAGCATCGGACGCTGGGGCAGGACCCGGAGCGGGGCTGTTCCGGTCTTCGACGAACGAGCCCGACGCTGCGGCCGGCACCGAAACAGAGCCTCCGGCCGAATCCGACCCTCCGGCGACCGCCGGCACCGCGAAAGAGACCGCGGCTGAATCGGGCTCGGCCGCGGCCGGGATCTGCACCGGGTCTGCGGCTGAATCCGACCCGGCGGCCGGGGCCGGCGCGGGAGTGGCGGGGATCGCGTCGGACAGCTCCGGTTCCGGCGCCGGAGGAGCTGACCCAGCGTCGGAGGTCAGCTCATCGGCGATGGCACGGAACTGGGCTGCTGCGCTGCGGGCCGACGGGCGTTCTCTCGGGTTCGTGGACAGCAGCTTGCGGAGCAGGGCCTGAAGCTGCGGCGGGAGGCTCTCGAGGTCGGCGCCGGGCGGCCGTACGCCGGTGAAAGCCTCCACTGTCATCACGCCCAGTGAGTAGACGTCGGCGGCCGCAGTGGGCATCGCCGGTCCGGAAAGTTCCGGTGCCGCGTAGGCCGAATCGGGGACCGGCACTCCGGCCTCGCGCAGCAGGGCCGGTACGCCGCACCCGCTGATCTTGACGGAGGACTGCGTACGGTAAACGTTCCCGGGCTCGAGGCGCAGGTGGACGACGCCATGGGCGTGGGCGACGGCCAGCGCGTCACCGACCCGGGCGGCCAGGAGCGCGGCGTCGGCCAGGGACCCCCAGCCGTTCTCCTCGCTCAATGCCGGGCCCTCGGCGGGGTCGAGGATCAGGGCCAGTAGGCCGTCGTCGGTGACCAGATCCCGCACCTCGACCAGAGACTCGTGGTGGAGCTCCCGCAGGGCTGCCTCCTCGCGCGCGAGGATGTCGCGCAGCCCCCGGTCGGCGGCGAATTCCGGACGGACGATGAGCGCGGCCACATCGGGGCCGCCGTTCCGGCTGGTGGCCCGGCGGACGGTCGACCACCCGTCCCGCGCTATTTCCTCGCGCAGCACATAGAAAGGGCCGAGCCGTTCCTCGACGGTCATCAATAAGGTCCTTCCACGCGACAGGAAATGTGACTCGGACTGCCCAGCTGGGCGATTTGACCCCCTGGACCATTCGATTCAGGATGGCCTTCCATCTGGGACAACGGTGCGTGGACGTCCGTCCCTAATGGTGCGTCGTGACAGGTTGCGCCTCTTTCAAAGATTCATCTTCTTAACCGTGCCGCCCATCGGTCAGACGTATGAATTCGGGAAGCCGTCCGGCGTATTCAGCTATGCGCCATCATGTACCTACCGTGATGGTCAATGGGCTCTACGTCAGGAATGAGCGAGCTATGGGCGAGCGTCCTGGGCCGGGTCTGACGACGGCCAGGTGGTGCTTCGGGTGCGGCAGTGACGCCGAGCCGGACGACGAGTTCTGTCTGGCGTGCGGGATGCCAGTGTTGCCGGATCTGACAGCGCCGGACGCCGGAGGGCCATTCACCTACGACACAGCCGACGAGTCGTTCACCGAGCCGGAAGGCTTCGGGTCGACCACACCGCCGGCCCCGGAGCCGGACCCGGTCCCGGCCGCAGCACCGCCGACCCAACTGCCGACGCCGACAACGCCGCCTCAAGCCGAACCACCGCGTGCCGAGCCGCCCACGCCCGAACCGACGCCCCATGCGCCCAGGCCGACGCCGCCCACGCCAGAACCGACGCCGCCCGCGCCCAGCCGCCGCCCACCGTCGGATCGGCACCGGCCACTGACCGCCGCCGTAATCGTGCTGACGGCGCTGCTCGCCACGGCCGGCGTCTATCTCGGCTACACGCGATGGACCGCTTCCCCGGCCGAGACGGCCATACAGGACTACTTCGCCGCGCTCGCCGACGGGGACGCCGCCAAGGCCCTCAGCCACGTCGACCTCCCGGCCGGCTTCGACATCAGCCGCTACCCGCTGCTGACCGAACCGGCTCTGGCCGACGCCGGCAACCGGCCGAAGGATCTCGAGATCGGAAGTGATGGCACACAGACGTTCGACGTCACCTTCACGGCCGGCGGCAGCCCGGTACGCCAACGTATCGCCGTGGTCCGGAACGGCGACCGGTACCTGCTGACGAATCCGTTCGTCGTACTGGCCGTGAGCGGCGACCGGAACCGGCAGCTCATCGTGAACGGCGTCGCCGTCACGCCGGGTGACAACACCGCTTTCCCCAGCGCCTATCGGGTCGTCGCGGCCGGCAACAGGCTGTTCGCCGAGTCCTCGATTACGGTGACGCCGGGTGGAAACGGGCGGAGCGCGAAGGCCGCCTTCGACACCCCGGCCCTCGCGGACGGCGCGCAGGCGAGCATCCAGGACGCTGTACGGGTCAAGCTCGACCAATGTGCCGCGGCGGCCGCCGACCGTACGCCGCACTGCCCGTTCTGGCTTCGGGTTCCGGGCTATCACCCGTACGTCCGGTGGTTGATCGTCGATTATCCGGAGCTGACGGTCGGAGTCGCGTCGTCGGTGCGGTTCAGCAGCAGGAGCCGCGGCACCGTCGCCTGGCAGTTGTCCTTCACCAGCTCGTACGGCCAGGTGGTCGAGAAGAGCGGCACTCTCACCTTTCCGGTCAACGGCACGGCCACACCCGCCACGTCCGGCATCGACGTGGTCATCGATGAGACCTGATCCACCGAAGCCACGGGAGCAAGGGAGCCGAGATGAGCACGACGGAGAACAAGCGGTGGGCGGCCGCGGGGCCGGCCGGCGGCGACGTGCCGTACCGGATCCGTTCCCTCGGCTACGGCGCGATCGAGATGAAGCTGAGCGAGTCGGTGCCGTTGGCCGCGCTGTTCAAGCTGTGGCTCATCGCCGCCGTCTCGTCCGTGGTGGTCTTCATGTTCTTCCTGGTCATCTGGGTAGCCGCCTTCGCCGATTCGGCAGCCGAGGGCGACGCCAAGCTCGGGGTGCTGAGCACCGGCACCTTCCTGGCCTTCGCCACGTTCTGGGCGGTGCTGCTGCTGTCCCGCACCGATGAACCGATCGACGAGTGGAAGACCCTGGTCGAGAACAAACACGAGGCCGCCACGTCCGCGTACGCCGCGATCTACGCCTCGCTCCGGCGCCGTCGCATCCCGGTGAACGCCGCCGCCATGCGCATCCGCAGCGACGTGCTCGCCCCGGAGGTCGTCAACAACCGGCTGGTCATCAACGAACGCAGCTACACCGTCTACACGTCCGTGTTCCCGTATGGCACCAGCCTCTACATCGGCTGGATGATGTGGCGCAGCCGGCGCGGGGCCACGCTGATCGGGCAGCTCCTCAAGGATCTGATCGGCAGCATGCTCGGACGCACCGGCTCGATCAACCAGATGCTGCGCACCGAGCGGGTCCGGGCCATGCGGGAGGCAGTGCACACCGCCGTCCGCGAAGGCGCCGACGTGGCCATCCAGGGCATCCGGGTGTCGCTGCCCCAGACCTTCGGCCATGACATCCCGGTGCAGGATCTCCGGGGCGATACGCCGGAGCCGTCGGTGCCGAGCGGCATCGGCGGCTGACGCGTGCCTGAGCGCACCAGCGACGAGCGCGAGTCCGGCACCGTTCTGCAGGCGGCTGGCGGTCACGTCACGTGGTGCTGGGTCGGCGTCCGGATCGAGGCCGCCGCCGACCTGACCGAGACCCGCGAGTACGCCGACCTGCCGGAACGGGGACGCCTGGTCAAGGCCGTGGCGGCCGAGGCGGCGTGGATCGCCGGCCAGTGGGACGACGCGTACGGAACCCGATTCGATCTTCGTTACGTCAGCTCGCCCGGCGCCGGGCTGTCGTGTGCGCTGCTCGCCCGCGTGCAGGGCTGCGGGCCGCACGTCGTGGAGGCGGCGGTGCGCCTGCGCGAACGCCTGGCGGTGCTGCCCCGGCACGTCCACGCCTCGCAGATTCTCGACCCGGCCGAGGTCCGCCGCTTCCTGATCCCGTTCCGGCCCGGACCCGGTGGGCTCGCCGAGATTCGCAAACGCGTCCGGCTCGGCGACCCACAACGGCCCGACGCGGGGGTGCAGCATTACCTGGCCGTCGAGCCGTTCACGGTGGCCGCGCCCGACTGGGAACCGGTGTGGCGGGCGATGGCGGCCCAGCTCCGGCCCACCGTCCTGAGCATCGCCCTCGAGCCGTACCGGGTCCCGGCCGGTACCGGGCGCGGGCTGCAGTCGCTGGCCACCGAGTACGGCCGGCTGGCCATGCCCGGCCGCACCCCGGACGGCCTGTTCACCGAGGGCGTCCCCCTCGCCCCGGACACCTTCGCAACCGACGCGGCCAAGCTCTACGCCGACGCCGCCCGCCGCTACACCGGGCACGCGTACCGCACCCGGATCAGCATCGCCTCGGCCGGCCGGCTCGATCACGCGCTGCCCGAACTCGTGGCGGCCGCCGTGTCACCGCCGCAGCAGGCCCGCGAGCAGGGACCTCTCACCGAGACGTTCACCGGTCCGGCGTACGTCGTCGTCCGTCCGGCCGCGCACGAGGTCGAGACCGCCCGCCGCAACCTCACCACCCTCGACCTGCGCCGGTGGGACGCCGAGCACACGGGCCGGCTGCCGGTCGACGTCCCGGCGGTGGTCCGCCTGCTGGCCGATCTGGTCGACGCGCGCGAGGCCTCCGCGGCCCTGCGGCTGCCGCTGGCCGTTCACGGCCACATGCCGGGTTTCCCGGTACGCCGTCCCGGCATCGCGCTCGAAGCCGAGTACCGCCCGCGCGGCCCCCAGGTCACGCTGGGCCGCCAGCTCGTCGGCGACCAGATGGCCGGACCGCTCGGCGTGGCACTCAACGACCTGACCCGGCACGCCCTCGTCGTCGGCACCACCGGATCCGGCAAGACGAACAGCATGCTGACCTTCTGCGAGCAACTGTGGCGCGACCACCGCATCCCCTTCCTGGTGCTGGAACCGGTCAACACCACGCTCGACGACTACCGCTGGCTCGCGACCCGGCCCGGCATGGAGGAGCTTCTCGTTCTCACCGTCGGCAACGAACGCGTGGCCCCGCTGCGACTCAACCCTTTCGAGGTGCCACCGGGCGTACGGATCAGCGCGCACATCGCCGGCCTGCTCGCCTGCTTCGACGCCGCGTTCGGGCTGTGGGACCCGCTGCCCCACATCTACAACCGGGCGTTGCGCGAGACGTACACGAAACGCAACATCGTCATCTCGGACACGGCCGGTCCACCCCCGGCGGGTGGCTGGCCGACCCTGCGGGACTTCGTGGCGCGACTGCGGGAACAGACCAGCAGACTCGCGTACGCCGGTGATTTGAAGTCGAACATCCAAGCCGCCTCGGTGCTCCGGGCCGAGTCGCTGGCCGAGAACGCCTGCGGCAGCACGGTCGACGTCGCCCGGTCGTACCCGATCTTCGAGTTGCTCCGCCGCCCGGTGGTCGTCGAGCTGGCCGCGATCGGTGACAACGAGAAAGAACTCTCACTGATCACCGCGTTGCTGCTGCAGGTGATGACCGAGTACTACAAGGCGGGCGCGGAAACCGGGGGCCTCGCACATGTCACCGTCGTGGAGGAGGCTCACCGGCTCCTCGGCCGGCCGCCCGACCGCGACGGCGCCACCCGCGAGGGCAACGCGCAGGCCCGGGCGGCGGCTTCGTTCGCGAACATGCTGGCCGAGAACCGCAAGTATGGAGAAGGACTTGTGATCGTCGAGCAGGTGCCGGGCAAGCTCGTCGAGGACGCCTACAAGAACACCAACCTGAAGGTCATGCACCGGTTGCCGGCCGAGGACGACCGCCGCTTGATCGGCGGCACCATGCGCTTCTCCGACGACCAGCGGCGGTACGCGGGCACGCTGGCGCCCTTCACCGCCTTCGCCTATCACGACGCGATCGACCGTCCGGCATTGATTCAAGTTCCCGACGTACGCGGTGAGGCTGCGCGGACCACCGGCCGCGCGCACGCTCCGCTGGCCTCCGACGCCGAGTTGGCCGTCCGGTTCCGCGCCTTCGCCGACGACCACGAAGCGGTGGCGGCCGCCACCGCCCCGTTCCCCGACTGCGACGGCTGCGCCCACCGCTGCCTGTTCCGTGGCCGGGCCGCAACCGCAGCCGCGTCCGCCTCGGCCGCCGCCTTCCGCGAGCGCATCCGCGGCTACCCGAAGCAGCCCGCGGACTGGCCTGACTGGTGGACAGAGACCATCCGCGCGACGTCGGCGCTGGCGGCCCGGACCGGAACCGAGGCGCTGACACCGGCGCAGCAGCGCGACTACGAGGCCTGCGTCTTCCTCCACCAGGGCCGCCGCGCCTGGCGCGACGGCGCGCCGAAATGGGTGTCCCTCTACCGCCGGAATGCGGGAGCCGTCTCGTGAACGACAAGCCCGACGAATTCCCCGACGAGGATGAGGAAGCCGACGACGAACAGGCGCCGGAGCCGCCGTCGGGCGGGGCTCAGCGCGCTCACGGAGAAGCCGAGCCGGTCGGCGACGTCAGGTCGGCTGACGAGGCCGAGGAGCACCGGGACGAGCAGGCGCCGGTGCCACCCCCGATCGAGGCCGGACAGGATCAAGCCGACGTCGCCTCGAGGGAGTTGCCGCCCGGCGAGACCGAGGAGCAACCACGCGCGGGCGCGTTCGAACAAGACCAAGGCGACTTCACCCCGCCACAGCCACCCGGCGAGACCGAGGAACAGCCAAAGGAGCAGGCACCAGAGCCACCATTCCCGGGCGCGGCCCAGCAGGGAGAGGGTGAAGCCCATCCCGTAGCGGAGCAGGAGTTGCCCGACGACGACGGCGAGTGGCCGGAGGAGCGAGCGCCGGAGCCGCCGGTGGCCGCCATCCGCGATGAGCACCCGGTGCCGTCCGCGGAGGACACCGGGACGCTGCCGCCGGAGTTCGAGCCGACGACCCCGCCGGAGCCCGGATCGGAGCAGGACGACCGGCCAGGTGATCCCCGTTCGGAGTTGCCCGAAGACGGGGAGGCGCCCGAGCCACCCTGGACCCCGGCCGAGGCCGGACCCGTGCTGAGCCCGTCCGAGGACCCGCCCGAGCAGACCTCCGTCCGCTCCGACCAGGCATTCCCCACCGAGGAGCCGCCGCACGAGACAACGGGGACCGACGGGCCGCGGGAGCAGCCGCTGACCGCGGAGGGCAATGAACCTCATTTGTCGACCATCGATGAACGGCCCCACCCCGGCAGCGAAAAACCATCGGTCTCTACCGACGAGGCGGACAGTGGCCGCGATGCCACGGAAGCCCCATCGGCTGACAGCTTCGCTGAAGCGACAACCCAGGGCACGATCGGCGGGGCGCGCGAGCGGCCGCCCGCCGACGGACCGGCCGGCTCCGATTCGCGGGCGGCCATCCGGGACGCCTGGCGATCGGCCCAGGAAGCACGGCTCGAACAAGCGGTGGGCCGGCTGCCTGAGCCGGTGGAGACACCACCAACCCGCCCGGCCGATTCTGACGAACTGACGGCCGTCGACACCCCGGTCGCCGCGAGTGAGATCGACCAGGGTGACCTGATCCGCGAGGATCCGGACATGGCCGAGGCGGTCGCCGAAGTGCTGAGGCAGTTCGGCTCGGCGATGGGCCGGCTACCCGGCTACGAATCGCTCGGTCAAGCGGTGCAGCATGCCGGCAACGGGATCGGCATGGTCGACGCTTGGCGCGCCAACCGGCACCTCGGTGCCGCCGAGGCAATCAACGCGGGCCTCGACGCGCTCGTCGACGCGCTGGGCGGAGGCAAGGACATGAATGTCCCGACCGTGATGGATCCGCTCAAGGACCGCATCCGCGCGATCGTCGGCGCCCGCTTCCCGGCCCCGGGTGACGCCTACGGCCAGCCGCCGTTGATCCGCAGCAACAGGCGAAGACGAGACGAAAGCCAGCCGTGAGTTCCGCGTTCCGCGAGCGGGACCGCATCAAGATTTGCGTCCGGTCGGCGATGAGGGCGCAGACGGAACTGGAGGGCCGCTGTCTCGGCGGCCAGCTGGATTTACTACCGCGCTCAGCCCTCTCCGATGCGCCAACTGTCAGGGCTGCTCGACGTCGACGCCTGAGTGCCCGAGGTCACAGTCGAGCCATCGGCTTGACGGACGAGGAAAGCTCAGTAAATATTGACTCAATGAACGGCGATTCTTCTCTGCAGGCGCGGGCGCGCATCCACGCCGCGCTGGGCGACCCCGCACGACTGGCGATCGTCGACGCGCTCACCCTCGGCGACGCCAGCCCCGGTGAGATCGCCCAAGACCTCGCGATGCCGACCAATCTCGTCGCTCACCACCTCAAGGTGCTGCAGGAAGCCGGCCTGATCGTGCGCACTCGCTCCGAGGGCGACCGCCGCCGCACTTACCTGCGCCTGCAACCTGACGCCCTTTTTTCCCTGACGCCGCCATCACTCCAGGACGCAGAGCGCGTGGTGTTCGTCTGCACCCACAACTCCGCGCGCTCGCAGCTGGCCGCCGCGCTGTGGCGCGACCGGGTCGGCGGCGCAGTCGCCTCGGCCGGCACCCGACCCGCAGCCCGGGTCCACCCGCGCGCAGTCAAGATCGCGCACCGCCACGGCCTGCAGCTCGACCCCACCGGCACCGCCGACGTCGCTGACGTCGTGCACGACGGCGACCTGGTCATCGCCGTCTGCGACAACGCCCACGAAGACCTCACCGGCCCCGCCAGGCCCCGGCTGCACTGGTCGATCCCCGACCCCATCCGCGCCAACACCGACGCCGCGTTCGAAGCCGCCTACACCGACCTGGCCGGGCGCATCGACCGAGTGGCGCCAGCCGTTCCGCACATTCCCCGGCAGAACTGACAGTTCCGCACGACACCTCGCACCCGCTCCGGTGAACTGGGCGGTACAGGGTGCCCGCGCCGACTGCCCGTCGCCGCGGCCGACCAAATCCCGACCGCACAAAGACCGGAGTACCGCATCCATGCACCCCACCGCCGCCTGGCGCCGCCTGCTGGCCGAGTTCCTCGGTACGGCGTCGCTGGTCACCGCCGTCGTCGGCTCCGGAATCATGGCCACCACGCTGTCGCCCGACGACGTGGGCCTGCAACTGCTGCAGAACTCGGTGGCCACCGCGTTCGCGCTCGGTGCCCTGATCCTGACGTTCGGCCCGGTCTCCGGCGCGCACTTCAACCCGGTCGTCTCCACCGCCGACTGGTTCCTCGGCCGCCGCACCCGCACCGGCCTGACCGCCACCGATCTCGCCGGCTACATCGCCGCCCAGACCGCCGGAGCAATCGCCGGCTCGGTACTGGCCAACCTGATGTTCGACCTGGCCCCGGTGACCTTCTCCGGCAAGGACCGCTCCGCCGGGCACCTGTGGCTGGGCGAGATCGTCGCCACCGCCGGACTGCTTTTGCTCATCTTCGCGCTCGCCCGGTCCGGCCGAGCAAGCGTGGCCCCCGCGGCGGTCGGCGCTTACATCGGCGCCGCGTACTGGTTCACCAGCAGCACCAGCTTCGCCAACCCCGCGGTCACTGTCGGCCGTGCCTTCACCGACACGTTCGCCGGCATCACACCGGCTTCCGTGCCCGGCTTCGTCATCGCCCAGATCGCCGGTCTGATCGTCGGGGTCGGCCTGCTGCTCGCCCTGTATCCCGGTGCGGGAAAGGCCGCCGACGAGGTCGTCGTCGAGCACGACCCCGCCCGCAGCGTCTGATCACATCCCGCACCCCCCAATCGAAGGATCAACGTCATGAGTGACAAGCCCAGCGTCCTGTTCGTCTGCGTGCACAACGCCGGCCGCTCCCAGATGGCGGCCGGCTGGCTGCGCCATCTCGCCGGCGACGCCGTGGAAGTCCGTTCCGCCGGCTCGGCCCCGGCCGAGAGCATCAACCCGGCCGCCGTCGAGGCGATGCGCGAGGCCGGCATCGACATCACCGACCAAACCCCCAAGATTCTCGAGTACGAGGTGGCGCAGGATTCCGACGTCATCATCACCATGGGCTGCGGCGACGCCTGCCCGGTCTTCCCCGGCAAGCGCTACGAGGACTGGAAGCTCGACGACCCGGCCGGCCAGGGCGTCGAAGCCGTCCGCCCGATCCGCGACGAGATCAAGTCCCGCATCGAGGCGCTGCTGGCCGACCTCATCCCGGCCCGCAAGCCGTGAACCCGCTCCGCGATCTGATCATCATCGGTTCGGGGCCGTCCGGCTACACCGCGGCGCTGTATGCCGCCCGGGCGGAACTCAAGCCGCTCGTGATCGAGGGCGTTCAGTCCGGTGGCGCCCTGATGACGACCACCGAGGTCGAGAACTTCCCCGGTTTCCGCGACGGGATCATGGGCCCCGAGCTCATGGACAACATGCGCGCCCAGGCCGAGCGGTTCGGCGCCGA
>NZ_JAHWFK010000041.1 GCF_019710575.1 Paractinoplanes polyasparticus | reverse complement strand
TCGGCGCCGAACCGCTCGGCCTGGGCGCGCATGTTGTCCATGAGCTCGGGGCCCATGATCCCGTCGCGGAAACCGGGAAAGTTCTCGACCTCGGTGGTCGTCATCAGAGCACCACCGGACTGAACGCCCTCGATCACCAGCGGCTTGAGCTCCGCCCGGGCGGCATACAGCGCCGCGGTGTAGCCGGACGGTCCCGAACCGATGATGATCAGATTACGGACCTCGTCCACTGCCGACTCCTCAGTCTGCTCTTCGCCGGGATATCCGCTCGGCGACACTGCACGCTAGAACGCCATGCTGGGTACCGCCATTCCCGCCCGGGCAGCCGTGGCCGACCTCACGCGGGTTGTCTGGGGTGCCGTTCAGCGTACCGGGACTTTGTCGAACACGTCGGCGCCCGCGACGCGCGTGCCGCAGTCGGCTCCGGCCGCCCAGACCCAGTCGCCGTTCTGC
This sequence comes from Paractinoplanes polyasparticus, assembly GCF_019710575.1. Taxonomy (GTDB): domain Bacteria; phylum Actinomycetota; class Actinomycetes; order Mycobacteriales; family Micromonosporaceae; genus Actinoplanes; species Actinoplanes polyasparticus. The sequence continues at coordinate 233,701 of NZ_JAHWFK010000041.1, read as the reverse complement.
GCGGCGAACCGGACAATGACGGCTGATAAGCCATTGAACCGGGCGAAGTCCACCGTCTGGACCGCGATCGTGCCGCCGGCGTTCTCGCGCTCGATGGCTTCGAAGCACTCCTGGAGCGCGGCTTGGTCGGACAGGCGGGCCAGGGCCGGATCTTGGAGCGCGATGCGGCTGCGGTTCGGCTGGTCGGCCCCGGACTCGCCGAGGGCCGAGGAGGAGGCGTTGTCGCTGGCGGTGAGCGGCTGAACGGGCTCGATGGCCAGGGTGGCGCGGGTGTAGTTGGTGCCCGTGGCCAGGATCGTCTCACCGGGGGCGGAGGACATCGCGCGCTCGTCCGAATCGGCGGAGGAGCCGGCACTGTCGTTCGTCTGTGTTTCGCTGGTACCGGCGAGATAGTCGGCACCGAAGCCGACAAAAGCGATGAAGCCGGCCGCGATGGCGATGGGGGTCACCCAGCGGCGCCGGCGGCTGATCGATGGGCTGGGGGCTGCGGCGTCGCCCTTGACGAGGGTCAGCGTGGGGGCGCCGAACATGCCGTCGAGCCGGGCGGCCAGGTCGTCCGGCATCGGCTCGGGCCCGAGGCGGCCCAGCTCGGCCTGCACCAGGGTGACCCCGCCGCTGAGGGACTCGTACGCCGCGCGCCAGTCGGGATCCTCGGCGATCAGCGTGGCCACCGCGGACTCGTCGGGGGTGCCCTCGAGGGCGCCACCGATGTAGTCCGCCAGCAGGTCGATGTCGACCCCGCTGAATTCGGCCCCGGTCACCTCTGGTCCCTTCGTTCGTTCCGGCCGGGTTGCGGCTGCGTCGTACCCGGTCCCGATGGGACGGTTTCGGGGGCGTCCTGGTTCCCGGCCGAGGCGTGACCGCTGTCTCTCCCCCGCAGCTCGCCGAGCGCGAGCGCCATCCGCGCGCGGCCGCGGGCGCACCGGCTCTTGATCGTGCCGACCGCGACGTCGAGGATCTCGGCGGCCTCGGCGACCGGGTAGCCCTGGACGTCGACCAGCACGATCGCGGCCCGTTGGTCGACCGGCAGGTCGGCCAGCGCCTGCCGTACGAGCAGCGACGTCTCGTGGTCGGCGACCGGGGCGGCCGGTTCCACACCGGACGGCCGGTCGTCGGAACGACTGCCGTCGGGCAGCGGCACGGTCGGGTGGGCCTGGCGGCGGCGGATGCGGTCGAGGGAGGCGTTGACCACGATGCGGTGCAGCCAGGTGGTGACGGCCGAGTCGCCGCGGAATCGGGCCGCGTTGCGGTGGGCCGCCAGGAGCGCGTCCTGTACGGCGTCGGCTGCCTCTTCACGGTCGCCGATCGTGCGCAGGGCAACGGCCCACAAACGGTCGCGGTGGCGGCGGACCAGCTCGCCGAACGCTTCCCTGTCGCCCTCGACATGGGCGCGCAGCAGTTCTGCGTCGCTCGGCGAGGCGTCCCCGGAAGTCACGCCAGCAATCTATCTGGACGGCGCGAGCGGCGGGGGGACCGACGCTCAGTAGCCGTAGACCTCGATCTCTTGCAGGCTGACCTTGAAGCCGCCGTTGCCGTCGTCGGTCGAGGGCAGCTTGGTCATGAAGACCAGCACGTAGCGGTAGGTCTGGTCGGGGTTGAAAACCGAGAAGACCTCGCGCGTGCCGTCGGTCTTGGTCTCGCTGTCGCCCAGCCGCTTGTAGGTCTGCATGATCTTTTGGTCGCCGGCCGAGGTGTCGCCGGGGTCGTCGGAGCCGGCCCGGATGTCCATGGTGACGCCCGGCTGCGACAATTCGACTTGGATCTCGGAGAGCTTGCGGGCCGAGCCGAGGTCGATCAGGACGCCCATGCCCGGCTTGAAGTTGCCGAAGTTGGCCTGCTTGAACCGCTGGGTCTCCCACGCCGTGTCGGCGTCGCCGTCGACGGTGAACTTCGACTCGCCGGTGTCCTCGCGGCTGCCGTCCGGCGGGTCGACGATGCGGACCATGTCGGCCGTCAGCGCGATCTTCTTGGGTGCGGGGGCGGGAGTCTGCTCGTCGGTCGGCGTGGTGCCGGCGCCGGCGTCGGCCTGGGTGGTGCCGGTCGGGTTCTTGTTGTCCGACGAGCTGATCGCCCGGATGCCGAACACCAGGCCGATGACCGCGATGACGACCAGTGCCGCCACCCCGATGATGATCTTGGGTGTGCTGCGGGTGGGCTCGGTGGTCGCGTTCTGCGTGAAACGCAGGGGGCCGACGTCCTCGTAGTCTTCCTCGGCGGCGTCGAGCCGGGCCAGTTCGGCGGTGAGCGCGTCGGCCTCGGGCGCGGCGACCCGGGTGTCGAGCAGGTCCATCGTCAGGTCGTCGAGGTAGGCCGGGATGCCGGCGCGGATCTGCCGGGGCGCCGCCGGGTTGCCGGTCGCGTCGCGGTTGGCATCGGGCAGCGTCGACCGGCCCACCTCGGTGTGCGGCCAGTGGCCGGTCAGGGCGAAGTAGAGGATGCCGCCGACCGCGCGGATGTCGCCCTCGACGTTGTCGGCGGAGTCGGCGCGGGCGTCGGCCAGCACGACCCGGCCGTCGTCGCCGATCAGCGTGGTGCCGGGGTGGACGTTGCCGTGCACCATGCCGGTCGCGTGCACCGCGGCCAGGGCGTCGGCGATCGAGTGGGCGATCGCGGTGGCGCGGCCCGGGTCGAGCGGTCCGTCGGTCGCGACCAGCTCGCGCAGCGATTCGCCGTCGACCCACTCGCGGACGACGTAGGCACGGGCGCCCTCGTCGATCGCGTCGTAGACGCCGACCAGATTGGGATGGATGACCCGGCTCGCGTCGACCGCGGCCTGGAGCATCTCGGAGGCCGAGTCGCCGCCGGGGTAACGCAGCACCACGGCGACCGGGCGGCGCAGGATGACATCGATACCGCGCCAGACCTGCCGGCCGGCGCTGTCGTCGTTGACGTGTTCCTCAAGCTGATAGCGCTCGGCCAGGACCTCACCGGCGGCAGGCGCACCGAAGGTCATGACTGGTCCGTCCGCATCGGCCGCGGTCTCGTGGCCTTCGCCGACCTGGGTCACCAGTCCTCCTCGGTGCTCCACGCACGGTACGCCGTGCTAGGTGCAGATGTTGCTAGCTGCAAATGCCGTGCTCGGTGCGAATGGCGACGTGCCCGAAGCACATGCCGACACCGACCATACCCGCCCGGGGCTATGCCGCGGCAGGTCGTCCCCCCGGCGCGGCAACCCCGGACACCGCGCTGAGTAGCTTCCAGGTAACGCTCGGTGCTAGCGAAACGGCTGGTCAGCGGCCGAGTTTGCGGCGCACCATCCCGATCACCTGGCTGACCTCGGAGACCCGCAGAACGAGCGCCGCGCCCAGATAGGCCACCAGAATCACGGCGCCGCCCGCGATCAGTTGCAGAATCGCCTCGCCGCGGCCGGACGGGGCCCCGGCGCCGGGCAGCAGATGCACGACCAGCAGCCCCAGGCCGGCGGCGACAGCGGCCGCGATCACCACCTTGAACAGGGCCACGGCGACCGAACCGAGGTTGAGCCGGCCGATCCTGCGGCGGAGCACGGCCAGCGAGATGAGCGCGGAGACGGCGTACGAAATCGCATTGGCCGCCGTCATGCCGGCTGCCGACAGCGAGGCCTTGAGCACCTCGGCCAGCACGAAGTAGGCGCCGATGCGGACGGCGACCACCGGCAGGTTGATCAGCGCGGCGGTGCGGTTGCCCTGCAGGGAATAGAAGGTGTAGGTGCAGAGGTAGCTGATCGACAGTGGGATCACGGCGAACGCGGCCACCACGAGCACCGTGCCGGTGGCCAGCGCGTCGCCGTTGTCGAACGCGCCACCCTGGAAAAGCACGACGGAGATCGGGACGCCCAGGACGCCGTAGACCACCGCGATCGGCGCCAGCGCCACGGTGACCAGCCGGATGGCCCGGCTCAGGTCGGCGCTCACCTCGGCGTAGCGGCCCTCGGCGGCGGCCGCGCTCATCTTGGGCAGCAGCGCCGTCATCACCGAGACCCCGATGATTCCGTGCGCCATCGTGACCAGCAGGAAGACGTTGTTGAAGGCGAGCACGCTGGCGCTGCCCTCGCCGGCCACCCGGTTGAGGATGCGCACCACGACGAAGACGGCGATCTGGTTGGCCGCGACGTAGCAGAGCATCCAGCCGGCCAGCCGGCCGATCTCACCCAGGCCCAGCGAGCGGGGATCCCAGCGCCACTTCCAGCTGAAGCCGACCTTGCGCAGCGCCGGTAGCAGGCCGACCGCCTGCGCCACCATGCCGAGCAGCATGCCGCCGCCCATCACCGCGATCTGCGCGCCCGACACGTCCTCGGGCTGCAGGTCCTTGTTGGTGCCGAACGAGACGATGAAGACGCCGCAGGCGGCGATCACCACGAGGCTGTTGAGGATCGGCGCCCAGGTCGGCGCAGCGAAGTGACCCCGGGTGTTCAGCACCGCGCCGATCATCGCGGAGAGCCCGGTGAAGAAGATGATCGGCAGAATCCAGTACGCCCAGTTCGTGACCAGCGAGCGGTAGGCGGCGGTGTTGTCGTCGCCCGCCTGGAGCCAGGTGATCGCCGGGGCCGCGACCACCACCAGCACGGTCGCGATGCCGAGCGACACCACGGCGAAGGTGAGCAGCCTACGCGTGAATTCCAGCCCGCCGTCGGCGTCGGCCTTGCGCCGCCGTACCAGCAGCGGCACGAGCACGCTGCTCAGAATGCCGCCGAGCAACAGCTCGTAGATCTGGCCGGGAAGAAATTGCGCGCTGGTGAAAGCGCTACCGATGTACGGCCCGAGGGTGATGCCGATCAGGGCGTTGCGGACGAAGCCGATGATCCGGCTGACGAAGCTGGCCACCGCCATCATCGCGCTGGTGCCGGCCGTGCTCGTTTCCTCGGGAGCCGGCAGATTCTCGGGCGGCAGGGCCTGGTTCTCGGCCGCGGCCACCCCGGACATCTGGTCGTCGACCGAGATCAGGGTGACGCCGTCCTCGGGCCTCGGCGGCTCACCGTGGGGCGCGGCGTTCGCGCTGCGGTAGACGCCGTCCTCCGGCCGCGGTGGCTCACCGTCCGGCACGGCGTTCGCGCTGCGGTAGATCCCGCCGTTCACCGAACCTCCCGAGCATCGTGCGGAACTCCAGCCACCATAGAGGTGCCGTCACAGACTGTGCCGCAGGAGCGTGCCCGGTTCGGCCCCGGCCAGGGTCTCGACCATCCAGCAGGCCTCGGCGGGCACCAGCGGCTCACTCAGCGCGTCGAGCACGGTCGGATGATCGCAGCCGGCCTCGGTGAGCGCACCGAGCAGGGCCGGAATAGGCCGAAGATCACCGCTTTCCAGGATGTGCCGGGCGATCGGGCGGGTGTCGGCGTACCACTGCTCGCGGGAGACCGCCTCGAGGTGCGCGGCGGACAGGCGTACGAGATCGGCCAGAAGCTCGCGCGGAAAGCGCGACCCACCGCGTACGTCGTGAAAGGTGATCTGCGAACGGCTGAGCTCAGCGATCGCGGCCTCGTCCAGCACCTGCGGCGACAGCACGGCCGGGGCCGGCCACCAGTCGTCGCCGGCGAAGAGTGGCAGCGGCGCCTGTTCGGGACCCGACGGCTCGGCCGGCGGCACATCGCGGCGCAGCGACCGGTACGCCGCCTCCCGCATCGCGGCCACCGCGGGCTCGTCGTCCTCGGGGGTGGCCGGCGCGAACGGCGACAGCAGTGCGACCACCAGGCCGGGGTGCGGCAGCGTCGGATCCTCCCAGGCGATCACCCGGGCGCAGAGGTCGAGCTCCCACCAGCGCAGGGCGGCCGGGACGGGACCCCCGGCCGGCGCCCAGCCAAGCTGGACCGGTTCGCTGTGAGCGGGACTGCGCAGACCGAGCGTGCGCTCGCCGGTGGCCGGGTCGAGGTCGAGCACGAGGGCGTAGCCGCCGATGACCGGGAAAGTCACACGCAGCTCGGAGGTCGGGTTGTCGCCGATCGCGCCGGTCCAGAAATCTGGGTTCTCGGTCAGGCGGAGCAGCGCCTCAGGAACTGGCACCCGCCCATCCTGCCCGCTGGCGTGGTCCCCTGCCACGGCCGCGGTCCGACCGCCCTACCCGCCGCCCGAAAGCGGACTGACGGCCTCCCTCCGACCGCCCCACCCGCCGCCCTGAACCCGACTGAAGACCTCCCTCCAACCGCCCCACCCGCCGCCCTGAACCCGACTGAAGACCTATAGCCTGGTTGTCCCATGTCTGTGTTGAACACCGCCCAGCGAAACGCGGTCGCCGAGTTGCTGCGGGTCTCCCCCGTCGCCGATGAGCTGGGGCGCCGGTTCGGCGCCGCCGGCCATGAGTTGCACCTGGTCGGCGGTTCGGTGCGCGACGCGCTGCTCGGCCGGCTCGGCGACGATCTCGACTTCTGCACCGACGCCCGCCCCGAGCAGACCCTCGAGGTCGTGCAGGGCTGGGCCGACGCGATCTGGGAGACGGGTCGTGATTTCGGCACGATCGGCCTGCAGAAGAACGGCCTGCGCCTCGAGATCACGACCTTCCGGGCCGAGGCGTACGACGGTGTGACCCGCAATCCGGTGGTCGAGTACGGCACGTCGCTGCTCGACGACCTCGAGCGGCGTGACTTCACGATCAACGCGATGGCGGTGTCTCTGCCCGGGCACGTCTTCACCGACCCGTACGGGGGACTGGAAGATCTCGCCGCGAAGGTGATCCGCACCCCCGCCTCCCCCGCCCAGTCCTTCGGTGATGATCCACTTCGGATGCTGCGGGCGGCCCGGTTCGCGTCCAAGCTGCAGTTCACTGTGGATGAAGCGGTCATTTCGGCCATGCGTGACATGGCCCCCGATCTGCAACGAATCACCGCGGAACGGATCCGGGACGAGTTCACCAAGCTCATGATCGGCGCCGACCCGATCGCCGGGCTGCGCCTGCTGGTCGACACCGGCCTCGGCGACTACTTCATCCCCGAGGTGGCCGGGCTCAAGCTCGAGATCGACGAGCACGCCCAGCACAAGGACGTCTACGAGCACACGCTGATCGTCGTGCAGAACGCGATCCGGCTCGAGGGCGACGAGGGGCCCGACTTCGTGCTGCGGATGGCCGCGCTCATGCACGACGTCGGCAAGCCGGCCACCAAGGCGGTCGGGCGCGACGGCCGGGTCAGCTTCCACCACCACGAGGTGGTCGGCGCCCGCATGACCCGCCAGCGCATGAAGGCCATGAAGTACCCCAAGGACGTCACGTCGGACGTGGTCGAGCTGGTCGGGCTGCATCTGCGGTTCTACGGGTACGGCCGGGGCGAGTGGACCGACTCGGCCGTGCGCCGCTACGTCACCGACGCCGGTCCCCTGCTCACTCGGCTGCACAAGCTCACCCGCTCGGACGTGACGACCCGCAACAAGCGCAAGGCGGCCAACCTGGCGGCCGACTACGACGCGCTCGAGGACCGGATCGCCCGGCTCGCGGCCGAGGAGGATCTCGCCCGCGTCCGCCCCGACCTCGACGGCAACGCGATCATGGAACTGTTGGGCGTGCCGCCCGGCCCGGTCGTGGGCCAGGCCTGGCGGTTCCTCAAGGAGCTGCGCCTCGACCGGGGGCCGCTGACGCGGGACGAGGCCGAGGCCGAGCTGTTCAAGTGGGCCCGCGACAACGGGCACCTCTCTTCTTAGAGACTTGTCGTACCTCCGGGGCAGAATCGGGGGCATGTTCGTCGTCGAGTCACCCATCGGACCGCTCGGCGTCGCCGTTGACGGCGACACCGTCGTGGGGGTGCGCTTCGCCGCGCGGCCCGGGCCGGGCGGCTCCCATCCAGCGGTCGCGCAGCTCGAGGCGTATTTCGCCGGCGAGCTCACCGACTTCTCGGTGCCGGTCGAGATGCCCGGCGGGTCCGAGTTCGAGCGCGCCGTCTGGGGTCAGATCGCCAAGATTCCGTACGGCGAGATGGTCACGTACGGGGCGATCGCGACTGCTCTGGGCGACCCGGGCGCTGCCCGCGCGGTGGGCACGGCCTGCAACCACAATCCGATACCGGTGATCGTGCCGTGTCATCGGGTGGTCGGCGCCGGCGGCAAGATGGTCGGCTTCGGCGGCGGGCTCGACCGCAAGCGCAAGCTGCTCGAGCTCGAGGCGCGGGTCGCCCTGGCGCGAGCCTGGTCATAGCGAAAGAGCCCGAGCCTGGTCATAGCGAAAAGGCCCGATCCTGGTAATAGCGAAAGGGCCGGGCCAACCGGCCCGGCCCTTTTCGACTAGATGGTTCAGCTTTCGACGTCACCGCGGATGAACGCCTCGACGCTCTCCTTGGCGTCGTGGTCGTTGTACTGCACCGGCGGGGACTTCATGAAGTACGACGAGGCCGACAGGATCGGGCCACCGATGCCGCGGTCCTTGGCGATCTTCGCGGCGCGGACGGCGTCGATGATCACACCGGCCGAGTTCGGCGAGTCCCACACCTCGAGCTTGAGCTCGGCCATCAGCGGGGTGTCGCCGAACGAGCGGCCCTCGAGCCGGATGTAGGCCCACTTGCGGTCGTCGAGCCACGGCACGTGGTCCGACGGGCCGATGTGCACGTCGCTCTTGACCATCTCGTGCGGGATCTGGGAGGTCACCGACTGGGTCTTCGAGATCTTCTTGGAGACCAGGCGGTTGCGCTCCAGCATGTTCATGAAGTCCATGTTCCCGCCGAAGTTGAGCTGGTACGTGCGCAGCAGCTCGACACCGCGGTCCTCGAACAGCTTGGCCAGCGCGCGGTGCACGATCGTCGCACCGACCTGGCTCTTGATGTCGTCGCCGACGATCGGCAGGCCGGCGTCGGTGAACTTCTGCGCCCACGCCGGGTCGGAGGCGATGAAGACCGGCAGCGCGTTGACGAAGGCGCAGCCGGCGTCGATCGCGGCCTGGGCGTAGAACTTGTCGGCCTGCTCGGAGCCCACCGGCAGGTAGGAGACGACCACGTCGACCTGGGCGTCGCGCAGTGCCTGCACGACGTCGACGGCCTCGACCGACGACTCCTCGATGATCTCGCGGTAGTACGTGCCCAGACCGTCGAAGGTCGGTCCACGCTGGACGGTGACGCCGGTCGGCGGCACGTCGGTCAACTTGATCGTGTTGTTCTCGCTGGCGACGATCGCCTCGCTCAGGTCCATGCCGACCTTCTTGGCGTCCACATCGAACGCCGCGACGAACTTCACGTCGGATACGTGGTAGTCGCCGAAGGTCACGTGCATGAGACCCGGGACGCGGTCGTTGGGGTCGGCGTTCTTGTAATACTCCACGCCCTGTACGAGGGACGAGGCGCAGTTACCCACACCGACGATGGCGACGCGGACGGAGCCCATCGCGTTTGCCTCCTTGTTCATCACGGCCGGTCCTGATGCGGACGCGGGGGTTCGGGGGGTGCGTCCGCAGCCGGCTCCGCGGGGAGGTCGATCTCTCCCATGGATCCGGCGGGGGCGCGGCCGGAACGCTCATTCGTGATGAGCTCCTCCAGCCAGCGGACTTCGCGCTCGGCGGCGTCGAGTCCGTGTCTCTGCAGTTCCAGCGTGTACGCGTCGAGCCGGCCCGCGGCACGTGACAGCACGTCGCGCAGGCCCTCCCGCCGTTCCTCTATGCGCCGCCGGCGTCCCTCGAGGATGCGCAGCCGGGTGGCGCGGTCGGTCCGGGAGAAGAACGCGAAATGGACACCGAAACCGGCATCGTCGTACGTCTCCGGGCCGGCCGAGGCCAGCAGATCGGCGAACCGCTCCTTGCCGTCGGCGGTGATCTTGTAAACAACGCGACCCCGCTTGCTGGTCATCGGGGGGATCATCGACGGGTCGGACTCGGATTCGGTGATCCAGCCGGCCGTCCGAAGTCTCTTGAGCGTCGGATAGAGGGTGCCGTAGCTGATCGCGGCGCGGAAGGTGCCCATCTTGGTGGACAGCTCCTTCCGGAGCTCGTAGCCGTGCATCGGGGTCTCCTGGAGGAGGCCGAGAATCGCCAGTTCCAGCATCGGCCACCTCCTTCACTTCGCCCCGATGTATCGGCCCGATACATCGCAACCGTAGATCCGTTGTCACGGGTGCGCAAGGTGTTCATGACTGCGCTACTTGCGCGCCACGCTGAGTGATGGCTGTCGCCCCTTCACGCTGGACCGCGTACTCTCGTCGCCATGCGAACGCAGCGGCAGGTCGTCGACTACTCGCTACAGAAGCGAGCAGTGCTGCGTGACGTGCACAACGGCAAGGTGGGGACGCTCGAGGTGTGTGATGCCTCGCCATACCTCAAAAGCGCAGCTCGATTCCATGGCGAGCCGACCGAGGAGCGATGCCCGATCTGCCGCCGCGACAATCTGACCCTGGTCCACTACATCTACGGCGACGAGCTCAAGCAGACCGCCGGGCAGGCTCGCAAGCTCTCCGAGCTGCCTGCGCTGGCGATGACGCTGCGTGAGTTTCAGGTGTACGTCGTGGAAGTGTGCCAATCGTGCGCGTGGAATCACCTGACAGAGCAGTACCTGCTCGGCCGGGACGCGCTCACCGCCGACGAACTCGATCGGGACGATGCGGTCGCCGCCTCGTCCGCCGCGGGCCGCCACCGCGAACTCGGGTTGTCGTCACACGGCTGGGACGGCCGCCGATGACGCGGATCGATCTCGCTACCGTTGACACGACCCCGACCGGCTCGCGCATCCAGCGCCACGGCCGGTCATTCATGACATCCGTCAGGGCGGCTGCCGGTATGCAGCCCGAATCGTCCGCGCGCGTCGTCGCTGGTGAGGTCCCCTCCAGGGTCCTCCCGGCACACGTCACCGCGACCGAGGTGTGACCGCATGAACTCGTACGGCGAACCGCAGTCTTCGCGTGCCCGGGCCCGGGTGCCCGGGTCCGCGAACTCCGCGCCTGACGACGACCAATCCTCCTATACGGCGTCGGCCCGGCCGGCGCCGGACGCGTACCGCCGCGGCTCCGGTGGTCGCGCCTCCGTCGGCTCGGCGTCGGTCGGGTCCGCCTCGGTGGGATCGGCTCCCGCCGGTCGTGCTGCTGTGGGCTCCGCCACACCCGGCCGTGCTCCGGTCGGCTCGGCCCGGGTCGGTGCGCGCGCCTCGGTCGGCGCCGCTGCCCCGGTGCGCGGCACGGGATCGGTCGCGCGGGCGGCCGTACGCCCCGGGCCGTCGACCTTCGGCCCGAACGACGAGGGCAGCATCGGTGGTGGCGGCCGGTCGGGCGGCGGCAAGGACAAGTCAAAGGCGGCCAAGCGCCGCCGCCGCACCAACATCCTGACCGCCGCGGCGGCCGTCATGGTCATCCTGCTCGGCGCGGGCGTGGTCGGCGGCACCTATTTCTTCGACGACGTCGACCTGCCCGAACCGGTCAGCGAGGACCAGTCGAACGTGATCCTCGACACCAAGGGCGCCGTCCTGGCCAAGCTGGGCGAACAGAACCGCACGGTGGTGCCCGAGGCTCAGATCAACAAGGTGGTCGAGCACGCGGTCGCCGCCGCCGAGGACAAGAACTTCTACAAGCACCACGGCATCGACATGAAGGGCATCGTCCGCGCCGCCTGGAACAACTTCACCGGTGGCGACCAGCAGGGCGCGTCGACGATCACCCAGCAGTACGCGCGGCACGCGGCCGACCTCAAGGACATCAGCTACAACCGGAAGCTCCGCGAAGCCGTGATCGCCCGCAAGCTGGAGGGCAAGTACAACAAAGACCAGATCATGGGCATGTACTTGAACTACATCTACCTGGGCAACGGCCGGTACGGCATCCAGGCCGCGGCGCAGGGGTACTTCGGCAAGTCGGTGACGACTCCGGCCGGGCAGAAGAACGCCATCACGCCGTACGAGGCCGCGGTTCTCGCCTCGATCATCAAGCAGCCGGAGCCCACGGCCACGCACGGCGGATACGACCCGAACGTCAACCCCACCGACGCCAAGGCCCGGTGGGAGTACACGATGGCCAACATGCTCGAGATGGGCTGGATCTCCCAGGACGTCTACAACAAGCGCAAATACCCGACGGTCAAGAAAGCCACCAAGAGCTCCACCGCCCGCAGCGCGGACGGCAAGCCGGTCGGCATGATCATGCGGCATGTTCGCGCCGAGCTGGCCGAGATGGGCATCAGCCAGCAGGAGTTCGACAAGGGCGGCCTGACCGTCACCACCACGATCGACCCGGTGGTGCAGAAGGCGGCCGAGGAGGCCGGCTCGCGCAAGAGCGAGAGCTCCCCGATGAACGACAAGCCGGCGACGTACCAGGCGGCGGTGATCGGCATCGACCCGAAGAACGGGCGGGTGCTCGGTTACTACGGCGGCGACGACCCGACCGGCATCGACTACGGCGGCTACATGCGCGGCGACACCCTCAAGATCGACGGTGGCCAGTCGCCCGGCTCGACGTTCAAGATCTACACGTTGGCGGCCGCGCTGCGGGAGGACATCTCCTTCAAGACGCGCTGGGACGGCACGAAGCTGCGCCCCAACGGCACGAAGATCAGCAACGCCGGCGCCGACCCGGGCACGGTCTGCAAGGGCCAGATCAAGCGCTGTGACCTCGAGACGGCGACGATCAAGTCGTACAACTTCCCGTTCTACTGGATCGCCGACGGCATCGGCCGTGACAAGGTGATCGCGGCCGCCCGCGACGCCGGTGTCGGCCACATGTACACCGACGACGGCAAGCTGGTCGACCTCAACAAGACCGACAAGGCGACCTGGACCAAGAAGGGCTACTTCGACAACGAGGTCGCCTTCGGCCAGTACCGCGTCGTGCCCCTCGAGCACGCCGAGGGTGTCGCCACGATCGTCGGTGGCGGCGTCCACCACGACGCCCACTTCATCCGGTCGGTGTCCCGGGTCGACCCCGACACCGGCGAGAAGTCGATCGTCGGCAGCGAGAAGATCGACGGCAACAAGGTCTTCGAGCCCGACCAGATGTCGAACCTCCAGTCCGTGATGAAGGAGATCGTCGAGGTCGACGACCGCGACCTGCGCAACGGCCAGGAAGGCATCGCCAAGTCCGGCACCTGGGAGTTCAAGGAGGGCAGCGGTGACACCTGGTTCGTCGGTGGCATGCCGCAGCTCGCCGCGACGGTCTGGGTCGGCGGCGCCAAGAACAAGGTCGAGCTGAAGGAGTCCAACGGCCGGGACATGTTCGGCGCCGGCACGCCGTCGAAGATCTGGAAGAAGTTCCTCGACGCCGTGATCAAGGCGAAGGACCTCGAGCGTGAGGACTTCCCCGATCGCGTCGAGACCGGTAACCCGGACAGCCCGTTCGCCAACGGCCAGGCCGCCCCGCCGCCGCCGCAGGACCGGTCGGACAACGACGGCGACTGCGTGCTCGGCTTCATCGGACCCGACTGCAACCAGAACAACAACAACGGTGGCGGGAACGGGAACGGCGACAACAACGGCGGCGGTAACAACAACGGCGGCGACAACAACGGTGGTGGCGACAACACCGGCGGCGGTGGCAACAACGACGGCGACGGCGGCAATACCGACGGCGGCGGCGGCGAGGACGACGGCGGCGGGACACCCGAACAGCAGCCGACAGAGCCGACACTGACGCCACAGAACAACGGCGATTAGCTCGCTCACCGGCGCGCATCCCTCAGGGGGTGCGCGCCGGTTCGTTTTGGCCGTAGGTCGTTCCCGGTCCTCGGCGGCAAGTACGGCATGATGCCATGACATGAGCACGCAACCGCCCGAGGACATCGACCGCCCCGACAAGCCGAGCGCGCCGGCGACGTCGGACGGATTCGTGCGCGGCCTGTCCGAGGCCATCGGGGGGCCGCTCGGTTCGCACGCGGTGCGGCCCGAGGCCCGGCGTGGGCGCTTCTGGACGGCGCCGCGGATCATCCTGGCGCTGATCTGCATGACGCTCGCGTTCTCGTGGGTGCAGAAGTCGCCGTGCCAGAGCGGCGACTGGCAACAGAACGTCCAATACACGCGGTTCTGCTACACCGACGTGCTCGCGCTGTACTACGCCGAGCACCTCAACGAGGGCGCCGTGCCGTACAAGGACTGGCCGGTGGAGTACCCCGTCGTGACGGGCTACTTCATGGGCGCCCTGGGGCTGCCGGTCCACGCGTACGGCGAGACGCATCCCGAGATCAACCAGGGCACCTGGTTCTACAACATCAACGCGATCGTGCTCTCGGCGCTGGCGGTGGCTACGGCCGCCGTGATCCTGGCGTTGCGCAGACGCCGGCCGTGGGACGCCGCGATCTTCGCGGTCTCGCCCATCATCTTCTTCACCGCGACGGTCAACTGGGACTTCCTGGCGATCGGGCTGGCCGCGGCCGGGCTCTATCTGTGGGCGAAGAAGCATCCGGCCTGGGCCGGTGTCTTCCTGGGGCTGGGCGGAGCGGCCAAACTGTGGCCGCTGTTCATTCTGGGGCCGCTGCTGGTGCTCGCGTTGCGGTCGAAAGCCATGCGCTCCTGGGGCGCGGCCATGGCCACGGCGGTGGTGAGCTGGGCGGTGGTCAACTTCCCGGTCTTCTTCTGGTACCACGAGAGCTGGCTGCGCTTCTTCCGCCTCAACAGCGAGCGGCCGATCGACTGGGGCACGCTCTGGTACGTCGGGCGCTACCTCGACGGCAAGTGGAACTCGGGCGCGGCGGGGGATCAGGGGCCCTTCCAATGGCTGAGCGATCACGTCCCGACGCTCAACCTGGTCTCGTACGCGCTGTTCGGTCTCGCCTGTGCCGCGATCGGCCTGCTGGCCTGGCTGGCCCCTCGGCGTCCCCGGGTGGCCCAGCTGGCGTTCCTGGTCGTCGCGGCCTTCCTGATCACCAGCAAGGTGTGGTCGCAGCAGTACGTGCTCTGGCTGCTGCCGCTGATCGTGTTGGCGCGGCCGCGCTGGGGCGCGATCATCGCGTGGACGGTGGCCGAGTTCGGCTACTTCACCGCCTTCTACGCCGAGCTGATGGGCGCCGGCGGCAAGCCGGTGATCCCCGAGGGCACGTTCGTGCTGGCCTCGACGCTGCGACTGGTGACGGTCGCGATCCTGTGCGGCCTGGTTGTCCGCGAGATCTGGAAACCCGAGCTCGACGCCGTGCGTCAGAACTACGACGACGACCCGGACGGCGGCCCGCTGAACGGGCCGGACGCGCCGTGGATCAGCCGCCTGCGCCGGGCCTTCCGCGTGGACCGCTCCCCCGCCGTGCCGGCATCGCTCGACCCGCCACCGCCGGCTGAGCAGACCGTCGTCAAGGTCTGATCCTTCCGCGCCTCAGGCCCGGCTGCCCGGCGGCCGGGCCTCTTCGCGTCCTTGCCTCAGCGACGGGTCGCCGACCTACAGCGGGCCAGGGGTGAGCACGACGGTCGCAAGCACGTCCCGGTGTTCACAGATGCTCTTCGCGCTCTTGCCTCAGCGGAGGTGGAAGACCACCGCGTCGTCGAGGTCCTCGCGGCGGATGCCCAGAGCGTCCACCGGGATGTCGCCGGCGCGTTCCCACGGCGTGCCTGCCACCTCGCTGCGGAGCAGGAGAACCCGGTCGATGTTGAGCGAACGCAGATACTCGATGCTCGCGGCGTCGGGGAACGACTGGACCCGGGCGCGCATCTCGGCCTGACGAGCCGCGTCGAAACCGCCGGCGCCGTTGACCATGGGCTGGAACCGGGTGGTCGACCACAGCATGATCGTCTGGTCGGTGAGGGCGGTCGTTGGCAGCACGAGCATCGGGCCGCTGACCGTGCGCATGGCGGTGGGCTGCACCGGGGCCAGCGGGTGCGCGGTGGCGTTCCAGCCCTCGGCCAGCACCAGCATCAATGGCACGAAGGTGGCCAGCCGCAGCCAGGGGCCGGGCCAGGGTGGGATGCGCTGTTCGGACAGGTGCTCGGCGCGGCGCACGAATTCGGCCACCGCGCCCGCGGCGAGGATGGCCAGCAGCAGCGTGGCCCACACCATGAGCCGGCCGGGGATGCGCAGGCCCAACGAACCGGGCAGGTGGCCGAAGAGCGGCAGGTAGGTGTAGCGGCCCTCGTAGAAGTTCGTGCCCAGGGTCAGGACGATCGTGACGGCCAGGCCGGCGAGCAGCAGCAGGCGCTGGCGCAGGGTCCAGATCGAGAAGGCCAGGCCGGCCAGCGCGAGGGCGTAGAGCACGAACCCCGGCAGCAACCCCATCTCGGACGGCCAGCCGAGTGAGGAGCGCGGGACCTCGTGCGGGACACCCCAGATGCGGGACTCGGCCGGCCCGATCAGCAGGCTGCGCAGGGGCGGCGAGAAGAAGGCGATCTCGGTTCCGGCCGGGCCGGTGTCGGGCGCCCGGAAGTACGGAATGGCGAGCAGCAGGCTGAAGCAGGCCAGGAACAGCGAGCCGGCCAGGTCGATGAGCATCAGGCGCGAGCCCAGGATCGGACGTTCGGCCGGGCGGCGCAGGAAACGGATCGGGGTGCCGAGCAGGAGCACGACCAGGATGAGGCCGAGCACGCCGAGGAACGGGACACCGAGCGAGAAACCGAGGCTGACCTGCCAGGCCGCCACGATCCAGCCGGCCGCGGCCCAGCCGGCGCGGCGGCGGTCGGGCCGCAGGCCGCGGCGCAGCGACCAGCCGTGCCCGCGGGCCAGCATCGCCAGCGCGAGCGGAATGCCGCCGGCCGAGATGATGTCGAGGTGGCCCTCCTGGGCGAGGCGCCAGGGGGCGAACGCAAAGGCGACGGCGGCCACGGCGGCGCCGGTGCGCCCGGCGCCGAGCTGGCGGACCAGGGCGTAGCCGCCGATCACGAGCAGGGCGTGGGCCAGGACGAAGAGGATGTTGTAGCGCAGAACGGCGGCCGCCGGGCCCTCGCCGACCATGCCGAACGGCGCGTAGCCGAGGAGGCTGTTGCCGAAGGCGAAGTTGTCGGTCAGCGGGAAGAAGGCGTTGGACTGCCAGAGGCGGGCCGGGTCGGTCAGCAGGATGTGGCCGATCCACGCGACCTGCCAGGCCTGGCGGGACGGGTCCCAGATGTCTTGCGGGAGCGTGTGCAGCGGGTAGCGCAGGGTCGGCCAGGTGAGCGCGACAGCCAGCAGCACGCCGGCGTACACGACCAGCGCGTACTCGTGGATCAGCGAGCCGGCGAACCGGCGGGTGCCGCGCCGGAACCAGCCCGGTGGCCGGTCGGTGGTGGCGGCGAACGCCCGGAACGGATCGGGCGGGGTGCCGGGGGGTCGCTCGTTCGGGAACGGCTCGGGTCGCTTGGCGGTCTCTTGTGGACCCTCGGCGACCTTCGGCAGATCGGTCTTGGTGGGGCTCGAGCCCGCGGCTGCATCGCTCTTGCCCGGGGCCGGCGCCTTGTTCGGACTCGGTGCCTCGCCCGGGGCTGGCGCTTTGTCCGGGGCTGCTGCCTTGTCCGGGGTTGGCGCTTTGTCCGGGGCTGCTGCCTTGTCCGGGGCTGGTGCTTCGCCCGGGGCTGCTGCCTTGTTTGGAGCTGGTGTCTTGTTCAGGGCTGGTGCTTTGTCCGCGCTCGTGCCGGGAGTGTTCCGCGGTGGCTCGGACGGACGGGGACTGAGGTCACCCGGTTTGCCCTCCTGGGGCGGTGGGCCGCCCTGAGCCGGGATCGTGGGCGGCGCGCCGGCCGTCGCCGTGGAGGCCGGCTTGGATCGCCTGCGCAGCCAACCGCGCTGTCGTCGCTCGGCCTTGTCGACGAAGGGCGGCGCGGCGTCCGTCGCTCGACTGCTGGTCGCCGGGCTGTGTGCGGTGGCGGGAGGGCCGGCAACGGGAGGCGTGTCGTTTGTGGAGGCGTGGCCGGGGGTGGCCGGGCGTAGCGGCTCGGCGGGACGTTGAGCCGGCGGGGCGGGGGCCTGCCTCGGCTGCTCGCTGGTCATGACCCTCTCCCCGTGCGGCGTGTCACCGGCCTGTCCGCTCCCGCAGGAGCGTGATGTCGGCCGTCTGTCCCTCGGCGCCGCCCGGCGTCTCGACGACGGCCGGCGCACCGGCGGCCCGGATCGCGGCCACGATGAGTTCGGGGTCGATCTTGCCATTGCCGAGGTTGTCGTGCCTGTCCTGGCCGGAGTCGAAGCCGCCCTTGGAATCGTTGGCGTGGATCAGGTCGATGCGGCCGGTGATCGCCTTGACCCGGTCGACCACACCGACCAGGTCTTCGCCGCCGGCAAAGGCATGGCACGTGTCGAGGCAGAAGCCGGCGCCGAAGGAGCCCACCGCTTCCCACAGGCGGGCCAGGTCGTCGAATCGGCGGGCGCACGCGTTGTCACCGCCGGCCGTGTTCTCGATCAGGATCGGCAGCGGCAGACCGCCGTCGGATTCTGCGTATTCGAAGGCCTTGCGCCAGTTGTCGAAGCCGGCGGCGATGTCGGTGCCCTGACCCACATGGCCGCCGTGCACGATCAGGCCCTTGGCCCCCAGCTCGGCCGCGGCCTTGGCGTGCGCAACGAGCAGCTTGCGGCTGGGGATGCGGATGCGGTTGTTGGGTGAGGCGACGTTGACGATGTAGGGCGCATGGATGTAGACGTCCACCTCGGACTCGCGCAACGCGGCAGCGTCTTCCCGCGGTTTGGGAGTTTTGTAACCCTGCGGGTCGGTCAGGAAGAACTGCACCGCCTCGGCCCCGCGGGCGGCGGCCTCTTCCAGCGGGGAAGCGGGATCGACATGGGCTCCGATGCGCATGGGACGAGACTACGACGCGGGTCCGACAGTTTGCTCCGCGCGTCACCGCCCCTCGGCGGGCGTCGTTAGCTCCATTGATCACATTTGACCGATACCGGCCCGCGGGCCGGGGCGACGTGGGAGATGGTGCATGTCTCGGCAGGTCCGACAGCGGGTGACGGCGATCGTGCTGGGGGGTCTGATCTTCGGTGTGCCCATGCTGGCGATCGGTTCGGCGCGCGCGGATCCGATCCCCGAGGGCACCCGCGCGGTCACCTTCTCGGGCGGCGGGATGTTCAGCGTCCCGTGCAGCTCACGGCCGAGCATCGAGTCCATGACGGTGCCGGCGCAGAGCACGATCCGGGTGGTGAATCAGACCGGCTACGCCGCGCAGTTGCTGCTCGGCGGGGACACCAAGGGCACCGTCCCGGACGAGTCCTCGACCGACGTGATCTTCCGCCGGGGCACCACGTCGGTGGTGCTCAAGCCGAACTGCGCAATCGGCGACGACACCACGCCCGTCATGATCACGGCCTCGCCGTCCGCCTCGGCGGCGACACCGGCCGATCCGGATCCGGCGGCTCCCTCGTCGGTCGATGCGACGCCGATGTCCCTGGCGCCGTCCGACGACGATCGTTCCCCGGCGGGGTCGTCGGCTCCGGGCGCCGCCTCGCCGGCCCAGCGGCCCTCCCGGGCGAGGCCGGCCACCACGCGCCCGGACACGTCGCCGGCCCGGCGCACCCACGTCACGTCACAGGCGGCGACCAGTTCGGCCCAATCGATGCCCCACGGCGGCGCGGCGGCACGGCCCAAGGCCAAAACCAAGACCCTTCCCGGTACGGCGGGGAGCGCCGCGCCCGCCTTCGCCGGCATGCCGCCCGGCGACACCCGGAGGCTGCTTCCCGGCGTACCGGACCTCGGTGCCGACCCGGTGACCGTCGGTGCCGAACCGGCCCCACCCGCCCCGGCCCCCGTGACGATCGCCGCGGCCGAGCCCGTGGCGGCGCTGGAACCGATGCGCGAGGGCAACCCGTTGGGCCTGCTCGCCCTGACCGCCGCCGTATGTGTGGTGGGAGTAACAGTTGCCGCTATTCGGGCATTCGTGTCGCAACGTGCAAATCGGGCAGAGATCGCATAGTCTTCTGCTACAAGCTCCGCGGGGCGGCCGCGTCCAACCTCATCGGTGTGGTCGTTCCTCCCCAGGTCCCACCCAGCGAATGCGGATCGGGCGCCCCGCGGCTCCACCAGGAAGGACCCCGCCCCACCCGGGCGGGGTCCTTCCTTTTGGCCGTGCGGTGGTGGTGGGTATGCTTGCTCGGTTCGCAGAGTGACTGCCGTGGGCCAAGCCCCACGGTTTTCGTTTGCGAGCGACACAAGACCTCCTGCCACGGAGAGACCGTGGCCGCTCAGCCCACAGGAGGTGAGAACGTCTTGCGTCATTACGAACTCATGGTGATCCTCGACCCTTCGCTCGAGGAACGCACCGTTGCCCCGTCGCTCGATCAGTACCTGAACGTCATCAGGACCGCGGGTGGCTCGGTGGAGAAGCTCGACGTCTGGGGCCGTCGCCGGCTCTCGTTCGAGATCAACAAAAAGGCCGAAGGCATCTACGCGGTCGTCGACCTGCAGGCGACGCCCGAAGCCGTGGCCGAGCTGGACCGTCAGCTGCGGCTGAACGAGTCCATCCTGCGCACCAAGGTCATCCGGCCCGAGACCCGCTGAGTTGCTGAGGCGGCTTCGCCGCACGGCAAGGGTTAAATCCGCGGAGCCTCGTTTTTGTCAGGGGGTTCTGACAACCTCCTACGAACGAGCGAAGCGGCGAGGAGAAGATCATGGCAGGAGAAACCACCATCACGGTCGTCGGGAACTTGACCGACGACCCTGAGCTGCGCTTCACCCCGTCGGGTGCGGCAGTGGCCAAGTTCCGCATCGCTTCGACGCCGCGGACCTTGGACCGGCAGTCGGGCGAGTGGAAAGACGGCGAGCCACTCTTCCTTGCGTGCAACATCTGGCGTGACGCCGCCGAGCACGTCGCCGAGTCGCTGCAACGCGGCTCACGGGTGATCGTGCAGGGCCGGCTGCGCCAGCGGTCTTACGAGACGCGCGAGGGCGAGAAGCGCACCGTCTACGAGCTCGAGGTCGACGAGATCGGCCCGTCGCTGCGGTACGCCACGGCGAAGGTGCAGCGCATGAACCGCTCCGGCGGTGGCTCCGGTGGTTCCGGCGGCGGATTCGGCGCCTCCGGTGGCGGCAACCGCCCGGCCGGCGGTGGCGGCGGAGGAAGCAACAGCAACTTCGACGACCCGTGGGCGACGGCGGCTCCGGCCTCTTCCGGCTCCGGCGCCGGGGGCAACCGTGCCTCCGGTGGCGGCGGCAACTCCTCGTTCGACGACGAGCCTCCCTTCTAGCCCGCTGGGTCCACCCGACCCGAGGGCTCACTGAGTTCAGGAGTAAGAGCAATGGCTAAGGCTGCGGCGCTTCGCAAGCCGAAGAAGAAGGTGAACCCGCTCGACAAGGACGGGATCACCTACATCGACTACAAGGACACCGCTCTGCTGCGGAAGTTCATCTCCGACCGGGGCAAGATCCGTGCCCGCCGCGTCACCGGGGTGACCTCGCAGCAGCAGCGGCAGATCGCCCGCGCGGTCAAGAACGCCCGTGAGATGGCGCTTCTGCCGTACACGGCGACGGCGCGCTGAGGAGGGTCACGAATATGAAGATCATCCTCACCCAGGAGGTGTCGGGCCTCGGCACCCCCGGCGACGTCGTCGAGGTCAAGAACGGCTACGGCCGTAATTACCTGCTGCCCCAGGGTTTCGCGATCCAGTGGACCAAGGGTGCCGAGAAGCAGGTCGCGGTCATCAAGCGGGCGCGTGACGCTCGCGAGATCCGTGACCTGGGCCAGGCCAACGAGGTCAAGGCCCAGCTCTCCGGCCTCAAGGTGACGCTGACGGCCCGCTCCGGCAACGGCGGCCGGCTGTTCGGCTCGATCACCCCGGCCGAGATCGTCGACGCGGTCAAGACCGCCGGCGGTCCGTCCCTCGACCGGCGCCGCCTCGAGCTGCCCGGCCACATCAAGACCACGGGCGCCTACAACGTCCAGGTCAAGCTCCACCCCGAGGTCACCGCGACGTTCCCCGTGAACGTCGTCGCCTCGAAGTAAGACCGCTTCGCGAACGAAAGGCGCGCCGGGATCCACGGATCTCGGCGCGCTTTTTGTTGTTCCGATGCGCGTGGGTCTCAGCGGCGGATCGGTTGCCCGGGTAGTCCAGGAGCAGGCGTCGGGGCGATTCCCCTGGATCCGACCGCGGGCGGTTGGCTCTCCGAGGCTGATGCGGTTTGTCTCGATCGGCGGCGCGGTTCAGTGGGGCTGCCGGCGTGGGTGGTCAGCTGAGGCTGTTGCCGGTGATGGCCGAGGTCAGGACGGTGGCCAGGCCGCCGCCGACCACGGCCGCGGCCAGGCCGACGCTGACCGCCTTCCACGAGTGGCTCACGAAACGCAAACCGACCGCGACGAGCACGCTGAGCACCAGCGAGATCAGGAACTGCGGGGCGGCCTTGGCCAGCGTGCCGAGGGCGTGTCCCTGGGCGCCGGTGCCAACCACCAGCATGTACGCGACGAACAGGACGACCGGGACGCCGTACCAGATGACAGTGTAGCCGACCGCGGCGAGCGGACTGCCGGACTCCTGTTCATCCTCCTCGTCGTCCGGATTGAGCAGGTCGCTCTTCCGGCCCGTCGGATAGCCACTGGTGACCGGGCGGCGTTCGTACGCCCCGGAAGGACCGTTCCAGCTCGCGGCGGCCCGCTGGGGAGCCGCGGTCGCCTCGCGCCCGACCGGCGAGATCAGTGAGGTCGACGTGGTGGATAAGTTTGATTGTCCCGAGACCGCGGCTGAGCCGCCGGACCGAAAGGGCACGTAATCCGAGGTGCCGTAGCGGCGGGATTCGCCGTCGGCCAGGTCGCTCTGATCGGACAGGTCGCGCCGCCAGTCGCCCCCACCGCCGTCGCGGTAGGTCGCGCTGCCACGGGCTCGCTCGCGGCGTTCCTCGAGTTGCCACTGGCTCGGTTCGGAACGTGCGCCGGTGCTGGTCGGATCGTCCAATGACCAGGGTGGGGCTTCGGCCTGGCGCCCGCCGGTCTGCCACGCCTCGGGGCTCAGCGGCTCGGCGGCGTACGCACCCGGTTCGACCGCGCCGCGCCGACCGGTCGGCGCGTCATCGTCGGCGCGCCGGCGACCGGAACGCTGCGGCTCCTCGAGCGGGATGTACTGCGGCACGCCGCTCGCCGGGGCGGTGGCGGAACCGGGAGGCAGGGCCGGCGCACCCGAATAGCCGCGCGGCGAGCTGACCGGGGCGGAACCGGAGTAACCGAGCGGGCCGCCGGGAACCCCGCCGGTCGGCGCGTTGCCCGATCCGCCGTAGCTCGGGGCGCTGCGCGGAGCGCTGGGAAGGGCGGGCTGGCCGCGATACGGAGCGGTGCCGCCGCCACCGTAGGCCGAGCCGCTGCGCGGGGCGTTGCCCGGTTCGTCCTGATAGGACCGCCGGGGAAGCGACGTCGTCGGCGTGCCGCCGTAGTCGTCGTATCGGTCGCGGCTGGGGACGGCGCTGGTGGGGGCGCTGCCGTAGCCGCGGGGTTCGTCGTACGGGTCGCGGGCGGGGACGGCGCTGCCGTAGCCCCGGGGTTCGCCGTATGGGTCGCGGGCGGGGTCGGCGCTGTAGCCGCGGGGTTCGCGATCGGGAGCCTGGCCGCCGTAGCTGCGGGGCTCGCCGTACGGGTCGCGGCCCGGGATGGAGCTGGTGGGTGCGCTGCCGTTTGCCCGCGGAATGCCGTACGGGTCGCGGCTGGGGATGGAACTGGTGGGTGCGCTGCCGTAGGGCTCGCGGTCGGCCGGGGTGCCGTAGTTGCGCGGCTGGTCGTATGGGTCGCGGCTCGGGATGGAGCTGGTGGGTGCGCTGCCGTAGGGCTCGCGGTCGGCCGGGGTGCCGTAGTTGCGCGGCTGCTCGTATGCGTCGCGGCCGGGGATCGCGCTTCCGTTGGCGCGCGGAGTGTCGTAGGGCTCGGTGCCGTAGCGGCTCGGGCCCGAACCGGCCGGGGCACTGCCGTTGGCTCGCGCAATGTCGTAGGGCTCACGACCGGACGCGGCGCCGTAGCCGCGGGGTTCGCCGTATGGGTCGCGGCCGGGCGCTGAGCTGGTAGGCGCGGTGCCGTAGGGGTCGCGGCCGGGTGCCGAGCTGGTGGGCGCGGCGCCGTAGCCCGGAGGCTGGTCGTACGGGTTCGGGCCGGCCCGGTAGCCGCGCGGCTCGTCGTACGGGTCGCGGGCGGGACTGGTCGGGGCGGCGCCGTACGGGTCGCGGGCGGGTTCTGCGCTCGTGGGTGCGCCGCTGTAGCCGTACGGGCTGCGGCCCGGGACCGAGCTGGTGGGTGCTGAGCCGTAGCCGGCGGGGTCGGCGTCGCCGTAGCCGCGGGGCTGGTCGTACGGGTCGGCCGGCATTGCGCTGCGGGGTGTCGGGCCCGGGGGCAGCGACGGCGGGGGCGAGTTGCGCCAGCCGGTGGGCGGCTCGGACTGGCGCGGCTCGGGACGGGCTTCGGGCTCGGCAACGGCCGGCGGGGGTGGGGGCGGCAGGGCGCGCGGGCCCTCGCCGGCCGCCTCACGCCGCGCGGCCTCGCGGCGCCACGCCAGGATGCGCGGGTCGTCGTCGGAGCGGCTCCATTGGCCGGTGTCGGGGTCGCGGACCCAGCTGCTGGTGTCGGGCTCGGCCTCCCACGACCCGGTCTGCTCGCGCCAGTCGGAGCCGCCCGCGTTGTACCTGGCGCGGCCCTTGGACGGGCCCCCGCGTGGAGCAGAGGTCGGAGCCGCGGACATGGGCGCGGCGCTGCGCGGGGCCGACGACGGCGGGGCGGACATGGGAACAGCACTGCGCGGGGCCGAGGAGGGTGGCGCGGGCATCGGGATCGCGCTGCGCTGGGCTGACGTGGGCGGCGGGGCGGGCATGGGTACGGCGCTGCGCTGGGCCGATGTGGGCGGCGGGGCGGGCATGGGTACGGCGCTGCGCTGGGCCGATGTGGGCGGCGCGGGCATCGGGATCGCGCTGCGCTGGGCTGACGTGGGCGGCGGCGCGGGCATCGGGACGGCGCTGAACGTGGCCGTCTCGTCCGATTCGGAACGGGACCGTCGAGCGGCGCGTGGTTCCGGCGGGGCGAAGGAACCAGTGTCGCCGCGGCGCGGTGTGTCGGCGTCGTCGGCATAGCGGCGGCTCCGGCGGCCGCGGCTGGTCGGCGGCTCGTCGGTGTAGCGAGGCTGCTCGTCGTCGGGGGCGTAGCGCGAGCGCGGGGTGGCGTCGTAACCCGCGGCGGCGTCATCGCGGCGGGGCTGGCGCGGCGGTGGCTCGTACGGTGTCGCCGGTGGCATCTCGTAGCCGGGAGCTTCACCGTACGGACTCCGGCCGCGGTCGGCCTCTTCCCGGCGATTGACGTTGCGGGAGCCGAAACCGGTGCCCGTCGTGTTCCAGGAAGCCGGCTCGGGCGAGGCGGGAGTATCCCCGTACAGCTGAATGCCGCCCGTGTCGGTGTGGCGGGCCCAGTTGTCGGTGTTCTCACCGTTCTCGGCGTCGGAGCGGCCGCTGGACCAGCCCGTACCACCGGAAGGCGCGTAACCCGGCTCGGGAGCGCGACGCCGCCCCACCGAGGGTGACCCCGCGCCGGCATCGCGTTGCCACGCGGCGGCGCGGTCGTCCTCACGCACCAGGTGGCGGCCGTCGTCGCGGGCGTCGTCGGAACGCAGCCACGTGGCGCCGCTGTCGGCGGAACGCTGGTCGGTCAGGTCGGTCCAGGTCGCTGAGCCCTCGATGGCGTCCCGCTGCCAGGACGGACGGGAGTTCCACGACTGCTGCTGGCCCGGCTCGACCAACTGTTGCCAGGACGTGGAGCTTTCCGCGGGCGTACGGGGGGAAGGCTGTTGCCGGCTCGGCGTGGCCGGCTCGGCGGAAGCCGACCACGACCGGCTCGGCGCCTCGGGCTCGGTCGGCGAGTCGGCGAACTGCTGCCAGGCCGGGCGGGCGTCGGTGCCCGAGTCGCCCGACCAGGCGGTGCTGGAGATCGCCGGCTGAGCCATCGGAGTCTCGGTCTCGGCCGGGTAGGAGTCGTTGCCGTCGGTCTGCCAGGCCTCGGTTGTCGACCGCCAGACGTGGGAGCCGGTGGTGGAGCGCCACTCGGTGGTCTGCCGCCAGCGGGCGCCGGCGGCCCGCCACTCGGCCGTCTCGGTGCGCCAGCCGACGCCGTCGGCCGGGAACGTGGTACGACCGGCGGCGGCGACGTCGGACCAGCGGTTC
The DNA here is from genome assembly GCF_019710575.1 of Paractinoplanes polyasparticus. Taxonomy (GTDB): domain Bacteria; phylum Actinomycetota; class Actinomycetes; order Mycobacteriales; family Micromonosporaceae; genus Actinoplanes; species Actinoplanes polyasparticus. The sequence goes on along the minus strand of NZ_JAHWFK010000041.1, from coordinate 207,868 downwards.
GCCGGCTCGACGGACTGGTGCGGGTCGGATTCGGCCTGCTGGGCCCACTGGTCGGCCCGGCGCTGCCAGTCGAGAGCCTCGGCGCTGGGCTGCAGGCTGCCGGTGTCGGTGAGGGACGACCATTTCGGCTCAGGATCGGCGAAATCGGGCGAATCCGAGGTACGGGGGGACCACTGATCGGCGGCGCGTCGCTCTCGCGACATGCGGGCGCCGTAGTCCCACTCCCGTTGGTCCACGACAAAAGCGTGCCTTCCGCGCGTCGGAACCGCAACGCCTCCGTGCGACGGCTTGCTCACGCGAGGCACCTTTTCGCAGTTGTGCAGGAGTTTTTCTCCCTCCACAGGTGGGGACAGCGAAATGCCTGCTGGCGAAGGCACCACCCCCGTCGTCCCCAGGAGTTGTACACAGGCTGTGCACAGGGCTGCCCACAGGCTGGGGCGGGATGTCCACAGGTTGTCCCGAGGCTCGTCCACCGGTGCGCTTGGGCAGGTGGCGGCCGGGTTCGTACAGTGGTGCCGCCGCAGGCGCGGGGCTTGATCGGGAGTTTTTCCTGATCATGGCGGGGATCAGCCGAAAGTGTCATACCCGGGCTGTTTGATCAGGGATGCACGTACGGCTAATGGAGGAGGTCCGGGTGTCGATCACCGACGAGACACGTCCGCCGGCCCAGTCCGGCGGTGGACCGTCGGGTGGCGGGCCGTCCGGCGGCGGGTCATCGGGCGGCGGACAGTCGGGCGGCGGCTCCTCCCGGGGCGGCGCCTTCGACAAGTCCCCTCCGCAAGATGTAGCCGCTGAGCAGGGCGTTCTCGGCGGCATGCTGCTCTCCAAGGACGCCATCGCCGACGTCGTCGAGATCCTCAAGGTGACGGATTTCTACCGTCCGGTGCACGCCTCGATCTACGACGTCATTCTCGACCTGTACGGGCGGGGTGAACCGGCCGACGCGCTGACCGTGGCGGCCGCGCTGGCCGACTCGGGTGATCTGCAACGCATCGGCGGCGTGCCCTATCTCCACACCCTCATCGAGAGCGTGCCCACCGCGGCCAACGCTGCTTATTACGCACGCATCGTCGGCGAGCGGGCCATCCTGCGACGCCTCGTCGAGGCCGGCACCAAGATCGTCCAACTCGGCTACGGCGCGAACGGCAACGGCGGGCGTGACGTCGACGACATCGTCGACCTGGCCCAGCAGGCCATCTACGACGTCACCGAGAAACGGGTCAGCGAAGACTTCGCCGCCCTGGGCGACATGCTCCAGCCCACCCTCGACGAGATCGAGGCGGTGGGCGCCGCCGGCGGCGTGATGACCGGCGTGCCAACCGGCTTCTCCGACCTCGACCGGTTGCTCAACGGCCTGCACCCCGGCCAGCTGATCATCGTGGCCGGGCGCCCCGGTCTCGGTAAGTCGACCGTCAGCATGGACTTCGCCCGCAACGCGGCAATCCGCGCCAACTGCGCCAGCGCGATCTTCTCCCTCGAAATGAGCAAGATCGAGATGGTCATGCGTCTGCTGTCGGCCGAGGCCCGGGTGCCCCTGCACGTGCTGCGCTCCGGTCAGCTCACCGACGACGACTGGAGCAAGCTGGCCCGGCGCATGGGCGAGATCAGCGAAGCACCGATCTTTGTCGACGACACCCCCAACATGAACCTCATGGAGATCCGGGCCAAGGCGCGCCGCCTCAAACAGCGGCACAACCTCAAACTCCTGGTGATCGACTATCTGCAGCTGATGTCCTCCCCGAAGAAGACCGAGAGCCGCCAGCAAGAGGTCTCCGAGCTGTCCCGTGGCCTCAAGCTGCTGGCCAAAGAGGTCGAATGCCCGGTGATCGCCGTGTCACAGCTGAACCGTGGCCCCGAGCAGCGCACCGACAAGCGGCCGCAGCTTTCCGACCTGCGTGAATCCGGCTCCATCGAGCAGGACGCCGACGTCGTCATCCTGCTGCACCGCGACGACTACTACGACAAGGAGAGCCCGCGAGCGGGCGAGGCCGACTTCATCATCGCCAAGCACCGAAACGGCCCGACCGACACTGTTACGGTCGCTGCCCAGCTGCACCTGTCCCGCTTCGTCGACATGGCCATCACCTGAGCCGTCACCCGCGCGGCGGGCCGTAGTTCCAGCCGTTTCGCTCGCCCTCGTCGGACATCTCGGTCAACACGGTCTCGCTCGGCAGTTCGGTGTGCAGAACGTCCCGCGAGATCTGCTCGGCAGTTCGGCGGTCCACGGGCCGGCCGCGGTCCTGTTCCTGATCGTCGTAAAGGACAGGAGCCGCCAGGTTCGGCGCGTAGATCCATTGGCGGCGCGGAACGCTCCACAACACGGCACGCAACGCTTGGTCGCCGGGCTGATACGCGACGAGGCTGGTGACGGTCGATCGATCGTCGCTCCGCAAGATCGCCTTGTAGCTGAAGCTCTCCGTCATTCGATCAGGCCCATCCCGTCGAGGCCGGGAACGTCGTCGAGTCCTAGGCCGTGCCGCTGAAGCTCGTTTTCAAATGATATGCCGCGGGTGCGGAGATCCTTTTTGTACTGTGCGAGTGTGCTGGGCTCCGACCGTAGCCAACCGGCCAGGGTGGTCACCTTCTCTTTGACGTCGATGATCAAGTGAAGGTCGGTTGGTCGGTGGGCATAGATGTCGAGACGCTTGTTGGTCGCCAGGATTTCGAGGAAGGCATTGACTCGCTGATAAGCCGGCTTGTGACCTAGGCGCACGGTCTCGTAGCTGTCGTGCGTCTTCGTTCCTACCTCCTGTGACAGAGGGGTGGGAAACTGAACCTCGATTCGGAACCCCTCCTGAGTGGTCAGCCAGACGTTGAGACCATTGTGCCGCCCGTGATCTGCCCAGAAGCTCGCGGCGCTGGCCCGCTCGTAGCCGAGTTCGCGGAGGCCCGCCAGTACCTGGGTCACTGTGCGGCCGTAGTTCTCCTCAGGTGTTTCGACCGAGAACCGAACGCGGTCTTTGACGCGGCTGATGAATTCGTCAAGGCCGACGTTCCCGGTCTCAAAGGCCTCGAGGAACTTTCGGCTCAGACTCTCGACCGACTTGACGCGGTGTTCTTCGCCAACCAGCCGCGCCGCGTTGTGATCAAGGGCTTGCACCACTGCGCCGAGATCTCTGGACACCTGCTCGGCGACGCGATCGGCATCCGACATAGCTGCGCTGAGGGCCGTTCGCTGATCGGGAGTCAGCGAATCGAACGCCGGTTGTTCGGACGGTTGTTCAGCGCCTTGATCGGTTCCGGTCGGGGGTTCGGTGGACCAGGAGCCGGGGCCGTGGTGGGGCAGGGGAGTGGGGTGGCCGGAGGCGTTTACTACCAGGGCTTCCAGGGAGACGAGGTTTGTGGGGGTGGGGACTCCGTGGTGGGTGTAGAGAGGGGTGTGTTCGGAGATGCGGCCGATTTGGGGATCTACGTAGAGGACGGTTCCGTTCTGGTTCAGGGCGGCCCAGGAGTGGCTACCGCCGCCCTCCAGGTCGGTGATCAGGAAGGCGTAGGAGCCGTGGCCGGTGTTCAGTAGATGGTTGGTTAGGTTTTGTATGGCCTGGTCCATTTTGGGCTTGGCGGCGGTGGGGTCGGCGTCGGCCAGGTAGGGGCACAGGTTTTGGAAGTCGCCGCCGGTGGCCAGGCGTATGCGTTGGACGCCTTCTGTTTCGCCGCCTAGCGGGCGGTCCGGGTTGCCGTTCGCGTAGACGTCGAATGTTCTGGGGGCCGAGACTCGGGGGCGGCCGTGAATGTAGGTGTCGAAGAGGGACAGGACGCCGTCTACGCAGTTCAGGCCTCGGGTCGGGTCGGCTGCGGGGCCGCCGTCGTTGGCCAGGCGGAACCAGGTGCCCTCTCGGGGGTCGGGTAGGCGGGAGACGTTTCCCTCGCGGTCTCGGGGGACGGCGTTCTCTATATCCGTCTGGTGTACGGCCAGTGGGGGGCGCAGACCGCCGACCGAGTTGTAGTGGCGGGTGCGGTCGATGGGTGGGCGGCCGGCGAAACCGTCCAGCGCGGAGCGGTCACCGGTGCGGACTCCGCCGGGGGCCAGGTTGCCTACGTCGCGGTTGATGCGGGCCCATTCGGGTGGATCGACCTCGACGCGTTCGGGGGCCAGGGCGCCCGAGCGGACCTGGGTGATCTGGTCCTCGATCTCGGCGACGATCTCGCTCAGTTCGCGTGCCTGGTGGCGGTCCTGGGCCTCGCGCAGGGTGAAACCGGCCCGGCCGGCCTGGTCGGCGGTCCGGCCCAGGTCGAGGATCCGGGCGCGATTGTCCTCGGCGATCGAAACCAGGTAGGCGGCGTATTCGTCGCGCCGGTTCTGCTCGTGGGTCTGGCGGGCGTGGGCGGCGTAACCGAAATACGCCCGCTCGTCGCGTACCTCCGGCTGCGGGGGGTTCGCCGATGTCACGGCGTTTTCGAGCGGTCGGCGTACGGGCTGACGCGGTGCCGTCCGCGGGCCGAGCGCGTCGGCGATGCGCTCCAAATCGGAGAGTGAGCTCCGCCGCGATCCCGGCGCCGCGGACCCGGGCGCATCGCCAAGCCGGGGGCCTGGCGACGCTGCGGGGTTGCCAAGTCGAGGGCCTGGTGACGCCGTCGCAGCGTCGGGGCGCGGGCCGAACGATGCTGCCCGCTCGCCGGGCCGAGGGCTTGATGACGGCGCCGAATCGCCAGGTCGACGGCCGGTTGAAGCTGTCATACCGCCGGGGCGGGGGCCGAACGATGCTGCCGGACTGGCGGGGCGAGAGCTGAATGGCACTGCCGGACCGAACCCGACCATGGATGTTGCGGAGGGCGGATTTACGGCTGGTGCCGGCGATGAGACGGCGGGGGTGGAGGTGGGCGGATCGGCGAGTCCGACCGTTGCTGCCAGCAAGCCTGTGCCGTCCGATACCGGGGACTCCGAGGGCGGCGACGGCGGTGAGCTTGTGGATTGTGCCGACAGGGATGGCGAATCGGTGGGGGACGGCGCCGGGGATGTGGAGACGGGCGGTGAGTCGGTGGGGGACGGCGATGGCGACGTGGGAAGGGGCTGTGAGTCGGCCGGGGACGGGGCCGGCGGGGTCGGAGCGGGGGATGAGTCGGCAGGGGACGGGGTTGACGGCACTGAGTCGGTGGGGCGCGGTTCCGGGGACGACGAGTCGACGGTGGGTGTGGCGGTGGGGGATGTGGGGTCGGGGTTGACTGCGGCGTTCGGCGGGGAGTTGACCTGATCAGTGGCGCTGGAAGCCGTCGTGGGGAGTGATGGGGCTTCTTCTGCGTTTGTTGACGGTGAAGCGTTCGCGGGTGGGCCGTCGTTCGGGGTGCCCCGGTCGGACAGGGTGACGCCTGCCGCCGTACTTTCGAAAGCTTCGCCATCGAAGGTCGGTAGCGGGGCATTGCCGATGTCGATGGATGTGGGCATTGTGTGCATGCCGCCGCCGACGGCGCCGGAACTGGCGGATTTTGCTATTCCAGCGGCATCGGGCAGTTCGCCGTAGGTGGCTGCGGCGCCGAACTCGGCCATTACCTCGCCGCCGGCGCCGCGCAGCATGCCGCCGTGGCCGTGCGCGCCGGCCTGGGCTCCGGTTGAGGCGACTCCTCCGGCGAAACCGGCCAGCGCGGTCCGGCCCATGTCCTCGAGGTCGAAGCCGTCGGAGCGGCCGGTCGACTGCTGATACATCTGGATGCCGCCGTTGGTGGCGATCTCCTCGCGGGCCTCGTCGAAGCCCTCGTCGAGCGCCTCGCGGCCGAGCCGTTGCAGGCCTTCGCGGCTCGTCACCTGCTTGATCGCGCGACCCGCGGTCTGCTTGAGGGCCTTCGTGCCCAGCTGCTCGACCAGGCGGCGGAAGATCTGCTGGACGGCCAGGCGGGTGGCGACGATGAGCCCGCCGGCGGCCGGTGACGCCGCGCCCAGGGTGAGCGCGACGGTGACCGCCATGCCGACGAGTTCGATGAGGAAGATGCCGATCTCGATCCAGGCTTCGATCTTGGCCGCTTCGAGGTCGGCGCCGGCGCCTTCGACGAGTTTGCCCAGCTCGTCCGATACGCGCAGCAGGTCGTGGAGCGGCGCGTCGTCGTCGCCCGCGACCATCCGCCAGGCGTCGGCGAAGCCGTCGGCGGTGACGCCCGCGCCGCCGTAACCGGACAGGAAGCGGCCGGCGGCCGACATCGCAGCCTCGTTCGGCTCGGCCAGCGACGTGGCCAGGGCGTACCACCGGTCGGCGACGTCCCAGGTGGCGACCTCGTTGCCGGCCGGCCAGTCGAAGCCGACCACCCACTCGAGCGCCTCGTAGGCCCAGGCGGGGACGTCGAACGGGCTGAACTCCAGCGGGTGGGGGATGGGGCTGGGCAGCACGGTCATGATCGGCCCCGATACGTGGAATGGACACGCTGTGCGGCTTCGGCGTCGGCGGCCAGGTTGTCGCGGACGGACAGCGCCGCGGCGTCGCCGAGTCCGGCCAGGTAGGCCGCGAGCTGCTGCCACGCGTCAAGTACCTGCTGCTCGAACGGCCGGTAGTGCTTCTCGAAGGACTGGCCGTACTCGTCGCGGCCCCACGGGACGGCCGAGCTGGCCGCTGCGATCTCGGCGCCGGCCCGGTTGCGGCGCGCGCCGAGGTCCTCGCCGGCCGCGCTCAGGGCGCTTGATCCGGCGAGGGCCTCCTCGGCGTCGAGCCGCAGCCGGGCGTCACTCATCGCGGCCGGCCAGGTCCTGAACGATCTCGTCGGACCGTCCGAGCAGCGAACCGAAGTTGTGGTCGCGCAGATAGCGAAGGGCGCCGGAATCGGGCGGGAGATAGTCGGCCATCAAAGTCTGAACGCGTTCCGCGGCACGCTCGGCAGCAGTGTGGACGGTGGCGACGATCGTCCGGGAGACGTATTCGTTGTCCATGTTCCGGGTGGCCCGGCGGATGAGCCGCAAATCGATCAACTCGCCGCGCGGGCCGACCGTGACGCGGACGAGTCCGTCATTCGAGACGACGGTGACGCGGACGTCGTCGAGGCGTCGCTGCAGACCATCCAGATCGGACCGCAGGCGCGCATACCGCTCGTGCACTTCCGCGAGCCGGTCGCGCAGTTCCCGATTCGCGTCGCGATTTGCCGTAACAGCCACCGGGTCACACCCCTCGTCCGTGTCGGGACTTTGCGTGTTCGGTTAACTTCAATCTGCGAACGTCGCCACGGGCGATCGGGTTCAGGGCTTCGAGAGGAGGCGCGGTGATCACGCGAGCGGAGGCCGAGGCGATCGCGGCGCGCTGGGCGCGCAACGAATCCGAGCAGCGTGGGTACGGGTGTGAGCCGATGCTCAGCGAGTTCGACCTCGGTTACGTGATCTGGACGCGGCAGCCGACGTCTGTGCGTCCCGTGCCCGGTGACGGCGCACGCACGGTGATCGACCGGGAGACGGGAGTGCTCTCTACCTGGCCCGGGGTGCCGCCCGAGGAGATCGCCGCCATCTATCGCGACCGCCGTCCGAGCCCGCCGGGAACGGTGGATCCGGCCGTCGCGCTGCATCGTCTGACGCGTCGCCGGCCCACTCCGACGACGGCCGCGCATCTGACCGTGGGTGAGCGACTGTTCCGCGCTCAGGGTGCGAAGGGTGACCAGCGAATCAGTCACCATCCATTGGTGGTGGACAGGCTCGACAGGCTGGGCACTGAGAGTCAGGTGCGCGGCGTCGAGCGGCACGCCGAGTTGATCGCCCTCTCCGACGCGTTGCACGAGGCCACCCGCGCCCGCGGGCGGGAGTTCGCGCTCGACGACGCGAGGGCCTGGCTGACCGGGGCCGCGTTCGCTGCTTTCCTCGTACGCGACCAGGGCGATCCCGTCGGCGGGCAGGAGCACCGCCCGTGCGAGACGTGCATCAGCGTGCTCGTCGACCTGGCGGTGCTCCCGTGGTCGGACAGGGCGTTCGCGAGCGAGTGGCGGCACGGCTCCGACCGGGTCCCGGTGGCCGGGCGCTTCCCCCACGAGGTGGCGCGCACACTGGCCGGCGGCGGGTGGATCGGGGCGGGCACGGGATCACAGGGCGAGGACGCTGTCGATCGGGCGGTCGAGGCCTCCGGCGGACGGCTGAGCCCGTCCGAGGCGGCTCGGGCAGCGGTGGCGGACTTTCCCGGGGTGCGCTGTGCGCGGCGGGGGCCCGGGCTGCGGCGGGCGATCCGGCTGTTGCGGCTCGATCCTGTGCCGGGGGCTCACTCGGCGGCTGCGCTGGCCGAATTCGCCGAGCTCACGGGCGTGCCACTCTTCCCAATCGGGATCGAGGGCGGCGACGCGGTGGTGGCGATCGACGAGCTGGGGCGGGTGTTCGTGTTCGACCAGGGCGGCGAGTGGTTCGTCGGCAGCACGCTCGACGAGGCGCTGACCGGGCTGCTCACCGGCGACGGGCCGGCGCGGCGCGTGCGCGACGACGGCACGTGGTAAGCACAAGTTGACCCCGCCGCCGGCCCCGGACGGGACCGGCGGGCGGTGGCCGGCGCGACCTCAGTCGAAGAGGTTGTGCAGGAAGCTCTTGCGGCGCTGGTAGTGGCCGTGGTGGCCACGCTGGTAGTGGCCGTGGTGGCCGTAGGCGGGGGCGTGACCCGGAACGGGCGCCGGCGGGTAACCGTGCGTCGGCTGGCCGTAGCCCGGCGGCGGAGGCGGCGGGGCGTAACCACCCGGCTGGGGCTGGCCGTAACCCGGCGGCGGCGGAGCAGCGGCCGGACGCGGCGGAGCGGACTGCGGCGGAGCCTGGCGAGTGTTGAAATTCGACTCGGCCTCGAACAGCTTCTCGAGCTCACCACGGTCGAGGAAGATCCCTCGGCACTCGGTGCACTGGTCGACCGTGACGCCGCTGCGCTCGTACACTCGCATCTCGCCGTGACACTTCGGACAGGTCATCTGCATCTCACAAACGGTACAAGGCTGTGTCATCCAACGGGCCACTTGTGGCTGTGTGGTTCCTGTGTGCCGGGCGCAGGGCGGCGGCCCAGAAGAGGAACGCGATCGGATACAGCAGGTACCCGAAGCGAGTCGTCGGCATCAGCAGAATCGCCGCCAGCAGCCCCCAGCCACAGATCAACGACGCGGTCGCGGCGGTGCGCGGGGGCCACCAGAGCATCCGTACGGTAATGACGACCGCCACCGCGGCCAGCAACCCGAGGGTGAGATAGCGGCCGTTGGGCACGTTCTGTGCGATCAGGTACCCGGGGAACGGGGACTGCGCCGGACTGGTGACGAGTCCGTGCCCGAGCGGGAAGCGGATCACGTTCTCGACGAAGCCGTCCTGGCTGACCTGGAACGGCGGGACCAGCACGAGAATCGGCAGACCGATTGCGCCCGGCAGCAGCCGGCTACCCCGGGCGACGGCCATGGCGAGGACGGCCAGGACGGCGACCACCGGCAACGCGAAGAGTTTGCAGGCGGCGGCCGCGCCGACGGCGACGCCGGCCCAGCCGTAACGGTCGGTGGCCGCGAGAGCCAGCGCCAGCAGGCAGAAGGCGAGCACGGGGATGTCGTCGCCGCCGGTGGCCAGGGTGAGCGCGCAGATCGGCAGGACGGTCACCGCCTGCAATGCGCGGACGGTCGGGAAGGACCGGGCGGACCGCAGCAGCAGGACGGCGGCGATCAGGATCAGGGCGGTGGACAGGGCGAACCAGATGCGGGCGTCGGTCCACCAGACATCGCCGAAGAGGGCCCGTGGCAGGCCGAAGATCGACATTCCCGGCTGGTACGGGCTGTAGCCCATCAGTCGTCCGGTGTCGGGCAGGGCGGCGATCGTCTCACGCGAGAGGTACGGGGTGCCGGTGTTGAGCAGACGCTCGCCCATGTGCTCGACGACCATCACCTCTTCCTGGGCACGGTCGGTGCGGCCGTCAGCCCGCTGGATCGCCTGGACGACCACGGGAACCAGGGCGGCCGCGGCCCACACGATCCAGGTGACGGTGGCCCGGCTTCCGTTGCCGAACAGCGCGGCCAGGCGGCTGGTGGCGCGGCGGCGGGTCAGTAGGTGGCCGGTGAGCTGGAGGGCGGCTACGACGAACGCTCCGGCGTAGGCCCAGACGGCGATGGCGCCCCACGCACGGTGGGGCAGCAGGGTCGAGTTCAGCGCGGTGATGAGGGCGAACCCGGCCGACAGGGCGTAGAGGGCGAGGTCTACGGCGTAGCCGCCCGCGGCCTGGTCGACGCGGGCGAAGAACCGGCCGAGACGGCCGGGCGGGGCCGGCTCGCCGACGGGTCGCGTGGCCTTTTTGTCCGTCGGGCGCTTGGCGGGCCGTCCGGTCTCGCCGGGCTTGGCCGGGGATTCTTTGGGCGGCGCCGCATCTGCTGCGGCGTCAGGGGGCGCCGCGGCGAGCGGGACTTCGGAGGTGTCGGCCGGGGTTGCCGCCGGGTCGGTTGCTGTGTCTGGCTCGCTCGATGCGGCCGGGCTGGGCTCGGCGGGCTCTACGGTCGACCTGGGCGTTGAGGATTTGTCGGGCTCTGCGGGCTTTGCGGTTGGTTCGGGCGTGACCGACTCAGGTGCCGTAGTTGGCTCGGGCGCTGTGGCCGACTCGGACGCTGCATTCGCTTCGGGTGCCGCGGGCGTCGCCGGTGCCGGGGGTGCGGCGGGTGACTTCCCGGGCTCGCTTGGCGTGGGGGCGGCGGCCTTGGTACCAATCCGGGAGGTCTTGGCGGGCTTCGCCCCATTGGTGGTGAGTGGCTTGTCGCTGATGACGACGTACATGCCGATCTGTGCACCAGCGCTCGGCGTCTTCACGGGCGGTGCGGGATCCGGCTGACTCGCCTTCTCGGTGCCGCCCTCATCCGGCGCCGCGACCGGAGCATCCGCATCAGGGCTCGGTGATTGAGCGTCGGCCGGCGTGGGCACTTCGTCCTTTGTAGCCGGATTGTCGGGGGTGCGGCCTTCCGGCGTACGCGGGGAAGGGTCTGGCGATTCGTCGGCTGAGCTGGGGCCCTCGGGGGTGGAGGCAGGCCCTTCAGCTGCTGATTTGCTCGCCGTCTGCCCTGGTTCAGTCACGCGGGCAAGTGTGGCAGAGCGGATCGGCCCGACCCGCCGGACCGTCGCCGCGACATGCGGACGACTGCGCCACCATCGTGCAGCGACGCCGCGAGGGTCCCCGGCCGTCCGGCCGTTCCCCGCTGCAACGTCGCCAGCAGCCGTGCCGCCGACATCGGCCGGGCGAACAGATGGCCCTGACCGGCTTCGCAGCCCAGGCTCCACAGCGCGTGCCTCTGCGGCTCGCTCTCGACGCCCTCGGCGATCACGGCGAGGTGCAGGCTGCGGGCCAGGTCGACCGTCGAGCGGATCACCGCGGCGGCCTCGGACGACGTCTGCACGTTGCCGACGAACTCGCGGTCGATCTTCAGCTGGTGGACGGGGATGTGGGACAGCACCGACAGCGGTGTGACGCCGGTGCCGAAGTCGTCGAGAGCCAGCCGTACGCCCGCCTCGCTCAGTTCGTTGAGCGCGCGTCCCACCACGTCGAGCTGGCTGAGGGTCAGCGTCTCGGCGAGCTCGAAGATCAACCGGTCGGCCGGGACGGCGTGCCGGCTCAGTCGGGCCAGCACCGTCTCGGGGAAGCTGGGGTCGAGCAGGCTGCGCGGCGACACGTTGACCGCGACGGGCAGGTCGAAACCGGCCTCGCGCCACAGGTCGGAGGCGGCGAGCGCCTGGTCGAGCACGGCGTCGGCGAACGCCGGCAGGCGGCCGGAACGCTCCACCGTCTGCAGGAACTCCATCGGCGTGAGGTAGCCGTGCTCGGGGTGGTGCCACCGGGCCAGCGCCTCGGCCGCGGTCACCTCGCCGCTGCCGAGGTCGACGATGGGCTGGAAGTCGACCACGAACTCGTGTTCGGCCACCGCGCGCTGCAATTCGCCGCCGAGCACCAGGCGGCTGACGTCGGCCGTGTCTTGCGCGTGGGCGTACGTCGCCGTCTGAACCCCGGCCCGTTTGGCCTGGTACATCGCGATGTCGGCCCGTCGCATCAGCTCGTTGACGCCACCGCTGCCGGGGGCCAGCGCGATGCCACCGGCCGCCTCGACGGTGATCCGCATGCCCTCGACCTCGATGGCCGCGTCGAGCGAGGAGAGCAGGGTGTCGGCGCGGTGGCCGGCCATGGCGGGGGTGGGCAGGTCGGTGAGCAGGACTGCGAATTCGTCACCGCCGAGCCGGGCCACCATGTCGCCGGGGGCGGCGGAGTCGCTGAGCCGCCGGGCGACCTTGCGCAGCACCGTGTCGCCGGCCGCGTGCCCGAGGGTGTCGTTGATCTCTTTGAAGTGGTTGAGGTCGATGAGCAGCAGCGCCACCACGCCGTCGTCGGTCTGACCGTCGAAGTGGCGGCCGGCCCGTTCGTACAGCTGGCGCCGGTTGGCCAGGCCGGTGAGGGCGTCGTGGGCCGCGTCGTGGGCGTTCTGGGCGCTGATGCGCTCGAGTTCGGCGTACGCGGAAGCATTGCGGATGGCCGTGCAGAGCGCCGACGCGAACGTCTTCAACTTGTACTGCTCGAACTCGGTGAGCTTGATCGCACCGCCGAAGCGCAGCCGGAGCATGCCCACACGCAGGGTGCCGTCGTGCGCGACGAGATCGGTGGTCAGCTCGTCGTCGGTCGGCTCGGGCTCGTCGGTGCGGGCCGGGCCGTCGTAGCGGATGCGGCCGGCCGATCCTGTGACCACCCGGTCGGTGCCGGCCGTGGTGAGGTCGATCTCGGCTTCGCCCGCTGAGAAGATGACCGCGGCCCGGGAGACCGCCGAGTGCAGCACCTGGGTCAGGTCGACCGCGTTGAGGGCATCGGTCGCCTCGGCCAGACGCTGCCAGGATTCGCGTTCCTCGCGGGTGCGCATGCTGCCGGTCTGCCAGAGCTGGAGGCAAGCCACGATCATCGGGAGCAGGAGCAGCAGGAAGACGTTGGCCTCGTAGGCCAGCAGGGCCAGCACGACCAGCGTCGCGACCAGCCGGAAGAGCTGACCGACCAGCTTCACGTCGAGGTTCTTCGTGGCGACCTGGCGCAGTGGGTTGCCCGACGAGATCGCGATCACCGGCACGAAGGCGGCCTGGTCGACCAGCGCGATCGCGCCGAGCGCGAGCACGGTGGCGCCGATCGCGAACGGGGGATGGCTGGAGTTCGGATCGACGCCCAGCGCCAGGAAGACGGCCGCCGCGGCGGAGCCGGCCAGCGTGTCCTTGGCGACCTGCCAGGTGTCCTTGAGCAGGCCGCGGCGCATCGCGAGGCGGCGCAGCGTGGTTGCCAGGGCCCAGCAGAGGATGACCCAGGGCGCCGGCACGAGCACGAAGCCGATCACCACCGGCACGTCGACCCAGGTGTAGACGTCCTGGTTGGACAGCACGCGGAACCGGACCCGGAGCCAGCCGGACACCATGATCGCAACGAAGATCAGGCTGACGACGAGGAAGTCGGGTGGTGTCGTCAGCTGGTCGGCGGTGAAAGCCACGACGGCGCCGGCCGCTCCGAGCGCCAGAACGACGACGAGACCGACGAACAGCCGGAGCTGTCGATCGGTCGCGTCGTCGTTGGAGCTCATTGAGGCCATACGGATTCCCGTCACCGAGCGCATCGAAGTCGTAGCTTCGGGCTCAAGCCTATTCATCCGAGGCCCTTTCGCGCACCTATGCGCTCATTCCCATTCCTGGCCGCTCATGGCGCTCTCCTCGCTCGCGCTGGGCCCGTGGCCCTCGAATCAGGTCGTGTCGCGACGAAAGAAACGCTATATGCGGAGAAGCGAGTTTCATAGGGATTGGTGCCGTTTTGCGCAGAAAGCGGTAACCCTTGAGGAATTGATTACCCGCAGTCTCGGCGCGAGAACGCTGCGCAATGGCGAAAGTCGTTTTGGTGTAACGTGTCCGCATGGCGGAGGGTGTCGTTTACCTAACGCTGCGGAATGCTGCAAGTTCCCCCGTCCGCAGATATTAACCCTCTTTCCGTACCCCACCTGACCAGCCAAGAGATCCTTAAAATCTGTCATTGACAATTGGGTTTCTATAAACTCCCGGTATGCCCGACGAATCCCTGCTTACCCATGTCGACGAGGCCGGCGCCGCGCGCATGGTCGACGTCTCCGCCAAGGCGGTGACCACCCGCCGTGCCGTTGCCGCCGGTCGAGTGGTGACCACTGCCGAAGTGATCGCTCTTCTGCGGGGTGACGAACTACCCAAAGGCGACGCGCTCGCGGTGGCCCGGCTCGCGGGGATCATGGGCGCGAAGCGGACGCCCGATCTGATTCCGCTATGTCATCCGATCGGGTTGCACGGCGTCGTTGTCGATCTCGAGCTGACGGCCGGCACGATCGAGATCACCGCCACCACCAAGACCGCCGACCGGACGGGCGTCGAGATGGAGGCGCTGACCGCGGTGGCCACGGCCGGGCTGACGATGATCGACATGATCAAGGCAGTCGACCCGGCGGCCAGCATCGAGTCGGTGCGGGTGCTGCGCAAAGAGGGCGGGAAGACCGGCGACTGGGTACGCCCGGAGGACCGGCCGTGACGATGTCCGCGCGCGTGATCGTGGCCAGTAACCGGGCCGCCGCCGGGGTCTATGCCGACACGAGCGGCCCGCGCCTGGTCGCCGGCCTGCGCGAGCTGGGCTGCGCGGTGGGGGAGCCGGTGGTCGTGCCGGACGGCGAGCCGGTGGCCGACGCGCTCCGCCTGGCCGTGGCCGACGGCATCGACGTCGTGCTGACCAGCGGCGGCACCGGCGTCACCCCGACCGATCGCACCCCCGAGGCGACCCGCGGCCTGCTCGACTTCGAGATCCCCGGCATCGCCGAGGCGATCCGGGCCCACAGCCGCGACAAGGTGCCCGCGGCGGCCCTCTCCCGGGGGCTGGCCGGCGTCGCCGGGCGCACCCTGATCGTCAATCTGCCCGGTTCGACCGGCGGGGCCAAGGACGGGCTCGCCGTTCTCGGGCCGTTGCTCAGACACACCGTCGACCAGATCCACGGCGGCGATCACCCTTCGCCGGGCGCGGCTGGATAGGCTCGACCGGTGAGCGGCGACGGCACCACCTCGGTCGACTGGGAAAAGGCCCGCGAGCTGGCGTACGCGGCGGGGCGCGCGGCGGCCGGCCCGGCCGAACCGGTCGCGCTGCCCGACGCCGACGGTCGCACGCTGGCCGAGCCCCTGCGTGCCCTGACCGACCTGCCGGCGTTCCCCACTTCGAGCATCGACGGCTGGGCTGTGCGCGGTCCGCAACCGTGGCGGCCGGTCGGCCGGGTGCTGGCCGGCGGCGTGGCGGCGCCGCTGACCGAGGACGGCACGTGCGTAGAGATCGCCACCGGCGCGATGGTGCCGGCCGGGGCCGAGGCGCTGGTCCGGATCGAGGCGTCCACTCGCGACAGTGACGGCCGGGTCAGCGGCGAGCCGCGCGTCGGCCCCGTCCCCGAGTGGCGGCTGCCGGGCGAAGAGGCGAGCAAGGGCGAAGAGCTTCTGCCGGCCGGCGCGGCGATCGACCCGGCGGTGATCGGCGTCGCCGCCACCTGCGGCTACGAGTCGCTCAACGTCTACCGCCGGCCGCGGGCCGGTTTGCTGGTCTTCGGTGACGAACTGCTCACCGGCGGCACCCCGGGCGCCGGTCGGGTGCGCGACTCGCTCGGCCCGCAGGTGCCCGGCTGGCTGCGGCGCTATGGCGCGACCGTCGATCCGGCGGCGGTCGCCGGCCCGGTGCAGGACACTCTCGAGGCCCACCTGGCAGCGGTTCGCGATGCTCTGGCCGGGGCCGATCTGGTCTGCACCACCGGCGGCACGATGCACGGACCGGTCGACCACCTGCATCCCGCCCTGGCCGAACTCGGCGCCGAATACATCGTCAACACCGTGGCAGTCCGGCCCGGTTTCCCGATGCTGCTGGCCCGGGTGCCCGGCCCCGACGGCCGGCCACGTTTCCTGGCCGGACTGCCCGGCAACCCGCAGTCCGCCGTCATCGCGCTGATCTCGCTGGTCGCCCCGCTGCTGGCCGGTCTGCACGGCCGCCCGGCCCCGGCCCTGCCGACGGTCGAGGTGGCGGCCAAGGTGCGCGGGCGGGGTGGCGACACACACCTCGCGCTGGCCCGGCTCGACCACGATGGACGGTCGGCCACCCCGGTCGGCCACGTCGGCTCGGCGATGCTGCGCGGTCTGTCGAACGCGCACGGCTTCGTCGTCGTCCGCCCGGGCACCGAAGCAGCCCCCGGCGACCTCGTCCCGTTCCTGCCCCTCCCACTCGTCACCGGGGAGCGCCCGTGATCGCCATCGCCGAGGTTCTCGACACCCCACTCGACCTGGCCGCCCACGAGAAGGCGGTGGCCGACCCGCGGGCCGGGGCCGTCGTGTCGTTCCAGGGCGTGGTCCGCGACCACGACGACGGCCGCGGCGTGACCCTGCTCGAGTACGAGGGCCATCCGAGCGCCGCCGCCGTGCTGCGCGAGGTCGCCGCCGAGATCGCGGCCGACCCCGACGTCTACGCCGTGGCCGTCTCACACCGGGTGGGCACGCTGGCGATCGGGGACGTCGCCCTGGTCGCCTCGGTCAGCACGGCCCATCGGGCGGCGGCGTTCGCAGCCTGTGCCCGGCTGGTCGACGAGGCCAAGGCGCGGCTGCCGATCTGGAAGCGGCAGGTGTTCGCGGACGGTACCGAGGAATGGGTCAACTGCCCCTAGGCCCGGGGATCGCCGGCACCCGGGCCGGGCCGGCCGGACGGCGCACGGGCAGGCGGGCCGGCACGACCGCGGGCCGCCACGGCAGCGCGTTCATCAGGACGATCACGGCGAGGGCGTACGCGTTCCAGCCGGCCGTCCATCCCGCAGGCAGCAGCACGAGCAGGTAGGCGACCAACGCCCCCGCCGCGTAGCCGGACCCGGTGAAGCGTCGCGGCCGGGGCCGTCGCGCGACCCGGACCCGGGCCGCCGCGTCGAGCAGGATCAGCACCGCCGGCAGCACCCAGACCAGCTCGTGGCTCGTGGTCACCGGGGCGATCGCCGCCCCGGTCAGCCCGACCAGGGTGAACGCCGCAATCTCGTCCCCGTCGGCGTGCGCCGCCCGGGCCCGGATGAGACCGACCGCGAGCAGCAGCGTGGCGAACGAGAGCCAGACCAGCACCGGAGTGCTGGCCGAGTCGTAGAGGCGGGCGAGCAGACCGGCGAGCGACTGATTGGCCGGGTCGCCGATCGCCCCGGCGTGGTCGATCGGCTGGAGCAGCCCGCCCGGTTCGACCAGCAGACCGCCGAGCGTGAGCGTCGTCGCCGTCCCGATAGCGATCATCGCCGGCCGCCACCGGCGGATGACGAGCAGGTAGAGGATGAACACAACCGGACCGCCGGCCAGGGCAGTCGCGAGGCCGATGCCGGCGCCGCCCCAGGTTCCGGTCGACCAACAGCGCCGCAGCCCGTCGAAGCGGCCGCGCGGCGGACGGGAGGCAGCCGGGCCGGGCCACCAGGCAGCCCGTCGCCGGGCCCAGGCCGCGCGCCGCAGCGCCACCACGTCGGCGACGATCAGGCCGAGGACCACCACGTCGAGGTGGCCCAGGCCGATCGACGCGCGGACGGGCTCGGCCAGCAGGGCCAGTGCGGCCGCCACGAGCGCGGCCGGGCCTCGTCGGCGCCCGTAGCGGCGGGCCACCGGGCCGGCCAGGGCGAAAGCGGCCAGCACGAGGGCGGTGAGGCCGGCCAGGGCGAGCAGCCAGGCCGCCGTGGCGAGCGGCAGAGCGGAGAGCGGGGTCAGCAGGGCGGTGGCGACCGGGGGTAGCTCGGACGGCCTCGCCGTGACGGCCTGACCTCCGTACGCCTGAAGGAACCAGCCGACCGCCCACAGCGCAGCCAGGCACCCGAGCCCCACCGCAGCGGACCTGTAATTCCGTACATACTGCCCCCACGCCGGCATGGCGCGACCCCCGTCGCTCTCGTCCTCCGGGCACGGCGAAGCCATGCCAGCCACGAAGCCGGAGAGCGGCGTCATGGCGGAACCGGGCCGCAGCCGAGCGAAGCGAGCCTAGGCGCAGGCGGCGTGTGGCGAGGCCCCTCGTCCGCTTTAACGCAAAGATCGCGACGAGGTTGTTAGCCGGGCAATCTGCGCGCGGTCGCCGCGCTCATGGCGGCGATCTTGGCCTCGCGCCGGGCCGTCCGCACAGCTCGCTTGACCGACCGCTGGGAGCGCTTGATCGAGTGCTGGGAACGGTCGACCGCGTGGCTCGCGCGGTAGCCCAGACCCGGCCGCCCCTCGGTGTCGACCGCGGCCAGCAGCAGACCGCCGAGCAGGCCCAGGTTCTTGAGGAACTGGCCCTGCTGTTCCTTGGAGTCGGGACGCGAGCGGTCCCAGAACGGGTGCTCGGCGATCGTGGCCGGCACCAGGTTGGTCGCGAGGACGAGGGCGGCGGGCCGGGTGAAGTGGCCGGTGGCCAGGGCCAACCCGGCGAGCACGTCGCTCGCGCCCTGGATGCGCACCAGCGTGCGGGTGTCGGTCGGTATGCGGGGGTCGAGCTTCTCGAGCAACGGCTTGAGCGGCTCGGTGACCCGGGCCGCGGGCTCCTCGTAGGCCTCGGGCTTCAGCAGGGACCGGACGCCTTGGACGACGAAGATCGACGCGAGCATCGCGCGGGCGGCAGTGCGTACGGGCTTCATGCCTAGGGTTATACCCGCCCGGCGCGGATCACACCGGTTGAGTTCGCAGGTACCGGCCGAAATGCGGCACCGTGAAGGCGACCGTGCCGCGTTCCCCCGAGTAGATGAGGCCCTTCTTGATCAACGCGTCGCGGGCCGGCGAGAGGCTGGCCGGGCGGCGGCCCAGGGCGGTGGCGATGTCGGCGGTGGGGACGGCCGCGTCCATGTCGTTGCCGGTGTCGCCCTCACCCGAGAGCACGGCCATGGCCCGCATGTATTCGCGTTCGGCCGGGGTGGCCCGCTCGAACCGGGAGCCGAAGAAACCCACGGCCAGCTCGGCCTCGGCCTCGGGAGCGGCCACGCGGACGTCGGCGTCGGTCACCGGGGACTGCGGCGCGTGGTCCCAGGTCGCTTTGCCGTACGCCTGGACGAAGTACGGATAACCGCCGGACTTCTCGTAGAGCAGGTCGAGCGCCTTCGCCTCGTACTCCACGTCTTCGCGTGCGGCCGGGGCGCAGAGCGCGAGGTCGGCCGCGACCCGGTCGAGCCGGTCGATGCGCTGGTAGCGGAAGAGGCGCTCCGAGTACGACTTGGCCGCCGACAGCACGGCCGGCAGGTGCGGCAGCCCGGCGCCGACCACGATCAGCGGCGCGCCCAGCTGGGACAGCTCATGACAGGCGGCGCAGAGGGCGGAGACGTCGGCCGGGCCCAGATCCTGCATCTCGTCGATGAACAGGGCGATGCCCGTGCCGACGTCGGTGGCGAGCGACGCCGCGTCGGTGAACAGCTCGACCAGGTCGATCTCGATGTCGCCGGAGTCGGCCCGGCCCCGGGCCGGCGGCACGTCGATGCCCGGCGACCAGCGGTCGCGCAGCTTGGCCGAGCTGTCGTTGGCCCGCAGCGCGAACGCCTTGAGCACAGCGAGCACGTCGTCGACCCGATCGGGGTCGCGGTGGTGGGGTGCGAGCTCGCGGATCGCCATGTGCAGCGCGGCTGAGACGGGGCGGCGCAGCGACTGGTCGGGACGGGCTTCGATCTTGCCGGTGCCCCACAGCCGGCCGATCGCGGCCGAGCGCAGCGTGTTGAGCAGCACGGTCTTGCCGACACCGCGCAGGCCGGTGAGCACCAGGCTGCGTTCGGGGCGGCCGCGGGCGATCCGCTCGAGCACGACGTCGAACGCGTCGAGCTCGCGGTCGCGACCGGCCAGTTCGGGTGGGCGCTGGCCGGCGCCGGGGGCGTACGGGTTCCTCACCGGATCCACGCATTGCACCGTATCGGGTTGTCTAGCGAAATGGCTAGAGTGCGCTAGCAAGACCTCGCAAGTGGCTGTCGAGCACGCTCTACCGCTTTCTAGCCAGGAAGCTAGACAGGGATAGAGCAGGCTAGGAGGCCCGGTGCTCCTTGAGGCAGAGCACAAAGTCGAGGTCGTCGAGCGGGCTGTCGTAGAAGAACCACTTCGTGTAGCCGGTCACCTTCGAGCATTTGCGCTCGGCGTCCTTCTCGCCCGTGGTCTTGCCCTTGATCCGGTCGAGCACCTCGTAGGTGCCGCTCGTGCAGGCGGTGGCGCGCATGTTGGGCTCCCCGTCGGTGCCCTCGTTGACCACGCAGTCGCCCTTCTTCACATAGAAGCGGGCGTCCTCGCTGCCCTGCGGGGCCGGGCCGGCGACCGGCGTGGTGGCCGACGCGCTCGGGGAAGCCTCGTTGCCGTTGTTGTTGCGCTCGTTGAGCAGCCACGCCGTCGCGCCCAGCCCGACCACGATGAGCAGGCCGAGCGTCACCACCAGGGCGATGATCGGGGTGTTGCGCTTCGGCGGGGGTGGCGGCGGCTGCCTGTCCCAGGAGGACTCGTTGACCACCGGGCCCATCGGAGCGGAGTGGTAATTCACCGCCTGCTGCGGGATCGACGGCGGATGGCCACCCCAGGAGGGCTGGTCCGAGACGGGAGCGCCGTGATCACCCCAGGGGTCGGCCGGCTCCGCATACGGCTCGTCGGAGCTCCCGTGCGACCACGGTGGGCCGGAGTACGGGCCGTTCTGGGACATGAGGATTTCCTCCGGAAGCGGATAACGCTGGTGCCACCGTAGCGTGCGGGGCCGACACAAACCCGGACGGAATCGCCGCCGGTGTCGGCAACACGACCAGCACACCGGTCGTCCGGCTACTACGGTGCCGATCCGTGTCCGTACCCCTGGTAGTTCTCGCGGCCGTCTTCGGTGGTTCCGCGGCCGCGTTCCTCCCCCGCGTCGCGCATCGGCTCGCCGTCTCCTTCGGAGAGCCGCCTCGGCCTGCGTGTGCCCGCTGCGGCCGGCGCTTCGCGACCGGGCCGGCCGGGTGGGTCCGGGTGGGTGCGTTTTGTCGGTGTTCCCAGCCGTACGCGATGACGGTGCTGGCCGGCGCGGCCGCGAGCACGCTGCTGGCCGCCACACTCGGGCCGTCCTGGCTGCTGCTGGTGCACCTGCCGGCGATCGTGCCGGGGCTGTTGCTGGCCCTGATCGACCTGCGCTGCCTGCGCCTTCCGGACAAGCTGGTCGGGGCTCTGGCGGTCATTGCCGTACCGCCGCTTGCCCTGTTGCGGCCGGAGCGTCTCGGTTCTGCGCTCGTGGCCGGCGGGTTGATCCTCACCGCGTACCTGGTGATCGCTCTTCTGCCCGGGCACGGCCTCGGCCTGGGTGACGTGAAGCTGGCGGCGGTGCTCGCGACGATCCTCGGGTTCACCGGCTGGCCATCCGTCGTCGTCGGCCTGGTCGTGCCGCACCTGATCAACGGGCCGGTCGCCCTGGCGATGCTGCTCGCCGGCCGCAACCGGCCGATCCCCTTCGGACCGGCGCTGCTGGCCGGGGCCCTGATCGCCGTCACAACAGCCTGAGCTGGCGATCCTTCGGCCGGGAGGGCACCGTGTCACCGAGCCGCTCGAACAATCCGGAATCGATCACGTCGAGGAACGGGCTCGGGCTCTGTTCCCGCTCGCTGCCGTGCCGGAACCGGCGGGCCGCGTGGGTGACGTACAGCCTGTCCTGGGCCCGGGTCAGGCCCACGAAGAACAGCCGGCGCTCCTCGGCGATGTCGTCGTCCGAGGCGGGACTGCCCGGCCAGCGCAGCGGCAGCAGGCCGTCCTCGCAACCGACCAGGAACACGATCGGGAACTCGAGACCCTTGGCCGCGTGCAGGGTGAGCAGGTTGACCGCCTCGGCCCGCGGGTCGAGCGCGTCGACCTCGGCGCCGGTGGCGATCTCCTGCAGGAAGCGGGGCAGGTCGTCGCCGACCCGCTGGGCCAGCGGGCGCAGCAGGTCGGCCGCGGTCCAGATGTCCTCGGGGGCAAGCTGCTCGCCGCCGTCCAGGGTGGGCGCGGCGAAACGCTGGGCCAGCACCTGGGCGACCAGCTTGAGCCGGGCCGAGAGAGAACCGGCAGGCGCGTCGGCGTGCTGCAACTCGCGGGCGATCTGCTGGACCCCGGGCCGGTCGCGCAGCCGGTTGTGCGAGCGCTTCTGCACCGGCACGCCGGCCCGGGACAGTGCCTCGACGATCGGGCCGGACTGCGAGTCGGTGCGGTAGAGCACGGCGACGTCCGAGAAGGACAGGTTGCCGGCCGCGACCGAGCGGGAGTCGACCCGGCCCGAGTCGAGCGATCGGTGGGAGAGGCCGCCGACCAGGTCGTCGATGGTGCGTACGACGAAGTCGGCCTCGTCGGCGACGCTGGCCGCCGGGTAGCGGCCGACCAGCGGCGCCTCCGGGTCGAGCCGCGCCGGGTCGAGCCGGCGGCCGTTGACCAGCGTCGACGGGGCGATCGCCTGGACCGCCGCGGCCAGGATCGGCGCCGACGAACGGTAGTTGCGGGTCAGTCGCACCAGCCGCGCGTCCACGAAGTCCTCGTTGAAGCGCAGGAAGTACTTCACGTCGGCGCCGCGGAACGAATAGATCGCCTGGTCGGGGTCGCCGATCGCGCAGAGGTTACCGTCGGCCGGACTGAGCAGGCGCAACAGCTCGTACTGGGTCTCGTCGACGTCCTGGTACTCGTCCACGAAGATCCACTGCCAGCGGCGGCGGTACTTCTCGACCAGGGCCGGCTCGTCGCGCAGCAGGGCGACCGGCATGGTGATCAGCTCGTCGAGATCGACCAGATCCTGCTGGCGCAGCAGCTTCGCGTACGCGTGGTCGTCGTCGCCCGCCTGCTCCCGGGCCTCCGCCCGTTCGGCCTCGTCGGCGATCCGCCAGTGCGCGCCGAGACCGGCGGCCCGCGCGTTCTCCTTCAGGATCGTCAGGCCGACCGAGTGGAACGTGCCGACCGTGATGTCCTCGCCCACGTCGCCGAGCAGCGCGTCCAGCCGCTCGCGCAACTCGCCGGCGGCTCGGCGGGTGAACGTGATGGCCAGGCAGCGTTCCGGGAAGACGCCCAGCTCGGCACAGAGATAGGCGATGCGGTGGGTCAGCGTACGGGTCTTGCCGGTGCCGGGACCGGCCACGATCAGCAACGGCCCGCCGGGGGCGGACGCCGCCACCCGCTGCATCGCGTCCAGGCGGTCGAGCAGGCCGGTGCCGACTTCTTCCATGCCGGCCAGCATCGGCTCGAACGGCTCGTGGGGGCTGGCCGGCGGGGTGATCGGCGGCGCTTTTTCGGAAGATTTAGGCGCCTTGACGGACTTGACCGGCTTCGGCTTGGCGACCGGCTCCGGCTTCCGCTGCTGGGGCACGTCGAAGAGCGTCTCGACCTGCGGCGCGCTGGCCCGATTCCGCAGCTCGCCCTGGTCGAAGAGGGTGATCACGCCGTACTCGCCGTCGTAGCCCGGCACCCGTCGCACATCGCCGCGCCGCAGGCGGGTGATGCCCTCGCGCAGCTCGTCGCCGCCGGCCTGACCGATCGCGTCGACCGGCACCTTGCGCAGAATGTCGAGTTCCGAGCCGAGCGTCGCCACCAGATGGTTGAGCTGGGCCTCGACCGTCTTCGATCTGGGGCCGACGCCGTTGATCTCGCCGAGGATCTCGTGCAGCTGGATCAGATGCTCGACGTGGTCGTCGCGGTGGAAGTCCTCGGGCCGGTCGGCCAGATCCTCGACCCGGCTCAGCACGCCCACGGTGAGCGGCTTGCCGCACTCGGGGCAGCGGCCGCCGTGCTCGCGGGTGCGCTGCGGCTCCCAGTTCACGCCGCAGGCCCGGTGCCCGTCAGCGTGATACTTGCCCTCCTCGGGGAAGAACTCGAGCGTGCCGGCCAGGCCGGACCCGTCGCGAACGGCGGCGTAGTCGGGCGTGCCGGTGAAGAGCGTCGCCTCCCGGGCCAGCGCGGCCGGCGAGTGGGCGTCCGAGTTCGACACCAGGCGGTAGCGGTCGAGGCTGGAGACCCGCCAGTTCATCTGAGGGTCGGAGGAGAGACCGGTCTCGACCGCGGTGACGTGCTCGGCCAGGTCGGCGTAGCAGTCGGCGATCGCGTCGAAGCCCGACTTCGAGCCCAGCGCCGAGAACCACGGCGTCCAGATGTGGGCCGGGACGAGGTAACCGCCCGACTCCAGGGTGATCTCGAGCAGGTCGCGGGAGTCGAGACCGAGGATCGGGCGCCCGTCAGCGGTCAGGTTGCCGATCCGGCCCAGGGCGGTGTTGAACCGGGCCGCCGCTCCGAAGTCGGGCATGTAGATCAGGTGGTGCACCTTGCGGGTGCGGTCGTCACGCTTGTAAATCGTCGAGATCTCGACGCTGAGCATGAACGCCGCCGCCGGGCTCGTCTGCAGCGAGCCCGGCAGGCGCTTGGTGACCTCGGCCTCCTCGGCGTAGCCGAACAGTCCGGTGCCCCGATCGATCAGATTCTCGCGCAGGTGGTCGAACCAGGCGGGGTGGGTGAAGTCGCCGGTGCCCAGCAGGGCGATGCCCTTGCGGCGGGCCCACCAGGCCAGGTTGGGCAGGGTCAGATCACGGCTGCAAGCACGCGAGAAGCGCGAATGAATGTGGAGGTCCGCGACGTACGTGTCCGCGGCAGAACCTGCGTGGTCCGAGGGCACGCGCTGCATCCTGTCACGCCCTCCACCGCTCGCACGAATCGCCACGCTTGACGGACTTACGGATCTTGATGCCTCTCAGGGGGAGCGCAGCTCGATCACACTCACCTGCGGCGGCGCGCCGACCCGGACCGGCGGTCCCCAGAAACCGGCGCCATTCGTGACATAGACCGGCACACCGTCGACCTTCCCGAGCCCGGAGACGACCGGTTGCTCGAGCTTGACCAGCAGGTTGAAGGGTGCCATCTGGCCGCCGTGCGTATGGCCGGAAACTTGAAGATCAACCCCGAACGGGGCCGCGTCGCGGGCGGCGATCGGCTGGTGGGCCATGAGCACGACCGGCCGGGACTGGTCGCGGTCGCCGAGCGCCTGGACGAAATTGGGCGGGTCGCCCGACTCGGCGCCGCCCAGATCGTTGACGCCGGCCAGGTCGAGGCCGCCGATTTCGAGGCGCTCGTTGCGCAGCGGGCGCACGTCGAGGCGCGCGACCTCGTCGACCCACTCCTGGAAGCCGGAGTAGTACTCATGGTTCCCGGTCACGAAGTACGCCCCCTGCCGCGACTGGATATCGGCCAGCGGCGCCGCGAACCGCCCCAGTTCCGCCACGCTGCCGTCTACAAGGTCACCGACGACGCACACGATGTCCGCCTGCACCGAATTGATCACGTCGACGATCCGGCGGGCGTGATTCATGCCGGTCAACGGCCCGAGGTGGATGTCGGAGACGACGGCCAGCCGGGTGCCGTCCATGGCCCGGGGAAGCTTGGCCAGCGGCACCTGGATGCGGTCGATCCGAGGACCGCCCAGCGCCGTCCGCACGCCGTAGCCGGTGACGCCGACCGCGGTGAGGCCCGCGAAGATCGCTGCGCCGCGGGCCAGTACCAGCCGCCGGTCGATGCCCGGCTTGTCGGCGTTGCCCGGGGTCTCGCTCCGGCTGGCCTTCTCGTCGGTCAGCTGCTTGTCGCCGCCACCAACGGTCGGTGGTTTCTCGGCCGTCAGCACCGACTCGCCCTCGCCTGCGGTGGGTGCCGTGCTGACGGTCGCGGTTTCCATTTCCGGACGCCGTCGCGAGCGCCACGCCAGGCTCAACGCGAGCCGGGGTATCTCCAGCACGGCCAGCGTGACCAGCAGGTAGAACATGACCGCGATCCACAGGTAGCCGGGCCAGGCAAGCCACGGAAGGGCCCCCGATCGCACGCCGATCAACGTCGCGGGCGCCAGCACGGCCAGTCCGACGAAGACCACTGCCCCGATCCGGCGGGCGCGCTTACCGGGCAGCGGATCCTTGACGAGCCGCTTCCACAGGTAGAAGTGAATCAGGCCGATGACCACAACGATCAGCCCGACGAATACCACCAAGATGTCCTCCCCCAGCCACTTGTCCTCGGTAAGTGTCCTGGTCCTTCCTGAGAGCGGACTGACGAACCGTCGATCCGGTCAGAGGCGGTAGTTCCGAAGGGCAGCGAGGAAGGACGGCATCTCGGCGATCTGCTCGGCGGCTCGGCGCTCGACAGCCGCTAGTTCGCGGGGCCCGAGATCCTGGTCGCCCAGTGACATCCGCAATCGCTCGGCCAGCCGCCCGAGGCGCAGCCCGGCCCGCCGGGCCAGCACGTCGGAACCGCCGAACGGGGTTCCACCGGCGCCGACGTACGCCTCGAAGGTTCGCCGGACCGCAGCCGGATCAGGAGTGGGTCGGCCTCGCCGCGAAAACTCCAACGTCGCGTGGGCCGCTTCGAGGCTCGCGCTGTCCGCCCCGGCCACGTCCCAGTCGATCAGCACCGGGCCGCCACCGGTCATCATGACGTTCCACGGCTCGACATCCCGGTGTGTCATGACGTAGTCGCCGGCCGCCGCGAAGCTCCGCGCCACCCAGCCGGCCGCCTCCAGGACGTCCGCCATGTGCAGCCGTAGGAGAGCGGCCCAGGTGCGCCCGTCCCGTTGCCCGTCGTCAAGCCAGCCGTGCCATGTCTCGGGCTGGTCCAACCGGTACCAATCGGGCGCCCTCGCCGCGTCCGCGGTCGGCGCCAACTGATGGAGCCGGGCCAATGTCTCACCCAGCCATCCGGCGACGTCGTCCCCGTCAGCGAGCGGCTCCCCGTCCACCCAGTCATAGGCGCGCACCCATCCGATTCCGTCGATCGCCGCGGCGAAGCCGAGCCGCTTCCGGGCCGGGCCGTCGTCGTGGTTCATCGGCTCGGTGAGCGGCGGGATCGGCCGGGCCATCGAGATGCCGGCGGCCAGCGCCAGCCGTTCGAACTCCATCGCCCGGGCGAAGTCGTCGAGCCAGTCCTCGGCCGCGACGTGCTTGATCAGCGCGGAACCGTCCCGAGTGACCAATCGCCACGTCTGGGAGCTGCGAAAACTGACCGGCGCGAGCTCCTGAGTCGGCGTTCCCAGCCCGAACGACTCCGCAACCGCCCAGGACTGCCGCACTGCGGTCTCCCGTTCTGATGCCACTCCGACCCCCGGATCGCTCGCGAACTCCGATTCTCGCGACCCGAACGAGCCTCCGCCGCCCCGGGCGATCGGCTGCCGCCGGGAGACGGTCGGGCCCGGTCAGCCCCCGGCGAAGGGCGGGAGGATGTCGACCGTGGCGTCGGCCGGCAGGGGAGCGGCCTGGTCGTGACAGGTCAGACCGTCGACCAGGAAGCTGGCCGCCTTGAGCACCACACCCAGGCGTTCGCCGTGCCGATCGGTCAGCCGCTGCTTCAGGTCGTTGAGGGTGGCCGCCTCCGCCGGTTCGCTGCGGATGCCGTTGGCGGCCGCTCGCGCGCCGGCGAAGTAGCGGACAGTCAGGGTCGGCAAACTCAGCCTCCGATGGCGGACATGGGACGGGCCGGCTGGAGGAACGTCGGATCGTCAATACCGTGGCCGGCCCGCTTGCCGCTCATGGCGACCCGCCAGGCCTCGGCCACCTCGTCGTCGTTCGCGTCGTCGCGGAGCAGCTTGCGCAGGTCGCTCTCGTCGGTGGCGAACAGGCAATTGCGCACCTGACCGTCGGCGGTCAGCCGAGTGCGGTCGCAATCGCCGCAGAACGGCCTGGTCACGCTGCCGATGACACCGACCCGGGCCGGATTGCCGGCGGCATCGACATGGCCGGGGACCAACCACGTCTCGGCCGGCGCTGTTCCACGTGAAACCGGATCGGGCAGGAGACCGAACGGCGCGAGACCGGCCAGGATCTCTTCGGCCGTGACCATGGTGTGCCTGTCCCACTGGTGCTGGGCATCGAGCGGCATCTGCTCGATGAAGCGCAGCTGATAGCCGTTCTCCAGGGCGAACCGCAACAGCGCGGGCGCCTCGTCGTCGTTGATGTCGCGCATCAGCACGGTGTTGATCTTCACGGGGGTCAGGCCGGCCGTGGCCGCCGCGGTCAGGCCGCGCAGCACGTCGGCCATCCGGTCGCGCCGGGTCAGCGCCTGGAAGCGTTCCGGGTCGAGCGTGTCGAGCGAGACGTTGACCCGGTCGAGCCCGGCCTTGCGCAGCGGCCCCGCGAGCCGCTCGAGCCCGATGCCGTTCGTCGTCAGCATGAGCGTGGGCCGCGGCGTCAGCCGGGCCGCCGCCTCGATGATGCCGACCAGGCCGCGGCGCAGCAGGGGCTCACCGCCGGTGAATCGCACCTCGCGGATGCCGAGCCGCTCGACCGCGATCCGGATCAGCCGGATCACCTCGTCGTCGGTCAGCTGCTGTTCGCGCGGGAGCCAGGCCAGCCCCTCCTCGGGCATGCAGTAGGTGCAGCGCAGATTGCAGCGATCGGTCAGGGACACGCGCAGATCGGTCGCCACTCGCCCGAATCGGTCGGCGAGCGGGATGAGGGCCCCACTACGCATGCTCACGCGTCGAATCTATCCGCTGGAACCGATGTTGACCTCAGCCGAATCCGGCCTGTGGACGGCCGACTCCGTCACAGTGCGCGCAGTGTGGATAACGCGGCCGCGCGAACCGAGCCGCGATAGCTTTCCCCGAACGCCGCGGTGTGCACGAGCAAAAGGTGCAATTGGTGCAGCGGAACCCGCTCCGGCCAGCCGTCGGCCAGCGGGTAAGCCTCGTGATAGGCGCCGACGATCGTGGCGAGGAACGGCGCCCCGCCGAACAGGGCGAGCTCGGCCAGGTCGGTCTCGCGGTGGCCCCCGTGCGCGGCCGGGTCGACGAGCCAGGCCCGGCCGTCGGCGCCCCACAGCACATTTCCCGGCCAGAGGTCGCCGTGCGTGCGGCTGGGCTCGCCGTCGTCGTACGCCTCGAGGATCGGAAAAATACGCTCGACCAGCTCGACCTCGGCCGTCGTGAGCGCTCCCCGATCGGCCGAGATCTTCAGGTACGGCCGGAGCCGGCGCTCGGCGAACCACGGTCCCCAAGCACCGCCGGTCGGCGTGTTGTCGAGGCCGAGCGGCCCGATGAAGCCGTTCCAGTCCGCGCCGAACGACGATGCGCCCGAGCGATGCAACCCGGCCAGGTCGCGGCCGAGCTGCTCGGCGGCCGCGCGGGTGGGCTCACCGGGCTCGATCCACTCGGTCGCGATCATCGAGGGCAGCGCGACGATGACCTCGGGCACCGGCGCCCCCGCCGCGCCCAGCCACCTCAGACCGGACGCCTCGGCCGTGAAGATGCCGGCCGGAGCCTCCCCGGAGGTCCACGTCTTGGCGAAGATCGAGGTTCCGTCGTCGAGCGTCAGCCGGCTCGCGGTCGACACGCTGCTGCCGCCCACCGGCGTCTCGCGGAGGCGCTGGTGAGTGAGAAATGTCGGGAGGTGCTCGGGGTGCGCGCGCAAGTACGCCTGGTCCACTGCCTTATCTTCCGCTTCGGCTTACGCCCCTGGAAAATCGGAGTCAAAATGTCGGCATGAGCCCTGTCGCAGTGCGTTCGTACCGTCCGAGTGACCACTCCGCGGGTCGTCGCCTGTGGTCCGAGCTGACCAACCAGCACAACCGGATGTACGGCGTGCCCGACGAGGACGCCGGTGAGGGCTTCGAGGAATACCTCACCCGGCTCGATCTGGGCGGGCTGTGGGTGGCCGACCATGCCGACGACGGCGTGATCGGGCTGGTCGGGCTCGTGCTCCGGGGCCGGGCGGGCGAGGTCGAGCCGATCGTGGTCACGGTCTCCCACCGCCACAAAGGAGTGGGGCGCAAGCTGCTGCGACACGTCGCCGACGAGGCCCGCCGGCGGAACATGACCGCGCTGACGATCTCACCCGAGTCCCGCAACGTCGACGCGATCCGCAGCCTGCACGCGGCCGGCTACGACGTCGTCTCGTCGTTCGAACTGACCCTCGACCTGAACCGCGCTCCCCACGAGTGGCAGCAGGAGGGGCTGGAGCTGCACGAGCTCCCGTTCCGCTCCTAGCTGTGGATAACCCGCGTGTCGTCCACAGGCCGTCGGCCTGGCACTCGCGGAAGGCCCTCGGTCGGCCACGCTGCCCGGCATGAACCCCGAATGCACGATCGTCGTCCGTAGCCCCGCCGACCTCATCGCCGTCACGCCGTACCTGCTCGGCTTCCATCCGGCCGACAGCCTCGTGGTGATCGGCACGGTCGGGCGCGCCGTCAGCTTCGTCGGTCGGCACGACCTGCCGCCGCCCGGCGCCGACGACACCGGCCCGATAGCGCAGATGGTCGCCCGGCAGAAGGCACAGTCCGTCTCGCTCCTCGGCTTCGGCCCGCCCGAGCCGGTCAACCGGACGATCGGCGCCCTCGTGGCCGCCTTGAACCGGGCCGGCGTCCGGGTGCGCGACCAGTTGCGGATCACCGCCGGCCGCTGGTGGTCGTTCGGCTGCGCCGACCCGGGCTGCTGCCCGCCCGAGGGCCTTCCCGTCCCGTCGCCGCACAGCCCGATCGCCGCCGCCGCGGTCTTCCAGGGTCAGGTCGCGCTGCCCAACCGGCAGAAGCTGGTCGAGCAGGTGGCCGCCGTCGAGGGCGAGGAGCGCCGCCAGATGGCCGCTGCCACGGCGGCCCTGAACTTGAAGCTCGGCGAGGGGCTTCCCCGCACCCTGATGGGGCGGGCCGGTCGCAAGGCGGTGCTCCATGCGGAGCGACAGCATGCGGCGGGCCGGTCCCTGACGTACGACGAGACGGCTTGGCTGGGCGCCCTGTTGATCGGCCGGACGGCGTTCGACTTCGCGGTCAACCGCATCTCCGACGAGCCCTGGCACCTGCGGCTGTGGACCGAGACGACCCGCCGGGTCGAGGTGCCTTTCGTGCCTGGCCCGGCCGCGCTGCTGGGTTATGCGGCGTGGCGGGTCGGGCTGGGTCCGCTGGCCCGGGTGGCGGTCGACCGGGCGCTGCGGCACGACCCGTACCACCGCTTCGCCACGATCCTCGACCGTCTGCTGGCCGCCGGCATCAGCCACGAGGCCGTCGAGGACTTCGGCCCGCCGGCGGGCTCGGTGCGGGGAAGGGCTGCCTAGATGTACGGGCCATGGTGTCGACCGGAAGGCAGCCCTCAGCCACGCCCGAACCGGAGGGCCGCCTCAGACGGTGATCCGCTCCGGCGACGTGTAGACGTTCATGCTCCGGCCGCGCAGGAAGCCGACCAGCGTCATCCCCGCCTCGTCGGCGAGCTCGGCCGCCAGTGTGCTCGGCGCCGACACGGCCGCGAGCAGCGGGAGCCCGGCCATCCAGGCCTTCTGGGTGAGCTCGAAGCTGGCCCGCCCCGAGACGAGCAGCAGGTGCCCGGTCAACGGCAGCCGTCCCTCGCGCAGCGCCCACCCGATCACCTTGTCGACGGCGTTGTGGCGGCCCACGTCCTCGCGCAGCACCACCAGTTCGCCGTCGGCGGTGAACAGACCGGCCGCGTGCAGGCCACCCGTACGGTCGAAGGTGCGCTGGGCCGCGCGCAGGCGGTCGGGCAGCTCGACGAGAGTGCCGGCGGCAACGGTGAGCGTGTCGGCTGCGACGTCGAACTGCGAACGGGTGCGCAC
Source organism: Paractinoplanes polyasparticus (assembly GCF_019710575.1). GTDB lineage: Bacteria > Actinomycetota > Actinomycetes > Mycobacteriales > Micromonosporaceae > Actinoplanes > Actinoplanes polyasparticus. The sequence continues at coordinate 176,449 of NZ_JAHWFK010000041.1, read as the reverse complement.
GGCGTCGATGCTGGCCTTGCCGCACACACCGCACGAGCTGGTGGTGTAGAAGTTGCGGCTCGGATCGGTGACCGGCGGCGGCACCTCGGCCCCCAGCACGACGTCGACCACGTTGTAGGTGTTCGGGGTGTCGGTGCCGGCGCACAACTGCGCGGTCACCACGTCGTCGGCGCTGCCGATGATGCCCTCGGTCAGCAGGAAGCCCATGGCCAGGTCGATGTCCTGCCCCGGGGTGCGCATGGTGACCGCCAGCGGCGCCTTGCGGACGCGGATCTCGAGCGGTTCCTCGGCGGCGAGGTCGTCCGGGCGGCGGCGGGGGTCGCCGGTCGCATCCAAATTGATCTTCACGACTGGTCGCCGGGTCATCGTCCTCGCCATGGGTCGAGCGTAGGCCGGTCGGCGGCGTCCGGCCCGCCTCGGACGGGGACGCACCGATACTCCTGGGACACACAGTGATCAACGACTGGTAACTGAGCGCGCGGTCACGCTGGACACGCGGTCGGGATACGGTACGTACGTGGGGGGATATGCGGCGGTGGTGCTGGCCGGCGGAGCTGCGCGGCGGATGGGTGGTGCGGACAAGCCGACCCTGACCGTGGCCGGGCAGTCCATGCTGACCCGCGTGCTGGCCGCGGTGCACGACGCCGACCCTCGGATCGTCGTCGGCCGGGTGCCGCCCGACCTGCCCGTGCAGGTGCACTCCACCAGGGAGGATCCGCCCGGCAGCGGCCCGGTGGCGGCCACCGCGGCTGGTCTGGCGCTGGTGCCCGACGACGTCTCCTACACGGCGCTGCTCGCCGCTGACCTGCCGCTGCTCACCGGTGAGGCGATCGACGTGCTGCGCCTGACCGCCGAGTCGGCGCCGATGCAGGGTGCGGTCTACCGCGACGCCGAGGGCCGGCGACAGATGCTGTGCGGGGTCTGGCGCACGGCCGCCCTGCGTCAGGCGATCGACCACCTGATCGAGGAGCGCGGCCGTCTGGACGGCGCCTCGGTCCGCGAACTGATGAACCACATGCGGGTCGCCGAGGTCTCGTGGCGACGGCCGGGCCCGCCCCCCTGGTTCGACTGCGACACCGACGACGATCTGCGCACCGCCGAAGAGTGGGCTCGATGAATGAACTCGACGCCTGGCTGGCGGCGGCCGGCCGGCGGGCCGGTGTCGATCCGGCCGACATTCCGACGCGGCTGGTGCTCGACCTGGCCCGTGACGTCGCCCACGGCGTGGTGCGTCCGGGCGCGCCCGTGACCGCCTACCTGCTCGGAGTGGCCGTCGGCCGGGGCGCCGATCCGGCCGAGCTCGCCGCCCGGTTGAGTGAGTTGGCCGTGTCCTGGTCACCCGGCGAAGGGGCCGAACCGCCCATCCCCTGAGAGCGGGGCGATGGGGCGGACGCCGCTCGATAGGGTGGCGGGAGCGGAGGTGACGATCATGACGGCACAGAGCGCCGAGGGCAGCGAATCCAGCGAGGGTGTGATCCTCGACGAACCCACCACGGCCGACCTGCGGGCAAAGGTCGGTGAGGCGTGGCGAGAGTTCGCACGGGCCCTGGCCGGCCTGCTGCCGACCCTGGCCCCGGGCGCGCACGTCGACCTGACTCTCGACCCGACGGCGTCGGGCACCGGTCTCGCCGTGTACTCGGTGAGCATCCGGGTGCTCGAGGACAGCGTGGTCGAGGCACTGGCGATCGGCAACGCGGGACTGCCCGAGGGCTACCGGATGGACCGCAGTTCGATCGCCGACCTGGTCGCGCTGGGCTGGTCGCCGCCGGGCGTGCTGGCGGGCTCGGGCGACTCGTTCGGCCTGAGCTCCACTCAGGACAACAGCAACCGGCTGGCCACCGTGGTCGCCCGCACGCTGCGCGACGTCTACGGCGCACCGCACCCGGCGTTCCTGGTCTACCTCGTGCACGACGAGAACGACGAGCCCCTCGACACCGCGCCGCTGGCCACCGCCCGGCACGAGCCGAGCATCGACGACGAGCTGAGCCTCGACGACATCGCCGAGGACGGCGTGCTCGCGGCCGCGCTGGCCGACGCGGCCGACGAGGTCGTCCCGCTCGACGAGCGGGTCCGCACGGTGGTCGCCACCATGTCCAAGACCACGGTCGACCAGTTGCAGGTGGACGCCGACGGCGACATCGGCATCCGGGCCGGGTCGGCGATGGTCTTCGTGCGAGTGCGCGACAATCCGCCGCTGGTCGACGTGTTCTCGCCGATCCTCACCGAGGTCGAGCCGACCGAGACGCTCTATGTGAAGCTGTCCGAGCTGACCAACCGGATGCCGATCGGCCGGCTCTACGCCGCGCAGGACACCGTGTGGGCGTCGATCCCGGTCTTCGGCCGCAACTTCCAGGCCACCCACCTCATGCTGGCCGTGCAGGTCATGACCGGCTTGGCCGACGAGCTGGACGACCGGTTGCACGGCGAGTTCGGCGGCAAGCGGTTCTTCGGCGAGGGCGACAAGCCGGCCCCCGCGAAGGAGCCGGCCGAGGATCACCGCACCGGCATGTATCTGTAAGGGGCCTGCCCTGCCGGCCCGCGGGGCTGAGTGCGGACCGGCAGGACAAGCCCCAGTCACTTCAGGTCGACCCAGCCGACCTGCTTCAGGGTGGACAGGTTCGAGGCGAGCACGCCGCCGTCGGTGACCGACCACAACACGTCGCCGACGACGACCGCCCGGCGCATCGGGCCCGAGTCCGTGGCCGCGGCCGCCAGCCTGGTGGTCTGCTCGATCCGGTCGCGGGTCACCCGCAGGGCGAGCGCGCCGTCGGCTCGGGCGTCGGCCACCGGCAGCACCAGCAGCCCGTTCGCCGGCCACCAGAGGATCGCGTGCGGGTCCGACTCGGCCTCCGACGACCCGCCCGGCACCACATGCTGGTCGAGGCGCCGGGGCGCGGCCGGGTCGGTGACGTCGAACAGGGACACCTGCATGCCGGTCGGCCGGCCCTGGGCCGTTGCCTCCTGCCCGACGCCGATCAGCCTGTTCTCGCCCACCGGCTGCAGGTGCGCCGAGTAGCCCGTGATCTTCAGCTCGCCGGTGACCCGGGGCTTCTGCGGCACGGCGAGGTCGAGGCTGTAGAGCGGATCGGTCTGGCGGAAGGTCACCACATAGCCGCGGGGGCCGATGAACCGTACGGAATAGATGCGTTCACCCCGGCCGAGACCCTCGACCGCACCGACCTCGACCAGCTTGCCGTCCTTCTCGCGCAGCACCCGCACCGCCGAGGCGTCGTCCGTCCAGCTCGTCGTGGCGACCCGCAGGTGACCGTCCCACTCGGACATCGAGTACTGGTTGAGCAGCCGCCCCGGCACCTTGCCCGACGCCACGTAGAGCGGCTGGCCCACGGGCGGCAGGCTGAACCGGTAGATGTCGGTGCCGTCCGGCGGGGCCGCCCGCCCGGCGTCGGTCCCGGCGGCGTTCATCCGCCAGTTCTGGTTGTTCGCGATGTAGAGACTGCCGGCGCTGCCGTAGACGGCGTCCCCGTCGGCGACCACCGCGGCCGGCTCCCCGTCGCCGAGGGCGGTCGCGTTCAGGTCGAAGGAGAGCACCCGCAGCATCGACAGACCCGAGTACGACTCCGGCCGGCTCACCGCCGAGCACTCGAGCCGCCCCCGGGTCGTCGCGCCGCCGGTGGTGATCTCCCAGCTGGGCAGCCACGCCTCCATCGGCGCGCGTTCGATGCTGCCCCGGTCGTCCTGCATCACGTTCTCGGGCTGGGGGTCGCCCCGGTACGGGAACTGGAAGTCCGGGCTACTGCTGATCACGACGCGGGCCACGCTGCCGTGCTGGCGGGCGTCGACCAGCCGGCCGTCGCCGCGGTAACGGCTGAGCAGCCGCGGCGTGCCGCCCGTGAGGTCGACGAGCAGCACCTCGGAGCGGCCGTTGCCGGGCCGGATGATCCGGGTGTCATCGCGCAGCGGCGAGATTCCGCCCCCGTCGGCGAGCACGAGCGCGTGGTCGCCGGCCAGCAACAGCGTGGGCTCGCCGAACGCCTGGAGGCCGAGGTCGAGCTTCCCCGTCTGCCGGCGGGCCGCCGTGTCGACCACGCGCAGCACGCCGCCCGAGATGGCGACGATCCGCCGCCCGTCGGTCTTCACGATGTCGGGCTCGTCGACGCCCACCTCATGCACATTGGTGCCGGAATGAGAACCGGAGTCGGACGTGCTTGCCGCCTCGGCTCCGCCCAGGGCACGGGCGTTCCCGGGCACGGGTGGCGGTGCGACGTAGCTCTTCTCGGCGGCTGCCCGCAGCTCCTTCTCGAGCTGGGCGCAGGAGTCGAACGCGACGAGCTTCAGGGCCGGTGCGGCGACCGGCGAAGGCTCGTCCGACGGGCCGGACGCGGTGCAGGCGGCCAGCGGCAGGACAGCCAGTGCGGACAAGAGCCAGGATCGACGCGACATGTCCGGTTGGACGCGCCCGCCGGCGATCGGGTTCCCCGGGTCAATCCATCGCGGGGACGGGCGTCGGCGTCTCGACCAGACGGGACAGGACGATCATGCTGCGGGTGGAGGTGACGAACGGCTCGGCCCGCAGGCGTTCGAGCACCTGCTCGAGGTGCCCGATGTCGGCCGCGCGCAGGTGCACGAGGGCGTCGGCCTCACCGGAGACCGTGTAGGCCCCCACCACCTCGGGGTGGCGGCGGGTGGCCACCGTGATCTGAGCCGGGGTGGTGCGCCCGGTGCAGAAGAGCTCGACGAACGCCTCGGTCGTCCAGCCGACGGCGGACGGTTCGACGACGGTGGTGAACCCCTTGATCACCCCACGGGATCGAAGCCGGTCGACCCGTCGCTTGACCGCCGGAGCCGAGAGCGAGACCTTCGCCCCGATCTCGGCGAACGACGAACGTGCGTCAGCGACCAGCAACGCAATGATTCGCTGATCCACGGCGTCCAGTTGCAACGATTCGCCCCCAAGAGACAAGATTTCTAGCTGTTTCGTGCATCGCAGCCTACCTACGCTCTAGCTCATGAACCACACCGAGCGCCGGCCGCGGAACCGGACATATCTCATGTGTCCTCCGCAGCATTTCACGGTCGAGTACGCCATCAACCCGTGGATGGACACGACCGTCCCGGTCGACGCCGCCCTGGCCCTCAAGCAGTGGGAGGTCCTGCGTGACACGCTGGGCGACCTCGGCCACCGTGTGCACCAGCTCGACGCCGTACCCGGCCTGCCCGACATGGTCTACGCGGCCAACGGCGCCTTCTCGGTCGACGGCGTCGTCTACGGCGCCCGCTTCCGTCACCCGCAGCGGGGCGCCGAGGCCGACGCCCATCGCGAGTTCTACGCCGTTCAGGGCTGGAACTTCGCCGGGCCGCAGCACGTGAACGAGGGCGAGGGCGACTTCGCCTACCTTCCCGGCGCGTACGGCGGCCTGGTCCTCGCCGGCTACGGCTTCCGCACCGACCCGGCCGCGCACGCGGAGGCCCAGGAGGTGCTCGGCCGTCCGGTGGTGTCGCTGCGCCTGGTCGACCCGGCCTTCTACCACCTCGACACCGCCCTGGCCGCCCTCGACGATCGGCACGTCACCTACTACCCCGGTGCGTTCTCGCCGGCCTCGCAGCGCGTGCTCGCCCAGCTCTTCCCGGACGCCGTGCTCGCCGACCGCTCCGACGCCGAGGCGTTCGGCCTCAACCTGGTCAGCGACGGCCGCCACGTCGTTCTCAACACCGAGGCGACGGCGATGGGCGACAAGGTGCGTGCGGCCGGCTATCAGCCCGTGCACGTCGACCTGTCCGAGCTCAAGCGGGGCGGCGGCAGTGTGAAGTGCGTCGTAGCCGAGCTGAGGCAGTGACCTCGGACACTGCGAAAGACGGCATGGGCGCTGGCGGATGACTGGAGACCGTGCGGGAAGATGGATCGCATGACCGACGAACAAGGCAGCGTCAAGCAGGACGACGGTTCCGTCATCGTGGTCGGCCCCGACGGGCGTCCGCTGGGGACCATGGACGCCGACGGGACGGTCAACCCCGAAGAGCCCGGCAACCTGATCGAGCAGCCCGCCAAGGTGATGCGCATCGGCAGCATGATCAAGCAGCTGCTCGAAGAGGTCCGGGCGGCACCGCTCGACGAGGCCAGCCGCGGCCGGCTCCGCGAGATCCACCAGCGCTCGATCACCGAGCTCGAAGACGGCCTGGCCCCCGAGCTGCGCGAAGAGCTCGAGCGCCTGTCCCTGCCGTTCGAGGGCGAGACCCCGCCGAGCGAGTCCGAGCTGCGCATCGCCCAGGCGCAGCTGGTCGGCTGGCTCGAGGGTCTGTTCCACGGCATCCAGGCCGCGCTCGTCGCGCAGCAGATGGCGGCCCGGCTGCAGCTCGAGCAGATGCGCGGCGCCGGCGCCGGCCGTCCGGCCCTGCCGATGGGTGTGTTGCCCGGCATGCCCGGCCCGCGCGAAGGCGGCGCCGAGGGCGGCCGCACGGGGCAGTACCTCTAAAGCCCGTAGAGCTCCGCGAGGTAGTTCGCCACCCCGTCCTCGTCGTTGCTGAGGCCGATCTCGTCGGCCACGGCCTTGAGGGCGGGGTGCGCGTTGGACATCGCCACCCCGTGCCCGGCCCAGCTCAGCATGGGTATGTCGTTCGGCATGTCGCCGAAGGCGATCACCTTCGACTTGTCGATGCCGTAACGCTCGCAGTGCCAGGCCAGACCGGCAGCCTTGGTCACGCCGGCCGCGCTGATCTCGACCAGGGCGCTCGACGACGAGTGGGTGGGCGTGGCGATGTCGCCCAGGGTGCGGCTCACCAGCTCGAAGAACTCGTCCGGCCCGTGGTGGGCCGAGCGCGCGAGCAGTTTGACGGCGGGGGCGGAGGTCAGCTCGTCGGGCGTGGTGAGAACGCGTACGGACGTGCCGTCGCCCTCCCAGCGCACGGGCCAGGCCTCCTCGTACCAGAAGGCGCGCCCGTCCTCGACCTCGACCGCCAGCGCGACGTCGGGCACAGCCTCGCGCAGCCGCTTCGCCACGTCGAGCAGCAGCTCGACCGGGAGCGGGTCGGCTCGCAGCACCTCGTCCCGCTCGGCGTCGTAGATGACGGCGCCGTTGGCGCAGATCGCCGGCACCGGGGCCGCCATCTGGTCGAAGAGTTGCCGGAGCCAGCGGACCGGGCGGCCGGTCACGACGACGAAGGGCACTTCGAGCGCGTCGAGCACCTCGATCGTGCGCTTGCTGAGCGTGCCGTCGGTGCGGATGAGCGTGCCGTCGATATCGCTGGCGACGAGCTGAAAAGGCGAGGACATCACCTCGACAGTAGCCGGTCGAGGTAGGTGGCCACCCCGTCCTCGTCGTTGGTCAGCGTGACCTCGTCGGCGACCGCCCGCAGTTCCGCGTGAGCGTTGCCGACGGCCACCCGGCCCCACCCCGCCCAGGCGAACATGGGCAGGTCATTGGGCATGTCGCCGAAGACGAGGACGTCGGCCGGGTCGACGCCGACGGCCTGGGCGACCACCGCCAGGCCGGTGCCTTTGTCCACGTTCGCGGGGCAGATCTCGATGTAGTCGAGGCCGGCCTGGGTGACGGAAGCCACCTCGGGCGGGACGATGCGGCGGGCCACGGCGAGCAGTTCGTCGACGTCGTAGGCGAAGGAGCGGGCGAAGGCCTTGATCACGTCGCCGGTGAGGCAGGCCGCGCGGGGCCGGCGCTCCAGGACCACCGGATAGCGCCACGTCGGGTCGTAGTCGCCCCACAGCGGCGAGTCGTCGTGTTCCAGCGCCTCAACCATGACGGAGAGCTCGCCCGCCTCGGCCTCCAGCGCGGCCAGCACCTCGGCCAGTGCGGGGCCGGACAGGCGGGAACGCAGCAGATAGGTGGAATCGGCCTGGTCGAGCACCCAGCCGCCCTGGGCCATCACCAGGAAGTCGGCGTCGCGGATGTCGTTGCGGGTGAGGGAGGTGAGCCGCGGGCCGCGGCCGGTGGCGCCGACGACGCGGATGCCGGCCGCCCGTACCCGCCCGAGCACCTCGTGGGTGTAGTCGGACACGGTGTCGTCGCTGCGGACGAGGGTGCCGTCGAGATCGGTCGCGATCAGCTTGGGGAGGCCAGGCTTGACCATCGATTACCTCCGAGGGTTGTGCAAACCCCCGCGGAGGGCGGAAGGAGAACGGTACACCCGTGCGACTACCAGCGGCTATGACTACTGGTAGCCGACGGGTGTATTAAGCGTTAGCGCGCGGTCTCCAAGATGTCGCGGCCGCCAACGTACGGTTGCAGTGCCTTCGGAACCCGGACAGAACCGTCCGGCTGCTGGTGATTCTCGAGGATCGGAATCAGCCACCGGGTGGTCGCCAGCGTGCCGTTCAGCGTCGCCGCCGTCTGCGGCTTGCCGTCGGCGTCGCGGTAGCGGATGTTGAGCCGCCGCGCCTGGAACGTCGTGCAGTTCGACGTCGAGGTCACCTCGCGGTAGCGGCCCTGCGACGGCACCCAAGCCTCGCAGTCGAACTTGCGGGCCGCGCTCGAACCGAGGTCGCCGCCGGCCACGTCGATCACCCGATAGGGGATCTCGACCTTGGCCAGCATCTCCTCCTCCATCGCGAGCAGGCGCAGGTGCTCGTCGGCCGCTTCGTCCGGCTTGCAGAACGAGAACATCTCGACCTTGTCGAACTGGTGCACCCGCAGAATGCCGCGCACGTCCTTGCCGTACGACCCGGCCTCGCGCCGATAGCAGGACGACCACCCGGCGAAGCGTTCCGGCCCGCCCTCGAGGTCGAGGATCTCGTTCGAGTGGTACGCCGCCAGGGCGACCTCGGACGTGCCGACCAAATAGAGGTCGTCGGCCTCGAGGCGGTAGACCTCGCTGGCGTGGGCGCCGAGGAAGCCGGTGCCCTCCATCGACTCGGGCTTCACCAGCGACGGGGTGATCGACGGGACGAAGCCGTGCTCGACCGCCTGGGCGATCGCCATCTGAAGCAGGCCCAGCTGGAGCAGCGCGCCGACGCCGGTGAGGAAGTAGAACCGCGAGCCCGACACCTTGGCCCCGCGCTCGGTGTCGATCGCCCGCAGCGCCTCACCGATCTCGAGGTGGTCCTTCGGGTTCTCGATCGACGGGAGGTCGCCGACCTCGCGCAGCACGACGAAGTCGTCCTCGCCGCCGGGCGGAACGCCGTCCTGCACCAGGTTGGGCACCGCGAGGTGGGCGGCCCGCAGCGCCTGGTCGGCCGTGCTCGTCTCGGCCTCGGCCGCCTTGACCTCGGCCGCGAGCTCCTTGGTGCGGGCCAGCAGGGCGGCCCGCTCGTCGCCGGAGGCCTTGGGCACCTGCTTGCTCAGCGACTTCTGCTCGGCCCGCAGCGCCTCGAACCGCTGGGTGGACGATCGGCGGGCCTCATCGGCGCGCAGCAATTCGTCCACCACCTCGGTGGACTCGCCACGCAGTCGCTGGCTGGCGCGGATCCGGTCGGGGTCTTCGCGAAGCAGACGCAGGTCAATCACGAGTGTCGAGCCTACCGGCGACCAGGCCCGCTCAGCACACGGATATCCCCCCCGTGTCGGTTTGCCCGTCAGCTCGGCCGGTCGCGGTCGTCGCTCAGCGACGTGAACGGCTGCGAGGGTGCGACGGTGAGGTCGAGCGGTTCGTCGCCGGGGCGGTCGGTCCCGTCGGCCACCGGGCGCCGCCACGACCACACAGCATCCGGCTCGGCCTCGCCGATCGGCGCCGGCGAATCGGAGCCGGCGCCGGCTCCGGCCGGAAGGTGGCGTCCGGCCAGGTAGAGCGCGGCCAGAACCAGCAGGATGCCGGCGAAGGCGCACCACAGCCCCCGGCCGTACACCAGGGTGGCCTCGCCTTCCTCGAGGGCTATGCGATAGACCGGGTCGATGGCGTAGCTCACGGAGCTGACCGCGGAGGCGACGGCGATGAGCAGGCCCAGCTGCGTGCCCGCCACGCTGAGGCCGGCGAGCCGGGCGTAGCGGCGGCCGCCGGGCGGCCCGAACAGGGTGAGCACCACGGCCGGCACCACCAGGAACAGGCCCAGCACATAGCCGATGCCGAGGGCGCCCAGGTCGTCGATGCCGGTGGGCAGCACCCGCTCACCCGCGTCGACGCCCAGGGTGCTCGGGTCGAGCGTGGTGACCTGCCATTCCGAGAGCACCGAGACGAGCGCGGCCAGGGCGGCCAGCGCCGCCGTCAGCGGCACTGTGCGCCGGTCGGCCATCAGGTCGCGGGCGAGGCCGCTGGTGTTCCAGCGGGACCGGCGGGGCTCGGGGGACGAGCCGAACTCGACCACCGCCTCGGGCGGGGTCACGTCGATCTCGAGCGGCGTCGGCTGCTGCTGCGGCGCGGGCATGGTAACCATGGTGCCCTGTGCCAGGTCGCCCGGCCAGCAGTCGTCGCATGGACTAGCGTTCTGGTCATGCCTATTCGCACCGCAACCGCTCGCTGGCAGGGGAACCTCACCGAGGGTTCCGGCACCATCAAGACCGGCAAGGGCGGCATCCAGGGGAACTACTCGTTCAAGTCCCGCTTCGAAGAGGGCGAGGGGACGAACCCGGAGGAGCTGATCGGCGCCGCGCACGCCGGCTGCTTCTCGATGGCCTTCTCGAAGGCGCTGTCCGACGCCGGCTTCACGCCCACCTCGGTCGACACCGTTGCCAAGGTCCACATGGACAAGACCGACGCCGGCTTCAGCGTCACCCGCATCGACCTCGAGACCCAGGGCGACGTCCCCGGTGTCGACGAGGGCACGTTCCAGAAGATCGCCGAGGACGCCAAGGCGAACTGCCCGATCTCCCGGCTGCTCTCGCCGGGCGCCGAGATCACCCTCAGCGCCAAGCTCGCCTGATCCACAATCACCACGTGCCCCGGCCGCTCCTCGAGCGCCCGGGGCACAATGGCATCTGTGCCGGTCGAGATGAGTCGGGAACGCTTCGAGGAACTGGTCGGTGAGGCCCTCGACGAGGTGCCCGCCGAACTCCTGAAGGTCATGGACAACGTGGTGATCGTCGTCGAGGACGAGCCGCCGGACGGCGAGGATCTGCTAGGCCTGTACGAGGGCACGGCGCTCACCGAGCGCGGCTGGGACTATGCCGGCGTGCTGCCCGACCGCATCACCATCTACCGCAATCCCACGCTGCGCGTGTGTGACACCGAGACCGACGTCATCGACGAGGTCGCGATCACCGTGGTCCACGAGATCGCCCACCATTTCGGCATCGACGACCACCGCTTGCACGAGCTGGGATGGGGCTGAAACCGCAGTACAAGGCTTGTGTCAGCCTCCTACTCTAGGTGCACAACATCCAGCAGGAGGCGTGCATGCGCAGCGAGCTTTTCTCCGCCGACAACCTCGAGAAGGAGTCGGCCCAGCCCGGCCTCCGGCTCCAGAACTCCAAGCTGCTCAAGGCCGAACTGAACGGCGAGTTCATGGCCCGCGTCGGTTCGATGGTCGCCTACCAGGGGCAGGTGCAGTTCGAGGCGCTCGGCTCGGGCGGCATCGGCAAGTTCCTCAAGCAGAAGCTCACCGGTGAGGGCGTTCCGCTCATGCGCGTACGCGGTCACGGCGACGTCTTCCTGGCCGAGAACGCGGCCGACATCCACCTCATCGACCTCGAGCCGGGCGACGCGCTCTCGATCAACGGCTCGAACGTGCTCGCCTTCGACTCGTCGCTCAACTACGACATCAAGATGGTGCAGGGCGCCGGCATGATGTCCAACGCCGGCCTGTTCAACTGCGTCTTCACCGGTCACGGCCGGATCGCTGTCACCACCAAGGGCACGCCCGTGGTCCTCAGCGTCGACCAGCCCACCTACGTCGACCCGCAGGCCGCGATCTGCTGGTCGGCCAGCCTGCAGACCGGCTATCACCGCGCCGAGCAGCTGGGCCTGGGCACGCTGCTGGGCCGAACGACCGGCGAGCGGTTCACGATGAGCTTCGCCGGTCAGGGCTTCGTGGTCGTGCAGCCCTCCGAGGAGCCCCCGGGCGGCCTGGCCGGCGCCGGCGGCGGTGGCCAGCAGCAGGAAGGCATCCTCGGCAACATCTTCGGAAACTAAAAAGTTCGCTGAGCTTGCCGGCCTCGCTCCGCTCAGCGGGCATTGCGCGACGGGCGCAACGCGACTTTGGTTGCGCTTGGCGCTTCAGGCCAAGTCGCCGGACCGGATCTGGGCGAGCCAGGCCGCGGAGTCGGCGAAGTCGCTGTTCGAGAGGCCCCGGGGGGATGCGACCGGGGCCTCCGGCGTGAGCCGGTGGCGGGGGTAGCTGCCCAGGAAGCGCACCTCGGCGCAGATGCGGCGTAGGCCCTGCAGGGCCTCGCCGAGGCGTGGTTCGGCCACGTGGCCGGTGCAGTCGAGGAAGAAGACGTACGTGCCCAGCTGCTCCCCGGTGGGCCGGGACTCGATGCGGGACAGGTTGATGCCGCGCACGGCCAGTTCGGTGAGCACGGACAGCAGCGCCCCGACCTGGTCGCGCCGGATCGAGAGGGCGAGCGAGGTGACGTCGTCGCCCGTGGGCTCGGCCGGCGGCCCGGGCCGGGTGAGCAGGGCGAAGCGGGTCACCGCGTCGGCGTGGTCGGCCACCTTGTCGGCCAGCACGGTCAGCCCGTTGCGGGACACCCCGATCGGCGCGCAGAGGGCCGCGTCGTGCTCGCCGCGGGCTGCGCTGATCGCCGCGGTCGCGTTGGAGAGCACGTCGACGATCACCGCGTCGGGCACGTTGGCCAGCAGCCAGTTGCGGCACTGGGCCGAGGCCTGCGGGTGGGCGGCGATCGAGCGGATGCCGGCGAGCGGTGCGGGCGTGCGCGCGGCCAGCACGAACTCGACCGGCAGCACGACCTCGCGCGTGATGATCAGGGGGCTGCCGGTGGCCAGTTCGTCGAGCGTGACCGGGACGGCGCCGCCGACCGAGTTCTCGAGCGGCACCAGCGCCGCGTCGGCCTCGCCCGTGCGGACAGCTTCGAGCGCCTCGGGCACGCTGCGGGCCGGAGTGCGCAGGCCGCGCTCGGCGGCGGGGATGGTGCGCAGCGCAGCCTCGGTGAAGGTGCCCTCCGGACCGAGGTAGACGAAGCGCGTAGGCGGCGTTCCCGGCATGGCTGCCAGTCTAGGCCTGTCCTCGGCCGGCCTCAGAAGCCACAGGCCAGCACTCTGATGCCGGGTGGGGCTGCGGTCTGCACCCGTTCGATGCACACGTCGGAGCCGGCCGCGACCAGCGCCAGCGTGGTGCCGGCGCCGGTGGCCACCACCATCAACGGCTCCAGGTCGTCGGCGTCGGCCCCGGTGACCTCGACCGTGGTGAACGACCAGGCGCCCGAGCAGAACGGCCCCTCGTAGACCCGCAGCGGTTTGTCGGGGATGCCGCGCTTGCCGGTGATCAGCGCGAGGATCTGCGGCCGGGTCGGCTGGGCGGTGCACCGGGCGGCGTGCGACGGGGTCGGTGTGGCCGGGGTGGTCTCGGGTGCGGTCGTCGTCACCGTGGGCGTGGGCGTGGGCGTCGGATAGACCTGAGTGGGGTAGGCCGGGACGGTCGGGTACGTGAGGGTGCCGGTCGGCAGCGGCTGGGTGGTCGCGGTCGGCAGCGGCAGGGCGATGGAGGGGTTCAGCGGGATCGGTGCGGCGCTGGGCGACTCGTACGGCGGTGAGGTGGGCAGCGGCCGCGGTGGCTCACCGCACGCGCTCAGCAGAGCCGCGGCCGCGATCGCCAGGGGGACGACAGTTGTGCGGGGGGACACGCCGACATGCTATGTCCCGCTGGTCCCGATGTGACCAGGGTCAGGACGCTATCCGGTGTCCGGCGGCGCGCAGGGTGTCGATCGCCTCGCTGAGTCGGACGGTCGGCACGAGCAGGTAGTCGGTCGAATACGTCGAGAACGTGACGATGTTGACGCGGGCGTCGGCCAGCGGCCCGATCAGCGAGGCCAGCACGCCGGTCAGCGCGAGGTCGAGCGGCCCGACCACGCGCAGGCACCGCCACGCGGTGTCGACGTCCGCACCCGCGGGCACCCGCTCGACCGGGCAGATGATCGAGAGCTCGTCGGCGTCCCAACTGAGGGAGATCACGCTCTTGTCGTCCGGACCCGCGCTCAGCGAAGCCGGGATCGGAGAACCGGCCGGCAGCCGGCTCACCGCGTACTCCGCAGGCAACAGGTCTAGATCGAGCATGAGGGCAGACTACGGTTCGAGATCAGGGTTGCCCAATGCCCACGGGGTGCGTCAAACGCCACAGCTCGGACATGCGCCCGAAACGAGTGGGCGGAATCAGTAGCGAACCGCCGAGAAGAACGTCATCGAGCCGGCCACCCGCTCGTTGTCGAACAGCGGCGTGGCGATCGCGTCGACGGTCAGCGGCGTCTCGCCGGGCGCGGGCACGACCCGCAGCAACCCGCGGGCCAGGCGCTCGCTGCGCAGCGCCAGCAACGGCGGAATCTTGTCGGCGTCGGATTCCTCGAGCTCGCCGGCGCCGGCCGTGAAGTCGATGAGGTGGAGCACCGAGCCGAGTGGCTTGCCGAGCACCTCGGGCGGCTTGCCCAGGCCCAGCAGATCGCCGCACGAGACCGAAACGGCGACGATCGCGGTCGTCGTGTCGATGATGAGGCAGGGTTCCGAGGCGGAGGTCACTGTCGCCGTCCACCGGTCGAGGCTCGGAACGAACTCGGCCTCGGAGGGAGTGCGCGCCTGCGGCACGAACGCTCCCGAGAGTGAGAGTTCGACGTGAGCCACCCGATCCTCCTCGCTCCTGCGGATCGACGGCAGCGCCGCGGCGACGCTCGGACTCCCGAGCGGTGCCGCGGCGGTGAAGCCGTCGACTACAACCGGAAGGAACGTTACCGGCGTGCTGTCCGCTTGTCAGCGGCCGTTTGTCCGTCAGCGTGCCAACGGTAGTCGCCGGCCGGCCGATAGGGCGCGTTTGCCCAGGTGGCCGGGTTGTTGGCCACGGCTGAGAGCTTGCCCGCGGTAGCCGGCGAGATGCGCGCGCCACCCGCGATCAGCAGCCTGTCAAGCTCCTTGTCGGTGGCGACGAGTACCTCTTTGGGGAGGCCGTGCACGCTGATCACGCCGTTGCCCACGAAGGTGAGCACGGGCGTCACCGGCACGCTCAGGCCGACGGCGGCGGAGAGCGCCTTGCTCGCGCGGCGGGCCTCACGACGGGCCTCGGCGACGTACTGCGGGCGCTTACCGTTGATCTGCACCACGTCACCGGCGATGAGCACGCGGGCGCGGCCGTGATCGGCGACGGTCACCGCGTAGACGCCACCCGGGCCGATCGCCAGGAACCCGGCGCGATCGTCGGCGGGGTCGGGTTCGTAGTAGCCCAGCGCGTCGGTGCGCGGCCAGTCCACGATGTGCCAGTTGGGTCCGAGACGGTCGAGGCGGGTGAGCGCGCGAGCGCCGGCGGCCTCGAGACGACGGGCGTCCCGCTCGGCGCGACGGCGGCGTGCCCACTCGGCGGGTGTCGTCGTGCGACCGGGCGCCTCGAGAGCGGCGGGGCTACCCAGGCGACGATCGATCCTCTGAGTGTTCGGAGCGGCGGGTAGAGCAGGGCGGGCTGGGAAGACAGTCACTGCGACCTCCGGCAAAAGGTCCTTCGGGCTCTCTTTTCACTACCGTAAGTGCTCGACCCCCTACGGAAGCAAGACACGGTCGTGGAGAGAAAGTGGAATGAGAGGGGATGAATGCCACATTCACGCATCAGTACTTCTTGCGGATGGTGCATCTCGACGCCTGTTCCCCTGTTCGACAGTTTCCAGGGACAAAGTTAGTCCGCGTACCGCTCTCGTGCACAGATGTCTCATGATCTAGGCAGAACGTCATCGGCCGATAGCGCGGAGTGCCCGGTGGGTGCCGCGAGATCGACGGGTGGGCTACGGTCGGCTCGTGGTGCACTACGTCGACAGTGAAGTCGGACAGCTGCGTACGGTGCTGCTGCACCGCCCCGGCGCCGAGCTGGCCCGCCTGACCCCCCGCAACAACGACAGCCTGCTCTTCGACGGTATCCCGTGGGTGAGCCGTGCCCAGGAGGAGCACGACGCCTTCGCGGCCGCCCTGCGCGAGCGCGGGGTCGAAGTGCTCTATCTGGGTCAGCTGCTGGCCGAGACGCTCGCGGTGGCCGATGCCCGCACCGAGCTCACCGATACGGTGCTGGCCGACCGCCGGCTCGGCGACACCCTGCGCGAGAGCGTGCGTCACTACCTGGCCGACCAGGATCCCCAGCGCCTGGCCGAGGTGTTGATGGCCGGTCTGGCCCACGAGGAGCTCAAGCCCGGGCCGGGCGGCCTGGTCTACGAGATGATGGACAGGCTCGACTTCGTGATCGATCCCCTGCCCAACCTGCTGTTCACGCGGGATTCCTCGGTGTGGGTACGCGACCGGGTCGCGGTCACCAGTCTGGCCATGCCCGCCCGCAGCCGCGAGACGACGCTGACCCGGGCCATCTACCGGCACCACCCGCGTTTCGCCGGCTCGGAACTGCTCTACGACCCCGCCCTGGAACGGCTCGAGGGCGGGGACGTGCTCGTGCTGGCGCCCGAGGTGCTGGCGATCGGGGTCGGCGAGCGCACCACCCCGGCCGGGGCCGAGCGGCTGGCCCGGCGGGTGTTCGCGGCCGGGCTGGCCCGCACGATCCTGGCCGTCCCGATCGCTCAGGAACGCGCCACCATGCACCTCGACACCGTGTGCACGATGGTCGACGTCGACGCGGTGGTGATGTACCCGAACATCGCCGACACCCTGCAGGCGTACACCGTGACGGCCGACGCCGACGGTGAACCCCGCGCCGCCGCGCCGCGGCCGTTCCTCGAGGCCGCCGCCGAGGCGATGCGGATCGACCGGTTGCGGATCATCGACACCGGGCTCGACCCGGTCACGGCCGAGCGTGAGCAGTGGGACGACGGCAACAACACCCTGGCCATCGCGCCGCGGCTGTGCGTGGCCTACGAGCGCAACGTCGAGACCAACGCGCAGCTCGAGCGGGCCGGCATCGAGGTCGTCCGGATCAGCGGCAGCGAGCTCGGCAGCGGCCGCGGCGGGCCGCGGTGCATGAGTTGCCCGATCGAGCGAGCGCCCTGGGGCGCGTGAATCACGCCGCCGGGCGATGCTTCACGTGCGACACGACGAGCTCCGGCACGGGCGTGGCGCCGCCGACGAGGTGGGCCCGGTCGGGGAAGTCGAACACCGCGATCTCGAGCTGTACGGGATAGTTGGGAGCCTGGCCGACCCGCTTGACCACCTCGCCGTCGACCGTGAACACGAGTGAGCCGGGGCGCCACTGCACCCCGTACGTGTGAAAAGCGGAAACGTCGATCGCCCGGGTGACCGTCCCCCAGTCCTCGGTGAGACGCGGATCGCGGAAGCGGTGCAGCCCCATCCCGATCGCCTGCGGATCAGTGCCGAAGACCTCCATGACGCAGATCTCGCCGGACAGCTCCGGGGCGGTCTCGATGCCGGAGAGCCAGAACGCGATCATCGACCGCGGGGTGATCGTGCCGCGCATCCGGATCTCGAGGTCGCCGTAGACCGGGGTGTAGCCCCAGAACTCCCCCTGCTCCTCCCGCACCGGCTGGTCGGTCAGGAAGGGCTGGCCACCCACGGTGCTGCCGACCGGGCCGGAGTAGTTCGCGCTCTGGATGCCCGACACCCGCAGCGGCGTCTCGTGCACGCCCTCGGCCCACAGCGGCTGGTCGGCGGGGATGCTCAGCCGCAGCTCCCCGCCACCCACCTCGTAGGTCGCCGCCGATTGCGAGCGGGAGCTCCAATGGGGCAGATACCACGGCACCCAGACAGAGCGGTCCAACTGCTCCGACTCGAATCGCTCGTCCAGGATCATGACGGCTACCGCAATGTGAGCTGGCGGCCGATGAGGCCCTGCTTGGCGCGGCGGGCGTCGGCGTCGAGCGAACCGGTCTCGGCCAGCGTGTCGGCGTAGCGCTTGGCGAAGTCGGCCAGCGGGGCCTCCCAGTCGGCCGCCTCGGCCTCGCCCGGAATGTCCCACACCGGCACCAGCAGGCCGTGCGCCCGGAACATGCCGGCGAACTTGGTCTGCTCGCCCAGCAGCAGCTCCTGCGCGGCCGAGAGGCGCGCCAGCGTGTCGAGCGCGCGGTCCTCGGTGTCGGGGAGCACCCAGCGCACGTGGCCCTTGTCGGGGGCCACCCGGCACCAGTACGCGGCCCGGCCCGCGGCCAGGCGCACGGTCGGGTAGATCGACGCGTTCGCCCGTTCGAGCGACGCCTTCACGGTCGGGTCCTCGGCCTGGTCGGCGTCGAGCCAGTACTCGAAGCCGTCGTGCATCGTGATCTCGAGCGGGCCGTCGACCAGCACGTCCTGCAGCCGCGGGCCCTCGCCCGGCAGGGCCGGCACCGAGACGGTGTCGCCCGGCTCGGTGCGCAGCGCGCTCAGGATGGCCACGGCGAGGTCACGCGAGACGTCGCCCGACTGCACGTGCCGCTGCAGGCCGATGAAGACCCGGCCGTCCTGTCGCGTCATGGCCGGCCAGGCCATGGGCAGCACGGTCGAGAGCGTGATGGGACGGTCCCCGTACTCCTCGATGATCTCGGGCCGGAGGGTGAGGGGAGCGCTGGCCGCGGGCACCAGCTCGCGCAGCGCGATCCACTCCGGTTCGTCGGCCAGGCCCTCGAAGGGCCGGGCCACGAAGATGTCCCGCACCTTCTCGCGCTTGGGTGCGGACGGACGTTGGTTACGACGCTTGCTCACGGCGAGACAGCCTAGGCGCTGGCCGCCCGAATGGGACACTCCGGTTCCCCGTGTCGGGGGATCCTAGGCCCGCGGCAGTCTGACCTCGGCTGTCGTGCCGCCCCCCTCGCGCGGGCGCAGCGACACCCAGCCGTGCTGGCGTTCGACCAGCCTGCGTACGAGGTAGAGCCCCAGGCCGGCCCCGGGGTGATGCCGCCGGTCGCCGCCCTCGGCCTGCCAGTAGCGCTCGAACGCCCGCTCGACGTGTTCGGGCCGGATGCCCGGCCCGCGGTCGGAGAGCCGGAAACGCAGCGTCTCTTCGTCGACGCCGGCGCACAGCTCGATCACCGACTCGGGCGGGGAGTGTTTCTCGGCGTTGGTGGCCAGCTCGGTCAGGATCGTGGCGATCGAATCGCGGTCGCCGAACGCCTTGGGCATCTCACCCGGCAGGTTGTCGAGCACGATGCGGCGGCGCAGGTCGGCCGGCAGTTCCTCGACGGCCCCGCGCAGCGTCTCGGCCAGGTCGAACGGGCCGGCCGGGGAGCCGCCGATCTCGCCGTCCTCGGTGGCTGCGGAAAGCAGGCGATCGACCAGCCGGGCCAGTTCGCCGGCACGCGTGCCGATGACGCGGACGGCCTCGTGCCGGCCGGTGTCGCCGAGCGATTCCCAGTGGTTGGTGAGTGTGTCGGCGTAGCCCTTGATGACGGTGACCGGGGTGCGCAGCTCGTGGCTGGTTACGGCCACCCAGAGGTCGCGGCCCTCTTGGCGGCGGGCCTGCCCGGCGCTGTGCGCGGGGAGGCCCTCACGGGCGGCGTAGAGGCGCCCGGCGTGGCCGGCCAGCAACTCGAGGACGGCGTGGTGCTCGGGGCCGGGCTCGCCGTCGCCGTCGCCGAAATAGACGTGCAGCGAGCCGACGATGGTGTCGCCGACCTCGCAGCGGGCGCCGAGCATGCGCCGGACGTCGCCCCCCTCGACCTGCTTGGCGAACTCGTCGTTGAGCGAGTCGAGCGGGATGAGCAGGGTGCGCCCGTCGCGCAGGCGGCGGTCGGCGCGGTCGACCCGGCGGCCGATGGCCGCGGTGCACACCCCGGTGGCGGCGATGATGCGGCCGTGGTCGGACGCGTACTCGGCGAAGCCGGCGCCCCGGCCGCCCAGCGTCTCTTGAGCGAGGCGGACGACGTGCTGGAGGACGGGCAGCCCGGCTTCACCGGCGTTGATCCGGTCGAGGATCGCGATCTGACCTCGCGTCAGCGCGCTGTAGTCGGGACGGTCCGGCATGTCTGCGAGTCTGCCTCGCTTCTCGACCGCTAGATAGTGACTCACCTCACATGGTGGCGAGGTGGTCGAGGACAAAGCGTGGCCGGTCGGTGATGACGCCGTCGACCCGGTGCTCCAGGACCATGTCGAGATCCGCCTTGTCGTTGACGGTCCACACGTACGCCTGATGCCCGGCCGCCCGGATGGCCGGGATCAGCCCCGGCCGCGACCGGACCAGCGAGACACCCGGCCCCGCGATGCGCGCGCCGAACGGCAGCCGGCCCCGGCCCACCCCGGGCGGCAGCAGCTCGACCAGATAAACGGTCGGAAGGGCCGGCGCCTGGACACGGATGCGGCGCAGCGCGAGCGCGGCGAACGACATCACCGTGACCTGGACGGGTCGTTCCGGCGCCGGGTCGGTCAGGCCGAAGCGCTGGAGCGTCCGGACGAGGCGGCGTTCGACCTCGGCCCCGTACCGGGTGGGGTGTTTGGTCTCGATCAGCAGACGGACGTTCCGGCCGCTGTCGCACACCGCCTGCAGCAGCCGGTCGAGCGTCAGCAGGCGGGAGAGCTCCGGCATCGGCTCGTCGTCCACCGGATAGCGGGGATGCCAGGAGCCGAAGTCGAGCGAGTCGAGCTCGGCCAGGGTTTTGGCGCTGACCTTGCCGCGGCCGTTGCTCGTGCGGTTGAGCCGGCGGTCGTGCACGCAGACCAGGTGGCCGTCGCGGGTGAGCCGGACGTCGCACTCGAGCCCGTCGGCGCCGTCCTCCAGCGCGCGGAGGTAGGCGCCGAGCGTGTGCTCCGGAAGGGCGTCGGCGCCACCACGGTGCGCGAACACCAGGGGACGGTAGCCACGCTCTGTCAGTTCCTGTTGTCCGCCGCGGTCGGGCTCAGCACTCACGGTAGGCGCCCTACAGGACCCGGGCCTGCTGACCGTTTTCGCTTACCACCTCACGACCGGCGGCAGCCCAGGACTGCATGCCGCCGTCCAGGTTGCGCACGTTGTCCCACCCGTTGCCCATGAGGTACGAGACAACCTGGCCCGACCGGCCACCGGACCGGCAGACGACGACGACTTCGACGTCCGCCGGTACCTCGGCCGTGCGGGCCGGGATCTCCATCATCGGCACGTGGTGGGCGCCGGGAGCGTGCCCCGCCGCCCACTCGTCGGGCTCGCGCACGTCGAGCAGATAGATGTCGTCGCCGACCTCGGCGGGGGTCACGCTTGGTACCTGTGGTCCGAACACGACCACCAGGGTACGGCGGTCAGTTGCCGGCCGCCGCGTCCGTCCCCTTCTTGAGGTTGGCCGCCATCCAGGTGTCCATCTCGTCGGCCGCCACCGCCTTGAAGAGCGCGAGCGCCTTCTCCTTGTCCGAGACCACCACGGACTGGCCGTCGATGGTGTCGCTGCCCTTGTTGGGGCTGGTGATGAACGTGAGGTTGTTGCCGCGTACGCCGCGCATCTCGGTGGCCATGTCGGTCAGCGAGAAGTCGTTGTCGACCGTGACCGCCGCCGTGACCGCCTTGAGGAACGAGTTGAGCTTGGCCGGGTTGGTGATCGTGCCGCTGCTCGCCGCCTTGTTCATGAGCGCCTTGAGGAAGTCCTGCTGGTGCTGCATGCGGGCGAAGTCGCCCCGGGCGAACTGCTTGCGCTGACGCACCCAGTCGAGCGCCTCGGCGCCGTTCATGTGCATGGTGCCCTTGGTGAACGTGCGGTACGGCTTGTGGATCGATTTGATCGTCTTCTCCACCTTGAGGTCGACGCCGCCGAGCGCGTCGGTGACCTCCTTGAAGCCACCGAAGTCGATCGCCATCACGTGGTCGACCTTGACGTCGGTGAGGCACTCGACGGTGTGCACGGCGCGCGGCAGGCCACCGAAGGCGAAGGCCGCGTTGATCTTGGCCCGGCTGCCGTCGCCGCACTTCGCCTCGTTGCTGCGCGGAATGACGACCCACAGGTCGCGCGGGATCGAGATGAGCTGGGCGCTCTTGTGGTCCTCGGGGACGTGCATGAGGATCAGCGTGTCGGCGCGCCACTTGCCGGCGCCGTCGTCCTGGGCGTCGGGGTCGCGCGAGTCGCTGCCCACCAGCAGGATGTTCTGCGCGCCCTCGATCGCCTTGGCCGGCCGGTCGGCGTTGATGCCCGAGAAGGCGTCGGTGCGCTTGAGGTCCTTGTCGAGACCCGAGGCGTAGCCGTAGAGCGAGATGCCGGCGATGATCGCGATGATCAGGACGGCCAGGCCGGCCAGCAGGGCGATGCGGCCCCAGCGAGGCTTGGGCCGGCGCCCGCGGTAGGAGTTGCCGCGGCCGGGGCCACCGGGGCCACCAGGACCGCCGGGGCTGCCGCCGTAGCCGCCACCGCCCCCCGGACCACTCCCGCGGGCCGGCCAGTCGTCGCGCTGTGACGACGACGAGCCGCGGTAGGCACCAGAGGGGCGGGCCGACGCCCGGCCCGAAGACGGGACAGAGGCTCGACCGGAACCGGAACCCCCGAGGGGGGACGTGGGCGCTGACATGAAAACAAGGTTACGTACCCCGCGCACGAACTCCCTGCCATCAAACCGACACGGCACGAAGTGGGGAGAACCCCCAGCAGGCAAAATGCGGGGCCGGCGATGGCCGGCCCCGCATGTCGAATTAATGCAGACTTAGTGCGC
Source organism: Paractinoplanes polyasparticus (assembly GCF_019710575.1). Lineage (GTDB taxonomy): Bacteria > Actinomycetota > Actinomycetes > Mycobacteriales > Micromonosporaceae > Actinoplanes > Actinoplanes polyasparticus. The sequence goes on along the minus strand of NZ_JAHWFK010000041.1, from coordinate 153,940 downwards.
GCCGTGTCCGGTCAGCGACCGGACCTCCAGCTCGGCGTACTTGGCGCTGTCGTCCTCCTTCGAGATCACGGTGCCGATCCAGCCGCACAGGAAGCCGATCGGGATCGAGATGATGCCCGGGTTGGAGAGCGGGAAGAAGTGCCAGTCGCTGTCCGGGAACATGGCCGTGGCCGAACCCGAGACCACCGGCGAGAAGAACACCAGCACGACCGCGGCGATCAGGCCGCCGTAGATCGACCACAGCGCGCCGGAGGTGTTGAACCGCCGCCAGAACAGGCTGTAGAGGATCGCGGGCAGGTTGGCCGAGGCCGCCACCGCGAAGGCCAGCGCGACCAGGAAGGCCACGTTCAGGCTCTGCGCGAAGATCGACAAGGCGATCGCCACCGCACCGATGACCAGGGCCGAGATGCGGGCGACCCGCACTTCGTCGCGCTCCGAGGCGTCGCCGCGCCGGATCACATTGGCATAGAAGTCGTGCGCCAGGCTGGAGGACGACGCCAGGGTCAGGCCGGCCACCACGGCCAGGATGGTGGCGAACGCGACCGCTGCGATCACGGCCAGCATGACCGCTCCGCCGGTCTCGCCGCCCAGATAGTCGATGCCGAGTGCCTGGGCCAGTTGAGGTGCCGCGGTGTTGCCCGCCTTGTCCTGTGCGGTGATGTTCGTGCTACCCACCAGGGCCGCCGCGCCGAAGCCGAGGGCCAGGGTGAACAGATAGAACGTACCGATGATGCCGATTGCCCAGAGCACGCTCTTGCGGGCGATCTTGCTGGTCGGCACGGTGTAGAACCGGGTCAGGATGTGCGGCAGGCCGGCCGTGCCGAGCACGAGCGCGATGCCCAGTGAGAGCAGGTCCATCTTGCTGTAGAAGGTGGCCGACGCGCTGGCCGACTCGACGCCGTAGCGCAGGCCCGGCTGCAGGAAGGCGTCTCCCTTGCCGGACTGAGCGGCGGCGTCGCCGAGCAGCGCGGACAGGTTGAACTTGTAGTGGGCGAGCACCAGGATCGTCATCAGCAGGGCGCCGGTCATCAGCATGAACGCCTTGACGATCTGGACGTACGTGGTGCCCTTCATGCCGCCGACGATCACATAAATGATCATCAGCGTGCCGACCAGGATGATCGTGGCGACCTTGGCCGTGTCCGCGTCCATACCCAGGAACGTGGTTCCCGGCGCGATGCCGAGCAGCAGGGCAACCAGTGCGCCGGCGCCGACCATCTGAGCGATCAGGTAAAAGATCGAGACCACGATGGTGGAGGCGCTGGCCGCGGTGCGAACCGGGCGCTGACGCATCCGGAAGGCGAGCACGTCGGCCATCGTGTAGCGGCCTGCGTTCCGCAGGTACTCGGCGACCAGCAGCAGCGCGACGAGCCAGGCGACGAGGAACCCGATGGAGTAGAGGAAGCCGTCGTAGCCGTAGAGCGCGATCAGACCGGCGATGCCCAGGAACGACGCCGCCGACATGTAGTCGCCGCCGATGGCCATGCCGTTCTGGAAGCCGGAGAACTGGCGGCCGCCGGCGTAGAAGTCGGTGGCTGTCTTGGTCTGCCGGCTGGCCCAGATCGTGATGGCCAGGGTGATGGCCACGAAAACCAGGAACAGCGTGATCGTGAGACCGCGGGACGTGGAGGTGGAGACCTCGGCGGCCAGGAAGTGAGGCTCCATCAATCCTCGCTCTTCTTGTCAGCGGGGCCGGCGGCGTTCTCCGCCGTCAGCTCGGCCAGGATCTTGTCGGCCAGCGGGTCGATCTTCCGGTCCGCGTAGCGCGAGTAGTACCAGGCGATCAGGAACGTCGTGACGAACTGGAGCAGACCGAAGATCAGGGCAACGTTGATGTTGCCGACGACCTTCGTGCCCATGAAGCCGCGCGCGTAGGCGGAGAGAAGGACGTAGAGCGCATACCAGAGGAAGAACGCGACCGTCATCGGGAAGACGAAACTGCGCGCGGCTCGACGCAGCCGGCCGAATTCCTCGGAATCTTGGACGGCCCGGTACCTCTCGGTGGAGGACGAGGGCACTTCGGTTGTCACCGGAGTTCACCACCTTCGGGGTGGAGCGGACTTTCCGGCAACGTACGAACACCGGAGGCTGCCCGAGGGCATCCGGTCGGCCCGTGCGCCGAGTGGCGGTCTGACTGCGCTGAGCGGAGCGCTGCCAGTGTGAAGATCAGCCGCCGAGCTCGTGATATCGACCGCGATAGTGGATGAGCGGGTACGGCGAGGGCCCGGCCTCGACCTTCTCGATGACCGCTTCGACCAGAAGTGCCCAGCCCAGCACCCGGGACGACTCGAGCCGGCAGCCGGCCCACGTGTCGCTACCGGCCGGCACCGGCCCGTAGTCGGTGTCGGTCCAGGTGTCACCGGCGAACAGCCCGCCCGGCGCGGGCATCAGCCCGGCGAACCGGTCGGCCAGTTGCCGGTCGCCCGGCGAGAGGGTGACCACCGCGAACCGGCCGCTGGTCTCGAGCGCCTCCCAGAAGTCGCTCTCGTCGTCGATCAGCCCCAGCACCCGCCCCGGGTCGCCGTCGGCGACCAGGGTGGACGACACGGTGAGCCCGGCCGGCCCGGCCGTGGTCCAGAGTGTGACCGGGGCGGCCAGCCGCCCACGCAGCCGCCGTACGGCCGACTTGTCCTCGTCCGGGGTGGCGAAGGGATCGGTGGAGTGGATTGTCACCCGGCCATTCTCGCTTTCCCGGCCCCACCGGTGTCGCGATCCGGCGCTGTCAACGGCCAGGGGTGACCGCGGCCAGCACCTCGGGCATGCGCCGGTCGAGCGATTCGCCCGCGACCCCCGAACCGATCAGGTAGGCCGCGCAGCCGAAGGCCACCCCCACGGGCAGCCCGATCCACAACCACACGTCGCCGAGCAGGAACGCCAGGATCTGCAGCGGCGCCGTGGCGACGAGGATGCCGAGCATGACCCCGACCGTGAGCAGACCCTTGGCCATCCCGCCGCCCGACGACATGGCGAACGGGCTGGTCGACGGGGGCAGGGCGAAGGCGGCCCGCACCGACACCGGCAGCACCAGGCCGAGGCCGGCGCCGTAGGTGGCGATCATCAGGCCGAGGTCGCCCGGAATGTGCTCGGGCCGGCCGCCGGTCGCCCCCGCGGCGATGGCGATGAGCAGCAGGAGCGGCAGCACCAAGGTGGCGTGCGCGGCCGCCCGCGAATGGATCTCGGTGCGGCCCGGCACTCCGATGATCATGTTGGCGGCGTACGCGTTGCCCTCGTACCCGAACTGGTTGGCCAGCGCGAGCACCGCCAGCAGCCCCACGAACGCGGCCGCCGGACCGCCCGAGCCGCCGTTCAGCGTGATCGAGAGGGGCAGGAAGAAGCCGGCCACCGTGAAGGTGATCAGCGCCGCCCGCCGCCGGGTCTCGCGCCACCAGTACCGGGTCTCGCGGGCCACCAGCGCGCCGAAGCGGGTGCGGGGCAGCCGCCGTCCGAGCAGCAGACCGGTCGGCGAGCCGACATCCCCGGTGCGGCCGGACGACCCGTTCGAGGCGGCGCCGACCATCGCGCCCTCGAGGGTCGCGCTCCACCACCAGAGCAGGCCGGCCAGAGAGCCGGCGACGATCAGGAGCTTCAGCGGTACGGCCCAGAGACGCCCGTCGGCGACGTCGAGGCCCACGGACCAGCCGGCAGCGAACGGCGTCCAGCCCAGCACATCACCCAGCACCGCGAACGCGTCCCAGTCGGCGCGCTCGGCCCCGGCCAGCAGCGCCAGTTGCAGCGGCCCGAGCAGTGCCGCCACCACGGCGAACAGCACCACGGCCAGGTCGCGCGAGCGGCGCGACCGCAGGCCGGTGGCGAACGCGCTGGTCACCGCGCGGCTCAGCGCGACGCAGAGCAGCAGTCCCCCGACCACGCCCGCCAGTTCCGCGAAAGCCGCGCCGGAGCCGCCGAGGGCAGCCGCCGTGCTGACCATGCCGAGCGTGGCGGCCAGTGTGGACAGAGCGGGCAACCCGGCCAGCGCCGCGACGAACATGCCGAGGATCAGCGTGCGGCGGCGCAGCGGGAGCAGCGCGAAGCGGGCCGGGTCGAGCGACTCGTCGACCCCGAAGAACAGCAGCGGGAGCACCACCCAGCCCAGCACCAGCAGGGAACCGCCGAGCTGGAGCAGCATGCCGGCGGCCCGCTCGTCGCCGACCACGCCGGGCACCGCGAACAGTGCGTAACCGCCGATCGCGAACAGGCCGGCCATGACCACACCCAGGACGAACAGCACGATCCGGGCCGGGCGGCCGCGCAGACCGCCCGCGATCAGGCGCAGCTTGAGCTTGACGAACGGCCAGGGCGAGACCGGCGGCCGCTGTGGGATGGTCAGAGCCACGCGAGCTCCGAGCCGGTGCTTGTGCGACCCCCGACAACCTGCACGAAGACCTCCTCGAGGGAGCGGTCGCCGCGCACCGAGGCGAGTGTGCCGTGCCGCCGCAGCACGCCGTCCGAGATGATCGCGACGTGCGAGCAGAGGCGCTCGACGACCTCCATCACGTGGCTCGAGAAGATGACCGTGCCGCCGCCGGCGACGTAGCGCTGGAGGATCTCGCGGATGCGGGCGGCCGAGACCGGGTCTACCGCCTCGAACGGCTCGTCGAGCACCAGCAGCCGCGGCGCGTGCAGCAGCGCGCAGGCCAGGCCGATCTTCTTGCGCATGCCGGCCGAGTAGTCGACGACCAGGGTGCGGTTGCCGGTGCCGAGTTCCAGCACGTCGAGCAGTTCCCGGGAGCGCTGGTCGACCGTGGCGGCGTCCATGCCGCGCAGCAGGCCGTGATAGGCCAGGAGCTCGGGGCCGGTGAGACGGTCGAAGAGGCGTACGCCGTCGGGAAGCACGCCGAGGCGGGCCTTGGCCGCGGCCGGGTCGGCCCAGACGTCGTACCCCAGAAGGAAGGCGCGACCAGCGTCGGGCCGCAGGAGGCCGACGGCCATGGACAGCGTCGTGGTCTTGCCGGCGCCGTTGGGGCCGAGCAGGCCGTAGAACGAGCCCGCGGGCACCTCGAGATCGACCGCCGAGACCGCGAGCTTGGTGTCGAATCGCTTGATCAGGCCGTGCAGCGACATCGCCGCGGCCTGTTCCCCCTCGCGTGGCGCCGGCACCGTCATGGGTCCGAACCTAGTCAATGCCGTCGGTCCTGACCAGCGGCTTCAGACCCGCAGGCTCTCCGGCGCGTGCAGCCTGAGCATGGTCGCGCCGATGTCGCGCGGAACCCGCCGGCTGGTCAGCAACGAACCGGCGATCATCACCAGGAACGCCAGCGGCACGGTCCAGGCGGCGGGCTGCCCGATGGCGTCGGCGAGCCAGCCGTCGAGCGGCGGCCCGAGCACGGTGATCAGCACGGCCGCCATCGAGGCGCCGCCCCCGGCCAGGACGCCGGCGATCGCGCCGACGTCGGTCAGCCGTCGCCACCAGATGCCCAGTACCAGCAGCGGGCAGAAGCTCGAGGCGGCCACCGCGAACGCCAGGCCGACCACCCGCGAGACGTCCATGTTGGAGACATAGAGCGAGAGCAGCACCGGCACCGATGCGGCGAGCACGGTGGCCAGCCGGAAGTCGCGGATCGAGCCGCTGCGGCCGGCTCGCAGCACGTCGGTGAAGACCACTCCGGCGACGCTGGTGAGCAGGCCGGACGAGGTGGAGAGGAAGGCGGCCAGCGCACCCGCGGTGACCAGTGCGCCGAGCAGCCGGCCGAGGTGGCCGCCGCCGAGTGCCGCTTCGGGCAGGAGCAGGACGACGGCGTCGGTGCGACCGGTCATCAGCAGTTGCGGTGTGTAGATGCGGCCGAGCACGCCGTACAGGGTCGGTAACAGATAAAAGGCGCCAACCAGACCAAGAACCACCAGAGTCGTGCGCCGGGCCGAGGCTCCGTCCGGATTCGTGTAGAAGCGGACGAGCACGTGGGGCAGGCCCATCGTGCCCAGGAAGGTCGCCAGGATCAGCGAATACGTGGCGAACAGGCTGCCGTCGCCGCCGGGAAGCAGCCAGTCGACGCCGAAGCGCGCGTCGACCGTGCTCACCGCGGGCACCGGGTCGCCCGCGTCGAAGCTGAGCTGCTGACCCTTCTCGACCGGGACACCGCCGACGGTCGCGTCCTGCTCGATCACCACGCTGGTGGCGACCGGGAAGGTCGCGCCGGCCTCGGGGGTGACCAGCGGGCGGCCGTCGGACTGCCACTGGAGGGCCAAGAAGATCACCGGCACGGCGAGGGCGGTCAGCTTCAGCCAGTACTGGAAGGCCTGCACGAAGGTGATCGCCCGCATGCCGCCCAGGGCCACGTTCGCGGTGACCACGACGCCGACCAGCAGGGCGCCCCACGCGTACGAGCCGCCGGCGACCGTGGTGAAGGTGAGGCCGGCCCCCTGCAACTGCGGCACGAGGTAGAGGCAGCCGATGAAGACGACGAAGATGCTGGCCAACCGGCGCAACGTGGGCGAGCCGAGGCGTACCTGGCAGAAGTCGGGCAATGTGAAGGCGCCCGACCGGCGCAGCGGCGCGGCCACGAACAGCAGCAAGGCGAGGTAGCCGGCGGCGAAACCGACCGGGTACCAGAGCACGTCGACGCCGTACCGCAGGATGAGCCCGGCGACCCCCAGGAACGACGCCGCCGACAGGTATTCGCCGCTGATCGCCGCGGCGTTCCAGGCCGGGCTCACGGACCGCGACGCGACCAGGAAGTCCGAGGTCGTGCGGGCGAAACGCAGGCCGTAGACGCCGATGCCGACGGTCACCAGGATCACGACGATCAGACCCGGGACGAGGTACGGATTCACTGCTCGGGCCTGCGGATCAACGCGATGAAGTCCTGCTCGTTGCGTTCCGCCCAGCGCACGTAGGCCCAGCCCACGCTGATCAGGAACGGGAACGACAGGACGCCGAGCAGCAGCCAGGGCAGATAGACGCCGAAGACCTTGACGCCGGCCACACCCGGGGCCACCGCGAACAGCAGCGGCAGGGCCCCGAGGGCGATCACCACCACCAGCGCCAGCCGCAGCGCCAGCGCCAGCTGGGCCCGCATCAGCCCCTTGACCAGCGCCTCGCCGACCGGCGTCTGTTCCGCGAGGTCGGAACGGGCGCGGTCGGCGGGGCGCCTGCGGGCTGCCACCTCACCCAGGACCACCCGCGTACGCCGGGGAGCGGCGCTCGGGTCTTCGGCGGTCATGCCGGGGAGTCTGGCAGCCGGCCCTGCTCAGCACCAGCCTTGCCCGCTGCCCACCTGGCCGTTGATCAGCGAGCGGGCTCGGGCGCTCCCCAGGTTCCAGGTGCGCCAGTCGCCGGGCCGCAGATCGTCGCTGATCGCCCGCAGCACGCAGGCGCGCTGCTCGGGCGGCAGCTTCATCAGCGCGGGCACCGCGTCCGGCGACAGGTTGCCCAGGTAGACCAGGTCGATCGGCTGGTTGTTGTGCCGCAGGTTGCGCTCGGCGATCACCCCGTCCGGATTGGCCACGGCCAGGCCGATCAGGGCCAGGACACCGGCCGCGATCGCGACCCGGGGCAGCCACGGCGCCCGCAGGTTCCGGCCGGCGACGAGGATCAGCACCAGCACGAAGACGAACCAGAGCTCGCACCAGAAGACCAGCAGGCGCAGGCGGGTCAGGCCGTACTCGTCGGTGTAGAGATTGATGCGGTGCAGCGCGGTCGCCGCGATGACCAGGGTGAGGCCGGTCAGCACGCCCAGGATCAGCCGGATCAGCAGCCGGTCGGCGGGCTTCTCGCGCGGGGCCCAGCGGGCGGCGCCGGCCAGCACGAGCAGGGTCAGGCCGACGACGAAACTCAGCTGCCAGAAACCCTGCCGGGCCTCGTCGGCGAAGGCGCGTACGGGCTCGTCGCCGTCGAACAGAACGACGGCCTGCACGCTGACGAACGCCCCGAAGAGCAGCGTCAGCAGGCCGAGCGGGACGGCCCACTCCCAGCGGTGCACCTTGCGGCCCTCCGTCGCGTCCAGTGTGGAGAGGTCGGGCGGCGCGGAGCGGAGGTAGGCGGCGGCGCCGGCCGAGAGAACGGCGAGACCGCCGACGAAGAACCACCGGAAGACCGTGTCGATCCCCAGGTCGGGGACGAGGCTTTCGAGCGCCGACGCGAAGTGCAGGTCGGCCGAGGCCAGCAGCCCGCCGAACGCCACGAGCAGGACGACGGAGACGCCGGCGGTGGCCGCTATGCGTACCCCGGCGCCCCCGGCCGGCCGGTTGATGCGGGTCAGGCCGCGGGTCAGCCACGGCAGCGAACGGAAGGCGGCGACGAACGGCATCGTGTACGCGGCGAAGATGCTGCGCATCGACCGGCCACCGGCCAGGGCCAGCGCGCCGGTCAACGTGGCCACCAGCAGGCAGAGCACGAACAGCCAGCCGGCCGAGCGGAAAGTGCCCACGGCGAACAGAGCCAGGGTCGCGGTGCCCCAGGCGACCCGCTCCGGGCCGGGGCGGTAGCGGGGGCGGACGACCAACGGCGGCGGGCCGCCCTTCAGTTGCACCGGGCCGGCGACGATCGCGGCGGCCAGTCCGGCCAGCGCGGTCAGCAGCCACCCGACGCCCGGCCGGTCGAGCGGCAGGCTCAGGGCGGCGACGACGGCAGCCCCCGCGACTGCCGCTACGGTCAGGGCCGACGCCGGGTGGACCGGGCCGGGCCAGTGCCTCGCCCAGGGCGCGGTCGACGGCCAGGGGCCGTGCAGGACAGGCAGCGGCTTCGTCTGCGGAGCGGGCGTGGTTGGCGGTGCCAGAGACATCGGAACACCTTCCGGAGGGCAGAGTTCTGCCTTGAAGAGGGGAATTGCGTTGATCAGACTTTGGTGAGTGGCAGGGCCACGTGGATCAGACAGCCCGGGTGCTCGGGGTCGACGGCCGCGATCGTTCCTCGGTGCAGTTGCACCACCCAGCGGGCGATAGCCAGGCCGAGGCCGGTGCCGCCGCCACCGGGACGCTCGCCCCGGGTGAACCGCTCGAACACACGGTCGCGTTCGTCCGGCGGGATGCCCTCGCCCTCGTCGGAGACGGCGATGAGCAGACGGTCGTCGCGGCGCTCGGCGCGCACCCCGACCGTGCCACCGGCCGGGCTGTGCCGGGCGGCGTTGTCGAGCAGGTTGGCGAACACCTGGTGCAGCCGCTCCCGGTCGCCGATGACGACGACGTGCGGGCAGGCGACCTTGAAACGGACGTCCCGCCCCGAACCGGCCGCGTTGACCTCGGCCTCGCGGACGACATCGTCCAGGAAGGACGGCACGTCGATCGGCCGCCGGATCAGCGGGGCGACCCCGGCGTCGATGCGGGACAGGTCGAGCAACTCGGTGACCAGCCGGCCGAGGCGCTCGGTCTGGCCGAGGGCGGTCTGCATCATCGCCGGTTCGGCCGCCGCCACCCCGTCGACGATGTTCTCGAGCAGGCCTTGGAGCGCGGTGATCGGCGTACGCAACTCGTGCGAGACGTTCGCGATGAGCTCGCGCCGCTGCCGGTCGGCCGCGGCCAGATCGGCCGACATCTGGTTGAACGCGGCCGCGAGCTCGCCCACCTCGTCGGCCGAGGTCGCCCGGATCCGCCGCGTGTAGTCGCCCTGGGCCATGTCGCGGGCGGCCGCGGTCATCTCGCGCAGCGGCGAGGTCATGCCCCGGGCCAGGAACTGGACGATGGTCACGCCGATGACGGTCGCGGTGACTCCGGTCCAGAACGGGAACCATCCCAGCCACAGGTAGAACCAGATCAGCCCGCTGCCCCCGCCGGCCAGCAGCACCATGATGATCTTCATCTTGATCGACCGGACCGGGTCGAGCGGCCGCGGCAGCCAGGCCAGCGCCCGGGCGAGGCGCTCCTTCACCGCTCGACCTCCAGGGCGTAACCCACACCGTGCACGGTGCGGATCAGGTCGGCCCCGAGCTTGCGTCGCAGCCCCTTGATGTGGCTGTCAACCGTGCGGGTGCCGGAGGCGTCGGCCCACCCCCAGACGTCGGCCAGCAGCCTTTCCCTCGGCAGAACTGTCCTCGGGTGCGCTGCGAGATGGACGAGCAGATCGAACTCGGTCGGCGTCAGATGAGCCTCGACCCCGGCCCGTACGACCCGGCGTTCGCCTTGATTGATCTCCAGGTCCCCGAACCTCAGCGTGGGCGGCCCCGCCGGAACAACGGCGACCTTGGCCGCCCGCCGCAGCAGCGCGTGCACCCGCGCGGCCAGCTCGCGCATGGAGAACGGCTTGACCATGTAATCGTCGGCGCCCACCGCGAGCCCCACCAGCAGGTCGGTCTCGTCGTCGCGGGCGGTGAGCATGAGGATCGGAACGGGCCGCTCGGCCTGGATGCGTCGGCACACCTCGAGCCCGTCGAACCCCGGCAGCATCACATCGAGCACCACGGCGTCCGGTTGCGTACGCCGAGCCGCCTCCACCGCCGCCGGCCCGTCCCCCGCCACCTCGACGGTGAACCCTTCGGCCCGAAGCCGGGCCGCCACCGCCTCAGCGATGGTCCGCTCATCCTCAACGACAAGAACGCGCCGCTCCGTCTCCACGCCACACCTCCGCCCACCGATCAAACCCGGACCCGGAACGTGACCCGGCGCACCCCCGTGCCCACCGACCCACGTGCCGCAGCCTATTGACCAGTGGTGCCGCCCCGGCGCTGACTTTGTGAACGAGTTGTGGAGATCGAGATCCAGGCGGACTACTTGCCCTCGTTGAACGGGTAGCGCTCGATCGCCACCCCGGCCTGGACGGCCTCGGTGATCTCCGCGCCGAGCAGGTTCCGGGCGGTGTCGGACCACGGCGGGCGGGGGTCGCTGCGGGTCTTCCTCCAGATCGCGTCCGCGTTCTCGGTGGCCGTCGGCACGTCGGGCATACCGGCTCTGAGCTCGGCCTTCACGGCGGCCCGGATCTCGGCGGCGATCCACTTCTTGTCGTCTGCGGTGAGTGCCACGGGGATGTCCTCCAGATGCCAGGAAGCCGTCGAAGCTTCGCGGGCCGATGTGTACGAGGAAGAAAAGTGCGCATGTTGGTCATGCGCGTTGGAGCCGGTGTAGTTCCGCTGCCGCCAGCTGTTGCTGGCCGACCAGATGCGCCGGTTGAAGATGATGTAGCGCAGCCGCTTCTCCGCGCCCGAGCGGCACCGGGTCAGCAGGAACTGCACGACCTTCTCCATCGACAGCCCCGGCACCCGCAGGTTCACGTCGACGTCGATGGCGTGCACCTCGTTGACCCGGTCGGCGTCGCGGATCGGGACGTTGCCGGTCTCGTCGGGGTTGTGATCCGACTGGCTGTCCTGGTGTGCCGCGTCGCCGATCGAACCGTCACTGGCCTTGTCACGGCTGGGCGCGATCGCGTTGAACTCGGAGCGCAGCCTCACCAGGCAGGGAACCAGAATCCAGCTGGCCATCCGGCCTCCTGTTCGCCGGAGCCGGACCATCCGGCACCAGAGCATCGACACCTGCGAGCCGGCTCACCACGACGTTCCTGGCGGCTCCGCGATCTGCTCGCCGGGTACTCCAAAATAGTCCGTCGATTCGTTCAGGCAGAAACCCAGAGGGTGTGACCGGCCTGCCGGTGGCCGGGTTCTGGATGGTCACCGGGAGCGGGAATCCGGGTTGCGGCTTTCACCAGAGCCTGTGGATAACTCTGTGGAGAAGTCCGTGAGGCTGTGGAAAACCGTGTGGATGGGTGTGCCAGGGTCAGCGGGTCCAGTCGTGCTTGGCCGCTCTGATCAGGCGATCCTTCAGCTCCCGGGTGTGGCGGCGGCTGACCGGCAGCTCGATGCCGTCGACCGAGACCACGTAGCCCGAGCCGGTCAGGCGTAGCTCGGCGATCAGGCGGATCTGAACCAGGTAGGACCGGTGGATCCGGACGAAGCCGGCGTCGGCCCAGCGTTCGGCCAGGGTGGCCAGGGAGACGCGGACGAGGTGGGAGGCGTCGGAGGTGTGCAGGCGTGCGTAGTCGCCCTGGGCCTCGACCCAGCGGACCGAGCTGCGCGGGAGCATGCGCGTGGTGCCGGCCAGCTCGACGGGGATCGTGGGCTCGTCGGCGGGCTGCGCGGGGGCGGTCGTGGGCACGGGGCGGGAACCGGCCACCCGGCGCAGGGACTCGCCCAGGCGTTCGGCGCGGACGGGCTTGCGGACGTAGTCGGTGACGCCCAGGTCGAAGGCGTCCACGGCCCCGTCGTCGTACGCCGTGACGAAGACGATCGCCGGTGGGCGGGCGAAACGGCGCAGGATGCGGGCCAGTTCCATGCCGTCCAGGCCGGGCATCCGGATGTCCAGGAAGACCGCGTCGACCTCCGTGTCGCGCAGCACCCGCAGGGCCTCGGTGGCGTCGCCCGCGCGGTGCACGTGTGCGACCCGGCCGTCCGCGTTGAGCAGGTAGGCCAGCTCGTCCAGTGCGGGCGGCTCGTCGTCCACGGCCAGCACGACCAGGCTCACGCTCTCACTCCCGGGTGGAATTTCGGCACTCGCATGCTCACTTTCGTCCCGGCGCCGGGCGCGGTCTCGACGACCAGGCCGAAGTGGTCGCCGAAGACCGACCGCAGCCGCTCGTCCACATTCGCCAGGCCCACGTGCTGCCCGTCGTCGGTCTCGGGCATCCCGGTGGCGAACACCGCCGGATCGATGCCGACCCCGTCGTCCTCGACCGTGATGTGGCACTCGGCGCCGGCGTCTCGTGCCTCGATGCTCACCATACCGACGCCCGGCTTCCGCGAAAGACCGTGCCGGATGGCGTTCTCGACCAGCGGTTGCAGGCAGAGGAAGGGCAGGCCGACCGGCAGCACCTCGGGGGCGATCTGCAGGCGCACCTGAAGCCGGTCGCCGAACCGGGCGCGCTCGATCGTGAGATAGCGGTCGATCGAGCGCAGCTCCTCGGCCAGCGTGGTGAACTCGCCGTGGGCCCGGAACGAGTAGCGCGTGAACTCGGCGAACTCCAGGATCAGCTCGCGGGCCCGTTCGGGGTCGGTACGGACGAAGGACGCGATCGCGGTCAGGGCGTTGTAGATGAAGTGCGGGCTGATCTGGGCGCGCAACGCGCGGACCTCGGCCCGGGCCAGCCTCTCGCGGGACGAGTCGAGTTCGGCCAGCGCCAGCTGCGACCCGGCCCAGCGGGCGGTTTCGAGAGTTGCCTGGACGAGGCCGGGTGCGGGCTGGTCGTCGGCCACTGCCACCAGAGCCGCGGTGGCCTGCCCGGCCAGATCGGTCAGCGGCGCGACCACGGCGCCGCGCACGACGCAGTCGACCCGGTCGCAGGGCAGGTCCGACGAGCCCAGCACGATCGAGCGGTGCGTCTCGAGCGCCCGGGTGGCGGCCTCGGTGAACTGCTCGCTGTGGTGGCTGCCGCGGCCGTCGAAGGCCAGGCACCGCTCGGCGTCGGCGATGGTGAGGCCGGCCGCGCCGACGAGCGTACGAAGGTGCCGGGCGGCTTTGGCGGCGGTGCTGGGGCTGAGACCGGCCCGGAGCGGGTCGGCGGCCAGCCCGGCGGTGTGCAGCACGTCGTACGTCGCCCGCTGCATGGCCGTGGCGATGCCGCGGCGCGCTCGCAGGCGGATGACGGCCACCACGGCGGCGGCCAGCGCGGCCAGCACAGCAAGGACCGCCAGCACGCTGCCCACCTGTCCGGCCACGCAGCAGATAGTGGTCGTTCCGCGGGCTGCCGTCCAGCCGTCATACCGTATTGGCAGGGTGCCAATTGGGATTACCCGCGGGTAACGAGTCGATCAAAGATTGACGCAAATCGATACACGGCTCACCCACACCCCAGGGAGTGCCCCATGTCCGTTTCCCAGCTCCGCACCGGTCTGGCCGCCGTCCTCGCGGCCCTCACCCTCGTCGCGGCGTCACCGGCGGTGCCGGCTCTCGCGGCCAACCCGTACGAACGTGGCCCCGCCCCCACCACCAGCAGCATCGAGGCGTCCCGCGGCTCGTTCGCGATCGCCCAGACCACCGTCGCGCGCTCCGCGGTCAGCGGCTTCGGCGGCGGCACGATCTACTACCCCACCAGCACGACGGCCGGCACGTTCGGCGCGATCGCCATCTCGCCCGGCTTCACGGCCTCCCAGTCCAGCGTGTCGTGGCTGGGCCCCCGCCTCGCCTCACAGGGCTTCGTGATCATCACGATCGACACGCTGAGCACCCTCGACCAGCCCGCCGCGCGCGGCACCCAGCTGCTGGCGGCCCTCGACTACCTGACCAGGACCAGCAGCGTCCGCACGCGCATCGACGCGACCCGCCTGGGCGTCATGGGCCACTCGATGGGTGGCGGCGGCAGCCTCTCGGCCTCGGTCAGCCGGCCGGCGCTGCAGGCGGCCATCCCGCTCACCCCGTGGCACGGCACCAAGAGCTGGTCGTCCGACCGCGTGCCCACGCTGATCATCGGCGCCGAGAACGACACCGTGGCGTCGGTCTCGGCCCACTCGGAGCCGTTCTACACGAGCCTGCCGAGCACCCTCGACAAGGCGTACCTCGAGCTCAACAACGCCTCGCACTCGGCGCCGACCTCGACGAACGTCACGGTCGCGAAGTACAGCATCAGCTGGCTCAAGCGCTTCATCGACAACGACACCCGCTACGAGCAGTTCCTGTGCCCCAAGCCGTCAGGCTCGGCGATCCAGGAATACCGCGACACCTGCCCGCACTCCTGATCGGTACGCCGCGGCGCTCGGCTCCGCATCGGGCCGGGCGTCGCTCAGTAGGCGCCCTTGCGCTTGAGCACGACCCAGATCGTGCGCCACAGGATGCCCAGGTCGTAGGTCAGCGACCAGTTGTCGACGTAGTAGAGGTCGAGCCGTACGGCCTCGTCCCACGACAGGTCGGAGCGGCCCGACACCTGCCACAGCCCGGTGATGCCCGGCCGCACCAGCAGCCGCCGCCGCACGTCGCCCAGGTAGTCGCCGTCGTCGGCCGGCAGCGGCCGCGGCCCCACCAGCGACATCTCGCCCTTCAGCACGTTGATCAGCTGGGGCAGCTCGTCGAGCGACGTCGCCCGCAGCTTCGCCCCGAACGAGAAGATCCGCGGGTCGTTCTTCATCTTGAAGAGCATGCCGTCAGACTCGTTCAGCTCCTCCAGCGTGCGCTTGCGCTCCTCGGCGTCGACGTACATGGTGCGGAACTTCCACACCCGGAACGTACGACCCTCGTGGCCGACGCGGGGCTGGCGGAAGAACACCGGGCCGGGGTCGGAGAGGCGGATGCCGAGCGCGATGGCCAGCAGGATCGGGCTGATCAGCAGCAGGCCGAGGCCCGCCGCGACCCGGTCGATTAGGTTCTTCACCAGCCAGCCGGGGCCCGAGAGGGTGGGCTCCTCGACGTGCAGCAGCGGCAGGCCCTCGATCGGGCGGATGTGCACCCGGGGGCCGGCGATGTCGGTCAGCTGGGGTGCGACCACCAGGTCGACGCCCGTGCCCTCGAGCTGCCAGGCCAGGCGGCGCAGCTCGCCCGGCTCGGCGCTGGCCGAGCCGCAGACCGCGATCGTGTCGGCGCCGACCTCGCGCACCAGTGCCAGCACGTCGCGGGCGGCGTAGACCGGAACCGGAGTCTCGATGCCCCGGGCCGCCGCGTAGCCATCGGTTATGTGGATGGCCACCGGGATGAGGCCGGCGGCGGGGCTGCGGGTGACCGCGGTGTAGACCTCGAGCGCCTCGGGCAGGGTGCCGACCAGGACCATGCGGTGGGCGCCGTGGCCGGTCTTGCGCCGGGCGAAGTGCAGCACCTGACGGGCGATGACCCGGCCGGAGAGCAGGAAGAGCAGCGCCATCAGCGAGACCGCGGCGACCGTGCCGCGCGACAGCGGCGCCTTGGTGGCGAACGCGAGCAGCGAGACGCAGGCCACCACGGTCACCGAGGTGCGCACGATGCGCTTGAACTCCTCGCTGCCCAGGCCGAGGTAGCGCCGGTCGTACGCGCCGTTGGCCCAGAGCAGGATCAGCCAGCCCAGCGGTAGCACCACGTAGGCGAAGAAGAGGAAGAGCTCCTCGTTGTGCAGGAAGCCGAGGCTGCGGCCGATGAAGCCGGAGCGTGACTTCTCGATCCACGTCGCGGCCAGGTGGCTCGCGGCGATACCGGAGAGGAGGTCGAGGAAGAGAAGGACCAACGTGTACGGGCGATGCCAGCGCGAGACGCGCTTGTGCTGCCGGTTCCAGGCTGATCGGGGTACGCCGTTGCTCGGTGGCGGGGTTTGCTGCCACTCGAAGCTGTCGTACGGCACGGGTTTGCTCCGGCTGCTGTCGGTAACCGGGCGATGCAGGCTAGCGGTCACCTCGCCTACGTCCTCCCGCATCCGGAAAAGATTACGCACCGCCACGGGACCCAGGGACGATCGCGCCGCGGAAACGTGGGACCGGGCCACTATACCGATGGATCGGGCGGAGAGAAGCGGACGTTGTGCCCGCTTTCCCGACCGTGTACGTACCGTGACCGTTTGGCACCTATCGGATCAACTTGGACAGGCGTCGATCGGCCAGCGGCTTCCCGCCGGTCTGGCAGGTGGCGCAATATTGCAGACTCTTGTCCGCGAACGAGACCTCGCGGACGATATCGCCGCAAACCGGGCAGGGTAGCCCGGTGCGCGCGTGGACCCGCATGCCGGCCCGCTTCTCGCCCTTCAGTTCGGCCGCCTTCTGGCCCACGGAGCGGGCCACGGCGTCGGTCTCGACCGCACGCATGGCGGCGTAGAGCGTGTCGATCTGCTCGTCGGTCAGTTTGCCGGTGAGCGCGAACGGCGAGAGCTTGGCCACGTGCAGGATCTCGTCGGAGTAGGCGTTGCCGATGCCGGCCAGCACCTCCTGGTCGACCAGCACGCCCTTGACCTGCCCGTTGCGGCCCTTCAGGCGGTCGGCGAACTCGTCGCGGGAGACGGCCAGCGCGTCGGGGCCGAGCCTCGACACGCCCGGGACCTCGGCCGGGTCGCGTACGAGATAGGCCGCCAGCGACTTCTGGGTGCCGGCCTCGGTGAGGTCGAAGCCGGAGCCGTCGTCGAGCCGCATGCGGATGGCGATCGGGCCGCTGCCCGGCTTGAGCGGGGCGGGCGACTTGAAGGCGTCCCGGTAGTGCAGCCAGCCGGCCCGGGCCAGGTGGACCACGAGGTGCAGGTCGTCGCCGAGGCCGATGTCGAGGAACTTGCCGTGGCGGCCGGCCGAGGTGACGGTGAGGCCGGCGACCGCGGTGGCCGGCGGGTCGAAGGTCTTCAGCGCGCTGAACGAGGAGACCTCGAGGCGTTCGACGGTGTGGCCGACCGCACGCTCACGCAGGTAGGCCGCGAGCGCCTCGACCTCAGGAAGTTCGGGCACGCCCTCACGGTAGCGTTTCGAGGCGTGAAGGTCGTCGTTGCGCACAACCGGTATCGGGAAGCCATGCCGTCCGGCGAGAACGTCATCGTGGACACCGAGATCATCCAGCTGCGCGCGGCCGGGATCGAGGTGCTGCCGTTCCAGCGCAGCTCCGACTCGATCGCTGCGCTTCCCCCGGCCGAGAAGGCGCTGCTGCCGCTCTCGCCGATCTACGGCAGGGCCGCCCAGCGCGACCTGGCCCAGCTGCTGAAGGCGGAGCGCGCGGACGTCTTCCACCTGCACAATCCGTACCCGCTGCTGTCGCCCTGGGTCGTTCGCACGGCCCATGCCCACGGCGTGCCGGTGGTGCAGACGGTGCACAACTACCGGCAGGTGTGCTCGTCGGGCCTCTATTTCCGCGACGGTCACAACTGCCAGGACTGCAAGGGCAAGCTCATCGGGTGGCCGGCCGTGCAGCACCGCTGCTACCGCGGCTCGGCCGCGCAGAGCGCCCTGATGGCGACGACGCTGGCCGTGCACCGGCCCACCTGGCGCTCGGTCGACCGGTTCATCGCGCTGACCGACCGGATCGCCGCGCATCTGCACGACTACGGCATCCCGGACGAGCGCATCGTGGTGAAGCCGAACGGCCTGCCCGACCCGGGTGAGCCGGCGCCGCTGGGCGACGGTTTCCTCTACGGTGCCCGGCTCTCCCCCGAGAAGGGCCTGGGCCTGCTGCTCGACGCTTGGCGGCGGCACCCCGACGGGTCGCTCGGGACGCTGCGCATCGCCGGCGACGGCGAGTTGCGCCCGCTGGCCGAGCGGGCCGCAGCCGAGCGCTCCGATGTGCTTTACCTGGGCATTCTCGACCGCGACGGCATGCGTAAGGTCCGTGACGAGTCGGCCGTGGTGGTCGCCGTGCCGACCTGGAACGACGTGCTGCCCACGGTGATCCTGGAGGCCATGGCCGCCGGCCGCCCCGTGGTCGGCACCGCAGTGGGTGGCATTCCGTACCTGATCGGCGACGCCGGCTGGGTGGTCGAGCCCGATCCGGCGGCCCTGGCCGATGCCCTCGCCCGGGCCCGCACCGGAGCCGCGGCCCTGGCACCGGCGGCCCGCGCCCGCTACCTAGGCCAGTTCCACCCCGACGTGCTCACCCCGCGGCTCATCGACGTCTACACCAGCCTCACAGCGAATTCTGATCACCCTTCGAGGTAGATCTTGCCGACGGAGGGAAAGCTGGAAAAGTGAGCCCCTCTCGAAGAAATGTCCTTTTTGGTGTGGGTGGCGCCGTCGTGACCGGCGTCGCCGGCGGCGGGATCGGCTACGCGTGGGGTCGCGGCGCTGACCCGGCGGCGCCCGCTGACCCGGCGGCGGTTCCCGCCGGTGACCCGAAGTTCCGTTCCCGGCCCGACCTGCGCACGGTGCCCGACGTCACGATCACGACGGCCGCCAACGGCACCGTGGCCGGCTCCATCTTCCTGACTCCCGCCTCCGGCGCCGGGCTGTGGGGCCCGCTGATCGTCGACGAGCAGGGCTCGCCGGTCTGGTTCCGGAAGGTGCCCGACCCGGCGACGGTGGCCATCGACCTCAAGGCGCAGACCTACCGCAACAAGCCGGTGCTGACCTGGTGGGAGGGCACCATCGGCGGCACCGGCGGCCAGGGTGTCGGGCAGGGCGAGTTCGTGATCGCCGACCTGTCGTACCGGGAGATCACCCGGATCCGGGCGGCCGGCACCGAGCAGGCCGACCAGCACGATCTCGTGATCACGCCGCGGAACACCGCGCTCTTCTGGGTGTACGACCCGATCCCGTACGACCTGACGGCTCTCGGCGGACCGGAGGACGGCGTCCTGCACGACGGCCTCCTCCAGGAGATCGACATCGCGACCGGGCGCAAGGTCTTCGAGTGGCGGTCGAGCGACCACGTGGGGCTCGACGAGTCGTACGCGCCGCTGCCCGTGGGGGATTCGGAGCATCTTCCGTACGACTACTTCCACGCCAATTCGGTCGGCCTGGCCGCCGACGGCAACATCATCGCGTCGGCCCGGCACACGTGGGCCGTCTACAAGATCGATCGGCGCCGCGGCGAGGTCATCTGGCGGATCGGCGGCAAGAAGTCGGATTTCCAGGTCGACGAGCGGACGAGGTTCTCGTGGCAACACGACTTCCGGCAGCGACGCGACGGGTCGTACGGGCTGTTCGACAACGGCGCCGGGGTGACCAAGGAGCGGGAGTACTCGCGTGGCGTGGTCTTCCGGGTGGACGAAGCGGCGAAGCGGACCACGTTCGTCGCCGAGTACGCGCATCCGGACCGGCTGTCGGCGCCGACGCAGGGCAGCTTCCGCGAACTGGCCGACGGCGGGTCGTTCGTCGGCTGGGGTCAGATGCCGCACTTCACCGAGCACAACGCCGACGGCTCGGTGCGGCTGGCCGGCCACCTGCCGCTCGACAACCAGTCCTATCGCGCCTACAAGGCGGAGTGGACGGGCACGCCGTCCGACCAGCCCGCGCTGGGCCTGCGCGTCGAGGGCGGCAACGTGATCGTGTCGGCGAGCTGGAACGGCGCGACGCGGGTGGCCCGGTGGCGGGCGCGCTGGGGCACCCAGCCGGGCGCTCTGTCGGGCGGCGCGGTCGAGGAGGCCCGGACCGGCTTCGAGACGACGCTGACGATCTCGGGCACTCCCGAATACGTGGTGGCCGAGGCGCTCGACGCGGGCGGAAAGGTGCTGGGCTCCTCGTCGGCGATTCCGGTCCGGGTGTGACGGGTCACAGTTGACATCGTTGGCTAACTCTATTAGCTTTTAGCTAACGAAATTAGCCAACCCCGGAGGCAGTCATGACCGAGTTCCTCACCGTCGACGGCGGCACCATCGCCTACGAAGTCACCGGCGCCGGCCCGCTGGTCGTGCTCGCCCACGGCATGGGTGACAGCCGCGAGTCCTACCGTTTCGTCGTGCCCCAGCTGGTCGCGGCCGGCTATCGCGTGGCCAACGTCGACCTGCGCGGCTGCGGCGAGTCGAGCGCGGTGTGGCCGTCCTACTCGCGTACCGACATCGCCGGTGACCTGATCGCGGTGGTGCGTCACCTCGGTGGCCCGGCCGTCCTGGTCGGGCAGTCGATCTCGGGTGGCGCGGTCACCATCGCGGCCGCCCAGGCGCCCGACCTGGTCGAGGGCATCGTCGAGATCGCGCCGTTCACCCGCAAGCTGTCGTTCAAGCTGAGCGACCTGGGGTCGAAGACATACCGTACGGGCATGACGCGGTTGATGATGATGGCCGTGCTGGGCAGCGTGAACTGGTGGCACAAATACCTCGACCTCGCCTTTCCCGGACGCAAGCCGGCCGACTGGGACGAGCAGCTGCGGCGCAACGCGGACAGCCTGGCCCAGCCGGGCCGGATGAAGGCGTTGCAGAAGATGGGGCAGACGCCCGCCACCGACGCCGGGGCGCAGCTCGCGAACGTCCGCTGCCCGGTGCTGGTCATCGAGGGCTCCCTCGACCCCGACTGGGCCGACCCGCGGGCCGAGGGCGAGGCAATTCTGGCCGAGCTGCCGGCCGGGCTGGGCCGGCTCGAGGTGGTCGAGGGCGCGGGCCACTACCCGCACACGCAGTTCCCCGACGAGACCGTCGCGCTGCTGCTCCCGTTCCTCAAGGCGCACGCCCGTGCCTAGGGCGGGACTCGACCCGGCGGCGGTGACCGCGGCGGCCGCCGGGCTCGCGGACGAGGTCGGGTTGGCCAACGTGACGATGGGCCTGGTCGCCGAGCGGCTCGGGGTGCGTACGCCGTCGCTGTACAAGCACGTCGCGAGCCAGGCCGACCTCAACCGGCGGATCGCCGCGCTGGCCCTCGTCGAGGTCGGTGACAAGCTGCGCGACGCGATGCAGGGCCGGGCCGGTCGGGACGCCCTGGCCGCGGCCGCCCACACGCTGCGGTCCTACGTGGTCGAGCATCCCGGGCGCTATTCGGCCACTCTGCCGCTCAACCCGCAGGGGCCGGACGATCCGATCGCCATCGGCGGCGCCCGGGTGCTCGAGTCGCTCGCGGCCGTGCTGGCCGGCTACGACATCGACCCGGCCGACACCGTGCACGCCATGCGCCTGCTGCGCAGCCTGTTCCACGGCTTCGCGACGATCGAGGCGGCCGGCGGTTTCGAGATGGACACCGACGTCGACAAGAGCTTCGAGTGGCTGATCGACTTCATCGACCGCGGCCTGAAGAACTGACTCAGGCCGGGCCGCGCAGCGCCTCGCGGGCCGAGAACATCACGCTGGCCGCCAGGAAGGCCGCGTTGACCAGCGTGAAGAGGCCGATGAACCAGATCGTCCACTGCGGCGCCACGGTCAGCACGACGCCGGCCAGCGCGATCACCGCGCCGTAGTCGCGCACCAGCTTGACCAGGCGCACCGGCAACGAGCGGCTGGTCACCATGCTGGTCGGGTTGGCGCCCGTCTGCATCACCGAGGTGACCAGGTTGACCATCCACGTGCCGGCGAACGCGGCCAGCAGCCAGGCCGGGGTGTCCGGCACCTGCGCCTCGGCCGTCGCCGCGAGGGCCGCCACCAAGGAGATCTGCACGGCCACGTCGCACAGCACATCGAGCCGGGCGCCCGCCGGGCTGGTCTGGCCGGTGACCCGGGCCAGCTGGCCGTCGGCACAGTCGAAGGCGTACGCCGCCTGCCAGCCGAGCAGCGCGAGCAGCCCGATCGGCCAGGCCCAGACGCGACCGTCGGCGATCGGCTCGGCGGCGGCGATCACCACGATCGACACCAGACCGCCCAGGCCGAGGTTGAGCACGGTCAGCACGGTCGGCGACAGGCGGTATTTGTGGGCCCGGACCGCGATCTGGGCGCCGGCGTGCTGGCTGACCGCCTCACTGAAGAGGCCGCCACCCCGGTTGACCGCGTAGTAGTCGGCCGCTGCGGGGGCGGCGGTGTGGTCAGCGGCCGGCGACGGCGTCGACATAGTGCGCCAGCTTTCCGTTGATCTCGTCGGGGCTCATGGCGAGGTGTTCCAGGATTGTGTAACGGTCGGGGCGGGTGCGCGGCGCGAACGAGACGGCCTCGACGAACTGCGCGGCGCTGAGCCCGACGTCGGCCGGCACCCGTGGCAGTTGGTGCCGGGCCAGGCAGTCGGCCATCTGGGCGAAGCGGCGCTCGTCGCCCCGCAGGAACGTGCAGAACAGCGCGCCCAGCCCGGCCAGCTCACCGTGCGAGGCGGTGCCGGGATAGAGCGAGTCGATCGCGTGCATGATCTCGTGGCAGCCGCCGCTGGCCGGCCGGCTGCTGCCGCTGACCGCCATGGCCAGGCCGCTCGAGATCAGCGCCTCGGCCAGGACCGTCACGAAGGCGTCGTCGTGCAGGTCGCCGGGCATGGTGAGCACCGCCTCGGCGCCCATCCGGGCCAGCGAGGCGGCCAGGCCGTCGACCGGCTCGCCGCGTATCTCGCGGGCCAGTTCCCAGTCGGCCAGCGCGCTGATGTTGCTGATCGCGTCGCCGATGCCGCCCCGGTTGACCCGCTCGGGGCCGGTCTCGACGAAGTCCAGGTCGACGATCACGCCGAACGGAATGTGCACCCCGTACGAGCCCTTGATGCCGTCGTTGATCAGGCTGGCCACCGGAGAGGCGATGCCGTCGTTGGCCAGGCTGGTGGCGACCGAGATCATCGGCAGTCCCCAGCGGTTGGCCGCGTATTTGGCCGTGTCGACCGTCGTGCCGCCCCCGATGCCGACCACCGCGTCGTACTGCCGGGAGCGGAGCTTGTCGGCCAGTTCCAGCGCCGCGTCGAGCGTGCCGCCGGTGGTGGTGAAGACGTCGGCCGTCTGCAGCGAGGGCCGGATGAGCTCGGCAATCCGTTCACCCTGACCGGGACCGACCACCACCGCGACGTCGCCGCCGGCCGAGACCCGCCCGTCGGCCAGGATGCGGCCCAGGTCGGCCACGGCGCCCCGGCGGACGTGGATGTGCAGCGGCGCCTGGACGCTGCGGGCTAGTAGCGGCATGCGATGTCCCGCGCCTTGGCCAGGTCGTCGTGGTTGTCGACCTCGACCCAGTCGACCTGACCGATGGTGGCGGCCCGGACCTGGCCGCCGCGCTGGGCGAACTCCTGGAAGCCGTCCTCGTAGTACAGGTCGGGGTTGCGCTCCCAGGTCGCCTGGAGAGCGTCGGCCAGCCCGGCGGCAGCCGAGGCCTCGATGATGTTGGCCCCGATGTACTCGCCGAACGCGTCGGCCGGGTCCATCAGCTTCGTGATCTTCGTCAGCTGCCCGTCCGGGCCGAAGACCGTCTTCATCTCCTCCTCGGCCAGCTTCTTCACGTTGTCGATGGCGAGCAGGATGCTCGGGCCGCGCTGGGCGAGCAGGGTCTGCTCGACGCTGACGGGGTGCACCGTGTCCCCGTTGACCATCAACGCGCCCTGCGCGAAGTGATCACGGGCGAGCCAGAGCGAGTACGCGTTGTTCCACTCCTCGGCCTTGTCGTTGTGCACGAGGGAGATCTTGACGCCGTACCTGCTCTCGAAGGCGGCCTGGCGTTCCTCGACGGCGTTCGCGCGGTAGCCGACCACGATCGTCACGTCGGTCAGCCCGGCGGCGGCCAGGTTGCGCAGGGAGATGTCCATGATCGTGGTCTCGCCGTCGACCGGGACCAGGGCCTTGGGCAGGGTGTCCGTGTACGGACGAAGCCTGCGTCCGGCTCCGGCGGCGAGAATCAGACCGATCATCGGGGTTTCTCCATCTGTTGGGTGAACTCCGCGAGAATAACGGGTGCTGTCCCACTGCCCGGACCGGATGAGGCGAACGAAAATTCTGTAGAGGCGGCTCGTAAGCTGGTGGCCATGACCGCTGAGCAGCTGATCTCTTTCGCCCGGGGCGCTCCGTCGCTGGACATCATCGACGTCGAGGGCCTCAAAGCCGCCGCCGCGCGCGCCTTCGACGCCGATCCCGCTGGTGTGACCGCCTACGGCACCTCCGTCGGTTATGTCCCGCTGCGCAAGTGGATCGCCGAGAAGCACGGTGTCTCGGCCGACCAGGTCATTGTGACGAACGGCTCGCTGCAGGCGGACGCGTTCCTGTTCAACCACCTCGTGCAGCCCGGCGACGACGTCGTGGTCGAGAAGCCGACGTACGACCGCACGCTGCTCAGCCTGCAGAACCTGGGCGCCAAGGTGCACCAGGTCACGCTGCGCCCCGACGGCATCGACGTCGACGAGCTGCGGGCGCTGCTCGAGTCGGGCGTCCGGCCCAAGCTCGCCCACATCATCCCGAACTACCAGAACCCGGCCGGCATCACGCTCTCGGCCGAGAAGCGCCGCGTCCTGCTCGAGCTGGCCGCTCAGTACGAGTTCACGATCTTCGAGGACGACCCGTACGTCGACATCCGGTTCCGCGGTGACGCCCTGGAGTCGATGCTCTCGATGGACTCCGACAATCTGGTCGTCCACGCCTCCAGCTTCACGAAGACGGTGTGCCCCGGCGTCCGCGTCGGCTACCTGGTGGGCCCGGCCGCGCTGATCGACGCGATCGCCAAGAAGGCCACCAACCTCTACATCTCGCCCGGCATGGTCAGCGAGGCGATCGTGCACCAGTTCTGCGTCTCCGGTGACATCGAGCGCTCGGTGGCGACCGTGAGCTCCGCCCTCGGCGAGCGCGCTCGCGTGCTGGGCGAGTCGCTGCGCAAGCACATCCCCGGCGCTACCTTCACCGAGCCCGACGGCGGCTACTTCCTCTGGGTCGACCTGCCGTCCGACGTCAACGTCGACAAGCTCTTCCCGGCCGCGATGAAGAAGGGCGTGGCCATCGTCAAGGGCAGCGACTTCCTGCTCGAGGGCGGCCACAGCTCGGTCCGGCTCGCCTACTCGGCGGTCACGGTCGAGCAGATCGACGAGGGCGTGCGCCGGCTGGCCGAGGCGATCGAAGAGGTACGCGGCTGATCCTTCCGCGAGGAACGGACGCCCGGTGGGTAGGGAACAAACCCGCCGGGCGTAGCCTCGGGCGGTTTTGTTCGTCTGTGTGGGGGAGGTCAAGGTGAGCGATCGCTACCGGAACCGGTCGTTGTCGCGGGCCTTCGCCGCGCCGGTGCGGGCGATGAACCGCATCCTCGGCACGGCCGATGGGGGCCCCGACCTCGGCTCCCGCCACGTGGGCAGCGGCGTTGTCGACTGCGCGGTCTATGCCGGTGGCCGACGGCTGCCCGGTGACTTCACCCCCGACGAGGCGCTCAAGACGGCCTGCGCACGCGACGACGCGTACGTCTGGCTCGGCCTGCACGAGCCGAGCGAGCAGGAGATGGCCGCCATCGCGCACACGTACGGGCTGCACGAGCTCGCCGTGGAGGACGCGGTCAAGGCCGAGCAGCGGCCCAAGCTCGAGCAGTTCGGCTCGGTGCACTTCCTGGTCATGCGTACCGCGCGGTACGTGCCGCACGGCGAGATCACCGAGAACTCGCAGGTGGTCGAGACCGGCCAGATGATGATCTTCGTGGGTGAGCAGTTCGTCATCACGGTGCGCCACGGCGACGCGTCCGAACTGGGATCGGTGCGGGCCGACCTCGAGACGGACCGGGCCGACCTGATCGAGCAGGGCCCGTGGGCGGTGGCCTACGCGGTGACCGACCGGGTGGTCGACCACTACGTCGCGGTCGCCGACCAGGTGGAGTCCGATCTGGAGCTGATCGAGGAGGGCGTCTTCTCGCGTGATCACGCCAGCCCCATCCCGGCCATCTATCAGATGAAGCGTGAGCTCGTGGAGTTCCGGCGCGCGGTGGTGCCGTTGCAGCGCCCGCTCGCGATGATCATGGCGATCGTGCCCAAGCGGATCGGCAAGTACTTCCGCGACGTGCAGGACCACCTCACCCGTACGGTCGAACAGGTCTCGTCCTTCGACGACCTGCTCAATTCCATCCTCCAGGCCCGGCTCGCGCAGGTCACCGTCGACCAGAACAACGACATGCGGAAGATCGCAGCGTGGGCGGCCATCGCCACGGTGTGGACAGCGGGGGCCGGCATCTACGGCATGAACTTCACCTTCATGCCCGAGCTGACGTGGAAGTACGGCTACGCGTCGTGGTGGCTGATTATTTTGATCGTCTCGGTGCTGCTCTACCGCGTGTTCCGGCGCAGCGGCTGGCTGTGACGACATCGACAACGGCCCCTAGAGTGACGTAGGTGCCGTCGCGTCAGGATCAGCTCCACTCGTACCAGTACTCGCTGCAGCGGGTAGTGGCCGCGCTGGTCACGCACGACCCCGACCCTCAGCGGTCGCCGCTGCGCCGCGCCGGCATGACGGCCCTGGTCAGCCTGTTGATCGCCAGCCTGCTGGTGGTCGCGGCGGCGATCTACGGCCTGCTGACCGGCAACAGCAGCACCAACCCACGAGACC
Organism: Paractinoplanes polyasparticus; assembly: GCF_019710575.1. GTDB lineage: Bacteria > Actinomycetota > Actinomycetes > Mycobacteriales > Micromonosporaceae > Actinoplanes > Actinoplanes polyasparticus. Next base: position 127,357 of record NZ_JAHWFK010000041.1, on the reverse strand, counting down.
CCAATGTGGTCTTTCAGGAGAAGGGCACCGGAGCCCGGTTCGTCTATCTCGAGTCCGACGGCAAGCTGCACCCGGTGCTCAACTTCACATCCGGGCTGCTGCTCGCCTCGGCCCAGAAGCCGTCGCTCAAGAGCGTTTCGTCCGAGAAGCTGGCCGCGGTGCCGCTGGGCGATCCGCTCGGCATACCGGACGCGCCCGACTCCCTGCCCGGCAAGGGCGCGCTGCTCACCGACCGCTGGTCGGTCTGCACCGACAACCAGGGTGTGAACAGCACCACGCGCAGCACGCTGCTGGCCGGCCACCGGCTCACCGACGGAACGGTGCTGGCCCGGGCCGGCCGTGGCCTGCTGGTCCGCGACCCCAACGGGCGCAACTCCCTGGTGGTGGGCAACCGGCGCTTCGCCATACCGATCGGGCGCAACGACCCGACGCTGACCGCGCTCAACTACAGCAGCAGCCGGCCCTGGCCCGTCTCGATCGCCTGGCTCAACGCGGTGCCCGCCGGCCCCGACCTGGTGCCGCCGGCGATCCCGGGGCGGGGCCGCGAGTCGGTGGCCGGCAATCTCGAGGTGGGCCAGTTGGTCACCGACGGCCAGCAGGTCGCTGTGATCCTGGCCGACGGCAAGGCGGCGCTGACCGACATGCAGGCGAGGCTGATGCTGACGGTCTCGAACGCGCGGCCGATCGACATCGGGAACGACTTCATCGGCCTGCCGACATCGCAGACGCGGATCAGCGACGCGGGCGACGCGCAAGGCCTGCCACCGGTGGTGCCGCAGCTTCTCGACGGCGCTCCGACGCGGGCCTGCATCACCCTGCCGGTCGACAAGGCAGGGGACGGCATCCGGGTAGATCCGACGATCCCGGCCGGCGAGGCGGTGGCCGGGGCGACCGGCGGCGCGACCGGTGGCGTCAAGGCCGACCTGGTGCACGTGGCACGTGGACGCGGTGCGGTGACCGTCTCGGCCGCTTCGCCGAATGCGCCGTCCGCCACCGGCACGGTAAGCGTGGTCACCGACACCGGCCTGCAGTATCCGCTGGCCGGCCGTGAACTGCTGGCCAAGCTCGGCTACGGCAACGTCAAGCTCCAGCAGATCCCGTCCGAGCTGATCTCGCTGATGCCCGAGGGCCCGCCGCTCGACCCGGCCCGGGCCCGTCAGACGGCACCACAGTAGGGCGGGTCACCGGGACCCGCCCTATCGGGCGAAACAAGTGCTCTACCGAGGGGTGTTCGGCGCGGTGTTGGGCACCGTGCCGTTCTGCGAAACCTCCGGCTCGAACGCCGCGTCGTCGGCGCCGCTGACCGGCGTCGTCGAAGCGATCGGGGCTGCCGGGTCGTACTCGTCCCACTGCGCGGCCTGGCGACGCTTGGCCGCGTACGCGGCGCCGACGCCGATGGCCGTGCCGAGAAGCGCGAAGCCGAGCAGCTTGGAGCCGCGGCCCTTCTTCTCCTTGCGGCCGACCGCCTTGCCGGCCCGCTTCTGCAGCTTCTGAGCCGCCTTCTGGTTCTGCTTGGCGGTCTTCTTGGCCTTGCGCTTGCTCACCTTGCCGGTCTGCCGCGCGTTCTCACTCGCGGCCGTGACCAGCGGGGTGATGGTTGCCACCGCGCTGCCCCAGCCGCTCGAGGCCACATCCTTGGCCTTGACCGCGGCCGGCTGGACCCGGTCGACCGCGGCGGTCAGCGTCGGACCGACCGTCGCGCTCGTCTCGGCGGCCGCGAGTGACGCCGCGCGCTTGAAGTGGTCCACGCTCTGTCCGAGCTCGTTCTTCATCCGCGTGCTACGGCTCTTGCGGCGCATAGTTGCGAACACCAGTGCCCACCTCCTGAGGTTCTCTCCCACGACATCGTGCCCTCTATCGGTACCCCCGCGCTGCCGCTTCAGACACATGGGGGAGGATCCGAACTGCAAGGAACTGTCCCATCGCCCCCCAAGAGGTACTGCGGGGCGCGACACAGGAGGAGTACCCGTGGCCGAGAAGCTTTACGCCACCCTGCACACCAACCACGGCCCGATCCGGCTCCAGCTGTTCCCGGATCACGCCCCGGCGACCGTGCGCAACTTCGTGGAGCTCGCTGAGGGCACGAAGGACTACACCGACCCGCGCACGGGCCAGAAGGGCAGCGGTCCCTACTACGACGGCACCATCTCGCACCGCGTCATCGCCGGCTTCATGGTCCAGCTCGGCGACCCGACCGGTACCGGGCGCGGTGGCCCGGGCTTCCAGTTCGCCGACGAGTTCCACCCGGAGCTCTCCTTCGACCGCCCGTACCTGCTGGCCATGGCCAACGCGGGCCCGGGCACCAACGGCTCGCAGTTCTTCATCACGGTCGCGCCGACCCCGCACCTCAACCGTCGGCACACGATCTTCGGCCAGGTCGCCGACGAGCAGTCGGCCAAGGTCGTCGACTCGATCGCCACCACGCCGACCGGACCGGGCGACCGCCCGCGCGAGGACGTCGTCGTCGAGCGCGTGGAAATCGAGCGCGTGAAGGACTGAAGTACCGTTGACGCATGAGTGAGGCTCCGTCGACGGTCCCGGTCTGCTACCGCCATCCGTCCAAGGAGACCTACATCCGGTGCACACGGTGTGACCGGCCGATCTGCCCTGATTGCATGAACGAGGCCTCGGTCGGTCACCAGTGCCCGGAATGTGTCGCCGAGGGGCGGCGCACCCAGCGTCAGGCGCGCACCGCCTTCGGCGGCAGCAGCGTGGGCCGCGCGGGCTACGTGACCCGGGCGCTCATCGGCATCAACGTTCTCTTCTTCATCGTCTCGGCCGTCGTCGGTGGCCCCCGGGCCATCGCCGGCGCCGGCGGCTGGTTCGGCCTGATGGGCCAGGGCACCGACGTCACCCGATGGGGTTCGGTGCTGGGCTACGCGCCCTACGTGGCCGGTGGCGAGCTGCACGGCATCGCCGCCGGCGAGTGGTACCGCCTGGTCACGGCGATGTTCCTGCACTACGGCGTGCTGCACCTGTTGCTCAACATGGTGCTGCTCTGGCAGCTGGGCCGCTATCTGGAAGAGAAGCTCGGCCCGCTGCGCTTCGCGGGGCTCTATGTGCTGGCCGGCATCGGCGGCAACGTCGCGGCCTACCTGTTCACCGCGCCCAACGCTCAGGCGGCCGGCGCCTCGACCTCGGTCTTCGGCCTGGTGCTGGCGATCATCGTGGTCAACCGGCGGCTACGGCTCGACATCAGCCAGTTCATCCCGCTGCTCGTGGTCAACCTGCTCTTCACGTTCAGCGTGCCGAACGTGTCGGTGGCCGGTCACGTGGGCGGTCTGATCGTCGGTGGCGTCGTCGCGCTGATCCTGGCGTACGCGCCGAACCAGAGACGCAGCCTGATCCAGGGCCTCGGCTGCGCGGCCGTGTTCGTGATCCTGCTCGCGGCGGCCCTGGTCAGAACCCAGACGTTACTGGGGGGCTGACACCCGCAGCTCGGCCAGCGCGGTGGCCACATCTTCGGGCAGGGCGCCGAGGTCGTTCGCACTGAACAGATAGATCGCCTCGCCCGCGTCGAGTTCGAGCATCTCGTTGCGCAGGCCGCGGTGTGTGCGGCGGTCGACCCGTACGCGCTCGATCTGGTCCCACGACAGCCGGCGCCGGCTCGCGAAGCCGGTCACGACGGTGACGCCCTCGGCGTCGGCGGCCAGCCGGACCGGTCGCAGCAGGTCACGCGCCGCCCAGCCGAGCAGCCCCACCACGACCAGGGCGGCGAGCACCCAGCGCACCGGATCACGCCCGGCGAAGGCGAACGCCAGCACGACGACGGCGACCACGCCGATGAGTTTGCTGACCGGCAGAACCGGCTTGATACGCCACTGCATCCCCACATAATGACGCGAGCGTTGCCGTCGCCCTATGGGTGACGCCGACTTGATATCACTGCATCCCCCACTGGGCCTCCCAAGGTGGCAGCGCGAGTTACCGTCGATCCATGCGTGATGCGGTGATCGTTGGAGCGGTCCGGACCCCGATCGGCCGGCGGGGCGGCGGCCTGGCCGGTGTGCACCCGGTGGACCTGTCGGCCCATGTGCTGCGGGCGCTCGCCGAGCGCACCGGGTTCGATCCGGCCGAGGTCGACGATGTGCACTGGGGTTGTGTCTCCCAGGTCGCCGAGCAGTCGTGGAACATCGGGCGCAACGCGGTGCTGGCGGCCGGCTGGCCCGATACCGTTCCGGGCACGACGATCGACCGGCAGTGCGGCTCGAGCCAGCAGGCGCTGCACTTCGCGGCGGCCACGGTGATCTCCGGCCAGGCCGACCTGGTCGTGGCGGGCGGCGTCGAGTCGATGACCCGGGTGCCGATGGGCTCGAGCGGGCAGGGCTCCGACCCGTACGGCGAGAGCGTGCGCACGAGGTACGGCGTCGAGTCGTTCAACCAGGGCGTGGGCGCCGAGATGGTGGCCGAGCGCTGGGGTCTATCCCGCGCCCAGCTGGAGGAGTACGCGCTGTCCAGCCACGCCGCGGCCGCCCGGGCTCAGGATTCCGGCGAGTTCGACGCCGAGATCGAGCCGCTGGCCGGGGTGAAGCAGGACGAGGGCATCCGCCGCGACACGTCGCTCGAGAAGCTGGCCGGGCTCAAGACGCCCTTCAAGCAGGACGGGGTCGTCACCGCGGGCACCGCGTCACAGATCTCGGACGGCGCTGCGGCGCTCGCGGTCACCACCTCGGAATGGGCCACCGCGCACGGCCTGACGCCGCTGGCCCGGGTGCACACCGCCGTGATCGCCGCCGCCGACCCGGTGATCGTGCTGACCGCGCCCATGCCGGCCACCGCCAAGGCCCTGGCCCGGTCCGGTCTGTCCATCGGCGACCTCGGCGTCTACGAGGTCAACGAGGCCTTCGCACCGGTGCCGCTGGCCTGGCTGGCCGAGACCGGCGCCGACCGCGCACGGATGAATCCGCGCGGCGGGGCGATCGCCCTGGGTCACCCGCTCGGGGCATCCGGGGCGCGCATCATGACGACGATGCTGCACCACATGCGACAGTCCGGAATTCGATATGGCCTGCAAACCATGTGTGAGGGCGCCGGCATGGCCAACGCCACCATTGTCGAGGCTTTGTAATTCGACATTCATCGGGTCGTGGCAGCGTCCTCACCTGAGGGTTGCCGTTAAACGCCACATGGACGTGTTCTCGCGTACGTTCCTTCCCGCCGCCGCCGAGGCCGGCGTCGCCATCCCGACCGTCAGCCGGCACCTGCCCGTCGTGCGCCGCTGCGTCGAGTCCGACGAGACCACCGTGCTGGTCGGCCGATGTCTGCGCCCCGAGGCCCCGCTGTCCGGCGAATTCATGCTGGTGCTGACCCATCGCCGGCTCGTGGTCACGCAGGAGACCAAGGTGCTGCACCGCCTCCGGCTGCACCTGAACGCCAACCTGCGGCACCTGAGCAACGTGACCTGGAGCCCGACCGGCTCCCGGACTTCGCTCGACATCGCGGCCACCGCCGTCGACGGGGTGCGCGAGCGCTTCCGGATGCGGCTGAGCAGCCCGGACAGTGTGTGGCACGCGGACGGGCTGCTCCGGCAGGTCTTCCACGCCAAGCACGCGCTGGTGGCGTAGCCCTAACCCAGGAAGTCGACGATGGACGCGCGCAGACCGGGCGCGTCGAGGCCGTGTGCCCGCGCGTGGTCGCGCCACGAGCCGTAACGCCGGATCTCGGAGCGGCCCACGCCCAGATGCAGCACGCGGTGCGGCAGCCCTTCGAGGGCCGCGCTGACCGCGGCGGCCGAGGTCCCGGCCAGGTACGGCTCGACCAGGACGACCTCGCTGCCGGCGAGCGCCCGCAGGCCCTCGGCGTCGAACGGACGCGGCCGGTTCGTGTACGAGACCGTCACGTCCAGCCCGTGCGTCGCCTCCAGCACCGGGTCGAGCATGGGCCCGACCGCCACGACCAGCGGGCTCTGCCTATCGGCGGTGCGCACCACGTGCAGCCGGTCCGCGTGCGGGTAGGCCCGGTCGTTCTCCTGCAGGCCCAGGCGTACGTAGACCCGGTCGTCGTTACGGGCCGCCTGACGCAGCATGGCCGGCACCTCGTCGTGGTGCCCCGGCACGTGGATGGTCCAGCCCTCCAGCGTGTCGAGCAGCGCGACGTCGCCCGGGGACTGGTGTGTGTAGCCCTCCTCGGAGGCGTCGTACGAGCCGCCGATCGTGACCACGACCGCGCCCGCGTCCTGGTGCCCCAGGTCGAGCTTGAGCTGCTCGTAGGCCCGGTCGACGGCGAACGGCGCGTACGAGTGCAGGTAGGGCCGCATTCCGGTCAGGGCCAGCCCGCCCGCCACGCTCGCCATCAGCTGTTCGCGGATGCCCACGTTGAGCACCCGCTCGGGATGCCGGCGCCGGGCCGGCACGAACGATTCGGCCGAGATGTCGGCCAGCACGAGAGCCGTCCGCGGGTCGTCGTCCAGCAGTTCGGTGGTGGTGGCGATGAAACTCTCCCGCATCATCTTGCTCAGCTCCCCTTGCGTTCGACGGTGGCGACGATCAGGTTGGGGCGGTCGTGCCGCGGCTTCAGCACGCGTTCCAGCCGGTCGCGGTCGCGTCCACTCACGACGGACGTGTCCCAGCCGGGGAACCGGGCGGCTATCCCGCCCGGCCATCCGTGCGTGGACGACTGGTTGTCGATGACGATCGCGGTGATCGGCAGGCGCGTCGCGGCGGCGTAGGCGATGCCCTCGTGGTTCGACCCCTCGTCGAGCTCGGCGTCGCCGAGGAGCACGAAGGTTCGCGTACGCGTGAAGCCCTGAGCCCGCAGGCCGAGCGCGACACCGACCCCCAGCCCGAGGCCGTGCCCGAGCGAGCCGGTGCCGACCTCGACACCCGGGATGCGCACCCGGTCCGGATGATGGCCGAGCGGGCTGTCCCAGCTGCCCAGGTCGTCGAGCCACGGCTCGGGGAAGAAGCCCTTCGCGGCGAGGACGGCGTAGTAGGCGGCCGGGCCGTGCCCCTTGGAGAGCAGGAAGCGGTCGCGGTCGGGCGCGTCGACGGTGTCCGGACTGATGTGCAGGACGCGGTCGTAGAGCACCCAGAGCACATCCAGCGTCGAGTGGGCGCTCGGCGCGTGTTTCTCGTCCCCGGTGATCCGTTGCAGCAGGGGGCCGAGCGGGTCGGGTAGCACTGCTGTCGCTGTCATGGAGATAGGCTGCAAGTTGAAGCGCACTTCAACTCAAGGGATGCGATGGAGACGCTCACCATAGGTGACTTCGCCGCCCGCAGCGGTGTGGCGCCGTCAGCCCTGCGCTACTACGAGCGCGAGGGCCTCATCCACTCCACCCGGACGACGGGCAACCAGCGCCGGTACGAGCGGACCGAGCTGCGACGGGTCGCCTTCATCCGGATAGCCCAGCAGGTCGGTGTCTCGCTCGACGAGATCCGCGCGGCCCTGGCCGAGCTGCCCGAGAACCGCACGCCGACCCGGGCCGACTGGGCCCGGCTCTCCGACCGGTGGCGGCACCGCCTGGAAGAGAAGATCGCCCTGATGCAACGCCTGCGCGACGACCTGTCGGGCTGCATCGGCTGCGGCTGCCTCTCGCTGCACCGCTGCAAACTGATCAATCCCGACGACGCCTTGGCCGGCGAGGGCCCGGGCGCCCGGATCCTGCTCAACCCGCCGGGCTGAGCGCAGCTCTACGCGGCCGCGGCAGCGACCCCGTCGGGAATGACGTAGTCGGGGAACGGCTCCTCGGCCGGCTCCGCGCCGACCATGGCGCCGGTGGCCTGGCTGAGGAGGAGCATCTTGGTCCCGTCCGCGCACGTGATGGCAATCCCGTAGGGCAGCGTGCCGGGCCGGTCCGGTGGCCCGGCTGTCGCGGGGGTGACGAGCTGCCACGAAGTGAACGCCGCCGGACGCGCGACGTCGAGCAGCTGCGCGACGAAGGTGACGAAACGCGGAGCACGGAGCGTCGGCGGCGGCATCTCGGCCGGAACGGTGACCTCGACCACGCCGGGCAGGATTCGCCCGTTCAGGAACGCCGTCGAGGTGGAGGTGAAGGTCGCCTTCAGCCCTGAGATCAGCGTCGTCCTCGATCGCGCGGCATCCGGGCCCCAGGGCTCCGTTGCCGTGCCGTAGCGCTCGACCTTGTCGATTTCGGGGTGCTCAGCGGCGACGAGCAACCGCTCGATCACGTCGAGAACCTGGGCCAGCTGCACTTCCGCTCCGATCGTTCGGTGCGGGAGGGCGTCGAGCGGAGGGCGTGGGATTCGAACCCACGAAGAGTTTCCCCTTACCGGTTTTCAAGACCGGCGCCATCGGCCACTAGGCGAGCCCTCCCGATGTTGCTGTCCCAGTGTGCCAGACGGGGTTGCGGGAGCGGCGAGGAGTCGTACGGAAACTTTGTTTAAGACTCTTTACATGGCGCTGAGCTGCTGAAACACGTCATCTGGAACATTTACAGGCGTTGACACGGTATCGACGCTCATGTTTATGGTTCAGAGCCTTAACCCATCCCGGCCAAGGCCCCCACCTCAGGCAAGGGAGTCCCCGTCATGTCCATCGGAAACAAGATCGGGTGGGTCGCTTCCGCGGCCACGGTCGTGTCGGCGACCGTCCTGATCGCACCGGCGGCGTTCGCCGCCAACGAGACGGTGAACGTCTATCTGACGACCACCAGTGACAGCGGCGGCCGCACTGTCAGCCGCGGCCTGCAGCAGCAGAGCCCGGTCGCGTTCGCGAGCAGCAGCGGCTCGGCCAACCAGACCATCACGGTCAACGAGAACAGCTCGTACCAGCAGTTCGAGGGCGCCGGCGCCTCGATCACCGACACCGCCGCGTTCAACATCCGCGGCAGCGGCGCGCTGTCCGCGGCGACCCAGAACGACGTGATGACGAAGCTGTTCAGCCCCAGCGCCGGCATCGGGGTCAGCGCGATCCGCAACGTCATCGGGTCGTCCGACCTGGCGCAGAACAATTTCTCGTACGACAACACGTGCTGCGACGTCAACGACTTCTCGCTCGCGCGGGACGCCGACGTCATGGCGCTCACGAAGCAGGCGGTCGGCCTCAACCCGGCCGGCTTCGTGATGGCCTCGCCGTGGACCGCGCCGCCGTGGATGAAGGACAACAACGCGTACAGCCAGGGGTATCTGCAGGCCCAGTACTACAAGGCGTACGCGCAGTACTTCGTCAAGTACATCCAGGGCTACCAGTCGCAGGGCGTCCCGATCCGGTATGTCACCTCGCAGAACGAGCCGGGCTGCTGCCCCGGCTACCCGTCGATGCAGTGGCCGGTCTCGGGACTGCAGTCGTTCGCCAAGAACGACCTCATGCCGGCGCTGCAGTCGGCCGGGTTGAACACGAAGCTCCTCGTCGGAGACTGGAACTTCGACACGTACGACCAGTGGGTGGCCCCGCTCGTGTCGGACACCGCGATCCGCAACCACCCGAACTTCGGTGGCATCGCGTGGCACGACTACGGCGGCAACCCGTCGACCGCGACCACCGTGCGCAACCAGTATCCGAACGTCAACATGTACATGACCGAGCACTCCGGTGGCACCTGGGTGAGCAACCAGCACGCCGAGGACATGGGTGACCTCATCGAGTACTTCCGCAACTGGGGCCGGGCCTGGACGAAGTGGTCGCTGGCCGTCGATCAGAACATGGGCCCGCACAACGGCGGCTGCGGCACCTGCACCGGACTGGTCACCGTGCAGCGCGGCGGCAGCCGGAACGGCCAGGTGGACTACACCATCGAGTACTACACGATGGGGCACCTGACCAAGTTCGTACGGCCGGGCGCCGTACGGATCGACTCGAGCGCGAACGGCACGGTGCCGAACGTGGCGTTCCGCAACAGCGACGGGTCCAAGGCCCTGATCGCCTACAACACCACCACGGGCAACCAGAGCGTGAAGGTGAACTGGGGCGGGCAGTCGTTCGTCTACAACCTGCCCGGCCGGACGTCGGCCACCTTCACCTGGACCGGGGGGCAGTCGGGCGGTCCCACGCAACGGACCGGCACGATCACCGGCCTCGGCGGCAAATGCCTGGACGTGACCGGCGGATCGACCGCCAACGGCAATCAGCCGCAGCTGTGGGACTGCACCGCGGGCAACACCAACCAGCAGTGGACGGTCGGCTCGGACGGCACGATCCGCGGGCTGGGCAAGTGCCTGGACGTGGCGAACAACTCGACGGCCGACGGCGCGGTGATCCATCAGTGGGACTGCATCGAGTCGGTGGCCAGTCAGAAGTGGACGGTGACGGCGGGCCGGGACATCGTGAACACCGCTTCCGGCAAGTGTCTCGACGTCACGGGCAACAGCACCGCGAACGGCGCCAAGCTTCAGCTCTGGAGCTGCACCGGCGCCGCGAACCAGAAGTGGACCGCACCCTGATCCGACCTCGGGCAAGCTGGACCCATGTACGCGATCACGATCGAGGACAAGCAGCTGGTCCGGCGCGAGGTGGAAGATCCTGAGGCCGGCGACGGTGAGGTCGTCATCGACGTCACCGCCGCCGGCGTCAACCGGGCCGATGTGGCCCAGCGCCAGGGCCACTACCCGCCACCGCCCGGCGCCTCGCCCTATCCGGGTCTCGAGTGCGCCGGGGTGATCAGCGCCGTCGGGCCCGGGGTGACCGACCGGCACGTCGGTGAGCGGGTCGCCGCGCTGCTGTCCGGCGGTGGCTACGCCGAGCGGGTCGCCGTGCCGGCCGGCCAGCTGTTGCCCGTGCCGGTCGGTCTCTCGCTGACCGAGGCGGCGGCGCTGCCCGAGGTCAGCTGCACGGTCTGGTCGAACGTGGTCGACCGTGACCGCCTGCGAAAGGGCGAGACGCTGCTGGTGCACGGCGGCGGCAGCGGCATCGGCACGTTCGCGATCCAGCTCGGCCGGGCGCTGGGTGCGTCGGTCGTCACCACCGCCCGCGTGGCCAAGCACGACTTCCTGCGGGGCCTCGGGGCCGACCTGGTGATCGACTACACGACCGGCGACTTCGTGAGCGCCACCCGCGAGTTCAACGGGCGGGGCGCCGATGTGATCCTCGACATCGTCGGCGCGAAGTATCTGAGCCGCAACCTCGAGGCGCTGGCGCCCGGCGGCCGGCTCACCGTGATCGGCATGCAGGGCGGGCGCAAGGCCGAGCTCGACCTGGGCGCCCTCATGGCCAAGCGGGCCTCCGTCTCGTCGACCAGCCTGCGGGCGCGCCCCGCGGCCGACAAGGCGCGCATTGTCGCGGGGGTGACGCGGACGGTGTGGCCCTTGGTCGAGGCGGGCGCGATCCGGCCGATCATCGACACCACGATGGCGCTGGCCGACGCGGCCGAGGCGCACCGACTGATGGAATCGAGCGGCCACATCGGCAAAATTCTGCTGACTCCGTGAGCCGAACTCACACTTTTGAGTGATTAATTCGCGGCGTAACGGCTATTTGTCCGATTTTTGCGGCGTGGTGTAACGGTTTGGGTGATCGGACTGCCCAGCATGGTGGAACTCCGGCCGAGTGATCGGCCGAGCGACACCGGGAGGTCTCGTGACCAATACACCGCTGCGCCCCGCGCGGACAGCGCCGTCCGCGCCGGTCCCGCGTGCTCCCCGGCGCGGGAAAGCGCTGTGGGTGGCGGGTGGGGTGTTTGCTCTATTGCTCACCGGGGTAGGGACATATCTCGCGTACGGGACAAGCGACGAAGTGGTCGCGCCGGTGACGCCCACCGCCGCGGCCGGCCAGACCGCCGTGGCGTCGCTGGATGCTGTCCCGGCGCAGCCCGTCGTCACCGCCTCCGAGGGCACGCTTTCCGTGTCGGTCAGCACGACCGAATGCGGCCTGGCGACGGTCGGCCCGGCCGACCTGCCGCTGGCTGCCGAGGGTGAGTTCTGCCTGGTCACCATGGCCGTGCGGAACACCGGGAAGGAGCCTCGCCTGCTCGACCCGGGCGCCCAGCGCGCGGTCGACGAGCACGGCCGCTCCCATAGGGTGGCCGAACAGGCCGCAGTATTCGTCAACGATCAGGATCCGTCGCTCCTCGACGAGATCCCGCCGGGCGCGACCCGGCACGGCGTGGTCCCGTTCGACGTGCCGAAGGGGGTCCGGCTCGCAGCCTTCCAGCTGCACAAGTCGCCGCACAGCACGGGTGTCCGGGTGCCGTTGTCCTGATCACAGGCATATCTCAGATATCCACGGTCACCGATCGAGTGCGTAAATCGCATTCTTTTCGCCGATGGGCGAGGGTGATTGTGGGATTTCGGCCCCGAAACATTCCGGTTGTGTGTTGGCATGGTCGTCGGAATTAACGAGTAGTCCGGGTTCCCAATGCTGCCCTTCGCGGGGTGGCGCCGGCGCGGCGCACGCTAATGCCACGCCGCAGGGATTCGCGCGAGTGCCCCGGACCGATGTCGGAGGCAACACTGCACTGTCCGTCCCCGAGCCGGGCATTTACCGCCGGCGCGATTGCGCTGGCCGTCATCTCACCGGCTCTAGACCCTGTTGAGCACGCCGCCGAGGCTGTGCCGCCCGCCCATCCGGTCGGTCCCGAGAACTTCCGTCTGGAGGAGCGCACCACCACCGCCGAGCGCGCCTCGCGCGCCACCCCCCGGCGTTTCTCGCTCGCCCGCCGTGCCTCGCCCGAGGCTCGGCTCCGTAACAACCCGTTCGCCGCACCGGACGGCGGCCAGGCTCTGCGCACCGCCGTGGAACTGGCCGTCGTGGACGAGCGGGAGGCCCTGCGCACCGCCGAGACGCAGGCCGCGGTCGACGTACGCGAACATCTGCGCGGCGACCCGGCCGAGGTCGACGATGTGATTCCCGGTGAGGTCGTCGCCGATACGGACGCCCTGTTCGACGCGGCCGAGGAGACGGCCCGTGAGCTGGCGGCCCGACGGGCCCTGCAGGTGCGCAAGGCGCAGCTGCAGGTGCGCAAGGCTCAGCTGCGTGCCCTGCGGGAGGCGCAGCGGGCCGCGGCGGTCGTAGCCGAGAGTCCGCAGGTCTACAACCGCACCTACGACCGGGTCACACAGCGCCACCTGCGCTCGGTCACCACCCGGCACGCGCCCGCCAAGCAGCGGGGACAGCGGGTCATGCGGCTCGGCAGCGGGATGACCGCGGTCATCGCGTTCGCCCGGTCCCAGGTCGGCAAGCGCTACGTGAGTGGTGGCCTGGGACCGAACGGTTTCGACTGCTCAGGCTTCACCAAGCGGGCGTACGCGCTGGCCGGCATCAGGCTGCCGCACTCGTCCGGAGCTCAGGCGGCCCGTTCGCGGTCCGTCTCCCGGGCCCAGGCCCGCGCCGGCGACCTGGTCGTCGGTCCTGGGCACGTGGGGATCTACATGGGCCGCGGCATGATGATCGATGCCGGCAACCACCGTACGGGCGTCGTCTACCGCAAGGTTTACGACGGCCTGCGGGTGGCCCGCATCGGCGGATAGCCGAACGAACTGACCCTGCCGCTCACCGCGGCAGGGTCAGTCGTACGGTCGTGCCCTCCCCGGGCTCGCTCTGCACATGCACGCTGCCGTGGTGCGCTTCGACGATCGACTTGACGATGGCCAGGCCCAGACCGGGACCCTGAGCCGCCATCACCTCGGCCGCGGTGCACCGGTAGAACCGGTCGAACACGTGCGGCAGCTCCTCGGCCGCGATGCCCACCCCGGTGTCCGTGATGAGCAGCTCCGGCTCGCCCTCGGCGGTCGAGTCGACGGTGATCTCGCCGTCCGGCTGGGTGAACTTGATCGCGTTGACCAGCAGGTGGTTGAGCAGCAGCAACTCGTCGATGAGTCGCAGCAGCCGGTCGGAGTTGCGCGACATCACCGACAGGAACCGGCGCGACGTCTCGGCGTCGAAGTCGTCCTCGAGCAGCATCTCCAGGTAGCCGCGGATGGTCGACAACGGCGTCCGCAGCTCGTGGCTGACCGTGGCCAGGAACGAGTCCTTCATTCGGTCGACCTGGCGCATCTGGTCGGCGATCTCGCCCGCGTGCCGGGCATAGCGGCGCAGCTCCAGCTGCACCGACGCGTGCCGGGCCAGGCTGCGCAGGGCGCGCCGCTGGGGAGAGGTGAGCACCCGGGGCTCCCGATCGACTACGCAGACCGTGCCGACCGAGTACGTGCCGTCGAGCACCACCGGCGCTCCGGCGTAGAACCGGATGCCGAGCGGGCCCACGCCCGGGTTGTCGGCGAACCGGCCGTCCTCCTGGGCGTCCGGCACCTCGAGCAGCTCGTGCGAGGTGATCGTGTGCGCACAGAAGGAGAGGTCGCGGGGCATCGCTTCGAGTTCGGTGCCGACCTTGGCCTTGAGCCACTGCCGGTCGCGGTCGACGAGGCTGACCAGACCCACCGGCGTGCCGCAGATCTGCGACGCGAGCAGGGCGATGTCGTCGAAATCCTCTTCCGGCCCGGTGTCGAGCACGTGGGCGTCGTACAAGGCCGCCAACCGACCCGGCTCATCGGGAGGCAAAGGTGCCCTCATCTTCCGATCGTCTCACTCTGGGCACCCGATATAGCGGGATTCGTCCGAGGCCGGAGACGCAACTAACCCCATACAGCAGTCGGCACCCGCCTCGAGGGCGGGTGCCGACTTGCTATCTCGACCGGACGCGGGGATCTCTGCCGCACACACCCGGTCGGATGTCAGACAGAAGCATCACCCGGCGCCCTGGTTTACGTACGCACCAGCTGTGCGTCCGCCCGATCGGGTGACAGCGGGGTCACGCCGGCGAAAGGCGGGCGATACGAGAACGGACTACTCTGCGTGTCTGGAAGGTCTGCATCCCGCCGGAGGACATCACGATGAGTCTCGACCGCGCCGTTGCCCCGGATCCGTACGACATTCTGCCCCCGGTCCCGTCCTTCACCGTGACCAGCACCGACGTGTCCGACGGCCGGCCGCTCGACGAGTTGTTCGCCCACACCAGCGTGGGCGGCAAGAACCTTTCGCCGCAGCTCGCGTGGTCCGGCTTTCCCGCCGAGACGCGTGGTTTCGTCGTGACCTGCTTCGACCCCGACGCCCCCACGGGCAGCGGCTTCTGGCACTGGGTGCTGGTCAACCTGCCGGCATCCACGACCGAGCTGCCGCGGGGTGTCGATCCCCTGCCCGAGGGCGCGTTCTGCGTGCGCAACGACTACGGCGAGAACAACTACGGCGGTTCCGCCCCGCCGCCCGGCGACCGCCCACACCGCTATGTCTTCGCGGTGCACGCGATCGACGTCGACACGCTCGATGTGCCGCCCGAGGCCTCGCCGGCCTACGTGGGCTTCAACCTGGCCTTCCACACGTTGGCCCGGGCCACCATCCGTCCGACGTTCCAGGTCAAGGCCTGATTCCGGTACGACTCCGGGTACGCGAAAAGGCCGCCGGGTCGACCGGCGGCCTTTTCGTTGGTGCTTGCGTGTCAGCTGGGCGTGCGCGCCACGACGAAGACCGACTGACCGAACGGCGGCTTCATGATGCTCTCGGCGGCCTTGGTCACCGGCAGCACGAGCGAGTCGTACACCTTGACCATCGGGCCCTCCTTGGGCGCCAGCTTGAAGATGCTGGTCGCGCCGTAGTAGCCGATGAGGCCGAGCGCGTTCGCGTAGTGCATCTTCTCGATCTCGAGGCCGGCCTCGGTCATGGCCGCACGCATCGTCTTCTTCGTGTAGCGGCGGATGTGCCCGGTCGCGATGTCGACCTGGCTCATCGCGAACATGAACGCCGGCACGATGATGATGACCCGGCCACCCGGGCGCACGAGGTCGGCCATGCTGCGCAGCGCGCCGACATGGTCCTCGATGTGCTCGAGCACGTTGTACGACACCGCGGCGCTGTACTCGCCGTTCGCGTCGGGCGACGGCAGCAGCATCTGGCGCACGTCGATGTTCGGGTGGTCGGCCATGCGCTCCTTGAGCAGCACGAGCCGATCCGGGTCGGCTTCGGTCGCCGTGAACCGCGGAAGGTGCTCCGCCCACTCGATCGCGTAATCGCCGAGTCCGCTGCCGACCTCGATCGGGTTGTCCCCGAGGTAGGGGAGAGCGAGCTCGACGAACCACCGGCGGTGGTTGACGGCCGTGGCGAGGCCTTCGAGCACTTCGGACTGGATCCGCTGGTCTCCAGTGATGTCTGCCATATGTAAGGTTCCCTCGTCTTGCCGATCCGAGCTGACAGCGGGACCGGACGAGTTAACCATCCGGCGCGCGTATCCGAAAGTTGAGGCCGGGGCGGACGCTCATTATTTGCCTGATTGAGACATGCGGAGCCGGGTACTCCCGCTGGTTCGTCACCGAATACGACGTTCATATCGGCTCGATCACGCATGGGCAGCTCGTCACAGCAACGTTACCAACCTCGGTTAGGCTCGCCCTCGCTATGACGATTACGGGTATTGACTCGACAGGCCAGCCGGCTGGCGGGAACGTGCTGCCGCCCCGTCAAGTGACCGAGGCCGAGGAGCTCGAAGCCGAGCTGATCGCGCTCGGGACGGACGCTCCGACGACCGCTCCGACGTCGGTCGAGCCCGATGTCGAGGCCGCGCCTGAGCAGGTCGGAAGGCCTGCCAAGGGCTGGTGGCGGCGGCGGCCGAACTGGCGCGACGTGCTGGCGGCAGCGACGTTCGTCGTTGTCGCGTTCTATCTCACAGCACCGTTGTGGCTCAATCTCGATCACCAGTTGCGCGACGATCCGCAGGATCAGGCTTTCTTTGAGTGGATGCTGGCGCATGGTGCTCGCGTGCTCACCGATGGCGCATATCCGTTCTTCTCCGATCGCATGAATTACCCCGATGGGGTGAACATGATGGCCAACACCTCGGTGTTGGCCATATCGCTGCCGATGACGCCGGTGACCCTGCTGTTCGGCCCACATGTGTCGTTCAACTTATTTCTCACTCTGGCGTTGGCACTCACCGGTATCTCGTGGTATTTCGTGCTCTCCCGGGTTTTTGTTTCTTCACGGCTCGCGGCGTGGGTCGGCGCTCTCTTCTGCACCTTCGCGCCGAGCATGGTGTCGCACGCCGGCGGTCACCCGAACATCGTCTCGCAGTTCCTGGTCCCGCTGATCATCTGGCGGACGCTGCGGCTGCGGCAGCCCGGCCGGGCCGTCCGCAACGGCCTCATCATGGCCGCGTTGCTGATCTGGCAGGCGTTCATCAACCTCGAGGTCCTCTTCATGACCGCGGTCGGGCTGGGCGTGTTCTGCCTGGTCATGGCCGTCTCGCGACGGAAGACGCACCGCGGTGAGACCCGCCGGTTCCTGCGGGGACTGGCTGTCGCCGGCACCGTCACGCTGGCCGTGCTGGCGTACCCGTTGTCGGTGCAGTTCTTCGGCCCGCAGAGCTACCACGGCCTGCCGGAGTTCGTCCGCAACTTCGGCGCCGACCTGGGTTCGTTCACGGCCTATTCGAGCCACTCGGTCGCCGGTAATGCGGTGGTCGCCGAGCGCCTGGCCCAGAATCCGGCCGAGGAAAACGCGTTCTTCGGCTGGGGGCTGGTGATT
Organism: Paractinoplanes polyasparticus; assembly: GCF_019710575.1. Lineage (GTDB taxonomy): Bacteria > Actinomycetota > Actinomycetes > Mycobacteriales > Micromonosporaceae > Actinoplanes > Actinoplanes polyasparticus. The sequence continues at coordinate 109,960 of NZ_JAHWFK010000041.1, read as the reverse complement.
CTCTTCGTCGGTCTGCTGGTCTGGATGCGCCGTTCGGCGGCGGTTCTTGCGCTGGGCGGGATCGCGGTTCTCTTCGCGGCGATGTCGCTCGGACCGCGTATTTTCCTTAACGGCATCAACACCGGCATCCCCGGCATCTGGGCTGTTCTGCACAGCGTTCCGGTGCTCAACTCGGCGGTTCCCACCCGATGGGCCATGGCCATCGCGCCGGTTGTCGGCATCCTGCTGGCGCTCGGAGTGCAGCGCGCCATCGACCTCACCCGCGCGCAGCCGGCCGCCCGCGGCCCGGTCCGGGTCGCGATGATCACGGCCGTCGCCATGGCGCTCGTGCCCCTCGTGCCGGTGCAGCTCGCGACGACCCCGATGGCTCCGGTCCCCGAGTTCGTGACGTCGGGCGCGTGGAAGCAGTTCGTCGACGACAACCACACGGTCGTCGCGCTGCCGCTGCCCGACTCCAGCTACCCCGACCCCCTGCGGTGGACGGCGATGACCGGTCAGGACATGCGCATCGCCGGCGCGTACGCGCTGCTGCCCAACCAGAACCCGCTCAACCCGACCGACCGCACCGCGCTGTTCTCGCCCCCGTGGCGCCCGACCAGCGGCTTGATGGCCTCGATCCGCCAGGGCAACCCGATCCCCGAGATCAACGACACCCGTCGCGAGATGACCCTGGCCGATCTGCGCTACTGGAAGGCGGGCGCGGTGGTGCTGACACCCCAGGTCCGCGACATCGAGATGCTGCGCGCGATGACCGGCCTGCTGGGCTTCCAACCCACGTGGACGGGCGGCGCCTGGGTCTGGGACGTCCGCCACCTGGTCGACGACCCCAACGCCGTCCTCACCGGCCCCGACATCGGCTGACCATCTCGCACGGCGTCATGCCACCCGGCGTGGCATGACGCCCCGGTCGCCCCACTAGGCTGCCCGGCATGGCGAGCCGGATCGGCGACATGGTGATCGATTGCGCGGACCCGGAGCTGATGGCCGCCTTCTGGAGCGCGGCCCTCGGTTATCGGATCTTCGCCCGGGACGACACCGGGGTGGCCATCCGGGGCGCTGCGACCAGCCCCGACATTCTCTTCATCCGGGTGCCCGAGCCCAAGCCGGCCAAGAACCGCCTGCACTTCGACATCTGCCCCACCGACCGCGGCCAGCCGGCGGAACTGGACCGTCTGCTCGGTCTGGGCGCCCGGCGGTCAGCCATCACCGCGAGCGGCTCCTGGGTCGTCCTGGAAGACCCCGAGGGCAATGAGTTCTGCCTGATGTCCAAGCAGATCCCGGCCGAGCCGCAGCCCTTCCACGACGCTGCTGAGGGTTAGAGGGCCTCGATGGGGCCGTGGGCGCCGGTTCCGTCCGCCAGTTCCTGCATCAGTTGAACGACGCGGGCCCAGTGGCGCTGCACGATGCGGTCGGCCTCGACCATCAGGTCGTCGCGGGACCGGGTGGCGTCGGACATGGCCTTCTCGAGGGCGGCCCGGTGGTTCTCGGTCAGCCATTCGAGGTTGTGGTCGCTGGCGTGGCCGAGCGCCTCAAGAAACCGTACCGAAGCCGACAGCGAGCCCAACTCGGTCAGCGCGGCGAAGTCGGGTCCGGCCGAACCGTTGGTCTCGTAGTGAACCGAGCCCATGAAGATGCCGTGCGGGGCGGGCTGGATCTCGTGGACCCGCGCGCCCAGGTGCACGCTGACGACGCTGCGTCCGGCCAGGCCGGACAGCAGGATCCCGGTGGAGATCTCGTCGACCTTGGTCGGCCGCAGAATCTCAGCCGGGTAGGCGATGACGAGCGGGACGGCGCCGCCTACAAATCGGAACGGTTTCACGCAGGCACTGTAGAACGGCCACCGAAGCGCTTCGACCTCGAAGGGGGTTGTCCTGTGAACTGCAACGCCGATGAAGCACGGATGAAACAGCGTCACGACTTGATGCAGCAGCCCTTGCAGACCTTGGGCTGGGGGAGAGTGAAGGCCAGGCAGCAGGTCTTGCGCTGGACGTCGAGCTTGCCGTTGGCCCCGGGGACCAGGTCGATCAGGTCTTCGACGCCGAGAGCGCGGTGCAGCTGGGCGATCGTCTCGGCGGACGGGCCGGGGAGGACGTCGGCCGAGCGCAGGACGCCGTAGGCCACGCCCGAGGAGAGCGAGCCCAGCAGGGTGCGCTTGCCCAGGCGGACCCGGTCGTGGATGGCGTCGAGCAGCGGGTTCAGGTGTTCGTCGAGCAGGGAGCGGCGCAGTTCGACCAGCAGCGCGGCCTCGTCGGCGACCACCCGCACCCGGGGATGGCCGGCCAGGGCGATCGGGTCGCCGGGCAGCACCGCGACCGGGATGTCGGCGCGCAGGCCCAGGGTGACCAGGGGGCGCGGGTCGGCGAAGTGCACGAGCACGTCGTCGGCGGTGAGCAGCGGGACGCGACGGGCCGAGGCCCAGCCGAGCACTGCGGGCAGCGTCAGCCAGTAGGTGTAGGCCTTCCAGGCCAGGGCGGCCGCGGCGTGGGGCTGGGCGTTCCAGCGGCGGCGGGCCGAGTCGAGCAGGGTGTCCAGGTTGTCGCCGGTGAGGGTCCGCGCGGGGAGCCAGCCGGTGGTGTCGTGGACGAGCAGGTCGGGGGCGACACCGGGCAGTTCGGTGCTGGTGCCGAACATCGCTCTCAAGGTCGCCGTGACCGGGCCCAGCGGCTGCGGGGTGGTGACGGTGCGTGCGGCGCGTTCGAGGGCGGTGGTCACTGGGTGTGTCCGCCCCGCGGCGACATCGTAACCAGGGTCACCGCATTCACCTCGCCGAATAGATAGGGAGCACGGTGGCCGATACGCCTCCGTGACGACGACCCACCGTACACCTCTTAGGCTAGGCTAACCAAGCAGAACTTTCGGACGAATACCCTACGCAGGGGTTACCTAACGGCGGGCGCGCACGTTGCCTGGTTCGTCAAGGTATCTGTCGTGTACTCGCTACTAGCACCATCCGGACACGAGCGGCGGCGACACTGAAATTCTCGTCGCGAAGGGGACATCGATGATGACCACCTCGCCCGTCGAGCGGGCCGCTGACCAATTTGTGACGGCGTTGGCTCACTGGCGGGTCGAACGCGGCATGAGCAAGAAGCAGCTCGCCGCTCGGATGGGGTTCGACCCCTCCTACGTCAGCCACGTCGAGGGGCGGCGCCACAAGCCCACCGAGGACTTCGCCCGGCGGGCGGAAGCGGTGCTCGGCGCGGGCGGGGTGATCTGGCAGCGGTTCCAGGAGTACGACGAACTGCGTCATGCGCGCGGCACGGCCCTGCACCGCGATCCCCCCGTACCGGTGCAGTGGCTGCCCCCGGGAACCGGGCTGATCGTCGAGCGTGAGGTGGCCGAGCTGCGCTACGCCGACGGCACCTACCGCTGTCGCGTGCGTCGTGCGCTCTACAACGCCGGCTCCGAGCCCGTGACGCGTTACCTGGTGAAGATCGCGGTCGACCGCTACCCGAACGACCCCACCGGCTCCAACCGCCACCACCGGGAACACCCGCTGAGCTTCGAGGAGATGGCGTTCAACGCCTGCGCCGGCGAGGGCGACGCGGTCGAACCGATGGACTGGCGGATAAAGCTCGACCGCGACGCCTCCAAGGAGGTGTGGTTGCTCTTCGCCAACGAGGGCGGCCAGTTCGCGCTCTACCCGGGTGAGAGAACCACCATTCAGTACGAATACACGGTCGGCGTCGAGAAGTGGGGCCAGTGGTTCCAGCGGGCTGTGCGGCTGCCCACCCGCCGTCTCACCGTGCGCCTCGACTTCCCCGCCTCGTTCGACCCCCAGGTCTGGGGTGTCGAGACGTCCCTGGCGGCTGAGGTTCCGGTGCGTACGCCGATGGAGCGGCACGACGACGGCGACCGCGCGGTCTTCGAGTGGTCGACCGACACGCCCCAGCTGAACGCGCGCTACCGGCTCGAATGGCGGTTCCGCGGCGTCGGTGCGCCGCCCTTCCCGTCGCTGGCGCCGGCGAGCAACGGTAACGGGCAGCCGCGCGCGTCGGGCCAGATGCGCGGGATAGGCATCGTGCAGCGGGGCTCCGAGATGCTGCGGCAGCGCGCCCGGCACTATCAGCTGCCGCGCGAAGAGGTCGAGGCCCGCGAGGTGGTGGCGGCGCTGCGCGAGGCGCTGGCCCGGCTCGAGCAGGTGCACGACTTCACCAAGGGCGTCGGGCTGTCGGCGCCGCAGATCGGCCACTCGGTCGCCGTCGCCGTGGTGCGCTCGGCCGATCCCGGCGCCGAACCCCAGGTGCTGATCAATCCGCGGGTGGTCGGCGAGTCGGCCGATCGGGACGAACAGTACGAGGGCTGTTTGTCGTTCTTCGACTACCGCGGACTGGTGCGGCGACCCCTGCGCCTCGAGGTCGAGCACGCGATGCCCGACGGCACGCGGGTCGTCACGACGTTCGAACGCGCGCTGGCACGGCTGGTCGCCCACGAGATCGACCACCTGGAGGGGCGGCTCTACGTCGACCGGATGAACGCCGAGTCCAGCCTGGTGCCGGACTACCACCAGAGCGGACGTCCCTGGGTCTACTGAGGCCTGGTTCAGAGGTCGCTGAAGCTGTCGTACTTCACGCGGATCGACGGCACCTGGAGTTCGGTGAGCGTCTTCAGGGTGGCCTTGACCATCGGGCCCGATCCCGAGACGAAGAAGTCGTGCTCGCTCCAGGGGCCGTAGCGGGCCACGACGTCCGAGATGTTGCCCTGCTCACCGGGGTAGGTGGGGTCCTCGCTGCACGCCGTCACGACCGACAGCCACGGGTAGCGCGCGGCCAGGCGGTTCAGCTCGGCCAGGTCGTACAGGTCCTCACGGTTTCTGGCCCCGACGAAGACGTGCACCCAGCGCGTGCGGTTGTAGCGGGTCAGCTCCTCCAGCAGCGACTTGATCGGCGCGAGGCCGGTGCCGCCGGCGACGAAGACGGTGTCGCGGGTCGAGCGGCGGTCCAGGTTCATCGTCCCCATCGGCGCGGCCAGCCGGATCATGTCGCCGACCTCGAGACGACGTACGAGGGCACTGGAAACCCAGCCCGCGCCGATGGCCCGTACGTGGAACTCCAGGGTGTTGTCCCGGCGTGGCGCATTCGCGATCGAGTAGGGGCGCCACAGCCGCGGTTGTATTCGGGGGCACTCGATGCTGACGTACTGGCCGGCACGGAAGTCCAGGGGCTGCATGGGCTGCACGGTGAAGACCGAGATGTCGGTGGCCCGCCGCTCATGGGCCACCACCTCGGCGTACCAGTAAGGGGGGCTGCTGTTGTCGGACTCGGCGCCTTGGAGCATGACCGAGGCGATCTTCGCGTACGCGTCGGCCCAGGCCTGGTCGTACTCGACGCACCACTGCTCGCCGGCGTGCACCCGCATCGCCTCGATCAGCGCGCCGCCGACGACCTCGTAGTGTTCTGGTTCCACGTGGAACTTGCGGTGGTCCCGGCCGAGCCCCCGCAGGTATGCGGTGAACTTGTCAGCGTCATCGATCGACTGGACCGCGGTGACGATCGCGTTCAGCAGCCGGGAACGCTGCACATCCATGTGCACCGGGAAGAGATCCCGCAGGTCCGGGTAGGACAGAAATATGCGTGCGTAGAAATAGCCGGCGACCTTGTCCTGATGCTCCTCGACGAGGCTCCAGCTCTCCTTGAGCAAGCGTCCGAGGTCTCCCATGCATTCAGGGTGGTCAGATCAGTCGGATAGACGACGCACGGCCCGTGCGACTCATCTCAATTCATCCGCGGGAGACCTGCTCCTAGAGTTGTGCCGTGACCCTAGATCGCCAGCAGGCCACCCGGCCGATCCTCACCGCCGAGATCATCATCGTTCTCCTGCTGTCGCTGGGGCAGAGCGCGATCTACTCGGTCGTCTCGATCATCGCGAAGCTGACGGCCGACCAACCGCTCTCCCAGCAGGCGGCGGTGCTCAACGCGTCGCGCTCGGCCCGGCCGTATCTCGACCTCACGTACCAGCTGCTCGGCATCGCCTTCGACCTCATGCCGGTGGTGCTGGTGCTCTATCTGCTGCTGCGCGACCACATCTCGCCGCGGAGCGAGCTCGGCCTGTCAGCCGACCGGAAGGGCTTCGACTGGGGCTGGGGCGCGTTGCTGGCTGCCGGCATCGGCATTCCCGGGCTGCTTCTGGTGTACGTGGCCAAGCTGCTCGGCATCAATGCCGACATCGTGCCGGCGGCCCTCCAGCCCGTGTGGTGGGCGGTGCCGGTACTCATCCTGGCGGCGGTCAAGAACGCGGTGCTCGAGGAGGTGATCGTCGTCGGCTACCTGATGACCCGCCTGCGCCAGTGGGGCATGTCGACGGTCGCGATCATCGCGTGCTCCGCCCTCCTGCGCGGGTCGTACCACCTCTACCAGGGCTTCGGCGCCTTCATCGGCAACGCGGTCATGGGCGTGGTGTTCGCGCTGTTCTTCCTGCGCTACAAGCGCGTGATGCCGTTGATCGTCGCGCACACGCTGCTGGATGTCGTCGCCTTCGTCGGTTACACCGCCCTGCCCGAATCCTGGCTGAGCTGGGTATAGCGGTAGTAGGAGGTGGCGCGGGCCACGGTGGCCTGGGCCGCCGTGGTGCTCGAGAGGAAGGCGGCCAGCAGGCTGGTCCCCGGGTAGGCACGGTTGATCGACCGCAGGGCCGTCCAGGCCGCGGCCTGCGGGATGACCAGGCGGCTCAGGCGCCAGACGGCATCGCCGCTCCCCACCCCCTGATTCTCACGGCCGGAGGCCGCGATGGCCGCCTCCGCCTCTGTTGCCGTCTCGTGCACGCCGGTGATCACCAGCAGGTCCACCGCCCGCCGGGGATCGGTCGGGTCGAGGCCGTGAGCCGCCGCCAGGTGCAGCACCAGCTCCGCATCGGTGAGCGCCCGCCCAGCCAGCAGAGCGATTGCCGCGTACGACCCCGAAACCGCCCCGAAGATGCTGGTCAACGCGCCGAAGCGAGTGAACTGCCGGCCCGCCAGCCGAGCCAGCGCGGCCGGCCCCGCGGACGGGTAGTCGGCGCTGATCGCGGCGGCCCACTGCCGGGCGCGCGGCCCGATGATCTCGACCGCCGCCAGAGCCAGATGCTCGGGCGCGTGGACGGGATCGGAAACAAGCTTCGCCCACCGGTCCCCGCCTCGCGGCTCGACCTCGGCGGCGCGCACCGTACTGGTCGCAGTCCTGGTGTTGTCCGCCGGCTCGCGCGCCGCTGAAGTTGAGGAGCCGGTCGCCCGGACTGCTTCGGTGGTCCGCTGGGCGACCTTGCCGTCGGCCTGGCCGGAGAGACTTGTGGTCGCCGTTACTTCTGGTCGGGCGCGAGGGGGTGAGGTAGGCGCTGCGTCGGTCGTCGATGGCCGTGCGGTAGGGACCGCTCGGGCCGTTCTCGTTGCTGGGGCGGCAGGGACCGGTGCTGCGTCCGCGGAGGTGGCTGTCTTTCCGCCCGTTGGTGTTTGCGGCGTTTCGGCGCTCGGTCGTGATGGCTCCTCGGCCGTCCGGGCCGGTGGCGAGGCGTGCTTCGCGGCAGTGACCGGTTCCATCTTCGAAGCTGGCGGCTGATTCGTCTCGGAGCCGGGCGTCTTCACCGCAGGAGATGAAGTGACGTCTTCTGTGTCGCCTTGTCCTGCCACCGGAGCCGACTGGATTGTCGGTGCCTTCCTGCCGGACGTGGACTTCCGTGCCGCCCGCGCAGTGGAAGCCGGATTCGTCTTCGCGGCCGGAGCAGTCTCGGTCGGTCCGGTCGTTTCCGACGCCGCCGCTGTCTTCGCCGGGTCCTCAACCGCCGCGGCAGCCTTCACCGGAGTGGGGTTCGCCGGAGCACGGTTCGGCGATGCCTTCGCAGCCGGGGACTGCGCTGGTGCCTTCTTCGCCGCGGCCGGACTCGCCTTCGCCGCGGCCAAGGCGTTTGTCTTCGGCGGCGTGGCTGGGGATTGGGCGGGCGCCGTCCTTGTTGTGGTGGTTTTGGCCTGCGCCGACCTCGCTGAGGCAGCACTCGCTGCGGTGGCTTCAGCTTGTGGAGGCGCCTTTCGCGGTGCGGACTCCGGCGCGGCCTTGGCGGGGTCGGCCTTCTTGGCTCGGGCGGGCCTTTTCGCAGGCTGGCTGCTAGGACCGGGCTCGGGCTGGGTGCCGCGCTGCCTGCGTGGGGCGGGCTTGCCTCCAGGGTGCTGGGGAGACTCCGTACCCGCCTGCGGGTGATTTTCGGCACTTGGCGGCTGGAACATGACCGGCGGCGCGGCCTTCGCGGGCCGGCGTGGCGACCGCTCTTCCGCAGTCTCGTCCGGCGGCGTCTCACCCGACGTGTTGAACGGCGCCCGCGACGGCCGGGCGCGCGAAGCCTTGCGAGGATCAGTGGGCGAGATCTCCTCCATGCCGCAGCAGCCTAGCCGTCGCAGCGCCGTTTCACCTGTTGGAGACACCTCAGACCCACCCGCCGCGCGCAAGGATGGCAACCTCTTTGTGCGGGGCTGAGTGGGTCCGGTATCCTCAACCGTCGGTGGCCTTCGCAGGCCGCCGGGGAGACTTCGCCTAGTCTGGTCTATGGCGCCGCACTGCTAATGCGGTTGGGGTTTTAAAGCCCCTCCCGGGTTCGAATCCCGGAGTCTCCGCGTGCAGAGCCGGTGTGTATGCTGGCAAAGCACCGGGCGCCCGTAGCTCAATGGATAGAGCATCTGACTACGGATCAGAAGGTTAGGGGTTCGAGTCCCTTCGGGCGCACAGTACGAAACGGCCTTCCACCAGCGGTGGAAGGCCGTTTCGCTGCTGGCCACTGATCGCTCTACATCCGGGTTGCTCACGGATTGCTCACAGAGCGTTTCGGCTTCTTGAAGCGATGACGAGTCAGCAGCTTCGACACTTTCTCGACCTGCTTGGCGGTGATCCGCCGCAGCACGTGCTTGTACACGCGCCGGGTGACATCAGGGCTTGCGCGACCGAGGATCGCTTGGGCGACCTCGATCGGGACGCCACCGGCCAGCCGCAGCGGGCAGACCCTGTGTAGGGCGTCGTGCAGCGGGATGACGGGGAGATCGCACTCGCGGACATGCCGCTCGAATTCGCCGGTGACCCGGTCCGGCAGCAATGGCGCGCCGCCGTACCGGCAGAAGATCAGGTCGTGGTCGTCGTGGTCGTCGTGGTCCGGGCCGAGAAGGTCCTTCTCTACCTTCTGCCCGGCCCGGTACCGGGCGAGAGCCTCCTCTGCAGGCTTGGCCAGCGGTACCCAGCTCCGCCCGGCTCGGGACTTCGGCGACTTGAGTAGCCGTCCGACATGAATCGCTCCGCAGCCCGGCGTAGCCGCGCTAACCGGCCGGTTCAACCCTGAAACAACTGAGGCCCGATCTTTTCCCGGAGAGAAGTCCGGGGCCTCGGTTGAAAGAGGGGTCCATCGCCGCCCAGCCCCGCAACCAGTTCACGTTCGGGTACACCTCATTCCTTTGCGGTCGGCGTACGCGTAGCGTCTTCAGCAGGCTTCCGACGTCAGGTACTCGGGACCTGACGGCCATACTGTTACGAGGTCGCTTATGGGATGGGACCCTTACGACCACAGAGAGCGCCCACCACAGTGGGCAGTCGAACAAATGGAACGCCTCCGTCGCACGGAAGCAGAACTTGCCGAGACTCGCAGAAAGTCAGAGGCTTCCGCCGCAGCGCACTGGTCAAGCACCCCCGAGGAGTCAGCGGCTCTCCGCCAAGCGGCGGAGGAGGCAGCGCACCGCAGGGAACTGCCTGATCCCGAGTGGCTGCGTGCGTTGCGCATCCTTGGCGGCATCGGACTCGGCCTACTGGTCCTGGCATTCTGTTCTTACGGCGCGTATCTATTCATCGTCAGCAACAACATCCTCTAGCACAGCCCAGTCACAAGAGTCCGGTCGAACCGCTAACCCTCGGTGCGACGCGCCCCCGCCGGTCAGATTGGCCGAACCTTTCCCCCACGGTCGGCAGATCTATTACGAGGGCGATGAGCCTCACGAGTTCCGCGGCGAGATCAAAGAAAGGGTTTGGGTTCGATCCTGGGCAGACCCACTCTGGGGTCATCACTTCGGCGACAAAAAAGGCGGTTGGATGTCCTACAGCTTCCACTGCCCAGCAGACCTGCTCGACGACATCTACGGCGGCTCGAATAATCCGGTGGGTTCTCAGCCCGTTGGATCGGCGCCGGCAACGCTCACACAGACGTTGGCAACGGAGGGCAGCCGCAACCTTCACCCGGCAGGACGCTAGTCATCCGAGCTGCGTCACCGGCGGTGGCGCAGGTGGCTCGTGACAGCATCCACGCCACCACTGGGCCGGTCCGCCCCGGCGGCGACCAGCAGATCGCCTCGCCGACGACGGGCGGCACCGGCAGCCAGCCCGAGTGACGCAGGTCCTGTTTGGAAAGACTTACCCAGGGCAATTCTTCATCGACGGCAATCAACGCTGATCGCCTGACGAACTTCCTCGCTCAATCTCGTTCGGCCAATGCGGCGACTACTTCCGCGCCGACCGCGCCTGGTTCTACGTCGTGCTGCTGACCATCGGCTACCTGATCAGCCGCGGCCTGGCGAAGTCCGGCAGCCGCGAGCACGCCGACGCCTGATCGCGCTGACGACCGCCGCCGACCCCGGACGGGGACGGCGGCGGTCGCATCTCTACAACTGAAAAGGACTCTCCCGTGGACGTCATGACCATTGCAGGCCCGCTGCGATCAGCCGTCGTTGTGAACCCGGTGAAGGTGCCGGACCCCCACGAGCTGCGCCGCACCATCACCGAGGCGCTGACCGCCCGGGGCTGGCCGGAACCGATGTGGTTCGAGACCACCGTCGACGACCCCGGCGCCGGCCAGGCCGCCCAGGCCGCCCGTGACGGCGCACAGCTCGTCTTCGCCTGCGGCGGCGACGGCACAGTGATGGCCTGCGTCACCGCCCTGGCCGGATCCGATGTCGCCCTGGCCGTGCTGCCCGCCGGCACCGGCAACCTGCTGGCCGCCAACCTCGGACTCGCAGGCGACCTCGCCACCGGGCTCGAAGTCGTCCTGCAGGGCGGCCGCCGCCGCATCGACGTCGGCGCGGTCGGGGAGCAGAGCTTCGCGGTAATGGCCGGCATGGGGTTCGACGCCCACATGCTCGACGCCACCAACGACACCGCCAAGAAACACATCGGCTGGCTCGCCTACGCGGCCGGAGCCGCCCAGCACCTACGCGACCGGCCCATGCACCTGCGCATCACCCTGGACGACAAGAAGGCCTTCACCCGCCGGCCGCGTACGGTCATCGTCGGAAACGTCGGCCGGCTGCAGGGCGGCATGCGACTGCTCAACGACGCCCAGCCCGACGACGGACTGCTCGACGTCGCGATCCTCAGCCCCCGGACCCTGCGACACTGGGTTGCGTTGGGCTGGGGTGTGCTGCGCCGCAAGCGGACGGTCTCGAGCATGGAAACGTTCACCGCCACTCGGGTGCAGATCCACAGCAAACGCCCCCAGCCCCGACAGCTGGACGGCGATCTCATCGATCCCGGCAAGGACCTGGTGGTCACCGTACGCCCGCAGGCTCTGCTGCTGTGCGTGCCGCAACCGGCCGCCAGCCCCGACCTGGCTGACGATGCCGCCGCAGCCGATCACGACGCCGACGAGGTGCGGAAATCCGCGATCCGCTGAACTACTGCCGGGCATGGCACGTGCAGCCGATTCGACGGCCACCGGGTGCATGACTGAGAGCAGCAGCCCGGCTCCGGCAGGACGGTGATCTTCGTTCTTCGGAGGCGTTGTGGATCTGCAGTTGTCGGCCCGGGCGGGACGGGCATGCACCGTCGTCTCGGTCGGTGGTGAACTGGACATGGACACCGCTGCTGAGCTGCATGACTTCCTGCAGGAGGTCGCCGACACCGGTGCTGTCCAGGTGGTGTTGGACTGCGCCGAGTTGTCGTTCATGGATTCCAGTGGCCTCGGCATATTTCTGGTGTGGTTCAAGGAACTGCAGGGCAGAGGCGGCCGGCTGTGCGTCGCCGCCGTGCAAGACACCGTCGCGTACGTGCTACGGGTGTCAGCGGTGGAACAGGTGCTGGACGTCTACGACACGGTGGACGCGGCTGAGGCGGGAGTGCCCCCGGTCGTGCCCTGACAGCGGTGTGTCAGCGGCAGTCGGCTGAGCTGGCGGCGGAGACGTCAGCGCCCGCGTTGGTGCGGCGTGGTCGTCCGTGGTGGCCGTGCCAGTCGATGATCAGGAGTGTGGCGTCGTCGGCGAGGACGGGCCCGGCGACGGCGAGCACGCTGTCAGCCAGGGCCCGTGCCGCCTCGCGGGGATGCAGGGCGGTCAGCGAGCGAAGCTGGGCCGGCAGATCAAGGCGGGCAGCGTCGCGTTCGCGCATGCCGTCGGTGACGATCACCAGGCGGTCGCCGGGCCGAAGCGTGACCTGACCGGCGGTGAACTGTTTGTCGGGGAACATTCCCAAGGCGAAGTTGCGCGGCAGTTGCAGTTCCTGCGGTTCGCCGTCGCGCATCAGGATCGGCGGCTCGTGTCCGGCGTTGATCACGTCGCATGTTCCGGTGTTCAGGTCCAGGCGTCCGAGCACGGCGGTGATGAAAGCGCCTCGGGCCGGCGAGTTCTGAGCGACCGAGGCGCCGGCCTTGTTGGCCTGCTGGGTCAGGCTGTGACCGGCGCGGCGGGAGTTGCGCAGGCTCCCTACGCCGAGGGTGGCGATCAGCGCGCTGTTCACGCCGTGGCCCATGGCGTCGGTGACGCTGAAGTGCAGGGTGTCACGGGCGAGGCTGTAGTCGAAGGTGTCTCCGCCGATGCTCGCCGCCGGCTCCAGCCAGCCGGACAGGGTGAATGCGCCGCCTTCGCAGGTGAAGGCGCTGGGCAGCAGCCGGCGTTGGATCTCGGCGGAGAGGCTGAACGGAGTGGTGCGCTGCCCCCACTCGAACAGGTCGGTGTGGCGTCGGTTGGCGATCACCACGAACGCCAGCGCATGAGCGGTCCGGGAGATCTCGGCGAGTGCCTGTGGCGCCGGCTCGGCGGCGAGCCCGATCTCCAGCAGGCCGATGACCTCGCCCCGTTCGGTGACCGGCGCCAGAACCGTCCATTCCTTGTCGCCGTCCACCACTTGCACTGTCTGCGTTCGTAGCACCTGCTCTTGAGGGCCGCCGTCGAACGGCACCACGGTCGCGACCTCGCCGCCGTCTCTGCGGCTGTCACCGACCGGGCCGAACGGGATATGCGCCAGCCGTACCAGTGCCCGGCCGCTGAGGTCGGCGATGAGGAACGACACAGCCCGCGCGTGCAATGCCGCGCCGAGTTCCCGGGTGACAGCCTCAACGGCCTGTACCGGGGTGGCGTCCTCGGCAGCAGCCAGCATGCCGGACAGCGCCACCTCGACCGACGGATCCATTCCGAAAATTATACGGACGGCCTGGCGCGGCCTACCGCTTTCCGCGGACCCAGCACAACCAGCGGCAGCAACGCGGCAAAGTCGTCTGGGCCTGCTTCGACACATCGCCCAACGCCCGTACCTTCGGCGGCACACCCGGGTGAGAAAGTGCTGCCACTCCGGGCAAGTGGACCCGCCGGGCCCTGTGGCGGGCGAACGGCATGTCGGCGACGTGCTGGCGGCCGTGGCGGCCAGTGAAGCGAGAGGTATCAGGCCGGTTCGTGTCGCTCCTTCCGAGTGCAGCGTGGACAAACCAGCGGGCAGGGGGTGAGGGCCGCAGCCTCGGCCAGGCCGCTGACGTGCAGGATCTGCGCCACCGTCTCCTCGAAGTCGGAGGTCTCCGCGATGACCTGCTCGCCGGGCACGCGGAGCAGGTCCAGCGGGGTGTACCAGGAGCGCATCGTCTGCGCAGACACGTCGATCGGCTCGTGGCGGCGTTCGTGGCGGCGCACGGTTTCCTCGAACGACACGTCCATCCAGAACGTGGAGGACGGCCCAGGGTGCTCGGCGATCAGCTCGCGCAACGGTGGCCCGTACGAGCCGGAATGCAGGATCCCTTCCAGTACGACGTGGTAGCCCGCGGTGAGGGCTTCGCGGACCATTGTCGTGATGAACCGCGGCGCGATCGTCGGCGAGCTGTCGCTGCCGTGTTCGCGTAGTACGACCCGGCGCAGGTAGTCCTGCTCGATCAGTGCCGTACCGCGCCCGTACCGGCGCCGGACTTCACGGGCTGTGCTGGTTTTGCCGCTGCCGGAGTTACCCCGGATGACCACGAGCGTCGGCGGCGGCGTGGTCATCGGTTGCTCTCCGGCCAGGTGATTGCGATCAGGGCGACGTCAGATCGTCATCGCATAACCAGTATCGGCTGCAGACGAGGCGAACGTCAGGTTGCTGCTCCGGTCGACAGCCATCGGGCTGACCGAGACGCTCTTCACCACCTGACGAGGCAAGCCTGCGCGGCCGGCCGGTACCCGGGACACCCGGGTCCAGCTGCGCACCCCGGGTGTACGGCCAGGGTCTTTGCCTGGCGCGACATAGGTCAGGCGTTGCCAGGCTTATGGGCGTCCTAAGAGTCCGGATGGCAGGCCGTTGAGGCAGCCCGCGTCCGGGCTCTGTGCCGGCTTCCGACTGAAAGGCTGCGGCGACGTGACGACGCTCGAGCAACGAACCAGGCGTGCAATTCGACCGTTCACCGTGCACTTCCGCGACAAGGAGATAGATGACCTTCGGCGACGGCTGGCCGCGACCCGGTGGCCGAGCCGGGAACTGGTCGGCGACCGGTCGCAGGGGGTGCAGTTGGCCACGATGCGCGCTCTCGGCCACTACTGGGCGAAGGAGTACGACCTGCGGAGGGTGCAGTCCCGGCTGAACGCGCTGCCGCAGTTCACCACCGAGATCGACGGTGTGGACATCCACTTCCTGCACGTACGGTCCAAGCACCCGGACGCGTTGCCGCTGATCATGACGCACGGCTGGCCGGGGTCGGTGATCGAGATGCTCGACTCGGTGGGTCCGCTGACCGATCCGACCGCGCACGGCGGCACGGCCGCGGATGCGTTCCATCTCGTGCTGCCGTCACTGCCGGGGTACGGCTTCTCCGGCGAGCCGACCGAGGTCGGCTGGGATCTCGTGCGTACCGCGCGGGCCTGGGCAGAGCTGATGGAGCGGCTCGGTTATGACCGCTACGTCGCCCAGGGCGGTGACGTGGGCGCCGGCGTGACCGACGCGATGGGACGGCTGGGCCCGGCGGGCCTGGCCGGCATCCACACCAACCTCCTGGTGCCGGCGCTCAACGACCCGTCCGTGCTGCCGAGCAGCACCGCGGAGGAGAAGGCGGCACTGGCCGCGATCAAGACTTTCCAGACCTCCGGGAACGGCTACTTCGTGGAGATGGCGACGCGGCCGGAGACGATCGGATACGCGTTGCTGGATTCGCCGGCCGCCCTCGCCGCCTGGATGATCGATCACGACACGGACGCCTATTACAAGATCGCCAGTGCGTTCGTCGACGGTAAGCCGTCCGGCGGCCTCACCCGGGATCACATCCTTGACGACGTCACGGCCTATTGGTTGACCGGCACCGGTGCGTCGACGGCCCGATCCTATTGGGAGGCGTACGGCCCGGACGCTCCCGCCGCGGGCCGGCCGCCGCTGCCCGACCCCCGGGTTCCGGTCGGCTTCAGCACCTTCCCCGGAGAGATCTGGCGGACGCCGCGCAGTTGGGCCGAGTTCTCCTATCCGACGCTCAACTACTTCGGGGTGGCGGAACGGGGCGGTCACTTCGCGGCCTGGGAAGAGCCGGAGCTGTTCGCGGAGCAAGTGCGGGCCGCGTTCCTTCCGCTCCGATGACGACTCGGCGCGATGTGATCCAACCGGTGGCCGCCAAGCGGTCCTTGCCCACGCCTGAGTTGCCGGCCAGGCGCAGCATCCACAGTCGATGAATGAAGAGGAAGATGATGACTTCGTCCGGGTTTCGACCTACTCGACGGCAGGTCTTGCAGGGCGGCTTCGCAGCCGGCCTCGCGGTGGCCGCATCGACCGTCATCGGCCGAGCGCCGGCGGGCGCCGCACCGTCCATCGCCCCGGCTGGGATCCGCCCGTTCCGGGTCGCGGTTCCTCGCGAGCAGGTGGCCGAGATGCGCCGGCGTGTTTCCGCGACCCGCTGGCCGACTCGCGAGCTCGTGAACGATCGGTCGCAAGGCGTTCAGCTGCGAACCGCTCAGTCCCTCGCCCGGTTCTGGACGACCAGCTACGACTGGCGCCGGTTCGAGGCGAAACTCAACCGCCTGCCGCAGTTCCTGACCGAGATCGACGGCGTGGACATCCACTTCATCCACGTACGGTCCCGGCACCGCAACGCACTGCCGCTGATCATGACCCACGGCTGGCCCGGCTCGATCGTCGAACTTCTCGAAGCCGTCGGCCCTCTCACCAATCCCACCGCGCACGGTGGCACGGCTGCCGACGCGTTCCACCTCGTACTGCCGTCAATTCCCGGCTATGGGTTCTCCGGCAAACCGGACGAACTCGGCTGGGACTCCAACCGGACGGCGCGCGCCTGGGCCGAACTCATGCGCCGGCTCGGCTACACCCGCTACGTCGCCCAGGGCGGAGACGTCGGCGCCGCCGTCACCGACGGCATCGGCCGTCTGGCTCCCACAGGATTGCTGGGCATCCACTTGAACCTGCTCGCCCCCGCACTGGCAGGCACCGCGAACCTGCCCAAGAACACCGCGGAGGAGAAAGCGGCCGCCGCCGCCCTCCAGGTCTTCTCGACCAGCGGAAAGGGCTACATAGTCGAGCAGTCGACCCGGCCGCAGACGATCGGCTATGCGTTGCTGGACTCGCCCGTCGCCCTCGCGTCCTGGATGCTCGACCACGACACGGACAGCTACCTCAAGATCTCTCGCGCCTTCCGTGGCGGCGCGGCGTCGG
Organism: Paractinoplanes polyasparticus; assembly: GCF_019710575.1. Classification (GTDB taxonomy): domain Bacteria; phylum Actinomycetota; class Actinomycetes; order Mycobacteriales; family Micromonosporaceae; genus Actinoplanes; species Actinoplanes polyasparticus. The sequence goes on along the minus strand of NZ_JAHWFK010000041.1, from coordinate 93,155 downwards.
GCAACCTCACCCGCGAACACATCCTCGACAACATCTCCCTGTACTGGCTGACCGGCACCGGCGAGTCGGCCGCCCGCATGTACTGGGAGAGAACGCGGACCGCTGCCGCGGGCCGGACTCCTTTACCGGTGACCGTCCCCGTCGGGTTCAGCGCCTTCCCGGGCGAGATCTTCCAGGCCCCTCGCAGCTGGGCCGAGATCGAATACCCGACCCTCAACTACTACAACCAACCCCGGCGTGGCGGACACTTCGCGGCATGGGAGCAACCCGAGCTGTTCACTCGGGAGGTCCGTGCCGCGTTCCGGTCGGCCCGCTGAATCGATGCCCCTGATCGGACGTCACGGAGCGCGGCGGCCGCACCCGCCGCGCTCCGGTCGGCGGCCTCGATGAGAGGGGGAACGGCGGTAGCACCGAGCCGCCCGAGAAGGGGACGACACCGTACCGTCGTCTATGGCATGATCGCGGCTCCGCACCTCTCCCCTTCGCCGCACAGGGATCACCCATGCTCAATCTCGTCAAGCGTGCCCGCCTCGGCCGTGGGCTGGCCTTCGCCGTGGTTCCAGCCTTGCTGTTGGGCATGGGCGGCACCGCGGTGGCTGCCACTCACACACTCACCGTCACCGTGCTGAACCGCAACGGCGCCAAGGTCAACGCGGGCCTGAAGCTGGTCGACGTGGCGACCAGCTCGACCATCTCGATGCGCTCCGGCACCGCCAAGAAGCTGCCCAAGGGCACGTACGCCGTATTGACCTCGGTGACCACCGGCAACACGATCACATTGTCCGGCAAGACGGTGAAGGTGTCCGGCTCTTCCAAGCTGACGATCGACGCCCGGCACGGCAAGCCGGTCGGGCTCGGGCTCAGCCCCGTACCCAAGGGCCTCCAGTACTCCCTGACCATGCGCGTCTGCACCCGGACCAGCGCGAGTGACGACGTAGAAGCGTCCGCCTTCCCCGACACGAAGTTGTACGTCGTCCCGAACACCTCGAAGTACCTCGGCTTCGCCGCGCTCGGTTCGTGGAGCGACGGCTCCGGCGCCTCCACCAGCTATGCGGTGCTGCACCAGACCACCGGCGTGCCGGGTGGGCTGGGCAAGACCTACAACGCGAGCAAGCTGGCCAACTTCAGGGTGGTTCAGAAGCGCGGCCCGTCCGGTTCCGTCTACTCCAACCTCGCGGTGCAGCCGCAGACGAGCGGGTGTGGCAACAACCTGTACGCCGGGCTGGGCGGCACCGACAAACCGACCATCAGCAACGTCCGCGTCACCCCCGGCACCTGGGACGTGCGGGCCGAGTCGTCGGCGACCACGAAGTCCGGCGAGACCTGGAACATCGGCGGCTACTTCGCGAAGCGCACGGTCAAGGCCGGGAAGTCGTACAACCTGAGCTTCTTCAACTCGGCCTGGGGTCCCGGTGCGCAGCTGCCGGTCACGATCCGCGGTGTGGTCCAGTTCGGCCTGAACGACATGTTCAGCGACCCGGCGTTCCCCCGCGACGGCTCGGTGGAGGGTGGCGACAAGGCCTCGGCGGCGCTGCGTTTCGGCGGTAAGGCGGTTGCCGTGAAGCAGGACAAGGGCTGGGAGCCCGAGGCCACCTACATGTACTACACGGTCAAGAAGGCCGGCTGGTACACGCTCACCAACACCGCGACCCGCTACTACCCGGAGATCACCTTCCCGTCCGGGATGCTGTCCACGACCAGCCGGGTGACGTACCACTTCCAGACCAAGCCGAACGCCAGTGCGCTGGCCGGGGTCTACTCGGTGCACCTTTCCCCGACCGGCCTCAGCACGAGCAACAAGGCCAAGCCGGCCAGCACCACCAAGGTCGCGATCAAGTTGCTCCGCGGCGCGGTCGACCCGGACGCCAAGCGTGGCGCCGACCCGAAGGTGACCAAGATGACCGCGCAGATGTCGCCGGACAGCGGCAACACGTGGCGCACCGTCCCGGTTCAGAAGATCGGCGGCGCCTGGTACGCGACCGTCACCAACCCGAAGACCAGTGCGGTGGCGCTGAAGGTGCGGGCCACGGTCGCCGGGGGCGCTTACACCGAGGTCACCGTCTTCCGGGCGTACGGAATCGGCTGATCAATTTCGCGGCGGGATCCACCGGTGGCGGGTCTCGCCGCGCTCGTTGTACCCGGGCGGATCGCAGCGTCCTTGCCGGCGATCGTGACGGGTTCACTCCGTCTCGCCGGATGAGCGGGTGGTGCCGATGGTCAGGTACGGGAGCGGGCAGTCGGCGCAGGTGCAGTTGGTGAGGCTGTCGCAGCGGGCGTCGACGACCTCGGCGAGAGTGCCCCGGATGGCGGCCAGGTCGGCGATCTTTCGGTCGATCTCGGCGATCTTGTCGATGGCGCGTTGCCGCAGATCCGCGCTCGGGTGCCGGCGTCGACCGGCGTCCAGCAGTTCGGCGATCTCATCGAGGGAGAACCCGAGCCGCTGCGCCGCCTTGATCACGTTCAGCAGGACGACCGTGTCCGGCGGATACAGCCGATGGCCCCCGTTCGAACGGCCCGGCTCGGCAAGCAGCCCGCGGCGTTCGTAGTAACGCAACGTCTGAATGTTGACGCCGGCCCGCTCGGCGACCTCGCCCGTACGGAGCCCGTCCATCAGGAGTTCCGGCCGTCCGGCGGTCATGACTTGGCGCCGGCGTCGGCACGCTGGGCGAACGAGGCGAGAACCTCGGCGTACGCGGCTGGGACCTCGATCTCGATGACGACGGCCTCACCGGCGGTGGCCGATTGCGAGGTGACGGTGAAGGTGAGGAACGAGCAGCACTCGGCTTCCCGCGCGGCCAGATCCCGTACCCGCGCTGTCAGACCGGCCGGGCCGTTCAGGTGCAACCGGGCGTGTGTCGCGTCGACGTGGTCGACTTCGCGAACAGCGGTGGCGAAGAGCTCGTCGAACTCCGCCAGCCGCAACGGCCGCTCCGCCGTCGGCAATGTGCAGGCATCCGGAACCGTGAAAGACATGCCGGCCTCCTCGAACGCGGGCGCACTGTCGGCGCCGTCCATCCGACGGTAAGCCTGTACCTGGGTACCGAATGCAACCACGATCTGCGTTACGCGCTCGCCTGGCGGCGATGCGAGGCGAGTGCACCCGGCCGGATGAACCCCGGCAAACAGCCCCGAAATCCGCCCTTGACCCTGGCTACGGTGCCGTAGTGACTACCAAGAGAGATCGTAAAGACACGAGCAGTGACTCTACGGTCGGCGGCCACCGGCGGCGTGCCGGGTGGGCCGCCGGCGTGGCCCTGCTCGGGCTGCTCGCACTGGGCGCCATCACCACGGTGGTGGCACCGCAGCCCGCGCTCGCCGTGACTTCGGCCGCGGATGCCGTCGGCGCCCGCTCCCGGAGCGTCGTGCCGGGCTCGGCGGGGCTCATCGCCCTGCGCCCCGACGGGAAAGTGTTCGCCACCGTGAGTCGCGCGGCAGTTCGGCAGTGGAGCACCGTGACCGGCCGCCGATCCGGCCCCGCGCTGGCTGCCCGGACCGGGCCCATCAACTCCATCGCGTACAGCTCAGACGGCAAACTGCTGGCTGTAGCGGGCGACAGCCGGGTGACGCTGTGGAACCCCACCACGGGGCAGCAGTCCGGTACGCCGCTGACCGGCCATGTCGGGCCCGTGCGCTCGGTGACCTTCAGCTCCAGCGGCCAACTGCTGGTCACGGCCGGTGACGACGGCACGGTACGGCTGTGGAATCTGATCACCGGCAATCTGGTACGCACCATCACCGGCCACACCGGGGCCGTCCGCATGGCGGTGTTCAGCCCGGACGGCGAGCGCCTCGCGTCCGCCGGCGCCGACAGCGACAACACCGTACGGCTGTGGCAGACCAGCAACGGCGAGCCGATCGGTGAAGCGCTGACCGTGAGCCCCGGCCCGGTGTACGCGCTGAGCTTCAGCCCCAACGGCAGGCTGGTGGCCGCCTCCGGCGCCGGCCGGGTCGTACGGCTGTGGAACTCAGCCACCGGCGAACCCGCCGGCAAACCGCTCACCAGCAGCTCGGCCCCCGTGTACGCCCTGACGTTCAGCCGCAGCGGAAGGCTGCTGGCCACCTCGTCCGGCGGCGACAACACGGTGCAGCTGTGGAACACCGTGACCCGCCAGCCGGCCACCGAGCCCCTGGCCGGTCATGCGGGTCCGGTGCGCGCGATGCGCTTCAACCCGGGCGGAAGGCTGCTGGCCACCGGCAGCGACGACGGCACCGTACGGCTGTGGGACACCGCGACCGGCACCGTGAAGGGCACCCCGCTGACCGGCCACAACGGCCACGTCTGGGCCCTGCGGATCAGCCCCGACGGCAAACGCCTGATCACGGCCGGCGCCGACAACAAGGTCCGTCTGTGGCGCATCCCCACCAAGAACGCGGCCTGACCTGACGACCCGAGCCGCCACCGCGAAAACGCGGTGGCGGCTCGTCGTGTGTCATCGGGCCCAGTCGGGCGGGGGCACCACCGGCAAGCCGGGTTCACCGGCGATGGGTTCGAGGGCGTACAGGATCGTGAGGGCGTCGCTGTCGGGGTCGGTCATCACCCGGCCATAACTGCCATCGGTGGCGACGAGGAACCAGTAGTCGGGGGCGGGGCTGCCGTCGTCGAGCAGGGCTCGGGTCCGTGCCACCCGGCAGACTGCCTGGGCGAGTTCCAGAGGTGTGGCGTTCGTCAGTTCGCGGAGCGTGGCGCCGCCGCTCAGTTCGTGCCCGAATGCGCCGTCGACCGGCGTGATGAGAACGATCGGGTCGGGGCCAGGGTAGGTATTGAGATCTTCATACGGGCCGACGTAGATCCGCTCGAGGGCCACGTTGTAGACGGTGTGCAGCGCCTGCCGCAAGTCGCCGGCCGGGGTGCCGCTGTCGAAGTAGATGCCGTAGGTCATGCGTCACCCCGGTAGCTCTTGTGGTGCCGGAAGACTTCCAAGGCCATTGTCCAGTCCGGGTCGCTCACGCTGGGGTCACGACGGAGAGCGTCGCGCGCCGCGGTGACGTCGCCCTCGGCGCCGACCAGTTCCTTGAGGACCTTGTACTCGGAGCGGGACAGGTTGACCAGGCCGGGGCCGGAAACCGGGAAGACGGTCCCGGTTGGTTCGACCTTGTAGCTGCGTCCGTTCACCTCGTATGTGTTGCTTTCCGGAACCCAACGTGCCCGCCCTCCGGATATGTCAGCCAGGTCGCCGGCGACGTCGGTGCCGGGCATCACCATGGTGTTCTTGTCGGAACTGCGGCTCGTGGGCCGGACGCCGTTGATCGTGTGCCGGGCGTTGGGTGGCCTGAGCGGCACGTTGGCGGCCGGCCCCTGCACAACGCCGGCGGCCCCTTGGGGCGAGCCCCCGTCGCCTCGGCCGAGTCTTCCCTCCTGCGACCGGCATTGGGCGCGGGCCTGGGCGGCGGCGATGTTATCGGGGTCGCCGGCGGGTCTGGGGCGTCGGGGCTGGGTTGGGTCACCGCCGCCGCCACCGTGCGAGCCGGACCTGGGCATAGGGGCAGCGTATCGACGGATGTCGAGCTGTGGCCGAGCTGGCGTGGCCTGGTCCGGATGGCCTGGTGTTCCCGCCAAGACACGTAGCTGACCTGGATGCAGGCAGTCATTGGAGCGATGCGGTGGTGGCTCAGCGAGCCGGCGTGTGTTGCCATGGCAGCGGGTAGGGGATGTGACGCCACCACCACTGGGACGGCAACGGGCCGGTTTCGGCGGTCAGGGCCTGACCGCCGTCGTCGTCGGTGAGGTCGGCGAATCGCGCGTCCACCTCGGCCAAGGCCGCGATCGCGGCGGGCGGCATCAGGTCGGCCTCCGCCGCCAGTTCGTCTCGGATTTGCAGGTCTTCGCGGTAGTAGTCAGCGGGGTACCAGCCGTCGGGCGCCCAGCCCTCGGCGAGCCGGCTGACCATGCTCTCCCACGCGCCGAGCCGCATGATGAAAGTCCGCGTGGCCGAGGCCGACAACTGCAGCCGATCAGTGATCGGCGTCGGCATGCGGTATTCGCGGATCACTTCAGGTATGGCTGCCACCGGAAGGCCGGGAAAGGCGGCCAACGGTTGCTCGACCGCGTCGATGCGAAGGACGGTAGGGCCATCGGTGTCCTCTTCGTAGATGCGGGCCCGCGTGCGCTTGCCGTCCGGGCCGACCAGGTAGAAGGCGCTCGGTGGGGCGGGCAAAGCCTGGTAGGCGACGACGGTGCGCAGCCGGTTGGCGAGCCATGCGGCGGCTGCCGGCTCGGTCGGCGGGTTCGCGACCGCCTCGCCGACGTAGACGTCCAGATACCAGTGCAGTTCGCCCGCAACGGGAGTGACCGTGCAGCTCATTGGAGCATCCCAGTCGCCGACGTCGAGGTCGTCCGGCGCCACTGCGAGCAACTCGGCCAGCGCTGCCGACAGTCGCGCCCGATCCAGCTCTCCGTGGATCCAGAATCCGTAGTTCACGGCCCGCACGGTCGTTGCCGCGACGCCGTCGACGATGCCGTCGCCGGCAGCCGCGATGTTGTCGGAGTCACCGCCGCTGCGTGACTTGGGCATGGGCGCAGCGTATCGATGGGTGTCTAACGGTGGCTTGTCTGCCCGAATGACTAAAGTTTCTTTACAGATGTTGACTTGAGTGTCCGATATTTGGTCTTGTCGATGTGTCGCGCGGCTTTTCATCCCCCTCGGTGCACGAAAGGTCCGCCATGAAGAGAAAACGTCTGCTGACGATGCTGGCCGCCCTCGGCCTGGGCATCGTCGGTGCTCTGGTGCCTGTGGTGGCGTCCGAAGCGGCCGCCGCCTGCGTGACCCCGTACAACAACAGTGCGGTTTACACCGGTGGCATGACCGCGTCCCACAACGGCCGGAACTGGACCGCCAAATGGTGGACCCAGTACGAAGCGCCGAGCACCGGCGGCTCGAATGTCTGGCAGGACAACGGCGCCTGTGACGGCAACAGCGGCGGTGGTGGTGGTGGTGGTGGCGGGTCCACCTGCAACTATCCGAGTTGGGTGGCCGGGCAGTACTACGCGGCGGGCGCGATCGTGCGCTACACGAACGGTCAGTACTACCAGGCGTCGCATGAGAATCCAGGTTATGACCCGGTCATCAGCACCTGGTATTGGTCGCCGTATTCGTGCGGCGGTGGGAACACCGGCGGCGGGTTCGTCGTCAGCGAGGCCCAGTTCAATCAGATGTTCCCGGGCCGGAACAGCTTCTACACGTACGCCGGTCTGACCGACGCCATGCGGAAGTTCCCCGCCTTCGCCACCTCCGGCAATGACACGGTCAAGAGGCAGGAAGCCGCTGCCTTCCTGGCCAACGTCGGCCACGAGACCGGCGGACTGGTCCACATCGACGAGACGAACCAGGCGAACTGGCCGCATTACTGCGACTATTCGCAGCCGTACGGGTGCCCGGCCGGCCAGTCGGCCTATCACGGCCGCGGCCCGATTCAGCTGAGCTGGAACTTCAACTACTACGCGGCCGGTAACGCTCTCGGGGTCGACCTGCTCAACAACCCGAACCTGGTCGCCAACAACTCGTCCGTCTCGTGGCAGACCGGTCTCTGGTACTGGATGACCGGCACCGGCGCCGCCGGCACGACGTCGCACAACGCCATGGTCAACGGGAACGGCTTCGGCACGACGATCAAGGCCATCAACAGCATCGAATGCAACGGGGCGCACCCGGATCAGGTGCAGAGCCGGGTCAACAACTACAACCGCTTCGCCGGAATCCTGGGCGTGCCCACCGGCGGCAATCTGACCTGCTGATCCTTTCTCCGAAGCAGGTGCCGCCGGGAGCGCCCGGCGGCACCTGTGTCTCCTGGTTTGCGGGGCGTACGAAACCGGATTCGTGTTCGCTGGAATCGACGAACAGCGGACCGGGGAGGTCGGCGAGATGGCCCGTACGCTCAATGCCACCGCCGAGGCGATGGCGGGCACCGTCGGGCGGGTGCACGCGAGCTCCGACCTGCTGGCGTCCGCCTCGGAAGAGTTGTCGTCGGTGTCCTCGCAGCTGGCGGCCTCCGCCGAAGAGACGTCGGCACAGGTCGGCACGGTCTCCGCATCGGCCGGCCAGGGCGTCGCCGAGGCCGCCAACCAGGTGACCTCGGGCGCGACCGAGACGCAGCGGACGGCCTCCGAGCTGGCCCGCACGGCGGCGGACCTGCAGAGCACCGTGTCGACCTACCGCCTCTAGCTGGATACCTCGTCGAGCGCGGCCTTCTCGTCGGCCGTCAGCTCGAGAGTGGCCGAGGCGATGAGGGCCGGCAGCTGCTCGACGGTGCGGGCGCTCGCGACCGGTGCGGCCACCCCCGGGCGCGTACGCAACCAGGCCAGAGCCACCGAAGCCGGCTCCACGCCGTGGGCGTCGGCGACCTCGGTCAGCACCTTGATCACGGCCAGGCCGTCCTCGGTCAGGTAGGCCTTGGCCCCACCGCCGCGCGGGCTGCTTGCCAGGTCGCCGGTCGTCCGGTACTTGCCCGTGAGGAAGCCGGCGGCCAGCGCGTAGTACGGCAGCACGGCCAGGTTCTCCTCGGCGGCGACGGGTGCGATGTTGTGCTCGTACGCCCGGCGCTCGACCAGGTTGTAGTGCGGCTGCACGGCCACCGGCAGCACGAAGTCGTTGCGCCGCGCGACCTCGAACCACTCGCGGATGCGCTCGGCCGTGTAGTTGGAGACGCCCACGGCACGCACCTTGCCCGCCTTGACCAAGGCGTCGAAGGCGCCCGCAGTTTCTTCGAGCGGGGTGCCGGCGTCGTCGTAGTGCGCGTAGTAGAGGTCGATGTAGTCGGTGCCGAGCCGCGCCAGGGACGCGTCGGCCGCGGCCGCGACGTTGGCGGCGGACAGGCCACGGAACTGCGGGTGCTGGCTGACCTTGGTGGCGACGACGACGCTGTCCCGGTTCTTCCGGGCCGCCAGCCACGTACCGATGATCGTCTCGGATTCGCCGCCGGAGTTGCCGGGTGCCCAGGCCGAGTAGCCGTCCGCGGTGTCGACGAAGTTGCCGCCGGCCTCGGTGAAGGCGTCCAGAACCTGGTGGGAGGTGGCCTCGTCGCTGGTCCAGCCGAAGACGTTGCCGCCGAGGTTCAGCGGGAACACCTTGATTCCGCTGTTGCCGAGAGTGCTCATGGTGATCGTCTCCTTGTTCGTCTGACGATCAGATACCCGCCTCCTGGTTTTCCAGTGAGTGAGCTTCCTCGCCCTGACTCAGCCGTAGCAGTCGCAGTGCGTGCTGGTCGGCGCTGCCCGCAGGCGTGGTGTAGACGAACATTGTCTGCTCGGCGTCACCGGGCATGGTCAGGGCCTGGTAGCTGATGGTGAGGTCGCCGACGATCGGATGGCAGAACCGCTTGCTGCCGCTGGTGCGGGCCAGCACCTGGTGGTCGGCCCACCAGTGGCGGAATTCCTCGCTCTTGACCGACAGCTCGCCGACCAGGGCCGACAGGTCGGGGTCGTCGGGGTGGCGGCCGGCGTCGACCCGCAGCGTGGCCACGGTCTCGGACGCGATGACGGCCCAGTCCGGGTGCAGGTCGCGCGCGTTCTCGTCGAGGAAGATGAACCGCGCGTAGTTGCGCTCGCGGGCCGGCAACGCGTTGAAGTCGCAGATCAGGGCACGGGCGGTGTGATTGATGGCGAGCACGTCCATCCGGCGTCCGATGATGAAGGCGGGCGCGGCGGCCTCGTCGAGCGTTTCCAGCAACTGGTACGTCGCGGGGGCGACCCGCTGCGGGCGGCGCGGCGGCCGTCGCCGGGTCTCGCGGGGCCGGGCGAGCTCGAAGAAGTGCGCCCGCTCGGTGTCGTCGAGGCGCAGCGCGCGGGCGATCGCGTCGAGCACCGCCTCGGACGGATTGAGGTTGCGGCCCTGCTCGAGGCGTACGTAATAGTCGACGCTCACCCCGGCCACCGCGGCCAGCTCCTCACGCCGCAGCCCGGGCACGCGACGGATGCCGACCGTCCCGCCCTCGGGCTGCAGGCGTGCCCGCCGGGACCGCAGGAACTCCTTGAGGTCAGCGTTGTGAGCCATACGATCCAGTATCGGCGTGGCCGGGCGGCTGTCGTACCCCGAACCTGGTACCGGCGTTCCTAGGGAAGGCCTTGCCTGTTTGGACGGCCCGGCTGGGGTTCCGGTCGGGTGGTATTGCGGCATGACCACATTTCGTTCCGCTCAGGTCACCGCGCCGGGCGCCCCGTTCCGCATCGTCGAGACCGAGCTGCCGACCCCGGGTCGCGGCCAGGTGCGTGTCACCGTCGAGGCCTGTGGCGTCTGCCGCACCGACGCCGCGTTCGTCAACGCCGCTTTCCCCGTGTCGTTCCCGCTGGTCGCCGGTCACGAGATCGCCGGCCGGGTGGATGCCGTGGGCGACGACGTCGCCGAGTGGGCGCCCGGTGACCGGGTCGCGGTCGGCTGGTTCGGCGGCCACTGCGGCGTCTGTGCGCCCTGCCGGGCCGGTGACTTCATTCATTGCGTACGGCTGGAAGTTCCCGGCTGGGCCTATCCGGGCGGCTATGCCGAGACCGTCGTCGTGCCGGTGACCGCCCTGGCCCGCATTCCCAACGCGATCAGCGCGGTCGAGGCGGCCCCGATGGGATGCGCCGGCGTTGCCACATTCAACGGCCTGCGCCGCAGCACCGCCCGCGCCGGTGACCTGGTCGCCGTGCTGGGCTTGGGTGGTCTGGGCCACCTGGCAGTGCAGTTCGCCGCCCGGATGGGTTTCGAGACCGTGGCTGTCGCGCGCGGAGCCGCCCGGGCCGAGGTCGCGGCGGAGCTGGGCGCTCATCACTACATCGACAGCGCGGACGGTGACGTGGCGGCGCAGCTGCAGGCTCTGGGCGGTCCCCGGGTCGTGCTGGCGACGGCCGGCGACTCGGCCGCGATGAGCGCCACCATCGATGGCCTGGCCCCGGCCGGCGAACTGGTCGTCGTCGGCGCCGACCCCGCGCCGATCGAGGTGAGCCCGTTCCAGATCATCTCGACGTCCCGCACCGTTCACGGTCACCCCTCGGGCACCCCGCACGAGGTCGAGGAGACGCTGCGTTTCGCCGCGCTGACGGGGATCCGACCGCTGACCGAGACGCGGCCGCTGGACGAGGTGCAGGCCGCCTACGACCGCATGCTCAGCGGCGAGGCCCGGTACCGCATGGTGCTGACCCCTCGCTGATCGAGGCCGGCTGACGCTCAGCGAACAGGGACGACCGAATCGCTGAGCGTCAGCCCAGCAGGCTCAGGACGTAGCGGGCGCAACCCCACGAGATGCTGACGCCGGAGCCGCCGTGGCCGTAGTTGTGCAGGATCACCGTGCCGCGGCCGTCGGGGTTCTCGCGTTCGGCGCGGACCCTGTCGCGCGACGGGCGGATGCCGACGCGGTGGTCGACGACCTCGGCCTCCAGAAGCTTCGGCTCGATCACAGCGCAGCGGGCAATGATGTCTTTCCTGACCCCTTCGTCGGGGACGAGGTCCCAGCGGTGCTTGTCGGCTGTGCCGCCGAGCACGACGACGTCGCGATGAGGCAGCAGATAGGTGAGGTCGCGATCGGCGTCGGAATGCTCGGCCACGAAGCGGGTGATGCCGGGATTCCGGACCACGACCAGCTCGCCGCGGATGGGGTACAGATCGTTGTCGTGCACCAGGTCGCGGGCGCCCATGCCGGTGCAGTTCACCACCACGGACGCGTACGCCGAAGGCTCGTCCAACGTGGAGATGTGGCGTCGCAGGATGTCACCGCCGCTGCGCTTCAGCCGATTCTGCAGATAGCGCAAATAGAGAGGCATGTCCACCAGGGGGACCTCGTAGCTCCACCCACTGTGGAAACCGGTTGGTAACTCAGCCGGGTGGCATTGCCGAAAGCTGGGCACCGCGCGCGCCCAAGTGGGCGGATCAACCGGTTGGCGGCACACTTCCTGCCCGAATGCCATGGTCACGCCGGTGTCCTTGTCGCCCGCCAGGGATTCCAGCACGGCGAACGTCTGCGTCGCCCACATGGGAGCCCGCTCGTCCTTCAGCAGAAAGGGCGAGTAGATCGCGCCGGCGGCATACGAGGTCGTGTCGGCCTCCTGGCCCGCGGCCCAGACCTGTACGGAGTGGCCCGCCTCGGCCAGGCACACGGCCGTGGTCAGGCCGGACACGCCACCACCGACGACAATGGCGTCCCAGGAGCGGCGATTCATCAGCTGAGCGTAACGGCACACTGCAGCATCCGTGAATATCCGGAGCCGTTACGCGTGCACCATGATCAATGCATGAGGCGCGCTCACGTCCTAAATGGCGTGTCCCAGCGCTAAAATCATTCCCTCGTAGCCTGGCCGCAGCTGCCAGGTCGGCGCCTTGTCGGGTGCGTTGTCGCCCTGGATGAACTGGCCACGTTCGTTCACCGTCTCGATGGTCTGCACCGCGGCGACCTTGTCGAGGTAGAGCTTGATGTCGTGCTCGTCGATCTGCAGCGCGGGGAACTCCTGGCCGTCGACGCTGTAGCCGTTGGAGTTGCGCATGAACGCGGCGGCGAACGGCGCGCCGGGCTTCAGGCAGCCGAGGAACTTGTCGATCGCCTCGTGGAACTCGTCGGGATCGTTGGTGATGGACTCGGCCACGAAGAACATGGTGCCGACGTGGTAGCGCCGCTTCGGCAGGTCGAAGAGGCTGCCCTGTTCGACCTGCGCGGCCCGGGCCAGTCGGCTGCGGGCGTTGGCGCCGATCTTCGCGTACGCGGGGTGGACGCGCAGCGTCCGCCAGTACGGGTCCCAGAGCGTCTGATACTTGCGCGCCGACTGGCGGAGCCAGGCGCAGTTCGCAGCGCCGTACTCGAACAGCGTGACCTTGTCGCAGAGCGGCAGCATCGCCAAGGCGGGGTAGAGATTCGCGCCCGATCCGACGTCGATGCCGAGGCGCTCGCCGTCGACCGTGGCTGGTTCCTCGGCGCCGAAGAAGTCGCGGATCAGGTTGAGGAAGCGGCGATCGTCGCCCCGCAGATACGCGTAATTTTCTTTCCAGTACGGATGAGGCTGGAAGGTGTCCCAGTTCGGCGGCGTGGTTGAGGCCACGGTGGGCTGAGCCGTGGCGTCTTTCGTGGCCGCATTCACAGGGCAACTCCTCGTGCTGCGCACGCTGAAGGTGGAAGGCCTCGACGGTCATCCGGCTACGCAGTGCGATAATCTGGCTACTCAATCTTACGCTGTGCCCGCTAGCCCGAAGGCGCAAACGAAGGTAATAACGACCACAGGGCATGCAGGGTATCGCGGGACTAGGTCAGTCGATCGGACAGGTTGTTCTGGCTCTTTGTACGGAACTTACCGGTCAGAGGTTCAGCCGGGACGGCGCAGGCTGGGCATGCGGTCGGGATCCGCCTGGGGCAGCCAGCTCAGAGTCTGGCCCGCCACGAGGCTGAGCTGGGGATCGGCGGTGTTCTCGGCCAACCGGGCCAGTTGTAGCCAGGTGCTTCGCTCGGTGCCGAAGAAGTCCGCGAGAAGCCGGACGGCCGCCTCACGAACGGAGAAGTCGGCATCGGCCAGGCTCTCGTTCAGGGTCTTGCGTACGTCTTTGCGGTGGGTGAAGTAGCGCACCAGCAGGGTCAGCACCTCCCGGCGGACGAGCTGGTTGTCATCCAGCCGAGCAGCTCGCAGCAGCGTGCTGAACGTTCCGGGCATGAACGCGTAACGCTCGCCCAACACCCACATCGCGGCTCGCCGCACGCTCGCGTCGTCGCCCTGGGCCCGCTCGACCAGCACCGCGACGTGATCGGCGGCCGCGTTCTCGTCGCCCGCGCAGGCGTCGGCCAACGCTGTCGCGGCCGCCTCGACGACGGCCGCGTCGAGGTCGGAGCCGGCCAGACCGACCAGGAATTCGAGAACTCCGGCGTCGTCGGGGTAGAGCCCGCCGAGAAGCCGGGCCGCGGCCGAACGCACATGCGCGTTGCTGTCGTGGCCGGCCCGGCGGATCAGGACCGCCTGGCCGGCGCTGTCGCTGCTCAGCCAGTCGGTGACGGCCTCGGCCGCGCAGGCGAAGACGCTGCCGGACTTCTCGTCGAGCACCCGTCCGATCAGGGTCTCGTGAACGGTCTCGACCACGTCGTCGAGTTCCGCCAGAGCGTGGACGGCGGCCAGGCGTACCTCCCGGTTGCGGTCGTTGCGGCACCGCTCGGCGATGAGCCGCTGCGCCTCGCTGTTACCGCCGTGCCGCTCGGCCAGCACCCGGACCGCCTGCTCGCGCAGGGACGCATCGGTGTCTTCGACGACGACGCGGCTCAGCAGGGCGCGCGCCCCGGCGCCGTCCCAGCGCGCGGCGACCAGACCGTTCAGGGCGGCGCTGCGGACCGTGCGGTCGAGATCGTCGAGGGCCCGGCTCTCCAGGGCCGTGAGGATCGCGGTGTCCTGCGGGGCCCAGCGCACCAGGGCGGTGACCGCCGCGAGGCGGACGTCCGCGTCGCTGTCCGACGTCACCGTCCGCAGGGCGGCCGCCCGTGTCTCGGCGTCGTCCTGGAACTGCTCGCACAGGGCCTGCACGGCCACCCGGCGGATGTCTCCGTTGGGATCGTCGGCGAGGCGGGCGATCAGCCTCGTCAGCGCCGTGCTGCGGTGCTGTTCCAGCGCCCGGGCCAGGAAGCAGCGCGCCGCCTCACGGAGCGCCGGGGCATCCTCCTCGTCGGTCAGACGGTCGAGCAGCAGGCGGACGACGTCCGGCTCGTCGGCCCAGCGCTCGCCGAGCAGCCGGACGGCAGCCCGGCGGACCGAGCCCTCCTCGTCCTCGACGGCCCGCCGCATGAGGGGACGGCCCACTTCGTCACGGGCGTCGAACTGGTCGGCGAGGGCATTGGCGGCGGCCACGATGACATCGGCGTCCCGGTCGTCCTCGAGCGCGCCGTGCACCAACTGGTGTACGGACGGATCCGCCGGGAAGCTCCGGGCCAGGAGCCGCACCGCCTCGCGGCGCACGGTGGCGGCCGGATCGGCGGTGAGGCGATCGGTCAGCAGGGCACGCATGTCCGGCGAGGGTTCGTGCCGTTCGCCGAGCGCCCGCATGGCAGCCTGGCGCACGTTGGCCGAGCCGTCGACCGTCGCGCGTTCGATGAGGACGGCGGCCAGCTCGGCGTCGACCCGGAAACGTTCGCCGAGGGACTGAACGGCGGCCAGGCGTACGAGATTGTGCTCGTCCTGGCAGACCCGCCGGATGAGCAGGGCGCGGGCGGGTGAATCAGCGGCCTGGGAACCGGCCAGGTCGGCCAGGCCGGCGACCGCGGCGTAGGCGGCCCGGTTGTCGCCGATCTGGGCGAGCTCACCGTCGAACAGATCCTCGAGGTGGTCGGCCGGCGTGGCCAGGATCGCCGCGAGCTGGGCGGCCAGGCTCATGGTGGGGCTCCAGACCAGGTGGACTCCCCGGCGCCGGTACCACTTCAGATATCTCTGCCGGCCCGGCCAGCGGGGGCCGATGGTCCGCGCCGCCGGCAGGATCTCCTCGGTCAGCAGCGCCGCCAGATCGGGGTCGTGACGGCCGACGCTGTGTTCCAGCAGCAGGATGAGCTTCTTCAGCACCGCCTCGGCCGGTCCCGCGAGGTCTTCGTGCAGGGTGCGGGCCTCGCCCAGGCATTGGACGGCGAGGGCCAGGTTCCACGGCAGCACGGCGAACTCGCCGGGTGGCCAGTCGGTGTTGACCTCGTCGACGAGCAGACGGATCACGTCGGCGTTGTGCCGTTCGTGCAGCGAGCCTGCGACCAGCCGCAGCACCTCGCGCCAGGACGGGTCGGCCCAGTGGTCGCGGTACTGGCGGCGGATCTGCGCCATGCGCCACTGCTGGTCGTGCTGGAACTTGGCCACGATGGCCTCGGCGCAGAAGTATTCGAGGAAGGTGCGGTGCACGAATCCATAGATGTCGCTGCCGTAGCGACTCAGGATGAAGTTGCGCGACCGGAACTGGTTGATCATGGCGCCGGCCAGGGACCGCGCCTCGCGAACGGGCGTGCGGTGGCGCCATCGGAGGTAGTCCTCGAAGACCTTCCGCAGGTCGGCCTGTTCGATGTAGTTGGCGCTCAGCGCCCGGCCCGACGACTGCATGTGGAAGGCGAGCTGCCTGAGCAGGGCCTTCTTGTCCTCGAGGTCGATGTAGTCGGTCTGCCCGGGCCGGCCCAGCTGCCGGTGCACGTCCCAGTTCTCGACAAGCACGGTTGTCGCGTGGTCGTAGAGGGCCCGGCGGTCGCGGGGCAGGGCCCGATGCCGCCCGATGATGACCAGAACGGTCAGCAGCAGCGGGTTGCCGGCCAGCTCGCGCAGCGCCGGTGACTGACGCATCGCCTCGACCAGGCGGTTGCGGACCCGCTGGACGTCGCCCGTTTCGGGACGGTCGGCGGAGCTGCCCGGGTACCACCGCCGGAGGAATTCGTCGATCTGGCCCTGGTCGAGATCCTGCAAGGTGTAATGCTCGAACTTCGCCTCGGTGAAGATCCGGCGCGAGTAGCCGACGACGCGGGAGGTCACGACCACGCGGATCCCCGGGTGCCGGGCGCGGAACTCGACGATCCGCCGGATGATCGCGATGCGGGCACGCTGGTCGAAGACCTCGTCGAGGCCGTCGAAGATGAACAGCGCCTGGCCGCCCGAGCTCAGATAGCTGTCCAGAGCGCCGCGTTCGAGGCCCAGGCCCTCGTGCCGGCTCAGATGATCGAGGTAGCCGAGGAAATCGGAGCACTCTTCCTCGGCGACCAGGGTGGCGTAGGCGCGCAGCTCGATGAGGATCGGCACGTGATTGGCGAGATCGGGCGGCAGCCGGCCCACGCGGCCGTCGGCCAGGCTGAGGGCGAGGTAGCGGGCCACCGTGGACTTGCCCGACCCCGGGTCGCCCAGCACCACGGTCGCTCGCCGGGTCGGGGACGCGATCACCTCGAACAGTCGTTGGAGCGGCTTGGCCCGGTACGACTGCCGCAGGCTGTCCAGTTCGGCCACGTCGACGAGTTCGGGCACGTCGTCGACGTCGAGCTCGCCGCGGTTGTGCAGCCGTTCGAGCCACTCGCGGGGCAGTTCGGCGGGCGGCGGGTCGGCCCGCACGTGCGGCTCGACGAAGACCGAGGTGAGCTTGACCTCCAGATATTCCTCGGTGCGGGGCGGCGTCAACGAGTCGAGGTCGAGTCCGCCGTACTCCCGTACCAGGCGGTCGTAGTACAGCGTCAGATGCGCGTCGCTGAGCGGGCTCACCGGCGGCGCCTCGGACCGCTCGCGGCTCCAGACCGCGATGGCGGGGGCGATCACGTTCTCCAGGTCGACGGGGTTGGTGAAGAAGCTGACCGTGCAGTTCTCCTTCAGGTCAGCCCGGAGAGTCTCGATCCGGCCGGCCTCCGGACCCAGGTCCATCAGGGTCCGGCTCCAGGGTGCGTCGTCGGCGAGTAGGAAGATGAGGCGGGGGATGTTGAGCCGCACAGCCTCGCGGTATTCGGCTTCGGTGATCGACATATCGTGGTCGGCGGGAACGTGGCCGTACCGCCACGCGAAAATGCCAATGTAGAGGTCACATTTCGCGACGTCGGCCAGACACTTCTCGAGCGGCCGGGAATCGTCGGCGACGTAGTCCTCCATCGCGAGGACGTCAACGACCTGACGCCCGAGCGCGCGGCGAGCTGCAATTCGGAATTCTCGCAGGTCAGAGTAGGTAGAGGACAGATACGCCCGAGTCATCACCCGCCCCCAAGCCCAGCGAAGCTGTTTGGTGACTCAACGTACCAGCCGAGCGCTATTGATCGGGATCTACGGACGACAGGCCGAGCGGATGGTTGTGGAAAGGCGGCGCGATGCGATGGAATCGGCACAACAGGTGATCCGAGAGGGGATGGGTGATCTTACGAACGCCGCACCGGCACGCGCCGGCGTGCTGACCTTCGGCGAGATCCACACCGGACTCCTGCAGAACTCGACCCCCCTGTCGAGCGCACGTGTCTCCGCGCTCCTGGACCTCGTCGTAGGCGAGCGGGTACGCCGCTTCGAGCGCCCCATCGCCCACGTCGTCTCGCCCGACCGGCTGGACGGTGTGGACTGCTGGCTGCCCTCGGCGACCAAGACCCAGGCGATCGGTACGGTGGTCCACCATCTCTCGGTCACCGGCGGGCACATCGTCCAGGGTTCGGCCCATACGGCGATCGACCCGGTTCTGCGCGACGGGCTGCGCCAGCCGTGGTCGTACTATCTGGCCCGTCCCGGCACGCTGGAGCCGATCAACAAGGTGAACCTGTCCGACGTCGTGGACCGCTTCCTGGCCGGATCGCCCGGGCCGGGCGTCCTGGATGTCGGTGCGATCAGCGCCCGCGCGATCGACCAAATCCAGAGCTCCAAGCTGCTGGACCGCAAGCGGCCCTTCCTCAGCAGCCGCGCCATGCTGCGCTGGGCGGCGGTTCCGGCAGCCGGCGCAGAGAACAGCGCCTCGTTCGTCATCGAGTCGCCCACCGCGCGGACCCTTCTGCTGCGGCTCGACCCCGAGTTGGCCGAGACGTTGCCGGTCGATGCCGTGCGGACGTTCTGCGAGACACTCGCGCTGCACGACTGGCTGCTGACCACGATTTTGTCGTTGCTCGACCGGAGCCTCGAGACGCCGGGCAACCGGCCGCGGCTGGCCGCGAAGCTGCATCCGGCGGTCGAGTTCCTGATGCACCTGTGGATGCCCGAGGCGCGGGTCGATCCTGTCCTGTTGCCGCTGTGGGAGGCGGTGGATCACCGGTCGAGCCTGTCGAAGCAGTGGCGCACCTCGGTCGACCGCATCCGCGACCAGCTCAACCTGAGCACGATGGCGCTGCTCGAAGCATCGGTCGAGGCCGCCGAACGAGCCGTCGTGGTCGCCACGGAGACGACGGCCGCGCTCGAGCGGATCCGGCCCGGTTCGCCGCCGGCCGCCGCCTGACGCTACCGGTCGGCCACGAACAGATACTCGATGCGCTGCCACAGCTCGTCGGGGAGTGTCAGGCCTTCCCGGGCGCCGCGGGCCTTCACCTGGTCGGTGACGATCTGTTCGACGTTCACCTGCTGCAGGATCGTCCGCACGGCCTGCTCGACGGGCAGGAAACGGTTGCCCAGCACCGAGAACGTCGAGTAGGCGCTGAAGGCGTCGGCGTCGGCGTTGACCTGGACGACGGCCGGGAGGAGATCCCAGTCGTCGGGCAACTGGTCGGCCAGGACCGGCGCCGCGACGGCAGCCCCGTCGTATCTGATCAATCCGAGGCGCAGGAGTTGCCACACGGCAGCGAGGTAGGGGCAGGACCACTTGCGCTTGCCCTCACGGACGTCCCAGAGCTGGACGTCAACGAAGATCGAGTGGCTGTTCATCGCGCCGTTCTCGGTCGGCGGATCCCACTGCCGGGTGGTCGCCGACATGGCCTGGCCACTGGACGTGTCGGGGCTGCGCTGGCCGTTCGACAGCCAGCCGGTCACCGTGACCGGAGGCCGGACCCCGGTGCTGCCCGGAGCCGGATCGGGCACGATCCGGTCGAGCACGAGGTCGGCCAGCGGCACCCCGTCGGCGACGGCGCAGCCCGATTCGCGGGCGATGTAGTCGATGGTCAGGCCCTGGGCGTCGGCCGCCTTGACGAGCTGAGGCAACACCTCGGCGGGCGAGCTGAACCGGGTGAAGTAGTCGTCCACCAGGAAACAGGTGCTGATCCGGGGCCGGCCCTTCGGCGTCCGCCGGCGCAGGATGTTCGTGGCCGCCTGGACCCACGGGCTGATCCGTTCGAAATAGCGCTCGAGCCCTTCCGGCCCCTCCTGGAACTCCTTGAGATAGAGATGGCCGAGCTCGATCGAGAGGTGGGAGAGCGGGGTCGCCACCGCGCGCCGCTCCGCCACCGCCTCCTTGACGTCCACCGACCAGGGGTAACTCACTGCGGCTCCCAGGCTGAGTCGTCCACGATCCTCTTGGCCAAGGTTTCGAAGGCCGCTCTGGTCGACTCGTTCGCGATGCCTCGCATGAGGACGTCGCTGTCCGAGATGAGCTGCTCGCGCCATTGCAGCACGGGGTCGAGGGGGATGCTGCCGAGCAGCAGGGATCGCCCGACCCGCAGCTGACCGGCCAGGTCTTTCAGATAGGCGTCGCAGATGCGCAGCCAGGCCACCTGTTCCGGCTGGAGACCGGCCAACTCGACCGAGTCGGGGTTCACGACGGCGGTGTGGACGAAGCGAAGAGCGTTCTTCAGCTCCCGCGCGCTGTGACCGAGCTCTTCGCCGGTGGTGAGGATGCCGCGCTCGCCGTACACGAGGCCGGAGGCCGCGATCACGTGCTGCCTGGTCCAACGGTGATAGATCAGCCAGCGGCTCCGCACCGCCTCCATCGACGGATGGGCCGTGGCGGCGAGGACCAGTTCCAGCGCGTGCGACCGGCCCGCGCTCAGGTCGACCAGGCACAGATCGAACTCTTCGTCGAGCCGCAGGAAGAGGTTGCAGCAGCGTTCGACCGTCTCGGCGGTGTGGCTGAACTCGCCGCTGGCGATGTCGCCCGGCATGAGCACCATGCGGCCCGCGCCGGCCGGCCGGCCGCGCAGCTCGCGGCGGTCGGACTCCTCCCAGATGTCGACCCGCTGCGGCGCACCCGTGATGCCCCGCAGATAGGCGTGCAGGCCGCCGACCTTCGTGCCGCGCTCGACCGAGCCGAGATCGAAGATGGCGCCCGACGTCGGCGAACCGAAGTCGAAGTCGAGGTAGCAGACGTCGTTACCCTGCAGAGCACTGCGGTATATGACATTGCTGCTGGTTACCGAGCGGCCGGTGCCGCCCTTGTCGGAGGCTGCGAAGATCAGCATCAGGCCTCCGACGAGGAGTCGCCGCGGGCCGCGTCGAGGCGGTCGAGCTCCCGCAGGATGTCGAGCGCCAATGCGGCCGAGGTGCCGGGCCGTTCGGTGCGGATCTCGCGGGCCCGGCGCAGCGTGATGTCGACCCGTTGCAGGGTGTTGCGCAACCCGGGACCACCCTCGGCGCTGCCGTTGAGCAGCTCGCGGTCGTAGATCTGCTCGGCCTCGCGCAGCAGGTCGTCCGCGTAGTTCGCCAGGTCTTCGTTGCGGCTCGGCGGCTGGTCGAGCACCTTGGCCACGGTGACCAGCGCCTCGACCACACGCTCGGTGTAGTACCAGGAGGCTTTCTGGCCGGGCCGGGCCAGATCGGGGAAGACCCGGGACGCGTCGTCCCAGAGCCCGGCGCCCTCGCCCGACTGCAGCCGGCGCCGAGCCAGGTGGTCCCAGACCTGGTCGCCCAGGTCGAGCAGGCGTGAGCGTTCCTCGGGGTCGCCGATCAGCGCGGCGACGTTGGCCGCGCGCAACAGGAGGAGCGCCGCGAACTCCGGCACCGACCAGGCCAGCAGGGGCAACTTCTCGTCGGTGTCGGCCGGTTCGTCACTGCCACCGAGGGCCAGCCGCACGCCCGGGTAATGCATGACCAGATTGGGGTCGTTCTCGACCGCGCGGCTCGTGATCCGGGCGCGTTCGGCCAGCGTGGCCAGCACGCGGCCGACCCGGGCAAGTTCGGTGTCGCTGCTGCGGACCTGTTCGAGGCCCTTCACCGCGAGAGCGGTCACCTGGAGGGTGAAGTAGTCGGACTGCTCGCCGTCGGTCGTCCGCCAGGGGATGTTCTCGAGCGGCCACTTCCCGCTCTCGCCGAAGGTGGCCACCGTCGCCCAGTAGGTGCGGGTCAGGTCGGACCGCAGTTGCAGAGCACGAGCCAGGCGCTGCTGCTCCTCGTTGAGCAGGCCCAGGATGCGAGTACGTTCGGAGAACAGGTTCTCGACCGCGTTGAGCGCGATGACGGTGAAGTAGAGATAGGGCTTGTCCTGGCCGACGCCGGGCGCCTGCTCGCCGATCTTCTCCACGGTGTCGATCTTCGGTGCGCCCCGGACCACGGTCCACGACCAGCCACATTCGAAGAGACGGTCCGGCAACTCCAGGTCGTTGGTCTGGCCGGATCCGATCAGGACCTCGCGGAAACTGGCGATGGTCTGGCGGAGCCGCAGATGCAGCTGGTGGACCACGGCGCGTCGCGGCATGGCGTTCTGATTGACGGTGGTGCAGAGCCGGTCGCCCTCCGGCGAGTCGACCGCGAAGACGTTGACCGAGAAGCTCCGCAACAGGCCGACCATGGCCGCGCTGAGCCGCCGGCTGGCCGCCGCCTCGAGCTCGCCGATCGCCGATCGCACGTCCTCCCGGTTCACCGATCGCCGGTAGACCCGGACGAAACCGAGGGTGGCCAGGGAAAGCGTGATCGAGAGGGCGTACGAGTCGACGATCGGGAGCGTCTGCAGCTCCGGCGGCGCGGTCTTGTCGAACTCTTCGCTCTCGTGGAGCTCGTAGTAGCCACCGCCGGAGAAGACCGGCGTGTCGTTCTCGGTGTACCGGTCGAAATAGTCGTTCAGGATCCGGGTGACGATGCGGGGGATGTCGGTGGCGGTGCCCATCCGGCGCAGCGCGTGGACCATTCGCTCGGCCGTCTGATCGGGCCGGTCCAGATTGAACGCCTCGACCTGGGTGGCGGGAAGCAACAGGCAGAGCAACTGCTCGGCGTCGCTGATGGAGTTTCCGCCGAACTGCCCGCCGGCGATCCACTTACCGTCTTTCCAGGAAGCCCGTGCGGCAGCCTCCCAGATGTCCAACAACTGTTGCCGCGGCTGCACCCTCATAGCCTTGAACCCCGTCCACGACTTGGCTGCCGCAGCCGGGTGAACCCGGCAAACGGCCCGTTGGAGGCCATTGAGCGTAGCGTAGTGGACAGTCGCCCGACCGCCCCATAGCGCAAGCTTCCGGCGTTCCCGTAGTGCGCCGGGCGTCCCCCATTCGGTGACCTTGAGCGGCCGATCTCGACGGACCCTCGGGTGAGCGGCCGCCGGTCACTCCCGGGCGGCAACAGCAGCGCAAATGAAGATTCGAACGGGATATTTCCAGCGGCGCGGACCGGAACCAGGTGGCGGCCGGAGCGCGACCAGCCGAGCGCAAATGCCGGGATGGTCCGGGTTCACTGCAGTGCGCATCAAGGTGCGAATCGTCCGATGAGGTGACCTGCTCTGCGTGTCGGCCCGCTGCGCCTCTCGCGACTCCAGCTGGACATCACTGGGGTGGTCGTTGATTGCTTTCACTAGGTAAGCAGCGTTCGACGAAGGCCGGGCATCCCCGGGCCGAGTGTCCGATCGGCCATCGAAATAAGTCAATAGATACCGGAAGTTTCGGCGACCCGGTATCGGCCAGCCGGAATTGACCTCTGCTGGAAGCGCCCCGAAAGTTCCAGCGAGGCCGCTCGATCGGATCCATGTCGGGTGGGGCTGGCAGCTCGACCGTCGCCTTGCCCCCGGGCCGCCGCAGCGGTCACCGAGGTCGAGTTGACTTCTACAGCCGAATAAAAGAAGGTAAGCCTCAGCTATTTAGGGTTGGCTTACCTGAGGAGTCCGATGACCGCCATCTACCTGATCGGGCTTCGCGAGGGGCTGGAGATCACGCTGGTGGTCTCCATCCTGGTGGCGTTCCTGGTGAAGTCGGATCGCAGGCCGCTCCTGAAGTGGGTGTGGGCCGGTGTCGCGGCCGCCGCTGTGCTGTCGATCGGCTTCGCGGCGCTGCTCCAGTTCGGGGTCGCCCGGCTGTCGTTCACCCATCAGGAGCTGTTCGAGGCCATCGCGTCGTTCGTGGCCGTCACCTTCGTGACCTGGATGATCTTCTGGATGCGGCGGATGGCCCGGCACATGGGCCGCGAGCTACGGGGGCGGCTGGAGGAAGCGATCGGCGTGGGCCGGTGGGCCATCGTCGGCGTCGCGTTCCTGGCGGTGATCCGGGAGGGGCTGGAGACCTCGATCCTCTTCTACGCCGCCGCGCAGGAGTCCACCGACAGTGTGCGTCCGCTCGTCGGCGTCTCGCTCGGCCTGCTGACCGCGGTGGTCCTGGGCTGGCTGCTCTATCTCAGCGCTCTGCGGATCAACCTCACCCGCTTCTTCACCTGGACCGGTGCGCTGCTGGTGCTGGTGGCGGCCGGGATTCTCAAGTACGGCGTCCACGACCTGCAGGAGGCCGGCATCCTGCCCGGGCTCAACAACACGGCGTTCGACATCAGCGGTTCCTGGACCCCGGGGGCGTGGTACGCCGAGCTGCTCCGCGGGATGGTCAATTTCACGCCGGCGCCCACCGTCCTGGAGACCGTCGCGTGGCTCGCCTACGGCATCCCCGTCCTCGTGATCTTCCTCTGGCCGAGCCGGCCCCAACGGCCGGAACCGTCCAGCCACTCCGCGGAGCCGGCCCCGGCTCCCGCCGCTTCCTGAACGACCACATAGGAGAACCCCTTGCGCACCACCCGCCTGCTCGCTCTCTTCGCGGCCACCGCGGCGACCGTCCCGCTCGCCGCGTGCGGTGGCGACGACGCCGGGTCCGACGCTTCGTCGAGCGGCAAGATCACCGTGGCCGCCTCCGACACCGAGTGCACGGTCGCCTCGGCCCAGTCGGACGCCGGCACCGTCACGTTCGACATCGCCAACAAGGGCAACAAGGTCACCGAGTTCTACGTGTACGCCCCGGGCGACCGGGTGATGGGCGAGGTCGAGAACATCGCGCCCGGCCTGTCCCGCGAGCTCATCGTCGAGCTGGCCGCCGGCACCTACGAGACGGCCTGCAAGCCCGGCATGATCGGTAAGGGCATCCGGAACGCGTTCCAGGTCTCCGGCTCGGCCGCCCCGCTGACCGAGGACGCGAAGCTGGCCCAGGCCACCAAGGACTACCAGCGGTACGTCAAGAGCCAGACCGGCGCGCTGATCGAGCAGACCACCGCCTTCGTGAACGCGGTCAAGGGCGGCGACATCGAGAAGGCCAAGACGCTCTTCCCGATCGCGCGCACGTACTGGGAGCGCATCGAGCCGGTGGCGGAGAGCTTCGGCGACCTCGACCCGAAGATCGACGCGCGTGAGGCCGACCTGGCGCCGGGCGAGAAGTGGACCGGTTTCCACAAGATCGAGAAGGATCTGTGGGTCGCCAAGGACGTCAGCAAGTCGGGCCCGGCCGCCGACCAGCTGCTCGTCGACGTCCGGACGATCGTCGACAAGGCCAACACCGTGACGCTCTCCCCGGTGCAGCTCGCGAACGGCTCCAAGGGCCTGCTGGACGAGGTGGCCACTGGCAAGATCACCGGCGAGGAGGACGCCTTCTCGCACACCGACCTGTGGGACTTCGCGGCCAACGTCGAGGGCTCGCAGGCCGCGATCGCGGCGCTCCGCCCGGCCCTCGAGGAGAAGGACGCCGCCCTGGTCAAGACGCTCGACGACCGGTTCGCCGCGGTCGAGGCAGCGCTCGAGAAGCACCGCGACGGGGACGGCTGGAAGCTGCACAACACGCTGAGCCAGGCCGATCTCAAGACGCTGAGCGACGAGATCAACGCGCTGTCCGAGCCGATCAGCAAGGTCGCCGCGCTGGTCGCCGGCAAGTGATCCGGGATGCCGGGCCCGCATCGGGCCCGGCTTCCGCCGTACGCGGGAAGGGTTGAAAAATGCAGCGGCGCAAGGTGATCGGTTTGGCCGGCGCCGGCGTGGTGGGCGCCGCGACGGCCGGTGCTGTCGCTTGGCGGGCGACCGGCGGAGAAGCCGAGCCCGCGGCGCCGGCGCCGGACAGGATCTCGTTCTACGGCGAGCGGCAGGCGGGCATCGTCACCCCCGCCCAGGACAGGCTGCACTTCGTCGCGTTCGACGTCATCACCAAGGACCGGGCCGCGCTGATCGACATGCTGCAGTCGTGGACGGCCGCGGCGGCGCGCATGGCCCAGGGGAAAGAGGCGGGCGCACTGGGCGCGGTCGGTGGCCTGCCCGAGGCGCCGCCCGAGGACACCGGCGAGGCGCTCGGGCTGCCCGCCGCCGATCTCACCCTCACCGTCGGCTTCGGCCCCAGCCTGTTCGACAACCGTTTCGGGCTGCGGGCCAGGAAGCCCGCCGCGCTGGCCGACCTGCCGAAGTTCCCGGGCGACACCCTCGATCCGGCTCTTTCCGGCGGCGACATCTGCGTTCAGGCCTGCGCCAACGACCCGCAGGTAGCGGTGCACGCCATCCGCAATCTCGCGCGCATCGGCATGGGTGTGGTGAGCGTCCGCTGGTCGCAGCTCGGCTTCGGGCGTACGTCGTCGACCTCCACCTCGCAGGCGACCCCACGCAACCTGTTCGGATTCAAGGACGGCACGGCCAATCTCAAGGCGGAGGAGACGGCGCTGCTCGACGATCATCTCTGGGTGCGTGCCGGCGACGGGCCCGACTGGATGACCGGAGGGTCCTACATGGTCACGCGCAAGATCCGGATGCTGATCGAGCCGTGGGACCGCACCTCGCTGCTGGAGCAGGAGACCATCTTCGGCCGGGACAAGGGCGAGGGCGCACCGCTGACCGGCAAGGGCGAGTTCGACGAACCCGATTTCGCGGCGCGGGGTGACGACGACGAGCCGGTGATAGCCACCACGGCGCACGTTCGCCTGGCCCATCCGACGCAGAACGGCGGCGCCCGGATGCTGCGCCGCGGCTACAACTTCGTCGACGGCTCGGACGGTCTGGGCCGGCTCGACGCCGGGCTGTTCTTCATCTCGTACCAGCGGGATCCACACCGTCAGTTCGTGCCGGTGCAGATGAACCTGGCCCGGCGGGATCAACTGAACGAATACATCCGGCATGTATCGAGCGGCATCTTCGCCTGCCCGCCCGGCCTGCGAGCGGCGGACGACTTCTGGGGCCGATCACTGTTCGCATGATCTTCACAGGAAGCATCGATAGGGTTGAGCGGTGACCCCCACGGGGAGTGGCCGGCGGAGGCCCGGGCAGCTCGAGACCGAGATCATGACGGTGCTCGACTCCGCGTTGCGCCCGCTCACCCCGGGTGAGGTCCGTGATGCTCTCGACTCCGGCGGTGGGCTCTCCTACAGCACCGTTGTGACGACTCTCACGCGCCTGTTCGAGAAGGGTGCGGTGGCCCGGCATCGCGCCGGAAGGGCCTTCCGTTACGGCGCTCTGAGCGCCCCGGCGGGCCTCGTTGCCGACCGGATGAGCCGTCTGATGGCGGTTGAACCCGACAGGGCGACGGTTTTACGCCGTTTCGTGAGCAATCTCAGTGCCGATGACGAGCGCCTGCTGCGTGAACTTCTGGATGAGGATCCCTCCGAAGGCTGAAACGCGCGGGTGACTCGCTTCCTGAGGGCATGCTGAAAACGGGATGCTGCTGGAAGCGAAGCAGTGGCAGCATGGACGCTTCTGTGCGCGCGGGGGTTCGAGGAGCGCGCGGCCTGAAAAGGCAGAAACTGGGGGAGTTCTCTCGTGACCGACCAAACCGCCGCGCCACCGGCCAAGCTCGACGCCGCGGTGCTCAAAGTCGCCGGGGTGGTGGTGCTCGGGGCGATCATGTCGATCCTCGACATCACCGTCGTCAGCGTCGCCCTGCCCACGTTCCAGAGCGAGTTCGACGCGACGTACGCCGAGGTCGCCTGGACCATGACCGGGTACACCCTGGCGCTGGCCACGGTGATCCCGCTCAGCGGCTGGGCTGCCGACCGGTTCGGCACCAAACGGCTCTACATGATGGCCCTGCTGCTCTTCACGCTCGGCTCGGTGCTCTGCGCCACCGCCGGCTCGATCGAGCAGCTGGTCACCTACCGCGTCCTCCAGGGTCTGGGCGGCGGCATGCTCATGCCCATCGGCATGACGATCATGACCCGCGCGGCCGGTCCGGACCGGATCGGCCGGCTGATGGCCGTGCTGGGCGTCCCGATGCTGCTCGGCCCGATCGGCGGCCCGATCCTGGGTGGCTGGCTGATCGAGGTGGCCAGCTGGCACTGGGTGTTCCTGATCAACCTGCCGATCGGCGCCATCGCGCTCGTCTACGCGTACTTCGCGCTGCCCAAGGACGACCCGCAGCCGGCGGAGGCGTTCGACTTCGTCGGCATGCTGATGCTCTCGCCCGGACTGGCCCTGTTCCTGTTCGGCGTCTCGTCGCTGCCCGAGGAGGGCACGATCACGGCGACCAAGGTGTGGACGACCATGCTGGTCGGCGCGCTGCTGGTGATCGGCTTCGTCCTCTACTCGTTCAAGCCGAAGCACCCGCTGCTCGATCTGCGCCTGCTGAAGAACCGGAACCTCTCGGTGGCGTCGCTGTCGCTGTTCGTCTTCGTGATCGCCTTCATGGGCGCCGGCCTGCTGTTCCCGAGCTACTTCCTGCAGATCCGCGGTGAGGGCACGCTCGAAGCTGGTCTGCTGATGGCCCCGCAGGGTATCGGCGCGGTGCTGACCATGCCGATCGCCGGCATGCTGGCCGACAAGATCCCGGTCGGGCGCACGGTGCCGTTCGCGATGGCCCTGATCGCGCTCGGGTTCTTCGGCTTCACCCAGGTCGGCACGGACACGTCGTACCTGTTCCTGTGCGGTTCGCTGTTCGTCATGGGCCTCGGCATGGGCGGCACGATGATGCCGATCATGACGTCGGCGCTGCGGACGCTCCAGCCGGTCGAGGTGGCCCGGGGCTCCACGCTGGTCAACATCCTCCAGCAGATCGGTGGCTCGGTCGGCACGGCGATCATGTCCGTGATCCTGACCAGCCGGCTCAACGGTTCGCCCGAGGTGCCGGGTCTCGTCAACCAGCAGACGGGTGAGCCGATCACCGAGGCCGGCGCCGCGATCGCCACCCAGCAGGGGGTGCAGATCCCGCTGCCGCCCGAGATCCTGGCTCGTGGCCTCCAGTACGCGGCCGACTCGTTCGCGACCACGTTCTGGGTGGGCTTCGGCCTGGTGCTGGCGACGTTCATCCCGATCGCATTCCTGCCGCGCAAGCGTCGCCCGGCCGGCACGCCCGGCGGAGAGCCCGTCGCCGACGCGCCCATCATGATGCACTGATCTGTCCCGCTTCATGACGCCCCGTCTCGCTTCCCGCGAGGCGGGGCGTTTTGTATTCGCGACCGCACAAAATCCTCGTACCGAGTTGTCGTGTCCGCGGCCGTACAAAAGCGAACAATGACGAACGGACAAAACGATCGATCAGGGCCGGAACACCGGGCATTCACCTGCTGCAATGCCTTTTCGTTACCGTAACGAGCGGCCTTCGTCATGCGCGATCCATAGCCTCCGGCGAATCACCTTCTTCGGAGGAAAATCTTCCATGCATCGATATCTGCGCGGTGGTCCGCGCGCGGCGGCGCTTCGAGCGATCGGCGCTGCCGCCCTCGCGACCGTCGTCGGCGTGAGCCTGGCCGGACCGGCCGTGGCCGCCGAGCCCGGCGACCCGTTCATCAGCGAGATCCACTACGACAACGCCGGCACCGACAGCGGTGAGTCGATCGAGGTGCAGGCGCCGGCCGGCTTCGACCTGACCGGCTGGCAGATCGTCCTCTACAACGGCAGCGGCGGCGCGGGCTACAACACAGCCACGCTGAGCGGCGCCGTCCCGGCGGCGGGCGTGGTCGTGCAGACCTACCCGGCCAACGGCATCCAGAACGGCCCGCCCGACGGTGTCGCCCTGGTCGAGCCGGACGGCTCGGTGGCCGAGTTCCTCAGCTACGAGGGCGTCCTGACCGCCACCGGCGGCCCGGCCAACGGCCTCACCAGCATTGACATCGGCGTCTCGGAGATCGACTCGACGCCGGTCGGGCACTCGCTGCAGAAGATCGACGGCAAGTGGCAGGCCCCCGCAGCCGCCTCGTTCGGTGCGCTGAACGCCGCCGTGCCGCCCGAGGAGCCGGAAGAGCCGGCCGACTGCACCATCGCCCCGACCCACACGATCGCTCAGGTGCAGGGTGCCGGCGCCGACACCCCCGTGGCCAACACCAAGGTCACTGTCGAGGGTGTCGTCACGGCCGACCACCGCACCGGCGGTTACAACGGCGTCTACGTGCAGACCGCGGGCACTGGCGGGGACCGGCCGGTCGCCGCGGGCACCGCCTCGGACGCGATCTTCGTCTTCTTCGGCACCAATAAGCCGTCGGTGACGGTCGGCGATCGGGTGCGCGTCACCGGCACGGTCACCGAGTTCAACGGCCTCACCGAGATCACCACCACCGCCCAGGCGGACACCGCGGTCTGCGCGACCGGTGTGGCGCTGCCGGCCCCGGTGGCGTTGAGCCTGCCGCTGGACGACGCGGCCCGCGAGTCGGTCGAGTCGATGCTGGTGGCGCCGGTCGGCGCGTACACGGTCTCGGACGTCTACAACACCAACCGGTTCGGCGAGATCATCCTGGCCGCCGGCAATGAGCCCGCCCGGATCCCGACCGACCTGGCCCGCCCCGGCTCGGCCGAAGCCGGCCAGATCAAGGCGGCCAACAAGACGCGCCGGATCCTGGTCGACGACGGCCGGACCACCAACCTGGCCACCGCGGGTCTGCCCCCGGCCTATCTGACCAAGGACAACCCGATCCGGGTCGGCGACGCCGTCGAGAAGTTCGGGCCGAGCGTGCTGAGCTTCGGCTTCAGCGAGTGGCGCCTGCAGCCCACCGATCCGGCGGCGCTCGGCACGACCTTCAAGGACAGCAACCCGCGTACGCCGGCCCCGGCGAACGTGGGTGGCGACGTGCGCGTCGCGAGTTTCAACGTGCTCAACTACTTCGTCCACTTCGGTGGCGAGGCGCGCGGCGCGGTGGACGCGGCCGCGCTGGCCAAGCAGCAGGCGAAGATCGTCTCGGCGATCAGCGCGCTGGACGCCGATGTGGTCGCGCTCATGGAGATCGAGAACTCGGTCCGCTTCGAGCCGGACGATCCCCAGGTGGCGCTGCGCACCCTGGTCGGCGCGCTGAATGCGGTAGACGGTGCGGGCACATGGGACTACGTGCGCTCGCCGGCCGAGCTGCCGGCGGCCGCGCAGCAGGACTTCATCACCACGGCGATCATCTTCAAGCCGGCCGCGGTGACGCCGAAGGGCGCCTCGCGCTCGGTCAGCGACGAGTCGGTGTGGTCGAACGCTCGCGAGCCGATCGCGCAGACCTTCACGGCCGGTTCGGCCACCTTCACCGTGGTCGCCAACCACCTCAAGTCCAAGAGCGCGTCGACCCCGCCGACGGGCGACAACGTGGACACCGGGGACGGGCAGGGTCCGTACAACGGTGACCGCAAACGGCAGGCGGCCGCGCTGGCCACCTTCGTCAAGTCGCTCGGGACCTCCGACGTGCTCCTTCTGGGCGACTTCAACGCGTACAGCCAGGAAGACCCGATCCAGGTTCTGGCCGACGCCGGCTACACCAACGTGGCCGACGCCGACCAGTCGTCGTACGTCTTCGGCGGCGAGTCCGGCTCGCTCGACCACGCGCTGGCCTCGGCCTCGCTCGCCGCGCGGGTGACCGGCGTCGACGTCTGGAACATCAACTCGGTCGAGTCGTTCGCCTACGAGTACGACGGCTACGCGCCGTTCTACTCCGACGGCCCGCACCGGGCCAGCGACCACGACCCGGTCGTGGTCGGGCTCGACACCGGCGCGAGTGGTCCGGTCGACCTGCAGCTGCTCAGCATCAACGACTTCCACGGCCGGCTCGAGCAGCCGTCGGCCGGCAACGGCGGCGCGGCCCAGCTGGTCGGCATGGTCGACGAGCTGCGCAAGGCCAACCCCAACACGGCGTGGATCTCGGCCGGCGACAACATCGGCGCGTCCACGTTCATCTCGGCCATCGACGGCGACAACCCGACGATCGACGCGCTGAACGCCGGCGGCCTGGCCGTCTCGGCGGTCGGCAACCACGAGTTCGACAAGGGCCTGGCCGACCTGCAGGGCCGCGTCTCGGACCGGGCCGAGTTCCCGTTCCTGGCGGCCAACGTCTACAAGGACGGCGAGCGTGTGCTGCCCGGCTACAGCGTGCAGACGCTGGGCGGGGTCAAGGTCGGCTACATCGGCGTGGTCACCGAGCAGACCGCGTCGCTGGTCAGCCCGGACGGCATCGCCGGGGTCCAGTTCCGCGACCCGGTCGCCGAGGCCAACACCCTGGCGGCGCAGCTCTCCGACGGCAACCAGGCCAACGGCGAGGCGGACGTGCTGGTGCTGCTGGCCCACGAGGGCGCGGCGACCGAGAACATCGGCTCGGCGGCGGCGCTACAGGCCGACCCTGTGTTCGGCCAGTTCACCCGGGTCAGCGCCGAGATCGACGCGATCTTCAGCGGGCACACCCACCAGCCGTACGCGTTCCAGGTTCCGGTGCCCGGCACCGACCGCACCCGCCCGGTGATCCAGGCCGAGGACTACGGACTGCGCCTGGGCCAGGCGGTGCTCACGTACGACCCGGCCACCAGGTCGGTGACCGGGTCGACCGCCGAACTGCTCGACGTCAAGGGCTATCCGGCGAACGCCGCGGTCGCCGGCATCGTGGCCAAGGCCAAGGTGACCGCGGACGAGCTGGGCAAGCAGCCGCTCGGCAAGATCACGGCGGACATCAAGCGGGCCTACACGGCCGCCGGCGCCGAGGACCGGGGCGCCGAGTCGGTGCTCGGCAACTTCATCGCCGACGTGCAGCTCGACCAGACCAGCGCGCCCGGCCGCGGTGGCGCGCAGATCGCCTTCATGAACCCGGGCGGTCTGCGGGCCGATCTGCTCTACGGCGCCGACGGCACGGTCACCTACGCCAACGCCTTCTCGGTGCAGCCCTTCGCCAACGATGTCGTCACCCAGACGCTCACCGGGGCGCAGATCAAGCAGGTGCTCGAGGAGCAGTGGCAGCCGGACGGTGCGTCCCGCCCGGTGCTGCACCTCGGCGTGTCCAAGGGGCTGACCTACTCGTACGACGTGAACCAGCCCCGCGGCTCGCGGATCATCGCGTCGTCGCTGAAGCTGAACGGCGTCGTGCTGAACCCGGCGGGGAGCTACCGCGTCACGTCGAACTCGTTCCTGGCCGCCGGCGGCGACAACTTCGTCACGCTCGGACAGGGCACCAACGAGATCACCACGGGCGACAACGACCTGACGATGCTGGTCGACTACTTCGCCGCCAACTCCCCGATCACCGCCGACCCGGCCCCGCGCAGCACGCCGGGCGTCGAGGACAGCACGCCGCCGACCGGCACGTTCAAGCTCGGCGCGGTGACGCTGTGGCCGGGACAGTCGGTGACGCTGACCCAGGTCGCGGTGGCCGACGACGTCGCCGAGCGGGTCGTCAACTGGGGCGACGGAACGTCGTCGGCGCTGGACGCGAACACAGCGACCCACACGTACGCCGCGACCGGCACCTACACCGTGTCGGTGCAGCTGACGGACAAGGCCGGCAACACCGCCGCGGCCGCCTTCGAGGGCTCGCCGCAGGTGAAGGTGGTGGCACAGCCCGGCCGGTATCTGCTCGAGCCGCGCTCGATCTGGGCCGGCCAGTTCACGGTGCTCGCGGTGAGCAAGGTGGACGGCGCCAGCAAGATCGTTGTCGACTGGGGCGACGGCGCGTCCGCCACCATGTCGGCCAACGGCGCGCTGGTCGCCCACACCTACACCGGGGCCGGCACGTTCACGGTCAAGGTCACCCCGCACAACGCCGCGGGCGCGGGCCGGGCCGTCACGGCCGGTTCGGTGAAGGTCACCGCCGACACGGTGGCGCCGGTCGTCCTGCTCGACGTGCCGGGCAACCCGGCGGCGGCGTCCTCGTGGCGCTCGGTGTCGGGCTTCGCGGCCGACAAGGGTCTGGGCGTGGCCCAAGCCCAGGCGTCCCTGATCCAGGAGCGCGCGGGGAAGTGGCACTTCTACGACGGCAGCAAGTGGGTCAAGGCGTCCTCGCAGTCCGAGGCCGCCGCCAAGGCCAAGGTGCTGACCGACACGCCGTCTCTGCTGCTCGGCCACTGGAGCATTCCGGTGAAGGGCGTCGAGAAGGGCACCCTGAAGGTCACCTACACGGCGACCGACCGGGCGGGTAACACCGCCGAGGCCAAGACCTACACGGTCAAGGTCACCAGGTAGCACCCGTGGGAAGCCCCCGTCTCCAATTCGGAGGCGGGGGCTTTTCCGTCAGGAATCGAGCGCGGACAGCGTGGCGAGCAACCGGTCGACCTCGTCGGCCGTGTTGTAGACGTGCAAGCTCACCCGTACGGACGAGGTCTTCTCGCCGTCCGTGCCCTGGCAGTGGCCGTCGGCCCGCACGAGCAGGCCGTCCGCGGCCAGGATGAAGCCGAGGTCGTTGGAGCCGATCTCGCGGTGCCGGAACGTGACGATCCCGTGGCGCCGCTGCACCGTCGATTCTGCGGCCAGGCTGTCCTGGCAGCCCAGCACCTCGTAGCTCGGCAGAGTGGCGAGCCCCGCCGTCAGCCGGGCGCCCAGCGCGACGATCGACGACGAGATGCGCGACAGGCCCACGGACGAGAGCCAGTCCATGGCTGCGGCGAGGCTCACGATTCCGGCCGTGTTCGGTGTGCCGCTCCAGCCGGCGGGAGCGAACGTGGGGCCGCGCCGGTTGCGGGCCCACACCGCACCGATGCCGGGCAGCGCCATCGCCTTGTGACCCGAGAAGACCACGAAGTCCACATCGAGGTCGCGCACCGAAAGCGGCAGGTGGCCGAAGCTCTGCGCGGCGTCCAGGCAGATCGGGATGTCGGGACCGGCCGCCGCGCGCAGGCGGTGCACGTTCATGTCGTTGCCGTAGACGTGGTGCACGTGGGTGGCGGCGATCAGCCGGGTACGCGGGCCGACAGGGAGGCGCGCCACGTCGTAGTCCTGCGCCGAGTCGTACGGCATGGGCCGCACCACTACGTGCGTGCCCTGACGTCGTAGCAGTTCGGCGGTGTCCAGCCAGGGCACGAGGTTGGCGCTGTGGTCGGCGAACGGCACGATGATCTCGTCACCGTCGCCCAGCACCGTGGGTAGCCAGTCGAGCGCGATGGTCCGTAACCCCTCGCTGGTGCCGCTGACGAAGTGCACGCCCGACGTCTCGGGGGACGGATCGTCGAGGAATCGGCGCAGCTGGTCGCGGGTCTGCGCGATGCGGGTCGTGGTGCGGTTGGCCCAGGGGTAGGTGCCGCGCGCGACGTTGGCGTTCTCGCTGGTCAGATAGGTCATCACCGCGTCCAGTACGGCCTGCGGCTTCTGCGCGGTGGCGGCGCTGTCGAGGTAGGCGACGCCCGGACTGCCCACCAGCTGGGGAAACTGTGAGCGCACGTCGAGGTCGAGGGCGAGAGTCATCAGTCACGCACCAGCCGCGCGCCGGCGTCGCGCCAGGCGATGACGCCGCCGGCCAGCGACCGCACCGAGGGGTGACCCATCCTGGTCAGCAGTGCGGCATAGCGGGCCGACTTCTCGCCGACCGGGCACACCAGCAGCACGGGCTGCCGGCGGCTGAACGGCAGTCCACCGTGGAGCAGCTCGGCGAACAGCTCGTCGACGATGTTGATCGAGCCGTCGATGTGCAGGGCCTGGAACGCGTACGGGCTGCGCAGGTCGACGACCAGGCCGGGCCACCGCTGCGCCTCCTCGACGTCGATCGTCGGCGCCGCCGCGACCTCGGCCTCGTCCAGCAGGCGGGTGTCGTTCCTCCGTGGCGGCCGGCCGAACAGGGCGGGCCGCCGTTCCCGCAGGTAGGAGAGGTAGCTCTCGACCCGGTCGCAGACGATGAAGACCGCTGTCCGGCGCTCGGTGAGCGAGTCGTCGAGCGTACGCAGGTGACGGACAGCGCCGTGGAAGGCGCCGCCACCGGTGGGCCCGGCCGGCGTGCCGCAGCGACGCACGAGGGTCAGCAGGCCGTCGATGGCGTCGTCGGCTGTGATGGTCTCGATGCTGTCGTAGACGTCCGGTTCGAACAGCCCGACCTCGTGCACCTCGTCGATGGTCCGGATGCCGGGGATGAAGTCGCTCTTGGCCGCGACGAGCCCGATGACCCGCACGTCGGGGTCGTGCTGCCGGAGGGCCCGGGCCACCCCGGTCGACGACCCGGCCGTGCCGACGCAGGCGATGAAGTAGTCGGGCGCGTGCCCGTCGAGGTCCTTGATGATCTCGGGCCCGGTGCCGTGCAGGTGTGCCTCGACGTTGCGCTCGTTGAAGTACTGGTCGGTGTGCACATATCCGCTGCCGTTGCTGGTCAGCGTGCGGTGCATGCGCGAGAGAGGGTCCTCGGTGTCGCTCGGGTCGAGGCATTCGGCCTGGCCCGGCAGTTCGTCGATCTCGGCACCGAGCAGCAGCAGAAGGTCTTTGACCTCGGGGACCTTCATGCGGTTGGTGACGCTCTTGAAACGCAGCCCGTGCATCCCGGCGATCATGGCGAGGGCCTTGGCCGTGTTGCCGCTCGAGAGCTCGACCACCGTGTCGCCCCGCTCGGCCGCGCCGGCCAGCAGTGGACGGGCCATCTGCCAGGCCGCGCGGTCCTTGAGGGAGCCGAACGGGTTGAGCAGCTCCATCTTGGCGTACAGGTCGATGTTGCGCAGGCCGTGCACGTCAGGGTCGATGCGGACCAGCGGGGTGTTGCCGATCGCCTCGGTCATGTCGTCGTATCTCATGCTGCCTCCGCGCGCTCGGGGACGGGCCAGTACTGCTCGTCGAGGCACCAGCTCCACCGGCCGCCGGTGCGGAAGAGCGCGACCTTGCGGCCGATCGGCTGATGCAGGGCGCGGGTGGCGCTGAAGTCCATGAAGTAGCCGGCCGTGTTGACGAAGGCGAGCAGGTCGCCGGGCCGGGGCCGTACGGGCAGGACCACCTTGCGCCGCGTGATCAGGTCGGACTCCAGGCACAGGTTGCCGAGCAGGAAGACCTCCGCCGGCCCGGCAAAGCCGGCGGAGTCCTGCGGGATGACGATCGGATCCATCAGAACCCCGTGTTCCTCGAGGCTCACATCCCGCGAGTTCATCTCGAGCCGTACGAGAGTGTCCGGCCCGTCCCGCACCTCGAGCACGCGGGCCAGCACCAATCCACACTGGTCGAGGAGCGCCCGCCCGGGCTCGATGTCGAGGTCGGTCATGCTGTCGAGCAGCAGCGTGCCGAGCGGCCGGCGTTGCTCGGGCGCGGTGGCCGCGAGCAGTTGGCTCAGGTAACCGGGCCCGGAAACCGGCCGGTGAGCCGGGTAGAGCCCGAGCGCCCCCCGCAGCGTGCCGGCCTCGTTGCGCAGCCCGTAGCCGTGCCCGTTCCAGGTCAGCGGGGGCCGCCGCCCGAGCACAGCCTGGGCCAGCTCGGACGTGTACCGCTCCCACTGCTCCCCGTCGTCCAGGTAGTTCACGCCGAAGCCGCCGCCGATGTCGATCGACCAGGCCGGCGCGTCCCGGCGGCGGCACTCGTCGAGCGCGGCCAGGCAGCCCTCCAGCGCGATCGCCTTCTCGGCTACGCCGATGGTGTCCAGGTGGTACGCCACCCCGGCCAGCTCGAGCTGATCGGCGTGCTTGTCGATGCGGTCGAGCGCCTCGGGCAGCAGCCCGGCCGGCACCCCGAAGCGGCTGCGGCGACTGACCATGTGCACGCCGCGGGAGGCGAACTCGGCCAGGCGCACCATGACGCGTACGCGGGGTAATCGGCCCGCCGCCACCAGGCCGGCCAGTTCGCTCAGTTCGTCGAGCGAGTCGGCGTTCACGGTGCTGCCACTGCGTGCGGCCAGCCAGAGGAACTCGCGGTTCTTCGGGCCGGTGGCCATGATGCGACCGGGACCGAACCCGGCGCCGAGCGCGTGCTGCAACTCGCCCAGCGAGGCTACGTCCACCCCGGCGTCGGTGGTGGCCAGGTGGCGGAGCAGGGCCGAGGAGCGGTTCGCCTTGTGCGCGAAATAGATCTGGCCGCGCAGCCGGTGCTGCCGATAGACCGCCCGGAAAGCCGCCACATTGGCGTCCAGCGCCTCGGGCAGAACGATGTTGAGCGGGGAACCGAGTCCGTCCGTGAGTTGTCGCAGGAGTGCGGGACCGGCGAGAACCGATTGGATGATCGGGTCCATTTTCGGGGTCAGCAGGAGCGGGTCTGAATCAGGCACAGTACGACTCCCCGGATGGCCGTTGAGCAGGTCAGTTCGGCAGGGTCGACAAAGCCAAATCTCGTCGCTGAGATGCGTTTCCTCAACGTAACCGATGGCCGGACGA
Organism: Paractinoplanes polyasparticus; assembly: GCF_019710575.1. Lineage (GTDB taxonomy): Bacteria > Actinomycetota > Actinomycetes > Mycobacteriales > Micromonosporaceae > Actinoplanes > Actinoplanes polyasparticus. The sequence goes on along the minus strand of NZ_JAHWFK010000041.1, from coordinate 55,290 downwards.
CCCGCCAGGGGGAATCAATTCATTCAACGGTTCGCCGCTATACCTCACTTCAATTGTGCACATGCGCATTCATTCATGAATGCCGGAAGAGATCGTCGGCATAGGTTCATGTGGATGTTGCCGGTCCGCCGCGCGTGCCACCGAGGCTGGCCGCACTACGAAGGGAGACAGTCCATGAGAGGCAAGATCCTCCTCGCGGCGGCCATCCTGGCGGGGAGCGTCGTCGTACCCGGCACGGCCGTCGCCGGTGGCCGGTCGTTCGACCTGCAGGCGCACCGCGGCGGCCTCGGGTTGACGGTGGAGAACACGCTCGCCGCCTTCGGCACCGCTCTGGAGCTGGGCGTGAGCACGCTCGAACTCGATGTGCAGATCACCCAGGACGGTCAGGCGGTGGTCACGCACGATCGACGCGTCGCCGGCACGAAGTGCACCGACACGGCGCCGGCGACACCGGGCGACCCCGAGTTCCCGTACGTCGGGAAGTACGTCAACACGCTGACCCTGGCCCAGGTCCGCACGCTCGACTGCGGGTCGAAGACGCTGGCCGACAAGCCGGGACAGGTGGCAGTGCCGGGCGCCCGGATGCCGCTGCTGCGTGAGGTATTCACGTTGGTCAAGCGCTACCGCGCGTACGGCGTGAAGCTGAATATCGAGACCAAGGTCGAGGCCGGTGCGCCGGCCGAGACCGCGCCGCGCGAACAGTTCGTCCGCGTGACGGCGGCCGAGATCCGGCGGAGCGGCCTGCTGCGACAGGTCACGATCCAGAGCTTCGACTGGGGCGCCCTGAAGCGGATGCGCCAGGTCGAGCCGCGCCTGCCGCTGGTCGCGCTCACCAACTACGACTTCCTGCAGACCGGGCTGCCCGGCGCCTCACCCTGGCTGGGTGGCCTCGACATCGACGACTTCGGCGGCGACCCGATCCGGGCCATCCGCACGTTCGGCGCCTCGGCAATCTCGCCGGTGCACGGGTTTCCGCAGAACGGCACGGTGAGCGACCCCGCATACCAGCCGTATGTCACCCGGGCGATGGTGCGGCACGCGCACGCGTACGGAATCAAGGTCGTTCCGTGGACGGTGGACGACGTGCCGACCATGGCCAAGTTGCTCGACGACGGCGTGGACGGGCTGATCACCGACTATCCCGACCGCCTGCGCACCCTGCTCGCGACGCGCGGCTACCACCTGCCCCGCGCCTATCGGCTCACTTGACGCCCGATACGACCAGCATCTCGCAGGGCCCGGTGAATCCGTCGGCGCCCTCGAACTCGCGGAGCGCGGCCTCGATCTCGGTCCAGGCGGCGCTCCGCTCGTCCTTCGACAGCCCGGACAGCATCTGGTGCAGGGCGCCGAACGACTCCTGCTCGAAGCGGGTGCACTCGGCCGCGCTGGCCAGCCGGACCGGGGAGGGCACGGTGTCGACCCGTACGTCGTGGAAACCGGCAGCCGTGAAGAGCCGCTCGGCCGCACCGGGCGCGCCCAGGCTGAAGGGGCCGGGCTGCCCCGGCGCGGGCGGCGGCAACTGCGCACGCCGCCGGATGATCCCGACCGGGACGGCGAAGAACGCGTTGCGGTCAGCGGTGGAATAGACGATCGCGGCCAAGCGGCCCCCGGGGCGCAGCGCGGCCCGCATACCGGCCAGCGCCGCCTGCTGGTCCGGGAAGTAGATCAGGCCGACCCGGGAGATCACCGCGTCGAACTCGCCGGCCGGCACGGCCAGATCCTCGCCGTCCAGCTCGCGGGTGACCACGTTCTCCAGGCCGGCGGCCACGGCCTCGGAGGCCGCGTAGCGCAGGACCGCGGGTGAGATGTCGGTCGCCAGCACCTGGCCGGACGGGCCGGCGCGGCGGGCTGCGGCCAGGCTCTGACCGCCCGTACCGGCTGCGACGTCGAGCACCCGGCTGCCGCTCGTGACCCCGGCCGCGTCCAGCATCAGGTCGGTCGACGGGCCGAGCCAGGACTCGATGAAAGCGCCCCACCGGTGCCAGGCCTCGGCGGCCTCCTCCCACTGGGCGCGGGTTGTCGTCTTGTACTGCTGCGGGTCGAACATGGTGCCTCCCCCTCGAGTGGTGTCACCCGGTACGCGCCAGATCCGGTCGGACATCCGCCAGAAACCGTCTGGCACCTTGCGGAGCGGCCAGAATGCGCTGGTGACGCCATTCGTCGGCCGGCACGCTGCGCTGGCCCGGATGCTCGCCGCGCGGCGAGCCGGCCAGGCCGGCGCCGGCACCCGGCGGGCCGGACTGGTGCTGGTCAGCGGCGAGGCCGGGATCGGCAAGACGGCCCTGCTCGGAAAGTTCGCGGCCGGCTGCGACCGGTCCACGGTGCTCTGGGGTGCCTGCTGGGACGACGCCCGGGCGCCCGCCTGGTGGCCGTGGACGCAGGCCCTGCGCGGGCTGCCACCCGACCCGCGGCTGGCGGCGATCGTCGGGGATCCCGGACCGGCCGGCGACGACGACGGCGTGCGGGCGCGGGTCTTCGTGGCGGTCAGCGAAGCGCTCGAACGGATTGCCCCGGCGGTCGTCATCCTCGACGACCTGCAGTGGGCCGACGAGACATCGGTGAGCCTGCTCAAGTTCCTGGTCCGGCAGCCGCGAACCGGATCGTTGCTGCTGGTCGCCGCGTACCGGCCCGACGAGTTGGCGCCGGGCGTGCTGACCGGCCTGGCCGAGCCGGCCGAATCGATCACGCTGGGTGGGCTGGGCCCGGCCGAGACCGGCGACCTGGTGCGCGCGCTGGCGGGCGACGCGGCGGCCCGGCAGTGGGCGCCGGCGGTGCACACGCGCAGCGACGGGCATCCGTTCTTCGCTCGTGAGCTGTGCCGCCTGATGGAAGCGGGCGGCACCACCGGCGACGTGCCGGTGGCCGTCCGGGAAGTCATCGGGCGGCGGCTGGCCCGGCTGCCCTCGGGCTGCCGGGAACTGCTCGACGCGGCCGCCGTCGCCGGTCCGGTGCTCCGGCCGGACGTCCTGGCCGATGTCTGTGCACAGTCGACGGAGGCCATCGAGGCGGCGCTGGCGGCCGGCATGCTCACCGGCGGCGCCGAAGTGCCGGTCCGGTTCGCCCACGACCTGTTCCGCGAGACGATCTATGCGACGCTGCCCGCCCGGCGCCGCCTCGAGCTGCACAAGAGCATCGGGTCGGCTCTGCTGCGCCGGCACGGCCGGGGCGCGCCGGTCTTCCCCGCCGAGCTGGCCCGGCACTTCGCCGCCGCGGCCCCGCTGCACGGCGCCGAGCTCGCGGTGACCTGGGCCCACGCGGCAGCCGAGGCCGACGCCGGTCGGTACGCCTTCGCCGAGGCCGCGGCCCACCTGCGTCGCGCCCGGACCGCGGTCGCCGACGCGGGCACCCACCTGCCCGACGCCGGCCTCGTCCGGCTTCTCACCGCGGAGGCCGGACTGCGGCTGCGGGCCGGCGACGCCGAGGCGGCCCGGGCACTGCTCGCCGAGGCGTGGCGGCCGGCCGGCGCCGACGCCGACCTGCTCGCCCTGGTCGCGCTGGGCCTGGACAGCGTGGGCGCCCGCTTCGCCATGCCGCGCACCGAGCTGATCACCGCGTTGGAGGCGGCCCGAGGGGCTCTCGACGGCCGCGGCACGCCGGCCGAGGCCCAGGTCACGGCGGCGCTGGCCCGTCAGTTGCAGCATTCGGTGCCGGCCGACCGCCCCCGTGCCGGCCCGTACGCGGAACGGGCGGTCGCCATCGCCCGCGCCCTCGACGACCCGGCCACGCTGGCCAGCTGCCTGCTGGCGCGGCACGACATCGTGTGGACGCCGGGCACCGGCGCCGAGCGGGTGCTCCTCGCCACCGGCATCATCGCGGCCGCGCGGGCTGCGGGCGACCCCGAGCGACAGGCTCAGGGCTTTCTGCTGGCCGCCAACGCCCACCTCGAGAACGGCTCGGCGGCCTTCCGGGCCGCGTTCGACGAGTTCGCCTATCTGACCGAGCGCCTGCGGCAGCCGCGCCACGACTATCTGCTGCGGACCCGCCAGGCCGCGCTTGCCCTGCTCGACGGCGCCCTCGAGACCGGCGAGCGGCTGATCGCCGAGGCGGCCGCCTTGGGCGAACAGGTGGGTGACAGCGACACCGGCAACGTCCGGATGTCGCAGCGGCTCGAGGTCGTGCGCGCCCGCAACGACCCGGACGAACTGCGCCGCACCGCGGCTGAGGCGGTGGGCTGGTGGATCGGTGCACCCGCGCACGCGCACGCCGTTGCGGCCGGGTTCCTCGCGCGGGCCGGGGATCTGGCCGCGGCGCGGCGCGAGGTCGAAACCGTGCGGGCATTGCCGGACTGGCGGGCCGACCGGTCGTACCTGTGGTCGGTCTTCGTCGGCGAGCTGACCGCGGCCGCCATCGCGCTGAAGGATCGGGAGCTCTGCGAGCTGTTGCTGGCCGACCTGGAACCGCTCGCGGACACGTGCGCGGTGAACGGCGCCCTCGTCTGCTTCATGGGCGCTCACGCCCACCGGGTCGGGCTGCTGCGGGCCGCGCTGGGCGAACCGGACGGGGCCGCCGAGTCGTTGCGGGCCGCGCTGCGGGTCCACGAGCGGCTGGGCGCGCGGCTGTGGGCCGACGAGACGCGACGCGCGCTGTCCGCTCTGACGCCCGGCCCCGAGCCGTCCATCTGCCGGTCGGGCGAGATGTGGCAGGTCAGCTATCGCGGACACGCGGCCTACCTGCGCGACTGCAAGGGCCTGCACGACCTGTCGACGCTGCTGGCCCGGCCCGGCACCGACGTGGCGGCCCTCGAACTGGCCACCGGCGGCGGGCCGGTGGTGCTCGACCGGGTCGCCGAGGAGCCGGCCCTCGACGCCACCGCGCTGCGGTCCTATCGCCGCCGGCTGGCCGATGTGGAGGGTGACGAGCGGGAACGGCTGCTCGAAGAGGTGCGGCGCGCGACCCGGCCGGGCGGGGCGGCCCGGCCGCTGAGCGCGGGCAACGCGGAACGGGCTCGCAAGGCCGTCACCGCACGGATCCGGGACGCGATCCGGCGCATCGAGACCGTGCTGCCCGAGCTGGGCCGGCACCTCGACCGCGCCGTCCGCACCGGGCACCTCTGCCGCTACGACGGTTGAGACAGCGGACGGGCCGCCCGTCGGGCGACCCGTCCCAGGGTGTTCAGCTGCCGATCGGGCCGCCGTCGAGGCGCCACGAGACCACCACGGCCGGCTTGGCGTAGTCGCCGTCGGGCCAGGTGGAGACGGGCTTGTCGACGGTGGCGCCGGAGATCTCGCCGGGGTGCTGGACCGCGACGAAGACCGAGCGGTCGTCGCCGGTGATGAACGGGCCGCAGGTCTCGGCGCCGCGCGGCACGGTGAGGAACTGCCGCAGGTGGCCGCGCTCGGAGCCCTCGATCGGGGTCGCGAACAGGCCGTCGTTGGTGCCCAGGGCGTTGCCGTCGGTCGAGATCCAGAGGTTGCCGGCGCTGTCGAAGGCGACGTTGTCGGGGCACGAGATCGGCGAGACGGCCGTCTTGTCGTACCCGCCGAAGTAGGTGTCGGCGGCGGCCGGGTCGCCGCACACGATCGGCAGGGTCCAGGTGAAGGACTCGCCGGTGTGGTCGCCCTTGTCCTCGGTGATCTCGAAGATGTGGCCGTGCTTGTTGGCGCTGCGCGGGTTGGCCTCGTCCACGCCCGGGTTCGTGCCGACGGCCCGGTTCGTGTTGTTGGTCATCGCCGCGTAGATCTTGCCGGTGCGGAGGCTCGGCTGGACGTCCTCGGGACGGTCCATCTTGGTCGCCTTGACGGCGTCGCCGGCCAGCCGGGTCCAGGTGAGGATGTCGGCCACGGTCATGCCGGGAACGAACGACTTGTTCCCCGAGACCAGCTTGATCCACTTGCCGGTGCCGTCGAAGGCCCCGTCGGACGGGAGCTTGCCGGTGCCGTCGATCTCGGCCGCCGGGCTGTCGCCGGTCACCTGAGCGACGTACAGCGTGCCCGACTCGAGCAGGGTCAGGTTGTGCCGGCGGTCGCCCGGGCGGTACTTCTTCTCCGACACGAACTTGTAGAGGTAGTCGAAGCGCTCGTCGTCACCCATGTACGCGACGACGTGCCCGCTCTTGGCGACGATGACGTTGGCGCCCTCGTGCTTGAAGCGGCCCATCGCGGTGTGCTTGCGCGGCGGGGCGTCGGGGTCGAACGGGTCGACCTCGACGATCCAGCCGAAGCGGTTGGCCTCGTTCGGGTGCTTGGCCAGGTCGAAGCGCTCCTGGGCGCGGTCCCACTTGCGCGAGCCGCTCGGGTAGCGGGCCGTGGTCGTGATGCCGTAGCGGTTCAGCTTCGGCTTGTCGGCCTCGGCAACGGCGTCGCCGCCGACGAAGTACTGGTTGAAGTTCTCTTCGCCCGAAAGCACGGTGCCCCACGGGGTGACCCCGCCGGCGCAATTGTTGAGCGTACCGATGACCCACTGCCCCCGCGGGTCAGCCGCGGTCTTCACGGCGGACGTGCCGACCACCGGGCCGGTCAGCTTGAACACCGTCTCGAGAGCGGTGATGCGCTTGTTGTAGGGCAGCCGCTTGGAGCGTACGGGCGTCCACTGCCCGGTGCGGCCGGCGCGCTCGATCTCGACCACCGACAGGCCGTGGGCCGCCATCGCGACCTTGATCTGCTCCACGGTGAGCGCGTCCAGGCTGGTGAAGCCCGGGAACATCAGCTCCTCGTTGGTGTACTCGTGGTTGACCACGAGCAGCGCGCGGTCGCCCGAGTTGCCGAACGGCAGCACCCCGACGAAGTCGTTGTTGTAGCCGAACTGCTGCGACTGGCGCTTGGCGGTCTGCCCGCCCAGGTCGAAGTCCGGGGCGCCGGCCACCACCGGGTCGCCCCAGCGGATCACGACGGCCGAGTCGTAACCGTTGGGCACGACCAGGTTGTCGAGCGTGTTGGGCGGGATCGCCTTGAAGCTGATCTTGCCGGCCTTGCCCGCCGGCTTGGGGGCCGTCGCCGGCACCGGTGCGGCGGCTGCCGGGACCGCCGCAGCGGCGGAAGCGCCACCCACTCCGAGAACCAGGGCACCGGCCGCACCGGCCCGCATGACACCGCGCCGGCTCATCGACGCGTTGACGACGTCACCGAGGTACGGGTTGTCCGACGTGTTGGGCGCCGGGTGGTCGCAGGCGTTGCCGCAGCGGTAGAGACAGGTCATGGCATCCCGTGAGCCACCACTGTGGCCCAGCAGGGGTAGAAGTCGACGCATCGGCTCTCCTTGATCATCTAGCCGCACGCATGGTGGGCTGCCCGAACGCTAGGAGAGCCGACACGTCGCGATCCACCGGTAACCGGTGAACGGAGAGTAAACGCTCTAACTCCCGATCCGTCCGCCGTCGAGTCGCCAGGTGACCACCACGGCCGGCTTCGCGTACTCGCCGTCGGGCCAGGTCGAGGCCGGGTTGTCGACGGTGGCGCCGGTCATCTCGCCCGGGTGCTGCACGGCGACCAGCACCGACCGGTCGTCGGCGGTGATGAACGGTCCGCACGTCTCGGCGCCCGGCGGCACGGTCAGGAACTGCTTGAGGTGACCGCGCTCGGGGCCCTCGATCGCGGTCGCGAAGAGGCCGTCGTTGCTGCCCAGCTGGTTGCCGTCGGTCGAGATCCAGAGGTTGCCGGAGCTGTCGAAGGCGACGTTGTCGGGGCACGAGATCGGCGACACCTTGGTCTTGTCGTAGCCCGCGAAGTAGGTGGCCGGGTCGGTCGGGTCGCCGCAGACGATCGGCAGCGACCAGGTGAAGGTCTCGCCGGTGTGGTCGCCGCGATCCTCGACGATCTCGAAGATCTGGCCGTGCTTGTTGGCCACGCGCGGGTTGGCCTCGTCGACACCGGGATAGGTGCCGACGCCCCGGTTGGTGTTGTTGGTCAGCGCCGCATAGATCTTGCCGCTCTGCAGGCTGGGCTGGACGTCTTCGGGCCGGTCCATCTTGGTCGCGCCGACCTTGTCGCCGGCCTCGCGGGTGAAGGTGAGCACCTCGACGGCGGTCATGCCGGGCACGAACGAGGTGTTGCCGGAGACGAGCTTGATCCATCTGCCCGTGCCGTCGAAGGCGCCGTCGGACGGCAGCTTGCCGGTGCCGTCGATCTCGGCCGGCGGGCTGTCGCCGGTGAGCTTCGCGACGTAGAGCGTGCCCGACTCGAGCAGGGTCAGGTTGTGCCGGCGGTCGCCGGGGCGGTACCGCTTGTCGGAGACGAACTTGTACAGGTACTCGAACCGTTCGTCGTCACCCATGTACGCCGCGACCTGGCCGTTCCTGGCCACGATGACGTTGGCGCCCTCGTGCTTGAAGCGGCCCATCGCGGTGTGCTTGCGCGGCAGCGCGCCGGGCTCGAGCGGGTCGACCTCGACGATCCAGCCGAAGCGATTGGCCTCGTGGGGGTGCTTGGCGAGGTCGAAGCGTTCCTGCGCCCGCTCCCAGCGCCGCGACCCGCTCGGGTAGCGCGCGGTGGTGAGGATGCCGTAGCGGTTGAGCCGGGCCTTGTCGGCCTCGGGCACGGCGTCGCCACCGACGAAGTACTGGTTGAAGTTCTCTTCACCGGACAATGCCGTGCCCCACGGGGTGAGCCCGCCCGCGCAGTTGTTCAGCGTCCCGATGATGGTCGTGCCTCTGGGGTCGGCCACCGTACGCAGGAAGGGCGATCCGGCGGCGGGGCCGTCCGCCCGGAACGGCGTCGCCAGCATGGTCAGCCGCTTGTTGTAGGGCAGCCGCTTGCCCCGCACGGCCTGCCACTGGCCGGTGCGCCCGACCCGCTCGATCTCCACCACCGACATGCCGTGGGCGGCCATCGCGGCCCGCACCTGTTCGACGGGCAGCGCCTCGTGCGTGGTGAAGCCGGGGAACATCAGCTCCTCGTTCGTGTACTCGTGGTTGGACACGAGCAGCGCGCGGCGGTCGCTGCCGGGAATCGGCACCACGCAGAGGAAGTCGTTGTTGTAGCCGAACTGCTTGGACTGCGTCTCGCCGGTCTGGTGCTCGAGATCGAACGCGGGCGCGCCGGGCACCATCGGATCGCCCCAGCGGATCACCAGCGCGTGGTCGTAGCCGTTGGGGACGAGCACCGCGTCGATCTCGTTGGGCGGGATCGGTTTGAAGGTGAGCGCGGACCCGCCCTTCGCCGGCGCCGGTGCCGGCGGCGCGGACGGCGCGGCGCCTGCCGGGACCGCCGAGCCACCCACTCCCAGCACCAGGGCGCCCGCCCCGCCCGCGGCGAACAGTCCGCGCCGGCTCACGGCGGCATTGACGATGTCGCCGAAGTACGCGTTGCCGGACTGGTTGGGCGCCGGATGGTCGCAGGCGTTGCCGCACCGGTAGAGGCAGGTCATCGCGTCGCGTCCGCCGCTGTGGCGGCCGAGCAGCGGTAACAGTCGGCGTTCGGGATCGGGCATCGTTGACCTCCATCGGCATTGATGAACATCAGGTAAACACGAAACGATGATCAACTGTCTCGTATCCGGGTCCTGAAAAACGTGCGTTAAGCCGTCAACAACCCGTATGCGGATCTTCCGTCGCACCGGCGAGGGGCTACCGATTGGCCCCGTGGAAGTCATCGACCGTCCATCTGCGCTGGATACAGAGGGGTCATGAGCTTCTCCATCGAGAGGGACACCGACCGCACGGGTAAGACGACCTATCTGCTGCTGGGTGGCGTCTTCGACCGCACGGCGCACCGTGACCTGCGGCGGGCCCTCCGGGACGCCTTCGCCCGCACCCGCCGGGGCCGGGTCGTCCTCGACGTCGCCGGGGTCGGCGACATCAGCAGCGAGTGCGTCGAGGTGCTGCTGACCGGCTACACCACCGCACTGCGGGGCGGCTATGGCTTCGAGGTGACCAATGCCCGGGGCCCGGTGCAACTGCTGCTGGAGGCGACGCGGCTCAGCCCCCGCCGGGACGACGAGACCCTCTATGCCCCGGTCTGGCTGTCAGGCAGCGCGGCCGACGTCTCGTAGCCGGTGGGTGGCCACGCCGGCGGCGCTGAGGCGGCCGGCGATCGACACGGACGTGTGGTCGAGGAACACCGCGACGTGGTGGTCATCGCCGAGATGGCAGGCGGCGGCCAGCGTGCCCAGGTTGATCGGGTCGACGTCGTGCACGTCCTGCAGGTCGAGGACCAGGCGCAGCGGTCGCAGGTGGCGGAGCGCGTAGACCAGCGTACGGCGCAATTCGACCGCGTCGTCGGCCCCGAGCACGCCGTGGGGCTGGATGACGATAGTGCCGTCGGGGGTGGTTTCAACGTCGACCGTAGACGCGGTCATCGCGTACACCTTCCGTTACCCGCTGTTCTCCGGGGTGTCAGGCTAGGGCTTCGCCCACGGGACCGTCGACTGCTCCGAAGAAGAATTCACCAGGTCACGACAAGGTCACGTTCATACCGGCGACTGGCCGGCCCGGACCAGGCCGGACTCGTACGCGAAGACGACCGCCTGCACCCGGTCCCGCAGCCCCAGCTTCATCAGGACGCGGGCGACATGGGTCTTCACGGTGGCCTCGCCCACGACCAGGGCGGCCGCGATCTCGGCGTTCGAGAGGCCGCGGGCCACCAGGCGCAGCACCTCGGCCTCGCGCGGGGTGAGGCCGTCCAGCACAGCCGGCGGCTGCGGGTCGGGCTGGCCGGCGAAGGCGCAGATCACCCGCGTGGTGACGGCCGGGTCGAGCAGCGCCTCGCCCGCCGCAACCACCCGGATCGCGGTGATCAGGTGCTCCGGCGACGACACCTTGAGCAGGAACCCGCTCGCACCCGCGCGCAGTGCCCGGTAGAGGTTCTCGTCGGTGTCGAACGTCGTCAGCATGATCACCCGGGGCGGGTGCGGGCTGTCGAGCAGCGTGCTCGTCGCGGCCAGGCCGTCCTGTCGGGGCATGGCTATGTCCATCAGCACGACGTCCGGCCGCAGGCGCCGGGCCACCGTCACCGCCTCGGCGCCGTCACCGGCCTCACCCACGACCAGCATGTCGGGCTCGGTCTCGATCACCATGCGCAGGCCGGCCCGGATCATCCGCTGGTCGTCGGCGATCACCACGGAGATCGTCATCGGAGCACCGCCACCGGCAGAGGCAGCCGTGCCCGTACGGCGAAACCGCCTTTCTCCCGCGGCCGGGCGGTGAGCTCGCCGCCGAACAGGGTGGCCCGTTCCCGCATCCCGATCAGCCCCTGACCGCCGGCGCCCACGATCACCGGCCGGCCGTCGTTGACCACCTCGAGGTGCAGGCCGTCGCTCTCGACGCCGACCGTCACCTCCACCCGCGCCGGGCCGGCGTGCCGCAGCACGTTCGTGAGGGCCTCCTGCACGATCCGGTACGCGGAGAGGTCGATCGCCGGCGGCACCGGATGCTTCTGCTGGCGCAGGGTCACGGTCAAGCCGGCCTCCCGCACCTGCGCGATCAACTCGTCGAGGCGGTCGAGGCCGACCGGGGACTGCGTGGCGTCCGCCCCTTCGCCGCGCAGCAGGCCGAGCGTACGGCGTAGTTCGCCCACCGCCTCCCGGCCCGACGACTCGATTCCGCGCAGCAGCTCGCTGTCGACCGGCAGGCCCGCGTCCAGCCGGCGTCGTACGGCGCCGGCCTGCACGACCATCACGGTCACGCTGTGCGCCACCATGTCGTGCAGCTCGCGCGCGATGCGGACGCGCTCCTCCAGGATGGCCTCGCGGGCCTGCTGCTCACGGAAGGCGGCGATCCGCCGGGCCTGCACGGAGAGCGTCACACCCAGCACGTACGGGGCCAGCGGGAAGAACAACGCGGCCATGGGATCACCGGGGTCGTTGGCCAGGTAGACGACGAACGTGGCCACGACCAGACCCGCGCCGATCAGGCCGCGCCGCTGGAAGCCGTGCGGAGGCACGTGGCGCCCCACCGTGTAGATCACGATCATCGTGCCGACCAGCTGCCACAGCCGGAAGTTGACGGTCTGCTCGCCGGCTATGACGGCCGGGCTGTAGAAGACGGACGTCGGCTCGACCGCGTGCGGAGTCATGGCCAGCAGCGGCACGAACCGGCGGAACAGCACGGTGGCCGCCGACAGGGCCAGGACCAGCGGCCACCAGCGGCCCGGCATGGCGATCAGGTATTCCTCGGTCAGCGCGAAGAGCACGAAGCCGCCGGTCAGCGCCAGGTCGGTGGGTCGCAGCCGCATGCGCCGACGGTACGGCCCGCCGGCCCGGTGCCGAACCCGTCCTGAGGATGACGGGCCCTCCGCCGCGCGGCGGATTCGAGATCACTCCGCGTACGGGTTACCACCGGGTTCCGGCTCCCTAGCGTCGTCGGCGTTGTCAATCGACCAGGGAGATGATCATGTGGCGGAAGGTGGCTGCGGCCAGTCTGGTGCTGGCGCCGGTGGCGCTGGCGGTGTCGACCGGAATCGATCCGGCGCTGGGTGACGATCAGGGGTACGGGATCTATCGCCGGCACCCGGAGGCGACGCAATGGCACTCGCTGCTTCTGCACTGGGCCTGGGTGCTGTGCGTGCCCGGGTTCCTGGGGCTGCTCGCCTTGGTGCGGCGGCGAGGGGCGGTGCTGGCGGGTGTCGCTGGGTGGCCACGGTGTTGGGGCTGGTCACGTTCTCGGCGTTGATGGCGGCCGACTTCGGGCTGCTCAGCCTGGAGCAGCAGGCCGGGCTGACCGATGCGCAACTGGCGTCGTACGACGACCGGGTGGGGGCGATGGGCTGGGCGGTGGCGGGGTGGCAGATCCCGGGGATCGTGGGCTGGGCGGTGGCGCTCGTCGTCACGCCGCTGGCAGCGGCGCGGGCGCGGGTGATCAACTGGTGGACCGCCGGGCTGGCTGTGCTGGGGGCGGCGCTGTATCTGTTGTTCGCGATCTCGCCGGTGCCCCTGTGCCTGACCGGGCCCGTGGTGCTGATTGTGGCGTACGGGATGGCGGCGCGGCAGCTCATGCGGTTCTCCCCGCCGGATGAACCGGACGTCTTCGGCGTGCTCCGGCGGCGGGTGGGCCTCGCTTGCCTGGTTGCGGCGCCGCTGTCGTTCGCCGTCGGGATGGCCACCGTGCCGCCCGGGGATGACTTCCTCGGATACCCGGGGCTGGCCCAGGCCAGCGCATTCTTCCTGCACCTGGCGTGGGTGCTGTTCATTCCGGCGGTGCTGACGGTGGCCGCTCGGGGTGGTCGCTTCACCCGGGTGGTGGCGGGACTCGCGGTGCTCGGCCTGATCAACTTCAGCGCCCTGATGTTCGGCGACTACCTCGACCTGGCCGCCCGGCAGGCCCTGGGCGACGCGGTGGCCGACCGGGCAGCCGAGCTGACCGGCGGGTACGCGACCTTCTCACTGGGCTGGGTGCTGCCGGGCATGGTGCTGACGTTCCTGGGACTGATTCTGGTCGCGGTCGGCGCGGCGGTCGACAAACTGGTCCGGTGGTGGGTGCCGGTGATCGTGGTGGCCGGGTTCGCCGGCTTCTTCCTGCTGGGCCTGGGCCCGATCGGGGTTGTCGGTCCCCTCGTGCTGGTGGCCGGCTTCGGCTTGATGGCCGTCGCCCTCGCCGCGCCCGCCACCTCTCGTGGTGAGCCCGTAGCAGTGTCCTCCTAGTACCTTCAGGGGAACACCACCACGGCCCCCGGAGTCCCCCGCGATGACGAGCCCCGTTCCCGCACCGAGACCGCTCGAGCAGCTGGCCACCGAGGGCGAGCGGCTGGGATGGATCTTCAATGACCGGAACCTCTACCGGCGGAAGTTCATGGAACCGCCGCCGCAACCCGCGCCGATCCCGCCCGAGCTGCAAGAGCGGCTCGACCGGGCCCAGCGCGGCGTGGTCAAGCGGGTCCTGATCTCGCTCGGTGTGGGCTTCGGGCTGACGGTCCTCATCGGGTGCTGCGGCGGGGTGCTGACCCGGGACGCCGAGGGCGCGCGGACCCTGGTGCTCTTTCTGGCCGGGATCTCCGCCCTCGGCGGTGTGGCCGGGGCGATTCTGGCCGGCATCGCGCCGTCACTCGCCCGCAAGTCGGTGGCCGAGGCGCAGAGCCAGGCCCAGGCGGCGTACGCCACGGAGCACGCCTCCTGGGACAGCCGCCGCCAGTGGCACGATCAGCAGCAACAGCACGCGGTCGACGCCCGGCCGGAATGGTCGGCGGCCAGTCCGTCGCCGGGCACGCGCCGGGTCGACATCGTCGGCGGCACGTCGTACGGCTGGGAGGCCGTGCTGACCGTCTTCGGCGGCTCGCTGCTGGCGACGCGCGGACGGATGGTCCTGGCCGATTTCACCGGCGAGGCGCTGTCGGGGGAGTTGATGCAGCTGGCCCTGGGCACCGGACGATCCGTACGGGAAGTGGTGTTGCCCGCCGACCTGGCGTCGTTCGACCTGGTGGCCGGGCTCGCACCGGAGGAACTGGTGGACGGGCTCGTCGAGGCCATGTACGGCGACGCCGGCAGCGGGGGAAACCGGGCCGAGCGGTCGCAGGACGCTCTGTTGCTCAACCAGATCGCCGGCATTCTTGCGCCGTCGCTGACCATGGGCCGGCTACTGGCCGCGCTGCGGGCCCTGTCCGGACAGGACGCGCCACTGTCCGACGGCGAGCGTGATCAGCTCGGTCGCCTGCGTCCCGAGGAGTCGCGCCTGCGCCGGATCGAAGCGTTCCTGCACCCGCTGGAGGCGATGGGCAGCGCCCCCGCGACGACACCCCCGGCCGACCTGACCTGCCTGGTCGCCGAGGGTGGCGGCGGGCGCGCGCAACACGAACTGCTCAAAGACCTGCTCGTGCAGTGGCTGGGCCACCAGGTGCGCCGCGAGACCACGCCGATCGGCTCGCTCGTGCTGCTCGGCGCCGACGAGATCGACCACCGCGCGATCGAACGGCTCAGCACCCTCTGCGAGCGCCGCGGCATCCGGCTCGTCCTGTTCTTCTCACACCTGCGCGCCGAGTCGCTGCGGACCATCGGCGGCGGCGAGGTGGCGCTGATGCGCCTGGGCAACCATCAGGAGGCGGCGCAGGCGGCCGAGTTCGTCGGCCGCGGCCACAAGTTCGTGCTGAGCCAGCTGACCCGCACGCTGGGTGGCGAAGAAACCCACACGCTGGCCGACACGGTGGGCGAATCCGAGACGAAGGGCGGCGCCAAGGGCGAGCGGGCGTCCCGCCACGGCCTGCGCCGCTACACCAGCACGAACTGGAGCAAGACCCGCAACTGGAGCCAGACCGAATCGACGGCCAAGGGCACCAACTGGAGCGAGGCGGCGTCGGCCCAGCGGGTCTACGAATACGTCCTCGAGCCGCGCGTCCTTCAAGACCTTCCCGAGTACGCGATGATCCTGGTGAAGAGCGAGGGCCGAGGCTCAGTGGTCCAGGCCGTCGAGGTCGACCCGGCCATCGTCACCCTGCCCCGCGTCTCGATGTCCCCGGTTGCCCACGAGCCGCTGCCCGACCCGTCCGAGGCCGTGATCCCCGCGACCCGCCACCCCAGCCAGGTCACCGTCTCCCAGCCCCAGCCGCTGGCCGCCCCCGAATCGGCGCCACCCGGCTGGGGCTCCATAACCGACCCGCCCCGCCAACAGCAACGCCCGTGAGCGGCCTGTGGATAAGGCCGGCACCCTGTGGACAACGCGTTCGTCGGGCTCGCTGACCGATAAACTGGATCAGGGCTCGGCCCCCAAGGGGCGGGCGGGGTATGGCTGGTTGCCGGCTAGCGGGGCGCCGGGCCGGTTGAGCTGCGCACTATCAGCTCGGTGGCCAGTTCGATGTGCAGAGCGTCCAGCCGGTGCCGGTCCAGAATGCGTACCAGCAGGCCGACCGCGATCCGCCCCATCTCGCCCAGCGGCTGCCGCACAGTCGTCAGCGCCGGGCGGGTCGCCTGGGCCAGGTCGATGTCGTCGAAGCCCCCGATCGAGACGTCCTGCGGCACGCGCAGCCCCAGCTGTACGGCCGCCGTCAGCGCGCCCGACGCCACCTTGTCGTTGAAGCACACCAACGCCGTCGGCCGGTCCCGCATACTCAGCAGTTTTTGGGCCGCTTGGAATCCGAATCGGACGGTCGGTTCGCCCGGGATCGCCAGCTGAGACTCCAGCAGCACCCCGGCGTCGGCCAGCGCCGAGACGTGGCCGGCCCGCCGGGCCGTGCTGGCCAGCCAGTTGTCCGGGCCGGCGAGCAGACCTATCCGGCGGTGTCCCAGCGATGTCAGGTGCGCGGTGAGACTGCGGGCGCCCGCGAAGTGGGCCGCCGACACCGCGGCGATGTCGCGCGGCACGTCCTCGCGCGGGTCGACGACCACCAGTGGAAAGCCGGTGGCCTGCAGCGCGACCAGGTCGGCGGCGGGCTCCGGGGGCAGCACGACGATCGCGCCGGCGATGCCGGTGCGGGTGGGCAGCGTGGGCAGCACCGGGTTCTCCTGGGCGGCCTCGCCGGCGTTCAGCACGAGTTGCAGGCCGTTCAGGTCGAGGGTCTCGGCGATCGACGAGACAATCAGCCCGAAGTAGTCGGTGAGCAGGTAGGGGCACCGCACGAAGACCGCCCCGGCACGGCTGGGACGGCGGCGGGGCGCGCGGCCGCCGAGTTCGTCGATGGCCTGCTGCACCAGCTCACGAGTGCCGGGGGCGACGTGTTCCTGCTCGTTCAGCACCCGCGAGACGGTGGCGATGGAGACTCCGGCCTGGGCCGCGATGTCCCGGACGGTGGGCCCTTGTCGCATTACGCCAGCTTAGACATTGACACTCATCGACCGGCGGGACCTCCTGCATGTATCAGAAACGTTTCCGTTTGTTACAGGGGGAAGTCCCGTGGCCCGCTGCGCGCTGGATCGACGGAACGGCGTACCACTGCTACTACGGCGACCCGAGCGCCATGACGCGGCTGCACAACGAGTTCCCGGCCAAGGACATCTACTTCACCGAGTGTTCGGGCAGCCAGTCGAGCGACCCGGCGAACACGTTCTCCGACACGCTCAAGTGGCACGCCCGCAACCTGATCGTCGGCAACACCCGGAACTGGGCCAAGACCGTGATCAACTGGAATCTGGCCCTGGACGACAGCAACGGCCCGCACAACGGTGGCTGCGGCACCTGCACCGGCGTGGTGACGGTCGGCGACGACGGCTCGGTGACGCGGAACGCCGAGTTCTACACGCTCGGTCACCTGGCCCGGTTCGTGCGGCCGGGCGCCGTACGGGTGGCGAGCACCTCCTTCGGCGCGACCGGCTGGAACGGCCGCGTCATGGACGTCGCCTTCGTCAACCCGGACGGCAGCACGGTGCTGGTCGCGCACAACGAGAACGACAATCCGCAGGCGTTCGCGGTGCAGTACGGCGGTCGTACGTTCGAATACACGCTGCCCGGTGGCGGGCTGGCCACCTTCGTCTGGCGTGGACAGTCGGGTGACCGGCCTACCGCTCCGACCGGCTGGACGGCGACCGCGAGCCCCGCGACGGACGCGGCCCTGGCGGTCGACGACGACGCGAGCACCCGCTGGACCACGAACGCGGGTCAGCAACCGGGCCAGTTCCTTCAGGTCGACCTGGGCCGCGCCCAGCCTCTCGGGCGGATCGTCTTCGACACCGGGGCTGACGTCGGCGACTTTCCGCGCGGCTACACGATCACCGCCTCGGCCGACGGCCGGCGCTGGTGGACCGCCGCGAGTTCGACGGCCGGCCAGTTCACCCGGGCCGACCTGCGTGGCCGGACCGTCCGGCAGATCCGGATCACGTTGACCGTGCCGGACGGCAACTGGTGGTCGGTGGCGGACGTCCGCGCCTATCGCGCCTAACACGCTGCCGATCCGCCCGCGGCCGAACTGTCGAATCTTTCCCGGAACGTGCTGTTTAGAGGGGGAATCGCTGTTTGCCGGTTTTCGTGCGCTCTAGCGTGTGCGCGATGACAGAGACGACAACCGGCGTACGCCGACCGGCGGCCTCCGCGGCCGCCGGTTCGACGATCCGCTTCCGTCCCGACATCGAGGGCCTGCGCGCGGTCGCGGTCGTGCTGGTCGTCCTCTTCCACGCGGGCGTCCCCGGCCTCGCCGGCGGCTACATCGGCGTGGACGTCTTCTTCGTCGTCTCCGGCTTCCTGATCACGTCGCTGATGCTGCGGGAGATCCGCGAGACCGGCGGCCTGTCGCTGATCGGCTTCTACGCCCGGCGGGCCCGGCGGATCCTGCCGGCGGCCGCCGTGGTGCTGGTGGCCACGCTGCTGGCGAGCTATCACTGGCTGGGCTACCTGCGGGGCGACGAGATCGCCGGCGACGTGGTCTGGTCGGCGCTGTTCGCCGGAAACTTCCACTTCGCCGCCGGGGGCACGGACTACCTCGCCTCTCAGGGCGCGCCCTCGCCGGTGCAGCATTTCTGGTCGCTCGCCGTCGAGGAGCAGTTCTATCTCGTCTGGCCGGCCGCGATCGTGGTGCTGCTCTGGCTGGGCTTCCGCTGGGCGATCGGCTGGTGGCTGGCCGCCGCGGTGGCCGCGTCCTTCGCGTACTCGATCTGGCAGACCGGCACGTGGGCCTATTTCTCGCCCGTGACCCGCGGCTGGGAGCTCGGCGCCGGCTGCCTGCTCGCGCTGGCCGCGACCCGGCTCGACCGGATCCCGTACCGGATCGCCACCGCGATGGCCG
The DNA here is from genome assembly GCF_019710575.1 of Paractinoplanes polyasparticus. Classification (GTDB taxonomy): domain Bacteria; phylum Actinomycetota; class Actinomycetes; order Mycobacteriales; family Micromonosporaceae; genus Actinoplanes; species Actinoplanes polyasparticus. The sequence goes on along the minus strand of NZ_JAHWFK010000041.1, from coordinate 36,784 downwards.
GCACCGGGCTGGCCCTGATCGTGGTGGCCGCGCTGACCTTCGACGACGCCACACCCTTCCCCGGGTACGCCGCCGCGCTGCCCGTCCTGGCCACGGTGCTGGTGCTGGCCGGTCGCGGCGATTCCGTGCTCGGCCGGTGGCCGCTGGTCCGGCTCGGTCGCGTGTCGTACCCGTTCTATCTGTGGCACTGGCCGGTGCTGGTGATCGCGGGGCAGGCGTACGGCGGGCCGCTGCCCGCCACCAGCCGGGCGCTGCTGGTCGTGGCCTCGCTCGGGCTCGCCGTGATCACGTACGTCTGCCTCGAGGACCCGATCCGGCGCAGCGCCCACCTGCGCCGCTCGTACGTGCTGAGCCTGTCCCTGGCCGCCTGGCTCATCGTGGCGCCGCTCGCGGTCGCCCGGTGGCAGACATCCACCTCGCCCGCGGCCGACCCCGGGAACGGCGCGGAATACACCCCCCGTCTAGGAGCACCGCGTGACCAGCCGTGAGTCCGCCCGTAGTCTCCGTCTTTCGTCGCTGGTCGTGGTGCTGACCGTGATCGCCGGCTGCACCGCCGCGGTGCCGCCGCCACCGCGCGTGCTCGCCCCGCCGGCCCCGCGGATCAGCCTCGAAGACGTGCTCGACGCGGTCGGCAAGGCCCCGCTGCTGCGTACGCTGCCCGCCGACCTGACGCCGTCGCTGGCCACCACCGCCGAGGACGCCGGCTTCGACCACGAACAGTGCGAAGCCGGCCCCCGGGCCGACCGGATCGAGCCGTGCGTCTTCGGCGACCGGGCGAGCGCGACCGACGTGGTGCTCTACGGCGACTCGCACGCCGGGATGTGGGTGCCGGCGATGAGCGTGATCGCCGAGCGGCGGGACTGGCGGTTGCAGGTCTTCGGCAAGCCCGCGTGCCCCGCCCTGAACATCACCTTCTGGAACCAGCAGGAGCAGCGCCCGTTCGCCGAGTGCGACCGGTTCCGGGCGTTTGTGGCGGCCCGGATCGCGGCCATCCGGCCGGAACTGCTGATCGTGACGAACGAGAGCTTCTCGCAGAAGAGCGGCCGCGGCCGGCTGATCACGCCGGGTGAGTGGCAGGCCGGTCTCACGCACACTCTGCGTACGCTGAAAGAGTTCGCACGGCAGGTGCTGGTGCTCGGCGACACGCCGGTGCTCGACCAGAGCGCGCCGGAGTGTCTCGCCGCCCACCGCGACAACATCGCGGCCTGCTCCACCACCCGGACCTCGGCCACCGCACGCACGTGGAACGCCGCCGACGCGGCAGCGGCCAGGGCGACGGGCGCGGCCTACGTGTCGGTGCTGCCGTGGCTGTGCACGGCCCTCTGCATGCCGGTGATCGGCAACGTCACCGTCTATCGCAACCGGTTCCACCTGACGGGCACATATGTCCGCATGCTGAACGGCGTCCTGGAGGAAGCGCTGCTCGAGCACTTCCCGCCGGACGCCGTTCCCTGAGTCCCGACTAACGCCGCCGTCGCACCAGGGCTGTCACCACCGCGGCGCCGGCCACGGCGATCGCTGCGGCCACGGCCAGCGGCATCGAACGCCGCTCGCGCACGACCCCGTCGGCGTCGGTGCGGCCGACGAACTGGTCGGTGGTGCCGGCCGCGGTCTCCGCGAGGCGAGCCGTGTGCTGCGCGGTCGACTGCTTGACGTGCGCCAGCCCGTCCACGGTCGCGTGCCTGACCTGTTCGGTCTTCTCGGCGGCGGTCTGCTTGACGTGTTTGGTCTTCTCGGCGGCGGTCTGCTTGACCTGTTCGGTCTTCTCGGCCGCGACCTGCTTGACCTGCTCGGCCTTCTCCGCGACGGCCTGCTTCACCTGCCCGGTCTTGTCCGCGGCGGCCTCCTTCTTCTCGGCCACCGCGTTCTTGACCTGCGCCTTCACGTCCGCCTTGGCGGCCAGGGCGGACGCGGTGTCGGCAAGTTCGGCGCGAGTCTCGGCGATCTCGGCGCGGATCTCCTCGCGCGATCTGGTGTCACTCATGCCTGCCGTCCGTCCCGGATTGCCGCCTTCACGGCTTCCACGTCGCGCTTGCCGCTCGCCATGGCCTCTTCGGGCTCCGGCGGCACAGCCTGCTTCACCTGGTTCTTGCCGATCAGCGCGGCCACTCCGGCCACGGCGAACAGCAGAACCGTCACGATCAGGGCAGCCGCCCAGACCGGTAGGACCAGCGCCAGCAGCGCTCCGATCGTCACGAACAGGGCGCCCAGCCCGTACAGGGCGATCACGCCGGCCCCGCCGAGCAGCCCGGCCCCGGCCCCGGCGCGCTTGCCCTTCTCGACCATCTCCATCCGGGCGAGCGTCAGCTCGTCCCGCACCAGCGTCGAAACCTGTTCGCTCAGCTGGCTGACCAGCTGACCAACCGGCTGTTGCTCGGTGTGCGTCGTCATCAGTGAGCTCCCTTCCTCGGGAGTCCACTTACCCGCCGATTTGTCAGGTAATCAGGATCCGACCTCGCTCACCTGGACGAACGGGCGATCGTTGTGCCAGGTGGCGTGGATGATGAAGCTGTGCTGGCTCTCGTTGAAGTAGACCGCCATGTTGTCCGGCGAGTCCTGCACCTTCTGCACCGAGAAACCGTCGGCCGGGGTCGCGGTCACGAGTGAGACCACCCCGTCCGAGGTCATCTTGATGACGGCCTGACCGCCTTCGACCCGGAACGAGCGTACGTAGGTGCGGGTGCCGTCACCGGCGGTGGTGACCGTCCAGCCGTCCTCGGTCGTGGTCGGCGGCGTCGTGGTGGCTGCGGGCGGCTTCGGCGTCGTGGTGGTGGGTGGCGTGGAGCGCGGCGGTGTGGTGGTGGCCTTCGTGGTGGCAGGCGGCGGTCGCCGGGTCGTCGGGGTGACGCTCGGTGTCGCCGACGCGCTCACGTTGGGCAACGGCGCCGGGAAGCTGGTGGAGTCGGCCGCGGGCAGCTGCGCCAGCGCGGCGTCCTCGGGCGATGACGTACGAAGCACCGGCAGCAGGGCTACCGAGGCCAGCACAATGCTCGTCGCAGTGGCGGCACACCACCCCGCGATCGGCGCCCACCGAGAAGATCGCACGAGGACATCGTCTCATCTGCCCCTATGGTGTACGCCATGGCGATGATCCTGCTCGTCGAGGACGACCGCATCATCACGGCGGCGTTGTCCCGTGCGCTGACCGATGCGGGCCACGTCGTGCGCCCGGTGGGCCGGGCCGCCGAGGCACTCAAGATCGTCACCGACGAGCGTCCCGACCTGGTCATTCTCGATCTGGGGCTGCCCGACATCGACGGCACCGACGCGCTGCGGATGATGCGCTCGGTGTCCGACGTGCCGGTCATCGTGGCCACCGCCCGGCGGTCCGAGGCCGACATCATCAGCCTGCTCAGCGCGGGCGCCGACGACTACGTGACCAAGCCGTTCTCGGGCGGCCACATCCTGGCCCGCATCGCCGCCGTGCTGCGCCGCTCCCGCGCCACGACCAACGAGGCGCCCAGCGCGATCACCGTCGGAGACCTGGTGATCAGCCCGCGTCAGCGCCGCGCCGAACTGCGCGGTGAGGCGCTGCAACTGACCCGCCGCGAGTTCGACGTGCTGGCCTACCTGGCCGAGCGGGTGGGTCAGGTGATCAGCCGGCGCGAGCTCATGAACGAGGTGTGGAACCAGGCCCGGATCGGCGAGGAACAGACCATCGACGTGCACATCTCGTGGCTGCGCCGCAAGCTCGGGGAGACGGCCGCTCAACCGCGCTTCCTGCACACCGTACGGGGGGTCGGGGTCATGATGGTCGATCCCCGATGAGATGGACCCTCAACCGGCTCGCCCTCGCCATCACCTCGATGGTGGCGCTCGCGTTCCTCGTGCCGCTGGCCGTGGCGACCCGCCAGATCGCGTACGACCGGGCTGTCAGCGACGCTCGCCAGCAGGCCACCTCGCTCGTCACCGTGCTCGGCGTCGACGCCGACCCGACGCTGCTGACCAATGCGGTGGCCAGCACGACCGCGGGCAGTGAGAGCCGGCTCGCCGTGCACCTGCCCGACGTCGCCGCGATCGGCGTCTCGCACACGTCCGGCGGGCAGATCGCGGTGGCCGCCGACGCCCGCCGCTCGGCGCTGGCCCCGGTCACCGGCGGAATGGTGTATCTGCAGCCGACGGTGCTGACGGACGGCCGTACGGTTGTGGTGGAAGTCTTCGTGCCCGACGGCGAGCTGACCCGGGGAGTGTGGGCGGCCTGGTTCGTGCTCGGCGGCCTGGCCATCGTGCTGGTCGCGGGCTCGACGCTGCTGGCCGACCGGCTCGGCAGCCGCCTGGTGCGGGCCACCCGCGAACTCTCCGGCTCGGCCCGGCGGCTCGGCAGCGGCGAACTGGGCACCCGTGTCACCCCGGACGGTCCGCGCGAACTGCGCGACGCCGCGAACGCCTTCAACACCATGGCCGACGACCTCAACAGCCTGCTCGACCGCGAGCGGGAGCTGGCCGCCGATCTGTCCCACCGATTGCGTACGCCGCTGACCGCGCTCCGCCTGGACGCCGAGGCGATGCCGCCGGGCCCGATCGGCGAGCGCATGCGGCAGGCCTGTGACCTGCTCGACGAGGAACTCGAGGCGATCATCAAAGGCGCCCGGCTCGGCGTACAGGCCCGCGGTCGGGAACAGACCGACCTGGTCGAGGTGCTGGCCGACCGGCTCGCGTTCTGGTCGGTGCTGGCCGAGGACCAGGAAAGGCCGTGGGAGGTCATCGGCGGCGACGAGCCGGTGATGGTGGCCGTGCCGCGCAGCGAGCTGATCGGCGTGGTCGACGCGATGCTCGGCAACGTCTTCTCGCACACCCCCGAACGCGTCGCCTTCCGGGTCACCGTCTCGCCGGCCGGACTGCTGGTCGACGACGCCGGCCCCGGCATCGCCGACCCGGCAAAGTCCGTCCAACGTGGAGTGAGCGGGGCCGGCTCGACCGGCCTGGGCCTCGACATCGTGCGCCGCGCGGCCGAGCTGGTCGGCGGCCAGATGGTAATCGACCGCAGCCCTCTCGGCGGCGCCCGGGTCGGCATCTACCTGCACGCGCCGGCCCACCCGCGACGGGCCCGGCGCACGGTTTCATGATTGTTTTCGGGGCCTTTAAGGCTCCGTTATGGAAACTCTCCGTAGCTTCTCCGCCGTAACTGCCGCGACGAGACAGTACGGAGAACCACATGCGCAGGAAGATCGCCTACCCCCTGATGGCCCTCGGCATGACAGCGGGCACGACATTGGCGGTCGCCTCACCGGCCCTGGCCCACGGCTACGTGTCGTCGCCGCCGAGCCGTCAGGCCCTGTGCGCGTCCGGCGCCGTCGCCAACTGCGGCAGCATCCAGTTCGAGCCGCAGAGCGTCGAGGGCCCCAAGGGACTCAAGTCGTGCGACGGCGGCCTGACCGGGTTCTCCGTGCTGACCGACGAGTCGCGCAACTGGCCGGCCAAGTCGGTCGCCTCCACGGTCGACTTCAGCTGGGTCCTGACCGCCCGCCACAAGACCTCGACCTGGGAATACTTCATCGGCAACACGAAGGTCGCCTCCTTCGACGACGGCGGCGCCCAGCCCGCTGCCGTCGTCAACCACAAGATCGACTTGAGCAAGTTCCCGGGTCGTCAAAAGGTGCTCGCCGTCTGGAACATCGCGGACACCCCGATGGCCTTCTACAACTGCGTAGACCTGAACGTCGGTGGCGGCTCCACCGGCGGCGGAGCGACCCAGCCCCCGGCGACCACGGCGCCGCCCGTCACCAAGCCGCCGACCAAGGCTCCCACCACTCCGCCCACCGCTCCTCCCGTCGCGACCAAGCCGCCCACCGCACCCCCGCCGGCCGCCGGCGGCGGTTCCTGGGCCGCGGGCACGACCTACAAGACCGGTGACGTGGTCACGTTCAACGGCAAGAAGTTCCAGTGCCGCCAGGGCCACACGGCGATCAACAGCTGGGAGCCCTCGATCTACACCCTCGCCCTGTGGCTGCCGCTGTGAAGCGCCCTCTGATCGCCGCCGCCCTGATCGTGCCGTTCCTGCTGGGCGCCTGCGGCACAGCGAAAGAGCCCGCCCCGCCCGTCGCCGCCCAGGCGGTGGCCGAGATCAAGGCCGGCGACGAACACAACGACACGGACGTCATGTTCCTGCAGATGCTGGCCTACCACCAGAAGCAGGGCCTGCAGATGACCACGACGGCCACCAAGCGGGCCAAGAACCCCGAGCTGAAGAATCTGGCCCAGGCCATCCAGCTCACCGAGAAGGACGAACTCGCAATGATCGAGTCCTGGCTGACCGGCTGGGGCGAAGACACCAAGGTCGACCAGGCCCCCAGCCTCCACGCCGACCACGGCGGCCTACCCGGCACCGGCGACGCCGAGATCAAGGCCCTCACCACGGTAAAAGCAGCCGCCTTCGACACGGCGTTCCTCAACCTCTTCCTGGCCCACCAGCACCAGGCCATGGAGATGTCGAAGATCGCCCTGACCGGCGGCAAGAACGACGAGACCAAGAAGTTCGCTGAGCGCGTCCAGCAGTCCCGTCAGGGCGAGATCCAGCAGATGCTCAAACTGATGAACGGCTGACATCCGAACTCCGAAAGGGCGGCCTGGCGGGGCCGCCCTTTCGATATCCGCGATCGAACTGCAGTCCGCCATCCGTGACGGCCCGGTCACCTCCGAGCCAAGGTCTGAGGCAGATCAGTTTGTGTCTAGGCCTCGTCCGCCTCGTCCGCCTCGTCGGCATCGCCTGGTTCGACATCAGGATCAGGCGGGGCTGCCTCGCTTAGGGGACTGAGCGCCTCGATGTCCCGGAAAAGCTGCGACAGGTCGAATACTCGCCGCGAAAGACTCAACCAGCGGCGAAACGCATCTCGCTCCTTCCCCGGTTTAAGCAGCCGAGACTTCGGGATGGAGCCGCTATCTGGAATGTCCCGAAAGGGGGCATGCGCATCGAGGAACATCGGTAGGCGGACATGGTAGACGCGGTCTACGAGCGGATCATGCGCTAACCAGTCCAAGATATTCGCGTTGAACTCAGATACGACGAAAGCGACCTGCAGGTCACTGCGTCGCTGCTTATAGAAGTGGGCCTCATGAAGGTACGTTCCGATGCGCTCTTTCCGAAGTGTCCATTTCGTAGATATAAGCAAGCGAAAGTTGTCCGTGGAGAACATTGCCAGGTCTGGCTCCGAGTGGTAGCCGGCAGGCGCAAGCTCGAATCCCCGCAACGTATTGAGCTTCGGAGTCCTCATTGGGGTATAGGCAGTAAGCTCTGAAATTACAACCTGTAGCGCGGTCTCGAACGCGGCGCCTGTGACATTCGAGTCGCGGCGTTTCATAGGTTCGTGACCTTGAGATAGCCGCTCGCGGTCGTATTTTCTACCGATGAAATCAATAAGCGCAAACGGGTCGGTCGTGCGGTTGTCGACAAAGTGGCGGCGAAGGTACTCGGCTCCCCTGTCGGCCAGGTCACGCCCGTCCGCCTTCGATAGCCGGTCGTTCAGGTGCAGGTAATTTTTTCCTTCTTTAACCTCGGCCCACAACACGATTGCATAGATGTATCGCCACGCGGTATCCGTTGTCAGGGGCCCTAGTAGTGGGGGCAACTCGGCCTGCACCAGACGCAGGATGGTCTGCCTGTACCAGTGAGGCGGGAGTTTGAATGCCGCGGGGATGGCGTGCTCCTCATCCAGTCGAGATCACTTCCGGCCAGGTGAGCGGCGGCGAGCCTTCCCTTGCATCTCGCCCGGCTTCCTTCGTCACCGCGCCCCGTGGGGGCCTTACTGCTCGGCCGGCGCTTCAGCGAGGGCCTGCGTGTTGGGCTGGTGTCATCGCGGGCGGAGACTGTAGGGTCGTACACATGTTCGGTCATTCGAGGGCGCTGCGCACCGAGGCTATCGCGTCGTCGAGCGGCACGTGTTCCCAGACTCTGACGACCGACCAGCCTGCCTCGGCGAGCGTGTCGTTGACACGTTGGTCACGTTCCATATTGCGCCGCAACTTAGGGGTCCAGTACCACTCGTTGGTGGTCGGCTGGCGGCCATGCTGAGGGCAGACGTGCCAGAAGCAGCCATCGACGAAGACTGCCACCCGGCGCTTCGTGAAGACTATGTCTGGCCGCACCCTGACTCCGTCGAGCCTGAGCAGCAAGTCCTTACGGTAGCGGTAGCCCAGGGCGTGCAATGCGGTCCTGAGCACCACTTCGGGCTTGGTGTCCCGGCGTCGGTTGGCCTGCATGTTGCGCGAGCGGCCCGCGTTAAGCGGCGCGGGGTACAACCCATTAGCATGCGCACGTTCGCGTGCTTCCGCTGCATTGTCTTCTGGCACGAACATCCCACCGTCACACGGCGTGTCCCTGAACGCCGCACGTCTAGTGCAAGATACTCGGCTTCAATCGCGCTCGCGCCTAGTCCGTAAGGAGGCCTCATGGGCAATCTCGAGGTAGTAGAGATCTGTGCAGGTGCCGGCGGGCAGGCGCTGGGCTTGGAGAAGGCTGGGTTCGAGCACGCCCTGGCGGTCGAGCTCGATACCAACGCCTGCAACACGCTGCGTGAGAATCGTCCGTCCTGGAAGGTCGTCCAAGGCGATGCGGCAAATCCCGAGACGTGGAACCCTGCCGCATACGAGGGCGTAGGCCTTCTGGCTGGCGGCGTCCCGTGCCCGCCATTCACCATCGCTGGAAAGCAGTTAGGGGCCACGGACGAGCGCGACCTCTTTGCGTGGGCCGTCGAACTCGTCCAGGTCGTCAAGCCGCGAGCGCTCCTGCTGGAGAACGTCAGAGGGCTGAGCCTCCCGCGCTTCGCTGGCTACCGTCAGCACGTCCTGGATCGCTTGGCTGCCTTCGGCTACCAGGCGTCGTGGCAACTTCTGCAAGCTTCGGACTTCGGAGTTCCTCAGCTTCGGCCGCGCTTCGTCCTGGTGGCTATGCGGGAAGCTGACGAGGCCGCACACTTCAGCTGGCCAGCCCCGGCCGAGCAGATCACCACTGTTGGCGAGTCGTTGGGCGAGTTAATGGCCTCAGGCGGCTGGGAAGGTGCTGAGGCCTGGGCGGCCAAAGCCGACCGGGTCGCCCCAACGATCGTTGGCGGCTCGAAGAAGCATGGTGGCGCCGACCTCGGACCGACACGTGCCAAGAGGGCCTGGGCTGAGCTTGGCGTGGATGCGCTGGGCGTCGCGGATTCGCCGCCCAGCGCAGGTGACCAGTTTGAGGTGGGCCCCAAGCTCACCACCGAGATGGTGGCCCGCATTCAAGGCTGGTCGGAGGAGTATCCATGGAACTTCACTGGCCGCAAGACGACCCGCTATCGCCAGATTGGTAACGCTTTCCCACCCCCCGTCGCCGCTGCCGTGGGTAGCGCCATCATGCGGGCATTCAATCTGGAGGGTCCGCGTGCCGATCAGCGCAACGTCGAGCACGACCCCATCTACAAGGCGCTACGAGAGTCCGGCGAGTTCATTACTGCGGAGCGGCTGGCCCGGGTTGCCGGGGTGACGGATGCACCCGAACTCGAGCGACGAATCAGCCTGCTGAGCCGGGACTTCGACATCGAAGTCGAGGACGGCAGCCGCGGGGTAGCGTATCGGCTCGGCGGCTTCAAGGCATTCATCGGGCAGGCCGAGCACGCCCGGCATGAGCAGTTCCAGAAGCTTCGCTCTCGGATCAGCTAGCAGTTTCCGGGGCTAGCGGTGATGCGGTGGGACGTTTGACTTCCACCGCATGCCTACGTGATAGCTAGTTTCGGAACGCCGGATCCTAGCTCACCAGGCGTGGCTCGCCGCCATTTTGTGCCGTCCAGATCCAGGAAAAACGGGCTGGTGTCTTCGGGGCGGGATCGGACCACCTTGAGCGGGATGAACTCACCCTTCGCCGGCTGGGGCAGGTTCAAAGCTCTTACTACGCGGTCATAGCGGGCTTCACTTCCGATGATGATGTATCCATCATTGGCTAACCGCGTACGAGCCCCGCCGTCAGCGCGCATCCTCTTGGGCCCGTCGAGCTGGTTCGCCACGGTTACTACGGTCGTTCTGGACAGGAGGGTTCCTTCGAACCGCCGGCAAAGCTCCAGGATGCGTTTCTGGCCTTTCATGGGTCCTTGGAATCTCATGACCTCATAGGCCTCAGCTGGGCGCTGCAGCAACGTGTTGGGCGGTAGGGGTGCATCGACGGCGATGGGGACTCGCGCCGCCTTGCCGACATCGTTCAAGCTTGCCTTCGCGTCCCGGTTCGACCCCGAGTTGCGGCGTCCCTGTTTGACCCACACCAGCCAGGCCGACCACAGTGACTCGTAGTCGTCTGCGGTGGCTAGCAATGCAATATTGCCTTCGATCTCCGGGCCGATCATCCAGCTGGGTGACATTCCCTTACGTGAATGAGTGTATTTAGCATCCACGTCCATACCCAGGATCTGATAGTCGGTCTGGTAGCCATCGGCGAAATCAAACTCCTTCTGCAATTCGACCTCGAAAAGCGAGCCCGTGTGCGCCTTCTCCGTTTTGCTGAGCTGCGCGAGATGGAAACGCCCGGTGGTCAAGCCTTCGTAAGAGCGGTCGAGCGACCGGCGGAGCACGTCGCCTACCCGGTGCGCAAGTTCGGCACGGCCGCCGGCCCTGCGCTCGAGTTCGTCTTTGACAGCCAGCACGTCGCTGTCCGACTTCACGTCTACTTTGGTTTCTGTTACTGGCTTGAGGGGTTGCAGACCTTGGAGCATCTCGAAGCCTTTCGGCACGGACTTTCTCCCACGGGACGTAGCCATACGGCATTGAATCATGCGACATCGCCGACGACGACGAGCTGGCTTCGACGAGGCTGAACTGGCGGCACGGCTGAGACACCCACCAGCGACTTACTGAGGCAGGGCGTTCGCGGGGGCCGCGACGGGCGGCATTGTGCGTCGGTCCACGGTCTTCAGGCCCCGCTCCTTCCGATAGCGTTAGCTAAGCACGCCGACAGTTAAGGGGAGCACGTGGAGCTGTTGCACTCGGGGAAGGTTCGGGAGGTCTACGCGGACGGGCGGGACATCCTGCTTGTGGCGTCCGACCGGATCTCGATCTATGACGTGGTGCTGCCCACGGCCATCCCGGACAAGGGCAAGATTCTTACGCAGCTTTCGCTCTGGTGGTTTGAGCAGTTGGCCGACGTGGTGCCCAACCACGTGATCTCCAGCACCGATGTGCCGGCTGAGTGGGCCGGCCGCGCCGTGCGGTGTGAGCGGCTTGAGATGGTCATGGTGGAGTGCATCGCCCGGGGGTATTTGGCGGGGTCGGGGCTCAAGGAGTATGAGCGGGACGGGGCTGTCTCCGGGGTTTCGTTGCCGGCGGGGTTGATCGAGGGGTCGGATCTGCCGGAGCCGATTTTTACGCCTACCACCAAGGTGCCGCCGGGTGAGGGGCATGACGAGTTCATGACCTACGGCGACGTCGAGGCGAAGGTGGGGCGGGACGTCGCGGCGGAGTTGAAGCGGATCACGCTCGAGGTCTACAAGCGTGGGCAGCAGGTGGCTTCCGGCAACGGGATCATCATCGCGGATACCAAGATTGAGCTGGGGTTCGCGGCGGACGGCACACTCACGTTGGGGGATGAGCTGCTGACGCCGGACTCTTCGCGCTTCTGGGCGGCGGACGAGTGGAAGCCGGGTGGGACGCAGCGGTATCTCGACAAGCAGTTCCTGCGGGACTGGTCGTCGACGTTGACCGCCTGGGACCGGACGGCGCCGGGGCCCGAGATTCCGGACGAGGTCGTCGAGGCCACGCGTAACCGGTACGTCGAGGTCTATGAGCGCCTCACGGGAGACAAGTGGGTCTAGGCTCGCTCGAGGCCCAGCACGAACAGACCTAGGCGGGATCCAGCGGCTGGGCGCGGCGGCCTCGTGTCGCCACCCACCAGGCGGGCTGGGGGTGGTTACCGTTGCGCTTCGCGTAGAGGCGGAAGCCGTAGCCGGTGAAGATTGCTGCGAAGAGCGCGCCTGTCCAGCCTCCGAAGACTATGGACAGAGGCGCCAGTAGCCATAGGGCCACGGCTGCGGCCGTGTAGAACAGGGGCCGTGGCCTGGTCAAGCGGTCCATGCGACGGCAGAACTTCGGGTCCGCGACTCGGAGAAACGTCACCAAGCCGTCGAACTCGGCCTTTTCCTGAGGATCGAGCATGGTGACCACCTCCGTCTGCCGGCCCGCTCGACGGGCGCATTGATACCCGGCGTTGCGGGCCGATAACCCGATGACAGTGTCACGTCACGCAGCTCACATCCTCGGACAGGACGTCCGATCGGTGAACGGTCACCCGATCCGGGCGTCGATGGGTTGATGCCTTCGGCTGAGCCCTTCTCGTATTTGCGCTGGATGGCGAGGCTCGCATTCGTTGCTTTCTCCGCCTTGGCGGGCAACTAGGACGTATCGCGTGTCGAATGAGAAGCCGGCTAACCACGTTCTGGCCTTACTAAGAGTGTCTGAGGGCCGAGCGCTGAGGCAGATCCGAGAAAGGTTTCCCGGGCAATTGCCGCAGTGGCGCGGCGGCCGAGCGGGCGACACACCGATGTGGAGCGTGGCCGTTGGTGTCCGCTGGTCACGCCGCGCATGACGTGGGCGCCGTCAGTTCGTCGAATGAGCCGGAGTCGCTTATTGCTGGTGGCGCTGTGGGTGGGGCGGTGAATGTTGCAGCCTTGGTAACCAAAGGCGCGCGCAATGGGCGACAAATCCGAGGATCGGGCAAGAGAACTAAGAATTATCGGCCCGATCGAGTGAAATCTGGAAAAGGCCCGAACCGGGAAGAAGCGCTGGGCGGTGGATGAGCAACCGCCGCGGGTGAGTCGGCCCGGTGACGCGGACGGCCCGTGGGGTCAGCGGCCCGACGCGGCTGGCGGTCCGACGACGCTGAAGGGCGCGGGCCAGATTGCCACGGCCGGAGGGCTGGAGGGCGCGGGGCAGGTCACCGCAGCCGGGAAGGGGGCAGGCGCTACAGCGGCTCGGCAGCCGTCTTCTCATCGCGCTCGGGAGCCATCAGCTCGCAGGCGAGGCAGCTCATCTGGTCGCCGCAGGACGGGCACCCCTCGTTGCTGCGACGCAGGTGCCACCCCAGGGCGACACCCGCGAGCAGGCTCAGCAGCCCGACGAGAGCCGCAACGGTGACCGCGCCGGTCATGCCGCGGAGTGCCGCAGAGGAAGCCCGGTCGGCGTGTACATGCCGCGGCCGATGTGACGCCGGTCGACAGCCGGGTCTTCGCTGGAGCGGGCGGTCACGTAGGGGGCGGTGAACGTGTCGACCCCGGTGCCGAGGTGGGCGCCGGGGCGGTAGGTCACGGTGACTGCGCGGGGAGAGGCTGCCTCGATGACGCCGGCTCGCCAGCCGTCGCGGTAGACCCAGACGCGGTCGGAGGGGTGGTAGCTGTCGGCGGGGGCAACGTCCGCCGGGTCTCGCTGGGGCGGGGCGATGGTCGGGGTGGACGTCGGTGCCGTGGACATCGAGATGACCCTCCAAGATCTCGGGACCCGGTCCGTCCGGATGGCGGGGGAACGCCACCGAGGCGTACGTGTCGGCCGAGAAGCCGAACTTTCAGCACGCTGAGTCAGCGAACGGTGCGTGTCTGTCAGCTATCATCCTCGCGTACGGAGGCGTCCGCAAGGCCGGATGCACGTGCATCCGCATTGGGCGAACGCCCGGGCGAGTGCCCGCGCTGTTTCGTTGTGGACGATCTCCCCTTTAGGATGCTGTGGGACTGCGGGCCGCAGCCCCCCACACAGTGATGATGAGGAGCCAGGTGAGCGCGGGTACGCAGCAGGAGGAGGCGCCGACCGGTGGCCCCACCGTCCTGCGCATCCTGCTCGGGGCCCAACTCCGCCGTCTCCGTGAGGCCAAGGGCATCACTCGCGAGGACGCGGGCTGGGAGATCCGAGCCTCCGGGTCGAAGATCAGTCGTATGGAGCTCGGCCGCGTCAGCTTCAAGGAGCGCGATGTCAGCGACCTGCTGACGCTCTACGGGGTGACCGAGGCCAACGAGCGTGAGGCGCTGCTCGTGCTGGCCCGCCAGGCCAACAACCCGGGCTGGTGGCAGCAGTTCAGCGACGTGATGCCGGGCTGGTTCCAGTCCTACCTGGGTCTCGAGGCCGCCGCGACGCTGATCCGCACGTACGAGATCCAGTTCGTCCCGGGTCTGCTCCAGACGCCCGACTACGCGCGCGCGGTCATCATGCTCGGCCACGCCGGTGTCACGCCGGAAGAGATGAACAAGCGGGTCGAGCTGCGGCGCCAGCGGCAGGCCATTCTCGACCGCCCGGAGGGTCCGCAGCTGTGGGCCGTCATCGACGAGGCGGTGCTGCGCCGGCCGATCGGCGGCGTCGACGTCATGAAGGCTCAGATCGAGTTCCTGATCGAGACGTCGAAGAAGCCCAACGTACGGCTGCAGATCATCCCGTTCCATGCCGGCGGTCACGCCGCGGCGGGCGGCCCGTTCGCGATCCTGCGCTTCCCCGAGCCCGAGCTTCCCGATGTCGTCTACGTCGAGCAGCTCACCAGCGCGATCTATCTGGACAAGCGCGAGGACGTCGACCAGTACGCGATGGCCATGGAGCGGGTCTGCATCGACGCCGAGCCGCCCAGCCACACGCCCGAGATCCTGGGCAAGCTGTTGCACGAGGTCGGACGTCCGGGTTAGATAAAGCGACTGTCTGGAGCCGCACCCCGACGCGGGGTAGGCTCTGCAAATTCGCCCCGAGTATTTGCAGTCGCGAAGGGTGATCGGTTGGGCTCGTCCACGCCCGCTGCCGACGACCGTGGACGAACCTCTTACCGTCTCGGGTCCTGCCTGGCTTGAACGGCTAGGCAGGCCCATCTCTTCTCCGGGTGCGCCCCCATGGTCGCATTGCCCGGCCACTTCATTTTCTCGCCGTTCGAGCGGGACGTGGAGATGGGCACATCTTTCTCGCGGCGGCTGACCGCGAAGGGCCAGTGTCGTTCCGGCCGGCCCGGCTCATCCCGCGCCGGGCCTGACTGTCTCGATGTCATCCGACGGGAATCTCGGCCGGAAGAGAACTCAGGCTTTCGGGGTACGCCGGCTCAGGCGAGCAGGTTGTCGAAGTCGCCGTCGTTGACGCCGCCGAGGAAAGCCTCGATCTCGGCCCGGGTGTAGATGAGCGCCGGACCCTCGGGGTCGCGGGAGTTGCGCATCGCCACCTCGCCGCTCGGGAGGACGGCGCACTCGACGCAGTTGCCGCTGGGGTTGCTGCGCCGGCTCTTCTGCCAGGTGACACCTTCCAACTGGCCGGCGGGGATGCCGTTGACCGCGTACGTCATGTTGAAGCTCCCTTGATTTCCTCCGGCCGGGGATCGTCCGGAGTCAGATGCTCTCCTGTGAGCAATCATTGCCTCACACCAGGTGCAAATGCACGTGCATTTGGCCTTGCGTACTCACGGGATTGTGAGCATGATAACGCACGGGCGCATCTTGCGGGTGTCACTTAGGGTGACATCTTTAAGTGACTGACCGGTCGCGAAACGGCGTTTTCGGTCTCGACGCGAGGCTCCCTGGTGGGGGCGTCCTAGCGGGAGGTAACGAGATGGCCGTTCCGAACATCGGTCCGGAGCACTTCGACCACGGCGAGGACGGTCATGCCGAGTCGCGACGGGGCAACCCGGCGCCGCGCTATCGGGACGAGGGCGAGACCGATGATGTCAGCGCCGCAGCGACTCGCGCGGCGGTGGTGTCGCATCGTTTCGGCGGTGTGCGGTATGCCCTGTCCCGGCCTGCGAACCGGCGGCCGGCGAACGAGGAGGGAGGTCCCGATGACTGAGAATGATCACGGTCCGGGTGCTCTGCTTCTCGGCCGGTTGTTGACGGGGCGTCAGCAGTGATCACTTTGCGTAGGGGTAGTAAAGGCAGTCACGGATCGCCCACGGCCATGGGTCGCGGGCGCATGGTGGTTACGCACCGTCGCCTTGAGGTGGCGACGGGCCATGGATCTGCGCGGCCTGCTTGCAGCATGACAACTACCCCGAACCGGGGCGGCCTAAACCTCAGTTGATGAAACTTTCCTCCGGCTCCGGCCGGGCTGTCCGGTTCCCCCGTGCCGGATGGCCCGGCCGGTTCCCTTTCACAGCCGAACCGCCACCCCCGCCAAAGACGGGCTGACCAGCGCCCCCGCTACGGGGCAGGCTGGAAGAACGTGCCGGCTGGCGGACGGTGCTAAGGCTTGCGAGCCACGCCGGCCCAGTAATAGGCGGCCTCGGGATTGTCGACCGGCTCGTCGGGGCGCCAGTTCGACACCGGCACCAGCCCGGGCTCGAGCAGTTCCCAGTCGCCGAAGAAGCGCCGGACGTCGGCCTCGGGCCGTGCCACCAGAGTCATGCCGGCGCTGGTGGCCGCGGCCACCGCCGCGTTCACCTCGTCGGGGGCGAAGTCGGCGGTGGGGTGAGTGACGGCCAGCAGGCTGCCCGAAGGCATCGCGTCCCGCAATGCGTCGACCTTGGACCAGGGGTCGTCCTCGTCGGCGATGAGCATCAGGATCGCGATCAGGGTGAGGCCGACGGGCCGGCCGAAGTCGAGCGTGTCGCGCAGGACCTTGTCGTTGAGGATCGACTCGGAGGCGCGCAGGTCGGCCGAGATGTATTCGCTGCGGCCCTGCTCGGTGCTGATCATGAGGGCCCGGGCGTGGACGAGCACGATCGGGTCGTTGTCCACATAGACCACGCGGGCCTCGGGCGCTATGCGCTGAGCGATCTCGTGCAGGTTGGGCCGGGTGGGGATGCCGGTGCCGACGTCGAGGAACTGGCGGATCTGTTCCTTCTCGACCAGGTCGCGGGCGACCCGGTGCACGAACTTGCGGTTCTCGGCGGCCATGTACCGCATGCCGGGGATCGCCTTGATCATGGCGTCACCCACCGCCCGGTCGACCGCGAAGTTGTCCTTGCCGCCGAGCCAGTAGTCGTAGATGCGGGCCGAGTGCGGCACGTTGATGTTCACGCCGGGCGGCGCGACCTCGGCCATCGGGAAATCCTCAGCCACGTACGCCTCCTCGCCGACTGTCGCCAGTGCGGTAAAGAGTAGCGGTCGAAGTCGATCAGGATCACTCTCGATCTTGAAGGACGAACTGGCAGGTCAGGCCGCCGAGGCGCGGTCGCGGTAGGAACGGCTCCGGTCCGGACCGGGCACTCCGCACACCACGCGGTCGCGACCACCGTGCTTGGCGGCGTACAGATTGCGGTCGGCTGTGGACAGCAGGCCGGGCTGGGTCGCCTTCTCCGACTCGCTGGCGCAGGCCACGCCGATGCTGATCGTGACGGGCAGCCCCTGGGTGATGCCGCCCCAGTCGTACGCGCTGACGGCCCGCCGGATGCTGTCGACCGCACGGCCGGCCCGGTGCGTCGGACAGCCCGGCAGCACCATCAGGAACTCCTCGCCACCCATCCGGGCGACGAAGCCGTCGGGTGACACGGCGGCCAGTTCGGTCTCCAGGATCTTGGCCACCTGGACGAGCACCTGGTCACCCACGTCGTGCGAGAGCTGGTCGTTGATCCGCTTGAAGTGGTCGAGGTCGACCAGGGCGACGGTCAGGTCGGGTTCGGTGCCGATCAGGCGGGACAGCTGTTCGTCGATGAAGCGGCGGTTGCGCAGGCCGGTCAGCGGGTCGCGCCGGGCCTGCTCGCGGAAGCGTTCCGCCTCCTGCCGGGCCTCGGCCGTCTCGAAAAGCGCCTGCCTCGTACGGGCCTGGGCCTCCCGCTGACGAGAGCGCAGGCCCATGTAGGCCGCGAAGAAGGCCTTGTGAG
Source organism: Paractinoplanes polyasparticus (assembly GCF_019710575.1). Classification (GTDB taxonomy): domain Bacteria; phylum Actinomycetota; class Actinomycetes; order Mycobacteriales; family Micromonosporaceae; genus Actinoplanes; species Actinoplanes polyasparticus. The sequence continues at coordinate 19,074 of NZ_JAHWFK010000041.1, read as the reverse complement.
CCTCGTACGCCTCGGCGAACTCGCCCCGGGCGGCGTGCAGCTCGGCCTGTTCCTGGTGCACCTGCACGAGGAAGTGTCCCAGCTCGCGGTCGGCGCAGAGCCGGCGGGACTCGTCGAGGCTGTGCTGGGCGCGCTCGTACGCCTTGAGGCCCCGCTGGGCCCGGGCCAGGTTGAGCAGGTATTCGGGCATGGCGTCGGCATCGTCGCGCCGGATCAGGCTGTACTTCTCGATGCACTGGAGCATGGTCTGCTCGGCCGCGGCGTAGTGGCCGTTGCCGAGCTCGATGGCGCCGATCGTGTCGAGCACGGTGGCGTCGAGTTCGAAGTTGTGGGTGGCGGCCAGCGCGCGCAGCCGTTGCGCGACCAGCTCGGCCTGCGCGTAGTTGCCGACGGCGTGCTCGGAGTAGGCGTAGTTGTTGAGCACGTAGAGCTGCAGGAAGGGCCGGTCGAGCTCGGTCGTCAGCCGCTCGGCCTGATCGAAGCGCTCGCGGGCCGCGTCCATCGAGCCGGCGAAGGCGAGCGCGTCGGCCAGCTTGGCGCGGTGCCAGATGTGCATGTGCCCGGTGGCGGTGTCGTCGAGCAGTTCGACGCTGAGGACGGCGTGCTCGAGGCTCTGGGCCGCGTCGCCGAGGTGACGGTGGATGGCCGACCAGATCAGGTGGGTACGCGCCGTCAGCTTGCGGGCGTTGTTGTCGACCGCCCACTGGTGGATGTGCCAGATGCGCTGCGCCGCCTCGGCGACGTCACCGGAGCGCATGCGCATGTTGGCCTGGCTGAGCTGGGCCCGGGCGACGAGCATGTCGTCGCCGAGCAGGTGAGCCAGGCGCTCGTAGCGTTCGGCGCGCTCCAGCATGGGAACGGCATCCCAGTGGATGTCGTCCTCCAACTCGAGCAGGGCGGCGTCAAGCCACTCGGCGTCGAGCACTTCCCGGTCCGGATCCACGTGGCCAGCCCCCTTTCTCGCTTCTGGGCCACTGATCGTCAGCGCCGGCCCGGGGTTGAGGAAAACCACCATGATCAGCGCTCCGCTTTCGAAGGTTAGCTCTGCGTAAGACTGTCATTCCATGTTCACGGGCGTGAGCAATCTCGCCCCACCAGCAACAAACGCGGCGCCCGCTGGGAGCGGACGCCGCGTTCGGCGAGCGTGCTGATCAGTTGCTGAGGGCGGGAACCTTCTCGGTGGCGGGTTCGGCATGAGCGGAGGCGGGCGCGTCGACCGTCGAGCGCAGCGGGGCCGGCCGCATCAGTGCCGCCGCGATGACGCCGACGACCGCGATGGCCGCGCTGATCAGGAAGATGTGACCGGTCGCGTCGCCGTAGGCGGCCCGCACGATGTGCTGGATCGAGTCGGGCAGGGCGGCCAGGTTCAGCGTGCTGCCGCCGCCGGTGCTGCCGGCCGGGACGCCGGCGTTGGCCAGGTCGGTCGTGATCTGGTCGCTGACCCGGCGGGCGAGGACCGCGCCGAGAACCGAGACGCCGATCGTGCCGCCCAGTGAGCGGAAGAACGCCACCGTCGAGCTGGCTGCGCCGATGTCCCTGAGCGAGACGGTGTTCTGCACCGAGAGCACCAGATTCTGCATCGACATGCCGACGCCCGCGCCGACCAGGGCCATCGCGACACCGACGTACCAGAGCGGGGTCTCGTGGTCCAGCATCGAGAGCCCGGCGAAGCCCGCGACCAGCACGATCGTGCCGGCCAGGATGTACGGCTTGATCCGGCCGCTCTTGGTGATCATGCGACCGGTGACCGTGGAGGAGACCAGGATGCCGGCCATCATCGGGATGGTGAGCAGGCCGGCCTCGGTCGGGCTGTAGCCGCGGCCGATTTGGAAGTACTGGCCGAGGAAGACGGCCCCGCCGAACATCGCCATGCCGACCGCGAGGCTCGCGATGATCGCCAGGGCGGTGTTGCGCTGCTTGATGATGTCGAGCGGCACCACCGGCTCGGCGACCCGGGTTTCGACCCAGACGGCCAGAGCCAGGAGCACGACGCCGGCGCCGACGAACGCGCCGGTCTCCCACGAGAGCCAGGCGAACGAGCTGTCGACGAACGAGACCCAGACGAGCAGGGTGCTGACGCCGGCCGCGATGAGCCCGGCGCCGAGGTAGTCGATCTTCACGTCGGCCCGGCGGATGACCTCGAGGTTGAGCGTCTTCTGGAGCACGACCAGGGCGATCACCGCGATCGGGGCGCCGATGAAGAAGCACCAGCGCCAGCCGAGCGTGGAGTCGACGATCAGGCCGCCCAGCAGCGGGCCGCCGACCGTGGCCAGGGCCATGACGCCACCGAGGTAGCCGTTGTAACGGCCGCGCTCACGGGGCGGGATCATCGCGGCGATCGCGACCTGGACCAGCGCCTGCACGCCGCCCATGCCGAGGCCCTGGAACGCCCGGGCGGCGATCAGCTGACCGGCGGTCTGCGAGAAGCCGGCCACGATCGAGCCGAGCACGAACACCACGATGGCGATCTGGACCAGCAGCTTCTTGCTGTAGAGGTCGGCCAGCTTGCCCCAGATCGGGGTGGAGGCGGTCGCGGTGAGCAGGGTCGCGGTGACGACCCAGGTGTACTGCGTCTGGCTGCCGTCGAGAACACCAATGATCTTGGGCAGCGCCGTGGAGACGATGGTCGAGCTGGCCATCGCGACGAAGAGCACCAGAAGGAGGCCGGAGAGCGCCTCCATGATCTGGCGGTGGGACATGGCGCCCGGCCGGGTGCCCGTGGTGGTCGAGGCGCTCATCGCGCAGCCTCCATCGTGGTGAAGCAGAAGTAGTTGCCAGATACAACTATCGACCGAACTTTCTCATTGCGCAAGTTTGCTCATCGAGAAGGGAATCACACGCCGGTACGCTCAAGTGATGACCACCGCTGCCGAGCCCGGACTCCGCGAGCGTAAGAAGGCCGCGACCCGGCAGTCCCTGCATGCGGCCGCGATGCGATTGGCGATCGAGCACGGGCCCGAGCGCGTCACAGTCGAGGCGATCGCCGATGAGGCCGGCGTCTCCCGGCGTACGTTTTCGAACTACTTCGGTAGCAAGGAAGAGGCGCTGCTCTACGGGGATTACCAGCGCATCCACCTGCTGATCGAGAAGGTGCGGGCACGTCCGGCCGGGGAGCCGACGTGGGCGGCGCTCACCGCGGCGGCCGAGCAGTTCTACCTCGAGCTGGGTGACCTCGACCCGCAATGGGTCGCGCAGAGCCGCCTCGTCCGCGCCCAGCCCAGCCTGGTGGCAGCGCAGGTGCAGACGTTCGCCGCGCTCGAACGTGAGCTCTCGGCCGAGATCGCCGCCCGCTCCGGGGCTGACGCGACGAGCGTACGGGTGAAGATGACTTCCGCCGCCTTCCTGGCTTCCCTGCGGGTGGCCCTGCACATCTGGCTCGACAAGCCGCCCGGCACCAACCTGTGGGACCTGGTGTCGGAGGCGCTGGCCGAAGCGGGCCGGGGATTCGCCTGAAACGGCGCGACCCCGGGTGGGGGCCCAGGGTCGCGCCTGTTTGGGGATGTGGTCCGAGTGTCGGCCGCCGCCCGTTAAACAATCCTTAAACAGCTTTAAAATCGCCGGATTTCACGCGGGCGCCAGACGGCCGGATTTCATCGGGCGCCCAGGCCGTCCAGCACCAGCGCGAGCTGACGGCGCCACGCGCTGGGGTCGGCCGAACTGCGCAGCACCCCGGCATTGGCCCGCATGAGCAGACTGATGTCCTGCCGGGTGAAGTCGGCGCGCAGCCGGCCCGCCGACTGTGCCCGGCGGATCACCTGGGTGGCACCGCGCTGCGCGGTCGCGAGCAGTTCGGTCAGCCGCGCGTCGTCGTCGAAACCGCTGTTCACCAACAGCTCGGACAGGCCGCGGTCGGTCGCCTGGATTTCGAACAGCCGGGTCAGGTAGGTCACGAACGCGGCCCACGGGTCGGGCTCGGCCAGGGCGGTTTCGGCCAGGTCGACGTACCCGGTCATCTGCCCCGCGAAGACCTCGGCGATCAGATCACGGCGGGTCGGGAAGCGCCGGTAGAGCGTGGCGTTGCCGACCCCGGCCCGGCGGGCGATCTCGTCGAGCGAGGCGTCCAGCCCGTGTTCGCCGAAGACCTCGCGGGCGGCGGCGAGGAGCGCGGTCCGGTTACGCTGCGCGTCGGCGCGCAGTCGATCTGCCATGGGTGACAGGGTACGACGAGACCGGGGATGCTTCCCCGGTTGGTGCTACGGTCGCTCCCGGAGGTGCGCCAATGCAGATCAACACTGTGCAGATCGCGACCGTGGACGGCACCGCGGACGCCTACTTCGTGCGGCCGGACGGTGACGGCCCGTTTCCCGGCGTCCTGCTTTTCATGGACGCCTTCGGACTGCGCCCGCGGATCGCCGAGATGGCCGGGCGGATCGCCGAGCGGGGCTACGCGGTGCTGGCGCCGAACATCCTCTACCGCGGCGGCCCCTCGCCGCTGGTCGAGCCCGAGGAACTGACCGACGCCGAGAAGCGCGACGCCGCCTTCGGCCGGCTGATTCCGCTGATCCAGGGCCTGACCGCCGACCGCGTCGCCACCGACACCGGCCGCTACCTCGACTTCTTCATCGGTCAGGACGCCGTGGCCGACCGGCCGGTGCTGGTGGTCGGCTACTGCATGGGCGGCACGAACGCGCTGCGAGCCATCGAGGCGCACCCGGACCGGATCGCCGCGGTCGCCGCCTTCCACGCCGGTCGGCTCGTCACCGACCAGCCCGACAGCCCGCACCGGTCGGTCGGCGCCATCACCGGCGAGGCCTACTTCGGCCACGCCGACAACGACCCGTCAGCCACGCCCGACCAGATCCGGACGCTCGAGGCCGCGCTCGACGAGGCCGGCGTGAAGTACACATCGGAGGTCTACGCCGGAGCGCCGCACGGCTTCACGATGTCGGACACGGCGATGTTCAACCGCGAGGCCGAGCAGCGGCACTGGGTCAACCTGTTCGCGCTGCTCGACCGCACATTCTCCTGATCGGCGCAGAGGCCGGCTCCTAATTGGCGTACAGGCCGGGGAAGAACTGGTCGGTCGCCGTCACGTCGTAGACCTGGCGCACCTCGGTGATCCGGCCGTCGGCGATGGTCAGGAACTCCACCATCCGGGCCGTGCCGAACGGCGCGTCGAGGTCGTAGACCAGGGCCGCGCCGTCGTCGGCCCGGCTCTGCCCCACCACGGTGACCGTGTCGGCGAAGACCGCGATCCGGTGCAGCACCTGCACCAGTTCCTCGTCGTCGACCGGCGCGTCCAGGTTCCACTCGATCTCGGCGTCCGGGGCCAGCATCTGCCGCACCGCGACCCGGTCGTCGCTGGTCCACGACTTCGTCCAGAAATCGGCGACGTCCATCGTGCTCTCCTTCATCGGGCGACCCCCGCGGTGGGCTTGGCCGGCATCGGGTCGGGGAACTGCCCGTGGCCGAGCAGCGCCGCGGTGGCCTGGGCGACGCGATAGGCGGCGAGACCGTCGCCGTACGGATTTCCGCCGAGCGCCATGGCGTCCCGGCGCACCCCGTGCTCCAGCAGATCGGCGGCCTCGCTGCTGATCGCAGCCGGGTCGGGCTCGACCAGCCGCACGCTGCCCGCGTGCAACGCCTCGGCGTGCCGGGCCGCGAAGCCGATCATCAGCACCGGGCAGTAGGCGGCCAGGGCCTCCTCGACCAGGTCCTCGTCGTCGGTGACCACGAGGTAGGCCTGAGCCAGCAGGGTGGCGAGCTCGAGCCCGGGCGCGAAGTCGGCGGCCCGGACGACCTCGAGGTCGGGGTAGCGGCCGCCGAGGTAGCGCAGCGCCGGGCCGATCGCGTCGGCGCGCTCGGCGGGCATGCCCAGCACGATCGTGCGACGGCCGCGTGACGGTGCGGCCAGGGTCCGCGTCGCGAACAACTGCGCCGCGTCCTGGGCGGTGCCGCCGGTCAGCAGCGTGTCGCCGGCGATCACCCGCTCGTCCAGCAGGTTCATCGCGGCCAGCGGAGTGGCGGCCAGGTGCACGGTGGTGACCTGGGCCAGCAGGCGCCGCTGGGACTCGAGGACCGAGGCCGAGCCGAACTCGCCCGAGCGCCGGCCGGCGTCGATGGCGAGCACCGGGACGCGCCGCCAGAAGGCCGCCAGCGCGGGGGCGAGCCCGTCCCGCACGATCACGGCGGCCGGCGTCCTCGCGGCCCACAGCTCGTCGAAGCGGCGCATCGTCTCGGTGTGCCCGTCGCCGGACGGCAGCGTGATGCGGGGGGTGATGCCGAGGGCGGTGAGAACCTGGCCGACCGCGTCGGGGTCGGCGCCGGTGGCCACCGGGACGGCGGCGAGCCGGCCCTGCTCGCGCATGGCGAGTGCGACCGGGGCGAGCCGCAGGGCCTCGCCCACGGTGCCGGCGACCAGGTGGACTTCGGGCAGCGACATCGACATCTCCGAGGCGTACGCAGGTGGGCGGCGAAACCGAGGGAGGTTACGCGCCGTAGCGGGAACGCCTTGGACGCTATTTCAGTTACACAGCGTGATACAAGGGCCGGAGTAGTGATCTGGCTGAAAGGCCCAACCCAGACAACTCAGGCGGGCTTTTCGGGCACAAACCACCCACGAGTTCGGCGATGGTTCACATTACGCTGCGTCAGCCGCGGGGCTGGTCGAGCAGCGACGGATCGTCACGCAGCAGCGCGGCCAGGCGGCGGGCTGCTATCTCGGTCTCTTCCGGGCGTTCGACCTGGAGTGGGATCGGCTGGGGCAGCGGCGTCGGCATGCCGCGCTGTTCCGGAACCTGTCCGCGGCCCGGCCCACCACGCTCGGCGGCCGACGGCTCGGTCGGCGCCCGGTGCTGCTCGGGCTGGATGCGGCGGGTGGCGCCACCGGCCGTGTCGGACGAGGACGACTGCGGAGGCACGGGCGGCGGGGGCGTAGCGGCGAATGGATGCGGCGGATAGGCCGGCGGCGGTTCGCTGGACGCCATACCCAGGTCACGCAGGCGGGCGCCGAGGTCGCGGGACGACTCGCCCGGGTCACGTTCGGGGTAGCGGTGGTCTTCCGCCGAGGGCGGGGCGTCGAACGAGCCGTAGCGGCGCTCGGCCGTGTCGGACTCGGCGTAGTAATCCGGCGCGGCCGGGGGCGCGTGGTCGAACGAGGCCGGGCCGAAACGATCCTGATCGTCCTGGCTCAGCCGGCGCGTGTCACCGCCCACCTGGTCGGCCGGCGGGGCCGAATACGGTGCGGCCGAATAGGGGCGTTCGTCGGCGTCGAGGTCGAAATCGGCGTGCCGCGGGCCGGTCGCTTCGGGCGCCAGGACCGCCGCGTTCTCGGCGTTGACCTGCACCTGGCCTTCGGCGAGATAGAAGTGCAGCAGGAGCGGATCGCCGGCGCCCTCGACGCCCACGCTCACACCCAGCTCGGGATGACGCCCGACCACGGCCGCGATCGCCTCGACCAGCTCGGTCACGGCCGCGGGCGTGCCGGGAGACTCCCCCGTCGCTCGCCGGCGCAGCTCGTCACGGCGCGCGAGCTTCTCGAGAGCGTCATCCAATCCGCCTCGCACGTGATCGTCCTTCCGTAGCGGGTCTCGCCGATTACCACTCTGCCCGCTCCGAGGCCGATTTGGGAACCTCGATCTCAGCGACCCACCGCACACCCGCCGTCAGGAGTATGACGATTTCTGGCGGATCGCCTTGTCCAGCGCCTGATCGAGCACGACGAGCAGCGCGTCGCGGACCGACCCGCGGAAACGCGCGTCGAACGACAGCACCGGCACATCCTCGCGGATGGCCAGCGCCCAGCGCACTTCGTCCAGGCTGTAGCTCATTTGCCCATTGAACGTGTTGACGCCGACCACGAACGGAAGCCCGGCGCGCTCGAAGTAGTCCACGGCGGGATAACAGTCGTCGATCCGGTTGGTATCGACCACGACCAGCGCGCCCAGGGCGCCCTTGATCAGGTCGTCCCACATGAAGGCGAAGCGCGACTGCCCCGGCGTGCCGAAGATGTAGAGCTTCAGCGTCTGGTCGATCGTGAGCACGCCGAAGTCCATCGCGATGGTCGTCGTCGTCTTCATGGTGGCCTGGCCGGGGTTGTCGATGCCCACGGAGGCCGAGGTCATCTCGGCCTCCGTGGTCAGCGGCGAGATCTCCGAGATGGCGCCCACGGTGGTGGTCTTGCCGACGCCGAAGCCGCCCGCAACGATGATCTTGACCGGAACCGGCGCTTTCTTCGGATGGCCACCGCTGCCCACGGCGGCGGTGCCGACGACGCGGTCAGGTGATTGCTCGTAGTCCACGGATCACTCGCATGATGGTTTCGGGGTCGGGGGTCTCGTTGTCCAGCACGTGGACGTCCAGTTGGCCGGCGGCGCGCAGGTCGCCGACGAGGATGCGTGTGACGCCGAGATGCAGGCGCAGCCGGGCGGAGATCTCCGCCACGGAGACGGGTTCGAAACAGAGGCCGACGATCGCCCGCATCTCGGGCGAGAGACGGACGGGGCCGGCGCCGGGGGTGACGGTCACCTGGGTTTCCATCCCGATGTCGGGATCGGCGCCGTTGGTGCGCCCGGACGTGATGACGAACGGGCGCAGAGCAGAGGACTGCTCGGCGGCCGGCGGCTGCTCGTCCGCCGGGGCGGGACGGTAGCCACCGGCCGGGAGCGGGCCGGACTGCAGGAACGGGCGGACACTCGGCCGAGCCGGGTGTGCCGGGTCGTCGGGGTCCGGGTAGGTCATTGCTGAACGGCGTTCTTCAACTCGGCGATGAGGCGCGGGCTGAGGGCGCCACCGGCGCGGGTGGCGAACAGCGTCATCTCGTACGCCAGGGTGCCGAGATTGGCCGACCGGTCCGCGATCACACCGAGCACCGATCCGGCGCTGATCGCGGTGACCAACAGGTATCCGTCCGCCATGTCGATGATGACGCGGTTCAGAGAGCCCAGTCGGTACCAGCTCGCGGCCCCGCCGGCCAGGCTCGTCAGTCCCGAGACCACCGCGGCCAGACGTTCCGCGTTGGGCCTGTCCTTGATCGCCGACATCGCCATGAGCAGACCGTCGGACGACACCGCGATGGCCTCGATCACGCCGGCCGTGCCGGAGGTGAAGGAGTCCAGCAGCCAGTTGAAGGTCTTGGCCTCGGCGCTCAGTTGTGACTGGGCGTAGTCGCGGCCGTTACCGGTGTCGGTGCTGTAGGGGGAAGTCATCGCGGTTGTCCCTCGGGTTGTGGCTTCGTTTCGTTCAGAGCGAGTGCGACGCCGTACTCGAACTGTTCCATCAGGGCTCGGGCGGCGTCCGGGTCCAGGGGAAGACTCGGCGATGCCGGCGGCGGGTAGTTCGGCTCGTCACGCGGCAGGGTGGCGCCCGGCACCCGGCGAGCCAGGGGAGCGTGGCCGGCGGAGGGCGGTGAGGACATGTGCGTCTCGGCGACGTCCCACTGCGCGCGGCTGACCCCGGCCTCGAAATCGTCGAACGCGGCCCTCGCGGCGACCGCGTCGTCCTGCGACGGCGCGCGGGCGGGAAGCGCCCGGCCGCCCTCTTCCGGCAGCTGGTTGCCGGGGATCCGGCGGCGCAGCGGGCCGGTGTTGCCCTGGCTCGGCGGGGACGGCGTCTCGGCCGGCCGCTGCTCGGGGCTCGACGGCTGCTGGTACGCCTGAGGCGCGTACCGGTAGTCCTCCTCGCCCGAACGCTGGTGCGGGATGGCCGGCATGGCCGGCGGCGGCTCGACGGCCGGCTGCGACCAGGCGACCGGCGCCGGGGTTTCCACGACCGGCTGCGACCAGGTGGTCTGCGGTGGCGTCGAGGGCTGCTGGTGCCAGGCGCTCGGCCCGGCGGCCGGCAGTTCCGGCATCGCGGCCGGCACCCGCCCGGCGACCGGGGCGTTCAGGTCGTAGTCGGGTGTGACGACCGGCTGCTGGAAGGCCACCGGCTGGCCGGGGGTGTAGACCGGCTCCGCGTCGTAGATCGGCTGCCCGGCGTACGGGTCGACGTGCGGCCCGGCGACCTGGGCGGTGGCCTTGATCGGCGCGAACGCGTTCCACGACTGTCCGGTCTCGAGCGTCTGAGTCGCCCGGTGCAGCACGTTGGCGTCGAACGGCTGCTGGCTGCCGGGGACCCCGGCGCGGGCCGCGGAACCGGCGATGACCTGCGCGAACTCCGATGTGTGATAGCTCGCCTGGGCCGGGGCGGCCATCGACGGGAACGGCGGCACGTCCGGCGCCATCGTGCTGACCACGCGCGCGATCAGGTGCGACGGGTTCAGGTCGACCCAGGCGGTGATGCCGCCGCCGGGCGTCTCGGTCAGCGTGACCTCGACGCCGTGCCGGCGGGCGAGCCGGCCGACCACGAACAGGCCGAGCACCTCACTGGGGGCCAGGTCGAGACGTTCACGACGAGTGAGCCGCGCGTTCTCCTCGGCCAGGCGCTCGGGCGGCATGCCCAGGCCCTGGTCGACGATCGCCAGCCGGGCGCCGCCCCGCAACTCGTTCGCGGTGATCACGACGCGGGTGTGCGGGGGCGAGAACGCGGTCGCGTTCTCCATCAGCTCCGCCAGCAGCAGGGTCAGGTCGGCCAGGACGGCCGGCACGACCACGATCTCTTCCGGGACGTCGACGTCGACGCGGGTGTAGTCCTCGATCTCACCGAGGGCGAGACGCACGACGTCCTGCAGCGGGAGCGGGGCCATGTGCTCGTTGGCGCCGGTGGCGCCGGAGAGCACGACGAGGCTGGACGCGTTCCGGCGCAGACGGCTGGACATGTGGTCGAGGCGGTACAGCTCGGCCAGGCGGTCGCTGTCGGTCTCCCGGCGCTCCAGGTTGTCGATCAGCGCCAGCTGGCGGCCGACCAGGTTCTGCGTACGCCGGCCGACGTGCGCGAACATCTGGGCGGTGTTGCGCCGGCCGAGCACCTGCCGCTCCACCAGCCGTACGGCGGTGGTCTGCACCCGGTCGAACGCGCGGGCCAGGTCGCCGATCTCGTCCTGGGCCTCGACGTCGACCGGGTCGAGGCGGATCGGGCGGACCGACTCGGCGTCGTCGTCGGCCACCCGCTCGAGCTCGGCCTCGGCGGCGCGGGCGATCCGGTCGGCCGAGACGGTGAGGCGGCGCAGCGGCCGGGCCACCGCGCGGGCCATGAACAGGCTCAGCCCGACCACGATGAGCAGCAGCAGGAACGAGCCGCCACCGATGAGGAAGGCGTCGCGGATGGCGGTGTCGCGGTTGTTGGTCACGATCGCGTTCACGTCCGCCGCCACGCGCTTCTCGACGAAGCCGCCGAGGACGAGCACGGACTGCAGCGACGGGAACAGGGTCTGGACCTGCAGCGACGCGATAGCCGTGGCCGGGTCGGTCGCGGCCAGCGCGAGGAACTGGTTGCCCACGCGGGACTGGAACGCGTCCTGCGCGCCGAGGTACAGCTTGTACTGGCTGTCGGTGAAGAACGACTCGGCATTCAAGATGATCTGCTGGAGCTGAATCAGCGACTGCGAGAACAGGCCGATGAAGCCGGGGTTCTTGCTGACCACCGCGGCGGTCAGGTAACCGGACGCCTGGCTGATCAGGTCGTCACTGCGCAGCGCCTGCTCGAGGGCGAAGAGCTGCCGTCCGACACCGGTCTTGAGGTCCGCGTTCGACGACAGCGCGAGCCCGTTGATGATCGGCGTGATCCGGTTGGTGAACTCGAGAACCAGCTCGTTCGGCAGGATCGCCCGGTTGAGCACGTTCTGCCGGGCGTTGTCGAGGCGGGAGGCGTTGCGCAGCGCCCGGGAGAGCTCCCGGGACACGGCGTCGCCGCCGTCGTCCACGGCGGCCACGGCGTCGCGGGCGGCGGCGCTCTGCACCACCAGGTCGGACTGGCCGACGAGCCCGAAGAGGAAGCCGACCGAGAGCAGGCGCTCCTCCTGAAGCTCCTGCACGGCGGTTCCGACGCGGGTGGCCAGCGCCACGGTGTCGGACGTGTTCTGCGCGTCGGCGGCGGCCTGGACGCGGTTGATGATGATCGGCACGCTCAGCGCCACGACGCCGAGCAGCGGCACGAGCACCAGCAGGGCGAGCTTGCCCAGGATGCGGAACTTACCGAACAGCACCGGACCGCTCCCCCCGCCGTGTCGGGTCGAGGTCGCCGTAGCCCGGCGCCTGGTTGTACGGGGCTCCGTACGGCGAGCCGGGGCTAGGACCAGGGCCGGCGCCGGGCCGGTTGAGCGCGACGTCCCGGGTGGACTCGCCGACACCGGCCGGGCGCTCCGGCGTGGCCTCGGCCTCGCGGCGCCGGGTGAACGCCGGCCAGATCAGCGCGCCCAGCACCAGCAGCAGCGCGAGCGCGCCCATGATGACGGCTTCGGTACGCCGGTAGTCGAGCGAGCCGAGCCGGTCGTCGAGCAGGCGCTCCATCTCTTTGAGCGTGATGCCGGCGAGGTTGCTGAGCGCCGTCTGCAGGGTGGTCTGCGCGGTCGACATGGTGGCGGCGTTCGGCGTGCCGGCCGGGTTGGCGCCACGGTTCATCGCCTCGACGCCGCGGCGGAACGAGTCGAGCGCGCTGACCAGGCTGCCGCTGAGCGTGTCGCTCTCGGTGTTGTCGACCGCGGCCTGCAGGTTCTCGGTGAGCTGCTTGACCGTGTCCTGCACAGTGAGCACCTCGTGGGCGAACTGCGCCTGCACCTGGGGCCGGCTGGCGGCCGGCAGACCCTGCAGGAGGTTCGCGTAGTCGCCCATCCGGTTCACCCGGGTCACGGTGGTCGGCATGTCGATCGCCACGGCCTGCTGGAGGTTCGAGATGTCGCCGTCGGGGTCGCGGTTGAGCTCCGCGTTGCGCCGGACGGCGGCGTAGAGCGCCAGCGTCAGATCGCTCGCCTCGACGTGGGCGTTGAGGATGTTGACGGCGCCGGTGACCTTCGGCAGCTTGCTGATCTTGTCTTTGAGGTCGGCCCAGCGTGGCTTGGTGCTCAGGTCGTCACCGAGCTTCGCATCCGCGGCCGAGACCCGGGTGACCGCCGCGGCCAGGGACTCCGGCGGCTCGCTGACGCCCTGAATGCCCGTCGACTGGGATTCGGCGAGGGCGCTCACGAGCGGAGTCAGGGCGGAGAGATACTCAACGCCCTTCTTCTCGAGCTCGGTGCTGTTCCGCTTGTCGGAAGTATCCGTCCAGACTCGACCGAACAGCACCGCTGTCGGCACGAGAACCAGGACCGTCAAAATCACCGCGAGCGCGGAGCCTAAACGGGTTCGCCGGCTGTTCATTGCTTTCGTCCTCCGCCATGCACACGCCATGAGCCGTAATTTTGGCTACGTTCCGTAGCCGTCAGGCGCACGATCCGGGCCAATCTATCCGAGAAAACTTCAAGAAACCCCTTTCCAAGGGCCCGAACTCTCTCGGCTGATCGGGGGATACAGGGTGCCGTTGTCGTCGTTGTAACGAGCGTTCAGTTCCGTTGCCCGGGTCGGAAGCCCCAGCCCAGACCGGTTTCGGAAGACGGGTTGGTTATCGCGGCGATGGTAACGGCAGAGCGGCCGGACGAAAAGCCACAAGATCCATAATCGTTGACCGATAAGACCCGTATCGATTAAGCGAAAAGTAATCGCACAATAACTATGAGCAACGACATGGCTGAAAGTGCTGGACTGATCACTGCTCGGCCGAGTGCCTTCGGCCCCCCTGGGGCTTTCCCGCGGCTTTTCCCCGGCGCGAACCGGGGAAAAGCCCGAAACGGGTCAGATGCGGGCGAGTGCCTTGCGAAGGGGATCGAGGCCGAGCGCGCCGAGGTTCAGGGCGTCGCGGTGGAACGTTTTCAAATCGAAATCCGCGCCCTTGCGCTGACGGGTCTCCTCGCGGGCCTGGAGCCAGATCCGCTCGCCCACCTTGTAGGACGGCGCCTGGCCCGGCCACCCGAGGTAACGCTTCCACTCGAAGCGGAGCGTCTTTTCCTCCATGCGGGTGTGCGCCCGCAGGAAGTCCCAGCCCAGCTCCGGCGTCCAGCGCTCGCCCGGGTGGAAGCCGAACGGGTTGTCGCGCGGGATCTCCAGCTCGAGGTGCATCCCGATGTCGACGATCACCCGGGTCGCCCGCAGGGCCTGGCCGTCGAGCATGCCCAGCCGCTCGCCCGGATCGGCGAGGTAGCCCAGCTCGTCCATCAGCCGCTCGGCGTACAGGGCCCAGCCCTCGCCGTGCCCCGAGCACCAGCACAGCAGGCGCTGCCAGCGGTTGAGCAGGTCGGCCCGGAGCAGCGTCTGGCTGATCTGGAGGTGATGGCCGGGCACGCCCTCGTGATAGACCGTCGTGACCTCACGCCAGGTGGAGAACTCGGTGACACCCTCGGGCACCGCCCACCACATGCGACCGGGACGGCTGAAGTCCTCGCTGGGGCCGGTGTAGTAGATGCTGCCGTCGCTGGTCGGCGTGAGACAGCACTCGATGGTGCGGGCCGGCGGCTCGATGTCGAAATGGGTGCCGTTGAGCTCGGTGATCGCCTTGTCGGCCAGCTGCTGCATCCAGTCGCGGAAGGCTTCCTTGCCCGGGATGTTGCGGGCCGGGTCGGCGTCGAGAACCGCCACCGCCTCGTCGATCGAAGCCCCCGAGCCGGCGATCTGAGCCGAGGTGGCCCGCATCTCGTCCTCGAGCCGGTGCAGCTCGGCGAAGCCCCACTCGTACGTCTCCTGCAGGTCGACCTTCGCGCCGAGGAAGTACTGCGAGGCCAGCTCGTAGCGCTCCAGCCCGGCCGCCTCCTTCTCGCGCCCGCGCGGCGACAGGTCGCGCCGCAGGAACTCGGCGAAGTCAGCCGTGGCCGCGGTGGCCGCCTCCGCACCCCGGGTCAGCTCGGCGGCGAGCGCCCCGCCGGCCTCGAGCCGTCCCGCCAGCCCCCGGTAGAAGTCGTCGCGGTCGGGGTCGGTCCAGGCGTCGCACTGCTCGGCGACCGCCAGCAACTGCGCGCGGGCACTGACACGGCCGGCGTCGGCTTCCTCGAGCAGGGTGCGCTTGTACTGCTCGAGAGCCTGCGGCAGGTCGTTCAGCCGGGCCGAGATGTTGGCGACCGCCTGCTCACCCTCGGTCGGCATCACGTCGAGGACGCCCCGCAGCGAATGCAGCCCGCTGGTGATGACGCTCACCCCGCTCCGCGCGAAGCCCGCTTCGTCGGTGGCCAGCTCGAGGCCGAGCCGCTCCATCATCGCGTCCTTGGCGACCGCCTCGGACTCGTGCTCCGGGTCGGTCACGTCGAGTTCGTTGAGGGTGCGCCGGGTCAGTTCGGTCTGGGCGGCGAAGCCGTCGGGCGAGAAGTCGTCGGTCGAGGCGTCGTGTCCGGCGATACCCGCGTACGAGGCGCCGATCGGGCTGAGTTCCGCCCACTCGTTGACATAGCGGTCGGCGAGGTCATCAATTCGTCCCACCGCCCGACCCTACGGCCTTTCACGCGTGTCCGGCGGCCCACTCCAGCAGCTGCTCCATCGACCACGTGTTGACCACCCGTTCCGGTGGCACACCGCAGAGGGCGGCCCGCTCACAGCCGTACCGGAGCCAATCGAGCTGCCCGGGCGCGTGCGCGTCGGTGTCGATGCTGAACAGGCAGCCCGCCTCGACCGCGACGGTCAGCATCCGCTTCGGCGGGTCCAGCCGGTCGGGCCGCGAGTTGATCTCGATGGCCTTGCCGTGCTCGACGCAGGCGGCGATCACCTTGTCGAGGTCGAACGTGCTCGGCGGACGGGTGTGACCCTTGCGGTGCCCGCGGTCGCCCGCGCCCTCCGCCGCCACCTTGCGGCCGGTCATGTGGCCCAGGATGTCGAGGTGGGGATTGGCCAGCGCGTTGACCATTCGCCTGGTCATCCGGGGCGACTCGTCGCGCAGCTTGCTGTGCACCGAGCCGACCACCACGTCCAGCCGGGCCAGCAGCGCGTCCTCCTGGTCGAGCGAGCCGTCGTCGAGGATGTCGACCTCGATCCCGGTCAGGATCCGGAAGCCCTCGGGCAGGGCGTCGTTGAGCTTGGCCACGTAGTCGAGCTGGCGGCGCAGGCGGGCTGGGGGCAGGCCGCGAGCCACCGTCAGCCGGGGCGAGTGGTCGGTCAGCACGAGGTATTCGTGGCCCAGCTCGACCGCGGCCAGCGCCATCTCCTCGATCGGGGAGCCGCCGTCCGACCAGTCCGAATGGGCGTGGCAGTCGCCGCGCAGCGCCTCCCGCAGGCGGCGGGCCGCGCCCTGCAGGTCGGTGCCCTCGGTGCTTTCGAGCCGGCGCAGATAGACCGGCTCCTCGCCCTCGAGCGATTCGGCGATGCAGCGGGCGGTGACATCGCCGACGCCGGACAGCTCGCCCAGCGTCCCGGCGGCGGCCCGCTCGGCCAGCTCGGTCACGGGCATGCCGCCGATCGTCTTCGCGGCCGCGCGGAACGAGCGCACCCGATAGGTCGACTCGTTCGCGCGCTCCAGCAGAAAGGCGATGCGCCGCAGGTCGGCCACCGGATCACGAGACGCCATGCCGATCAGCTTAGAGACCGCCCGCGGATACCATCGCCCGCATGCGGACGATCGACTGGGTGGACGGCGCGATCGAGATCATCGATCAGACGATGCTGCCGGGCGAGCTGAGGATCCTGCGCCTGCACACCGTGGGTGAGCTGGTGGCGGCGGTGCAGTCGCTGGCCGTACGGGGTGCTCCGGCACTCGGGGTGGCCGGAGCCTTCGGGGTGGCGCTGGCCGCCCGGGTGCACGCCGACGATCCGCAGGCACTGGCCCTCGCCGTACGCAGGGTCGAGACGGCCCGGCCGACAGCGGTCAACCTCGCCCGCGGCGCCCAGCGGGCCGCTTCCCAGTTGAATCGGGGACCTCAGGCCGTGCTCGAGGAGGCCTGTCGCGTACGCGATGAGGAGATCGCCGCCTCGGCCGCGATGGCCACACGCGGCGCCGACCTGCTGACCCAGCTCTGCGGCGCCCGCGCGCGTCTGCTCACCCACTGCAACACCGGCGGGCTGGCCGCGGTCACCGTCGGCACCGCCCTCGGCGTCGTCCACGAGCTGCACCAGCGGGGCCGGCTGGCGGGCGTGATCGCCAGCGAGACGCGTCCGCTGTTGCAGGGCGCGCGGCTCACCTCGTGGGAGCTGACCCAGTGGGGCATCGAGCACCGGGTGGCGGTCGACTCGGCCGGGCCCTTCCTGATGGCGCGGGGCGAGGTCGACGCGGTGATCGTGGGCGCCGACCGGATCTGTGCCAACGGCGACGTGATCAACAAGATCGGCACGTACGCGCACGCCCTGGGCGCTCGCCGGGCCGGCATTCCGTTCGTCGTGGTGGCGCCCGAGTCGACGGTCGACCTCGACACCCCGCACGGCGGGGCGGTGCCGATCGAGGACCGGGCCGCCGCCGAGATCACCCCGTGGGCCGACGCCGCCAACCCGGCCTTCGACGTGACACCGCACGACCTGGTGACGGCGATCGTGACCGACCGCCGCGTGATCACCGGGTCGCCGGCCGCCACGGCTTGAGCCAGTCCGTCTCGGGCCAGCCCTCGGCTGCGGCCATCAGCGGATAGGCCGTGGCTCCGTCCACCGACTCGCGGACGATGTCGGCGTGCCCGGTGTGCCGTGCCGTCTCCTGCACCAGGTGCAGCAGGATCCATCTCAACGTCCAGTGCGTCATGTCCTTGCTGTTCCACGGGACCGAGTGGTCGATCTCGATCAGGTGCTCGAGGTCGTTCAGTTCGGTGACCGTCTTCTCGGTCTGCTCGGCCACCCGGTCGTAGCGGGCCAGGACGTCGTCGATGGTCTCGCCCTCGGCCAGGCGGAAGTTCTCCGCGTACTGCTGGTAGTCGAGGATCTGCGGCTCGCCGCGCACCTGGCCCATCCAGCCGGCTTCGGTCGAGGCGCAGTGCTTGATCAGGCCGCCGACGCTGAGCTCACTGGCCGATGGGGTGGCGCGCAATTGCTCGTCGGCGAGGCCGTAAGCGGTCAGCTTCAGCACGTAGCGCATCTGCGCGAGGTAGGCGAGAAGGCCCTGCTGCTCGTTCTCGATGGCGCCGGCCTGACCAGGCATTTGCCGCTCCTTGGGTTGGTGTTTCCCCAAGTTATGGGTCATTGCGGCCAGTTTCTGGCCGCATGGCGGAAATCTTTTCGTCGGCGACCGCGGTCACCCAGCCGCCGGACCGTCCCAAGTCGAGCAGTACCGATATGTCGGCCGGCAGCTCCACCGGGGCGCCGGCGGCGGGAGGCCAGGCGCGGCGCAGCTCCACGGCCGGGCGCAGCGCCGGGATCAGGGCGGCCACCGGGTCGGGCGTATCGAGCAGGGCACGGAAATCGTGCAGCTCAGCCAGCAGGTGGTCCAGTTCCTGGCGGACCGCGGCGGCGTTGCCCCCGCACATGGCGGCGATCAGCTCGGCCCGGGTGGCGGCCACCCGGGTGCCGTCCCGGAACGAGCCGGCGGCCAGCGTGGCGGCCGGCGGGTTGTCGCGCAGCTGGCCGGCCAACGCGGCCGCGAACAGGTGCGGGACGTGGCTGACCTGGGCGACCGCGCGGTCGTGCTCGGCGGCGGTCAACGGGACCACCCGGGCGCCGAGCCGGGTGAAAAGGGCGGCCAGGGTCAGCCAGCCGGGCAGGGAGGTCTCGCCGGGCTCCAGGCAGAGGACCCAGGCACAGCCCTCGAACAGGGCGGGATCGGCTGCCGGGAAGCCGGAGGTCTCCTTGCCGGCCATGGGGTGGCCGCCTACGAAGTGGGGTGGGGCGAGGTCGCGTACGGGGCCCTTGACCGAGGTGACGTCGGTGACCAGGCCGGGGTAGCCGGCCAGCTCGCCGACCACCGCGGGGAGAGCGGGCAGGGGGACGGCGAGGATCGTGAGGTCGGTGCCGGCGACGGTGGCGGGGATAGAGCCGGCTATCCGGAAACCGGCCGCGGTGGCCTGGTCGCGGGTGGCGGGGTCGGCGTCGTAGCCGGTCACGCGGTGGCCGTGGGCGGCCAGAGCGTGGAGCAGCGAACCGCCGATGAGGCCCAGGCCGACGACTGCGATATCCACAGCGGGGACTTTTCCACATGCCCTGTGGACAACCGGCTCCCGCCCCAGCCGGAAAGTCGTAGGCTGCTTCCTCTTTCCCTTGGGATGCTCCTATGGATTTCAAGTGGCGGGTTTTGGGTGCTCTGAGGTGATGAGTTGGTAGATCTCGCGGGCGACGT